>NZ_JAVSCK010000003.1:71621-834700 GCF_031932625.1 Hwangdonia seohaensis
GATAGTATTGGTTAGAGGTGGAAGGGTAAAAGATTTACCAGGAGTTAGATATCACATTGTACGTGGTGCTTTAGACACAGCAGGTGTTTCTGGCAGAACGCAACGTAGATCTAAGTATGGTGCAAAACGCCCTAAAAAGTAATTAAAAAACTTTAAGAAGAAGACATGAGAAAAAGAGCAGCAAAAAAGAGACCGCTTTTACCGGATCCACGATTTAACGACCAGTTAGTAACACGTTTCGTTAATATGATGATGTGGGACGGAAAAAAGTCTGTCGCTTTTAAAGTATTCTACGATGCAATTGATATTGTAGATTCGAAAAAAACTGACGAAGAAAAAACAGCTTTGGAAATCTGGAAAGACGCTTTATCAAATGTGATGCCTCACGTAGAAGTACGTAGCCGTCGTGTTGGTGGTGCCACATTCCAAATCCCAATGCAAATTCGTCCAGATCGCAAAGTATCTACAGCCATGAAATGGTTAATAACCTATTCGAGAAAAAGAAACGAAAAATCAATGGCTTTACGCTTAGCTTCAGAGGTTTTGGCAGCAGCTAAAGAAGAAGGGGCAGCAGTTAAGAAAAGAGTAGATACTCATAAAATGGCTGAAGCTAACAAAGCATTCTCTCACTTTAGATTCTAATTTACGATATGGCAAGAGATTTAAAACTTACAAGAAACATAGGAATTGCAGCTCATATTGATGCTGGTAAAACAACCACAACAGAGCGAATTCTATTTTATACGGGAGTCTCACACAAAATTGGAGAAGTTCACGATGGTGCTTCTACAATGGACTGGATGGAGCAAGAAGCAGAAAGAGGTATTACTATTACTTCGGCAGCTACAACTTGCGATTGGACCTTCCCTAAAGAAAATGGTGAGCCAACCGCAGATGCTCAAGATTACCATTTTAATATTATTGACACCCCTGGTCACGTTGATTTTACGGTTGAAGTTAACCGTTCGTTACGTGTATTAGATGGTTTAGTATTCTTATTTAGTGCGGTTGATGGTGTTGAGCCACAATCTGAAACTAACTGGAGACTTGCAGACAACTATAAAGTACCAAGAATTGGTTTTGTTAATAAAATGGATCGTCAAGGATCTAACTTTTTAGGTGTTTGTCAGCAAGTAAAAGATATGTTGAAGTCCAACGCAGTACCAATTGTATTGAACATTGGTGATGAGATGGATTTTAAGGGTATCGTAGATTTAGTTAAAAACAGAGCTATTGTATGGCATGATGACAATTTCGGATCTACTTTCGATGTTGTGCCAATTCCGGAAGACATGAAAGATGAGGTGCGTAAGTATCGTGCTTTATTAATCGAGGAAGTAGCTAGCTACGATGAGGATTTATTAGAAAAATTTATGGAAGATGAAGATTCTATTACAGAAGATGAAGTGCATGCTGCACTTAGGGCTGCTGTAATGGATATGGCCATTATACCAATGGTATGTGGTTCTTCATTTAAAAATAAAGGAGTGCAGTTCTTATTAGATGCCGTGTGTCGTTATTTGCCTTCTCCAATGGATAGAGAAAGTATAATAGGTACAAATCCAGATACAGGAGCAGAAGAAATACGTAAGCCTAGTGTTAAAGACCCATTTGCAGCATTAGCTTTTAAAATTGCTACCGATCCTTTCGTAGGGCGTTTGGCATTTTTTAGAGCATACTCGGGTCGTTTAGACGCAGGGTCTTACATCTTGAATAACCGTTCAGGTAAAAAAGAACGTATTTCCCGTATCTACCAAATGCACTCTAATAAGCAAAACGCTATCGATTTTATCGAAGCAGGAGATATTGGAGCAGCAGTAGGGTTTAAAGACATCAAGACTGGTGACACCATGTCTGATGAAAAACACCCAATTGTTTTAGAGTCTATGGACTTCCCAGATCCGGTAATTGGTATCGCGGTGGAGCCTAAAACCAAAGCAGATGTTGATAAATTAGGTATGGCCTTAGCCAAATTATCTGAAGAAGATCCAACATTTACAGCGAGAACCGATGAAGCTTCAGGGCAGACTATTATTTCTGGAATGGGAGAGCTTCACTTAGATATTATTGTTGACCGTTTGAAGCGTGAGTTTAAAGTTGAAGTAAACCAAGGTCAGCCGCAAGTAGAGTACAAAGAAGCTATTACACAACGCGCTGATCACCGAGAGGTTTACAAAAAGCAATCTGGTGGACGTGGTAAATTTGCCGATATCGTATTTACTTTAGAGCCAGCAGAAGAAGGCAAAGTTGGGTTGGATTTTGTATCTGAAATTAAAGGTGGTAACGTTCCTAAAGAATTTATCCCTTCAATTGAAAAAGGATTCAAAATGGCCATGGTAAATGGACCATTGGCAGGATACGAAGTTGATGCTATGAAAGTAACATTAACAGATGGATCTTACCACGATGTGGATTCTGATCAGTTATCTTTCGAATTAGCTGCAAAAATAGGATTTAAAAATGCCGCTAAAGCTGCCAAAGCTGTAATCATGGAACCAATTATGAAACTTGAGGTAATTACACCTGAAGAAAACATGGGTGACATTGTTGGAGATTTGAACAGACGAAGAGGGCAAGTAAGTGATATGGGCGATAGAGCCGGAGCAAAAACAGTGAAAGCAACTGTGCCATTATCAGAAATGTTTGGTTATGTAACTACATTAAGAACATTGTCTTCTGGTCGTGCAACATCAACAATGGAATTTTCACACTATGCTGAAACGCCTTCAAACATATCTGAAGAAGTAATTAAAGCAGCAAAAGGCGTTGAATCGTAAATCTTAAGAAAATGAGTCAAAAAATCAGAATAAAATTAAAATCTTACGATCACAACTTAGTGGATAAGTCTGCTGAAAAGATTGTAAAAACAGTAAAAAGTACTGGCGCTGTTGTAACGGGACCAATACCATTACCAACACACAAGAAAATTTTCACTGTATTGCGTTCGCCACACGTAAACAAGAAATCAAGAGAACAATTTCAATTATCGTCTTATAAGAGGTTATTGGATATTTACTCGTCGTCATCAAAAACCATTGATGCGTTAATGAAGCTTGAATTACCAAGTGGTGTTGAAGTAGAGATAAAGGTGTAATTCCAAATTCAGGATTCTGCATTCAGAATTGCAAACATGTCCCACCGATGCGGTCGCGGGAAAAACGGTAAAAATACATTCAGGGTTGAACGTATTTCGACCCTGAGTTTTTTTAAATAAGTATGTTGAATTTTTTTTCAACGAAATAGTAATAATTAATAAATAATAAATATGTCTGGGTTAATTGGAAAAAAAATCGGTATGACCAGCATCTTCGATGAAAACGGGAAAAATATTCCTTGTACAGTAATCGAAGCTGGACCATGTATCGTTACCCAAGTCAGAACTAAAGAGGTTGACGGTTATAAAGCTGTTCAATTAGGTTTCGATGACGCGACAGAAAAAAGCGCTACTAAAGCAGACTTAGGTCATGCTAAAAAAGCGGGTACTTCTGTAAAACGCAAAATCGTCGAATTCAAAGGTTTTGATGAGGAGTACAAATTAGGAGATGCAATCACTGTTGAGCATTTCAACGAAGGAGAATTCGTTGATATCGCAGGAACTTCTAAAGGAAAAGGATTTCAAGGGGTTGTTAAACGTCATGGTTTCGGTGGTGTAGGTCAAGCTACCCACGGTCAGCATAACCGTTTAAGAGCACCGGGATCTATTGGAGCTGCATCGTACCCTGCTCGTGTTTTTAAAGGCATGAAAATGGCAGGACGCATGGGCGGTGAAAAAGTGAAAGTTCAAAATTTAAGAGTTTTAAAAGTAGTTGCTGAAAAGAATCTACTTGTGGTTAAAGGATGTGTTCCTGGTCACAAAAACGCTTATGTAATTATTAGAAAATAATGAAAGTAGCAGTTTTAGATATAAACGGAAAAGACACAGGTAGAAAGGCAGACCTTTCTAACGAAGTGTTCGCTATTGAGCCTAATAATCACGCTGTGTATTTGGATGTTAAACAATATTTGGCAAACCAACGTCAGGGAACTCACAAATCGAAAGAACGTGCTGAGATTTCTGGAAGTACACGTAAGATTAAAAAGCAAAAAGGAACTGGTACGGCAAGAGCAGGTAGTATTAAGTCTGGTATTTTTAAGGGCGGTGGTCGTATGTTCGGTCCAAGACCAAGAAATTACAGCATAAAACTTAATAAAAACCTAAAGCGTTTAGCACGTAAATCTGCCTTAAGTATCAAAGCAGGAGAGAAATCAATTACGGTTTTAGAAGACTTTAATTTTGATGCTCCAAAGACCAAGAATTTTACAGCCGTTTTAAAAGCTTTAGAGCTTGAAAAGAAAAAAACGCTGTTTGTGTTGGGTGGCTCAAATAATAACGTATATTTGTCATCGCGCAATTTAAAAACTTCAGAAGTTATAACAGCTTCAGAATTAAGCACTTACAAAATTTTAAACGCCAATCAAGTGGTGCTTTTAGAAAGTGCTTTAGAAGGAATTGAAACAAATTTAAGTAAATAGAAACCATGAGTATCTTAATTAAACCTATAATCACAGAAAAAGCGACAGCTCAAAGCGAGTTGAGAAACTGCTATACATTCTCAGTGAATACGAAGGCGAACAAGATAGAAATCAAAAAAGCGGTTGAAGCTGCTTATGGCGTTTCTGTTGAAAAAGTTCGTACTATAAATGTCCGTCCAGATCGTAATACCAAGCACACAAAAACAGGTATTCAAAATGGTAAAACAAATGCTGTTAAAAAAGCAATTGTACAGCTGGCGGAAGGTGAAATGATTGATTTATACAGTAACATGTAATTAAAGACAAATGTCAGTAAGAAAATTAAAACCAATCACACCAGGACAGCGATTTAGAGTAGTAAATGGGTATGACGCCATAACTACTGATAAGCCGGAAAAGAGTTTACTCGTTCCGAACAAAAGGTCTGGTGGTAGAAACAGTCAGGGAAAAATGACCATGCGCTACATAGGTGGCGGTCATAAGAAAAAGTATCGTATTATCGATTTTAAAAGAGACAAAGCGGGTATTCCTGCTGAAGTAGCTTCAATAGAATACGATCCAAACAGAACCGCTTTTATCGCATTATTGAATTATCAAGATGGTGAGAAAAGATACATTATCGCTCAAAATGGACTTCAGGTTGGGCAAAATGTAGTATCTGGTGCAACAGATGTGGCTCCAGAAATTGGGAACGCGATGCCGTTAAGTGAAATTCCATTAGGAACCATTATTTCTTGTGTAGAGTTACGTCCGGGACAAGGTGCCATTATGGCGCGTAGTGCAGGTGCTTTTGCACAGTTAATGGCAAGAGACGGAAAGTTTGCATCTATCAAATTACCTTCAGGAGAAACAAGATTAATTCTTGTTAACTGTATGGCTACAATAGGTGTAGTATCTAACTCAGACCACCAATTATTAGTTGGCGGTAAAGCAGGTAGAACACGCTGGTTAGGAAGAAGACCACGTACAAGACCGGTAGTAATGAATCCAGTTGATCACCCAATGGGTGGTGGTGAAGGTAAATCTTCAGGTGGACATCCTCGTTCTAGAAACGGTATTCCAGCTAAAGGCTACAGAACCCGTTCTAGAAACAAAGCGAGTAATAAATATATTGTAGAACGTAGAAAGAAATAAGACATGGCAAGATCATTAAAAAAAGGACCTTACGTTCATTATAAATTAGAAAGAAAAGTAGCTGCAAATGTTGAAGCTAACAAAAAAACGGTAATCAAAACTTGGTCTCGTGCCAGTATGATTACACCAGATTTTGTTGGACAAACCATAGCGGTACACAATGGCCGACAATTTGTTCCAGTATATGTTACTGAAAACATGGTAGGCCATAAATTAGGAGAATTTTCACCAACACGTTCATTCCGTGGACATGCAGGTGCTAAAAACAAAGGTAAAAAGTAGTAAGCTATGGGAAGTCGTAAAAAACAAATGGCAGACGCTATTAAGGAAGCAAAAAAGCACGTTGCTTTTGCAAAACTTAATAACTGTCCTACATCACCAAGAAAAATGCGTTTAGTAGCCGATTTAGTAAGAGGCGAAAAGGTAGAACATGCACTTAATATCTTAAAGTTTAACAATAAGGAAGCATCTGGCCGTTTAGAGAAGTTGTTATTATCAGCTATCGCTAACTGGCAAGCAAAAAACGAAGATGCCGATGTTGAAACTGCAGAATTATTTGTAAAAGAGATAAGAGTTGATGGCGGATCTATGTTAAAAAGATTGCGTCCAGCACCTCAAGGTCGTGCACACAGAATTAGAAAACGTTCAAACCACGTAACATTAGTGGTAGGAGCCAACAATAACACACAAGCTTAATAAGAGTATGGGACAAAAAACAAATCCAATCGGAAATCGCTTAGGAATTATCAGAGGATGGGAGTCTAACTGGTACGGAGGAAACGATTATGGTGACAAACTTGCCGAAGACGATAAGATTAGAAAATACGTTCACGCGCGTTTATCTAAAGCTAGTGTAAGTAGAGTAATCATCGAGAGAACTTTAAAACTTGTAACCGTTACTATCACTACTGCAAGACCAGGTATTATTATCGGGAAAGGCGGGCAAGAGGTAGACAAGTTAAAAGAAGAGCTTAAAAAGATTACCGGAAAAGAAGTTCAGATTAACATCTTTGAAATTAAAAGACCTGAACTGGATGCATTTTTAGTAGCATCAAGCATCGCTCGTCAAATTGAAAACAGAATTTCATACCGTCGTGCAATCAAGATGGCTATTGCTGCAACAATGCGAATGAATGCTGAAGGCATTAAAATTCAAATTAGTGGTCGTTTAAACGGGGCAGAAATGGCACGTAGCGAACATTACAAAGAAGGACGTATTCCTTTATCAACCTTTAGAGCCGATATTGATTATGCTTTAGTTGAGGCACACACTACTTACGGTAGATTGGGTGTTAAAGTATGGATCATGAAAGGTGAAGTATATGGTAAAAGAGAGCTTTCTCCGCTTGTTGGATTGTCCAAAAAGCAAGGAAAAGGTGGCCCCGGAAGAGGTGGCAACAAAGGACCTCGTCGTAGAAAGTAATTTTTTATAAAGTAAAGAAAAATGTTACAGCCTAAAAGAACAAAATTTCGTAAGCAACAAAAAGGACGTATGAAGGGGAACTCAGGTAGAGGTCACCAATTATCAAACGGAACTTTTGGAATAAAAGCATTGGACTCGAATTTTTTAACATCGCGTCAAATAGAAGCAGCACGTATTGCCGCTACACGTTACATGAAAAGAGAAGGACAACTTTGGATTAAAATTTTTCCAGACAAGCCTATTACAAAAAAGCCTCTTGAAGTACGTATGGGTAAAGGTAAAGGTGCCGTAGAATATTGGGTGGCCGTTGTTAAACCAGGACGGGTTTTATTTGAAATTGGTGGTGTGCCATTAGACGTTGCAAAAGAAGCATTGCGTTTAGCAGCACAAAAGCTACCGGTAAAAACTAAGTTTTTAATCGCTAGAGATTACGAAGCATAATTTATTTGATATTATGAAACAATCAGAAATTAAAGAATTATCTGTAGCTGAGTTACAAGAAAAACTTGGTGAAACAAAAAAGAGTTATTCAGACCTAAAATTGGCTCATGCAATATCTCCTTTAGAAAATCCAATTCAATTACGTTCAATAAGAAGAACCGTAGCCAGAATTGCGACCGAATTAACTAAAAGAGAATTACAATAATTCTGCTGAAAGATGGAAACAAGAAATTTAAGAAAAGAACGTATAGGAGTTGTTACTAGTAACAAAATGCAAAAATCAATAGTTGTTGCAGAAGTTAAAAAAGTAAAACATCCTATGTATGGAAAATTCGTATTAAAAACGAAAAAGTACGTAGCACACGACGAAACAAACGATTGCAACATTGGCGATAAGGTAAAGATCATGGAAACACGACCTTTAAGTAAATCTAAATGTTGGAGATTAGTAGAAATCCTAGAAAGAGCTAAGTAATTATGGTACAACAAGAATCAAGATTAAAAGTAGCAGACAACACTGGGGCAAAGGAAGTTTTAACTATCCGTGTTTTAGGTGGTACTAAAAGAAGGTATGCTTCTGTAGGAGACAAAATAGTTGTTTCTGTTAAAGACGCAACACCTAATGGAAGCATTAAAAAAGGTGCGGTTTCAACTGCAGTTGTTGTGCGTACTAAAAAAGAAGTAAGACGACCAGACGGATCTTATATAAGATTTGACGATAACGCCTGTGTTTTGTTAAACCCAACCGGTGAGATGAGAGGTACACGTGTATTTGGTCCTGTTGCTAGAGAACTTCGTGACAAACAATTCATGAAGATTGTATCATTAGCACCAGAGGTGCTTTAATACATAAATATTAAGATGGGAAAGCTTAAAATAAAAACTGGAGATACTGTAAAGGTAATTGCTGGAGACCACAAAGGGTCTGAAGGCAAGGTGCAAAAGGTATTTATAGCAAAGAACAAAGCGATTGTTGAGGGTGTAAACATGGTTAAGAAACATACTAAACCAAGTGCACAAAATCCTCAAGGAGGAATCGTAGAGAAAGAAGCTGCTATTCACATATCCAATTTATCGTTGTTAACCTCAAAAGGCGAAACAACAAGAATTGGCTATAGAATGGAAGGCGATAAAAAAGTAAGATTTTCAACAAAATCTAATGAAGTAATATAGTTATGGCATATTCACCAAGACTTAAAGAAGAGTATAAAAGCAGAGTAATTGCAGCTCTTACAGACGAATTTGGATATAAGAATGTAATGCAAGTTCCTAAACTTACCAAGATAGTAATATCTAAAGGTGTAGGGGCGGCAGTTGCAGACAAAAAGTTAATCGATCACGCTGTGGAAGAATTAACAACTATATCTGGACAAAAAGCTATTTCAACATTGTCTAAAAAAGACGTTGCATCGTTTAAATTGCGTAAAGGCATGCCAATTGGGGCAAAAGTAACTTTACGTGGCGAGCGCATGTACGAGTTTTTAGATCGATTGGTTACTTCGGCACTTCCACGTGTTAGGGATTTTAACGGAATTAAAGCTACAGGATTTGATGGTAGAGGTAATTACAATTTAGGAATTACCGAACAAATTATATTCCCGGAAATCAACATTGATAAAGTGAACAAGATTTCTGGTATGGATATTACATTTGTAACAACCGCAGATACCGATAAAGAAGCAAAATCATTATTAACTGAACTAGGGTTACCTTTTCAAAAGAACTAAGATATGGCTAAAGAATCAATGAAAGCCCGCGAGGTGAAAAGAGCAAAAACAGTAGCTAAATATGCCGAAAAACGCAAAGCTTTAAAAGAAGCCGGCGATTACGAAGCATTACAAAAGTTACCTAAAAACGCTTCTCCCGTACGTATGCATAACAGATGTAAACTTACTGGAAGACCTAAAGGTTATATGAGAACTTTCGGAGTGTCTCGTGTAACATTCAGAGAATTGGCTAACCAAGGTTTAATACCAGGTGTTAGAAAAGCAAGTTGGTAAAAAAAAAAGAATTATAAATTGGTATTAGGTTCAAAGGAAGAGTTCGTTTGAAAACCATTACCGCAAATTAATAAATATGTATACAGATCCAATAGCGGATTATCTTACAAGAATTAGAAACGCAGTGCGTGCCAACCATAGGGTTGTTGAGATACCGGCATCTAATTTAAAGAAAGACATCACTAAAATATTATTCGAACAAGGATATATTTTAAGCTACAAGTTCGACGATTCAACGGTACAGGGCACCATAAAAATAGCGCTTAAGTACAACAAAGAAACCAAAGAACCTGTAATTAAGAAATTGCAAAGAATTAGTAAACCAGGTTTACGTAAGTATGCTGGTTCTAACGAGTTACCTAGAATCCTTAACGGCCTTGGTATTGCCATAGTTTCTACTTCTCACGGAGTAATGACTGGTAAACAAGCCAAAAGAGATAATGTAGGTGGCGAAGTATTGTGTTACGTTTACTAATCTAAAAAGAAGAAAAACATGTCAAGAATAGGTAATAACCCAGTAGTAATTCCAGAAGGCGTTACAGTTGATATAAAAGACGGCGTAGTTACAGTAAAAGGAAAATTGGGAGAATTAACCCAAAATTTCGATTCTGTAGATATTAAAGTCGAGGATGGTAATGTAATGGTAACACGTTCTTCAGATTCTAAAGATCAAAAAGCAAAACATGGTTTATACAGATCATTAATGCACAATATGATTGAAGGTGTATCAAAGGGATGGACAAAAGAACTGGAATTGGTTGGTGTAGGTTATAGAGCATCAAACCAAGGACAAAAATTGGATTTGGCTTTAGGCTTTTCCCATAATATAGTTTTAGATGTTGCTCCAGAAGTAAAAGTGGAAACTATTTCTGAAAAAGGAAAAAATCCAATCGTAAAATTAACATCATTCGATAAACAACTTGTTGGTCAAGTAGCCGCAAAAATCCGTGGTTTTAGAAGACCAGAACCTTATAAAGGAAAAGGAATTAAGTTTGTTGGTGAAGAATTAAGAAGAAAAGCAGGTAAATCAGCTTAATAATTAAGTTATGGCATTAACAAAGAACCAAAGAAGAACAAGAATAAAAAACAGAATCCGTAAGGTTGTTTCTGGTACAGAAGCAAGACCACGATTAACTGTTTTTAGAAGTAATAAAGAAATTTATGCTCAAGTTGTCGATGATGTAAATGGTAAAACCATTAGCGCAGCATCTTCAAGAGATAAAGATATTAGTTCTGCAAAAGGAAACAAATCAGAAGTAGCAAACCTAGTAGGTAAAGCTGTTGCTGAAAAAGCTTTAAAAGCAGGCGTTGAAACTATTGCTTTCGATAGAGGTGGATATTTATACCACGGTAGAGTAAAATCATTAGCCGAAGGCGCTAGAGAAGCAGGACTTAAATTCTAAGAAATTATGTTTAAAAAATATAAAAGTGCAGAATTAGTAAAACCAGGTGGATTAGATCTTAAAGATCGTTTGGTTGGTGTACAAAGAGTTACAAAAGTAACTAAAGGTGGTAGAGCATTTGGTTTTTCGGCAATCGTTGTGGTTGGTGATGAAGCTGGTGTTGTAGGACAAGGTTTAGGAAAATCTAAAGACGTTGCTAGTGCAATTGCAAAAGCTGTTGAAGATGCCAAGAAAAACCTAGTGCGCATTCCTATTATAAAAGGAACATTGCCACACGAACAAAAAGGTAAATACGGTGGTGCAAGAGTAAACATTATTCCTGCTGCTCCCGGTACCGGAGTTATTGCTGGTGGAGCAGTGAGAACGGTTTTAGAGGCTGTTGGTGTACACGATGTATTATCAAAATCCCAAGGCTCTTCAAACCCTCATAACGTGGTTAAAGCAACCTTTGATGCTTTATTGCAATTAAGAGATGCCAACGCCATAGCAAGAGATAGAGGAATTACACTTGAACAAGTTTTTAACGCTTAAAATTGTTAAGACGTTAGTCTTTAGAGATTAGACGATAAATTATTAAAATATAAAATTTTACTTTTTAGAGTTCTAACGACTAAAAACTAACAACTAAAAACTAGAAAAAAATGGCAAAAATTAAAGTAACAAAAGTTAAAAGCGCAATCAATCGTACGCAAAGACAAAAAAGAACTTTAGAAGCTCTGGGTCTTAAAAAGATTGGTCAAGTAAAAGAGCACGAAGCTACACCTAACATATTAGGTATGGTTGCTAAAGTTTCACATTTAGTTTCTGTTGAAGAAGCTTAAAAATATAAACTGAAAAATGGATTTAAGTAATTTAAAACCTGCAGAAGGTTCAGTAAAAAACCAAGGAAAACGAGTAGGTCGCGGACAAGGTTCTGGTAAAGGTGGTACGGCAACCCGTGGTCACAAAGGAGCTAAGTCGCGTTCTGGTTATTCTAAGAAACTAGGATTTGAAGGTGGGCAAATGCCACTTCAAAGACGTGTGCCTAAATTTGGTTTTACTAACATTAACCGCGTGGAGTACCAAGGTATCAATTTAGATACGTTGCAACAATTGGTTGATGATAAGAAAATAAAAGATACCGTAGATTTTGAAACGCTATTTGCTAACCGTTTAGCTGGAAAGAACGATCTAGTTAAAATTATGGGCCGTGGCGAATTAAAAGCAAAATTAAAAGTATCTGCTCATAAGTTTACTGCTTCAGCAAAAGCTGCTATTGAAGCTGCAGGCGGAGAAGCTGTAACATTATAATATTTTATTATAAGTATGAAATTTATAGAATCAATAAAAAATGTTTGGAAAATAGAGGAACTAAGAAACCGGATCATAGTTACGCTGGGTCTGTTATTAGTTTATCGTTTTGGTGCACAAGTGGTTTTACCAGGTATTGACGCTAGCCAATTAGGAGGTTTAGCCGATTCAGCCGATGGTGGTTTATTAGGTTTACTTAATGCCTTTACCGGTGGAGCTTTTGCTAATGCCTCGGTATTTGCGTTGGGTATCATGCCATATATTTCTGCTTCTATTGTGGTACAATTAATGGGTATTGCCATTCCTTACCTTCAAAAATTACAGAAAGAAGGCGCTAGTGGACAAAAGAAAATAACTCAGATTACACGTTGGTTAACCATCGCCATCTGTTTATTGCAAGCACCAGGATACTTAGCTGCTTTACCTCAGTTGGGCATTCCACCAAGTGCATTTTTACTAGGCACTGGCTTTTTGTTCTATTTCTCATCGGTTACTATTTTGGTAACAGGTTGTATTTTTGCGATGTGGTTAGGTGAAAAAATTACCGATAAAGGTATTGGTAATGGTATTTCATTATTAATCATGGTAGGTATTATCGCTACATTACCACAGTCGTTTATACAAAATGCAGCAACTAGATTAGAAGGTAATAACGTGATGTTAATTCTTTTTGAATTGGTAATTTGGTTTGTAATTATTTTAGCTTCAATTATGTTGGTAATGGGCGTTAGAAGAATTGCAGTACAATACGCAAGACGTACAGCATCTGGTGGTTACGAGAAAAGTGCCATGGCAGGTTCAAGACAATACATTCCATTAAAGCTTAACGCTTCTGGGGTAATGCCAATTATATTTGCACAAGCTATTATGTTTGTACCGAGTTGGATTGGAGGCTCAGCCTTGTTAAAAGACTCAACGGTTGGCGCTTGGATGCAAGCAAATTATTCCGATTTATTTGGATTTTGGTACAACGTAACTTTTGCATTGTTGATTATTGTATTTACTTATTTTTATACGGCAATCACGGTACCAACCAATAAAATGGCAGACGATCTAAAACGTAGTGGTGGTTTTATACCTGGTATTCGTCCCGGTTCTGAAACCTCAGAATACCTCGATAAAATCATGTCTCAAATTACCTTACCAGGTTCTATATTTTTAGCGCTTATTGCTGTTTTTCCAGCATTTATAGTTAAGCTTATGGGCGTAAGTCAAGGTTGGGCATTGTTTTTTGGAGGAACATCACTATTAATTATGGTTGGTGTAGCAATTGATACCATGCAACAGATAAATTCTTATCTGTTAAATAGGCATTATGATGGCTTGATGAAAACAGGTAAAAATAGAAAAGCGGTAGCTTAATATTATAAACTATGGCAAAACAAGCAGCAATAGAACAAGACGGAACCATTATTGAAGCATTATCAAATGCGATGTTTCGTGTAGAATTAGAAAACGGTCACATAGTGACAGCACATATTTCTGGTAAAATGCGTATGCATTACATTAAATTATTGCCAGGAGATAAGGTTAAATTAGAAATGAGTCCTTACGATTTAACGAAGGCTCGAATAACTTATAGATATTAAAAGTTCAAAGTTCAAAGTTAGAAATTCAAAGTTTAAAGTTAAACTGAACTTGAATTTTGAATCTTGAATATTGAACCTTGAATTTAAAACTGAATAAAGATGAAAGTAAGAGCATCAGTTAAAAAAAGAAGTGCAGATTGTAAAATCGTGCGCAGAAAAGGTAGACTTTACGTAATTAACAAAAAGAATCCTAGATTCAAACAAAGACAAGGATAAGCTATGGCAAGAATTGCAGGTGTAGACATACCAAAAAACAAAAGAGGAGTTATCTCTTTAACTTATATCTACGGAGTAGGTAGAAGTAGAGCAAAAGAAATTTTAGCTGAAGCTAAAGTTGATGAAAGTATTAAAGTTCAAGATTGGACAGACGATCAAATAGCGGGCATTCGTGAAGCTGTTGGAGCATTTACCATTGAAGGTGAATTACGTTCTGAAACACAATTAAACATTAAGCGATTAATGGATATTGGATGTTACAGAGGTATTCGTCACAGATCTAGTCTTCCGTTAAGAGGGCAACGTACTAAAAACAACTCCAGAACAAGAAAAGGTAGAAGAAAAACAGTTGCCAACAAAAAGAAAGCAACTAAATAATTAATTAGTCTTTAGTATTTAGACGTTGGAAGGAATCTGTTTGAAATTTAAAAGGTTTAGGATTCTAGCGACTATCAACTAATAACTGAGAACTAAAACAATATGGCAAAAACAAGCACAAAAAAACGTAAAGTTATTGTAGATGCTGTTGGAGAAGCTCACGTAACCGCTTCTTTTAACAACATCATTATTTCACTTACCAACAAAAAAGGCGACGTAATTTCATGGTCGTCTGCGGGTAAAATGGGATTTAGAGGTTCAAAAAAGAACACACCTTACGCTGCACAATTAGCCGCTGAAGATGCTGCTGCAGTAGCGTTAGAGGCTGGATTAAAGAAAGTAAAAGTATACGTAAAAGGACCAGGAAACGGTAGGGAATCTGCTATCCGTTCTATCCACAACGCAGGTATCGAAGTAACAGAAATTATTGATGTTACACCATTACCGCACAATGGTTGTCGTCCTCCAAAACGTAGAAGGGTTTAATAGTTCTAAATTCAGAATTTTGAATTTAAAAATTAATGCCATTAGAAACTCTAATGGTGTTAATTTTTTGCATACATTTGCAAACTGAAAAAAAATAATAATCAAGTATCAATCAAGAGATAAAATGATTATCGAAGGATAAGATTAAGACCTTAATTCATAATCACTCTTAAAAACAATTTAAAATGGCAAGATATACTGGTCCTAAAACTAAAATAGCCCGAAAGTTCGGTGAAGCTATTTTTGGAGAAGATAAATCTTTCGAGAAAAGAAATTATCCTCCAGGTCAACACGGAAACGCAAGACGTCGTGGAAAAAAATCTGAATACGCAATCCAGTTAATGGAAAAACAAAAAGCTAAATATACCTATGGTATTTTAGAGCGTCAATTTAGAGGTTTGTTTAAAAAAGCAAGAGCAGCACAAGGCATTACAGGTGAGGTTTTATTACAACTTTGCGAGTCTAGATTAGACAATGTAGTTTACAGAATGGGAATTTCTCCTTCTAGAAGTGGTGCAAGACAATTGGTATCTCACAGACACATTACGGTAAACGGCGAGTTGGTAAACATACCTTCTTACCAATTAAAAGCCGGTGATGTAGTTGCTGTAAGGGAAAAATCAAAATCACTTGATGCTATTGAAAGATCGCTTTCAAACTCAAGTGCCGTTTACGAATGGATTACCTGGAACAACGAAACTAAATCTGGAACATACGTTTCTGTTCCTGCTAGAATCCAAATCCCGGAAAACATAAACGAACAATTCATCGTAGAATTATATTCTAAATAATAAATTAATCACATTGGTATTTGGCCAAAGGGTTTATTAGTCTTCTTCAAACTTATAAACCGCGCAACCAAATAACAATTAAAACGAAGAACAATATGGCAGTATTTAATTTTCAAAAGCCTGATAAGGTAATCATGATTGATTCTACTGATTTCGAAGGAAAATTCGAATTCAGACCACTAGAACCTGGTTACGGATTAACAGTTGGTAATGCATTAAGAAGAGTTTTATTATCTTCTTTAGAAGGATTTGCTATTACATCGGTTAGGATAGAAGGTGTAGATCATGAGTTTTCAGCAATCGCTGGAGTGGTTGAAGATGTAACGGAAATCATCTTAAACCTAAAACAAGTTCGTTTTAAAAGACAGATTGAAGATATTGATAACGAATCAATTTCAATTTCAATTTCTGGACAAGAACAAATTACAGCTGGCGATTTCCAAAAATTCATCTCAGGATTCCAAGTGTTAAATACAGAGTTGGTTATCTGTAACTTAGATCCTAAGGTTAACTTTAACATGGAAATTACAATTGAAAAAGGTAGAGGTTACGTGCCTGCCGAAGAAAATAAAAAGTCTTCTGCACCAATAGGCACCATCTTTACAGATTCAATTTACACACCAATAAAAAACGTAAAGTACAGTATTGAGAACTACCGTGTTGAGCAAAAAACCGATTACGAAAAATTGGTTTTTGAAATCATTACCGATGGTT
This sequence comes from Hwangdonia seohaensis, assembly GCF_031932625.1. Taxonomy (NCBI): domain Bacteria; kingdom Pseudomonadati; phylum Bacteroidota; class Flavobacteriia; order Flavobacteriales; family Flavobacteriaceae; genus Hwangdonia; species Hwangdonia seohaensis. Next base: position 87,999 of record NZ_JAVSCK010000003.1, read on the forward strand.
CAATTACACCACAAGATGCTTTAACCGAAGGCGCTAAAACGTTAATTCACCACTTCATGTTATTCTCTGATGAGCGTATCACGCTTGAAGCTGATGAAATTGCACAAACCGAAACGTATGATGAAGAATCATTACACATGCGTCAGTTGTTAAAAACGAAATTGATCGATATGGATTTATCGGTACGTGCACTTAACTGTTTAAAAGCTGCAGAGGTTGATACTTTAGGCGACTTGGTATCATTTAACAAAAACGATTTAATGAAGTTCCGTAACTTTGGTAAAAAATCATTAACAGAGCTTGAAGAGCTTGTAAACGTTAAAGGTTTAAACTTCGGAATGGACTTATCAAAATACAAATTAGATAAAGATTAATTAATCATATTTTGCTCCTCGCTAGTCGAGTATGGTAGCAAGATGATAAAACAAATGTCATGAGACACGGAAAAAAAATCAATCACTTAGGCAGAAAAACTGCACACAGAAAATCAATGTTGGCAAATATGGCTTGCTCTTTAATCGAGCATAAGCGTATTAACACAACAGTAGCTAAAGCAAAAGCATTAAAGCAATTTGTTGAGCCCATGATTACTAAATCTAAAGAAGATACAACACATAACAGACGTATTGTTATGGCTCGCTTAAGACAAAAAGACGCTGTAGCGGAATTGTTTAGAGATGTAGCGACTAAGGTTGGTGACAGACCGGGAGGTTACACAAGAATTATAAAGCTTGGTAATCGTTTAGGTGATAATGCTGATATGGCTATGATTGAACTTGTAGATTATAACGAAATTTATAACGCTGGCAAGAAAGAGAAGAAAACAACTCGTAGAAGCAGAAGAGGAGGTTCAAAACCTGTTGTTGCTCCAGTTGCAGAAAATAAAACAACAAACGAGGAAGAAGAATAAATGTTAATAAGCATTTTAAATATAAAGGATAAACTATTTTAGTTTATCCTTTTTTTTATGCAATTTTGTAAAACCCTGTTTCCGCGCAGGCGGAAATCTTATGAATTTAAGTATTAGATGAAATATCAAAAAAGACAAAAAGCCATCGTACTTCTGGCCGATGGTACTATTTTTTACGGTAAAGCTGTAGGTAACAAACAAGGCACTGCATTTGGCGAAGTATGTTTTAATACGGGCATGACGGGCTATCAAGAAATTTTTACAGACCCGTCGTACTACGGTCAGCTTATGGTGGCCACTAATGCGCATATTGGCAACTATGGCACGAATAAAGATGAAGTAGAATCCGACTCCATAAAAATTGCAGGTTTAATCGTAAAAAACTTTAGTTACGAATACTCAAGGGACATCGCAGATAAATCGTTGGAAGAATTTTTAGACGACAATAATTTACTGGCTATTTCAGATGTAGACACCAGAGCTTTGGTGAGTTATATTAGAGACCACGGCGCTATGAACGCTGTTATTTCAACAGAGGTTGATAATATTGAAGGCTTAAAAAAGCAGTTGAGTGAAGTGCCCGAAATGAACGGACTGGAACTGGCATCAAAAGTATCCACTAAAGAACCTTATTATTTTGGTGATGAAAACGCCACATATAAAGTAGCGGCTTTGGATATTGGAATTAAAAAGAATATTCTCAGAAACATTGCCAAACGCGATGCATACATAAAAGTATTTCCGTACAATGCAAAGTTTGAAGATTTAGAAGCCTTTAAACCCGACGGATATTTCTTGTCAAACGGCCCTGGAGATCCCGAGCCATTGGTTGAAGCCCAAGAAGTCGCTAAAGAAATCATTAAAAGGGATTTGCCGCTTTTCGGCATCTGTTTGGGGCATCAAGTTATTGCCTTGGCAAATGGCGTATCTACTTATAAAATGCACAATGGGCATCGAGGTATTAATCACCCGGTAAAAAACCTAAAAACAGGAAAGGGCGAAATAACGTCGCAAAACCACGGATTTGCAGTAAACCGGGAAGAGGCCGAAGCAAACCCAGATTTGGAAATAACCCATGTGCACTTAAACGACCATACGGTTGCTGGTTTGGCCATGAAAAACAAAAACTGTTTTTCGGTACAGTACCATCCCGAAGCCAGTCCTGGGCCACATGACTCATCCTATCTTTTCGATCAGTTTATCGAAAACATAAAGAAATAAAACCTAGATAAACCCCAAAAACAAAACGCTGTTTTTGGGGTTTATTATAAGTGAATTCCCCGATGTTTAACATCGCGGTTTCATTTGTCCCGAAGCATCGGGAGCCTTTCCCGTAAATACGGGAATCCACTAAAACGTTATAGATGTAATTTTGTGAAATTCTTCAAAAACATCTAAAATAAGACGATATTTAAACGTAAATTTGAAATAGTTAAACGATTAAAAGTAAACCAATTATGAGTATAATAATTAATATCCACGCAAGACAAATTCTAGATTCTAGAGGAAATCCAACAGTAGAAGTTGATGTAGTAACAGAAAATAACATATTAGGTAGAGCTGCCGTACCTTCAGGCGCATCAACCGGAGAGCACGAAGCAGTTGAGTTACGTGATGGCGGAAATACTTATATGGGTAAAGGTGTTTTAAAAGCGGTTGAAAACGTGAATACCAGTATTGCTGAAGAGCTTATAGGGGTTTCGGTTTTTGAGCAAAACCTTATTGATAAAATAATGATTGATTTAGATGGTACACCAAACAAATCTAAATTAGGCGCTAATGCTATTTTAGGCGTGTCTTTGGCGGTTGCAAAAGCTGCTGCCAACGAATTGAATATGCCTTTGTATCGTTATGTGGGCGGGGTTTCTGCAAACACCTTGCCTTTGCCAATGATGAATATCATTAACGGTGGATCGCATAGTGATGCACCCATTGCATTTCAAGAGTTTATGATTATGCCGGTAAAAGCTAAAAGCTTTTCACATGCGATGCAAATGGGAACCGAGATTTTCCATAACCTTAAAAAAGTATTGCACGACAGAAATTTAAGTACGGCCGTAGGCGATGAAGGTGGATTTGCACCAAACTTACCGGGAGGGACTGAAGATGCTTTGGATACAATCGCAAAAGCGGTTGAAAACGCGGGTTATAAATTTGGAGACGAAGTAAAAATCGCTTTAGATTGTGCCGCTGCTGAGTTTTACGAAAACGGACAATACGATTATAAAAAGTTTGAAGGCGATTCGGGTGTTGTAAGAACATCAAAAGAACAAGCTGAATACTTAGCTGAATTAGCTTCTAAATACCCAATCATCTCAATTGAAGATGGTATGGACGAAAACGATTGGGATGGCTGGAAACACTTAACCGATTTGGTTGGAGATACAGTGCAATTGGTAGGCGACGATTTATTTGTAACCAACGTAGAGCGTTTATCAAGAGGTATAAATGAAGGCATAGCCAATTCAATCCTTATTAAGGTAAACCAAATTGGTACTTTAACCGAAACCATTGCAGCCGTTAATATGGCCCATAATGCAGGTTACACTTCGGTAATGTCCCACCGTTCTGGAGAGACTGAAGATAATACCATTGCAGATTTGGCCGTAGCTTTAAATACGGGGCAAATTAAAACAGGTTCGGCATCGCGTAGCGATCGTATGGCAAAATACAATCAATTACTTCGTATAGAAGAAGAGTTGGGCGAAGTTGCGTATTTTCCTCAAGAAAAGGCTTTTAAAATAAAATAAATACAATTTAAATATTTTAAAAGGGCGGTTATTATTTTTAATAACCGCCCTTTTTTTGTTGCCATCAATTTTAATAATTCCCATATCAGCGAAATCGTTTGCAATAAGCTTTAAAAATAAGGAGATATTTTGTAAATTCGTGGAGTCGGTTTCGATTACAATTCAATAAGAAAAATTTACTATATGTCAGATAAAGCTACGTTAGAAATTAACGGTAATAAACACGAATTCCCAATTGTTATTGGAACAGAAAATGAAGTTGCAATAGATATTGAAACATTACGAAATACAACGGGTGGAGTAATCACATTAGATCCGGGTTATAAAAATACAGGAAGTTGTGAAAGCGCAATTACCTTTCTAGATGGCGAAAAAGGCATTTTAAGATATAGAGGATATGCCATTGAAGAATTGGCCGAAAAAGCAAGCTTTTTAGAAGTATCGTATCTTTTGATATTTGGAGAATTGCCAACAAAAGAGCAATTGGATAAGTTTAGAAACGATATTAGGTCGCATTCTGTTGTCGATGATGATATTAAAAAGATTTTAGATGCATTTCCAAAATCGGCACACCCCATGGGTGTTTTGTCTTCGTTAACCAGTGCACTTACAGCATTTTACCCATCTTCTGTAGATGTAAATTCAGAAGAACAAATGTACAATGCTATCGTTAGGATAATGGCGAAATTCCCGGTATTGGTGGCTTGGACTTTACGTAAAAAAAATGGCTTGCCTTTAGATTATGGGAGCAATAAATTGGGCTACGTAGAGAATTTATTGAAGATGATGTTTAAAAGCCCAAGTGATGACTACGAACAAAACCCAATTTTGGTTAACGCATTAGACAAACTTTTAATTTTACATGCCGATCATGAGCAAAACTGTTCAACCTCAACCGTAAGGATTGCAGGGTCATCCCATGTAGGTTTATTTGTGTCGCTGGCCTCTGGTATTTCGGCACTATGGGGACCACTTCATGGCGGTGCAAACCAAGCCGTTTTAGAAATGCTTGAAGCCATAAGGGCAGATGGTGGAGATACTAAAAAATACATGGCGAAAGCCAAAGATAAAAACGACCCTTTCCGTTTAATGGGCTTTGGGCACAGGGTTTACAAAAATTTTGACCCAAGAGCACTTATAATTAAACAAGCGGCCAACGAAGTTTTAGCCGATTTGGGAATAGACGATCCAATTTTGGACATCGCCAAAGGTTTAGCCAAAGAAGCCTTGGAAGATCCGTATTTTGTGGAGAGAAAGCTGTATCCAAACGTCGATTTTTACTCCGGTATTATTTATAGGGCTATGGGCATTCCAGTAGAAATGTTTACGGTTATGTTTGCCATGGGACGTTTACCGGGTTGGATTGCACAATGGCGCGAAATGCGATTGAGAAAAGAGCCCATTGGCAGGCCAAGGCAATTGTATATTGGCGAAACGCACAGGCCTTTTAAAACTATTGATAACAGATAGATACACATATTTTATTACATTAAAGCTTCATAATTTTTTATGGAGCTTTTTTGTTTTTTTTGAAGAATAGATAATAGAATAATATTTTTGATGGGAATATCGAAAAAAAAGAATATATTTTTTACGTTTGCATCATGTTGAAACTGAATATTAAAAATGAAACCTCTCGATTGCACGCCGTTGTTTTAGGAACGGCAGAAAGCAACGGGCCAACACCTAAAGTTGAGGATTGTTACGACCCTAAAAGCATCGAGCATGTTTTGGCGGGCACCTATCCCAAGGAAGCTGATATGCTTAAGGAAATGGAAGCTGTAGCTGCCGTTTTTAAAAAATACGACGTACAGGTATACCGACCAAAAGTCATAAAAAACTGCAATCAAATATTCTCGCGCGATATCGCCTTTGTTATTGAAGATAAAATGATACGCGCCAATATTCTTCCAAATCGGGAAGAGGAAGTACACGCCATTGATTATATCTGGGATCAAGTTCCGGAAAAAAACAGAATCATTTTACCCGAAGCATGCCATGTGGAAGGTGGCGATGTTATGCCTTGGAACGACTATATTTTTATAGGCACGTATTCGGGTGCCGATTACCCGGATTATATCACGGCCCGCACCAATACGGATGCTGTAACGACGATACAAGAATTGTTTCCAAACAAGATGGTGAAGTCTTTCGAACTCAGAAAATCAAATACCAATCCCAAAGAAAACGCATTGCATTTAGATTGCTGTTTTCAGCCCATTGGAACCAATAAAGCCATTTTACATAAAAACGGGTTTTTAGTAGAAAGCGAATACGAATGGTTATTGAATTTTTTCGGAAAAGAAAATGTGTTTGAAATTACCAAAGACGAAATGTACCACATGAACAGTAACGTGTTTTCAATTTCTGAAAAGGTTATTATTTCCGAACAAAACTTTACCCGATTAAATACCTGGTTGCGCCAACAAGGGTTTACGGTTGAAGAAGTCCCCTATGCCGAAATAGCAAAACAGGAAGGTCTACTGCGATGCTCTACATTGCCTTTAATTCGGGATTGAATTTTTGAAATGTTCGTTTAACGCTTGAGCTTTGAACAGTAAGGGGGCAAACTAGCGTTTGTTTTCCGCCACGCACATAGCAAAATCTTTGTGTTTTATTTATTCTTTTTTTTGTTCTAAAGCAATCCCGACGGTTCGTGACAAAAGATTTTGCGGTCTTCATAAAAATACACAAACCTTTCGATTTAGCACGAAGCTCGTATTGTTTATAGGTTGTGTTACAGGACGTTATTCTTTTTTATCATAAGGTAGACAATTAATGCCATATAGTTTCGCTATCTTTAATAAAAATAAAAATGACAATAAACTCGAAAGCCAGCTATCAAGCAATTCAACTGTTAATTATGTTCTGCTTTTCATTTCTCAGCTCACAAACCAGCGCCCAATATAGTGAAGCAAAAAGTATTAATGAAAAGCTTGATGAGATACGCAACAATCCATTTGATATGCCGTTCGAGCGAAGTGATATTAATCTCCTTAATTGGCAGTATTGGCCTTATAGTCGTTATGCAAGTCATCACCCACGAGAGTTTATACCAATGGCTACCATCCATGCTGACCCTGAAGCAGCAGCACTTGAAGAAATAAAAAATGATCCATTCAATCTCATGGAGTTAAAAGTTTCTGTTGATACAGAAAAAGATGTTCTATTGCCAGACCTTCTGAAGTCAATACAAATGAAAGGTTTTGCTGTAATGCATGCGGGAAAATTAGTTTTTGAAACCTACGACCAAGGCATGCAAAAACATGATATTCAAATTTTACAATCTAGTTCAAAAACGTTCACCGGTATGTTAATCCATAAGTTAGCAAGCGAGGGCTTATTAGATTTAGGCGCTAATGTGATTGAATATTTACCTGACTTGAATGCCGATGTTTTTAAAGGTTCTACGCTGCAAAATATACTTGATATGGAAGTGGGTTTTCCTAACTTTGGTAGTTACCACAACGCATATGATTTTGGCTTTATGAGTGAAGTTCATATGGGCCTAAAGCCAAAGGCGCTAGGTGTTGAACATCGTTCAACTTTGTCATTTATTCAGCAGTTTCAAAAACCATCTTTCGTTGCGGGCAACAAATTTTCATATAATGATATGAATACTCAGGTCTTGGCTATGGTTGCTGAACAGGTCACAGGTAAGCAATATGCCCAGTTGATAGAAGAAAATTTCTGGCGCCCCTTACAAGCCCGTTATGATGCAGCTGTTTCAATTGATGAAGACGGCAATGCAGGCGCTAGCTGGGGTATGGCAATAACATTAAGGGATGCTGCTAGATTTGGCCAAATGATGTTAAATAGAGGCAGTTTTAAAGGTAAGAGGGTAATCCCTGAGGGTTATTTTGAATCAACTTTTGACCAACCACCTACAGAGCCCCTATCGCCTTATTTTGTACTTGGACAACAAGAGGATTACAGAAATCAAGTCTGGATGCTGCGAGACGATGGGTTGATGCATACGATAGGTTCATTTGGCCAGTTTATTTTTGCGGATTACAAGAACGAAATCGCCATAGTTTTCATGGCAAATTGGAAGCATACCAGTCACTTAGAAAGCAAAGAGCATTTGCTGCGAATTGTCCGTGCAATAGGCAAACAGATAAATCGTTAACCATTTTATTGATACATGCTCTATAGCAGGGTTTTCACCGCTTTATTAAGTTCTATTTTTTCTTTGTTCTTACCTTAAGAAAAAAGAGATACGAATAAGAAATACTAATTGCTCTGATGTAATTTAGTGTTTTTTTAATGACCTGTAATGCAAAGATAAAGTTCCGTTTTAATGAACTTTATCGGTTGTTAAACGAAGGTGTCGTTTTTTTTCTGACAAAATCCAGTTTTTTTGGTGGCTTAAATATTATTCAAATGGTATACTATAATGTAAAATAGTTATACTTTTACAACGAAAATGACTAAGCAAATGCAACAAACCACAAATACCATATTAATGATTCGTCCTATAAATTTTAGGATGAACGAGCAAACGGCTGTAAACAATTATTATCAAGAACCCATTGATGGTGTTTTGCCCGAAACTATTAATACCAAAGCGCAAAAAGAGTTTGATGCCTATGTTGATAAACTAAGAGGCATTGGTGTGCATGTGGTGGTGGTAAACGATACTGCAGAGTTTGATACACCAGACTCCATTTTTCCGAACAACTGGATCTCGTTTCATGAAAATGGAAACGTAGGGCTATATCCCATGTTTGCAGAAAACAGGCGTTTGGAACGACGCGAAGATGTTTTAACAGAGCTTGAAAAGGAAGGTTTTGTAATCAATCACATAGTGGATTATACGAGTGCCGAAGAAGAAAATGTGTTTCTTGAAGGCACTGGTAGCGTGATTTTGGACCGTGCAAACCGTAAAGCCTATTGTGCGCTATCGCCTCGTGCCGATGAAGATTTGTTAATAGAATTTTGTGAGGATTTTGAATATACACCGGTAATTTTTACAGCATACCAAACCGTTGATAATAAGCGTAAGGCCATTTATCATACCAATGTTATGATGTGTTTGGGTGAAACTTTTGCCGTAATTTGCTTAGCTAGTATTGATGATAAAAAAGAACGTAAAAACGTCATTAAGCACTTAAAGGAAAACGGCAAAGAGATTGTAGATATTAGCGAAGAGCAAGTTGCCAATTTTGCGGGTAATATGCTGCAGGTAAAAGGAACTGACGATGTGTTATATTTAATAATGAGCCAATCGGCTTATGATTCGCTAACAAAATCCCAAATTGAAAAGTTGGAAAAGCATACTAAAATATTGTCGAGTTCTTTAAACACTATTGAGGCTTGTGGTGGCGGTAGTGCCCGTTGCATGATGGCCGAGGTGTTTTTGCCTAAAAAGTAATTGGGCAAAGAGATGCGTTAGGGATTGCAGTGGAAATCCTTTTTGTAAGGCACGAACAAAAAGATTGTAATGTAAAGCCCGACGCCGCTTCGAGAGCCTCAGCGAACAAGTGGGGTAACGCCCAAATACTTAAAAATGTTTGCTTTGCTAAATTTAAGCTGTTGGTTTCGATTTTGGTAATTTTACATAAAATGTGCTGCCAACATCTGGGGTGCTTTCTACCCAAATTTTTCCATTGTTGAGTTCTATTAGCTCTTTACAAATTGAAAGCCCTAAACCTGTTCCTTTTTCGTTATTTGTGCCCAAGGTTGTAAAGGTGTTGCTTTTAAAAAGCTTGTCTAGGTTTTGTTTAGAAATACCAACGCCGGTATCGGCAATGCTAATAATGCAACTGCCATTGCTAATGCGGTTTGAAATGGTAATGGTATCGCCGGTATTACTGAATTTTAGGGCATTTGCCAGCAAATTTTGGACAACAATTTCGAACATGCTTCTATCGGCATAAGCAAAGTCGCGCATGGAACGGTCTACGAGTGTGATGCCTTTGTTTTCCATGCGTTGCTCGATGAGCTTAATTTTGTCCTCAAAAACCTCCTGCACATCAAACAAGCTTGGTTTGGGCTCCAATGAATGCATTTGGGATTTAGACCAATTTAGCAAATTGAACAGTAATAAGGACGCGCTATTGGCGTTTTCGCTTAACTCTGGAATTAAATTATCGAACTCTTCGCGGGATAGCGAGCCGTCTTTTAGTAAATCTATAAAGCCGTTGATTGAGGATAGCGAATCTTTTAAATCGTGCGATACAATGGAGAATAGTTTGTCTTTTACATTGTTTACGTTTTCAAGATGCTTTGTTTGTTCTTGAAAAGCTTCGTTTTGCAATTGGATTTTTATGTTTTTTTCCTCAAGTTCTTGGGTGTATTTTATTCTGCTATTTCGTTTTAAATAAATTAATATTAAAAAAGTGGATACTATAGCTAATGCGGCCAATAAGGCATAAAAAATGAGTTTAAACCTATCGAACTTTTGTTTGCTCTCTGAAACGACAGCGTTGTTTGTGGGTTCGGGTTTTATGTCGTTTTTGGATTTTGTTTCTTCTCTATCAAAATCCGGATCCAATTCAAGTTTGGCGACGTTATTGGTTTTTAAGTTAACATTTGCACTGTTTTTGCTTAACTCGTTTTTTAATGTATAGTATTCGCGTTGCCACTCAAAAGCCCTATCAAATCTTTTTTTGATGGAGTCCAGAACCTTCATTAGTTTATAATGCCTTAACAGTTCTTTTTTGTTGTTGAGCTCTTTGGCAATGTCGCCCGCTTCCGTTAGTTGTTTTTCGGCTAAAACCAACCGCCCCTGTTGTAAATTTAATTCTCCCAAATTGTTTAGTACGGTTAAAAAACTGGACTTATCTTTATTTCGGAAGTTTAAATTATAACCTTTTACCAGATATTTTTCAGCTTTGTCAAAATCATTGAATTTTAGGTATTCGCCGCCTAATTTGGGGTAGACCATTCTTCGGATGGAATCGCTGTTTGCATTCTTGCTATTTAGTATTTTTTCGTAATATTCAATAGCTTTTCTGTGTTCTTTTCTAGATGAAAACAATTCAGCCAAATAACTGTTGGATTCGTTAATACCTTTCGTGTCATTTAACTGTTCCTGTATTTCTGCCGCTTTAAGGCAGTATTCAATGGCCTTGTCTACGGCATTAATGTTGTAATACGCTTTGGCTAAATTGCTGTACGACAGTTTAAGCTCGTTGGTAAGGTTTCGTTTTTCCAGCTCTTCTATAGCCGATAGTGCATATTGCAAGCCCAAGGCATAATTACCGCGTTTAATTTCCAGTAAACCAATACTGTTGTTAACTTTTGCAACACCAACTACATCGTTTAACTGCCGATACAGCGCTTTCGATTTGTTGTAGCCGTTAACCGCATTTATATAATCGTTTTTGTTCGCATAAATTAAGGCTTTGTAATATGCCACTTCGGCAATACCTTTATGGTAGTTAAGTTGGTTTGATAGTTTTTCGCTTTCAATAATATATTTAATAGCGCGATCAAAATCGTTTGTTTCGTAAAGTAGTTTTATAAGCTTAAGGGAAGTGTCAACTTTTAAACTGTCTTGATTTTGGAAAGCCAATTGTATGGAAAGACTATCCAACTCTTCGGATTGAGAAAACCCAGAGCAGACAGACATAAATAAAAATAACGTAATTATTTTCCTCATACAATATCTAAATTACACCAATAACAAAGCAGTGATAATGATATAAAGGTGCCTTATTTGAGGGAAATAAAGATTACTCTATTAAGTTGTAATATTTGTTTTAAATTGTCTTTTAATGTTGAATTTAATAGCTTTACAAAACAAAAGTTGTAAAAAGAGATGCATAATGCTAATTTCTGCGTTTTAATACCAAAAAATCAGATAAAAAGAACACTGAAAATTATTGTTAAAATCGACGAATAGATTAACGGCAAAAAAAATAGAAAAACGGTGTGTTTGTCGACGAAATGCATCCTTTGTTTTTTGTGTTATCAAAGGTATTTAAATTGCCAATTATATTTTAAGATTAAATTTTTTGTTATATTACTAGATAATTAAACTAATGGGCGTATGAACAAAAGTGTAAAAATGATTCTTTTAATAGTGGGTATTGTGCTAATTGGTTACGGTATTTATACGTTAATTGCTCCTGAAGCATCTGTAAGCATTGGCGGGTTTAGTTTAGAAGCACAAGACAATACAAATTCTTATATTACAATAGCCCTAGGTTTGGTTGCAATAGCATTAAATTTTGTAGGAGGAAAAAAGTAATTTAGGTTATAAATAATTGGATATAGGTTTAATTGCTCTAAACGTAATTAAACTTTTTATTTATTGGAATTATTTTGAACTTTAAAAATTAATAAATATCCTATCTTTGCTCACTTAAAAAGTTATAGTAAATGAGCCTTCAGGAGATATTATCCAAGCACGTAAAACAAGCCATACAAACAGCATATAGTTTAGAAATTGATGCTGTAGAATTTCAAGCCACCAGAAAAGAATTTGCCGGCGATATTACCGTTGTCATTTTTCCCATGCTGCGTTTTATTAAAGGAAACCCCGTGCAAATTGGTGAGACCGTTGGTAACTATTTGGTTGAACATGTTGATAATGTTAAAGCATTTAATGTTGTGAAAGGCTTTTTGAATATAGAAATTAGCGATGTGTATTTTACGCGTTTTTTTAACGCTATTCTTGAAGATGAAACTTACGGATTTTCAGCTATAAATAAAGATGAAAAAGCGGTAATGGTTGAGTATTCTTCGCCAAACACCAACAAGCCGTTGCACTTAGGGCACGTACGAAACAATTTATTGGGTTACAGCGTTGCCGAAATCTTAAAAGCATCGGGCAAAAAAGTGTATAAAACACAAATTATAAACGATAGAGGCATCCATATTTGTAAAAGTATGTTGGCTTGGAAACGTTTGGGTATTGGTGAAACGCCAGAAAGCACAGGTTTAAAAGGTGATAAACTGGTAGGTAATTACTATGTAAAATTCGATCAAGAATATAAGAAAGAGGTCGAAAAACTAATAGCCAATGGCATAAGTGCCGAGGAAGCAAAAAAGAATGCGCCAATTTTATTGGAAGCCCAAAACATGCTGTTAAAATGGGAAGCCGGTGATGCAGAAACCGTTGCACTTTGGAAAAAAATGAACGGCTGGGTTTATGATGGGTTTGATGTAACCTATAAAAATTTAGGCGTCGATTTTGATACTTTGTACTACGAAAGCAACACCTATTTATTGGGTAAGGAATTTGTTGAAGAAGGTTTAAGAACTGGTGTTTTTGAAGAAGAAGAGGATGGCTCGGTTTGGTGTGATTTAACCGAAGATGGTTTAGATAAAAAAATAGTGCAACGTGCTGATGGTACTGCGGTTTACATGACGCAGGATATTGGTACGGCCATACAACGTATTAAGGATTTTCCAGATGTTGGCGGTATGGTTTACACCGTTGGTAACGAGCAAGATTACCATTTTCAAGTCTTGTTTTTAATTCTGAAAAAACTAGGGTTCGATTGGGCAAAAAACCTCTACCATTTAAGCTACGGCATGGTAGATTTACCTTCGGGGAAAATGAAAAGTAGGGAAGGCACTGTTGTTGATGCCGACGATTTAATCGATGACATGGCAAAAACTGCTGGCGAGATTTCAGAAGAATTGGGGAAACTCGATGGCTATTCCGAAACCGAGAAACAAGAGCTTTACAAAATCATTGGTTTGGGCGCATTAAAATATTACATTTTAAAGGTAGACCCTAAAAAGCGTATTTTATTCGACCCAAAGGAATCTATAGATTTTCAAGGCAATACGGGGCCGTTTATTCAATATACCTATGCCAGAATTCAATCAATAATAAGAAAAGCAAATTTTGATTATTCAAAACCAAAAAACGATATTATTGAAAGACCTTTGCACAGCAAAGAAAAAGAGCTTTTAAAGCAACTTCAGTTATTTCCGGAAGTAATCCAAAATGCCGCAACACAGCATAGTCCGGCATTGGTTGCCAATTACACCTACGAGTTGGTAAAGTCGTTCAATTCGTTCTACCAAAACGTGTCCATTTTAGGCGCAGATAATGCGTTGGATAAACTATTTAGGGTGCAGCTTTCAAACAAAGTCGCTTTAACCATTAAAAATGCCTTTCGTGTTTTAGGGATTGAGGTTCCGGAAAGGATGTGATAAATTCATTTGAAAAAAGGAAAACCAATAAAATTAATTGCATAAGATTTAACTATTTTCGTATAATGCAAAATCAGTTAAAAGATTACATTCCACAAGGGGCGATACCGCAAGTTATAAAACTTTTGGAGCACGATAATCTAACGGTAAAAATTAAAAACGAGCGTAAAACCCGCCATGGCGATTATAAGCAATTGCCAAACGGGAAGCATCAAATTACAATAAACTCCAATTTAAATGCCTACCGATTTTTAATTACCTTATTACACGAAATTGCCCATTTTGAAGCCTACAACACACATGGCAGATTTATTAAACCACACGGTTTGGAGTGGAAACGTAGTTTTCAGCATTTAATGTTACCCTTTTTAAATCCTGATATTTTCCCGAATGACTTGTTGCCCCTTTTGGCAAATCATTTTAAAAACCCAAAAGCATCGAGCGATACCGATGTAAAATTAGCTTTGGCATTAAAGCAATTTGACGCGCCAAATAATAAAACCTATGTATTTGAAGTGCCTTTGGGACAAGCCTTTAAATTGTATAACGGAAAAATATTTAAAAAAGGGAATAAACGTGTAAAACGCTATGAATGCGTTGAGCTTAAAACAGGAAAGTTGTATCTTTTCAACCCGAATGCAGAGGTAGAATTATTAAATTGATTATCATTTCTGCGAAGGCAGGAATCACATAAATAAAAACTAAATTTTAATGAACAAAAATTATTATGCCATATTGATGGCTGGAGGTGTAGGCTCAAGATTTTGGCCCGTAAGTACAGAAGCGTTCCCCAAACAATTTCACGATATGTTGGGCACCGGTGATACGCTCATTCAAAAAACATTTAATCGCTTAGCGCATTTAATTCCAAAGGAAAATATTTTCATTTTAACAAACGAACGCTATAACGATTTGGTTTTCGAACAGCTTCCAGAGGTAACAAAACGCCAAGTGGTTTTAGAACCGGCAATGCGAAACACGGCACCTTGTATTTTGTACGCTTCGTTAAAAATCCAAAAAGAAAACCCAGACGCGGTAATGATTGTGGCACCAAGCGATCATTGGATTGAGGACGAAAATATTTTTGCTAAAAACGTACAACAGGCCTTCGATTATTGTGCCGAAAATAACGCATTAATGACGTTGGGCATCACGCCAACATTCCCCAATACCGGCTATGGATATATTGAGTTTGATAAGGTTTCCGCGGAAGCGATAAAAACGGTAAATCAGTTTAGGGAAAAACCAGATTACGAAACCGCAAAAACCTTTATTGCACAGGGCAATTTTTTATGGAATGCCGGTATTTTTATGTGGAGCGTTAAAAGCGTTGTTGAAGCATTTAAAAACAACCAACCTGCGTTATATGCCTTATTTGAAAGTGGAATAAGCGCTTATAATACTGATTCTGAAGACGATTTTATTAGAATCAATTACGAAAAAGCCGAAAACATTTCGGTTGATTATGCCATTATGGAAAAATCCAATAATGTATTTGTAATTGCGGCGGAATTTGATTGGAACGATTTAGGAACCTGGGGCAGTTTGTATGATAAATTAGATAAAGACAAGGCAGGAAATGCCGTTGTAAACTCCAGGACTTTAACCGAAGAAGCCTCGGGAAATATGATACGCACCAAAAATGATAAAGTGGTTGTGGTTGATGGTTTACAGGATTACATTATAGTTGATAAAGATGAGGTTTTGCTCATTTATCCAAAATCGAAAGAGCAGGATATTAAAAAAGTACTTCAAAAAGTAAAACATAAATTTGGCAATCATTTGGGCTAAAAAATACGGTTTTAAATTTGTTCTTGTTTTTTTAAAATAAATAGCCTAGAAATTTTTATATATTCGTGTAATATTGATTTCTATTTTCTGAAAAAGAGAATTTGGAATTTCAATTTTGGAATTTAAAGCGTATGGAAGAAAATAAATTTAACTTTTCGGAGGAAGAAAACAACAAAGAGAAAGCCGTAGAGCAATCTAAAGATGCGGTTAGAAAAGATGCTAAAGGGCTATGGCAAAGCATTAATACCTTTTTTAGCGAGCTACTGGATTTTCGTGAGGATACCGATAGAGATGCTACCGTTAATGCCATAAAAGGCGACATTTCGTTTAAAGGCGCAACGGCTTGGATTTTAATTTGTTCCATTTTTGTGGCATCGGTTGGATTAAATGCCAACTCGACAGCTGT
The DNA here is from genome assembly GCF_031932625.1 of Hwangdonia seohaensis. Classification (NCBI taxonomy): domain Bacteria; kingdom Pseudomonadati; phylum Bacteroidota; class Flavobacteriia; order Flavobacteriales; family Flavobacteriaceae; genus Hwangdonia; species Hwangdonia seohaensis. The sequence continues at coordinate 103,972 of NZ_JAVSCK010000003.1, forward strand.
GGTAATTGGTGCCATGTTAATTTCGCCGTTAATGGGGCCTATTTTAGGCGTGGGACTTTCTATTGCCATTAACGATATTGATACCCTAAAGAGGTCGCTTATAAATTTGGCGATTATGATTGCGCTAAGTTTAATAACCGCATTTTTGTTTTTTAGGTTTTTCCCATTAAGCGAAGATACTTCAGAGCTTTTAGGTAGGGTGCAACCCGACATTCGCGATGTTTTAATAGCCTTTTTTGGTGGTTTGGCACTTATTATTGCACGTACCAAACGTGGCACCATAGCCTCGGTAATATTTGGCGTTGCCATTGCCACGGCATTAATGCCACCATTGTGTACTGCGGGTTACGGTTTGGCAAAAGGCAATTGGGAGTACTTTTTCGGAGCTATGTACTTGTTTACCATCAACACAATATTTATTGCTTTGGCAACCTTTTTGGTGCTGAAAGTGTTGCGGTTTCCTATGCTTAAATACGCCAATTCAAAAAAGCGTCGGTTTATTTCAAGAATGGCGATGCTGTTGGCCATAGTAGTTATGGTTCCTGCTGGCTTTACCTTTTTTAGCGTCTATCAAGAAAGTACTTTTGAGGTTGATGCACAGGCATTTATAAACAAGGAATTGGATGCGCTTCCGCATTCAGAATATATCAAGAAAAACTCCTTGTATAAATACGGAGGTGCTGAAAATAGTGTGATTGAGTTGAATTCTTTTGGATTGGATGAAATTCCGGAAAGCACCATTTCAGTCTTACAAAACCGAATGGCATCGTATCCGGCATTAAGCAAGTATAATACCAAGCTTAAGTTTAACCAGAGCAGAAGCCAAGGTTTGGACAACTTTAAATACATGGAAGAGCTCCGCACACGGGATTCTTTGGATTTATTATCCCAATCTGAAAAAATAAGGTATTTAGAAAATAAAGTAAAACAGCTCTCTCAATATGAACAAAATTATATTCCGTTTGAAGGCTTAACGAATGAAGTGGAAATTAATTATGAAAACATAGATGAGTTTTCGTATGCCAAGGTTATAAACACCAACTTTAAAAAAACGGATACCTTATCGGTGTTTTCAGTAAAGTGGATCGATTCTTTGACCAATGAATCTGTGAGGGCAAAAGAACGGGAAAAACTAGAAAAATGGTTGAAACTAAAATTGAATACCAATAAATTGGAAGTTAAACGAGTGAATTAATTTTGAACACGGAACACGGAACACGGAATACGGAATACTGGAATCACTCGTTCTCCTCAATATACATTTTACGCACTTTTTTAAACAATTCTGAAGAGTAAACAAAATTTGTAACGGCTTCGTTATCGGTTTTAAAAATGGTTTTATTTGAGCCTTCCCAAGCTTTTACGCCGTCTTTTAAAAACACGATTTTTTCGCCAATTTCCATAACTGAGTTCATATCGTGGGAATTGATAACCGTAATGATTTGGTATTCGTCTGTAATCTCCTGGATTAAATTATCAATAACAATGGCTGTTTTAGGGTCTAATCCAGAATTTGGTTCGTCGCAAAACAAATATTTTGGCTTGTTTACAATAGCACGAGCAATGGCAACACGTTTTTGCATACCACCAGAAGCTTCACTCGGCATTTTGTTATGTGCACCATCAAGGTTTACGCGTTTTAATACAAAGTCTACACGGTCTTCCATTTCGCTTTTACTCTGGTTGGTAAACATGCGTAACGGAAACATGACGTTCTGTGCAATGGTCATCGAATCAAACAAAGCACTGCCTTGAAAAACCATGCCAATTTCGGCACGTAAATTACGTTTTTGGTCTTCGGTTAATTGAGAAAATATTTTGCCCCCATAAGCTATTGTGCCTTCTTCGTAATCAAACAGTCCTAATAAACACTTTAAAAACACCGTTTTACCCGAGCCACTTTGCCCAATTATAAGATTGGTTATGCCTTTTTCAAAAGTGGTGCTAATGCCTTTTAAAACTTTAACATCACCAAACGATTTATGTAAATTTTTAACTTCTATCATTGTCCTAACATCATATCCGTTAATATATAATTCAATAAAATAATAACTACGGCAGTCCATACAAACGAGGTTGTACTCGCTTTACCAACTTCCAGTGCGCCGCCTTTCATATAATAACCATGAAACGACGGAATGGTTGCCAAAACAAAAGCAAAAATAAAAGTTTTAACAAACGAATAGGCCACATGAAAGGTGTCGAAATCTGTTTGCAGCCCAAGTATGTAATCTGCCAACGAGGTGTAGCCACCAAAAACACAAGCGGCCATACCGCCTAAAATGCCCAAAAACATACCAATGGCAATGGCAAAAGGGTACAGCAATAAAGCTACTGTTTTAGGGAAAACCAAATAGTTAAGTGAATTTATTCCCATAACCTCCAAGGCATCAATTTGCTCTGTAACACGCATTGTGCCTATGCTTGATGTAATAAACGAACCTACTTTACCCGCCATAATAATAGAGGTGAAAGTTGGTGCAAATTCTAAGATAACAGATTGCCTAGTAGCAAAACCTACCAAGTATTTTGGAATTAAGGGATTGTCTATATTCAATGCCGTTTGAATGGTAATTACCCCACCAACAAAAAACGAGATAAAAGCAATAATACCGAGTGATCCAATAATTAAATCGTCAATATCCTTAAGGATCAATGTTTTCATTACAGACCATTTAGTTGGCTTGCGAAACATCTCAACAATCATCAAAAAATATAATCCAATATTATGAAGGTAAGTCATATAAAATTTTGTAACTGCTAAAGTAAAAAAAGTTATAGAATTTAACCTTAATTTTAAAATATCATATTTTAAAATATGTATTTTTGAGCTTATAAATAATTTATCATGCTAAAAAACACAGTCCCTTTTCTTTTAATTATTTTTTTGTTCAATATTTCCCAAGCCCAAAGACCGCAAGTAAAAAGGCAACAAGCTAAAACAGAAACGCTTAGCGCAAAACCTAAATTGGTGGTTGGTATTGTAGTCGACCAAATGCGTTATGATTATTTAACCCGTTTTGAAAACAAGTTTGGAACTGGCGGATTTATGCGCATGATTAACGAGGGTTTTAACTGTAAAAACAATCACTTCAATTACGTGCCAACCTACACGGGACCTGGTCATGCTTCGGTTTATACGGGCACAACGCCCAAATATCACGGTATTATTGGCAATAACTGGTACGATAAAGAAATTAAAACAAGTGTGTATTGTGCTGGCGATGATGAGGTGCAATCTGTTGGAACTTCGGCCAGCTCGGGGCAAATGTCTCCGCACCGCATGAAAACCACAACTTTTGGAGACGAGAATAGGCTTTTTACGCAAATGCGCGGAAAAACCATTGGAGTTTCCATTAAAGACAGAGGGGCGGTTTTACCTGCGGGACATACGGCAAATGCAGCTTATTGGTTTCAAGGAAAAGATGAAGGCAACTGGATTTCCAGTACGTTTTATATGAATGATTTGCCAAAATGGGTAAAGGATTTTAATGCTGAAAAATCGGTTTCAAAATATTTAACCGAATGGAATACCCTTTACGATATTAACACGTACACCGAAAGCGGTAGCGATTTAAATACCTTCGAAGGTGGCTTTAAAGGAAAGGAAACCGCAACGTTTCCGTATCAATTGGATGTTTTAAAAGATGAAAACGGAGGTTACGATTTATTAAAAGCTACGGCTTATGGAAACAGCTTAACTACCGATTTTGCCCTGGCAGCTTTACAAGGCGAGCAATTAGGACAAGACAACGATACCGATGTGTTAGCCGTAAGCTATTCAAGTACCGATTATGTGGGGCATAATTTTGGGGTAAACTCTAAAGAGGTTCAAGACACTTATATTCGATTGGATAAAGATTTAGAGCGTTTGTTTAATGCTTTAGATGCTCAGGTTGGTAAAGGAAATTACACCGTGTTTTTAACCGCCGATCATGCCGCCATTGATGTGCCTGCCTATTTAAAATCGGTGAAAATTCCAGCAGGTTATTTAGATAATAAAAAAACTAAAAAACAGTTTGAAGCCTTTATGGAGTCCACTTTTAAAGATTCCAATTTAATTGAAAACGTAAGCAACAATCAAATTTTCTTGAACCGCGAAAAGATTAAAGCATTGGGATTGAATTTAACTGATGTGCAAAACGCTATTGTAAACGAGCTTATTACTTACGACCATATCGATAAGGTTTACACCGCAACTACAATGCGCTCAACACAATTTACCAAGGGTATTGAAGCCTTATTGCAAAAAGGGTTTAACCAAAAACGCTCGGGCGATGTTATTATAGTTCCAGAACCCGCTTTTATTTCCTATCATAAAACAGGTTCAACCCACGGCAGCGGCTTGAATTACGATACCCATGTGCCTCTATTGTTTTTTGGAAACGGGATTAAGCATGGGCAAACATTGCAAAAAACAGAAATCACCGATATTGCACCAACCATGTCGGCATTGTTAGGTATTAGTTTCCCAAACGGCGCCATTGGTAAACCATTGGAAATTGTTTTAGAATAATTTGAACAAGCGCACATTATATTCCATCATAGCCATCTTAATTTTATTGGGTGTTTATGGCTATGAATATTTTTTAAATGAAGAAGAAAAAGCCGAGGTAGTTTCTGAAGGTAAATCAGCTAAAAACGATACCAACGCCTATTTTTTACCAACAAGTACCACGGGGCAAATCGTTCATCACGAAGGCTATTCGTTATCGTATAGCGAACCCCACGAACAAGCGGAATGGGTGGCTTACGAGTTGAAGAAATCACATCTTTCAAATTCGAATTTTATCCGCCCTTATTTTGAGATTGACAAAGCTGTAAAAACCGGAGCAGCCCATTGGCGCAACTATAAAAATTCGGGTTACGACCGCGGACATTTGTGTCCTGCGGGCGATAGACAATACAGTAAAGCGGCGCACGACGAAACGTTTTTAACCAGTAATATTAGTCCGCAAAAACACGATTTCAATGCGGGTATTTGGAATACTTTAGAGCAGAAAGTACGCTATTGGGCAAGCAAGTACGATGGCGTTTTTGTAATTACGGGTGGCGTTTTAAACGGTGAAATGAAAACCATTGGTGACGAGGCTGTTTCAGTACCCAATCAATTTTACAAAGTGTTGATTGATTACAATAGCGGCAAGCCAAAAATGATAGCTTTTTTGATGCCACACGAAGATTCCGATAAACCACTATATGAGTTTGTGGTTTCTGTGGATACTATTGAAAACCTAACGGGCATTGACTTTTTTCCAGAATTGGATGATGCCATTGAAAACCAATTAGAAGCGTCGAGCACTTATAAAGGTTGGAGTTTTAATTAGCAGGATATTTTTGTAGGGTTAGATTGTCATTCGGTGTTGGCAAAGACAAACTCTTAGCCTGTGGGTCGGTAGGTACGACTTGGCAATGTGTATGACTTTAGCATTGGCTTAAACTCCTGAATTTATTATCGCTTTTCCAATCGCTTCCGCATATTTTGGTGGTACGGCATTACCAATCATTCGGGCCGTTTTTGCGATACTCGTTGTTTTGAATATATAATTTTTTGGAAAAGATTGTAATGTAGCTCCTTCCCTAACGGACAGGGCTCTATCTTCTTCCGGGTGTACAAAGCGTCCGTTTGAAATGCTGAAAAATTTAGTCGTGATTGTTGGCGAAGGCCTGTTCCACCACAAGCGACCGAAAGTATCTTTAAATGAATCGTCTCTGCCAATAAAACAATCTAACTGTAATTCAGGGTCGTTTGCAAAACCAAACCTGTTTCCACCGTCCTTTTTTACTTTTTTGAGACGTTTTTTATTTATGTCATTAATATTTGGAACACTATGATAGAATTCTGTCTTGTCTTTATTTCCCGGTTCAATTTTCGGGAATCCGTTTTCTTCACCCAATACATCTTTTACGGCAAGTTTTTTTTCCTCAACTTCGAGAGGTTTGATTTCGTCTTCAGATAATCGTGTAGCTATTAAAGTAAATCGCTTTCTGCTTTGGGGGACACCGTAATTGTTTACATTGTGTACTTTAAAATGAGGGTTTTCATAACCATTGGCTTTTAGCCATTCAATAAACTCGTCTAACCCACTTTCCTCTTTTCTTCTCAAAACACCTGGCACGTTTTCAACAACTACATATCCAGGACGAAAATGTTTTACAAAGCGTGAGAATTCAATAAGAAGATTTTTAGATTCGGATGATTTTGTTTTATCGGTATTGATGATGCTCCAAAATTGACAAGGACTGCACCCGATAAGGACTAATTCATCATCGTTTTTCTTTAGGGAAAGTTTGTTTTCTAAATCTTTTTCATTTAATTCAAAAACATCAGCGTGGATAAATTCAGCTCCTTTTATATTGGATTCGTAAGTTTCCTTGCAACTTTCGTCAAAATCAATTCCTGCAAGAATTTTTATGCCTGCTTGTTGCATTCCGTAGATTATATTATTTGATGAAAATATTCTTATAATGATATTCTAAAAATTCTTTTGACGGCAAAAACCTATCAGGCAAATCAATTTTGTGGTCTTGATATTTGAAAAAGAAATCGTTAACAGCTTGTTCTTTTGAATAGTCTATAAAAAAATCAGAGACCAATAATTTGTATTCAGGCGTAACAGTAATAAATCCTTTATCGAAAGCTTTGTCGTGAATTGAATTAAGACATAAACCATTATGCGGATTAATTCTGTTTTCTTTATCTTTTGCCCAAGGTTTAATATGACTTGCCACCAAAAAATCAGGAATTGATAGTCCTGTTATGCAACATTTTAAATTGTAAGATGAAAGTATTGTACTTCTGAAAAAGTTCTGATTAACTCTTGTTTTTACAATCGTTTCCCGTTCTTTTCCTTCGGGTAAATCATCTAAATTTATTTCTTCATTTTCTTCAATGGTTTTGTTTTGAAACTTAGCGATCAATTCTTCGCTTTCAAAAGCAAGCTTTTCCCAATTTCCATTAAATTCATTCCAAACATCTTCTTCAAGTTTGCTTCCATTTACCAAACCTGTAATTCCTTGTTTTTTTAATTCCGGGTCAAGTCTTCCAAAATTTCCAACTTTCATATTCAATGCTGATGGAGACCGACCAATAATATTTGCATATTTTATAATGGTTGGATTGGTTTTACTACTACTCTTAAATGGTATTTTACAATACACATTAAAAGCAATAATAGTTTCTTCTTTTGACCAATTGTTTCTCACCATTTCACAAAGTTAATTAAATGTAATTTATCTAAAACTAACTGTAAAAAGAAATACTCAGAGTTCATATTTGGTTTTGGAAAAGGAGCATACTATGTGCCTTCGAAGATTAAAACAGTAGTTGTAAGTACTAAAACGGACGAAGGCAACGTATATTTTGAAAGAAAAACAAGACTTGCAACACATAAGTTGGAAGATAAAACCTATACAAAGGACGGTTTTTTTAATATAAATTATGAACATCCTGTGAGTAGTACGGAAGATATACCAGATTTTTTTAAGCGTTCTGAAAGCGGAACGGATATTTATATTATAGGATTGATTAAATCTGAAAATCGAAAAGAACAGATGATAAGGTCGGTTCTTAACAACTTCTGGTTAGCGGTTTATGAAAAAAAGCTAATTGTAACTGTTGATAATCTCAGAATAGATTGTGATAATCTGCAACAAATTATTGACGATTATTTTCCTGATGAAATTGAACTAAGTACAGATATTGAGAATTGGAATCCAAAGCCATATTTCAAAGCAGTTAAATATGCGGGTAATAATGAACAGTATCAGGTGTTTCCTGGAAAACTTCCAAGTCTTGGGAATGTTAAGCTATACGTTTACTTGAACAAAGGGTTGCCAAATCGTACTTGTTATTTACGTAATCCTAAAATGGTCGTTTACAAAGGAAGAAGGCGAAACATCATTAACGGATATGCTGCTGTGTTTGTATGTGATGAGGATCCTGGAAACACAATTTTGAAGGAAATGGAAAACCCAGCTCATAATGAGTGGAAAAAAGGTAATTATAAAGACGAAAATGATGAAATTCATACAGATGCAACTAATGCGGAAAAAGAGTTGAGACAATTTGTAAATGAAACCTTAAAACAACTCTCGAAATCAAAAATTGGCGATAGCACGTTTGTTTCTGGCTTGGAAGATTACTTGTACAGTACGGAAGAATTACTGGAAAAATATGAGGAACAACAAATGCAAGGCAATTCCCCTAGCAGTATGAACGGTCAGCAGAGTGATGAAGCTGTCGATGATGAAACAGGATTGCAAACTACGGAAATAGAAAAACCACCGGTTAAAATTGAATTAAAAAGAACCGAATCACAAGAGATAAAAGAAGATGAAGTCCAAGTTGAGCCGGATGAAGATGGTGGAGAAGAGGGCACAGGAGGTGGCGGAAGAGGAGGAGAAGATCCTGGTCCAACTCCACTAGGACCGAATGGCAAACTAAGGGTATGCCCAACTGATGAAGAGGTTAATAGTAAGCTATTTTTGGATGTCATTCTTAGAGTTGTTGCACAGCGTGAAGAAGGAAAATTATACCATTCACTCATAATAAATTCTCCAAGAGATATTCAAAATGCTGAAATCGAACTTATGGTAGGTTCAGATAATGAGCGGGATGATGGGATTAGTTTGGTTACTACTGATAATGGGAACATTGACGATAATGCCTTAAATCAAGTTCAATTGGTAAAAGGTAGAAATATTGTCAAAGTCAGTTTTTCAGATAATATAAAGCACTCTATAAAAGCAAAAGCGTATGAAATTCAATAATATCAGTTTTCCCCATCCCGTGTTAGGTATAGCTGACACTATTTCTGGAAACATAGAATTTTTTGATGAAGTCCTTTCGGAAAAAGGCAATTACAGAATAAAATTTGAACTAAATCAAAGCAATGGCGATATAAACCAATTATTACGGGAAGCTAAGGCTGAATATTTCTGTGAAGTAACCTGTACCAATACACTTTACAGAGAAATTTTTACAAGTTCAGATAACTATATTTCTTTTGAACTTCCAAAAAAGCACGTAAAGGGAAAAGTTGAATTTACCTGCCTTTTAATTTCAAAAACTGCCATTCCACAATATGTTAATACTGATGCTCATTCCGATTATGACGGTTTTTATTTTGATATTGAAAAGGGGGACGTTCTTGTTGTTTTTGGTAAAACTTCTTTCAATGCTGATATAAAATATGAAAGATTAAAGGCGGTGTCTCAAATATTGGTTGTTAAACCGACTAAAGAATTTGATATTGTGAACGTCAATTTGGAAGAATCCAAAATAACTGTTGAAATTCCTGAAGAAGATTACGAGAACTTTGCAAGTAACTATGCTGATGATAAAAAATATGATCCTGTATTTCATTCTTCAATAGTATTAAATGCTTTGTTGATTGCCTTATATAATATTAAAAAACATAAAGATAAATTTTGGGCTGAAGCAATAATGTATCGAATAGAAAATGAAAAAGATACATTTCAAAATTTGGGTATTGATGAACCCGAGAATGTTCCTGAAATTGCCCAAAGATTGTTGGGAAAACCGTTAAGCAGACTTTTTACAGGATTAAATGAATTGGAAGAGCAATTTGAAAATTAAGAACAAATGAAGCAAAAAATATTTAGAGACAGGTATGTCAACGAACTTAAGAAAAAAGTTCAATCAGGAGAGATTGTTAATCACTACAAGAGTACAGAATTTGTTTATGATAAGAACGAAGTTCTTCCTGTCCAAAATATTGACACTCCGACAGGCTTATTGAGTAATTTAGATGTCAAAAATGATTTAAAAACTGCAATTGCAATCTATAAAACCTATGAAAATTTAGAACCAATACAAGCATCAGATGAAAGATTGTGGACATATCTTGCACACGTTGATTTATATCCATATATGATTGAGCGCTGGCCAGAGGTTTATAACGGAGATTCAAATAATCCATCAAAATATATTTTAGACCATTGGTTTTTGAGCTCTTCGGCACAAAACAACCTGCTTCGGCACGCATTAGCCGGATTATGGTGGTCGGTACATTTATCCGTTGATGAAGAAAGAGAGAATAAATATGAACTAACAGAAATATTCTTTCGGAATTTAGATTTTCCTACTCGAACTATGGGTACCTATAAGTTTGGCCGCCATAAAGAAGCCGTTCTTGGTATTTTAGAATTTATTCAAGAGAATGAAGATTTGTTCAAATCAAAATTCCAGGATAAGACTCGATTTGTCACTAAACATTTAAACGTGGTTGGTGGGGTTAAGCCATTATCTTATTTCAAACGAGATTTTTTTAAGTCCGAGTTAGAGAAAGTGTCGGATTCAATTTCTGCGATTTAGTTTTGGTTTGTTTCTTTGCGCGGTTGTCTTTTACTATGGGGCATAACTCGCAAATATGCGTCGTTTCAAATGCCAAAACAATCCCAATTTTTATCGGGACAACACAAGTAAACGAAACTAGCGTTTTTTTTCTGACAAAGTCAAGTTTCGAGATGGTGCTTATTTTAGTTTATTAAGCATGCCTTTCCACCGTAAATCCCTAATAAATTTTCCTTCTTTTTCAGAAACCAAATGCTCTAATTTTTGCTTTTTAGCTTTAAAATAACCCGCTAAATAGTCTATAAATAATCCGAAACTTTTCTTTTTTAAAGCCAGTTTTAAAGCCGAAATAAATGTGATTACAAAACCATAACGCATTTTATACATGGCTTCGCCTTGCAAATATTTTGAGGCTTTATTATAGCTTATTCCAGTGGGTTTTAAGTGTTTTACTTTTAGGGATTCGTCGGTTAAAATTTGCCATCCGTAAAATTGTGCCAATAGCTCATCAACCGTATCCCAACCCATGGATGGTTTAAGTTTGCCAATATCTAAAAAACACTGTTTTCTATATGCTTTTAATGCGCCGCGAATGTGATCTTTATTGGTTAGATTTTCCAATACCCATGCATAGTTTTTTTTGATGTAGCAAAATCCCGAAGCTATTCCTAGTTTTTCATTATTGTTAAAATGAAAAGTGAGTTGTTCTAAGTAATTTTCGGGAAAAATTAAATCTGCATCAAATTTGCAAATCACATCGTAATCGGCATCTAAAGTTTCATAACCCTTGTAAAAGGCATTGATGATTTTTGAACCCGGTAAATGCTGATTTGAAGACTTTGAATTTACCAATGAAATCCAACTATGTTTTTCAGCGAAAGCTTCAACAATATTTTGGGTGGTATCGGTGGAATTATCATTAACAACCACCACTTTTTTGGGTAAATGGGTTTGGTTTACCAACGAATCTAAAGTCAGCTTTATTGAAGACGCTTCGTTGTGTGCTGGAATAATGATGTAGAAATTCAAAGTTTAAAGTTTAATAGTCAAAGTTAAGATATTTCTAATTTTATAAAATAAGAGTGAGATTGCCACACTTCGACTGCGCTCAGTGCAGGCACTTCGACTGCGCTCAGTGCAGGCACTTCGACTGCGCTCAGTGCAGGCTCTTCGACTGCGCTCAGTGCAGGCTAATAAATTTTTTGCAATGACGTTCATTATTTTACCCGTTCGGCATAAACGATGTAATATCTTGGTGTAAACCAACGTAAAATAGGTCGGATGCCAATTTTTTTTGTTGGATTGGTCCATTTTTGAGTATCTATAATTTTCCAACCGGCTTTTTCCAATAGCCAATCGAATTGCCAATCTTCAAACTCGTGGTAATGTCTGTCCAACATATCGGTTTTGCTTCGGTATGCCGAAGAAAACCATAATTTAAGCGGCACACTGGCAACCAATTTGTCGGCTTTTATAGATTTTAAAACGGTGAAAGGGGAGAGCAGATGTTCGAATATTTCAAACGCGGTGACAACTTCTGCTTCAGAATTTGTAATGGTTGATGTGTCAAAATCCAAATCCTCGCCTTTGGTGTTTTCAACCTTATAACCATGATCCTGCATGATTTTGGTAAACGGGTTTACAACGCCTAAATCTAAAATAGATTCAGTCGTTGAAACGTGTTTTTTTAAAAATTCAATGGTGTGCTTAAAGCGTTTGTTTGGGTAGCTTTTCTCGTACATTATTAATGTTTGTAAACAATAGCATTAATATTCATGCCCGCACCAACACTAGCAAACATAATAATATCACCTTTATTTATTTCCTGATTTTCCAAATCGCCCTTCAATATCATATCGTATAACGTAGGTACAGTTGCAACGCTGGAATTGCCTAATTTGCCAATGGTCATGGGCATTATGTTTTCTGGCATTTGCATATTGTACAGCTTGTAAAAACGTTTTACAATGGCTTCATCCATTTTTTCGTTGGCTTGATGGATAAGGATTTTCTTTAGGTCTTTAATGTCCACGCCGCTTTTATCCAAACAGGATTTCATGGCTTTGGGGACGTTGCTTATGGCAAACTCGTAAATTTTTCTACCATACATTTTGATGTAGCGCCGTTTATCATTGATCTCAGGTTTATTGGTTTCCCCGAAAAAGATAAAATGGGCTTCATCGAAAGCAAAGGTTGCTGTTTCGTGGGCTATTATACCGCCGTCTTCATTTGAAGATTCTACAATAACCGCACCTGCGCCATCACTGTAAATCATGGAATCCCTATCGTGCGGATCGATAACACGAGACAAGGTTTCGGCACCGATAACCAAACATTTTTTTGCAATTCCGGATTTTATAAACGCATTGGCTTGAATAACACCTTCTATCCAACCTGGGCATCCAAAAAGCACATCGTAACCCACACATTTTGGATTTTGAATTTTTAAAAGATGCTTGACTCTGGAGGCTATACTTGGTACGGTATCGCTTTGTTCGGTGTTGTGCTTAACATCGCCGTAGTTATGGGCAACAATAATGTAATCTATATCTTCGCGATTGATTTTTGCATTTTCAATGGCTTTTTCGGCAGCAAAAAAAGCGATATCCGAAGTGTTTAATTTTTTTTCGGCATACCTACGTTCACCAATTCCTGTAATGGCTTTAAATTTTTCTACAATAACTTCATTGGGAGCATTTATAGTTGAGCCATCACTGTTTAAAAATTCATGTTGATAAAAATCTTCATTCTTTTCAATATTACTTGGAATGTAACTTCCAGTTCCTGTGATTCTTATAGTCATAAAATAAAAAATTGTCTTTAATTAAAAACTAAAAAACAAGATACTATTTTGTAATTAAAAAGCAATCTCAGTTTTGTTTTAATTTACGATGTTCAAAAGCTTAATTACGCTTCGGCATAGGCTTCAATAGGTGTACATGAACAAATTAAGTTTCTGTCGCCGTAAGCATCATCAACGCGCCTTACACTCGGCCAAAACTTGTTGTCTTTAACATATTCCAATGGAAATGCCGCTTCTTGTCTTGTGTACGGAAAATGCCACTCATCATTTGTAATCATATCTAAAGTATGCGGTGCATTTTTAAGTACGTTATTAACATCGTCTTTTGAGGAATTGTCGATTTCCTTTTTAATTGAAATCATAGCATCACAAAAACGATCCATTTCTGCTTTACTCTCACTTTCGGTAGGCTCAATCATCAAGGTTCCAGCTACAGGGAATGAAACTGTTGGCGCATGAAAACCATAATCTATGAGTCGCTTTGCAATGTCGCTCACTTCTATGCCATGCTCTTTAAAAGCCCTACAATCTACAATCATCTCATGTGCTGCACGACCGCGCTCGCCAGAGTATAACGTATCAAAACTACCTTGTAAACGTTGCTTTATATAATTGGCATTTAATATGGCGATTTTAGTGGCTTGTGTTAAACCTTCTGCACCGAGCATTTTAATGTAACCATAGGAAATTAAGCACACCAAGGCAGAGCCAAATGGCGCTGCTGAAATGGCCGTAATGGCTTTATCCCCACCGGTTTTTACGATTGGATTTCCGGGTAAAAACGGAACGAGTTGTTTGGCAACACAGATAGGGCCAACACCGGGACCACCGCCACCATGTGGAATAGCAAAGGTTTTATGTAAGTTTAAATGACAAACATCTGCTCCAATATTGCCCGGGTTTGTTAGGCCCACTTGCGCATTCATATTGGCGCCGTCCATATAAACCTGTCCGCCATTATCGTGAATAATCTGAGTGATTTCTTTAATAGCCGATTCGTAAACCCCGTGCGTTGATGGATAGGTTACCATGATACAAGATAAATTATCTTTGTGCAATTCGGCTTTTTCGCGTAAATCGTCTACATCAATATTGCCTTCTTCGGTCGATTTGGTTACTACCACTTTCATGCCCGCCATAACAGCACTTGCAGGGTTTGTACCGTGAGCGGACGACGGAATTAAACAAATATTCCTATGATGGTCGCCGCGCGATTCATGGTACGCTTTTATAACCATGAGTCCTGCAAACTCGCCTTGTGCACCAGAATTTGGTTGTAATGACGTTGCTGCAAAACCGGTGATTTCGGTTAATTGGTCTTCCAATTCCTTTAAAACCGTTAAGTATCCTTTGGCCTGTTTTAATGGTGCAAACGGATGGATATTCCCCCATTTAAACCAACTTAATGGCAACAATTCCGCAGCAGCGTTTAGCTTCATGGTACAAGACCCTAAAGAAATCATGGAGTGGTTTAATGATAAATCTTTGCGTTCTAAGGATTTTATGTAACGCATCAATTCGGTTTCAGAATGATAGGTGTTAAACACGACATCGGTTAAAAACTCTGAATCTCTTTGAACTGATTGCTCGATATTATTGGCTTTTTCAACCGAAGAAATTTCAATAGTTTCTTTTTGAGCCGCTTCAGCAAAAATGGAAATTAAATAGTTAATATCCCTAGTGGCTGTAGTTTCATTGATGGAAATGGTAACGGTGTTTTTATCCGGGTAATATAGATTTACTTTTTTCTCCGAAGCAATTTTCTTTATTTTTTTGGCTTTCGTTTTAATTTGAAGCGTATCAAAATAAGAAGTGTTTACTTGTTCGTAGCCTAATTTCGTTAAGGCATTGGATAAAGTTGCCGCTTTGTTATGTACATTATTAGCAATAAACTTTAAGCCTTTTGGTCCGTGATACACCGCGTACATACTAGCCATTACGGCTAAAAGAACTTGCGCTGTGCAAATATTTGATGTGGCTTTGTCTCGTTTTATATGCTGCTCGCGTGTTTGCAATGCCATACGTAAGGCTCTGTTGCCGTTGGCATCTTTTGTAACGCCAATAATACGCCCAGGAAGATCACGTTTGTAAGCTTCTTTTGTAGCGAAAAATGCGGCATGAGGCCCGCCATATCCCATTGGTATTCCAAATCGTTGTGTCGTTCCAACCACGACATCGGCACCAAATTTACCTGGAGCTTCTAATTTTACCAAACTTAAAATATCGGCAGCTACTGCCACTTTAATATCGGCATTATTGGCTTTACCGATAAAAGTTTTGATGTCTGTAATTTGACCATCTTTACCGGGATACTGCAATAAAGCCCCGAAAAATTCCTTTGAAAAATCGAAGGTGTCTTCATTCCCAACTACTAATTCAATACCAATTGGGGCAGATCTTGTTTGTAATAATGACAAGGTTTGGGGCAGTATATTTTCAGAAACAAAAAACTTGTTAATACCATCTTTTTTCTGACTGCGTTCACGAACGGCGAATAATAAGCTCATCGCTTCCGCAGCAGCAGTGCTTTCGTCCAATAAAGAAGCGTTTGCAATTTCCATGCCCGTTAAGTCGATAACCATGGTTTGGAAGTTTAAAAGGGCTTCCAATCTGCCTTGGGCAATTTCGGCTTGATACGGCGTGTATGCTGTGTACCAACCTGGATTTTCAAGAATATTTCGTTGAATAACCGCTGGCATAACCGTAGGGTGATAGCCCAAACCAATATAGGTTTTGCGCGCTTTGTTTAATTTAGATAAATCGTGAATATGAAGTAAATACTCATGTTCAGTCATAGGTTCGTCTAGATTTAGTCCGATTTTTAATCGGATATCGTCTGGAACCGTTTCGTAAATTAATTGGTCTAAAGAGTCGACACCTATAGTTTTTAACATCAAGTTTTGGTCGTCTTCTCTCGGACCAATATGGCGCAGTGCAAAAGCTTTTGTATTCATTGAAAGAATTTTGAAAATATAAAATGCAAAAATACGTAATAAAAAGGATGGATAAATGGTTAAAACCGAAAGTTTTTAACCATTTAAAAACGTTATTAACAGTTTGCTTATTTTTGTGCCATGAAGCTGGCAAAGCAACTTTTTAATTTTTATCTTAATAGCAGTATTCATGTGGCATTATCGGTGTTTTCGTTAACATGGATTACCTTAATTGAACATCAGGTTTTGTTTGATAAACAGGTATTGTGCTTTGTGTTTTTTGCTAGCATTGTAGGCTACAATTTTGTTAAGTATTTTGGGCTTGCGAAATTTCATCATTGGAGTTTGGTATTCCCGAAAGCTATCAGGAAGCTAAAAGCCATCGAAATACTCTCGTTTTTCTGCTTTATTTTAATGTGCTATTACGCGTTTCAGTTAGAAGAAAACACATTGATTTGCATCGCTGTTTTTGGCGGGATAACGTTTTTGTACGCTATTCCTTTTTTACCCAGACACTTGTTTTTGGATAAACACCAAAACCTAAGAAGTATTGGGGGTTTAAAAATTTATTTAATAGCATTGGTTTGGGCTGGCGTAACTGTTTTTTTGCCGTTAGTAAATCAGCATTTTACGATTGATATCAATGTGGTGTTAACAGGCATTCAGCGCTATATGTTCATTATTGTTTTAATGTTGCCTTTTGAAATTAGGGATTTGCAATACGATAGTTTGAAACTCTCCACAATTCCCCAAAAAATAGGAGTAAAACAAACTAAAGCCATCGGTGTTTTGCTGTTGTTTGCATTCTTTTTTATCGAGTTTTTTAAAGATGAAATCGCTTCAGTACATACGATTATACTACTGGTAATAACCATAATTACCAGCGTTTTTTTAGTATGCTCGAAAGTAGAACAAAAACCGTATTACAGTGCTTTTTGGGTTGAAGCTGTGCCTATTTTATGGCTCGTACTCATGCTCTTAAATACCTAGTTTGAATCCTGATTTATAGCGTTGTTTAACTCTTTTTTCATGGATTCTTTACATTTTCTGTCCAAGCACTCTACCTTCGATTCTTTTATTTTTTTGGTAAGTTTGCTATTGTTTTTTGTGTATTTTCTACAGGCTCTGCAATATATTAAATGGATATTAAGTATTATCTTTTCCCATAAGGTAGCCTCTTTATATTGTGTTTTGTCGCACACGTGGTTTGCTTCATCGCAAGGCATTACAATCTTCATCTTCTTAGTACTCATATTTAAAACCAATTTTCTTTTAAGCAATCTGCCATAGCCGTACGTGCTCTATGAATGATTACCCAAAGGTTAGACGCTGTAATGTTAAGTTCATTACAAATAACTTCAGTTTCAAAACCCTGAATGGTTTTCATTTTAAAAACTTCGGCTTGTTTTGGTGGCAACTTGCCCAAACAGTTGTGTATCGCATTGCCCAATTCGGCATTTTGCAGGGTGTCTTCGGCTGTTTTATCATAAGGGTCGGCTACGCGTTCTTCTAACCAATCGCCTTCGGTTTCGGAGTCGTCATTATAGGTAATACGCACTTCAGCCTTTCCTTTTTTAGAATTAATTTTACGATAGTGATCAATAATTTTTCGTTTTAAAATTGAAATTAGCCATGTGCGTTCGCTCGCTTCACCTTTAAAGTTTTTCATCGATTTTAAAGCTGCCAAAAAAGTATCCTGCACCAAGTCTTGAGCAATTTCCCGGTCGCTAACTCTAGTAATGGTGTAGTTAAATAAGTAGTCTGCGTATAAGTCAATCCACTTATTTGGATCTATTTGGTGGTTGGGCATTATTGATGCAATTGTTTTTTTTGAATACCAAAAATAAGGTAAATTATTTTAATAATCCAGCGCGTCTTAATAACGCTTCGGGTTCCGGTGCTTTTCCGCGAAAGCGTTTGTAAAGTGTCATGGGGTTTTCGGTTCCGCCTTTGCTCAACACATGGTCTTTAAATTTGGTAGCCACCGTTTTATTGAAAATACCGGCTTCTTCAAAATACTCAAAAGCATCGGCATCTAAAACTTCTGCCCATTTGTAACTGTAATAACCAGAGGAATAACCGCCTTGAAAAATATGCGAAAACGATGTGCTCATACAATTTTCTGCAACGTCAGGAAACAAATTGGTGTTTTTAAAAGCTTTGGTTTCGTGGGCTTTTACATCTGTTATGGACTTTGGCGACTCGACAGCATGCCAACTCATATCCAATAAACCAAAACTAATTTGGCGCAGCGTTTGCATGCCTTCGTGAAAGGTTGCCGATGCTTTTATTTTTTCCACTAAATCCATCGGAATCACTTTGCCCGTTTCATAATGTTTTGCAAATAATTCTAGGGCTTCTTTTTGGTAGCACCAATTTTCTAAAATCTGGCTTGGTAATTCAACAAAATCCCAATACACACTGGTACCCGATAAACTAGGGTATGTTGTGTTGGCAAGCATGCCGTGTAGCGCGTGCCCAAACTCATGGAACAGCGTCGTGACTTCGTTAAAAGTTAACAGTGATGGCTTGCTTTTGGTAGGTTTTGTAAAGTTACAAACTATGGATATGTGCGGTCTTTCATTAACACCATTTTTTATAGACTGGGGTTTAAAGGATGTCATCCACGCACCGTTGCGTTTTCCTTTTCTTGGGAAGAAATCGGCATAAAATATTGAGACTAAATCGCCTTTGTTATCGGTTACTTTATAGGTTAAAACATCGTTGTGATACGTATCGATGTTATGAATTTCTTCAAAATGTAAATCGAATAATTTATTGGCCACCATAAAAGCGCCGTTTATAACATTTTCTAATTTGAAATACGGTTTTAGTTTTTCATCATCTAAATCAAACAATTTTTGTTTTAGTTTTTCTGAATAATATGAGGAATCCCATTTTTGCAATTTATCAATAGCGTCTAGTTTTTTAGCAAAATCTTCAAGATTATCAAACTCGCTTTTGGCAGCAGGTTTAGCTTTTTCTAAAAGTTCGTTTAAAAATTGTTCTACCTTTTCCGGTGTTTCTGCCATGCGTTCTTCTAAAACAAAATGGGCATGGGTTTTGTATCCTAAAAGATTAGCGCGTTCGTGCCTTAATTTTACAATTTTTAAAACGTTATTTTGATTGTCTAAAGCATCATTTTTAAAGGCTTTGGCGCCCGAGGCAATGGCCAGTTTTTTTCTGAGTTTTCGGTTGTCGGCATACGTCATAAAGGGGATATAACTGGGGTAATCTAAAGTAAACAGCCAACCTTTTTTGTTTTTGGATTCCGCCAATTGAGCAGCAGCTTCTTTTGCGCCTTCCGGCAATCCGGACAAATCATCTTCGTTGGCAATTAGCATTTCGAAGGTATTGGTTTCGGCTAAAACATTTTCTCCGAATTTTAATTTTAACTGACTTAATTGCTTGTCAATATCTCGAAGTTTTTCTTTTTTGTCTTCTGATAAATTAGCGCCATTGCGCGAAAAACTTTTGTATTTTTTTTCTAAAAGTGTTTGCTGTTCAACGTTTAAATCGAGTTCGTCTTTTTTATCATAAACCGTTTTTACACTTTTGAATAACGCCTTGTTTAAAGTAATGTCGTTGCTAAACTCAGACAATAATGGCGATACTTCTTGGGCTATTTTTTGAATATCGTCGTTGGTTTCGGCAGAATTCAAATTAAAAAAAAGGCTCGAAATTCTATCTAATTGTTCACCCGAAAAATCGAGAGCTTCAATGGTGTTTTTAAAATTGGGAGCTTCTGTGTTTTTAGTAATCGCATCAATTTCTGCTTTAGCATTTTTAATGGCTGTTTTAAAAGCTGGAAGAAAATCGTGGTCGTTTATTTCAGAAAAAGGAGCTGTATTATACGGGGTGTCAAAAACGTTGTTTAGTATATTTTTACGCATTCTTTAATTTTATGTTAAAAAGTAAGAATTATTATGCATACATAATAAAATTTTTATATGTTTGCACCAGATTTTTCAAGTGAGTTATCTTTAACTCGTAAGAATTATTGTTAATAGCTGTAAAAACCTCGGATTTATTCGAGGTTTTTTTACTTTATACCTTTGGCAGATTCGTGAACCATTTGTTTTAATCCTTCTTTGTAGGCTATAATTTTATCTAAAACACAGGTATCGTTAGAGCCTATTATTTGAGCGGCCAGTATGCCAGCATTTTTGGCGCCATTTAAAGCTACCGTTGCCACGGGTACGCCACCGGGCATTTGAAGAATGGATAAAACAGAGTCCCAGCCATCAATGGAATTACTGCTTTTAATGGGAACGCCAATAACGGGAAGCGGCGATAAAGATGCAATCATTCCCGGTAAATGAGCGGCACCACCGGCACCGGCAATTATTACGGCAAATCCTTTGGTGTGTGCATTTTTGCCATAATCGAATAGTTTTTCGGGCGTGCGGTGTGCCGAAACAATATCGACTTCAATTGCTATATCGAATTCTTTTAAAATATCAATGGCTTGCTGCATAACAGGAAGATCGCTTTTACTTCCCATAATTATTCCTACTTTCATATTAAATTCCAAATTATAAAATCCAAATTCCAAAACATTTATTTGGTTTTTTTGGATATGATTATTGTGATTTATTTACTTACTACTTTAATCGTTTTCTTAACGTTTTCAGCAACTCTACGTGCTTCACTTAAATCTGCGTTAACAATGGTTACATGTCCCATTTTTCGGAATGGTCTGGTTTGTTTTTTACCGTAAATATGGGGTGTAACACCATCCATTTGCATAATGGTTTCAATGTTTTGGTAAATCACGTTACCCGTATGTCCTTCGGCACCAACCAAATTCACCATAACACCACCTACTTTACTATCGGTTCTTCCCAAAGGTAAATTTAAAATCGCCCTGAGATGCTGTTCAAATTGCGATGTGTAGCTTGCCTCAATGGTTTGATGCCCTGAATTGTGCGGCCTCGGAGCTACTTCATTAACTAAAATGTCGTCTTCTTTAGTCTGAAACATTTCAACGGCTAAAAGCCCTACGTGGTTAAAAGCTTTTGATACTTTTAAAGCAACAGCTTCTGCTTTTTTTGCAACCTGCCCATCGATTCTTGCGGGGCAAATTACGTATTCAACCTGATTGGCTTCGGGGTGGAATTCCATTTCAACCACCGGAAATGTTTTGGTTTCGCCCGATGCGTTTCTGGCTACAATAACCGCCAATTCGTTTTTAAAAGGCACTAAGGTTTCTGCAATGCATTCCCCTTTTGGTAAGTCCTCTAAATCGGATAGTGTTCTCACTACTTTTACACCATTGCCATCATAACCAAATTGAGCCGCTTTCCAAACAAACGGAAAATCTAAACCGCCATTGCTAATGGCATCTTCAATTTCTGAGAGATAGGCAAAACGGGAAAACGTCGCCGTTGGTAAATCGTTATCTACATAAAACAGTTTTTGTACGGCTTTATTTTGAATAGTGCGCAATGTTTGTGAAGAAGGATATACTTTTACGCCTTCTTTTTCAAGCGTTTCAAGCGCATCAACATTTACGTTTTCAATTTCAATAGTTAAAACATCAACCTGCTTTCCAAAATTATAAACGGCATTATAATCCATTAAATCGCCCAAATGGAACTCGTTACTGGCAATTTTACAAGGCGCTTCGTCGCTCGCATCTAAAACACAAGTGTAAATATCAAACTTTCGGGTATCGTTGAGCAGCATTTTACCTAATTGTCCGCCACCAAGAATACCGAGTTTAAAATTTGAAGAAAAATAATTCATGTTGTTTTATTTCTTATAATGCATTCAATTTTAGGCAAAAATACATTTTAATATCAAATTACTTTGCAAATCGTAAATCAAAAAATCGATAATCGGTAATCTATTGATTATCTTTGCAACTTTAAAAAATAAAATAACCGTGATAAAGCTACACGATAAATATTTTAAACCCTTTATTTCTGCTAAAGAAATTGATGCTGCCATTGCCCGATTAGTTGATGAAATTTCCAATGATTTAGGAGACGAAATACCCGTGTTTGTAGGTATTTTAAATGGCTCATTTATGGTAGTGAGCGATTTTGTAAAAAAATACCCGAAACCCTGCGAGGTTACGTTTATAAAATTGGCGTCGTACGAAGGTGTTAAATCTACCGAAGATATTCAGCGTTTAATTGGGTTAACCCAAGATTTGTCGGGACGAACCGTGGTTATTTTGGAAGATATAATTGATTCGGGAAATACCTTGGCAGAAGTGCACCGCATTTTTAAAAACGAAAACGTAAAGACACTTAAAATAGCAACGTTATTTTATAAACCCGAAGCGTATAAAAAGGATTTTAAATTACATTATGTTGGTATAGAAATACCCAATAAATTTATAGTGGGCTATGGGCTCGATTACGATGGATTAGGGAGAGACATACCAGAAGTATATCAAATAAAAGAAACCCAACACATGACAAATTTAGTGCTATTTGGCCCACCGGGAGCAGGAAAAGGGACGCAAGCAGAATTTTTAAAAGAGAAATATCAATTGGTACATATTTCTACTGGCGATGTTTTTAGATTTAATATCAAAAACGAAACCGCTTTAGGTATGCTTGCTAAATCTTACATGGATAAAGGCGAATTGGTTCCAGATCAAATTACCATAGATATGTTGGAGGCCGAGGTTGAAAAAAATGCCGACGCACATGGTTTTATTTTTGATGGATTTCCAAGAACGGATGCGCAAGCCGAAGCATTGGATAAATTAATGGATAGTAAAGATTCGCAAATTAATGCCATGGTAGCTTTAGAAGTAGATGATGAAGTTTTGGTAGAACGTTTACTGAAAAGAGGTAAAACTAGCGGAAGAGCAGACGATGCCGATGAATCCATTATTAGAAATAGAATTACGGAGTACTACAAAAAAACGGCTATTTTAAAAGATTACTATTCTGCGCAAAATAAATATTTTGGTGTTGATGGTGTAGGAAGTATTGGGGAGATTACAGTGAGGTTATCTTCTGTAATAGATAATTTGTAATTTAATTTATGGAAACTGAAATAGTAGAAACTAGCACGTTTTTAGGTTTTTGGCCATTGTTATTGATATTAGTAGCTCTTTCGATGTTGCTCTTTCCAGTTTTAGCAATAATAAGTATTCTTAAAAATGATTTTAAGGGTAATGATAAATTAATTTGGATTTTAGTTGCTCTTCTTCTTCCATTTTTCGGTTCTATGCTATATTTTATAATTGGCAGACCTAAACGAATAAAGAATTAAATTTATAAATGAAGTTTTGAAGATAAAGTTAGTACGATTTTCTAACTTCTAACTTCTAACTTCTAACTTCTAATATGACTGAAGGAAATTTTGTTGACTACGTAAAAATGTATGTATCTTCTGGAAACGGAGGCAAAGGTTCTGCGCACTTACATCGCGAAAAATACATCACCAAAGGTGGTCCAGATGGTGGCGATGGCGGTCGTGGTGGTCATGTTATTCTTAGAGGCAATTCCAACCTATGGACCCTATTGCCATTAAAGTTTAAAAGACACATTAGGGCAGGCCATGGCGCACATGGTAGCAAAAGCCGAAGCACGGGTGCCGATGGCGAAGACATGTATGTTGATGTGCCCTTAGGAACTGTTGTTCGAGATACCGAAACGAACGATATCATTTTTGAAATTACCGAACATGGTGAAGAAAAGATTATCGTAAAAGGCGGAAAAGGCGGACTGGGAAACTGGCACTTTAAATCGTCTACAAATCAAACACCACGATATGCACAACCCGGACTTCCTTTAGAAGAAAAACACATTACCTTAGAGTTAAAAATACTGGCCGATGTTGGTTTGGTGGGTTTCCCGAATGCTGGAAAATCTACTTTATTATCGGTTGTAACTTCGGCAAAACCTAAAATTGCCGATTACGAGTTTACTACTTTAAAACCCAATTTAGGTATAGTTGAATATCGCGATTTTCAAACTTTTGTCATGGCAGATATTCCCGGAATTATTGAGGGTGCCGCCGAAGGCAAAGGGCTTGGACATTACTTTTTACGCCACATTGAACGCAACTCTATTTTGTTGTTTTTAATTCCGGCCGATGCCGATGATATTAAAAAACAATACGATATTCTGTTGGACGAATTGCGCAGGTACAACCCCGAAATGTTGGATAAAGAGCGCATAATTGCCATATCGAAAAGTGATTTGCTCGATGATGAATTAAAGGCAGAACTTAAAACCGAGTTAGATAACGAACTTCCCATTCCTTATTTATTTATATCATCTGTGGCGCAACAAGGCATTACCCAGCTTAAAGATGTGCTTTGGAAAATGTTAAATGATTAATTTCAAAAAAGCTTCAAATTTTTTTAAATTTATTTCTTTTTCAAAAGACGATTAAAAAATCAAGATGAAACTTCCGTAACCAAAAAGTTCAATTCCCGGTAAAAAAAAGTTATGCGGAAGCTACATGTGACCATAATAAAACCATAAATACATGCACATGAAAAAACAAATTAAAAGTATTGTTGAAATAAACGACAATAAACTAAGCCGGTATTTTGCTTTTTTTATTCAAGCCATAATCCTTTTATCCGTTGTTACATTTTCAGTTGAAACCATCCCCAATTTAAAACCTGAAACAAGAATTATTCTTCAATCCATCGAATGGTTTAGCGTTATTGTATTTACGGTAGAATATATTTTAAGAATTTATGTAGCCGATAGCAAACCTAGGTTTGTATTTAGTTTTTTTGGAATTATAGATTTGTTGGCTATTCTTCCGTTCTATTTATCCTTCGGAGTTGATTTACGCTCACTAAGGGCATTGCGTTTTTTACGGTTATTCAGAATTTTAAAACTGGTGCGCTACAATCGAGCCATGAATCATTTTACAGATGCCATAAAATCGGCTAAAGAAGAAATTCTACTTTTTATATTTGTCACACTTATTTTAATATATTTTTCTGCCGTTGGGATTTATTATTTCGAAAACGAGGCACAACCGCAGCATTTTTCATCAATTTTCGATAGTTTATGGTGGGCCATAATCACGCTTACCACAGTTGGTTATGGCGATGTGTATCCCATTACGGTTGGCGGTAAAGTGTTTACTTTTTTTATATTAATGATTGGTTTGGGCATTGTGGCAATTCCAACGGGAATCATATCTTCTGCTTTAACAAAATCGGTTGACCATAAAGAAGAGCAATAAAAAGCATTCGATTTGTTAAAAGTTTTCCGGTTAAATGGTGTGGAATATTTTTTGATTAACTTTAATGAAAAATCAATGTTATGAAATATCTTAAAGTATTTGTTTTGGCGTTAGTCATGGTGTCTTGCGCACCTATCCGTGTTAATTACGATTTTGACAGAACAACGGATTTCACAAAATATAAAACCTACAATTATTACGCCGATATGAAAACCGGTTTAAGCGAGTTGGATACCAAACGTTTTTTAGACGCATTAGATGAAAAAATGCAAGCCAGAGGGTTTAGTTTGGCCGAAAAACCAGATTTTTTTATCGATATTAAAAGTAGCGCATTTCAGGCCGCTCGACGCAATACCGTTGGTGTTGGTTTAGGTGGCGGCGGACGAAACGTTGGCGGTGGTGTATCAATTGGTATTCCCGTTGGGCAATCGAATGTTAACCGAAAAATAACAATTGATTTTGTAGACGAAAACGGTAAAGGCCTTTTTTGGCAAGCCGTTAGCGAATCTAGTTTTAACCCCAATGCCTCACCGGAAAACAGAACAGCGCGTTTAAATGCTATTTTGGATAAAGTATTGGCAAATTATCCGCCAAAACAATAACTCAATTTTTTACAAAACGCTTGCTTGTTAATAGTGTGCTATCCGAATAAATTTGGGCTAAATACACGCCTTGGCTCAAGCGGCTAATATCTATTTGATTGTTTTCGTAATTGGATATTTTGGTTGATGTTAGCCTTTTTCCATCAAAACTAATAATGTCCACTTTTAAGCTTGTGGTATTTTTACTTTCCACTTTTAAATTTAAAATGCTATGTGATGGATTTGGAAATAATGAAATAATAAAATCATTTTGTTTGGAGCTAATGTCGTCAATTCCTAAAGCCGATTTTGTAATCGTCCAAGTTACCGTATAAACATGGGTGGTTTCGTGGTTGTCGATTTTTAGCATGGGCGAATCATCGTGTACCACAACGGTTAAATCATTGGTACCGGTATTCAAATCGGTTTCAACAATAGAAATATCGTCTACATCATTGGTGAAATTCGAAGCGTTTAAAGTCCACGTATTTTTTAAAGTATTCGGAATGGGTTTTATTAAATTCAATTGAAAATCTATTGGATATGCCGTGGGGTTTACGGTATTTGAAGCAGGTAAATACGAGTCAATTGGCCCAACTAAACTGTGTATTTTTTCAATGATGCCTTCTTTACAAACCGAACAAAAAGGCACGCCCAAATAGCGCATTTTACAACTTTGGTGTGGCCTATACCAAGTGGCGGACTGACCGGAATTGCCATAAGGATAAATGTTTACGGCATCGATACCTATCCAGTTTTTCCATTTTATTAAAGCAGGATTGCTTTCCTGTGTGGCATTTATAGCTTCAAAAAGGTTGCCATCTCCCGGATAGTATTCGTCTTTTAAATTAAAAAGCGAATGCCCCAATTCGTGTATTACTATTTCATTGGCACTTGTTCCGGTTGACGAAACCGCATAGGGGCCACCGGCACCTCCGTATTCGGGAGAGTTTACCAGAATTATTGGCTGGTCGTATTCAGGGAAATTATTGGCCAAAACATTATAAACTATGCCTGAATTATAGGTGTAAAGTAATCTGTGATAGCCGGAAGTGTCAAAGGAAGTGTTAAAATAAGTGTCGGCTGTAGCCGCCGGAAAAACAGGTTCCGTTACATCGGTTGCGGTTGCGGGGTGATCTGTCCCACTTTCGTTTGACGGGACTTTTATGGCATACACATTAAAATAATCGGCATATTCTTTAAACGGTGATTGAACGAACATGGCGTTTGAAAAGCTCGTGGCATCGGTAATGAATTTTGAAAACTCACTCGCTTGATAACCTTCACTTAAAAGGACTAGGTTTATTCTTTTATCCTTGTCACCCGATTGTTTAATCGTGTCAACATCAAAAATTTGAGCATTAACAAATCCTATGTTTAGCAGGCAAAAAACATAAAGTAATCGATGCTTCATAATGAGTTGATTTTGGTGTTAATAAGCGGCTTTGTTTCTGATGAAGGCGTTGCAATTTCGCTAATACTAACGTATTTTGTGCTTGGGTCCAACTTTAGTTTTAATGAAAATTCCACCTCTTTTAATACGACTTGTTTTCTTTGGAATTGTTTTGAATCGCCAATATATTCAAAAGTTTTTATAAGTGGGTTTTTAATAGTAATGCTTTGCAATACATTCGAGTTTTTATCAAGTTGATGGCATACTAAATCGCCAGAAACCCCTTCGATTAAAGGTGTGCTTACTTTTAATTTTCCGTCGGTAATTATTTTGTTTAAAAACTTGATGTTCTTTTTGCCTTTTGAATCTTCAGAAATCGTGTAATTCAAAAAAATGAGTTTGGGGTTGCTCTCTTCAACAGCAGACTGTTGAATAACTTCTTTTTTTGGAGCGCAGGAATTTATTGTTGTACAAACAAATACCATTATAAGTAAAGCAATATTTTGGGGTGTTGCTTTTTTCAAATTAAAAAAAGGTTAAATCTCTAAACTAGAGCGTAAAGTTAATCATTTAAAATATTTTGAAAAACGGATTGATTTCGGACATATGTAAAAACCAAAAAGGAGACTAATAAATCTCTTTTTTTATTTAATCAACCTTTATTCTCACGCCTTCACTATGGCTGCTAAATTCCGGCGCATACATGCTTTGTATGGTTGTAATGCCGTTGCTCATGTTGCCTGCATGGTTTACCCTTAAATCGTATTCAAACACATAAACGCCTTTTGGCAGATAATCAAAAAAGAAGTTGGTCGAGGCGTCTTTGGTGCTTTCATAATAGCCCAAACCATCTTGCCATTTGTATTTTGAGAGTACGTTTACAGGCTCTAAACCTGCGGCGCGCATATCTTTCATGTGTACAAATTCCATGGCTCTGTCGCTGCGTAATTCTATGCGCACACGAACCAAATCGCCGACGTTGACTTTGGTGTCATTCGTGATTTCAGAAATGTCCTCTCCGGTATCCGTATTCTTTTTAAGGAATAGTTTTTTATTCAATTTTAAAGGTGTTTCTGCGGATGTGATGTTGTCCAAATCTTCAAAATACTGCCAATATAAAGCGCCCCAAGCTATGCCATTTCCTTTTTTGGTAATTTGCACATCTGCCATTTCTAGTTTAATTTCTGAAGCATTCCAAGAGGTTTTAAAGTAACCGGTTCCAGCTTCAACTTTTACTGCTTCCAACTTTGAAGGCTCTATTTTTTGTCCGCCTAAAACCACATCAACCATATCGGTTACACTTAACCAATCGCTACCTTGCAACAATAAAGCGTAAACAGCCTCGGTGGTTGCTTTGGTAGTTTTCCAGCGGTTTGTTTGCTTGTTTTTAAGTAACCAAATTTTAAGATTGTCAATGGTTTCGGTGTCGTTTTCAATTTCGGCGAAAGCCTCAATTAACAAGGCTTGTGTTTCAATGGGCGCTTGATACCAGTACCATGAGTTGGTGTTGGATTTCCAATACATGCCCAATTCTTCACTCGTAATACTGTTTTCTTTTAAGGACTTTAAAATTTTAACCGACGTCTTTTTATCGCCCATTCTATCAACAACCAAAGCCATTAAACCTTTGGCGTACAGCGAGCGTTTTAACCAATATTTCTGAATTTGCGTGTGATAGTATTTGGTAATTTCTTCAACGTCATCAGATTTTTTAATTTCCGGAAAAAAGCTTCGCATGTACAAATAATGCAATTGTGTATAGCTTAAATGATCTTTATTTAAATCGACTTTTGAATCGTATTTTCTAATGTCATTGTATTCTTTTACAAATTCGGTATCGAGATAATTGATGGCTTTTTGAATCATCGAATCTTCACCGTCAATTTGCGTAACATTCAGTTTTTTAAGATGCCCAAAACCGGTAATAATATGTTGTGTGATGTATCGATTTTCGCGTCCGCCTTTAAACCAAGCCCATCCGCCAGAATGCATTTGGTTGTGTTCCAGTTTGCGTTTGGCGGATTGCAATTCGTTATTCATTTTGTTTAAATCGAATAATAAAGCGATGCGTTTTTTTTGTTCGGTTTCACTTTGTGCATCACGCAACCAAGGGGTTTCTTGAATTAAAATGGATTTGAGTTCTTCATTTTTTTCAAGATTTGAGATAAGAGCGTCTTGATACGCCCATTGGTTGAAGACCTCTTGAATTCTTGGGTTTGAATTCGCAATATGGCTCGCCAAAGCATTGGCATAATACCTACTAAAAGTTTGCTCGTTACAATCGTACGGGTATTCCATTAAATACGGTAAAGCTTGTACCGCATACCACGCCGGATTGGAGGTCATTTCCAAAGTTAATTTGTGGTTTTTTAAAGTTGAAGACGTGTTGGTTTTCAGCTTATCCAACGTGAATGTTTTGGTTTGGTTACTTCTTATCCACATCGGAAGTGTTTCGGTAACCAACATGCGGTTACTTAAAACGGGCAACGCATTTTGTTCGCCATCGCTAAAATCTCCAGCTTTAGCAATGATTTTATATTGAACCGCTTGCACATCATCAGGAATGGATAAATACCATGACACTTGGGTGTTGTTTTGTTTTTCTACTGAAAAGGCTTGGACGCTGAGGTCGCTCGAAGCGTCTTTGTTATTGTTGTTTTTGAGTGCTTCAGACACCAAGATGTTCGTGATGTCTTTCCCGGAAATAGCATCGGTTAATATTAAAACGGCTTGCCCCGAAAGTGGCTTATCCGTTAAATTTGCAATTTTAGTGCTAATGGTAATGTTGTCGCCTTCGCGTAAAAAACGAGGCGCGTTTGGTATCACCATCAGTTCTTTTTGCGTGATGGTTGTTAATGTTTTAGTAGCACTTTCCAAAGTTTTGGTGTGCGCCAATAATTGCAACTTCCATTGGGTTAAAGCTTCTGGTGTGGTAAAACTGAAACTTACGTTGCCAGCTTCATCGGTTTTTAACTGCGGAAAGAAAAACGCGGTTTCATTGAAGTTTTTACGGATTTTGATGTTGTCGAAGTTTGGTTTTTCTTCTTCAGCTTTATCTAAGTTCTCATTTGGTACCCCTGCAATTGATTCTTTTTTCTCTTGAGTGCCAAAACCAACAACCACAGGTTCATCTAATTCAGCTTCAGAATTAAACATTACACTTTCTTCAACGTCATTTTGGTTTTCCACTATTTGCACACCTGCAATACGTCCACTTAATGCTTTAGAAATAGTAGAATTACCTCTAATCATTATGTTTCTATTCCCAAAATGAAACCCAAACCAATCCAATTGGTCATAACTTTGGTATTGATAATATGAACGCGATCTGTCGTTATAAACTCTAAAATTTCGGGTGCCAAAACTTTGTCGCGCATTGCTGTTATTATACGAATAAAAGGTTGGATTGTTGATGGGGTTAAAACTCCAAGTGTGTGGTTTAAATTGGTCTAAACTGGCATCGTACATGCTTGCCAATAATTCGGCAGAAACTTTATCGCCTAGTGGCCCTTTAATTTTAAAGCTCCAGGTTTCATCGGTTCCAGGTTGTAATTTATCCCTAAAAGTTGTGGTTTCAATCTCTAAATCGGTTTTAGGGTAAGGCACGGCAATATGTAAACTACCCGATTGAAAACTGTTAAACGCTGCATAACTATAGTTAACCGAAAACCCACCAATATCATTGCTTGTTATAGGAATACTAATGGTTTTTTTGTTGTTGTTCAGTGGAATGATTTGCGTTTTTATTAACCCATTTTGTTTTTCAATGGTAACGGTTACGTTTAAATTATTCGCTGCCGAGGCTAAAGTTATCATAGCTGTATCGCCAGCTTTATAACTAGATTTGTCACTTGTTATAGTAAACAGTTGGTGGTCTGCCAACGTTTTATCGGCATCGCTATACAATGTGGTTTTAATTTCGTCTTTTACAATTTGTCCAAACTTATCTTTACTTTCTAAAGTGATGATATATTGACCAGATGGCCATTTTTTAGTTTTCCCAAGATTGAGTTTTTTCGTGTTTTCGGTATTAAAAGACGCAATAAAAACAAGCTTGCCTTTCTCCCAATTATTTGGGTTTTGTTCATTGTTATAAGCATCGTGCGGAAATAAATTTTTAAAAGCCTCTTGGGTAAAATCCTGATAATCTGGCGCAGGCCATGGACGCACGCGTAACACCGTATTTGGTGCTTTCAATTTGTAAATTTTAACCGTGCCTTTGGCGGGCACAAACTCGCCATTTAGGTTTTTGGTATCGATGTTAATCGCGTGGTCTTTTTTTGATTTATCCAATAGATTGGCGATAGACATGTTTGCTGTTAACGCATGATAGCCCACATTTACTGTGGTGGTTGCACTTCGGGTCTCGCCGTTTAAATCGGTAACATCGGCAGTCACTTCGTATTTAAAAATGGGCAGGCTGCTTTTGTCGACACTTTGGTCGGGTTGTGCTTTAAAGGTAATTTCAAATTCACCCTTGTCGTTTGTTGTGCTTTCGCCATGTGTAATTTCCTGTGGCTCGCTGTTAAACCATGGGCGGTACCAAAAATACCAATGCGGATATTCCACTTTGCGATGTACGCGATACACCACTTTGGCATCGGTAATATTGCTGCCTGCGTAAGCCAAAGCGTTGCCTTTTATGGTTACTGAATCGTTAACTTTATAGGTTTCGGTTACCGGGTTGAATTTGGTTTCGAACTTTGGGCGTTTGTATTCTTCAACCGAAAAATAGGTGATGCTTTCTGCATCTGGTCCAGATTCGGCATCAAATTCAATATAATGCTGTCCGTTTAAACCCGAATTTGGTAAGATAAACTCGCCTGAAACGGACCCAAAATCATTCGTTTTTAAGTTCAATACTTTTAATTCTTCGCCATTTGCGTTGTATAAAATGGCATAAACCTTTTCATTCTCTAAAACTTCAGATTTGTTGGCTTCGGTTTTCATGGCAATGCCTTTAAAATAAACGGTTTGCCCGGGCCGGTAAATGCTTCTGTCGGTAAATAAAAAAGATTTGTAGGTTACTTTTTCTTGCTGGTTTTTATAATATTGATAGATGTAATAATCTCCAAAATAAGCCACGTCGTTACCGTATTTAACTTTTAAATTGATATCCCGATAACGATTTTTCGATTTGTTGATTTTTATCTGTCCATGCAAATCCGTGGTGTAGTTCTCGGTTTGTTCATTTCTGTTATTGTTTTTTATATAACTAAGCTCAACCTGAGCGTCTACAACGGGTTTGCCGTTGTTTCTGTCAATAATTTGAAAGGTTTTATAATCCGTTTTGTCGGTTTCAACCAAAGCCAAATCGGTAACTTGAATGGTGCTAAACGCAAACGTGTTTTCCTCATTTTCTGGTGAAGTAAAAATCAAATAACTGCCGTTGTTGAGTTTTGGTAAAAGGATCTCGGTGGTATGTGTTTGAAAATCGTTTTCATCGCGCAAACCAGTGTTCCATTGGGTTGTGGCTTTTAAGGATTTAATAAAGGCTAATTGCTCGTCTTTTCTATAGGTTTTATTGAATTTTTCAAACTGACTTCTAGAAATTTTATAAATTTTAAATTGAAGCTGATTTAGGTTTTTGTAACGAATCAACAAGCGTGCATCTTTAAGAATGGGCAAGAAATTTTCTGTGGTAATTTGAAGCGATTGCTGCTCAATGAGTTGCTTTAAAACCGCACATTTTTCGGCGCCATTGCTTTTTGGGAATTTAGCAATAACGTTATTACAGATGTCAATGGCGTCTTTAGTTTTCCAACGGTTTTCTTCTTTGTTTTTAGGTTGATATTCTAAACCTTGTTGGTAGTAAATAGTCGCAATTTCGTAATCATAAAGCCCAGAAACCTCATGTGATTTTAATCGCTCGCTTTCTGTTTTTAAGGCGTTTAATAAAATGGTTTGTTTATCGCTAAAAGTAGCATGCTGAAGTACAAACTTTAACCGGTTGATATTAACATCGGCCAATGCCAAAGGCGACTTGTCTTTTAAATGAAATCGAATTAAATCTTGATAGATTTTTAATGCGTTCAATTGTAACGACGTAGAATCTTTTGATGCTAATTTTAGGTTTGAAAACGTACTCGTGTCACCTAAAAAATCAGGATTGTCAATCTCAAATTTATAAGCAGGTTTGGTAATTTGTGTTTCGTCGGTTTTATAAAAAAGCAAAGCATTATGGCTTAAAATATCGAACAAGGTCGGTCGGTAAATTTTAGAATTTTTTTGTTCGTTTAAAAGCACGCTGTAGTTACTTAGCGGCTCCAACTGGAGCATCAATCCGTTTTCTAAAGATTTTTGATAATGCACATGAATCTCGTTAAAAAGGGTTTGCAGGTCCCAAGTTCTAAAATCAATGGGGTCTACTTTTTCAAAGGTTTTTGTCCGGTTGTAAAATTGCCATCGGTGTTCGTTAAAGTATTGCCAGTACAAATTGGCCAAAATATTTTCAAGGATGTTTTTAGTAGGAAACGAGCTCTGTTCAATTTCATTTTTAAAATCATTGATGATTTTAAGTTGCGCATCTTCCTCTAAAACCAAAGCGAACTTGCTTTTAAAAAGCATGGTTTTAATAAGTTGTGGATGGTTTTTATCTTTTTTGGCTTTCACCGAAATGTCTTCAACAATTTTTAATGCCGATTTTGGCAAGCCTTCAACCTCCAGCTTTTCAACTTTGGTCCATAATTCTTGGTAATCCGGATTTTGGGCTTGTGTGAAATTTGAAAAAAGAATAATCATTAATATAGATAGTGTATGTTTCATTGGTGCTGAATTCATTTCAGTAGGTGTTTTAAATTGTCTCTAAATGTACTTTCAAAAGTTATTCCAAAAAACAATAAATTAGTAATTACTTTTGTTGGTTGAGTGAAGTTAACCATTTTTCAAGTAAAGTGTAATGTTTAACTTTGTATTTTCGACCCAAATGCTATGAACAAGTTTTTGCTTCTACTTTTTTTTCCAACACTCATATTTGGTCAACCCGAATTAGCAGATGTGGATGCCCTTTTCCAAAAAAAACAATTTCAAAAAGCCGAAGAAGTCGTTTCAGATTATTTACAAAACAATCCCAACAACATAAAAGCCATTGAGTTTTTAGGCGATGCGTACGGGCATCAAAAAAAATGGGACGATGCCATAAATCAATATCAAAAACTTGTAAATAGTAATAAAAACAACGCCAATTACCATTATAAATACGGTGGCGCCTTGGGCATGAAAGCGTTATCGGTAAGTAAATTAAAGGCATTGGGCATTATTGGCGATGTAAAAACAGCCTTTTTAAAAGCGGCCGAATTGGATAAAAACCACATCAACGCGCGTTGGGCATTGGTAGAATTGTACATGCAATTGCCAGGGATTTTAGGTGGCAGTAAAAGCAAATCACTAAAGTATGCGCAGCAACTGGAAAACCTCTCGAAAGTAGATGGTTACTTAGCAAAAGGCTATGTTTACGAGTATGACAACGCCCCGGAATTAGCCGAAAAATATTATAAAATGGCCATTGCCGAGGGCGGCTCCTTAACCTGTTTTAACAAGTTGACCACCCTTTACGAAAACCAAAATCAGCCCCAAAAAGCCATTCAAAATATTGAGGCTGCCCAACAAAAACACCAGCGCAACGCCCTGCATTATCAAATAGGCAAAGTGGCCGCCGAATACAACATACAACTTAAAAAAGGCGAGCAATGTCTGCTCACTTACATAACAAATTACACCGCCAGCGATGCCGTTCCAAAAGCTTGGGCACACTACCGTTTAGCGCAGATTAACGTGCATAAAAACAACAAACCCGAAGCTTTAAAGTATATCAATTTGGCCATTGCGGAATTGCCAAACATCCCATCGTTTAAAAAGCAAAAAGAAGCTATTTTAAAACTTTAAAGTTTGGGCGTTACCCTGCGCTTCGAGTACCTCAGCGACCGTCGGGTCGGGCTTTACGTTACAAGTCCTCGCACCAAAATAGGTGCTGTGGGCTTTCCACTGCAATCCCTAACGCGAGCTTGTTTGCAAAATTTGGTTTTAGCAAAAAGGTTAGTCTTTTTTCGCCATCAAAAACCTGGTTTCTAATTTAAAAAACATTCGTGTATTCGTAGCAAAAAAAGTATCTTTGGAGCTTCTTCAAAACCATGAAAATGAATGTACATTTTATTGCTATAGGTGGTTCTGCCATGCACAACTTAGCCATAGCATTACAACATAAAGACTACAAAGTAACAGGAAGCGACGATGTTATTTACGAGCCGTCAAAATCAAGATTGGAGGCCCACGGATTGTTGCCAAAAACCTTTGGTTGGTTTCCTGAAAAAATAACAACAAATTTAGACGCCATTGTTTTGGGCATGCACGCCAAAGCCGATAATCCAGAGTTGTTAAAAGCTCAGGAATTAGGGTTGAAAATATACAGCTATCCCGAATTTTTGTACGAACAATCCAAACAGAAAACACGCGTTGTTATTGGCGGAAGCCACGGAAAAACAACCATTACTTCCATGATTCTTCACGTGATGCATTATCACGATAAAGATGTCGATTACATGGTGGGCGCGCAGTTGGAAGGTTTCGATGTAATGGTAAAACTTACCGAAGACAATGATTTTATGGTTTTAGAAGGCGATGAGTATTTAAGTTCGCCCATAGACAGACGACCAAAATTTCATCTATACAAACCCAATATTGCGCTGTTAAGTGGTATTGCTTGGGATCATATCAACGTATTTCCAACTTACGAAAACTATGTGGAGCAGTTCCGTGTTTTTGTCGATTCAATCGTTAGCGGCGGAAGTATTAATTACAACGAAGAAGATGCCGAAGTAAAACGAATAGTGGAAACCAGCGAAAACACCATTCGTAAAATTGCTTATCAAACTCCAAAATATACCGTAGAAAACGGACAAACACTTTTAGAAACCCCAGAAGGCGATTTGCCTATCGCTATTTTTGGCAAACACAACCTTAATAATTTGTCGGGTGCCAAATGGATTTGCCAGCACATGGGTGTTGATGAAGACGATTTTTACGAAGCCGTTTCTACATTTAAAGGTGCCAGCAAACGCCTGGAAAAAATAGCCGAAACCAAAACCAGTGTTGCTTTTAAAGACTTTGCGCATTCGCCAAGTAAAGTAGAAGCCACAACCAACGCCGTAAAAGAGCAATATGCAAATCGTACGTTAATCGCTTGTTTGGAGCTGCATACCTACAGCAGTTTAAATGCCGAATTTTTAAAGGAATACAAAGGCGCTTTAAATGCAGCCGATGTTGCCGTGGTGTTTTATTCGCCACATGCCGTTGAAATTAAAAAATTAGACGCCGTAACCCACGAGCAAATTGCCAATGCTTTTCAACGGGACGATTTAATTATCTATACTAATCCAGATGATTTCAAGAAATTTTTGTTCTCGCAAAATTTTGATGACAAAGCGTTGCTTTTAATGAGTTCGGGTGATTATGGCGGGTTGGATTTTGGTGAAGTCACCAATTTGATTAATTAGATTTGGCAAACTAAATAGGTTTTAATGTTCATGCCTCATTAAAACTAAATCGATAATAAAACGTATGGTTTTTTAAAAACTGCGTTAATAAATCCTGCTTCATATTTTAATGAAACCGTTTCAGTTTTAAAATATTACTTTACTTTTGCATTTCAACCATATATTATGAGTCAAGAAGTTTCAAAACGATATGCACAGCGAGGTGTGTCGGCGTCAAAAGAAGATGTGCACAATGCTATAAAAAACATCGATAAAGGATTGTTTCCAAAGGCATTCTGTAAAATTGTGCCGGATTATTTAACCAACGACGACGATTATTGCTTGATTATGCATGCCGATGGCGCCGGAACAAAATCGTCGTTAGCATATATGTATTGGAAAGAAACAGGTGATATTTCAGTATGGAAAGGCATTGCGCAAGATGCTTTAATAATGAATATCGACGATTTATTGTGTGTTGGTGCGACCGATAACATTATGCTATCGTCTACCATTGGCAGAAATAAAAATTTAATTCCAGGAGAAGTGCTTTCGGCAATTATTAACGGCACCGAAGAGTTGCTTGAAGATTTAAAATCCTTTGGCGTTACCATTCATTCCACAGGTGGCGAAACTGCAGATGTTGGCGATTTGGTGCGTACCATTATCGTAGATTCTACGGTAACGGCTAGAATGAAACGAAGCGATGTTATTGATAATGCCAACATAAAAGCGGGCGATGTTATTGTAGGTTTGGAAAGCTTCGGGCAAGCCACCTACGAGAAAGCCTATAATGGCGGTATGGGAAGCAATGGTTTAACCTCGGCACGACACGATGTGTTCAGTAAATATTTAGCCGAAAAATATCCAGAAAGTTTTGATCCTTCGGTACCAAAAGATTTGGTGTATTCAGGAAGCGTTAAACTAACCGATGCTGTTAAAGATGCGCCATTAGATGCCGGTAAATTGGTGCTGTCTCCAACGCGAACCTATGCGCCCATTATCAAAGAGATTTTATCTAAATTTAATGCCGAAACAGTGCACGGAATGGTGCATTGCTCTGGAGGTGCGCAGACCAAAATTCTTCATTTTGTTGATGAATTCCATATTATAAAAGATAACATGTTTCCTATTCCGCCACTGTTTAAACTCATACAAGAGCAGAGTAAAACCGATTGGAAGGAAATGTATCAAGTGTTTAATTGCGGACACAGAATGGAGCTTTATGTAACGCCCGAAATTGCTGAAGATATTATCGCAATTTCAAAAACCTTTAATGTTGATGCGCAAATAATTGGTAGGGTAGAAGCCTCTAATTATAAAAAACTTACAATAAAATCCGAGTATGGAGAGTTTAAGTATTGATTTTAATTATTTATATTAAATTGGAATGGTTTTTGATGAAAACCGTATTTAATTATATCCAACCCTAATTATGAAAAATACGCTTTTAGCTATAATTTTTTTGTGTGTTCAATTTGCATTTTCCCAACCCGATTCGCTATTCATTAAAACCCCTAAGCCTAAAGACGAGCTCAAGGAGTTGAGACCGGAATGGAAACAAATAAACAAAGCTACTTTCGATTTAAGCGAAGTGGCGTTTGTTAACTGGAATGCTGGTGGTAGTAACTCTATATCTGGCTTGGTTGGAATGCGGTCTGAAGCCAATTATAAGGATAAATATTTTTTTTGGAACAATAACATATCTGCGCGGTACGGTATAAACAAGCAAGAAAGCAGGGAGATTAGGAAAACCGACGATTTGTTCGAGATGAATTCCAATATTGGTTACAAACCCGACGAATCATCTAACTGGTTTTATTCAGCGCGACTAAATTTTAAAACACAGTTTACAAACGGTTATAAGTATCCAAACACAGACGACCCCATTTCCAGGTTTATGGCACCTGGATATTTGTTTTTTGGTGGCGGAATGGAATACGGGAAAGATATCGAGGAGTTGTCTTTTTATTTCTCGCCATTAACGCTGAAAGCTACTTTTGTTTTTGATGAAGACCTTGCCAATGCCGGATCCTTTGGTGTTACTCCAGCGGTTTTGGATGTAGACGGAAACGTAATTATTGAAGGCGAGCGCACAAGACAAGAAGTAGGTATTTTATTGACAAATAGCTATAAAATGCAAGTGGTTGAAAATGTAGCCATGGTACATCAGGTTAATTTGTATACCGATTATATAAATAATTTTGGTAACGTTGATTTGGATTGGAGGGTAGACTTCGATTTTAAAGTAAATAGTTTTATGAGGGCTACTTTAGGCTCGCATTTAAAGTACGATGACGATATAAAAACTTCTGTACCTTCAGATATTGAAGGTGAGTTTGATGAGGCCGGTGCGAAAATACAATGGAAACAGTTCTTAGGTATTGGTTTCGCAATAGATTTTTAAAAAATAGGCTTTGCTCTTATTTTAAAAACTTGTTAACTTTTTATTGTTGATAAATTTTTAAATGATTGATAATCAATTATTTAAATGTTTTTACTTGTAAACCTTATGATTTTTATCATGTTCCAAGTTGAAAATTTTTAGTTAATTTATGGTTTGAAAATTAATCCATACTGAACTAAAAACTAAAACCGACTCATGAAAGCAAACCTTACCAAAAACCTACCTAAAACTT
Organism: Hwangdonia seohaensis; assembly: GCF_031932625.1. NCBI lineage: Bacteria > Pseudomonadati > Bacteroidota > Flavobacteriia > Flavobacteriales > Flavobacteriaceae > Hwangdonia > Hwangdonia seohaensis. The sequence goes on from NZ_JAVSCK010000003.1 coordinate 143,286, forward strand.
ACACCCAAGACGAAGCGTTCAATGCCGCCTTAAAATACTTTAAAAACGATGATTTGGCAGCCCGCGTTTGGCTAAATAAATATGCCTTAAAAGATTCTGAAGGTAATATTTATGAGTTGACACCAAACGACATGCATCGCAGAATAGCTAAAGAAATAGCTCGGGTAGAAACTAAATATGCCAATCCTTTAAATGAAGACGACATCTTTAACCTGATTAAAGATTTTAAGTATGTCGTACCACAAGGCAGCCCGATGGCAGGTATTGGTAACCCGTTTCAAATTGCATCACTGTCAAATTGTTTTGTAATAGGGAATTCTGGCGATTCGGATTCGTACGGTGGCATCATGAAAATTGATCAAGAGCAAGTGCAGCTCATGAAACGTCGTGGAGGTGTGGGTCACGATTTATCACATATTCGCCCTAAAGGTTCTGGGGTTAAAAATTCGGCTTTAACCTCAACGGGAATTGTGCCATTTATGGAGCGCTATTCAAACTCTACAAGAGAGGTGGCGCAAGATGGTAGACGCGGTGCGCTTATGTTGTCGGTATCTATCAATCATCCGGATTCCGAAGATTTTATCAATGCAAAACTAGAGCAAGGCAAGGTTACCGGCGCCAATGTATCGGTTAGAATTGACGATCAGTTTATGAAAGCCGTAAAAAACGGAACGCAGTACACCCAAAAATATCCTATATTTTCTGAGAATCCAAAAGTGTCAAAATCAATTGAAGCGAATTCCCTTTGGAAAAAAATAGTACATAATGCGTGGAAATCTGCCGAACCTGGAATTTTGTTTTGGGATACCATAATCAATGAGTCTGTGCCGGATTGTTATGCCGATTTAGGCTATAAAACGGTATCAACCAATCCTTGTGGTGAAATCCCGTTATGCCCTTATGATTCTTGCCGATTGTTGGCCATCAACCTGTTTTCTTATGTGGAAAATCCGTTTACAGAAAAGGCTTCATTCAATTTCGATTTATTTAAAAAACACGTCGCTTTTGCACAGCGAATTATGGATGATATAATTGATTTGGAACTTGAAAAAATCGATAATATCTTAAGGAAGATTGATGCCGATCCAGAATTGGATGAGGTGAAAGGCACCGAGCGTAATTTGTGGATTAACATAAAAAGAAAAGCTGAAGAAGGCAGAAGAACCGGCGTTGGCATTACCGCCGAGGGCGATATGTTGGCGGCTTTGGGTATTAAATACGGCAGCGAAGAAGGTAACGCATTTTCTTTAGAAGTACACAAAACCATTGCTATTGAGGCTTACCGAGCATCGGTGCATTTGGCTAAAGACCGCGGCCCATTTACGATTTTCGATGCCGAACGCGAAAAAAACAATCCGTTTATACAGCGTTTAAAAGAGGCCGATAGCAAATTGTATTACGAAATGCTGGAATACGGCAGGCGCAATATTGCCTTATTAACCATTGCCCCAACGGGAACAACCAGTTTAATGACGCAAACCACCTCGGGCATCGAGCCGGTATTTATGCCGGTTTATAAACGCAGAAGAAAAGTGAACCCCAACGATAAAGACGTGCGCGTGGATTTTGTTGACGAGGTTGGCGATTCTTGGGAAGAATACGTGGTATTCCACCGTCGTTTTAAACAATGGATGGAAGTTAATGGCATCGATATATCAAAAAACTTTTCGCAAAGCGAATTGGATGAGTTGGTTAAAAAATCGCCGTATTATCAAGCGACATCAAACGATGTGGATTGGTTGAGTAAAGTGAGCATGCAAGGTGCCATTCAAAAATGGGTAGACCACTCCATTAGTGTTACCATCAATTTGCCAAATGATGTGAGCGAAGAATTGGTGGGCGAATTATATCTAAAAGCATGGGAGGTTGGCTGTAAGGGCGTTACCGTTTATAGAGACGGGTCGCGCTCGGGTGTTTTGATTTCGAATGAAGAAAAGAAAGATGAATCCGATGATAAGTTAACGGCATTTCCTGTAAAACGCCCTGGAATTTTAGAAGCCGATGTGGTTCGTTTTCAGAATAATAAAGAAAAATGGATTGCCTTTATTGGTTTGATAGAGGATAAGCCCTATGAAGTGTTTACGGGTCTTGTTGATGATGAAGATGGTATTTTAATTCCGCGTTGGGTTAACCAAGGATTGATCATTAAAAACAGAAACGACGATGGCACATCGCGATACGATTTTCAGTATAAAAACAAAAGAGGCTATAAAACCACTATTGAAGGCTTGTCGCATAAATTCAATCCGGAATTTTGGAACTATGCAAAATTGATTTCCAGTACACTGCGCCACGGTATGCCCATCGATAAAATTGTCGATTTAATTAATAGTTTACAATTAGATAGCGAGTCTATTAACACCTGGAAAAACGGTGTGGTACGTGCGTTAAAGCGCTATGTTGAAGATGGTACACAGGCCAAAGGGCAAAAGTGCGATAACTGTAAATCGCAAAATCTAATTTATCAAGAAGGTTGTTTAACCTGTAAAGATTGCGGATCTTCTAAATGCGGATAGAATAGAGTTTTTACTTGTAAAAAAGGAAGCCTATTTTGGCTTCCTTTTTGTTATGCAAATTCTTTCAAAATTAAAAGAAACGGGATACTAAAAAACAAGTCAATAAGATATAAAAAAGAGAACAGTTTTAAGGTTGAAATGCCCAAATTCTTATAAAAAATAAGTTTTCGTTTGGCACGGGTTTCATTTAAAAGATACCATAAAAAGGCAACCAAAAACAATTTTACGATGGCAATAGGTACGATTTCATATTGTAAAAAAGATAAAAATGTATTTATGCCAAAAGACCATAAAATGAGTGGTCTGTAAAAAACGAATATGGAAAATAATTGCTGCACAAGTACTTAAATAACGCACTTGGTAAAAAAATATTTTAATAATTCAATTATATGAACTGTAGGATAGTACTAAAAATTCATAAATTATCGTATTTTTGGCTACCAATAAAATAGGCAGATGTTAGAGAAATTACAAATAGTAAAACAACGTTTTGATGAGGTTAGCGATTTAATTATCCAACCCGATATTATTACCGACCAAAAGCGTTATGTCGAGCTAAATAGAGAGTACAAAGACTTGCGAATTCTTATGGATAAGCGCGAGCAGTATATAGAATTTACCAATAATTTAGCTGAAGCTGAAGAGATTATTTCTGATGGAAGTGATGTAGAAATGGTTGATATGGCCAAAATGCAATATGATGAAGCCAAGGAAGGCATCGCGAGGTTAGAGGAAGAAATTAAAGTTCTTTTAATACCTAAAGACCCTGAAGATGCTAAAAATGCCGTAGTAGAATTACGTGCGGGTACGGGCGGTGACGAAGCCAGTATTTTTGCGGGCGATTTGTTTAGAATGTACACCAAATATTGCGAAAGTAAAGGATGGAAGGTTGATACCGTTGATTTTAGCGAAGGCACCAACGGTGGTTTTAAGGAAATCCAATTTGAGGTTTCTGGCGATGATGTTTACGGTACGCTTAAATTTGAAGCCGGTGTGCACCGCGTACAACGTGTACCGCAAACCGAAACCCAAGGGCGCGTGCATACCAGTGCCGCTACCGTAATGGTATTTCCGGAGGCCGAGGAGTTTGATGTAGAGATTGACCCAAAAGATGTGCGCATCGATTTTTTCTGTTCGTCCGGTCCAGGTGGGCAATCGGTAAACACAACCTATTCTGCGGTACGTTTAACGCACGAACCCACAGGATTGGTGGCCCAATGTCAAGACCAAAAATCGCAGCATAAAAACAAGGAGAAAGCATTTAAAGTGTTGCGTTCGCGTTTATACGAAATGGAGTTGGCAAAAAAGAATGCTGAAGATGCCGAAAAGCGAGGTAGCATGGTGTCTTCGGGCGATAGATCTGCTAAAATTAGAACCTATAATTATTCACAGGGGCGTGTAACAGACCACAGAATTGGTTTAACACTTTACGATTTAAGCAATATTATGAATGGTGATATTCAAAAAATAATAGACGAATTGATGTTGGCTGAAAACACAGAGAAGTTAAAGGCCAATGATGATGTTATTTAAAACTAATTTAGCAACTAATACACTAATAAGTTCTATTGCTTTTCGTTTGAGTAAGTAAATGCAAACTATTTGTGAATTCGTGGCAAGAAAAACATGACTACACTACAGCTAACTAACCAAATCAAAAAAAAGCAATCCTTTCTTTGCATAGGATTGGATGTCGATTTGAATAAAATCCCACCGCATCTTTTAAAAGTAGACGACCCCATTTTTGCATTCAATAAAGCCATTATCGATGCGACGCATCATTTATGCGTAGCCTACAAACCCAATACGGCGTTTTATGAGGCTTACGGATTGAAAGGTTGGAAATCTTTAGAGAAGACCATTCGTTATTTAAACGAAAAACACCCCGAAATTTTTACCATTGCCGATGCCAAACGCGGCGATATCGGAAACACAAGCACCATGTACGCCAAAGCTTTTTTAGAGGATTTAGCCTTCGATTCTGTTACGGTTGCGCCTTATATGGGTAAAGATTCTGTGGAACCCTTTTTAGCTTTTAAGGATAAACATACTATTCTTTTAGCTTTAACCTCAAATCAAGGGGCGTTCGATTTTCAAACCAAATCAATTGATGGAAAGGAGTTGTACAAACAGGTTTTGGAAACCTCGAAAACTTGGGAGAATTCTCAGAATTTAATGTACGTTGTTGGCGCTACTAAAGCTGAATATTTAGCAGATATTAGACAAATTATTCCAGATAGTTTTTTGTTGGTTCCCGGTGTTGGGGCGCAAGGAGGCAGTCTTCAAGCCGTTTGTAAATACGGCATGAATGCGCAAGTGGGATTGCTTATTAATTCTTCCCGTGGGATTATCTATGCTTCAAATGAAAGCGATTTTGCCGAAGCCGCTGCTTTAAAAGCCTTGGAGCTTCAAAAGGAAATGGCTGTTGAATTGAACCGTTATTCCGAGGCATGATAAAAGCCTGCATTGAGTGCAGTCGAAATGTGGGAGTCTCTATAAATAATAGAAAGATTGCCACAGAAAATTATAAATTTTCTTCGCAATGACGAAACAAATTCAAGACCAACTCCAACGTAAACTTCAATTAAAAACAACACCAAGGCGCATCGTATCTTTAGTGCCAAGTCAAACCGAATTGCTGGTCGATTTGGGTTTAGAAGCCAATATTGTTGGGGTAACTAAATTCTGCGTTCACCCCGTTCACTTAAAAAAAACGAAAGCCATAGTTGGTGGTACAAAGCAGATACATATTGATAAAATAAGAAGTTTAAACCCAGATATTATTCTTTGTAACAAAGAAGAAAACACAAAAGAAATTGTTGAGGCTTGCGCCCAAATATGCAATACACATGTGTCTGATATTTTTACGATTGAAGACAGTTTGGAGTTGATTCATCAATACGGAACACTTTTCAACAAAAATGAAGATGCTCAAAAAATTGTAAACCACATTAAAAAAGAAACGGACGATTTTAAAACCTTCATTCAAAAAAAACCCACTTTAAAAGTGGCTTATTTTATTTGGAAAAATCCGTGGATGGTGGCTGCAAACAATACGTTTATTAATTATTTGCTGGAGTTAAATCATTTAAAAAACGTTTACGAAACCCAAAATCGTTACCCGGAAATAGAACTTCACAACACAGCAATAAACAAAGAAGTAGATGTGGTTTTATTATCCACCGAACCCTTTCCGTTTAACCATTCGCATAAAAAAGAGGTGCAAGCATTCTATCCCAATGCTAAAGTTGTTATAGCAGACGGAGAAATGTTTTCATGGTACGGCTCAAGACTTACAAAAGCATTTGCATATTTTAAAAACTTGCGCTTAAATCTTGAGGCGTTTCAAGCTTTGTAGTATCCTCTACAAAATTTGCAATTTTAGTTTCCAATTCCTTTAAACTAATTAATTTACTGAGGTTGGGTTTAATTTTTCCAACTCGACAAAACTGTGGTTTCATAACGTTCTTTGTTTATATATAAAGTACGTGAAAATCAGTTTTTTAGATGTCATCTAAAAGTTAAAAAATTGTAAAATTTTTGGTCTTAAATTAAGAGGAATTTCGGGTTAAATCCCTGGACAGATATTTTAATCTGTTAAGTTTGTTTAGAAGTTTAATGGCTCTGTATTCAGAAATATCGCTTAAAGCGCAATCTGTTTGACGAAAATTATAAGCTTGCTCAACAAGTTCCTTATAGCGTTTATTAAGCTTTGTTTGATTGCTTTTTATGATATCGATTCTATTCATTTTTTACTGTTCTGGAAATCAAGCTATTAAATATACATTTTTTATTTTGAACTATGAAGAAGCTAACTGTTATTTTTTAAGTGAAATGAAAATAATACACATATTGCAATGATTTGTTAATACAGATTATTCATATTTAGTAATTTTGATACACGATTTGTCGTTCAATACGTTACTTAAATCAAAATATAATTTGGTTGAGGGTACACAGATAAACAAACGAGGAGGAATCTTATAAATATAAGATTTCCCCCTTGTTCATTTCGAATTATTTATAAACTGATTGAACCATTAAAAACAATAAAAATATTTCCGTGGCTTTTGATGGTGTATAAACGAGTTGCGTAGATTTATTCAATATTCAATATTCAATATTCAATATTCAATAACCAATAGAATGTTATTAATCCTGCAAAGCAAAAACTTTCTTCAACAAATCTGTTGTTCTCGACGATAGTTTGGTACGTATGTCTTTTTCTTCAACAGCAATCATAGTGTAAACGCCTTTTAAAGCTTCGCCGGTAACATAATCGGTTAAATCGGGGTTTACATTATTAGTAAACGGAATGTTGTTGTATTTGTTTATCAGGTTGTTCCAAATCTCATCGGCACCAACTTTACTAAACGAATTTTTTATCACCGGATTGAACTTATGGTATAAAGCGGTTTGCGTTTTATTGGTTAAATATTGGGTTGCGGCATCGTCGTTTCCCAATAAAATGGTTTTGGCATCAGCAAACGTAATGTCTTTCACCGCACTCACAAAAATAGGCGTGGCTTCTTTAACGGCGTCTTCGGCAGCTCTGTTAAGTACTTTTAAACCTTCGTCGGCTAGTTTGCTCAAACCAATATCACGAAGCGCTTTGTCGACCTTTTGTAATTCTTCGGGCAACAAAATCTTAACCAATTCATTTTTATAAAAACCATCGGTTTGGGTTAATTTGGTAACTTGTTTGTCTATTCCAAAATCCAGGGTTTGTCGTAATCCAGACGCTATTTCGGCATTTCCAAGGCTTCCGTTTTGCGGTAATTGTTTGGCTATTTCTTGTAATTCTGCACAAGCCGTTAGGTTGATAATTAATAAGACTGCTAATAATTTACGAATCATAATTATTGTTTTATATATTTAACAAAGATATATTTTTACAGATGAAGTTATTCCAAATACAATGCCTAATATTTTGTGTTGCACTGTTTAATTGTGAAGCCATAAAAAAGAAAGACGTCGAGAAACCAATCGAAAAACCAACACAATTTATTACGGTTTTGGGCATTGCACAAGATGCTGGGTTTCCTCAAATTAATTGCGATAAAGCCTGTTGTAAAGCCTTTTATGATGGCGAAGAGCCAAAGAAATTAATTTCGTGCTTAGGTTTGGTGGATTTAGATGCCAACAAAAAATGGCTGTTTGATGCCACACCGGATATTGCAGCGCAAACGCAGTTGCTTAAAGCACATTTAGATAATGATAAGGTGATTGATGGCGTGTTTTTAACCCATGCGCATATTGGGCATTACACGGGATTGATGCATTTTGGAAGAGAGGCTTTGGGCGGAAATCACATTCCGGTTTATGCGATGCCAAAAATGAAAACATATTTGGAAAATAACGGTCCGTGGAGCCAATTGGTAAGTTTGAATAATATTGAATTAAAACCGCTTCAGCATGATTCCACAGTTGTATTGCATTCAAAATTAAAAGTAACGCCCTTTTTGGTGCCGCATCGCGATGAATATTCCGAAACGGTAGGCTATAAAATTGAAGGACAAAATAAATCGGCATTATTTATTCCCGATATTAATAAGTGGGAACAATGGAAACGTCATATTATTGAAGAAGTTAAGAAAGTAGATTATGCATTTTTAGATGCTTCCTTTTTTAGAGATGGCGAATTGGAAAGGGATATGAGCAAAATTCCGCATCCGTTTACCACCGAAACCACAACGCTGTTTGAAAACGAATCAAAAGAAACGAAAAACAAAATACAGTTTATTCATTTTAACCATACCAATCCCACTTTAAAAGATAATCACAGATTAAAGGATAGCATTCAAAATTTAGGGTTCCGTTTTGCCAAACAAGGTGCGGTTTACGGGTTGTAGCTTTAAAAAAGATGCCATTAAAAAAGGCATCTAGGGAGCAGATGCCTTTGGGTAAAACTTCAATGGCCTAATTAGTTGCTTAGGTTTTATTGATGTTTTATGTTAAGACACCGCCAAAATAAAAAAGTCACATTTTAAAGGTGAATAGCAAAATATTTGGACCTTTAAGCTTTAGATAATTCAATATAAATGACCTAATTTTTTGAATATTCCGTAAATTTGCCACTCAAAACCCAAGATTCTTTAAGAATGATACAAGCGACTCCATATAAACCAAAACATAAAGTTAGAATTGTAACCGCGGCATCGCTTTTTGATGGGCACGATGCCTCCATAAATATCATGCGGCGCATTATTCAGGCAACTGGTGTTGAAGTGATTCATTTAGGTCACGATCGCAGCGTTGAAGAAGTTGTAAACACGGCCATTCAAGAAGATGCCAACGCCATTTGTTTAACCTCATATCAAGGTGGGCACAACGAGTATTTTAAGTATATGTTTGATTTGCTCAAAGAACGAGGCGCAGGACACATCAAGATTTTTGGCGGCGGCGGCGGTGTTATTCTTCCTAGCGAAATCAAGGATTTGATGGACTATGGCATTACGCGTATTTATTCGCCCGATGATGGTCGTGAAATGGGCTTGCAAGGCATGATTAACGATTTGGTAAAGGAGTCAGATAGCCCCACTCCAGCTCTCCCCCAAGGGGAGGGGGTTAAAGAATCTCTTAAAAACAAAAAAGTCAATACAATTGCTCGTTTGATTTCTTTAGCAGAAAATAGACATTCGGAGTTTGAGGAAGTTTTTAGCTCGGTAAATTCCTCCCCTACGGGGAGGTTAGGTGGGGCTTCTCCCATTTTGGGAATTACAGGAACCGGTGGTGCAGGAAAATCATCTTTGGTTGATGAATTGGTACGTCGTTTTTTAATCGATTTTCCAGAGAAAACCGTGGGACTGATTTCTGTCGACCCTTCAAAACGCAAAACTGGAGGCGCGCTTTTAGGCGATAGAATTAGAATGAATGCCATTAACTCGCCACGCGTTTATATGCGCAGTTTGGCAACCCGCCAGTCTAACCTATCCATATCGAAACACGTTAATGAAGCCGTTGAGGTTTTAAAAGCGGCCGAATACGATTTGATTGTTTTGGAAACCTCAGGAATCGGGCAATCCGATACCGAAATTATTGAACATTCCGATGTGTCGTTGTATGTGATGACGCCAGAATTTGGTGCTGCCACGCAATTGGAGAAAATCGATATGTTGGATTTTGCGGATTTAGTTGCTATCAATAAATTTGATAAACGAGGTTCGCTTGATGCCCTGCGCGATGTGAAAAAGCAATACATGCGTAACCATCAACTTTGGGAAGTCAATAAAGACGATTTACCTGTTTTTGGAACCATCGCATCTCAGTTTAACGACCCGGGAATGAACACGCTTTATAAAGCTGTTATGGATAAATTGGTTGAAAAGACGGATGCCAATTTAAAGTCGACATTCGCGATTTCTCAAGAAATGAGCGAAAAGATTTTTGTCATTCCTCCTTCACGAACACGTTATTTATCTGAAATTGCAGAGAGTAATCGCGCCTATGATAATAAAGCAAAAAAGCAAGTTGAGGTAGCCCAAAAACTCTACGGTATTTATAAAACGATTTGTAGCGTTGCTCTTATTTCGAACGAAAGTGAGAAATCTCATTTGAATAAATTTGGAATCAATCAGGATGAGATTCTTCAAGCTGTTCAAGATGATAAAAAAGATTTTATTAAACTGCTTTTCGCAGAATTCGATAGCGTAAAATTAAATTTAGATCCATACAATTGGGAAGTGATTACTGGCTGGGATGGAAAAGTAAACAAATACAAGAATCCCATCTATTCGTTCAAGGTAAGAGATAAGGAAATTAAAATTGAAACACATACCGAGTCGCTTTCGCATGTGCAAATCCCTAAAGTAGCTTTACCAAAATACCAGGCTTGGGGCGATATTTTACAGTGGTGTTTACAAGAAAATGTTCCGGGTGAATTTCCGTATACCTCAGGTCTGTATCCGTTTAAAAGAACAGGAGAAGATCCTGCCAGAATGTTTGCTGGCGAAGGTGGTCCGGAACGTACCAACAGGCGTTTTCATTATGTAAGTGCAGGTTTGCCAGCCAAACGTTTGTCCACCGCTTTTGATAGTGTAACGCTTTATGGCAACGACCCGGATTTGCGTCCGGATATTTATGGTAAAATTGGAAATGCGGGCGTTTCTATTTGCTGTTTAGACGATGCTAAAAAACTCTATTCTGGTTTTGATTTAGCACATGTGATGACATCCGTAAGTATGACCATTAATGGTCCCGCACCTATGTTGTTGGGCTTTTTTATGAATGCTGCCATCGATCAACAATGTGAACTTTATATTAAAGAGCATGGTTTGGAAACCGAGGTTGAAGCTAAAATAGCTAAGATTTATAAAGGCAAAGAAAGACCTAAATACAATGGCCAATTACCCGAAGGAAACAATGGTTTAGGTTTAATGCTTTTGGGTGTTACCGGAGATCAAGTGTTAGCAGCAGATGTTTATGCAGAAATTAAAAAGAACACGATTGCTCAAGTTCGCGGTACCGTTCAAGCCGATATTTTAAAAGAAGACCAAGCACAAAACACCTGTATTTTTTCTACGGAATTCGCGCTGCGATTAATGGGTGATGTACAAGAATATTTTATTGAGAATAACGTGCGTAATTTTTATTCGGTCTCCATTTCCGGGTACCATATTGCCGAAGCGGGTGCAAACCCCATTACCCAATTGGCATTAACCTTATCCAACGGATTCACTTACGTGGAATATTATTTAAGCCGAGGCATGGACATCAATAAGTTTGGTCCGAACCTATCGTTTTTCTTTTCAAACGGTATCGACCCAGAATACGCGGTAATTGGTCGTGTTGCCCGTAAAATTTGGGCCAAAGCCATGAAGCATAAATATGGCGCCAATGCCAGGGCACAAATGTTAAAATACCACATTCAAACCTCCGGACGAAGTTTGCACGCCCAGGAAATTGATTTTAACGATATCCGTACCACACTTCAAGCGCTTTATGCGATTTACGACAACTGTAATTCGTTGCATACCAATGCCTACGATGAGGCGATAACCACACCAACCGAAGAATCGGTTCGTCGTGCTATGGCCATTCAGTTGATTATTAATAAAGAATTAGGACTGGCTAAAAACGAAAACCCCATACAAGGCTCTTTTATTATTGAAGAATTAACCGATTTGGTTGAAGAAGCAGTGCTTTTGGAATTTGATAGAATTACGGAACGCGGTGGCGTTTTAGGAGCTATGGAAACCATGTACCAACGCAGTAAAATACAGGAAGAGAGCTTGTATTATGAAACCTTGAAGCACAATGGCGATTTTCCGATTATTGGGGTAAATACGTTTTTAAGTTCAAAAGGATCACCAACCATTATTCCCAAAGAAGTGATTCGTGCCACTGAAGATGAAAAGCAATTTCAAATTAAAACCTTAGAGAATTTACATAAGGCCAATGATACAAAAGCGTTATTAAAAGACCTTCAAAACAAGGCCATAAATAATGAAAATATTTTTGAAGCTTTAATGGATGTTTGTAAAGTGTGCTCTTTAGGTGAAATTACTTCAGCCCTATTTGAAGTGGGTGGGCAGTACAGACGCAATATGTAAGCAGAGAACCACTTTTCGTTTTTTTACGAAAAGTGCGTGAATCGCTTATACTGAGCGCAGTCGAAGTATCCCGTTAATTGAACTCTTTTTAGAAGAACCACTTTTCGTTTTTTCGCGAAAAGTGCGTGAATCGCTTATACTGAGCGCAGTCGAAGTATCTCAGAGAACCACTTTTCGTTTTTTTACGAAAAGTGCGTGAATCGCTTATGCTGAGCGCAGTCGAAGTATCCTTTTAACAAAACTCTTTTTAATAACTTTTCGTTTTTTATGAAAGGTAGGTGCATTGTTTTGTAGTTGCTAATTATATCAAAAAATAAAAAAGTCCCACCGAAGCAGGACTCAAGATTTTCATCTACGGCATATAGCCTTATTGTGATAAGATTAAAGATTAGAAATTTTAATCTAAAACAAATGTAATAAAAAGATTTCTTTTTTACAAAGATGAAATCGTAGTATTTTCTTTCGTTTTTTTGTAGTTTTAGTTTTTTTAAAATTGTTGAAAAATGAGTAAAATATTAGGATTGGATTTGGGGACGAACTCGATTGGTTGGGCGATTGTCGATGATGAAAAACAAGATATTTTGGGAATGGGAAGTCGAATATTTCCGGAAGGTGTTGTGAATTTGGGGGAAGGCGAAGGTAGAGAAGCTTCAAAAAATGCAAGTAGGACTGATAATAGAGGTACACGCCGGCAATTTTTTAGGCGTCGTTTACGTAAACGCTATCTGTTAAGAGAACTTGCGAAGAACAATATGTGTCCAATTGATTATTCTTTAGTCAAAATTTGGAATCAAAAAGAAATTTATGAGGATAAAAATCTTCAAGAGTGGCTAAAATTAAATCCTTATAAATTAAGGGCAAAAGCTCTCGCAGAAAAAGTGAATTTAGAAGAGTTGGGAAGAATCTTTTATCATATAATTCAGCGTCGTGGATTTCAAAGCAACAGCAGAAGTGCTGGCGCAGAAAACAATGAAAAAAGCGTGATTTTTAAAGGCGATGCAAAGTCTGGTAAGATAGGTATAGCTGAAACGGCTGATAATATTAAAAACAACCAAACGCTTGGTACGTACCTTCATAACATTTATCCAAAAGATAACGAGCCATATTCTGGCGATAGAGAGCGCATTAGGAATAGGTATACAACACGACAGATGTATATTGATGAGTTTGAGGCCATTTGGGAACAGCAAAAACAATTTCACAATACGCTTACTTACCAATTAAAAACCATTTTAGGAGGTCGGAAAACGGATGGTTATTCAGAAGATGGCGTGTTGTTTCACCAGCGACCATTACGTTCTCAAAAGCATTTGATTGGTCATTGTACTTTTGAACCCAATAAAACAAAATGCCAAATTAGTGCCATACCTAATGAGAAACGGCGTATTTACGAGTGGCTCAACACCTTAAAATGTGATTTGGCTGGCGAGCAAGTAAAAATTTCTGACGACGACCGAGAAAGGATTGTTTCGCTTTTGTTTTCAAAAGAAAAAGTAAATTTCAAAGAGATAAGAAAAACTATTGGGAAGTTAGATGGTCACTACCAATTCAATTATAAAGACGATGACAAAATATACGGAAGCCATTCCATAAGTAACCTTTCAAACAAAAAGTTTTTTGGGAAACAATGGTTTGAATTTTTAGAAAAAGAACAAGAAGATATTTGGCATGTGCTTTACAGTTTTGACGATAGAGACAAACTAAAACAATATGCTATTGATAAATGGAATTTCACTGAAGATAAAGCAGAGAAAATATCAAAATTCAATTTAAAGGATGGTTATGCCAATTTAAGTAGAAAAGCTATCAATAACATCCTTCCATTCTTAAAATTGGGTTTTGCCTACGATGTAGCAGTTGGATTGGGAGGTGTTAAAAATGCTTTAGGAGATAAATGGGAATTGTACGACCAATTTATATTAGACAATGTTCCAGAAATCGTTCGTTCCAATCTTAAAGGCGGTTATATAGAGCCTTTAAAAAATATGTTAAAAAAGGAGTGCCAATTAACAGAAAAGGAATTGGCTAAACTTTATCACCATAGTAGTAATATAGAAACTAATAAAATTTTAGATAGGCTTCCAGTAAATCCTAATGCAGATAAAGAAATACAAAGTGTTAAAAACCCAGTAGTGATTACGGCACTTTTTGAAATCAGGAAATTAGTAAATGAGATTATTGATGACTATGGAAAACTAGATGAAATAAAAGTAGAGCTTGCTCGCGATTTAAAATCATCTAAAAAAAATAGATATGAAACACGAAGAAAACAGCAGTTTTTAGAAAAGCAAAACGATAGAATAAAGGCTGAGTTAGATTATATTGGTCAACGCCCAACTCATGTTAATATTTTAAAATATAAACTATGGGAAGAATGTAACAGAACTTGTCCGTATACAGGGAAGCTCATTGAGGTAAACCAATTATTTAGTGGCGAAGTTCAGATTGAGCATATTTATCCATGGAGTCGTTCGTTAAACGATAGCTTTATGAACAAAACTTTATGTTTTGCTAATGAAAACAGAGCTAAAGGAGATTTAACACCTTATGAGTTTTATAGCAAACAAGGCGAACAAAAATGGAACGACATCAAACTACAAGCGTTAAGCTGTTTTAAAAACAAGACCAATTATCCAAATGCCTATATTAAGTTTAAACAATTTGTGAGGCAAAAACATGATTCAGATTTTATTACCAGACAACTAAATGATACACGTTACATAAGTAAAGAAGCTAAAAATTATTTATCAAAAATATGTGATAATGTGATGGTGGCACCAGGGCAAATGACTTCAAATTTGCGCCATCATTGGGGGCTTAATACTGTTTTAAATAAAGAAGATGATGCAAAAACAAGAGAAGACCATCGCCATCATGCCATTGATGCTTTGGTCATGGCATGTGCTACCAGGAGTCATTTGCAAGAATTGAGTAAATGGAATAGGTATGATAGAAGTTACGATCTTGATAATTTCACTAAACCATGGAAAACTTTTAGAGAAGATGCTGAAAAAGCAGTTGAGCAAATATTGGTTTCGCATAAAAAAACAAAATCTATTCTAACGGTTAGAACACATACTACCAAGAAAAATGGTGTCACGCATAAAAATAGTGGTGTTGCAGCTCGTGGGCAATTGCATAAAGAGACTGTTTTTGGCAAAAGACAATCACCACATAGAGAAGAAGCATTTCATGTTAGAAAACCAATTGATAATCTGACAACAGAAAAACAATTAGATAAAGTTGTAGATCAAACCATTAAACAAATAATTTTCAAACGTATTCATTTTCTTGGGGGTTTTGTAAAAGGTAAAATACCACCAGAAACATTTTTTGTTATTGATGAAAATGGAACAAAACAACCTCAAATATTCCTTCCAAATAAAAACGGCAAACCAGTTCCTGTTTTAAAGATAAGAATGCGAGAGAATATAGGTGGGGCCGAAAAACTAAAAGATGATGTAAACCAATGGGTAAACCCAAGAAATAACCACCATGTATTAATTTATAAAGATGAAAAAGACAATTTAAAAGAAGACGTTGTAACGTTTTGGACAGTTGTAGAACGAAAGCGAAAAGGTTTTCCAGTTTATCAATTACCAGCAGATGGAAAAGAAATAGTTACCACCATGCAAATTAATGATATGTTTCTGTTAGGATTAAATGAAGATGAAATTGATTGGGAAAATTTAGATTATAAATTATTAAAAGAGCATTTGTTCAAAGTTCAAACATTATCATCTGGTTTTTATGAATTTAGATTAAATAGTGATTCCACCCAGATAAAAGATACTAATTCCAAAGTTTTCAAAAGAGTTCAAAGTTTTGGAGAAGGTAAAACGGGTTGGTTAACATTTAATCCTATAAAAGTAAAAGTTTCTGTTTCAGGGAACATAAAAAAATTATAATAGTAATTCAAAAAAAGTTCTTTGACATAAGAATAATCTTAAACATCTGAAAAAACCACAACAAAATTGAGCGAAGCGAGATTTTGTTGTGGTTTGATTAAAGATTAGAAAACACGATATTTACCGCTTCAAGCACCGCACTTCGTGATGTGTTGTGGTTTGATTAAAGATTAGAAAACACGATATTCGGCTGTCGAGTAGAGTTCCGCGTTCATTAGTTGTGGTTTGATTAAAGATTAGAAAACACGATATTTTCTTTCTGAGTTCCCTTACGGCCTCGTTGTTGTGGTTTGATTAAAGATTAGAAAACACGATATTCCAAAACAGATACTTATATTATCCATAATGTTGTGGTTTGATTAAAGATTAGAAAACACGATATTGGTACTACACCTATTAATAAAGTGTTTGCGTTGTGGTTTGATTAAAGATTAGAAAACACGATATTAGCCATGTAAATTAAGCACTTCAATTGCCGGTTGTGGTTTGATTAAAGATTAGAAAACACGATATTGACGCTTTAAACGGTGCTATAATTCGAAGTTGTGGTTTGATTAAAGATTAGAAAACACGATATTTTCCAAACTGTTTGGGTTTTGTGTTTGCATGTTGTGGTTTGATTAAAGATTAGAAAACACGATATTTGCTATTGGTCACACTGCGAACACACAGCAGTTGTGGTTTGATTAAAGATTAGAAAACACGATATTTGACGCTTTAAACGGTGCTATTATTCGTAAGTTGTGGTTTGATTAAAGATTAGAAAACACGATATTAAATATACATCCTATCTATGGCGTATCTCGTTGTGGTTTGATTAAAGATTAGAAAACACGATATTATAAATTATTATGGGCATCCGCGACTTCTGTTGTGGTTTGATTAAAGATTAGAAAACACGATATTTACCTAAAAAAATATACCTACAAATTGGTGTTGTGGTTTGATTAAAGATTAGAAAACACGATATTGTATAGGTTAAAGATGTTTTGGTCTTTGCTGTTGTGGTTTGATTAAAGATTAGAAAACACGATATTCATTATCATATTGTTACGGATACCTACCTCGTTGTGGTTTGATTAAAGATTAGAAAACACGATATTGATTAAGTTTTGAAGCGTCACTAATTACTCGTTGTGGTTTGATTAAAGATTAGAAAACACGATATTATCAGGTGTTTTTGAAGTTTCAGTATCTATGTTGTGGTTTGATTAAAGATTAGAAAACACGATATTATTGAGTTTGATAACATACCAGGTTTATTTGTTGTGGTTTGATTAAAGATTAGAAAACACGATATTTTAGCCACCTAACTTCAGCATAGCCGTTGTGTTGTGGTTTGATTAAAGATTAGAAAACACGATATTAAACCAAAAACCACCATGCAACAAAAAGTGTTGTGGTTTGATTAAAGATTAGAAAACACGATATTAAACCCACCACCGATAACACCGATTGCTTTGTTGTGGTTTGATTAAAGATTAGAAAACACGATATTAGCTAAATGATTGTTTTGAAAGGTTTGCTTGTTGTGGTTTGATTAAAGATTAGAAAACACGATATTTAACGCTTTACGTAACATCATCCCGTCGTTGTTGTGGTTTGATTAAAGATTAGAAAACACGATATTATATGCCGTGGGTTTGAAACGCAATCACATGTTGTGGTTTGATTAAAGATTAGAAAACACGATATTTTGGTTTCCTCTTTTTGAGTTTCTCGCTCGTTGTGGTTTGATTAAAGATTAGAAAACACGATATTTTAGTTCAGCCGCACCACCTTTAACATCTGTTGTGGTTTGATTAAAGATTAGAAAACACGATATTCGGCTCGAATTCCAAAAAAACGGTAACGCTGTTGTGGTTTGATTAAAGATTAGAAAACACGATATTAACAAAGTATTTTTTATTGAAATTATAGTTGTTGTGGTTTGATTAAAGATTAGAAAACACGATATTAACGCCAATAACGCCAGTATATGAGCCGCCGTTGTGGTTTGATTAAAGATTAGAAAACACGATATTAGTTGGCTTGTTGTCTTCTGGCATCCAATAAATTAAAGGTAATTATCGTTTAAAAAAATGCTTCTTTTTTGCGGTGATAAGGCAAGATTGAAGCGTTTTTTTTTGTTTTAAAACTTTAGAGAAAGGAAAAAGGGAGATATATAAATTATACAGAGCACCCTTTTAAGTGAGGGCCATCCTCAGACAGCCAAATCAAATTTACTGAAATTTTTTAAAAATTAAAACAGTTCCAATTGCGTTGGTGGCGGTTCTTTGGGAGCTTCGGTTCGCCCCCAAAAGTTCATGATATTTCCAAACTGTTTATCGGTTATTCTTAATATACTCACTTTTCCTAACGGGGGCAACAGACGTTTAATGCGTTTTTCGTGTGCATCGGCACTTTCGCTACTGGCACAGTGGCGCATATACACCGAGTATTGCATCATATTAAAACCATCTTTGAGCAAGTTTTTTCTAAAACCTGCTGCATTTTTACGGTCTTTTGCCGTATCGGTGGGTAAATCAAAAAAAACAAATAGCCACATAATTCTATAACCGTTTAATTCCATAGTTTAGGATACTTAATTTTTTTTCTTTCTCCAGTAAAACATTGTTGCAGTGAGCTAGTTGTTTTTTGTAGCGCAACCATTAATGGGCTTTTTTCATCTTTAAAATAAACAGTGCGCGTTAGTATTTGAAGGAGAACAGATTTTATTTCGGTATTAAGTTCTTGCTCGTCATAATGCTGCATGATGGTATAAACGGCTTCATCGACAATGGGTCTAAAAGGCTCCATAATATCGTCTGCTAAAGCAAAGGCGTTGTATTTGCTTTTATGATGAATACCCAATGTGTTTAACAAACCGCTTCCAGACAGTGCCCTAGCTGTTGCGGCTCTTAAAATGGCATAACCATAATTTAAAAAGTTGTTGGGGTAATTGCCAAAACGCTCGCGTTTAAAATCAGTCTTAAAAAATGATTTCCAATAAAAGTTGGCTGCAACGCCTTCCATATTGCTAGTGTCACCACTTAAAACTTTACTTGCTAAAAATTCAAGTTTGTTTTTGTTTTGTGTTATTTTTTCTAGTAGCAGACCTTGGTTTTTAATTTTTTCAACTATAGTTTGTTGCCATAGTTTTTTCTTTAAAGGCACACTGGCTTGTATTTGATATTTAAATAATTCTTGTTGTATATGGTGGCTGTTTAGGTTTAAAAACAGCCCGTTCGGTAAATGAGTTTTACCACAAATAATAACAGCACTATTGTTTTCTACTAATAGATTTAAAGCCGTTATGCTTATATAAATCTCTGGGTTATCAATAACGACAAAGCCAATATCTTCAATAGGAATACTTGATTCTCGTAAATCATTTTTAATAACCAATTGAAGGTTTTTCGTTGTTACACTACTTTTGTTTTCAATTAAAATTGATTTTTTTAACATATTTACGCATTTAAAAAAGTAAGCTAAAGATTACTTTTTGAATATAAAAATTATAAACAAGTTAATTTTCATAAAGTAATAAATTACACCAAAAAAAATCCCAGATTACATATGTAATCTGGGATTTTTTATTTGCGTCGTTTATAAGAACCTTACAATAAGTGCTTTTTTCTAAGCTCTTAAAGGTTGATTGGTAATCAAATCGATATATTGATTAACCTTGTTTTTAAGTTCTTTTCTGTGGGTAATAAAATCTAAAAATCCGTGTTCCAATAAAAATTCGGAGGTTTGGAAACCTTCAGGCAATTCTTTTCCTGTGGTGTCTCTTACAATACGCGGTCCTGCAAAACCTATTAAAGCACCGGGTTCGGCAATGTTGATATCGCCCAACATGGCAAATGAGGCTGTTGTGCCTCCCGTTGTGGGGTCGGTACAAAGCGAAATATAGGGTATGCCGGCATCGGCTAATTGGGCCAGTTTTACCGATGTTTTTGCCAACTGCATTAATGATAAAGCAGCTTCCATCATACGTGCGCCTCCAGATTTAGAAATTATCATAAAAGGCAGTTTGTTTTTTAAGGCATAGTCTGCTGCACGTGCAATTTTTTCGCCAACAACGCTACCCATTGAGCCTCCAATAAAAGCAAAATCCATACAGGAAACCACTAAATCTTTTCCTTTTGATTTACCTACCGCACTTCGTACGGCATCCTTTAATTTGGTTTTATTCTGTGCTGCTTTTAAACGGTCGGGGTATTTTTTGGTGTCGACGAATTTAAGGGGGTCTTTAGATTCTAAATTGGCATCTAATTCTTTAAACTTATTGTCGTCGAAAAGAATTTCGAAGTATTCTTTACTGCCAATTCTAACATGGTAACCATCTTCTGGACTTACGTAAAAATTCTGTTCTAACTCTTTGGTATCGACAATTTTGCCCGTTGGCGATTTGTACCAAAGTCCTTTTGGGGTGTCTTTTTTTTCTTGAGTGCTGGTATGTATTCCTTTATCTTTTCTTTTAAACCAAGACATAATGACTTACGATTTTAGATTTATGATTGCAAATTTTGATGTATTTGCAAACTGCGTTAGGGATTGAGGCATTTGTTGAAGCTCTCCCAATTTTTATTGGGAAGCGACTGCCGAAAGCCCGACCACAAAATTAAACCTTTATTTTAATTTTGTGGTAACGCCATGGTAATTTTATTAACTAAATTCCAATAATAGGTTTGTAATATAATGTTTTTGTGTGATATAAATAAAAAAAGATCTTGTAGCAATACAAGACCTTTTGTGTGTTATGTAACAATTGACCTGGGTTATAAGGTGTTTACGTTATTTAAATCTTCGAATGCCTTTTTTAAACGTGCTACAAATGTTTTTTCGCCTTCGCGCAGCCAAACTCTTGGGTCGTAATATTTTTTGTTTGGTACATCGTCGCCATCGGGATTGCCTATTTGCGATTTTAAATACTCGGATTTTTCGCCCATATAGTCGCGGATGCCACTCATAAATGCGTATTGTAAATCGGTATCGATATTCATTTTTATAACACCGTAGCTGATGCCTTCGCGAATTTCCTCAACCGTTGAACCTGAGCCACCGTGGAAGACAAAATCGATATGATTATGCTCTACACCGTATTTTTTAGAAACATATTCTTGCGAATTCTTTAATATTTTTGGTGTTAGCTTAACGTTTCCTGGTTTGTAAACCCCGTGTACGTTACCAAATGCCGCAGCAATGGTAAACTGGTCGCTTACTTTGCTCAACTCCTCGTAAGCGTAAGCCACTTCTTCGGGCTGTGTGTATAGTTTAGAATCGTCTACATCGGTGTTGTCTACACCGTCTTCTTCACCACCTGTAATACCTAATTCAATTTCCAAGGTCATGCCCATTTTAGACATGCGCTTTAAATAGGTTTTACAAATTTCAATGTTTTCTTCTAAAGGTTCTTCGGAAAGGTCGATCATGTGCGAACTGAACAATGATTTCCCGGTTTCCTTAAAATGTACCTCGCTGGCATCCAATAAACCATCAATCCAAGGCAATAGTTTTTTTGCACAGTGATCGGTATGTAAAATTACAGGAACACCATAAGCCTCTGCCAATGTATGTACATGTTTTGCACCGGCAACGGCACCGGCGATGGCCGCTTTTTGCCCATCGTTACTTAGTCCTTTGCCTGCATTAAATTGTGCGCCACCATTTGAAAATTGAATGATTACCGGAGCGTTTAAGTCCCTAGCAGTTTCCAAAACACCATTTATAGTATCCGAACCAATAACGTTAACAGCAGGAAGTGCATAATTATTAGCTTTTGCGTGGTTAAAAATAGCTTGTACTTCTAAGCCTGTTGCAACACCTGGTTTTATATTGTGTCCCATATTTTTTTATTTAATTGATTAATAATTAGTATTTTCAAAAGTAATCAATTTTTAAATAATTTGCTTTGTTTTTGATGAGTTAAACGGCTATTATAACACTAAAACGTTATAGTTTATTTGATGAATCTGGTTTCCGCTTTAGCGAGAACAACAGTTTGATTCGCAACTTTAACACAGGATTTTGGGGCGTGATTTTGAGAATTAAAACGGATAGTTGATACCAATATTATACACGGCATTGGCAAAGTTGTAATCGTTAAACCAACGGTTTTGGGCTCTGTAAGAAGGGTCGTAAGTTTTAAAGCCGATATCGAAACGGAACACAAAAAAACTAAAGTCGTAACGAAAACCAAAACCAGAACCAATGGCGATATCCTTTAGGGAACTGAAACCGGTAAAGGTTGCGTTGTCGTCATTTACATCGTCGAGGGCATTCCAAATGTTTCCCGTATCAATAAAAACAGCCCCGTTTAATTTTTCGAATATATTAAAACGCTGCTCTACACTAAAAGCCAGTTTTAGGTTGGCCTCGTTAAACTCGTCTGAGGTTTCGGAGCTTCCCGGACCTAAGCCATAAGCGGTCCAAGCCCGATTATCGTTGGCACCACCGGCAAAGAAACTTTTGGAAAAAGGAATGCTGGACGAGTTGCCGTAAGGTATGGCAATACCAAAAAAACCGCGCAATGCCAACACGTTTTTTCTGCCTAAATCCCAGTGTTTAACATAGTCAAATTCCGTTTTAATGTATTGCGAATAGGCCACGTTAAAAAGCTCATAGCGATTGTTGGCATTTTTATTTAGTCCCAAAAGCTTTGAAGCGTTGGCAAGTAAATTTCCTGCGGCTTCTACCTTAAAACGGAAAATTGAAAAATCTTCGTCAAATAGGTTTTGGCGTTTATCTTGTATAAAACTAAAACTCGATGAAAAAATCAGGTTGTTTTCGGTGAGTCGCTTTTTGCGTTCGTCAATACTGTTTACGGTTTTGTAATCGGTTGGATTACTGGTTTCAAAACTGTTGTCGTTAATAACCAAATCGATAAAATCATCGGCGCTTTCCTGAATTAAAATTTCGTTACCGTTATCGTCTAAAGTGATAAATTCGGGTGGGGTATTATACGAGTCTAAAGCGATATTTTCTAAAGTTCTATACGCGTTTTGATAGATGCCAAAATAATTCCCAACATTGAGGTTTCTAACATACTGCACATTAAATAAATCGAGCCTGTTGGTGCCGATACTGGTAGGATTCCATTTGTAATTAAATGTTCCCGTAAAGGTTTGTTTGTCTAAACCTATGTTGGTTTGACTGGTTGCCGATAAACTAATCCTGGTTTTTGGCAACATGTATTTCGGGATGATATTTTCGGTATAAAACGGTGAAAATAACCGTGGAATAGTCAGTTTTAAATCGACACCAATTTCATTAATGTCAAAAAACTGTTTGCTATTGTTGCTTGCATCATCTGAGGCACCAATGGCACCAATGGCCGAAATTTCAAAAGTTTCCGCACCTCTAAAAATATTTCTTATAAGCAAACTAGGGTTTAACGAAAACCCGATGGCTTGAATGTTGCTTTTAGAAACTTCGGCGCTAAAGCCCAAACCGAATTTTTTTAAAGGCGTTAAATGAATGTTTGCGGTTAGGGTAGAGTCGAGGTTTTCAATATAATTTATATCCGGATATTTAAAGGTGCGCAATTCGCTAATGTGCCTGTACGAGCGGGTGCGGTCCAAATCTTTAAAAATAGTTCCCGGATTAATAAATACAGCATCTGTTAATGCTTTTGGCCGGTACCGCATTTTGTTGAAACTGTATAGTTTGTAACTATTATAGGATATGGAATCCTGAAATGGTTCGTTTCTGTTTTCAAACGTGTAGTCGGTAAAAATATTAACGTCTTTTATTTTATAAACCTTAAAAGGCCTGCGTATAACGGTATCTTGTGTTCTAATGGCTCGATTTTGAATGATAACATCGATGTTGGCTTTTTTATTGGTATTAATCGTATCAACATTAAACATAATATAATCTTGATTGAAATGAAACACACCAGAATTGCGCATTTGGGTGGCAATACGGTTGCGCTCAAGCCCTAAATTAGCATACACCAATTGGTTGTTTTGTTTTAATATAGCGCGTTGCTTACCATGTTTGTACAACGAATCTATAATAGGCGATTTAATGTTTTTTGTAATGGAATCAATAATATAGGGTTTGCCGTGTTTAACAAAATAATCAATACTTGCGCGCTGGTTGTCTTTTTTGCTTATTTCGTAATCTACTTCCACATTGCTCCAACCGTTAAACTTATAATAAGACTCTAATCGCTTTGTGCTTTTTAGGGTTTTTTCCTCGTTGACAATTACCGGTGGCTCTCCTGTGTTTTTTAGCCAATTATTAAATCCTAAAGCCGAGGCTTTAATTTTGTCAACTTGTTTTTGTGAGTATGCTTTTTTTAAACGCTCTCTTCTTTTTGGTTTTTTATCTAACCAAGCTTCAAAAATAGAATCTCGGTTTGGGCGTGCTAGATTGTAAATGTTCAGTCTTAAATTACCAATTAACGGAAGCCTGCTGTTTGGTTTTTGGTGCAGTAAATTGGTTATTGTTTCGGTATTGTTTTTTTTGTCGTTTACGTAAACGGTGTTTTCTACAAGTAGGTGCTCGTCATCTGCAACTCTTTTAACCGTATTACAAGAGGTGATATATCCTGCAAGAAAAAATAATAGTAGTATTTTTAAGAATTGTTGTTGCAAACGAAATTATATTTAATTTAAATTATAGTTTAAAAGTTTGTTTCGATTAAAAGAATTAATAAATGCTTATTGTAAGCTCAAAAATACATTATTTCCTTAGAAAAACACCTAAATAATTTAAGTGAGATGTAACCTTAATAATATTTTTCATTTCTTTATAAAATTAAAATGAATCCAGCTTATTTAAGCGTTTTTTTGCCCATTGAAAAACGAGAAATAGGTTTATAAAACTAATGATTGATATGCTCTCAAAAAACCAGATAAAATTAATAACGCGTTTAAAGCAAAAAAAATATAGATTGCAACATGGTTTTTTTGTTGTTGAGGGTATAAAAACAATCCAAGAACTATTGCAGTCTGAATTCGGGCTTTACGCCTTATTTACGACTGAAACCTTCAATATTGATGCCAAAGGCGAAGTTTTAATTACCGAAACGGAATTAAAGCGTATTAGTTTTTTAACCACGCCCAATAAAGCCCTGGCCGTTTTTAAAATACCAACACCAAAACCTATAAATACAAACGGATTAATTGTGGCACTTGACGCTATAAGGGACCCCGGAAATTTGGGTACTATTATAAGACTTTGCGATTGGTTTGGCATTACCGATTTGGTTTGTAGCAACGAAACGGTTGATTGTTTTAATCCCAAAGTGATACAGGCCACCATGGGTTCAATAAGCAGGGTAAATATAAATTATGTGGATTTGGCTGCGTTTTTAAACGAAACAAATTTACCTGTTTTTGGTGCTTTTATGGAAGGCGAAAGCGTTTACACTAAGCAATTGCCAGATTCCGCAATTCTTGTTATGGGCAATGAAGCCAACGGTGTTTCAAAAGAAGTTGAGGCAATAATAACCGAAAAAATTTCTATCCCAAGATTTGGCGATTTACAAGCTACCGAAAGCTTAAACGTTGCCACCGCAACCGCTATTTTATTGAGTGAATTTAGAAGAGGGGAAAACTGATTTTATTGAAACGTAAAATTAATAAAAACCCCACGTGTTTTCATGCTGGCAATATTACCGGTCCATGGGCTATTGGGGTCAGAATCCCTAATAAGCTCATCGTTTATGGCAAAAAGCCCACGAATGGAAGGGGTGAATTTAAAATTGTACAAATACAAATCGATGCCAAAACCAAGTTCGTAAAACAGCATGTTTTTCTTGGTTCTAAATTGCCCGTTGCTATTGTCGTTCGGGTTGGTTTCGTTACTCGAAAGATTTAAAGCCGTTGAAAACCCGCCAACAATAAACGGTTTAAAATTATTAATGCGCTTGGTTGAAAATTTTACCAATAACGGAATATGGATGTATGTGGATTTTACTTCTCTCGTTAAATCGGAGTTATTCAAATCTGGAACACCTTCAAAATAGGTTTGACTGTAATACAGCTCTCGGGTTGTAATTAATAAACCGGGTTCCAATCGTAAATCGATAAACTTGTTTATACGTAAGTTTCCTATTAAACCCACACTAAAACCTGGGCTTCTTTTTACATAGATATCACGTAAATCTTCGTTGTAATCAAAATTAAAATCGTAATTGTTGATGCCTAAAAAATAGCCCCAACGCAATAAATTGTTATCTGTTGAACCTCTTCCTTGATTAGCATCATAAGTCACCTTTTCTTTTTTAAACAGCTGTGCATTAGAAGTTTGAGCTACTAAAAGGAATGCTAATAACAGAAAAAGGTGTTTCATTTTTATTGTTTTGATGCTGTATAGATTGTCGCTACCCCAAAGGTTTGCGGGAAATCTTCAACATTAATAAACCCAATTTCCCGTAAAATATTGTTTAAAGCTTCACCATAAGGAAAAACCGATGCCGATTCGCACAAGTATTTATAGGCGCTTCTATCTTTAGAAAAAACTCTACCAATTAGCGGTAAAATATTTTTGGTATAAAAATTATAGCCTTGTTTGTAGGGTGTCTTATCGGGCATTGAAGTTTCTAAAATCACAAAAATACCATTGGGTTTTAATACGCGCAGTATTTCCTTTAACCCATTTTCCAAGGTTTCAAAATTACGTACACCAAAGGCAACGGTAATGGCATCAAAGGTATTGTCTTTAAAAGGCATGTTTTCAGAATCGCCCAAAACCATTTCTATTTTTTGCTCTAAGCCTTTCTTTTTAATTTTTTCTTTACCAATATCCAGCATGCCACTGCTTATATCTAAACCAACAATTTTTGTGGCATTGGTTTCTGCAAGATTTATGGCTAAATCGCCGGTTCCGGTGGCAATATCCAATATGGTTTCAGGTTGTTTTTCTTTGACCAATTTAACCACTTTTTTGCGCCATTTAATATCAATTCCAAAAGAAATGACACGATTTAACCCGTCGTAATCACCAGAAATGGTATCAAACATTTTGGTAACCTGTTCCTTTTTACCTAATTCGCTGTTTTTGTATGGCTTTATTTTTGACAAATCTGTAAATTTTGGACAAACGTACATAATTTATTTTAACTTTAATATATTCGGATAAAGTCAAAATAAATTATGTAGGTTATCGCAGTCAAAATTATTAAAATAAATACAACTTGGGAAAATATAAACTTTTACAAAGTCAATATGCAATAGGTTTGCAAATATTATATTGACTATAAGTGAGGTAGCAATATTTATTTTATAGTATATTTGTAGTACTTTTTATGATAAATAAATAATGAAAATAATTATTGCTGGAGCTGGTGAAGTTGGATTTCATTTAGCAAAATTATTGTCTTACGAATCTCAAGAGATTACCTTAATAGACACCAATAAAGAATGTCTTGCCTACGCCGATACCCATTTAGATATAAAAGTTCTTAAAGGCGATGCCACATCAATTGCTATTTTAAAGGAAGCACGAGTTGAATCGAGCGACCTGTTAATTGGTGTAACAGCCTCTGAAACCACAAATATTACCATTTGTGTTTTGGCCAAACAATTGGGCTCAAAACGTACTATTGCCAGAATTTCCAATACCGAATTTATAAACCATAAAGATGAAGTTGGCTTTATACGATTTGGAATCGATGAACTTATTTCCCCTGAAGCTTTGGCGGCTTCGGAAATTGAGCTTTCACTGAAGCAATCTTCATTTAACGATAATTACGAGTTTGAAGAAGGCGCACTTACCATGGCGGGTTTAACTTTGTCTAAAGAAGCGTCCTTTGTTGGGAAAAAAGTAAAACAAGCGGCTAAAATATTTCCGGAAATCCACTTTGTGCCTATTGCCATTCAGCGTGCAGGCACCCAGTTTACTATCATTCCGCGCGGAGACACCTTATTTAAAGAAGGCGATAACGTGGTGTTTGTAACCTCTGAAGGTGGCGCTGAAGAACTGTGTAAACTAACCGGAAAAGAAAATACCGAGATAAAAAATGTGATGATTCTGGGAGGAACCCAAATAGGATATAAATCGGCAAGGGATTTGTCTGAAAAAGGGTATAAAGTTAAACTTTTGGAAAAAAATAAAGAACGTGCTTTTGATATTGCAGATGCATTGCCCAATGTATTGGTGATTAATAGTGACGGTAGAAATGTTGATGTTTTAGATGAAGAAAACCTAAGCGATATGGATGCCTTTATTGCCGTTGGCGATAATTCTGAAACCAATATCATGTCGTGCTTGGTCGCCAAATCAAAAGGTGTAAAAAAGTCTATTGCCTTGGTTGAAAATATGGATTATTTCGAGTTGTCCCAATCCATAGGCATCGACACCCTTATTAACAAAAAACTATTGGCGGCCAATAATATTTTTAGATACATACGCAAGGGCGAAGTGGTGGCCATGACTAAATTGAACAACATGAATGCCGAATTGTTGGAGTTTGAAGTTAAGGCAACATCGGCAATTTGTAATAAGGTTATCAAACAAATAGACTTTCCACGGTCGGCCATTATAGCCGGAGTTATTAGAGATGGCGTGGGCTTAATTGCCCTAGGCGATTTTAAAATACAAAAAGGCGACCGTGTAGTGGTTTGCAGCTTGCTTAAATCTATAAAAGGCGTTGAAAAGTTATTCCTTTAAAACATGAAACTTAATTACAAAATCATCTTTCATTTTTTCGGGCTCCTATTATTGTTCAATGGTGGTTTTGTTTTACTGGCAGCGCTTATTAGTTTAATTTATAAAGACGGCGTTACATGGCAGCTGTTTTTAGCCGGTGTTTTAACATTGATTGTCGGTGTGTTGGGTATGCTTTTTACCAGGCACCATAAAAAAGAAATGAACAAACGCGAAGGTTATATTGTAGTAACCTTTGGCTGGATTATTATGGCGCTTGTAGGCACATTGCCTTATATTTTTACGGGAAGTATTCCCAGTTTTACCAATGCTTTTTTCGAGACGATGTCTGGTTTTACAACTACGGGAGCCAGTATTTTAAACGACATTGAAGCGGTTCCCAAAGGCGTTTTATTTTGGCGCAGTTTAACACATTGGATTGGTGGCATGGGTATAATTGTGTTGGCCATTGCCATTTTACCACTACTGGGAATTGGCGGTATGCAGCTGTTTGCTGCCGAAGCTCCAGGACCCAGTACCGATAAACTACACCCAAGAATTACCGATACCGCCAAACGTTTGTGGCTTATTTATTTTGGATATACCGCCGCCGAAACCATATTATTACAAGTTGCGGGCATGTCTTTTTTTGATGCCATTAATCATGCGTTGTGTACCTTGTCCACGGGTGGGTTTTCAACTAAAAACGCCAGTGTAGCTTATTGGAACGATCAACCTGTTATTCAATACATCATCATTGTTTTTATGTTTTTGGCCGGTACAAATTTTGTGCTGAGCTATTTTGCATTTAAAGGAAAAGTCCAGAAAATAATTAACGACGAAGAGTTTAAACTCTATTTTAAATTTATAGCTGTTTTTACGATTATTGCATCACTTATTATATATTTCAGGGCAGATATATCGGCATCGTCTATTGCGCATCCCATGGTTTGGGGCGAAGCCGAAAGTGCCTTTAGGCACGGATTGTTTCAGGTTATATCGGTGATAACAACTACGGGGTTTGTTACTGCAGATTTCACCATGTGGACGCCGTTTTTGGTCGTGTTCTTTTTCGGGCTCATGTTTTTGGGCGGATCCTCGGGTAGTACCTCTGGTGGGGTAAAAGTGGTGCGGCACTTGATATTGATAAAAAACGGTTTTTTGGAATTTAAGCGCACATTACACCCAAATGCCATAATACCGGTGCGCTACAACACAAAATCTATTTCTGGCGATATTGTTTTTAATATACTCGCTTTTTTTATTCTATATATGTTATCGTTTATAGTTGGTGCCTTAGGGTTTTCGATGATGGAAATAGATTTTAAATCTTCCGTTGGTTTGGCAGCCTCAAGTTTAGGGAACGTAGGTCCCGCCTTAGGCGATTTCGGGCCTGTAAACAATTTTGCCAATTTACCAAGTATAGGTAAATGGTGGTGTAGTTTTTTAATGCTTATTGGGCGTTTGGAACTCTTTACGGTGCTTATCTTATTTACGCCTTTCTTTTGGCGAAACAGGTAAGTTTTTTTTGAATTTTTAACAATTTATTTTGTAGGATTACGTTTATGTATTAGATAATTATTACTATTATTGTAGTGATTTTATTACCCCTATCGGTATAATGGCCAAATGCATCATTCTTTATGGTGGGTTAATTTTGGTATAAATATTGATACATACAAGAATCAAAAAAATACTTAACCTAAAAAATTAATGCTTTGAAAAAACTTGTAGCATTTACGTCGGTTGTTGTGGTTATATTACTTGTTAATATAGACCGAGTAGTCATTATTGACGACTATATTAAAGCCACAATTCTTTTTATAATAGCCGGTCTTCTATCGGTTTATGAATATAAAAGAAAAGAGAAATTGGATTAAGGTGAATCTTTTTTGTTTTTAAAACATTCAAAATAGTTGTGACGCTTTTAAATATGCCAAGGTTTAATTTTGCGGTACATTAGTTGTTAAATAATTTAATACGATTGGTTTGTTCGGTGGCAATATATTTACCAGTCTTTAATTATTGTTTCACTTTTAAATTTTAGAAATCATGGGTGGAGAAGGGTCTATGGCAGCAGCTAATAATTCTTTAAAGAATAACAGAAATCTTTTAAAAAAGAAAAGGAAAGGTTCTTTAGCGGGAAGCTATGGTAATTTGGAAATGGCTGAGTTTCCAGAAGCAACTCCGCAACAATTACTAGAAATTGAGAAAAAAATTAGAAATAAAAATAAGCAAGCCAGAATAAAGCAGTTAATCATATTTGCAATATTCATGCTGGTATTCCTGTCCTTTATTTATTATTTAATAAACTAAAAAAGTCACTAAATTATAGTGACTTTTTTTTGAATTATCTTAAAGCAAAGGTTTTAACTAACCACTTCCTTAATACGTTTTATAGCCTCAATAATTTGCTCTTGCGACGCTGCATACGAAATACGGATACAATCAGGATTTCCAAATGCTTCACCGGTTACGGTTGCCACAAGTGCTTCTTCCAATAAATACAATGAAAAATCGGTAGCGTTGTTTATGGTTTTGCCTCGAAGTGTTTTTCCGAAGTAATACGATACATTTGGGAATACATAAAATGCGCCTTCTGGTGTATTGGTTTTAAAGCCTTCAATATCATTTATTAAATTTAATATTAAATCGCGACGCACTTTAAACTCGTCAATCATAAATTGCACACGCGAAGGCGGTTCGTTTAAAGCCGTAATTACGGCACGTTGTGCAATACAGTTGGTACCGCTTGTAATTTGCCCTTGCATTTTGTTGCAGGCACGCGCAATTTTTTGAGGCGCACCAATATAACCTATACGCCAGCCCGTCATCGCAAATGCTTTTGAAACACCGTTTACGGTAATCGTACGGTCGTACATATCTTCAAACTGCGCCATACTCGCATGGCCACCAACATAGTTTATATGTTCGTAAATTTCATCTGAAACCACATAAATATTTGGGTGTTTAACCAACACATCGGCTAAAGCCCTTAATTCGTCTTTACTGTAAATAGAGCCGCTTGGGTTACAAGGCGAACTAAACCAAATCATTTTTGTTTTTGGGGTAATAGCCGCTTCAAGTTGTGCCGGTGTCATTTTAAAATCGGTATTGATAGTGGTTTTAACTTCCACCGGAATACCATCATTTAACTTAACAATATCAGCATAACTTACCCAATACGGGCATGGTAAAATAACTTCGTCGCCAGCATTTAGCATAACCGCCGCTACATTTGCCAAACATTGTTTTGCACCTGTAGATACTACAATTTGCGGTAGGGTATACGTAAGGTTGTTGTCGCGTTTAAATTTAGTGATGATGGCCTCTTTAAGCTCAACGTAACCGTCAACCGGGGTATACGAATTGTAATTATCGTTTATGGCTTGTATGGCGGCCTCTTTAATATAATCGGGTGTGTTAAAATCAGGTTCACCAAGGCTTAAGCCAATAATATCTTTTCCTTCACCTCTTAATTCCCTTGCTTTTGCAGCCATTTCCAAGGTTGCAGACGTAGCCATGTTTAAAATTCTGTCGGATAATAATTGCATATAATTGTTAAGTATAAATTTAGGCTAAATTGGGTTTTTGTCCCAGTACTTTTAATTGGTTGTAATGTTCGGCTATGGCTTTCCAAAACGTATTGTATTCGTTGTACGGTAAGCTAAATTCCTTAGCAGTTTCTTTAACAATTTTGGCTATTTTTCCGTAGTGAATATGACTTATGTTGGCAAATAAATGATGCTCGACTTGTCTGTTTAATCCACCGGTATAAAATCCAACCAACCAACTTTTAGGTGAGAAATTAGATGTTGTAAATAGTTGGTGAATGGCCCAAGTGTTTTTCATGTTGCCATCGTCGTCCGGTAAAGGCATTTCTGTATTGGGCATAACGTGTGCCAATTGAAAAATAACACTTAAAATAACTCCGGCCGTGTAATGCATAACCAAAAAGCCAATTAAAACTTGCCACCATGCAAAGCCTAACGATATGGGTAAAACGATCCAAATTGCGTAATAAATTATTTTACCAATAATGAGCTTTGTCCATTGGGTTGCCGGATGTGGCATTTTACCGTAAGCCAATTTTCTTTTTAAATATTGATAAGTTTGAATAAAATCGGTAGTAATGGCCCAATTTACCGTTAGCAATCCATATAAGAAGAAAGCGTAATATTTTTGATATTTATGAATTCTAAACCATTTCGCATGTTTTGAAAAACGGATGATTCGTCCGGCATCAATATCTTCATCGTGCCCTTGTATATTGGTATATGTATGGTGCAGTACGTTGTGCTGTACTTTCCAATTGTAGTCGTTTCCGGCTAAAATATAAATACTGCTTCCCATTAATTTGTTAACCCATTTTTTGCTAGAAAAAGAACCGTGATTGGCATCGTGCATAACGTTCATGCCAACACCAGCCATACCAACGCCAACTATCATCATTAAAATAATCTGTACCCAACCAGGTAAATCTATGGTTAATATTAAAACTACGGGAACAATCAATAAAGCAAACATTACAATTGCTTTTAAATATAATTTCCAGTTTCCTGTGCGTTTTATGTTGTTCTCCTTAAAATAATCGTTAACACGTTTGTTTAGCGTTTTAAAAAATTTCGTTGAGTCTTTTCTTGAAAAAGAAAGGGTTTGTTTTGTCATGCTATTAATTTTAATATGATTAATAATAAAAATTCTCGATCATACCTGCGGCAAAGATAGGTATAAACCAACTTAAGTAATAACGTTTTTTTATAAAAATATGCACATAAAAAGTATATTTTTGTTGAAAATTTAACATAAATGGATCTGATTTTAAAATATTTCCCAAACCTTAGCGACGACCAAATTGAAAAGTTTTCAAGGTTAGAATCGCTTTATAAAGACTGGAATTTAAAGATTAATGTGGTATCTCGAAAAGATATCGATGAGCTTTATTTGCGCCATGTACTGCACGCTTTGGCCATTGCTAAATTGATACAGTTTAAAGATGGCTCTAAGCTTTTAGATGTGGGCACAGGTGGTGGTTTCCCTGGAATTCCGTTGGCAATTTTATTTCCGGAATGCTCTTTTCATTTGGTGGATAGCATCGCCAAAAAGTTAAAAGTAGTCGATGAGGTTGTTGCAGGATTGGAATTAACCAATGTAAAAACAACGCACTCCAGGGTTGAAGCGATTAACGATACTTACGATTTTATAATAAGTCGTGCCGTTGCTGCAATGCCAACCTTTGTGCATTGGGTAAAAGGCAAGATTGCAAAGCAGCAGAATAACGATTTAAAAAATGGCATTTTATATTTAAAAGGAGGCGATTTAACCGAAGAACTTAAAACCTACAAAACGGCAACCGTTTATAATTTAAGTGATTATTATACCGAGGATTTTTTCGAAACTAAAAAACTGGTGCATTTGCCTTTGAAGTTTAGAGGCTAATATCAAATTTCATTAAGTTCGTTAAAATTTTGCTTAAAGAAATAAAACTGATTTTTATACCAATATGTATTGGCAAAGGATTCAAATGTAAGGGGTTTGTCTGTGTCCACATACAAAAGGTTTTCAGCCTTTTTAAGGTTTAATTTCGCGTTTTTTAAGTCGTTTACTTTGTAATAGGTTAAAGCCAATCCCAAAAGAGCCTCGTAATCAGAAGGGTTGTATTTTAGGGTAGTTTTAAAATCGGAAATCGCTTCAATATATTCTCCCAAAAGTAAATGCGATGCCCCTCTAAAAAAATAAGACGACGCATTGTTCTTGTCAAAATCTAAGGATTTATCAAAATCTATTTTTGCTTGTTTGTAGTAATTTATGTTTAAATGTGCTACACCTCGGTTGTAATAGGTCTCTGTGTTTGGGGCGATTAAAACAGCTAACGAAAAATCCTTTAGGGCGAGTTTGTGTTTTTCAAGCATTAAAAGCGCATTGGCGCGTTGGGTATAAAATTTATATTCCGTAGGTGCAACTTCAATAATTTCACTTAAATCTGTAATAGCGCCAATATAATCTTCTAAGTAGTATTTGGTATTTGCCAAATTGTATTGTGCATCAATAAATTGCGGATCGAGTTTTAATGCATTTTCGTAATCGTTTTTTGCGCCTAAATAATCCTGTAAATTGTATTTTGAATTGCCTCTGTTGTAATAAGAATCGGCATCTGGTTTATAAATAATTATTTTCGTGTAGTCCAATATGGCGCCATAATAGTCACCCAAATTATTTTTGGCGATACCTCTATAAAAATAGGCGTCAAAATGCTTTGGTTCTAAGGCAATTACTTGGGTAAGCAACTCTATTTTCTGTTTGTCGTCTGTTGCTCTATAGGCTTGTCTATATAGCTTTTTTGCTTGTCCAGAGCTTAATAGGGGGAAGATTGCTAGTAGTAGTATGGCGATTTTTTTCATTTTATAAAACAGTTGAAAAATGTGAAATTACAGTTCATTACAATCAATAAAGTTAGTAATATTTTGTGTATAAATAGGTTTTTCTTTTAGAAGAAAAAAATCGAATAAAATGTATTTTGTCGAAGTTTTTTTGCATTTCATACGAATTATAACTAGCTTTGTATGTTTAGTTTATAAAACTATAGCCCCAAAAATATGAAAAGAAACCTACCTTCATTTGGCATTAAACCTGCCCTATATTTAATTTTGTTTTTACTAATAAATTTTGTTGGTAACGCCCAGATAATTCAAGTTGAAATCGTAGGAGGAGCTGTGGTTACCCAAGGTTCTACTATAACGATTAATGCTGGTAATAGTTTGGATTTCAGAATTACAAATATTGAAACTGGCAATTGTGGTAATTTGAGAATTCAGGATATAGATATTACCAATACTACCGATTTTGATATATCGCCAAATAATCCAAGGGATAGGATAAAACCAGCCGGCTGTAGAGGGGATCACGATCTTTATTTTGAGGTTGAAAACCTAAGCCCAACTTGTACAACTGCGATTACGGAGGTTGTTATAGAAATTAGAAATCAACCAGATTTTAGTTTTTTTTTAGAAGTAAATTCCTCACCTATTATGTCTATAGTTGGGGGTAGCCCTCCTGCCGATGTAATGCACGGAGATACTACAACATCGGATGTAAATGGAACGTATTTTGGAGTGGTAGAAGAAGGTGCTGTTGTGATTAGAAATTTTTTCATTACTAATACGGGAAGTTGTCCACTTGAAATTTCTTCTATAACATCTTCATTATCGGATTTTGTATTAGATGGGTTTCTGTTCTCTCCAACTCTAACACCTTTGCCATATACAGCTAGCATTGATCCTGGAGACTATGCCATTTTTAGGGTTTCATTTATTGGACCAGTTGGGGGTTCTGGAACACTTACCTCAACTATAAGTATTTCAAACACTGATAACACTACTTATACATTTAATGTTAGCGCCGAAATGTTCAATTTTAATATTCCTGGACCTGGAGGTATTACAGCGGATTTTCGACTTTGGTTAAAATCAACTAGAGGGATAGTTAAATCGGGATCTAATATAACGGATTGGATAGATTTAGGAACAAATGGGAAAGATGCCACAACAGACCCAGGAAAAGAGCCAACATATATGGATACCGCAGCAGAGAATATCAATTTTAATCCGGTGATTAAATTTGAAAATGATGGTGCAGGTATAGAGCAATACATGTATAATGCTACAAATGGCTTTTATAGTCAGGATATGTTTATTGTTATGATTCCTGATGCTACTATGACAAGTGCGTCTCCTAGAAACACTATTTTTTCTGGGGTGTCTTCAGGTAATGCAGGAGATATAACTGGTGTAGGATTTGGCGATTATTCATCTGCATTTCCTAATGAAACCTTATCATATAACCAAAATATACCTGGAGGAGGAAGCTATAATGGTGTTGCAGAAAGTGGTACATCTTACTCTAATGCTGGAATTATTAATGTAAGAAATGATTCCGATATAGTACTGGGTGGGCAAGAAATTTTATATAATTCATCTGTATTAACAGCAACATCTGTTGATGATATTCCATATGCAAATGTTGGAGACCCGGGGCCGCCAACTGTTTTAGGTACAGAGTATTGGATTGGTAGAAATTTTGATGTCGTTGGTAGTTTAAATGGTCGTGTGGCTGAGATTTTTACATTTGCTGAGCGCGTAGCGGATGCTGATAGACAAAAAATAGAATCTTATTTAGCCATCAAATACGGCATTACTTTGGGAACTTCAACTCAGGTTGAAAAAGACTATATCAATTCATTTAATACTTCCATTTGGGATATTTCTGCAAACACCGGCTATAATTACCATGTGGCTGGAATTGGTAGAGATTCTATATCGGATTTAAACCAAAAGCAATCAAAAACATTAAATATAGCAAATGAAGTAACTATTGGTTTAAACGGAATTTTCGCTACGAATAGTGCTAATACAAATGAATTTAAAAAAGATGGCGATTTCTTGGTTTGGGGTAGTAATGATGCAGCGTATACAGCTAGTGGCTCGAATACAGTAACTGTTGCCACTGGAATAACAACCTCTTTGACAAGAATTTTAAGACAATGGAAAATTGTTGAATCCATTGAAGATGCAGGTGGCGATGTAGAAAACGTGTTTGTTTCTATACCTTCTGCGGTATTTAGTAGTTTTACTCTTGGAGCCGATGAAGAATATGCACTTGTTGTAGCTGATAATGATAATTTTGCAAATGGAGATATTATTGATGTTGTTCCTTTAGTGTCCGATGGTGCTGGGAATTTACAAACATGGTACGATTTTGATGGAACAAAATATTTTACGTTCGCAAAAGTGTCTAAATTTTCTGGAAATCACTCGGTAAGTATTGATGCAGATGGCTATTTGATAGGAGAATATGCAATTAATTTAAATATTGATGCCTTTACAATTTCGGCATGGGTTAAAAGTGCTTCTAGTGCCAACACCAGAACAATTATGGCTAAAGGAAGCAAATTGCAATTAAGGTTAAACCCTTCTGATCAAATTGAAGTGATGCTTGATGATGATGTAACACCAAGGTTTACATCCACAATGGTTTTAAATGATGGAAAATGGCATCAAGTAACCTTTGTGTATAAAAGTGGTTCTATCTTTTTATATGTCGATGGTGTTTTAGATAAATCGGAACAGGACGTTGAACCACCAACACCTAACTTTAATAGATTTTCCGTAGGTGCTGTATATATAGATAAAAACAATATTATCAATCCGTTTTTAGGCGAGATTGACGAAGTGTATATATGGGATCAAGGGCTTACACAAGACCAAGTGCGTTACCTTATGAATCAAGAAGTTGAACGATTTGATATTAGCGGTACAGATTATGTTAACGGAGAAGTATTACCTCAAGCCTCATCAAGCAATGAGGTTACGACTATTCCTTGGGGTGACTTAAGGACGTATTACGATTTTAATTCATTTTATGGCTCGACAGTTGAAGGTAGAGCAGATGTAAGGTATTTTTTGCGACTAAAATATTTAGATAAAGATAAGGAGTTGGTTGATGCACAAACAATACCAGTGCCTTATGTTTCTGTAGCAAATGGTGCTTGGGATATGCCTGCAACTTGGAGAAATAATGCTGATCAAGTTTTGCCAAATTCTTTAAGTTTAGATGGGGTTACAATGGTTAATTGGAATATTGTAGAAATAGGACACGACATTACTTCCGGAGATAGAGATATTGCCCTGTTGGGATTAAAGCAAACCGCAGGAAAACTTACCATAGCAGACCCCGTAGACCCTCAGGATGAAACTAATTCTGGCCAAGCGTTAACCGTAACCAATTATTTGGAAATAGACGGGATAATCGATTTGGTTGGCGAATCGCAATTCATTCAAACAGAAGGCAGTGTATTAGATGCCGATAGTGGAGGTTTTATAGAACGCGACCAACAAGGTACCGCCAATGGATTTAATTATAATTATTGGTCATCTTCGGTAGGCCCAATAACAGGTAGTACAATCACGAGAGGCACAGGGGTTTCTTATCTGAACAATAACCATACTATAGATGGTGTTTTAAATGACGGAACAGACACAGATCTTTACCTAGGCATAGATTTTATCACGAACCAAAATACCGGAAGTGGCCCACCGCCGCCACCGGGTTCAGCAAAGGAAATAAGCTCGTATTGGTTGTATAAGTTCTATGGTCCAGAAGATGATTATTTTTCTTGGGAAAGCATAGATCAAAACACAAGTCTACAAGCCGGAGAAGGCTTTACCATGAAAGGTACTTTAGGGGCTGTTGCGATTACAGATCAGCAAAACTATGTGTTTACAGGATTGCCAAATAATGGCGATATTACATTGCCTCTTGATAAAAGTTCTGGTGATGTAGACCGATTGATAGGTAACCCATATCCGTCGGCCATTGATGCCACAGAGTTTATTTTAGACAACATGAGCATTGCTAATGGCGGAAACAATGCAAGCGGAACCATATTTAATGGCGCCTTATATTTTTGGGATCATTTTGGTGAACAAAACACCCACGTCTTAAAAGGCTACGTTGGTGGTTATGCAACCTATAATTTAACAGGAGGAGCCGCGGCAATTTCCAATGATGTTAGAATTAATAATGATATGTCTTCGGGTTCAAAAATACCAGGGCAATACATCCCGGTAAATCAAGGGTTTTTTGTATCGACAGCCATAGATGGTTTTACAGACGATAATGGCGCCGTAATTTCAGTAGTAGATGGCGGCGATATTGTATTTAAAAACAGCCAGCGCGTTTTTGCTACCGAACAGGCAGCCTCATCTATCTTTTTTCGAGATTCTAATAAAAATAAAACGACAGGCGACCCACAAAATAAAACAAGTAATCTTACAAAATCGTCTTCAATTAGATTAATGTATAGTTCCCCAAAAGGCTATCATAGGCAATTATTGTTAGGGAGAAATACAAATGCGTCAAAAGGTTTTGATTTAGGATACGATGCTTTTATGATTGATGTCAATGAAGAGGATATGTTTTGGAATATTGCACAGCACAAATTTGTGATTCAAGGGGTCGGTAATTTTGATGATACCAATGAATTTCCACTGGGGTTAATCGTTAAAAATTCTGGAATAGTAAAGATTAAATTGGAAGCTGTTGAAAATTTAGAGACAGCCAAAACACTATATATAAAAGACAATGTAACCAATGAAACGGTATTAATAAACAACAAACCGTTTGAAATGTTTTTAGACGCCGGAACTTACCATGATAGGTTTTCATTAGTGTTTCAGTCGCAATCCTTAACAACTGAAGATGTTGAAGTAGCCGATAATGTGTCTGTTTACTTTGATAAATCAATATCGGAATTAAAAGTAAGAGGATTGAATGATAGCGAGATTTTAAGCATTACGTTATTTAATATTATTGGTCAAGAAATAAAGTTTATAGATTATACATCCAATAAAACATCAAAACAAGTTCATGTAAATACCGGTGCTTATATTGTGCAGTTAAACACTGATAAAGGAACAATCAATAAAAAAATTATTATTGAATAGCGTTTTATTTATGGTTGAGTAGTTTTAATTTCTTTTTCTGTAAATAGTCCTTTTCCAACTGGTTATTTACCGTATTTAAAGCCAAATCAAGATACTTAATGGCATCGTTACATTTATTAACGGCCAAAAAATATTCTGCTTTAGCACCATAAAACAGATAAGCGCGTTGTTCAAAATCTTCAGGTTTAATATCGTCTAAATAGGCTTTTGCAATTTCTAAATCTTGATTTTGTATGCACACCACAGCCATGTTTAGCACATGAATTGGCATAGGTTGTAAAGCATTTAGGCATTGATACCAATAGTGGATTTTTCCCCAATCGGTAGTCTCAAAGGTTTTGGCGCGCAAATGTTCGGCAGCAATGGCGGCTTCGTAATGGTAACACGAAAACCCCGTTTGATCAACCACCGCTTTATTCATCATGGAATTGCCCATTTTTATAAGTGGAATATACCATTCTGCTCTGTCCTGGTTTTTTAAATCCAAAAGTTCGTTTCCGGCATTGGTTTTGGTTTCCAAACGTGCCGAATGAAAACACATCAACGCACACAAAGCATAAACCTCAGGCGTTCGGGTCAATTCATTTTTTAAAAGCATTTGGGTTAAACGCATGGCTTCACCACACAATTCTTTGCGGATAAGTATGTTGCGATTATTGGAGTGAAACCCTTCGTTAAATATAAGATACAATACTTCCATAACACTTTCTAAACGCTGCGGTAAGGCTTTGCCTTGCGGAATTTGAAATTTTAATTGCGATTGCTCAATCGCTTTCCGTGCTCGCAACAAGCGTTTTTTAATAGTGTCTTCTTTGGTGAGCAATGCCGATGAAATTTCCTTGATGCTAAACCCGGAAACGGTTTTTAAGGCGAACGATATGCGGTCTCTCGCATCCAATTTGGGGTGGCAAGCCGTAAAAATCATGCGCAGTTGTGCATCTTCAATTTCCGAATCTAAAAAGAGCTCGTTTATGGCAATAGCGTCTGTTCCAAGATTGATGTTCGGCAGGTGTTTGCGCTCCGTTTTTAGTTTTCTAAAAATATCCAATACCCTGTTTTTGGCCGCTTGGGTTAACCACGCTTCGGGGTACTCCGGCTGTTTGTTCCGCCAACTAATGCTGGCTTTTATAAAGGTGTCTTGCACGGCATCTTCAATAATTTCCAGATGTTTAATACCAAAAATTCGTGTTAAAACAGAAACCATCTTTCCGCTGTGGTGGCGAAAAAGATGGTCTATAAGTTTGGGTTCCATTATTGGTCAAAAACCATAATTTCACGAATTTCAACCGTGCCGCCCAAATCGTAATCCGGATAATCCTCGGCAATTTTTTCAACCGCATCAAAATCTTTAGCCTTAACAATGTAATAGCCGCCAACAATCTCCTTAACCTCGGCCGAAGTTAAATCGGTAACCGTCCTGTTTTTACCAACCACACGACGTATTTGCGGCGTTAATGCGTTGCCATGGCTCACAATTCCAGCCTGCGTCATTTTATCGTGCCATGCAAACCATTGGCCCATTCTGCTTTGTAAATCTTCTGGCGAAAGCCCCAATTCGGTGTAATCTGCCCCAATAAAAATCATCATAAATTCTTTCATAATTATATATTTTAAAGTTTATATAGTTAAGACGTTTGCTAGATTGGAAAAGGGGACAGCATTTTCAAATTTATTAAAATTCCTTTGAAAAAAGGAATCTCATTTTATAAAGATAGTGTTATCGGGCTTGACGATTATTTCAAGAAGTTGGGCGTTACCCACTTTTGCTTTTAATGGCAAAAGTGCGTCAGGCTTGAAGTTTATCTTGAGCGAATTCGAAAGGCTATGTCTTTTTAAACCGTCATCGCGAGGAGGTAACGACGTGGCAATCTATTAAATATTAGTTCCCAAGCAAAATCAATACCTTCCACATTTTAAAAAGGATGCCGCTGCAATCCTTAACGCGGAAAAAAACGGATTGAAAATTATCTTTTTTTTTAACTCAGTTTCTTGGGTTAGGCGTGCTTTCTTGTTCTTTTTCCATTTGTGAACTTATAAAAGGTATTCTAGGGGCTAAAAAGTATCCTGTCAAACTCGCAAATAATATAG
Organism: Hwangdonia seohaensis; assembly: GCF_031932625.1. Classification (NCBI taxonomy): domain Bacteria; kingdom Pseudomonadati; phylum Bacteroidota; class Flavobacteriia; order Flavobacteriales; family Flavobacteriaceae; genus Hwangdonia; species Hwangdonia seohaensis. The sequence continues at coordinate 185,432 of NZ_JAVSCK010000003.1, forward strand.
GGATGAAATGTCCAAATCCTGTTAAAGTAGCGAGTAAAATTGTAGTACTCATTGGAGTTCGAGTAACGCAAGCATTAATTGCCGCCATACAACTAACAATTGCTAACGTCAGGTTAATAGTTGGAAATAATTGATGGATTATTAGTCCTAAAGTTGCTCCAACAAAAAAAAGTGGAATAATAAATCCACCCCTCCAACCTGATGTCACGGTTATTGAAATAGCCACTATTTTAAAAACCAATATTACAAACAGCAAAGTTAAAGAGTAATTTCCTAAAAGCAGGTCGTTAATTTCGTGATGTCCGAAGTATCGGGTTATTGGGATATAAAATGCTATGATACCAAGCAAAATACCACCAATTAGTGTTTTGATATAAATAGGTATTGGATTTATTTCAAAAATAGATTTGAAAAATTTTGCACAAAAAATAAAAGCCCATCCAAAGGTTGCTCCTATTATTGCAAAAAGAACGGCGTAGCCAAAATCGAATATCCCGGAATATTCATAAGCAGATAAATCCCATATTGGGCCAAGACCCAAATGAATAATCAAAGCGAATACCAAATAACTAAAGCAACTAGCAACAAATGCAGGAATTATGGCTTTGTAGTATTCAACCGCGTGTTTGTGGTGTAGTATTTCTAAAGAAAATAAACTACCGCCCAAAGGAGCTCCAAATAATGCAGTAAACCCTGAAGCCATTCCTGCTATACTTAAAGACCTTAACTCTTCACCTTTAAGTCGGAATAATTTACCTAACCAGGTGCCTATCGAACCTGTTACTTGTACCAAGGGTGCTTCTGGCCCGAGACTTCCACCCGACGTAACACACAATAAGGATGAAAGTACCATTGAAGGATTGTTTTTGGGGTCAAGTTTGCCCTTGTTAAATCTAATGTTGTTTACAATTAAATTTATTTCTCCTGGGTCACCAATAAAGTGAATTATTAAGCCTGCTAAAAAACCACAAATTGCCATTACAGGAATTACTTGCCAACCACTAAAAAAGGTTAGTTGGTGAGTCAGAAATTCAAGCCCAACCCAATAAGCGCCTGCTGTTATCCCACCTACTAATCCAAGTAGAGCCCATAATAAAAAAGTCCGACTGAAAACGAAAGGATTAAATCGAACCGGTTGGTCTAAAATATTTAAATACGTTACTAATTTTCTTCTTCGTTTTAATTTCACTTTTTCGTTTTATAAGGCATACAATGCAAAGATAAAATTCTGTTTCATTAATGAAATAAACCTGACAGCTTTTGAGACAACACAAGTGAATAATATGGGTTACTAAACGAATTTAGCTAATATTTCTGACAAATTTAAATACCCTAAATACAAAACCTCATATAACAAAAAAGAGATTGTCTAATAAGTTTAGACAACCTCTTTTTTTAAATAATTTAGGTTTCTCTATTATGAGATTCCTGCGTCCGCAGGAATTTGTTACTCACCCAAAAACGGATAGCGATAATCCACAGGCGTAACAAAGGTTTCTTTAATCATTCTAGGCGATACCCAACGCAATAAGTTTTGGGCGCTACCTGCTTTATCGTTTGTCCCAGATGCACGTGCCCCACCAAACGGTTGTTGCCCAACTACGGCACCCGTTGGTTTGTCGTTAATATAAAAATTTCCGGCGGCGTTTTGCAACGCTTCCGTAGCCTCGATAATCGCATATCTGTCGGTTGAAAGAACAGCGCCCGTTAAAGCGTATTCGCTAGTTTCGTCAACTAATTTTAAGGTTTCAGAATATTTGTTTTCATCATACACATAAATAGTTATAATCGGGCCAAATAACTCAGTACACATGGTTTCGTACTTGGGGTTTGTGGTAACAATAACGGTTGGCTCAATAAAGTAGCCTTTGCTCTTATCGTAGTTTCCACCTGCAATAATTTCGGCATCCGCATCATTTTTGGCAGCGTCGATATAAGAGGCTAATTTATCAAAAGACCCTTCGTTAATAACGGCTGTGATAAAGTTGCCCATATCTTCTGGCGATCCCATTTTGAAAGACTTCACATCTTCAAGCACGAATTTTTTAACATCGTCCCATAAATTAGAAGGAATATAAGCTCTTGAAGCGGCACTACATTTTTGACCTTGAAACTCGAAAGCACCTCTGGAAATAGCCGTAGCTACTTGTTTTGCAACGGCAGATTTATGTGCGATAATAAAATCCTTTCCACCAGTTTCGCCCACTATTCTTGGGTAGGTTTTATAGTTTTCAATGTTATTTCCTATTTGTTTCCATAAGTTTTGAAAAACAGGGGTGGAGCCCGTGTAGTGCAATCCAGAAAAATGTGGACTCGCCATAACCGTATCGGTAATCATACCTGGGTTACCAAAAACCACATTGATAACACCGGCAGGAACGCCAGCTTCTTTAAAAACATCCATAATCACTTTAGCCGAATATATTTGATTGTTACTTGGTTTCCACACCACAACATTCCCCATTAGCGCCATACACGCCGGTAAGTTTCCAGCAATGGCCGTAAAGTTAAAAGGCGTAACCGCATAGGTAAATCCTTCAAGTGGACGGTATTCAATACGGTTCCAAGCATCGCTTGTGCTTTCTGGCTGATCGAGGTAAATATCGGTCATAAATTGCACGTTAAAACGTAAAAAGTCAATGAGCTCGCACGCCGCATCAATTTCCGCTTGATAAATATTTTTAGATTGCCCAATCATGGTCGCCGCATTTATTTTGGCACGGTAAGGGCCAGCAATCAATTCGGCTGCTTTTAAAAATATACCAGCACGTTGTTCCCATGGCATTTGGCTCCAGCTTTTTCTGGCTTCAAGCGCGGTTACAATGGCTTCGTCAACGTGTTTCTTTTCTGCTAAATGATAAGTTCCAACGATGTGTTTATGGTCGTGCGGAGGCGACATGGTCCTGGTGTTGCCCGTGGTTACATCTTTTCCGTTAATGTACATAGGTACATCAACTTGACTGTTAAACATGTCTTTGTATGCTTTTAAAACAGCGTCGCGCTCGGGCGTTCCCGGTGCATAGCTTTTAACTGGTTCATTTATAGCAACTGGTACGTTAAAAAATCCTTTTCCCATTATTGTGTGTTTTTATTGGATTGTCAAAAAATTGAGCTGCAAATTTACGAATTTTATAGGCATTTTTAAATAGCATCGGTATTAAATTGAAGTTAATATTTATTTATTTTTTGTAAGTTGCCAAACCGTTTTAAGACTACAGCTTTTATGTGTACAGTAACTTTAATTCCTAAAGGTGAAAATAATTTTGTGCTCACTTCAAATCGAGATGAAGCACCGAATAGAGTATCCTTAAAACCTGATTTTTACACTGTTAGCAATACCAAGCTATTGTTTCCAAAAGATGAATTATCCGGAGGCACATGGATTGGTGCGAGCGAAAAAAAAAGGGTGGTTTGTGTGCTTAATGGCGGATTTACTTACCATGAACGAAAAGCACCATACAGGTTGAGCAGAGGCGTAGTTGCTAACCACATTATGGTTGCCGACGATTTATATGATACCATTAATACATATAATTTTGTAGCCATTGAACCGTTTACCATGATAATTGTAGATTGGAGTAAGGGTTTGAAATTTTACGAGCTGGTTTGGGATGGCACCGATAAACATTTTAAAACATTGCCTTTAGAGCCTCAAATTTGGTCGTCGTCATCGTTGTATTCCGAAGCTATGAAAACCGAACGTGTACAGTGGTTTGAAGGTTTTAAGGCGGAGCATGATTTGGATAAAGAATCATTGTTAATCTTTCATACAACAGCTGGAAAAAATAATGATGATTATGGTGTTATTATGGATCGTGGATTTGTAAAAACTACCAGCATCACACAAATTGAAAAGCTGAACAACACTGTAAAAATGCACTACGTAAATCTTTTAAACCATAGCGTTTCATCAAAAACATTTCATATCCCACAAACCGTTAATGAGTAATTCCGGTATTATTTTAACCCTCGCTTATCCAGAAACCGTTGTTATGATTTCTGAAGAGTGGTTCTCGCCATATCTACGCTTTATTGGGGTTGGTAAAAAGAATTATTTGCGCGCAGGACATGCCGCTTTGGTGTTGATTAACAAAGAAACGGGTGTTTTGGAATACCACGATTTCGGACGCTATATTACGCCCGAACCCAACGGACGCGTGCGTGGAAACGATACCGATAACGAATTGCATTTTCCATTAAAAGCCGAGATTGAAGAGGATAGCATTGTAAATTTAGATGCAATATTGGAGTTTTTGGGCACACACCCCAAATTAACACATGGTGATGGTAAAATGATCGCTTCGGTTTGTAATGCCATAAATTACCAAAAGGCTCGAATCCATATTACCAACAAGCAAAACAAGCATTTTATTAAATATGCGGCATTTATTAAAAACGGTTGCAATTGCGCACGTTTTGTAACCGATACCTTGATTGCTTCGATAACGGATTCTAAAATTAAAAAGACACTAAAAAACTCGAAGTGGTTTACACCAAGTACGGTGGGCAATGTGTTGTTAGCTGATACTGAAAATCAGGTTTTTGAGGTATCGGAAACTGGTAATATCTCAAAATTTAAAGGCTCGCAACAAAGCGAAAATGTACGCTGCTTTTTAGACAAATTGAAAGACCATAAAGTCAATTTAGTTGGCACCCAAATACCAAAACCTGTTGATGGTTTACATGAAAAAGCGCAATGGCTTTCCGGAATTGCTGCCGGGGCGTGGTTTGAGCTGCATGATTTGGGAAGTAAAACCGAATATCGTTTTAGGCGTATTTCACCTTATGGGCATATCGACTGCGACGCCGTTTTTAAAGTTGAAGACAGGGCTTTTGATTGCAACTCAGCGTACCAATTTGTGCATTATTCCAATTGTAAGTTTTTCAATGTGGAGCAAAATGGACGGGTTTTTAGGTTTGAAAAATTATAGTAATTAAGTTGTGCTTTTTTAAATAACAAGTAGGTAGTCAGAGATGATTTCACAAAGTCTTTCTGACCATACAAAGCCTGTAGACGAAGCATCAAGACCAAACCAGCCTAACCCAACAGATAAATATAACTGCTTTCTTATGTGCTCAATTTTGTTTAAGTCAGTTTCTCTCCAATATATAATTGCATTGATATCGCTCATTGGCAATTTTTCAATAATAAATGTAGTTCTCCAAAATTCGTCTTTTGAAATTAAATCATTTCCAAATAGATAGATTGCCTTACCAACTAATTGTGCTTTGGATTTTGTTTCTAAGTTGTCAATTATGGAAATTAACTTTTCACCAGCATCTTTTTGATACTCATCATCTTGAAGATTCTTAATTAAATTCTCTCTTTGTTTAGCAGATAATTTTGCAGATTCATTTAAGAAATGCAATAATTAATTAAGAAATCTATAATCTCTGATAGCTATGCCCGCTTTCCAAAATCCTGTTGCAACATTTATAATTGGGATTTCTTTTAAGATTCCATCTGATAAGATTTTATCAATTCCCATTTCTAATACATCCGCTCCAATTTCTTTTAATTCAGTTTTTGAAATAGTGTCAACTAATGATGTAGATAGCTCTTTTTTTTCTTCGTTTTCTGATTCCAAATTTATATTAGTTATTTCGCAACTAAGATATGTTAAAGAATTTCAAAAAGAAAATTTGGATATTATTTTTCCGTGTTAAGGATTGATGCCCTTCGACAAGTTCAGGGTAAACTCATCCTTTTTAAAAATTGAAGAGCTATTAATATTGCTCTGAAGTAAGCATTAACAGATTACCATATCGCTCACCCCTCACAATGATGATGTGTTTGGTTTTTTTAGCTATTCGAAAACTATCTTCTCTAATTCAATAGACTTTTTAACACTTTGATTGTTTAAAAATACAACCGTTATTCTCTGTTTGTTTTTAAAACTGTACCCATTCAAATAGCCAAAACAGTCTTCGTTAATGTTGTTGGTAGAAACATTATTAATTGATAAAATTTTATCGCCAGAGCGCATTCCTAAATGATATGCTTCTGAGTTATCCAGCACCCACTTTACTTTGTAACACCTATTTTGTATGGCAACATCAAATCCAAATGTTTTAAATGGTTCAATATTTTGGTTTGGTTTGTAAGGTTTAAAATAAAACCACCCGTTTTTATAATCGAGAGTTACAGCACCATATTTTAAAATGCGTGCTCCAATTCGTGGTGCGCTAATTTTAGAAAATTGCGAATAAAAGTTAATAAATGTTGTACTGCCTAATTGTAAACTTTTCACTTTTTCTTTGTAACGGTTGGAGATTTTTATATCGTCCATTGAAACGCCAAAAGAGAATTCTCCAGTAAATTTAAGAGCTTCGTTTGGGTTTGATTTAGTTAGCCTTTTTTCCACGTCGCTAGTTTTTGGGCTGTAAAAATCGCCAGAACCAGAATCGAATTCTATATATTCTTTTTTGCCATTTAGTCTTAATTGTAGGTTAGGCAATCCGCGATGGCTTAATTTTAATTTTGTTCTGTTGTTTTTATTAACATCAACAGCCTTTTCATTTTCTTTAAGTCGAAAGGTTTTTGTAGCATAATTAAAATGTAAAATGACTTTATCGAAAAAATCTCGCCCAATCATTCCGTCTAATTCAAAACAGCTGTAAGGATATTTACTATGCAAATCGCTTACAATGGCTTTTCGGTTTTTAAATGACCAGTTGCCAAGTTTAATTTCTGGAACCGTTACTGATTTTATTTCAACTTCTTTTCTGTTAATGTCTACAATAGTGATAGATTTTGTTTGGTTGAAATTAAATTGGTTTTGAACCTCTTCTGAAATTTCAAAAATGCCTCCCGTGTCGACAAGAAATCTGAACGTTTTATTGCCAATTTGAACGGGAATAATTATTTTTTCTTTAATGAGCTCGAAAGACATTTTTCCGGTGTCATTATTTTTTTCAATTTTTTGGGTGTTTGCTTTTTGAATAACAAAACATAGTGCTATAAGAAAAGTTGCTAATTTCATTTTTTGAATTTAGGATGTAATTATTCAAACATATTGATAAATACATTTATGACGTATTTACTGTAGGATATGTTCAATCTCAAATATAAACAAATGCTAGTTAAAAAATTATTGATAAGAATTAAACGGATTTGAAAACGGCTGCAAACTGAAAACTGTTCACTACAAACTAACCCGCGTTAGGGATTGAGGTATTTGTTGGAGCTCGCCGACGCAGGAGGAAGCGACTACCGAAAGCCCGACCACTTGCCCTGAGCGCAGTCGAAGGGTTGTGGTAACGCCCAAATGCTTGATATTTTAAACTGAAATGGATAATGAAGACCCTTCGACTGCGCTTAGGGTGACATTGCGAATACGTTAGTTTATCGCAAAAGGCGCACTTAACTTAAAGGTTGGAATGGTAACCTGAAACTTTTTTGTGGTGGTGAAGTTTACCATGTTGTAATGGCCTTTCATAGCGCCAAAAGGCGAAGTTAACAAACAGCCCGAAGAATAGGTGTGCGATTCGCCCGGTTTTAAAACGGGTTTTTCGCCAATTACGCCTTCGCCGGAAACGATTTCAACATTGTTTAAGGCATCCATAATTTCCCAATGGCGCGCGTTAAGCTGCACCGAATCTTTACTTTGATTTTCGATGGTTACGGTATAGCCAAAGGCGTACTGGGTTTTATAATTTTTATAAAATGAGCCTTCGAAATTGGTTTCGACCGAAATTTTTATGCCACTCGTAACTTGTTGAACCATGTTAACTATTGATATACAATGCGTTTAGTCGGCTAAAATAATGAATATTACACGAGAATAACAAAATTTAACATCAACGATTGAAAATATTAGTTGAATGGTATTTTAATCGGGCTGTTAGTTGGAGATATTTACGGAGTTGCCTTCGCCCAAACCGATAATTTTATCGTAGCGTGCACCCAAATCGCGGTAATATACAATAACTTTATAATTGTTTTCGGTTTGGTAAAAATTGCCGCTTATGGCACCTTCGTCCAGCTTGTTGTTATTTACAGCCACGTATTTGTAGTTGTAAAATCCTTGTTTTAGTAATAGCGGTTTTGTGAATACTTTATTGTACTCATCGTAAATCATTTTGGTGCTTTCATTAATAGCGTAATTGTTAAAGTTACCGTATATATGTATGGTTTTGTCTTTTAAGCCCTCATTTGCCAATAACGAAAAATGCACCCAAACATAATCGGCCTCAATACTCGGATCGTCGGCATCAATATTGGTTATTAAATAATTGCCGTTAATATCGGGGTTATAGGTGTAGGGTTTGCTGGCTCTTTCGGTATTTGTAAATAAATAGTTGTGGTACAGGTCTTGTAAATCTATTTGCCTTACACCTATATTGGCGGCCCTAATATCCTTGTTTTCAAAATACAGATATTCGTTTCCGCCCCAAAAACTAGACTCGGTATCGTATTTGTAAATCAGTTTGTTGCCAATGGTGTATTGTGGTTTTAAATCTTGAATGGCCGTATTTAAATTGTTGTTTTGCACAACCAAGGTTTTTACATTTTGCTTGGGGTTGTTAAATTGCATGCTGTTTGATAAAATAACAATATCCACACGCTGTTTTTCTTCAATAAACTGTACATCCCTTGAGCGTTTTATGCTAACGCCAACATTGGTTTTGTCTTCGTAAATCATAAATTTTCTTGAGAAAACAAGCGCGTCGTCATCATTAAAAACACTTAACAGATAATTGCCGGAAACCTTTAAGCGTTTGGTTTGTGCGTTAGGAATGGTGAGTTTATAGTGCGAGTATATTTGATAGGTGTTTAGGGAATTCTCGTAATTTCGGATGCGCTGATTGTCGAACCCATCCAAATATTCAGATTTTACTAAAATGGAAGGTGTCCAATCAAAATTAAAATGCTCGATTTTATAGTAATAATCTTCTTCATCGCCATTTAGCGCATCAAATTCCAACACTACGTATTCCCCAAGTTTTAAAATTGGGAGTTGACTTTCTTTTGTGTTGCTTTTAAAAGCAATGGTTTTAATATAATCTGGTGGGTGAACTTCCTGTATTTGACCAAAGTGATTTTGGGGAAACCATGTGATAATTAAAAATAGGATAAGATTAAATCTCATTTTTTGCAGTAGTTTTTCGTAAATATAAACAAATTTAATGCCTGAATATTGCGATTGAACTTTAAGTAAACGTTTGCGTGCAAAATTATGTTTAAATTATTATGAAAACTGTATATTTAATTTGTATTTTTGCCCCGATTTTTAGACAACTAACTTCAATAAAAATAAATATGTCAAACGACATTCATATTAAAAAAGGTCTGGACATTAAACTTAAGGGTGAAGCTGAAAAAATCGTTGAACAAGCGGTAATAAGTAACTACTACACCATAAGACCAGAAGATTTTCACAGTGTTATTCCAAAACTTGTCGCAAAAGAAGGTGCCACGGTTAAAGCTGGAGGCACTTTGTATTTTGATAAATCTAACGAGGACATCAAATTTTCCTCACCTGTATCGGGGAAAGTCTTGGAAATAGTTCGCGGACCCAAAAGACGCATTGACGCCATTAAAATTCAAGCTGATAAAGCACAGTCTTATCAAGATTATGGAACCTTTAACTTGGATGCTGCAACTTCAGATTCGGTTAAAGCACATTTATTGGCATCGGGTTGTTGGCCGTTTGTAAAACAACGTCCGTACGATGTTGTTGCAAACCCAGACAAGTCGCCAAAAGCGATTTTTATTTCGGGCTATGCAAGCGCACCATTGGCAGCCGATTTAGATTTTACCCTACAAGGCAAAGAAGCAGAATTACAAGCCGCAGTTACAGCACTTGCTAAACTTACAGAAGGCAAAGTGCATGTATCGGTTGGAAAAAAATCCAATTCACCATTAGCGGGTTTATCTGGTATTACGTTACATAAGGTTTCTGGCCCTCATCCTTCGGGAAATGTGGGAACCCAGATTAATAAAATAGACCCTGTAAATAAAGGCGAAGTGGTTTGGACGGTAAATCCGCAAGACTTGGTTATTATAGGAGAATTGTTGCTTACCGGGAAGTTTAATGCCGAACGCATTGTAGCTCTAGTAGGCTCTTCAGTTGAAAAACCAAGATATTTCAAAACTAAAATTGGTAGCGAAGTGGCTACTATGGTTTACGATAAAGGCATTTCAAAAGACGCCAATGCACGTATAATTTCCGGTAATGTTTTAAGCGGAAAACAGGTAGAGCCAGATGGTAGTTTAGATTATTACAGCAATGTGATTTCAGTAATTCCAGAAGGAGACGATTATGAGTTTTTTGGATGGAACAAACCAATCTTCAACAAAATTTCCACATCGAGAGCCATGACATTTTCTTGGTTAAATCCGAAGAAAAAATACGATTTAAATACCAACACCAATGGCGAGCATCGTGCTTTTGTAATTACAGGAACTTACGAAGCCGTTTTTCCTTTGGATATTTTTCCGATGCAAATACTAAAAGCGTGTATGTATCAAGATTTAGATGAAATGGAAGCTTTAGGCATGTACGAAGTGGCTCCTGAAGATTTTGCGTTAACAGAATTTGTTTGTGTGTCTAAACAACCACATCAAAAAATTATAAGAGAAGGTTTAGACTTAATGCTTAAAGAAATTGGATAATAAAGTGGTCGCTGAGGTTCTCGAAGCGACATTTTAAAATAATAAACTTGAAAAATGGGTTTAAAAAACAGTTTACATAATTTTAAGGAAAAGAATAAAAACAAAAAGTGGATACCGGCATTTAATGCTATCCATACGTTTTTATACTTACCAAACGAGACCACACATAATGGGACTCATATTAAAGTTGCCGACGATTTAAAACGTACCATGAATACGGTTATTATGGCCATGGTGCCATGTTTAATTTTTGGTATGTTTAATGCAGGCTATCAGCATCATTTAGCTTTAGGCGAAATTCAAGCCGTTACCGGAAGTTTCTTTAGTTCAGAATTTTGGACCATGGATAATTTCTTAATCGGTTTCTGGAAAATATTACCATTGGTAATAGTGTCTTACGGTGTTGGTTTGGGTATTGAATTTATATTCGCCATAATTAACGGACACGAGGTTGAAGAAGGCTATTTGGTAACCGGTATGTTGGTACCGCTTATTGTACCGGTTGATATTCCGCTTTGGATGTTAGCAGTAGCCGTAGTTTTTGGTGTTGTAATCGGAAAAGAGGTTTTTGGTGGCACAGGAATGAATATTCTTAACCCCGCATTAACTATACGTGCCTTCCTTTTCTTTGCATATCCAACTTGGATGAGTGGCGATAAAGTGTGGGTTCACGGTGCTGTGGAGCGCGACCAAATGATTGCCGCTGGCGAGAATTTAGATGCCATTTCGGGCGAAACTATTTTAGGAGCTTTAGCACAAGGTAAAGAATTTGCTTATTCGGTCTCGGATATGTTTATAGGATTTATACCAGGCTCGATTGGAGAGACGTCTACCTTATTGATTCTCCTAGGAGGCTTGTTTTTAATATTTTCCAAAGTAGGAAGCTGGAGAATTATGTTGTCATCAGCCTTAGGCGCTATCGCGATGGGATTAATATTTAATGCTGTTGTAGATGCTGGCTGGATTACCGAAAGCAGTAAGTTTTACGGATTAATGAGCACGGTATGGTGGCATCATTTACTCATTGGTGGATTCGCCTTTGGTGCGGTGTTTATGGCTACAGATCCTGTAACCGCGTCGCAAACCACCAAAGGAAAATGGATATATGGTTTCTTAATAGGGTTTATTTCCATACTAATTCGTGTATTCAACCCAGCATACCCAGAAGGTGTTATGCTAGCTATATTATTAATGAATGTGTTTGCACCAACAATCGATCATTATATAGTAAAAGGTAATGTTAAGAAAAGAATGAAACGTGTAAAAGCTAAAGTTGCATAACGATGGAAAATAGAACAGATAAAAATTCATATACTATAATGTTTGCCATAATCATGGTAATAGTAGTTGGTGCTTTATTAGCATTTTTGGCATCGTCATTAAAGCCAAGAATTACTGAAAACGAGCGTTTAGAAAAGCAACAAAACATTTTGTATGCTATGGGTGTTAACGATAACGACGAAACCAGCGCCAATTTTGTGTCGACCAAAGACGCCCCGGGATTATTCGAAAAATATATCAAAAAACAATTGGTAATTCAGGACGGACAAGTAACTGAAGACGACCAAGCCTATTTAATTGATGTTAAAAAGGAACAAGCAAATGCCAAAGCAGGTATCGCAAGACGCCTACCATTGTTTGTTGGAGAAAAAGACGGTAAAACATATTACATAGCACCCATTAGAGGCAAAGGGCTTTGGGACGCTATTTGGGCCTATATAGCTATGGATAAAGACATGGTTGTGAAAGGTGCATTTTTTGACCATGCTGCCGAAACGCCAGGGTTAGGAGCCAATATTAAACAACGTTATTTTATGGACGATTTTATTGGTGAGCATCTAATGAGCAACGGTACTTTTAAAGGTATTAACGTGGCCAAAGGGAATGCCGATCCAAGAAATGAAGATAAAACAGATAATGCCGTAGATGCCATTGCGGGAGCAACCATTACAGGTGATGGTGTATCAGCAATGATAAGAAACGATTTGAAGCTTTACGTGCCTTATTTTGAAAATTTAAAACAATAAAGAATGGGACTATTATCAAAAAAAGACAGCAGATTAATATTAGATCCATTAGCAGATAACAACCCAATTACCATTCAAGTATTAGGTATTTGTTCTGCTTTAGCAATTACTGCAGAGTTAGAAGCATCTATCGTAATGTCTATTTCTGTACTATTTGTAATGGGGGTTGGTAACGTGGTAATCTCGTTAATGCGTAATGTAATACCATCAAAAATCAGAATTATTGCGCAACTTATTGTGGTTGCTACATTGGTAATTATAGTAGATTTAGTGCTAAAGGCCTTTGCATACGAATTAAGTAAAACGCTTTCGGTATTCGTCGGATTAATTATTACCAACTGTATCATTATGGGACGTTTTGAAGCTTTTGCTTTGGCCAATGGAACATGGAGATCTTTCCTTGATGGTATTGGAAATGCATTAGGCTATGCCGTAATACTTATTATTGTTGGATTCTTTAGGGAATTACTGGGATCCGGAACTCTATTGGGAATACCGGTTTTAGGAGATCCAATTGAAAAAACAGGCTTATATGCTATTGGTTATGAAAATAACGGATTTATGTTATTATCGCCAATGGCGCTTATAGTGGTAGGTATCATTATTTGGGTACAACGTACAAAAAACAAAGCATTAGTAGAAGATCATTAAATAAGTTGGCAGGAAGCCGTCAGCGGTGGGCAGTTAAATGCTAACCGAAGACTGAAAACTGAGAACTGAAGACTAAAAGAATATGGAACATATAGAATTATTTTTCAAATCAATATTTATTGACAACATGGTATTCGCTACATTCTTGGGAATGTGTTCTTACCTTGCTGTATCTAAAAAGGTGAGTACAGCAGTTGGTCTGGGCGCTGCGGTAATTTTCGTATTAGCTATAACAGTACCATTAAACTGGCTGCTTGATCAGTATCTTTTACAACCTGGCGCATTAACCTGGTTAGGTGAAGAATTTGCAGATTACGATTTAAGTTTCTTATCATTCATCATGTTTATTGCTACCATAGCCACCATGGTGCAATTGGTAGAAATTGTAGTAGAAAAGTTTTCACCAGCATTATATAACTCACTTGGTATTTTCTTACCCTTAATTGCCGTAAACTGTGCTATTTTGGGAGGTTCGTTATTTATGCAATCTCGTGAAATTGCAACCTTAGGCTTGGCGTTAAACTATGGTGTAAGTTCAGGAATAGGGTGGTTTTTAGCTATTTTAGCTATCGCAGCCATTCGTGAAAAAATCAGATATTCAAACGTGCCACCGGCATTACGTGGATTGGGAATCACGTTTATTATAACAGGCTTAATGGCCATAGGTTTTATGAGTTTTGGCGGGATGTTAACTGGAGGCGACGAAGAAGCGCCTGTTGAAGAAACGACGGTAAAAGTTGAAGAACCCCAAAAGGATTCGGAACAAGAAAAAGTAGTAGCTAACAACATAAAAGTAAACGAGTAATATGATTTTGGCAGCAGGTACATTAGGAACAATTATAGCAACAGTAACAGCCTTTTTGGTTATTACTTTGTTGTTGGTAACATTACTATTAGTTGTAAAACAAAAATTATCGCCATCTGGTCCAGTTAAAATAACCATTAATGGCGAAAAAGAAATTGAAGTGGCTTCTGGAGGCACTTTATTAACCACTTTGAGCGCACAGAAAATATTTTTACCATCGGCTTGTGGTGGCGGCGGAACATGTATTCAGTGCGAATGCCATGTATTGGAAGGCGGCGGAGAGGCTTTACCTACCGAAACCCCTCATTTTACTCGTAAAGAGTTAAAAGATGGCGCACGTTTATCATGTCAGGTAAAAGTAAAACAAGATATGGTTATTACCATTCCGGAAGAAGTGTTCGGAATTAAAAAATGGGAAGCCACCGTTGTGCGTAATTATAACGTGGCATCTTTTATAAAGGAATTTGTTGTTGAAATTCCAGAAGATATGGGATATAAAGCGGGTGGCTATATTCAAATTGAAATACCAGAATGTGAAATTAAATATTCTGATATTGATATTACGGCGCATCCAGAAGAGCATGATTCACCAGATAAGTTTCAAGAAGAATGGGATAAATTTGGACTTTGGCCATTGGTAATGAAAAACGATGAAACAGTAGAACGAGCCTATTCAATGGCGTCCTATCCTGCTGAAGGTCGAGAAATTATGCTAAATGTGCGTATTGCAACCCCGCCATGGGATCGCAATAAAAACGGTTGGATGGACGTAAACCCAGGAATAGCATCATCGTATATATTCGCTCAAAAACAAGGTGATAAGGTAACTATTTCAGGACCTTACGGCGAGTTCTTTATCAACGAATCCGATTCCGAAATGCTTTATGTTGGTGGTGGAGCAGGTATGGCGCCCATGCGTTCACATTTATACCACTTATTCAAAACCCTAAAAACGGGCAGAAAAGTGACTTATTGGTATGGTGGTCGTTCAAAACGTGAACTGTTCTATATTGAGCATTTCAGGGAATTGGAAAAGGACTTTCCTAACTTTAAGTTCTATATGGCATTATCTGAACCTATGGAAGAAGATAACTGGAAAGTGAAAAAAGATATAAATGACGAAGCAGGTGATGGTTTCGTTGGATTTATTCACAACTGTGTGATTGATAATTATTTAAACCATCACGAAGCTCCTGAAGATATCGAGTTATATTTCTGTGGTCCGCCATTAATGAACAAAGCCGTTCAGAAAATGGGAGAGGATTTTGGTATACCAGACGAGCATATTAGATTTGATGACTTTGGAGGATAGATCGCTAAGCGATATTTGATTATAAATAAAACCCAATGCGAAAGTGTTGGGTTTTTTGTTTAAATGGGTGCTTTAAAACAGGGAGATTAATATTCTAAAAGGAAAGTTCTAACTCATATTTTGGGCTATCATTTTCAAGCTCAAAACACTTAGTGTAATCCATGGTATTTGAGACACCATCCAGTTCGCATAAAAAGCCAATCACTGCAATTAAACCATCAAACAACACATCGTTATCGTTTGGGATTTTAGGTTTGTTGTTTTTATGATGAAGTGGTAATTGATAACCACAAGCAGTTAAAAAAACAGCTTCAATCTGCAATAATTCCAAAGGCGAATAACCATTGAACTTCCTCCCTAAATTTTGATGTACCCTTCCTATGTAATTTAACTGCAATGCACCGTGGTAATCAGACAAATGTTGCCATCCATCGGTCTTGTCCAATATATTTCCAACGGCACACTGTTTACAACATTCAGGAAACAGTTGGTTGCTGTAATAGGCCGTATAAAGTTTTTTAATTGCAGATTCTAATCGATTAGAAGTTTTCATAAATTGAAAATTTGGTATATAAATTACAAAAATAATCTGAATTAATAATGTTAAAATTGAAAATTGGCCAACCGTTTTTAAGTGAGATTCATATCGTTTTTCGATTAAAACCTTGTTGAAAGGGTGTAGAAATTAATGTTTCCGCTAGCGGATTAAATAGTTTTAATATACTTTGTTAATCAGTTTTTGAAAGCCTAACAATTTCTTTTAAGTAATCTTCAATCGAGTTTTCTACAAGCATCTCATTAACAATTCTTTCTGTGTAATGCTGTTTTCTTTTAAGCATACTTAAAAAAACAGTGTCTTGTATAAGTTTAAGTTGGCGCTACGTGTCTGGTTTATAAAACAAGCCCTTTTTTATCATATATGGTTCAATAGCAGTATGCCATAATCGTTGGGAAATTATTTCTTCTTCGCTATAATCTTCCAACACATCTTTCCAAGAAACCAAATAGTTTTTTAAAGTATCGTTTGTAATTAAATTAATATCTCCAGAGCTAATTAAAGATTCTATGGTACCGTTTGATGCATTATAGGTATAACCACCAAACATGTTTTTTCCATAATTAAAAATAGAATCGATGGCTTTGGGATTAGGAAATTTATCAATATTCCTTAAAACGATGTTTTGCTTGTTTAATGTGTTAATATGCAATTCTTTTATTCTGTTAAAATCATTCAGATTATTTTTAAAGTCTTTGTGGAGGGCTTTCAAAATAGATATCTCTTTATTTCTATCTTTTCTGTTTTCGTTCCAATTATTAATAGAAAGCGCTATTAAAATACCAATAACGACCAGGATTATTTCGCCAATGGCATATTTGAAGTATTTACCCGTTTTGTTTTGTTCCATAAGATTGTAACGTATTTTTCTAAAGAATTTAATCATAAACCTGCTGTTGTAAGTAAAGGAAGTTAATGGCGGTGTTTAAGTTGATTATAATATCAGTTTTTATAACACATAAAATGTTGCAATATCAAATAGGTTTTAAAGTTAAACAATTTTATCTATCATTTTATAAATAGTATTTTTGTAGCATGAGCAAACCACTTTCAAAACAGGAATTACATAATTTGGCAATGAACCATGTTGGAAAAGACTTGGAGCAACGTGGTTTTGAGTTTATTGCCGTTAATAGTAAACTAAAAAAACATCCGCAATTTGTTTGTATCGATAAAAACAAGCAGTATTATTTTGTTATTGTACGCGCTGTAATTTTGCCGGATAACCCCAATAATTACGATGTAGTTTGGATGGAATCCTTTAAAAAGCATGCCCGGGAAAACGATGCAAAAGTGCTTTATGCGGGCGTTGGATTGGGCAATGTAAATGGCGAAAATCTGCCCATTTATTTAAACGAAGAATATTTGATGGAATATAACGGCATACAGGTTTTAGAAACCAATTTAAACTAGACTCAAGATGGGAGGAGATAGAAAAAAGAGTTTTTGTCTGTTGGAAGGCAGTCGATGTCTTATGATTTTGGTTGTCATTATCTCGTTGGTTTCATGCAAAAAAGAACATAAAAACACCATACTTGAAGGTGCCGTTTTTGGGACGTATTATAGAATGACTTACGATTCCGATATTAACTATCAAAAGCAAATTGATAGCTTGTTTTATGTGATTAATAAATCGATGTCTACCTATCAAGTAAACTCAGATATTTCAAAAATAAATAATAATGAAGATGTTGAGGTTGATACCCATTTCGAAACAGTTTTTAAGGCCTCTAAAGAAATTTATAAAGCCACCAATACAGCTTTCGACCCAACCATAGGCGCCGTTGTAAATGCTTGGGATTTTGGGCCAGAAGGTAAAATAGCCAATCTCGATAGCCTTAAAATTGACAGTTTAATGCAATCAGTTGGATATGATAAAGTGAAGCTGACAAATAAACGGGTTGTAAAGCAAAAAGAAACATTTTTAGATTTTAATGCCATAGCAAAAGGCTATGCGGTTGATTTGGTTTCAGAATTTTTGGAAAGCCAGAATGCAAAAAATCATTTGGTCGATATTGGTGGTGAGTTGAGGGCAAGCGGTATTAATATCGAAAAAAAAACGGGATGGCGCGTAGGTGTGGAAAACCCTAATTTTGATGGCACGCAATCCATAAATCGAGCTATAACTTTAAAGGATGAGGCTATGGCGACTTCCGGAACTTACAGAAAGTTTAAAGTAGATGAAAACGGGAATCGCTATGCGCATATCATCGACACAAAAACGGGCTACCCAAGTAAAACCAATTTGTTGAGTATTTCGGTTATTGCAGATAATTGTATGAATGCCGACGCTTATGCCACGGCTTTTAAAGCTATGGGAATTGAAAATGTGAAATCGTTTTTAAAAGCCCATAAAGAACTTAAAGTGTTTTTAATTTTTGAAAATAAAGAGAAAGCATTGGAAACTTTGGCCTTAAATGATTTTCCTGAGAATTAAATGGCATTGCTACATCAAACTGAACTTGTTTCGGTTTCTCATAATATTTAAAATTGTATTTTGTAATTACGAAACTACTTGTAACAAACCGGAATAATTTCACCTTTTGCCAAACGGTATTTTTCTATCGCCTCCTCGGAAAGATTGGCAGTATAATCCACTTCTTCAACCGTAAAACCAACACTCCGAAGTTTATCAAAATAATCGCGACCATAAATACGTACATGGTCGTATTGTCCAAAAATTTTAGCCCGTTCTTTTCGATCTGTAATAGAATCGTCTTCAAACGTTTCAGCCCGATTCAAATCTTGCGGAATTTGCAGAATAGCCATGCCTTTGGGCTTTAAAACACGATACAGTTCTTGCATCGCTTTGGTGTCGTCTGGGATATGCTCTAAAACATGGTTGCACAAAATAACATCGTAGCTGTCGTCCTTAAAAGGAAGATTGCAAATATCGGCTTTTACATCGGCCAAAGGTGAGTTCAAATCTGTAGTCGTGTAATCCAGATTTTTCATGGTTTTAAAGCGTTTGTAAAAGGCTTGTTCTGGTGCAAAATGCAGTACACGCTTTTCTGCTGAAAAGAAATCGGTTTCATATTTTAAATACAACCATAAAAGCCGGTGGCGCTCTAAACTTAAAGTAGATGGCGAAAGCACATTGTTACGTTGTGTGCCATATCCGTAGGGTAAAAAAGTTCTGAAGGATTTGCCATCAATAGGATCGGTGTATGTATTTCCTTTTAAAAAAAAAGCTACAATAGGACGGATAATGTAGCTTAACCTAATGAGTAAAGGTCTTGGGATTACGTTTAGTATAATTTTGAAGAGTTTTTTCAAATTGTTTCGCGGAGTTTCACAGAGAAATCGCAGAGATTCACTGAGCAGAATTAATAAATCGATTAATTCCGTTTTTTAATAGTTTGGTATGAAAGTTAATTAATAGTCCCAATGGATAGTTTCCTAATTTCATATATGTTAAAATCTGCTCAGAATGAACATCGGTAAAACATTCCACAGTTTTTAGTTCAACCACAATCTTATTTTCAACTAATAAATCAATTCTGTAGCCATGATCTAATTTAATGTCTTTATAAACTATTGGCAATGCAATTTCTTTTTTAACGTGTAAGCCAATAGATTTCAATTCAAAAAGCAAACATTCTTGGTAAGCAGATTCTAATAATCCAGGATCTAAAACACGATGCACATTTATTGCAGCTCCAATAATTTTTTTCGTTATTTTGTCATCCATAATCACTTCGTGTAACTCTGTGATTTCTCTGTGAAGCTCTGTGTAATAACTTTAAAGCACTAAAGCTTTCTGTCTAAACTCCTCTTCCTCGTTACTTTCAATACCTAAAGCTTCGTAAATATAGGCAAATGTAGAAAGCAACTCGGGTTTTCCATTTACTAACGCCACATTGTGTTCAAAATGGGCACTTGGTTTGTTATCTAAAGTGGTAATGGTCCAACCGTCTCTGTGTTGTTTTATGCGGTGTGTTCCCATATTAATCATAGGTTCAATGGCTACTACCATACCCTCGATAAATTTTTTGCCACGACCGCGTTTCCCGTAATTTGGCATTTCAGGATCCTCGTGCATTTTGCTGCCCAAACCATGACCAACCAATTCTCTTACAACCCCATAGCCGTGGTCTTCGCAATATTTTTGAATGGCATAACCCACATCGCCAACACGGTTTCCTTTTTTAAAAGCCCTAATGCCTTCGTATAAAGATGCTTTGGTAACATGTAGTAGTTTTTCTGTTTCGGGGGCAATTTCTCCAACAGCAAACGTAAAGGCGTGATCACCGTAAAAACCATTTTTTAAAGCGCCACAATCTATAGAAATAATGTCACCTTCTTTAAGCGGCTCGTTTGTTGGGAAACCGTGAACTACTTGTTCGTTTGGGCTCATACAAAGGGTGTTTGGGAAATCATATAACCCTAAAAAACCGGGTATGGCACCATGGTCTCTTATGTGTTCTTCGGCAATTTTATCTAATTGAAGTGTTGTTACTCCAGGTTTTACTTCTTGGGCAAGTATGCCTAAGGTTTTAGAAACTATCAATGCGCTTTCTCGCATCAATTCAATTTCTTCGGGTGTTTTTACTACAATCATCTTTTAAAAAATATGTGCAAAGATACTTAAAAATATAATTCTAATTATTTTGGTTTTATATGACTTTTGGCATTTTCTATCATCTTTAAAACAAATAATTTTGTATTACAAATACCCGAAAAATGTACAAAGTAGGTAGTGCCCAAGAAGTAGTAAAAAAAATTAAAAGTAACGATAGAGTTTATATTCAAGCAGCTGCAGCAGCTCCGCAGTTATTAATGAATGCGATGTCTGAAAGGCATGAAGAATTACGAGATGTTGAGGTTTGCCATTTACACGTTGAAGGAGAAGCGCCCTATGCAAACCCAGAAGTAAAAGATAGTTTTCACGTCAATTCATTTTTTATAGGAAGCAACGTTAGACATACATTAACTGCCGGCAACGGATCATATACACCTGTTTTTTTAAGTGAATTGCCTCTATTGTTCAAACGGAATATATTACCGCTAGACGTGGCATTAATTCACGTGTCCGTTCCAGATAAGCACGGTTATTGCTCATTAGGTGTATCGGTTGAAGCGACTTTGGCAGCCATAGAAAACGCAAAAACGGTTATTGCTCAAGTAAACCCTCAAATGCCAAGAACACATGGCGACGGCATAATACACCATACCGAAATTGATTTGTTTGTAGAATGCGATGTGCCCATACCAACACACAATATGGGTAAACCTACAGCTATTGAAAATAAAATTGGGGCTTATGTGGCAAGTTTGATTGAAGACAAAAGCACATTGCAAATGGGAGTTGGATCTATTCCCAATGCTGTTTTGTCGCAACTTACACATCATAAAAATTTAGGATTACACACCGAAATGTTTTCAGATGGTGTTATCGATTTAATTCTGAATGATGTTATTAACGGAAACTATAAAACCATTAATCCAGGTCGCGCGTTAACCACTTTTTTAATGGGTTCAAAACGATTGTACGACTATGTAGATGATAATCCTTTTGTAGAAATGAGAGCTTCAGATTATGTAAATGATGTTTCAATAATTAAGCAAAACCCTAAAATGGTCGCTATTAATTCTGCTATTGAGGTAGATGTAACGGGACAAGTTTGTGCAGATTCAATAGGGTCAAAAATGTACTCGGGCGTTGGTGGACAAATGGATTATATCCGGGGCGCATCACTCAGCGAAGGCGGAAAAGCAATTATTGCATTACCATCAGTAACACGTACGGGAATTAGCAGAATTGTACCGAGCTTAAAACCGGGAGCGGGTGTCGTTACTACACGTGCGCATGTACATTACGTGGTTACCGAGTATGGCATCGCAAATTTATATGGCAAAACTATTAAACAACGCATTAAAGCCTTGGTAGATATAGCGCATCCCGATCACAGGGCATCTATTGAAAAAACGTATTTTGAACTGATTTAAACTTTATTTCATTTATTGTTTGAAGAAACTAAAGAAGCCTTTTTTCTTTATAGGCAGGTTTGGTTTGGTATTGGTAAGCATTTGGTAAACTTCACCCCAACCTATAAAGCCACCAATATTTCTATCGTCAATAAATAAATCGGCATGGATTTTTCTGCTTATTTTACTGCTGTATTCTTCTTCCGAAAAGCTACTATTTACAGCGTAAAAAACAACACCGTTATTTTCGCAAAAAGTAACAGCTTCGTTTAGCCTGTCACCGCACCTATACGTCCATAAAATCAAACGATGTCCTTCTTCCTGTAATTTTTTTAGGGTTTCAAAAGCAAATAGTTTTGGCTTTCCTATTTTTGGATAGGCGTCCTCCACGATAGTGCCATCAAAATCTACGGCGATTATAAGCGTTTGGTTAAAATCCATTTTTCGAATTACAGACTTGAGTTAGACGCAAAAGTACAATAATTTACGCACTAAGTGATGTTTTAGAATTCTAGTACATTAACGCTTTTCAATAAATTTCACAGCTTAAACCAAAGCATGTTGCGTCATCGCTTCAGGTTGCGGAACGCCCATAAGTTTTAAAATGGTTGGTGCCATATCGCCTAAAATACCATCTTTAATGTCTTTTAAATCGTTATCGATTAAAATAACGGGAACAGGATTTGTGGTATGTGCTGTATTGGGCGTGCCGTCTGGATTTATCATGGTTTCACAATTACCGTGATCTGCTATAAGCAGGGTTGAATACCCGTTTTCCAATGCCGTTGTTACCACGTCTTTTACGCATTCATCTACGGCTTCACAGGCTTTTATGGCAGCTTCCATAACGCCGGTGTGCCCAACCATATCGCCATTTGCAAAGTTTAAACACACAAAATCTACCTCGCCCTTTTGTAATTCCGGTACTAAAGCATCGCGTAATTCATAAGCGCTCATTTCGGGTTTTAAATCGTATGTGGCTACTTTTGGTGAGTTTCTTAAAATGCGGGTTTCGCCATTAAATGGTTCTTCGCGTCCGCCAGAAAAGAAAAAGGTAACATGAGGATATTTTTCGGTTTCGGCAATTCGAATTTGTTTTTTGTTGTGTTTTTCCAATACTTCACCCAAAGTTTCATTTAGGTTTTCTTTATTGAAAATAACGTTGATGTTTTTATAAGTATCGTCATAATTGGTAAGCGTCACATAATGCAAATTGAGTTTATGCATGTTTTGCTCATGAAAATTGGTTTGGGTTAAAGCCTCGGTTAACTCACGACCGCGATCGGTTCTGAAATTGAAGAATATTACAACATCATCGTCTTTAATTTGTGCGATAGGATTGTTGGCCTCATCAACTGCAATAATGGGTTTTATAAACTCATCGGTGATATCGTTTTTATAACTTTTTCTGATAGTTTCGGTAATGTTGGTCGATTTTTCGCCAACGCCATTTACCACGGCATCGTAAGCTAATTTGATGCGTTCCCAACGTTTATCCCTGTCCATAGCGTAGTAACGACCGGTTACCGTTGCTAGTTTGGTGTTTGTTTTTTCAATGTGGTTTTCAAGTTCGGTTACAAAACCATAACCTGATTTTGGGTCTACATCGCGCCCATCGGTAAAAGCGTGCACAAAAGTATTGGTTAATCCAAAATCGTTGGCGGCGTCAATTAAACCCAATAAATGGTTGATATGCGAGTGAACGCCACCATCGCTTAATAAACCTAAAAAATGAACATTTTTATGGTTGTTTTTGGCATAGTTAAACGCATCAACTAAAACCTGTTCGTTATTAAGCGTTTTGTTTTTTACGGCTAAGTTTACTTTAACAAGATCTTGATATACAATACGTCCGGCACCTAAATTCATATGGCCAACTTCGCTATTTCCCATTTGCCCCTCGGGTAAACCAACATGCAAGCCATCGGTACGCAACGTTGCAAAAGGGTATTTTTTATATAGTGAATCAATAAATGGGGTGTGGGCATGATCGATTGCTGAAACCTTTGGATCTGGAGAATTTCCCCAACCGTCAAGAATCATTAAGATAACTTTTTTGTTCATTTTTTGTGAGAATTTTTGAGTATCCAAAGATAGTGAGATTATAAAAAAAATCCTCGCTAAAACGCTTCAAAAAGCTTTTAAATAACGGATTTTTACGAGTATCTCAACAAAAAAGCTTTAACATAATAAAATGTGAAATCAATGTTAAAAATATGTTATTAATTATTTTTTCTGTAACAGATCGAGATTTTTGTCGTCTCTTTAGTATATCAAAAAACGAAATCAATTCAAATCAATAATCAAATTAAAATCTTTCATCATGAAAAAAACAATCATTATTTCCGCAATCGCATTATGCTTTTCAGTAGTATCAGTAAATGCAAAATCAATTAATGAAACCGTTAAAGATTACAGTGTAGAAACAGTGGCACAAGTCAGCCCTTTTTGTGTGTCTATTGCAAAAGGCGACTTTGAAACCGTTAAAAAACTTGTTAGTTTAGGGGCGGATGTCAATAAGAAATCTAACGGGATGACACCGGTTATGTATGCTGCTAAATACAACAGAACAGACATTTTGAAATTTTTAATTGCTAAAGGCGCTAAGTTAAAAACCAAATGTCCTAAAGGTTTAACTGCTGTTAAGTACGCACAACAGTCTAATGCCAAAGAAGCTTTAGCTATTTTAGAAGAAGCTTTAGCTTAAAGATATAAATAATTTTTAATAATTATTTAGAGCTAGTCACTCATAAAAAGTCTTGTTTTTAACAAGGCTTTTTATTATTGTTTTTTATACTTTTTAATAGATTCTTGAATTTTCTCAATCCTATTATCTGGGTCTGGATGCGAGCTTTGAAATTCCGGAACTCGATCAGGGCCGGCAGCATCCTTTAAAATTTCCATAACGCCAATCATTTCTTGAGGGTTATAACCCGATTTAAGCATAAATAAAACACCAAGATCATCGCTTTCCAATTCGTCACCACGACCATTTTTAAGTAACGTTTGTTGCCCAATGCCACTTACCAATCCGCCCATATCGGCACCTACCGATGCGCCGGTTGTTACCGTTTGCCAAAAGTCGCTTTCTGCAATTCGTTCAGCAGAATGACGCCCTAAAACATGACCAATTTCGTGCCCCAAAACACCAGCTAATTGGTCTTCGTTTTCTAACTTAGAAAACAAGGCGTAGGTAATAAATATTTGTCCACCGGGTAGCGCAAAGGCATTTATAGTGTTCTCGTCGGCCAAAAGATGAAAGTCGTATTTGTATGGCGTATCTTTTGCCATACTGTTATTAACAAGCTTGTTTCCTACTTGGTCCACTAAGGCTTGATATTGGTTGTTAGCGTGTAAGCCACCGTGTTGTTGAGCCATTTGCGGCGCATGTTGTAAACCAATGGCTATTTCTTGATCCGAGGTCATATTAATGGTTTGCACTCTGCCGGTATACGCATTTCTCTCTTTACTATTGCATTTTTTAATAAATGCAAAAGCGACTATGGCCAAACCAATTAATAATCTAATCTTAAAATTTCTACTTCTCATAAATAGATGTTTATTGTTTTAAATTTACAAAAAATAATCACTGTAATTTGCAACCTGTTTTATTTACAATGTAAACACAGGCTTTAGACGCATTTTTTATGTTAGGGTCACGCATTAAATTTAAATGTTTTTAAAATGATGTTTTAATTAATGGTTAGAAAATATTTATCTTCACATAAAAATAGTTCATGGCTTTTCAGTTTAAAATTATTGATAAAAAGCAGATTGATTCCGTGATACCATTAGTTCAAAAACTAAATGGAAATCAAGTGTCTGACGCTATTTTAAAACAACGTTTCTCCGAAATGGTAAATCAGAATTACGAGTGTGCAGGTATTTTTGAAGGCGAAAAATTAATTGGAATTTCTGGCTTATGGTTTTGCACACGGCACTATTCTGGAAAAAGTGTTGAACCAGACCATGTTTTTATTGATGATGAGTATCGCGGCAAAGGTTTGGGAAAACAATTTTTTGAATGGATTTATAACTACGTTAAGCTAAAAGGTTATGAATCAGTGGAATTGAATACTTACGTGAATAATTATCCTTCGCACAAATTTTATTACAACGAAGGGTTTGAGATTTTGGGCTACCATTTTTTTAAAAAGTTGTAGTTTTTGCTTGCAAATAAGTTGTGAGAATGTATATATTTGCATGGCTAATGCGGGAGTAGCTCAGTTGGTAGAGCGTCAGCCTTCCAAGCTGAATGTCGCCAGTTCGAACCTGGTCTCCCGCTCAAAAAGCTCCATAGAAATGTGGTGCTTTTTTTTATGCCCTAACTTTATTGTAAAACGCATAGCCAGGTGAGAAGTTTACCCTGAGCATTTCGACTGTGCTCAATATAAACTCCGTCGAAGGGAACCTGGTCTCCCGCTCTAAAAGCTCCATGGAAATATTGGGCTTTTTTTTATGCGGATAGGTTATTTTATGGAATTTCGCAATGGTTTTGGCTGGTATGCCCGCGTGAGGGATAGTAGTGGAAAGCCCACAGCGCAGCGAGGACTTGTAGCGGATAGCCCGACCCCACTTCGAGAGCCTCAGCGACCAAGTGGGGGCACGCCCAAAATGCTTTTATTTTAAATGATTTAATTGTGTGCCCGACGCGATTTCGTAGGGTGTTTTGTTATACTCGAAGATTCGCGCTTCTAAGTTGCCTTTCAACACTATGGAATCGCCTTTAACGTGCAGCCAGCTGCCTTCGCGCAAACCAATTACGGGTGGTGTATTGTAGCTCTGAAATTCTTTAATCCGCGTTTCGCGGGTTTCGCCCATGTGTTTGCTGTTCGTATCGGGGTCTAAATAATGCGGATTTATATTAAAAGGCAGCATGCCCAAAGTATTAAAACTGGGCGGATAAACAATGGGCATATCGTTGGATGTTTTTATGGTTAGGCCGCAAATATTGCTGCCTGCGCTTGTGCCCAAATACGGTGTGCCGTTTGTAAGGGTTTCCTTTAAAACAGCTATTAAATTATTTTTGTATAACTGACTTACCAAAACAAAGGTATTGCCACCGCCGGTAAAAATGGCTTCGGCTTTTTTTATGGCTTCAACGGGATTTTTAAACGTATGGATGCCCACTACTTTTTTACCAATTTTAGAAAATGCCGATGCGGCTTTTTCGGTATATTCATCGTGCGATATACCGCCAGGTCTGGCATAGGGTATAAACAACACCGTTTTGGCGTCTTTAAAAAAAACTGTTAATTCATCTAAAATATATTCCAAATATCCGCTTCCGTGAACTGTAGAAGTGCTGGCTATTATTAGGTTTCTCATCTTATTTTGTATATTAGGTAAAAGTAATGAAATGTAGGATTTAACAAAAGTTTAAAGCGGTTTTTCATTTTATTTAAGATTTGAAACGCTTTCTTTATAAAGTAAATTAAACGTATTGAAACAACTACTACTTATTTTTATATTAATTTTTTCCTGTGATTTAGTTATGGGGCAGGATATTGAGCGCGTTGAGGTTAACGGAATTATTCTTGCAGTTAACAGCGATGTGGAAAATATAACGGTTTACAATACGTCGTCCAATAAAGGAACCATTACCAATGGCAACGGCGAATTTACTATTCACGTGGCTTTAAACGATATTATTGAAATTTCGGCACTGCAATTTAAAGCCGTTTCAATCGCCATTACTAAGGACGTTATAGCCTCCAAACAATTAAAAATTTATTTGGCCGAACATGTTAATCAATTAGATGCTGTGTTGTTGTCCACAGGGCTTTCGGGTGATTTGGTTACCGATATTGATAATGCTGAAGAATTGCCCAAAATAGAACTCGATTTGGGAAACATGAATGCTTTGGAGTATTTTGACGATAACGCCTTTAATAACAATATAGTTAGGAATGAATTAAATAGAATTGTAAGCACAGGACAGTTTTACAACGGTATAGACTTTGCGACGATATTTGGTTTGAACAGGTTGTTGAAACGTAAAAACAAAAAAAAGGATTTTTATAAGAAAGATGAAAAACCAAAAGACTTATTGGATGTTTATACCCATGAATTTATTAGTAAAGCCTGTAATATTCCGTTTGAAAAAGTAGACTTGTTTGTAGCGTTTATTGAAACCAATGGCATTAAAGAGGAATTGTATAAACCCGAAAACGAAGTGTATTTAATCGAGTTTTTGATTCAGCAAAGCAAAGAATTTTTGACGTTGAAAGATGCAAAACATTAAATACCTTACTTTTTTATTACTGTTGTTTGGTTTTAAAGTGGCCGTTTCGCAATCCGTTGAAATTTACGGAAAAGTTGAAAGTGATGTGGGTGTTGAAAATATTCACGTTATAAATAAAACGGCCCAAGTTTTTACCACAACCAATAAACGAGGCGAGTTTAAAATTACTGCAAAGTTGAACGATACGCTTGTGTTTTCGTCCGTTCAGCACATTCCAAAATATATGGTTGTTGGTAATCATACCATTTTAAATAGAACATTGACCGTAAAATTAAAAGAGCAAATAAACGAGTTGGGAGAAGTGTTGGTGGGCAAAATATTATCAGGAGATTTGCTTTTGGATATTGAACAGATTGAAGGCGAACCACCCATTAATTTTTACGATGTTGGTATTCCGGGATACACCGGTAAACTGGCTACTCAAAGCGAACGTCGATTGCACGAAGCGGGAGAGTTTAAACCAAAAATGCTTTTGGGGCTTTTAGGTGGTGGAATTCCTTTAAACCCTATATTAAATGGTATTTCAGGTAGAACAAAAGAGCTTAAAAACCGCGTTGAAATAGAGGCTAAAGAAGCCTTGTTGGAACGTATAAAATCGCGATTGCAGAAAGATTTTTTAGCTTTAAATGAACTGGAAGCCGATAAAGTTGCAGATTTTTTCTATTTCTGCGCAGATGATGCTGGTTTTATGGAACGCTGCAACGGCAAGACCGATATTGAAATTCTTGAATTTTTACAAGAAAAATTAAAAGCCTATAAAGCCAATCTTGAATTGGTTACCGATTGATTTTAAGTTGTGAAGCTCGCATTGGGGATAGTAGCCCCTCTGCAAGCTCGGGATAAACTTCTAGCCGACCTCTTGCCTTGAGAGGCGTCGAAGGGTTGGGGCAATACCCAAATTATTAACCTATTTTTTTGGAATGCTTTTTGAAAAGTAAATACAAGTTTCAAAATAATTACTTTAGCAAAAAAAAAACAGACATGCCATTTTCAAAGTCTTTTTTATTCCTTTTAATAATTCCGCTTTTGGGCTTTAGCGCAATGCATAAATATTATGTGAGCGTCACGCAAATAAATTATGTAAAAGAGAAGGCTTCTGTACAAATAATATCGCGGATTTTTATTGACGATTTCGAAAATGTTTTGCGCAAACGTTACGATGAAAACATAACCTTGGCAGGCAAAAACGAACCGAAAACGGTAGATGCTTATATTGAGCGTTACTTAAGCGAAAAAATTAAAATAAAAATTAATGATGAAACTGCAAAAATCAGCTTTATTGGAAAAGAATACAGCGGCGATATTATGCAATGTTACTTGGAAATTGAAGGTGTTAAGGCCATTAAAACGTTTCAAATTACAAACCAATTGCTGTTTGATTTATTTGAAGAACAGCAAAATATTGTTAAAACAAAAATAAACGAGACACATAAAAGCTTTTTGTTTATTCTTCAAAAAGACCACGCTTTGTTAAACTTTGATTAAAATAAAGTTAAAACTCTTTTAAATTTACTATTTTCGAGCGTTTTTTATGATCATACTTTTATCTGAAAAACGCAATTCTTTAAATTATAAATGTTATTAAATTGAACATGAAAAAAATTGCCTATTACTTTTTGTCCGTAGTATTTATTACTTCAGGGGTTTTTGCTCAAAATCAAGAGCAACAAGAGCGCAAAAAAGGACATACAAACACCAATAAATTTAAGCAATTGTACGATGAGTTTTCAACTCCAAATATGTACAGAGCGGCGTCGGGCGCACCGGGTGTAGCTTATTATCAGCAGCAAGCCGATTATAAAATGGATATTGTTTTAGACGATAAAAACGCTAGGTTATCTGGTTTTGAAACCATTACCTATACCAATAATTCGCCTGATGTTTTAAAATATCTTTGGGTACAATTAGACCAAAACCAACGTGCCAAAGACTCCAAATCGCCACTTATAGAAAGCAGTGGTGTGGCTCCGGTTTTAACGCCTTCACAATTCGCAAATGATTACATTAAAGGGCCTTTGGAACGAGGCTTTAATATCGAGGAAGTTAAAGATGCCAACGGCAAGCCTTTAACATATATGATTAATAGAACCATGATGCGTGTGGAATTGCCAAAAGCCATGAAATCCGGCGATAAATTCTCGTTTTCCATTAAATGGTGGTACAACATCAACAATCACGTGGTTGAAGACGGACGCTCGGGTTATGAGTATTTCCCGGAAGATGGAAATAGAGCTTATGTAATCGCGCAGTTTTTCCCAAGAATGGCGGTTTATAATGATGTAGAAGGCTGGCAGAATTCGCAATTTTGGGGACGCGATGAGTTCGCTTTACCATTTGGCGATTACGAAGTAAACATCACCGTGCCGGCAGACCATATTTTAGATGCCACAGGGAAACTTCTTAACAGGAAGGAAGTGTTTACAAAAACGATGATGGAACGTTACGAGCGAGCAAAAAAATCGTATACCGAACCTGTTATTATTGTAAACCAAGCCGAAGCTGAGGCGGCGGAAAAAGGATTTTCAAACCAAACCAAAACCTGGAAATTTAAAGCGGAAAACGTACGTGACTATGGTTTTGCAACATCAAGAAAATTTATTTGGGACATGATGGCCGTTAAAATTGGCGATAAAGATGTTATGGCGGTATCTATGTATCCAAAAGAAGGTAATCCGTTGTGGGAAGAATGGTCCACTAAAGCTGTTGCCAGCACCTTGGAAACCTATTCCAGAATGACATTTGATTACCCGTACCACAAAGCTATATCGGTACATGCCGATCAACAAGGTATGGAATACCCCATGATTTGCTGGAATTACGGCAGACCCGATGAAGATGGTAATTATAGCGACCGTACAAAATATGGCATGATGGGCGTTATTATCCACGAGGTTGGTCATAACTTTTTTCCTATGATTGTAAATAGCGACGAACGCCAGTGGACATGGATGGACGAAGGCTTAAATACGTTTTTACAATATGTGGCGGAACAGGATTTTGGTGAAAAACACCCAAAAGCATTATCGCCTCAACACGAAAGCTTCCCGTCCGATCGTGGACCAGCACATTTAATTGTACCATATATGGGCGGTAACCAAGATTATATTGCTCCAATAATGACCAAAGGGTTAAATACCTATCAATTTGGAAACAATGCATACGGAAAACCGGCCACGGCCTTAAATATTTTAAGGGAAACCGTTATGGGTCGCGAACTATTCGATTATGCATTTAAGGAATACGCGAACCGTTGGATGTTTAAACACCCAACACCAGAAGATTTTTTCAGAACGATGGAAGATGCTTCGGCTTTCGATTTGGACTGGTTTTGGAGAGGTTGGTTTTACACTACCGATTGGGTTGATATAGGTATAAAAGAAGTAAAGAAATACTATGTGTCATCCGAACCTAATGCTTATATGATAGAATTTATGAAGGAAAGAGGTATTAGTGAAAACCAATTAAGGCCATTGGTATACATGGTTGAAGAAGGTAGCGAAGACTTTAAAGAGGACATGAAAAACCAAACACCAAGTGAAGCACTGTCTGTAAAAGAATACATTATGGATAATTTTACGCCAGAAGAACAAAAAAGCATCAAGTCTCCAAAGTATTTCTATAACATTACCTTCGAAAAACCAGGTGGTTTGGTTATGCCTATTATTGTAGAGTACACTTATGCCGATGGCACTTCGAAAACCGAAACCTATCCAGCTCAAATTTGGAGGTTTAACGATAACGAAGTCAAAAAAGCCATCGCTTCGGAAAAAGAAATTGTAAATATTAAAGTAGACCCGAATTTAGAAACTGCGGATATTGATACTTCAAACAATTCTTGGCCTAAAGAAGTTACGCAAAGCCAATTCGATCAATTTAAGGACAAAATAAACGGATAAAAAAATAAAAAAGGCCAACTTTATAAGTTGGCTTTTTTTATTCTAACAAACACTCACTATATTTGTATTGTGATATATCAACCTACATTTCTATTTATAAGCGGTGCAGAAATAGCCTTTATACTATTTATTGTCATCATGGTTTTTGGTGCCGACAAGCTGCCTGAAATAGCCCGTGGTTTGGGTAAAGGCATGCGTACACTTAAAGATGCCACCAACGATATTAAACAAGAAATTACCAAAACCGTCGAAAAGAACGGTATAGACACTAGCATCACTACCGATGTGAAAAAAGAGCTCGATAAAGTAAAAGACGATTTAGAGGATTTTTCAGGCTCGGTAAAACGTAAGTTTTAATACAATTCCTTTAGTTTTCATAACGTTTTTTATCTCTTTGTCGGAAAAAGACTGTTTTATGACGAGTATTTTTATTCCTATCGAGGAAAAGAAATACTTTAAAAGTCCCAAACCTATAATTTTCGTAAAACATGAAAACAAACCTACTTGTAGTTTTTCTGTTAGTTACCTCCGTGATCTTTGGTAAAACAGATAGAGATATCATAAAAGAAATCGATAAAAAAAATGCGTCTGCATTAATTCTATTCAACAATCAGCAAATAGTAAAGTCCTTTAAAGAATTTATTCATGCCAAAGCATTGTCAGATTCTATTCAAGACAATTATGGAAGTGCCACAGCCAATTTTCACTTAGGTAATATTTATTATTTAATGGAAAATTATAAGTCTGCCCAAGAGCATTACCAATTAACATTAGATGTTTTAAAAGAGATTGATGATGATTACTTGGTTTCCAGTTCTTATCTAAACCTAGCTAAAATATTTAGAGACCAGAATAACCACGATAAAAGCATTGAATATTTTGAGAAAGCTCTTCGGTTTTCGGTAGCCAAAAGAAATTTACCTGCTATTGAAAAAGAAAATATCCAAAACGTATATGTTGAAGCAAAGATTAATTTATGTGAATTATATATTGAAAAAAATAACCTAGACGAAGCTTTAATCAACTTATTAAAATTAGGCAGTTATCTAAAAACAGACACCATAAATTCAAGTTTAGAAGGGTATTACAATTATGTGTACGGTATTTATTATGCAAAAAAGGAGCTGTACAATAATGCGAGTAATAAATTTAGGCAAGCCGTTTTTTTATTAAATGAAGACACCGAAGAAGTCGATTTGGATTTACTGAGTAGTATCTACATGCAACTGTCCATTGCTTTGGCAAAATCTGGTAAAAGCACAGAGGCGTACATTACTTTATTGGAACAAAATAACTATAAAGACCAACTTTCCAACGAAGAAAAAAACAGACAGGATTTATTAGTAAAATCCAAATTTTTAATCGAAGATTATAAAAACGAAGCAAAAACAGCTAATATAGCAAGACTACAGCAATTAGAAATAGCCAATAAATTCAAGAAAATTAATATTGTATTTTTTGTAACGTTGTTGCTGTTGGTGGTTTCATTCATCGTTATTTATAAAAGTTATAGCTCAAAAATAAAATTAAGTAAAACGCTAAAGCTAAAAAACAGCGAATTACAATTGGCTAAAGATGAAGCCTTAAAAACTTCGGAGTTAAAAAGCAAATTCATTTCAAACGTGTCTCATGAATTGAGAACCCCGCTATATGGCGTGGTTGGTATAACATCGCTGTTGTTAAACGAGAAAAAGAACCTTAGCGAACGCGACCGAAAATATTTAAATTCGCTTAAATATTCAGGAGATTACCTTTTAAATTTAGTTAATGATATTTTACAAGCCAATAAAATGGAAGCTCAAAAAATAGAGCTTAAAAATGTGTCGGTAAATATAAAATCCTTAATGCAGCGTATAGTTGATTCTTTTGAATATAGATTACAAGAATCGAATAATCGAATTAAATTGTCTATGGACGAAGGCATTCCAGAGTACGTTAAAGTTGATAAAGTTAGAATGTCTCAGGTTTTACTAAATTTAATTGGAAATAGTATAAAATTCACTGAAAGTGGTGTTATTGATTTGAGAATAAAATTATTAAACTTAGGAGATGAAAAAGTGAGTTTGCGTTTCGAAATTGAAGATAATGGTAAAGGAATTCCACAAGATAAATTTAAAACCATTTTCGATAATTTTTCTCAATTAGGAAATGAAAGCAATACCAATTATCAAGGCACAGGCTTAGGGCTTTCCATAACCAAAAACATCATTCAATTATTTGAAAGCCAAATAGAGCTAGAAAGTGAAGTGGGTAAAGGAACCAAATTTAGCTTTAACGTAGATTTTGAAATAGACCAAGAAAGCAAGACCATAGTAGACCTAAATGCATCTAAAAAGGTGGAATTAATTACAGGTAACAAGTTTAAGGTTTTAATAGTTGAAGATAATAAGATAAACCAAATTGTGACTAAAAACCTATTGGTTAAGCAAAATTACGTTTGCGACATTGTAGATAACGGCTTAGAGGCAGTTGAGAGGATGCAAGCTAAAAACAATTATGATCTTATTTTAATGGATATTAATATGCCTATTATGAATGGTAATGATGCAACAGTGGCCATTAGGAAGTTTAATAAAGAGATACCTATTATTGCTTTAACTGCTGCCGATATAGAGGAAGTTAAACAAGATTTCGATATTATAGGGTTTAACGATATTATAACCAAACCTTTTGATAACTATGAGTTTTTTCAAACGATAGCGTCTCACATTCAAAATTCGAATTCGTGTGAAGTAAAATTGGTTAAGGCATCTTAATGTTTAAACCTTTCTACTAATCGTCAAACCGTCTCTTATGGGTAACACTACAGTTTCAACACGTTTGTCGTTTTTTAAAAGCGCATTATATTCAATTAAAGCAGGGGTAGAGGTGTCTTCTTTTTTAAACTGGGTCTCTAAAACTTTACCGCTCCACAAAACGTTGTCGGATAAAATAATGCCGCCGGTATTTAATTTGTCAATAATCGCGTTAAAGTAATTGGCATAGTTCTCTTTATCGGCATCAATAAAAACCAAATCAAAGGTTTTGTCAAGTTTCGGAATAATATCCAAAGCATCACCTAAATGCTGGAATATTTGATTGGCATATTCAGACTTGTTAAAATACTTTCGCTGAAAGTCAAACAGTTCTTCATTGAGGTCAATAGTGTGGAGCTCGCCGTTTTTCTGTAAACCTTCGGCTAAACACAAAGCGGAATACCCCGTGTAGGTCCCAATTTCCAATATGTTTTTTGGATGCACTATTTTAGAAATCATACTCAATACACGCCCTTGGTAATGCCCACTTAGCATCCGAGGTTGCAATATTTTTTGATAGGTTTCCCTATTGAGTTGCTGCAGTAATTCTGGTTCGTCCTCAGAATGTTTTACTACGTAATCGTCTATGTTTTCGGGTATAAAATGCATTAACTTAAAATTCTATTTACTAAATCTTTTTTTGCGCTTTCGTCATCGCCGCATAACCATTGGATAACGTTGTCTTCCCAAATGGCATCGCGTTCAGTTTCGTTAATAATTTTACGTTCAATAGCTAAATCTAAAATTTTACCGGGATACGACGATTGTTTGGCGCTTTCCATTTCACCCAAAGGATAAGGGTCGTCCAATCCCATAAGTACCTGCTTAGAGCCTTGGTTTTTTATTAGCAATTCCAATCCGCCGGTATCGTGTACCAAGGTATCGAAGAAAATATTTTTATGCCCCACTGCTTTTCTGGGGTGGTGTTTGCCCTCAAATAAATCGGGTCTGCCATCAAACCCTTGAATACGTCGCCCTAAATTAATTTGTGCCAATTGGCCGCCATGAGCAAAACAAGTTCTCATGTTCGGGTATTTTTCCTGATACCCATTTAAGGTTAAAAAGTGATAGGCATCGGCACATTGGGCCAACATCCAAATTAAATGAAAACGCCACGAGGTGTTTTCTAATTTTATAAATTTTTCGCCATCGTATGGATGGATTTCTACGGCTAAATTGTACTTGTTGGCCAATTCAAAAATGGGTTCGTTTTCCTCATCAAAAATACAACGCCACGTGCCAATGGTATCCATATAATGGGTTGGCAAACAAAGTAATTGCATGCCATGGGTTTCCACACAGCGTTCAATTTCCCAACAGGCACTCCTAACAAAACCCGGATGCACCACAAAACCACACGTAAATTTATTGGGGTTCTCGTGCTGTATTTTGGCATTGAAATCGTTTTGAAAACGCAATGCTTGCTTCATTTCTTCAACACGTAACCCATTGCCGTACAATTGCGATAAATTTAAAACTACGGCATGGTCAATTTTGTTGCGCTCCATCCATTCCAATTTATCGTGCAAAAAGAAACTGGAATCGGTTACGGGGCGGCTCCAATCTTTTTGAAGCATATATTTCCTGTCCTTGTCTACCCAAAAAATGCCTTTTTCGCGCATAAAATCCGGTATTTCCTCAGGATAAGGAAGTAAATGGGAATGGCCGTTTATTCGAAGTTTTCGTTTCATTAATCTTCCAATTTTACTTTTTTAGGCGGTTGCATCACTTCCCCACAATTGGGGCAAGAACGTTTGTTTTCATCCTTGTAATAATTATCGAAAATTTTAGGCATATCCGTTTCAATATTGTCTAGCGTAAAATCTTCTTCATATAATTTTGTGGCGCAATTTTCGCAAAACCAAAGCAATGCATCCTGCACCCCTTTTTCTCTGGGATATTCAATAACCAATCCTACGGTGTTGGCACCTCGTTGTGGCGAATGCGGCACTTTTGGAGGCAATAAAAAAATGTCGCCTTCTTTAATATGAATGTCTTTGGGCGTGCCATTATCAATAATTTTCAAAACGATATCACCTTCAATTTGATAGAAAAACTCAGGGGTTTCGTTGTAGTGATAGTCCTTCCTGCTATTTGGTCCACCAACCACCATAACAATAAAATCGCCATCTTTCCAAACCACTTTATTGCCCACAGGGGGTTTTAATAAATGTCTGTTTTCATCAATCCAAGCTTTAAAATTTACGGGCGGATATACTTTGCTCATGGTATTTTTATTTTTTGGGCGTGCCCTTGCAGGTCAGGCTTTCCGCTGTATCTTTTGCAAAAAAGCAAAAGGATGCCGCTTCAATCCTTCACGCGGAATTAATTGTGCTTAAAGTTACAAACTTTTTGTGCGTCCACCATCAACCGGAACGTTAATTCCGTTTACATAACTGGCACATTCACTCGCTAAAAACGCAATAACATTTGCAGTTTCTTCAGGCTTTGCAAAACGTTGGGCTGGCGAATAACCTTTCATTATTTCTGCCATAGTATCAATACTTTTGTTTTCATTGACAGCTTTAATTTTAATTATTTCGTTTAAACGTTCGGTTTCGGTAAATCCGGGCAATACATTGTTTACCGTAATGCCAAATGCACCAACTTCGGTTGCCAAGGTTTTGCTCCAGTTGCCCACAGCACCTCTAATGGTATTGCTTACGCCCAAACCCGGAATGGGCTCTTTAACCGAGGTGGAAATAATGTTTACAATTCTTCCAAAACCAGCTTCTTTCATAAACGGGATAGTGGCCTGAGCCAACACATGGTTGCATTTTAAATGCTGAATAAAAGCATTATCGAATTCCTCTAAAGCAGCAGTTAAAATAGGCCCGCTCCTTGGGCCACCGGTATTATTGATTAAGATATGAAACCCGTGGTTTTTCTCTGTAAATTTAATGACCTGTTCTTGTAAATCCCTGGGGTTGGAAAAGTCTGCCACTATATAACTATGGTTTTTAGGTTCTGGTAATTCTGCTAAAACCGCTTTTAGTTTTTCCCGGTTTCTAGCTACCAAAGTAACGTTAGCACCTTCGGCAGCTAAAGCCATGGCGGTTGCTTTTCCTATGCCTTGAGTGCTTCCACAAACTAAGGCGTTTTTGTTGTTTAATTTTAAATCCATTTATTTGAGATAAAAGAGAAAAGAATAAAGAAAACAGAAGGTTTGGTAAATCTATTTTCTTTCGTCTCTTCTCTAGGTTCTTTTTTAATATTTTATACAAACATTTTTTGCTTCGGTAAAAAAACGCAAAGCTTCAAATCCGCCTTCACGACCAATACCACTTGCTTTAACGCCACCAAAAGGCGTGCGTAAATCGCGCATCATCCACGTGTTTACCCAAACAATTCCGGCTTGTAATTGATTGCTCATGCGCATGGTACGTTTTAAATCGTTGGTCCAAATGGATGCCGATAAGCCGTACTTTACTTTGTTTGCCATTTGTAAAACTTCATCTTCCGTATTAAAAGGCATCATGGTTACAACCGGTCCAAAAATTTCTTCTTGGTTTACTGTGCATTCATCGGTTTTAACTTCAATAATGGTTGGCTCTAAATAATACCCGTTTTCGTAACCTTCAACTTTAACTTCACGTCCACCACACAAAATAATACCGTTTTCGGCTTTGGCGATGTTAATATAGTCTTTTACTTTTTTAAGATGCGTTTTGGAAACCAATGCGCCAATATCAGTTTTACTTTCAGATGGATGCCCAACCTTAAGCTGCTTTGCTTTTTCAACAAAATCGGTTTTAAATTTTTTATAAATGGAAGCTTCTACAAAAATACGGCTTCCGCATAAACAGATTTGCCCTTGATTGGCAAATGATGAGCGTACCGTGGTTTCCAGCATATCCTCGTAATCGCAATCTGCAAAAATGATATTTGGGTTTTTACCTCCAAGTTCCAAGGACAGTTTTTTAAACATCGGTGCGGCTACTTTTGCAATGTGTGCACCGGTTGCTGTTCCGCCCGTAAAACTAATAGCTTTAATATCTGGATGCTCAATTATAGCTTGACCTGTTGTTGTGCCTAAACCGTGTACAATATTCAGCACACCTTTTGGGAGGCCAGCCTCATTTAGTATCTCGCTCAAAAGATAAGCTGTCATGGGTGTGATTTCACTGGGTTTTGCAACCACGCAATTTCCTGCGGCTATTGCGGGAGCTATTTTCCATGTAAATAAGTAAAGTGGAAGATTCCAAGGAGAAATACAACCAACAACACCAATGGGCTGCCTTAACGTATAGTTTATGGCATTTTGACCCACGCTTTCGTGACTTTCGCTGGCGAATTGGGTGATGGCATTTCCAAAGAATCTAAAATTACTTGCTGCTCTTGGAATATCAACTGTTTTTGCTAAACCGATGGGTTTGCCATTGTCTTTACTTTCGGCCTCTGCGAAGCGCTGTAAATTGGCTTCAAGTAATTCTGAGATTTTTATTAGGATTTTACTGCGTTCCTCTAAAGTGGTTTGCGACCACGTTGGAAAAGCAGATTTTGCTGCGATATATGCGTTTTCTACATCTTCTTTGGATGAATTTGGCAGTTGCCCGTAAACCTCACCGTTTGATGGGTTGTAGTTATCTAACCATGCATCGTCAATTGGGTTGTGAAAGTTGCCGTTTATGTAGTTTTGGATGTTCTGCATCATGCTTTTAGCTTTTGCCCATAGGCTTGTAAGCCATCACTTTAATTTCCACTACCAAATCTGGGTGCGGTAATTGATGTACTGCAACCGTGGTTCGTGTGGGGCCTGTTTCTGCATCAAAAAACTCTGCGTAGGCTTTATTGTAACCTGCAAAATCATTCATATTGACAAGAAAGGATGTAACATCAATCACATCATTTAAAGTAGCGCCTTCTTTGGCCAAATTTTTTTCGATGTTTATTAAAACTTCACGGGTTTGTATCTCTATATTTAAGTGTTTCGTTCCCATGTTGTCAATAATATCAACGCCTGCAATGGTGTTGTCTGCACGACGGGAGCTGGTGCCGGATACAAATATAAAATCGCCCACGCGCTTTGTGTGTGGGTATGCACCTCTTGGAGTTACTTTAGTTTCTGTGGAGGCAGGAATCTCATTTTTTTCGTTACTCATAATTTATGTTGTCGTTATTTTTTAAATTGTTCATTTTGTCTTGATAAAAACGAACCAAAAAATCATATTGAAATAAGGAAATTGCTAAAGCACCATTCGCTTTCGGAATTACGTGCTTAAAGCTGCGCTTCGCATCTCCATTCCTTCGCTCTTTATTTCTGCATTTCAATGTTCAATTCCTTGAATTGATTTGGGGCTTGACTAATTTGTTGTTTTCTTGTTTTCCTTATGTTGTTTAAATATTTTAATAAATTTTACTCATTACTCATTACTCATTACTCATTACTCATTACTCATTACTCATTACTCATTACTCATTACTCATTACTCATTACTCATTACTCATTACTCATTACTCATGTAGCCCTGCAATTTTATCTTCTTCTAAAATAGCTTCGGTTTCTTGTTTTATTTTTTTCAATATCGTTTTTAAATCTTCTTTTGTTATATCGGGACTTTCGTCTCCGCTCAAGATAGACTTCGTTGAGATGTTGTCATCTGCTAATAAGTTCAAAATAGCTTTGTCCTGTGCGCGTCCTTTTAACATGGCTTCGCGGTAGCCTAAGTTTTCATTGAATGTTACCAAGGCGTATTTTGAAGCATAGTCGTCCGGAAAATGTTCTTCTAAAAGCATTTCCAATTTACGCTTTTCTTGGAACATAGGGTTGGCTGTATGCGATTTCATTTCATAGAAATTATCAATCGCCAAATCCGCAATGGCATCGGTGTCTTTTTTACGCGTTTTTTCGTAAGCCGTAAATGTGGCTTCCCAACTTTTTAAATGTTGGTCTAAAATATTATCAAATATAACCACATCCTCAAAAGAGGCATTCATGCCTTGTCCGTAAAACGGTACAATGGCATGCGCCGCATCGCCCATTAAAAGCGTATTGCCTTTGTAATGCCACGGCGAACATTTTACGGTGCCCAATGGCGACGTTGGGTTTTCAAAAAAATCGTCGATTAAATTGGGCATTAAGGCTAAAGCGTCCGGGAATTCTTTTTGGAAAAATTCCAATACGGCATCTTCAGTGGTTAAATTGTTAAAATGGTATTCACCTTCATCGTAACTTAAAAAGAGCGTTACCGTAAAACTGCCGTCTAAATTTGGTAAAGCTATCAGCATAAAAGTCCCACGAGGCCAAATATGAAGGGCGTTTTTATACGCTTTGTAATCGCCGTTTTCCTTTGGTAGAATGCTGAGTTCTTTATAGCCATGTGTTAAATAATCTTGCGAAAAACTGAATAAAAACTTTTTGCCTAAAAAATAGCTTTTTCGCAGTACGGAGCCCGCACCATCTGTGGCAATAATAATATCGGCATCTTCAATAAATTGATCTTTGGTTTTGTAATCTTGAAACAAAGCCGTGGTTTTTTCAAAACCGACGGATTTACATTTTTTGTTGAAATAAACCGAGACGTTTTTATGTTTTTCGGCTTCGGTTAAAAGTAACGCGTTAAGTGCGCCACGGGAAATGGAGTTGATATATTCATGCTCTCGTCCGCTGTATTTTGATAAATGGGTATGGCCTTTTTTATCGTGGATCATTCTGCCATTCATGGGAATGCAAAGCGACTTGACTTTATCTTCAATACCAACAAGTTTCATGGCTTTAATGCCGCGATCTGAAAGTGCTAAATTTATGGAACGGCCAGCTGAAATATCGACTTTGCGCAAATCCGGACGCATTTCGTAAACGCTAACATGATATCCGCGTTGTCCTAATCGTAATGCAAGAAGGCTTCCGCATAATCCTGCGCCAATGATTAGTATGTTTTGTTGTTTTTCTTTCATTTTTGTCATCCTGAACTTGTTTCAGGATCTCATTGTTATTAATACTTTAATTTAGAGTGGATTCCTGCATTCACTTCGACAAGCTCAGTATGGCACGCAGGAATGACAAATCAATTTAAAATACGCTTCAATTTCTCAACCAAATTATAAACATCTTCAAACGAATTATATAGTGGCACAGGCGCACAGCGAATCACATCGGGTTCGCGCCAATCGCTTATAACACCCATTTCGGTTAATTTGTTATGTAAACTTTTGTCGGCATTTTTAACTTGAATTGATAGTTGGCAACCCCGTTCGTTTGGATGGCTTGGAGTAATAATTTTAATCGTGTCTTCACCTAACTGTTTCAATAAAAACTCAAAATAACCCGTTAGCTTTTTAGATTTTTCGATAAGTTTTTTAATACCAACATCTTCAAACATATCGAGTGACGCTT
This sequence comes from Hwangdonia seohaensis, assembly GCF_031932625.1. Taxonomy (NCBI): domain Bacteria; kingdom Pseudomonadati; phylum Bacteroidota; class Flavobacteriia; order Flavobacteriales; family Flavobacteriaceae; genus Hwangdonia; species Hwangdonia seohaensis. The sequence continues at coordinate 227,600 of NZ_JAVSCK010000003.1, forward strand.
TTATGGCTGCCATCGATAAAATCGGCGGATTGCTAAGTTGCCAACCTTCGGCGCCCGGAATAACATCAAACTCATCGCGCATTTTAAAACGCGTTTGTTTATTGTGGCTCCACCAACCCGTAAATCGGTTTAGGTTGTTATCGTGCGCATGACGCCCGTGTACAAAACAACCTGCTAAACTCCCAGGACCGGAATTTAGGTATTTGTAAGTGCACCAAACGGCAAAATCTGCTCCGGAATCGTGTAAATTGAGTTCGACATTTCCTGCACCATGGGCACAATCAAACCCTACTTTGCAACCGTGTTTATGCCCTAGCTCGGTTATTTTTTTTAAGTCGAAAAATTGCCCTGTGTAATAATTAACGCCACCAATCATAATGAGCGCTATTTCATCACCTTGTTCTTTTAAAATAGATTCTAAATCTTCGTATCGCAATAATTCCTCGCCTTTGCGGGGTTTCCATAATACCAATCCGTCTTTATCATCAAATCCATGATGTCTTAATTGCGATTCAACAGCATATTTATCGGATGGAAACGCATCACTTTCAATTAGTATTTTGTAACGTGTTTTTGTAGGTTTATAAAACGATACCATCATAAAATGAAGGTTTGCCGTTAATGTATTCATCACGACCACTTCAATGGGTTTTGCCCCAACCACATTGGCCATACTTTTGGTGAGAAATTCATGATATTGTAGCCATGGGTTTTTAGCATCGATGTGTCCTTCAACACCTAAATTAGCCCAGTCTTCAAGCTCTTGGTTGATATAGTTTTTGGTTGATTTTGGCTGTAAACCAAGGGAATTACCGGTGAGGTAAATAAGTTCATTTCCGTGCTTGTCTTTGGGAATATGAAACTGATTTCTGTAGGGCGCTAATTCATCATTTTGGTCTTGCTGTTTTGCGTAGTCAAGACCTAGTTTATAATCGGACAATGTGAAGGGTTTTTCGGTTTCTAACAAAAATAAGAATTATATATTTAGAAACGAACCGATAAATTGGACTAAATATGAGAACAATCTTTTTTGTATATTTAGTAAAAACTTTAAGGTATGGGAAAAATTAGAGAATATTCAAACGGAGAAACAACGGTGGTTTGGGAGGCTGAAAAGTGCATTCATTCGGCGATTTGTGCCAAAGGTTTGCCCGAAGTATTCCAGCCCAGGGACAAGCCTTGGATAAAAATTGACGCTGCAAAAACCGATGCGATTATCAATCAAGTAAAACAATGCCCGTCGGGTGCATTAACTTATTATATGAATGCTGAAGGCGATAAGACAGCCGAAAAATTGGAAACCAAAGTTGAGGTTTTAGAAAACGGCCCATTATTGGTTTACGGCACACTAAAAGTTACCCATAGGGACGGCAGCCAAGAAATTAAAAATAAAACCACGGCTTTTTGCCGATGTGGCGCCTCAAACAATAAACCTTTTTGCGATGGTACGCATGTAAAGGAGGCTTTTAAAGGCTAACATCTAATAAAGTTTGAGGAGGTTGTCTAAAAAGTTGTCATCGTTGTCAGTTTGAGCGCAGTCGAAAACTTAATATTTTGATTTTTATTGTATTTCGACTGCGCTCAATATGACATTCTTATTAAATAACACTTTTTTGACAGTCTCTAGTTCAACTAAAAATTTTAAGTATTTCATAAATGATGGATTCTCAAAATTAAGTTTCACTAAAAAAGGGAAAAGCGCTTTAACCATTGGTTAAAGCGCTTTTCATATATATAGGCGCAAATGCGGAAAAAACTATCTATACTTTATATACGGTCTTAGTCGTAATTTAGATGTTTTCCTTACTATAAAGCCGTAAATTGTTACTCTAAGGTAACTTTTACGTCTGTAAAGTTAAGATTCCAGTTTTCGCCTTGTTTTTTATGCTCTAAAGCTATTTTTATACCGTTAAAATCTTGATGGTTTTCAAAGGTGGTAATCATCGATGGGTCTTTTTGGTTACCTTTTCTAAAAACCCATTCCCGAATTAAATAATCGGCATCGAAATAAATATCATAAGCATCACCAGGGGTATAACCGCCATCATTGGAATAGGTTAAAGTTATTTTGTTCATGTCACTTTTGCTAATCGGCGCTTGTGCTTTAACGGGGTCTGAAATGGTCGTGCCGGCATCCCAAACCAATTGAAACGGCACAAGCAACCAAAATTTATCGTTTATAAAACCTTGGTCTGCTTTTAGGCTCGTACTATCAACAGAAGCTCTGTTATACCTAACCGTTTCATTATTCATCGTCATTCCAACAGCATTGGTTTTTGGGTTCCAGCTCCAACGTCTTTCAAAATGGCTGCTATCTCTATCTACGTTAAAAGTAAATTGAATTTCGGCAACGTTTTTCCAGTTTTCATATCCGTGTGCTTTTGCAATTTTTTCAGCCACAGAAAGTTCTGGTTCAACGGTTTTGGTTTCGGCTTTTTGCTTGCACCCGAAGAAAAATAGGGTTAATGAAACCATGTAAATGAAGTTTTTCATAATTTAGATTTTTTGTAAAGATATCATTTGAAGATGACAACCAATAATAAATATTTTAAAACCAATAAAGCGACTTGGAACGAAAAAGTAAAGGTGCACGCGAAAAGCGCTATGTATAATTTGGAGGAATTTAAAAAAGGAAGAACATCTTTAATGCCTTATGAATTAGATGCTTTGGGTGATGTAAAAGGAAAATCGCTATTGCATTTGCAATGTCATTTTGGGCAAGATACGCTGAGTTGGAGTAGGATGGGAGCGACCTGTACCGGTGTAGATTTGAGTGACGAAGGCATTAAATTAGCACAAGAATTAAATAAAGATTTGAAGCTTGATGCTGAATTTGTGTGTTGTAATGTTTTGGATACGTCGGAGTTTGTAAAAGATACTTTTGATATTGTTTATACCAGTTACGGCGTTATTGGCTGGTTGCCAGATCTAAAACCTTGGGGCAAAATGATAGCGGAGCGTTTAAAAAAAGGCGGCACGTTTTATATGGTTGAATTTCACCCGATAGTTTGGATGTTCGATTATTTGGAAGGCAAGCCCATTATGACATATGGCTATATGCAAAACGAGGTTATTTACGAAGAATATGAGGGCACTTATGCTAATCAAAATTCAAAAATGATTAGTAAGGAATACGGATGGAATCACGGGTTGGGCGAAGTGGTTTCGGCTTTAACCGAAGCGGGTTTGCATGTGGAATATTTAAAGGAACACGACGAAAGTCCGTATAATGTGTTGCCAGATTTAATTGAAACCGAAACAGGCTTGTTTGTTACCAAAGATAAGTTGTATCCTTTGATTTTTGAGTTGAAGGCTAGTAAGGTTTAAAGTGATTATTCTATGGGTTTTGTTTAATAGTCTCGTATAACCTTCAGTTACGGGTTAAATTAAGGTATATTTTCGGTTTAGCACAGACGTTAGCAATTTCGAGTGGATTCGGACGTAGTCGAATCCGGGGTATTGCGGTTATACATTGTTGTAGCACTTTATTTATAGTCATATTTATTCCGCCAAATATCCTCTCCTTTCAAAAAGTCAAGAAGTATTTCAGTCATTTGGTCAACCGTTTCCAAGGGCTTTACCAATAGAATATGGTCGTTATCAGTCACAAGTCCAGAAGCTAATCCATCATCTTCTAAACTTCCACCAACGTCCAAAGCTTTATATCCATCCACATTTTTGTCTTCCAATTGCACAATGTGAAATTCATTCCAATTGATTGATTTCATTGTGCTTTTTATTATTTCAGTTGTTGCCTTTTTAGTTATAATTTTTGTTTTTTCTCCGTAGTCGTAGGTGACAACGAGTTTTAAATCTCGCTTTTCTTGTCGGATTTCACTTTTCTGTATTTCAGTCCTGTTTTCAGCAATTTCGGATGTTTTAGATTTCCGGTTTGAATTCCAACTTATCAATACAATTATTCCAATTAATGCTAAAACTCCGAAGATTATGTAGGTATTCATTCTGTTCATTTGAGTTTTTTCGTAATGTGCTACAACTTGTTATATAGTAACTTTTATTACTCATACCCCGTAAATATAATTAATTTTTTGTAGGAAAAAGGAAAAAGTTTATTAGTTTTAGTGATGATGGGATGTCAATGATTTAAAATTCTGAAACAAGTTTAGAATGACATACATATTAATGATTTTCTTTCAAAAACTCTTTGGGGAAATTAGCCTTAAACCTATTTAATCTGGGAATAGATACATTTTTAATATACGGATGGTTTGGGTGCAGCTTTTCGTAATTTTGATGATAATCTTCGGCCACCCAAAACTTTTGAAATGGGTAGACTTCGGCGGCAATTTTGGCATTTAATTGTTTTGCCAAGTCTTCTTTCTTTTTTAAAATGATTTGTTTTTGCTCGTCGTTTTGATAAAAAATAATCGAGCGGTACTGCGAGCCACGGTCTGGACCTTGTCCGTTTACCTGCGTAACGTTTTGCGATGCAAAATACACATCCACCAGGGTTTTAAAACTTACCACTTTGGGGTCGTAAATAATTTCGACGGCTTCGGCGTGACCGGTTCTTCCGGTGTTACTTGATTCGTAGGTTGGGTTTTTTGTATGGCCGCCAGCATATCCCGAAATGGATTCGTCAACGCCTTTTACACTTTCGTAAATAGCCTCGACACACCAAAAGCAGCCACTTGCAAAATAGGCGTGTGCTTTTCCGTTTTTTAATGGAACTTCAACGGGTTCGGCATTAATTATGGCTTGTTGCTTTTTGTTGACCTGTGCTGTGTTTTGACAACTGAACAATAGGGTTATTGCCAATAATGGGAGAATGTGTTTCATAACTTCTTTTTTCTTTTTCAATAGACGTATAAAGTTACGAAACCTTAATTGTTTTAGAGAGAAAGTTGTTTTAAAACGTTTGATTTCGTGAATTGATTTGGGGCTTTGCACGCTGCTAATTTTATTTTATGTCATAAATGTTAAACGTGAAACCCTAAATTCTGAACCCTAAACTTTGAACCCTGAATTTGGAATTAACGCCTGAGTTTCCCCTCCTTGGAGGGGATTAAGGGGTGGGTTTTTAACATGGGACTTTAATCTTTAATTTACTTATTTACTAAGTAGAGATTAAACGATTTGTTTGGTAAACGATATCGAACCCAATTATCAAATACGTTAACTGTCTGCGGACTGGTTACTGCCAACTGCAGACTGCCCCGCGTTAGGGATTGAAGTGAAAAGCCCACAGCGAGGCAGGAGCGAGGACTTGTAGCGGAAAGCCCGACCCGATAGGGTAACGCCCAAATTGCGCATAAAAAAAGCCTTCGGGAATGAAGGCTCTTTACATTTATGTTTAAATTGGAATTAAAGTTTTGAAAACATTTTATCCATTTTTGCTTTTTGCTCTTCGGCCAAGGCAGCATCAACTAAAATACGCCCACTATGCTCGTCTGTAATGACTTTTTTGCGCGATGCGATTTCAACCTGAACTTGCGGTGGAATGGTGAAGAATGAACCGCCAGATGCGCCTCTTTCGATTGGCACAACCGCCAATCCGTTCTTTACGTTTTTGCGAATTCTGGTGTAAGCGGCAACTAGACGCTCTTCAATTTGCTTTTTGTAATCCTCGGATTTTACGATTAAGGCTTGCTCTTCTTTTTCGGTTTCTGCCAAAATAGCATCTAACTCACTTTTTTTGTGTTTTAAGTGATTTTCGCGCTCTTTTACACGCTCTTTGGTTTCGGCAATAACTTCTTTTTTCTGCTCTATTTGAACCTTAAATTCCTTTATATGCTTTTCGGCCAATTCAATTTCCAGTTCTTGAAATTCAACTTCTTTGGTAAGCGAATTGAATTCTCTGTTATTTCTAACGTTTTTTTGTTGCTCGCTATACTTTTTTATTAAGGCTTTAGCTTCTTCAATAAGGTTTTTCTTTGAAGAGATGTCGTTATCGATTACTTCTAAGCTTGCCATAAGTTTTTCTAACCTAATGTTTAGTCCAGCAACTTCATCTTCTAAATCGCGAACTTCTAACGGAAGCTCTCCACGAACATTTCTTATTTCATCAATACGAGAATCGATGAGTTGTAAATCGTATAAAGCTCTTAAGCGCTCTTCTACAGTTACTTCTTTCTTTTTAGCCATACTTTAAAAATACTTAACAGGATTGGTATTTGTGTTTGATAAAACGACTGCAAAATTACTAATTTTTTTTGTAAGATATGCTACTAAAAGATTTTTTGTGAACTGTTCGCTTTCATAATGCCCAATATCTGCCAAAAGTATGCGGTTTTCGGCCATAAAAAAATCGTGATATTTTAAATCGGCAGTGATAAAAGCATCGGCACCAGCGGCTTTGGCAGCTTGAATGGCAAAACTGCCCGAACCACCCAAAACGGCTACTGTTTTAATGGGTTTTTTTGGTAATGATGAATGCCTAATACACGCGGTTTTCATTTTGGTTTTTACATGATTCAAAAAGAGTTCCGCGGCCATAGGTTGTTTAAACTCACCAACCATACCCATGCCAATATTTTGGTTTTTATTTTCCAGGGTTGTAATTTCGTAAGCCACTTCTTCATAGCTGTGGGTTTTAAATAGCGCTTTAAGGATTTTTGATTCTAAATGTGTCGCGTAGGTAATGGTTATTTTGGTTTCCGCCTCGGTATGTAAAACGCCTTTTTCGCCAAGACTTGGATTTGAGTTTTCGTTGCCTTGGTACGTACCCAAACCATCTACATTAAAACTGCAATTGTTATAGTTGCCAATACTGCCTGCACCCGTTTCAAATAAAGCGGCTCTTAATTGTTCGGCCTCTTGTTTTGGTACGTAAGTGGTTAGTTTTTTTATGGTTTCGCTTTGCGGTATTAAAATCTGTTTGTTGGTTAATTCCAGCTGATTGCAAATCATATCGTTTACACCTTGAAGCGCATTGTCTAAAGCGGTATGTATGGCGTAAATGGCGATATCGTTTTTTATGGCTTTTAAAACCACGCGCTCCACATAATTTTTACCCGTGAGTTTTTTTAAACCTTTAAAAATAATAGGGTGGAAGCTAACAATGAGATTACATTTTTTTTCAATGGCTTCGTCAACAACGGTTTCAAGCGTGTCTAAAGTGACTAAAACACCCGTGATTTTTGCATTTTTGTCGCCCACCAAAAGGCCCACGTTGTCAAAATCTTCGGCGTAAGCCAAAGGTGCGAGTGCTTCTAAATGGTTTATGACGTCTTGAACTATCATTTTATTTTTGGTATGGATTATAAAACAAATATAAATATTATATTTTCGTAGCTGTGAAGCTAATTAGAAAAATATTATTCCCCCTTGTTCCTTTTTATTATTTGGTGACTTGGTTGCGAAATACATGTTATGATTGGGGTATTAAAAAATCTGAATCGTACCGTTTTCCTGTACTGTGCGTTGGTAATTTAAGCGTTGGTGGCACCGGTAAAACACCAATGATTGAATACTTAATCAAGCTGCTGAAAGATGATTTTAAGGTGGCTACCTTAAGCCGGGGTTACAAACGAAAAACAAAGGGGTTTCAATTGGCTGATGAAAATTCGACTGCTGAATCTGTTGGCGATGAGCCGTTTCAGTTTTACAATAAATTTGGAAACGATGTTATGGTTGCCGTTGATTCCGATAGAAAAAACGGGATTAAAAACCTGAGAAATTTAGAAGGTAAACCTGAAATTATTTTACTCGATGATGCCTTTCAACACCGCAAAGTAAAGGCGGGTTTTAATATTTTGCTTACTACTTACAACAACCCGTATTATTCAGATTTTGTGCTGCCAACCGGTAATTTACGCGAACCCAAAAGTGGTGCAAAACGCGCCCATGTTATTGTGGTTACCAAATGTCCGATTGATTTAGGTGATGTTGAAAAAAATGACATCTTAACTAAGATAAAACCAAAACCTTATCAACATGTGTTTTTCAGTTCGATAGTTTATTCAAACGAGGTGTTTTCAAATGATGCTTCAAAAAAACTTGAAACGCTATCAAACTTTACTTTGGTTACAGGTATAGCCAATGCCAATCCTTTGGTTGATTATCTGAAAAGCAAAAATTTAAAATTTGAACATTTCAATTTTAAAGATCATCACGAGTTTTCACAACAAGACATTCTTCATTTAGAAACACAACAGTTAATAATTACAACCGAAAAAGATTTTATGCGGTTAAAGCCGTACGAATCGATAAAAGACAAATTGTTTTATTTGCCCATAACCGTTGTTATAGACCGTGAAACCACGTTTAACGAATTAATCAAACAAGCAGTTAAGCACTCGTAGTCGTGTCTTTTTTAGAAGCCAAAGCGTTGTAAAGTTTTTTCTCAAACTCATCTTGTTTAAATGGTTTTGGAATAATATCGGTAAAACCGGCTTCTTCAAACTCTTGCATTTTATCTTCAATGGTTACAGCGGTTAACGCGAAAATGGTTAGTTCTTTATCAAAGCTCCTTACAATTTTAGTAGCCTCAATACCACTTATTCCCGGCATGTGGATGTCCATTAAAATGATGTTGTAATCGTTGGTTTTAATCATCTCAACGGCATCTTCACCGTTATCGATAATATCACATTTAAGATTCATTTTGGTAAGAATCTTTTTTGTAATCATTTGATTTATTTTATTGTCTTCAACCACCAAGATTTTAACATTGCTTAAGTCTATTTCGGTAGTGTTTCCGCTAAAGTAAGTTGGTGCTTTTTCCTTGGTTTCTTCTATGGCGGTGTATGTTAAAGGGATTTCAAAATAAAACGTGGAGCCTTTCCCCAATTCACTTTTTAAGTAAATATCGCCTTTTAAAATGTCTATTAATCCTTTTACAATGGAAAGCCCTAAACCTGTACCGCCATATTTACGGTTGATTTGTATAGAGCCTTGAGAGAAGCTTTCAAACATATGGTCTTGTTTTTCTTGGCTAATACCAATACCGTTATCCTCTACTTCAAAACGCAGTCTGTAGTTGTTGTTCTTTTGATCGATTTTGTAAACCCTAATCCAAATATCGCCATCTTTTGTAAATTTAATCGAGTTACCAATTAGATTTATTAATATTTGGGAAATCTTTAATTGATCTGCTATAAAGTTTTCGGGTAAATCGGTATCGTACTCAAAATGAATTTTGATATTGTTGTTTAATGCAGAATTGTTTAATGCCAAAACAATGTTGCTTATTTTCTTTTTAAGGTTGAAAGCTTCGGGCTCGATATCAACTTTATTGGCTTCAATTTTATTTATTTGAAGAATATCGTTAATAAACGTTAACAGATAATCACCCGAAAATTTAAGCGATTTTAAATGCTGGATCTGTTCGGGTTTTGGGTTTTCGTCTAATAGCATATTGCTTAAGCCCGTAACGGCATAAAGCGGCGTACGCAACTCATGGGTTACGGTAGATAAAAAGTTGGCCTTGGTTTTTGATGCTAATTCGGCTTTTTCCTTGGCAATAATAAGTTCCGCGTTTTTTTTATGCAGCATATTATTGGTTTTTAACCTGATGTTGTTGTTTTTGTAAAGCGATAGGGTTAATAACGATAATATAGTAATGAGCGCGACACTTAAAATGGATATTAGTGTGCTTAAATCGTTTTTGCTATTGGCTTCTTCTAGTTTTACCGCTTGTTTTTTGTTTTCTAAAATTTGATCGGTCATTAAATATTGAACCTTTTTATCTGGCGATAAATTGGCGCGTTTAACCGCTCTAAGCGAATCGGAAAGTTTTAAATGTGCTTCTAAAAAATCTCTTGAGGGTTTATAATTCCCAATATTTTTATTAATCTCACTTAAAATTAAATACCCTTCGTTTAAAATGCTGGCATAATTTTCGTTTTTTGCAATTTGAATGCCTTCGTTGGTGAATTCCAGTGCTTTTTCGTTATCACCTAAAGCGCTATAAATTTTTCCGTGGTTAACTAATCCGTTACTTTGGGTTTTTAAATAATTATGCTTTTTAGCGAGAACAATAGCCTGTTCGTTAAGTACCCTTGCTTTTCTAAAGTTTTTTAAACGCATATACGTTTCAGCTTCGCGAAGTAAAACCTCGCCTAGGCTTTCGCTCAATTCTTCTTCTTCAAATTTAGATTTTGCAGCTGTATATTGGTCTAAAGCTTGGTAATAATCTTCTTTTTTAAAGTAAATATCTCCAAAAGTTTTATAGGAATAACCAATGTTAACATTGTCGTTTATAAGGCGCTGTATATTTAATGCATTATTTAGCGATTTTATGGCATTGTCTTCTTCCTCAATTATAAGTTGTAGTTTACCCTGTATGGTATAGATGATCCCTTCACTTTTTTTGTGGTTAGCCTTTATTGCAATTTCTAAGGCCTCTTCAAGCTCTTTTTGAGCCTCGTAATAATTATAGTTTTCTATATCGTAATTAGCCTGTGTAATACGGTAGTTAATGTTGTTCTGAATAATTTCAGGGTCGTCTTCAACGGTGTTTTGGGCACAAACGCTGAGGCTTATCAACATTAAAATTGGATATATGTAGTTTTTTATCTGGAGCATTTTTATTCAATATTCATGACAAATATAATTATTTTGTCGATAAAAGAGTGTTTTTTTCCGATAAGTTGCATATTAGGTCAATAATTCTTTTAGAATATCCAGTTTCATTATCGTACCAACCTATGATTTTTACCATATTTCCAATTACGGATGTCATTTGGGAATCAAATATACAGGAATGTGTGTTTCCAACAATATCGATGGAAACTATGGGGTCTTCGGTATACTCTAAAATATTTTTATAGTGATGTTTTGAAGCTTCTTTGAATGTGCTGTTTATGGTGTCGATGGAAACTTCATTTTTTACATTAAACGTGATATCGGTTAATGAACCGTTAATAACAGGAACCCGAATGCCACAACCGCCAATAACGTTGGCAAGGTCGGGAAAAATTTTTGTTAACGCCTTTGCTGCCCCTGTTGTTGTTGGAACAATAGATTGACTTGCTGCCCTGGCCCGACGTAAATCGCGATGAGGTTGATCGTGTAAGCTTTGGTCTGTTGTATACGAATGCACCGTTGTTATGTAGGCTTGATTGATGCCACAAAGCCTGTCGATAATATCAATCATTGGTGCGGCATTGTTGGTGGTGCACGATGCGTTGGAGATGATGGTTTCGGTGCCATCAATAATAGTGTCATTTACTCCAACAACTATGGTTTTAATATCATCTTCAACGGGCGGCACAGTTAAAATTACACGTTTTGCACCATTGTTTATATGATGTTGTAAGTCGGTTTTAGTTTTAAATTTCCCTGAAGCCTCAATTACAAAATCAATATCAAAAGGCAACCAATCTATATATTTTGGATGATTGAAATTTAATAATGGGATGCTTCTATCATGTACAATAATGTGATTGTCATCAAAAGAAACCGTGCCATTAAAAAGCCCGTGTACGCTATCGTACTTAAGTAAATGATTTAAGGTTTTTGTATCGGCTAAATCGTTAATAGCGACAACTTGGATGTTTTTATGGTCTTGGAGTAGTCTAAAAACACGTCTGCCAATTCTTCCAAAACCATTAATGGCAACTCTAATCATATTAGTTTATATGTTTTTGAGCTTTGTAAGACGAACGTACCAAAGCACTGCTTTCTACATGGCGGAAGCCAAGCTCTAACCCAATATCTTCAAATTCTTTAAACTGATCTGGGTTTATAAATTGTTTTACGGGCAAGTGCTTTTTACTGGGCTGAAGGTATTGCCCAATGGTAACCACATCCACATGGTTTGCTTTTAAATCGTGAAGTGTTTCGATAACTTCTTCTCGGGTTTCGCCCAAACCAAGCATAATGCCAGATTTTGTTCTGCGTTGCCCTTGTTGTTTCAAATACTTTAAAACCCCTAAACTTCTATCGTACTTTGCTTGTATGCGCACCTCGCGTGTTAACCGTCTAACCGTTTCAATGTTGTGTGAAACCACTTCTGGTGCGACATCAATAATTCTATCAATGTGCTGTTCAATGCCTTGAAAATCTGGAATTAAGGTTTCTAAAGTGGTATCGGGATTCATTCGGCGCACCGCTTTCACGGTTTCTGCCCACATAATGCTTCCCATATCTTTTAAGTCGTCTCTATCCACACTGGTTAAAACAGCGTGTTTGATTTTCATGAGTTTAATCGAGCGTGCTACTTTTTCGGGCTCATCCCAATCCACCGTTTCCGGTCGCCCTGTTTTTACCCCACAGAATCCGCAGGAACGCGTGCAGATATTACCTAAAATCATAAAAGTTGCAGTGCCTTCGCCCCAGCATTCACCCATATTCGGGCAGCTTCCGGAGGTGCAAATGGTATTTAATTTGTATTTGTCTACTAAACTTCTCAGTTCGGTGTATTTTTTTCCTGTTGGAAGCTTTACACGAAGCCATTTTGGTTTAGCTTGACGTTCTGGTAGTATATTTGAAGCGGTATCTGTATTCATCTAATATCAAATTTCAATGTACAAAGATACAAAGTATCTATTAAAAGTATCTTATAAAGTGGTTAGAAACCAAATACTGAATCCTATTAAAAAAATGATGCCTAACCAACTTAAAACATGCAATTGTTTTGATGGTCGCCACGCTTTAGGCGTGTGCTTGCTCGAAATTAAAGTGTAATTTGCAATGGCATAAAAGGGCGCCGTTATAAACGATAAAATGGTGGCTATTTTTATAAGCAAGCCCATTTCTGATGCTAAAAAGAAAAAGATGGCAAGGGTGCCAACGGCCAATACAGCCATCCAAAATGTATAATTGAATTTTGAAGTGTTGTTAAAAAGTAATTGGGTGGATTTTTTCATGGCTCGTGGCGATGCGTCTAATGTGGTAAGCGTTGTACTAAACATGGTTGTAAATGCCGCAATACCAATAACAACATAGGCCCAATTGCCTAAACTCACGGTGTACATGTATATGAGTTGTCCAGAAAAAACACTCGCAGAATTGCTAAATGTTTCTCCGCTGTTAAACATTACTAAAGTGCCTAAAAACAAAAAACCAATACCTAAAACGATGGTGCTTAAATAGCCGACATTAAAATCGAATAAAGCCGATTTGGTATTGTAATTTTTGGTGTCTTTGTTTTTTTCGATGGCCCAAAGCGATTGCCAAACCGCAACATCCAAAGGCGCTGGCATCCAACCCATAAAAGCGATTAAAAAGGCTATTTCCAAAGCGTTTTCCGGGAGTATTTGTTTAATAGAAATAGGATTCGCGTTATCTATCAAAGCCATGGAAACCGCAATAATTGTACTTATGGTTAATGTGATGATTATAATTTTCATCAGCCTGTCGAGCAATTTGTACTTTCCAATAATCAATAAGGATAAACAAATAATTAAAATAATAACGGTCCAAATTTCTGTGCTGGTAACAAGTCGATTTCCAATTTTAAAAGCTTCAAAATCACCAAAAAGCGTGGATGCTAATCCAGCAGTTACAATGGTTACAGCTGCTTGAATTGTAAACATGGTGGCAATGTTTAAAATAAAGTAAAATGCCAAAACGAATTTTCCTAATTTATGGTAGCCGTCTAATAAGCTTTCTCCCGTTGCCGTGGCATAGCGCGGGCCAAATTGAAAAAACGGGTATTTAAACACATTTACCAAAAGTAAGGCCCAAACCAAGCCCAAGCCAAAATCGGCACCCGCACGAGTAGATTGCACTAAATGCGAAACCCCAATGGCGGCACCGGCAAATAATAAACCCGGACCCAGGTTTTTGAGTTTGCTAATCATTGCTTTTATTAATAATTTCAGCCAGCAACTTTTTAGCGCGCAGAAGTTTCACCTTTACATTGTTAATGGGTTCATTAAGTTCTGCTGAAATTTCTTTATAACTTAACTCTTGAAAATATCTTAAATTAATAATTTCTTGATAATGGGGTTTTAGCTTTTTGATATCCCTAAGCAGTTTAGCCAAATGTTGCTCGGTAATAAGCTTGTCTTCAGGTGAAGGCGATTCGTCTAAAACTTGAAAAGCATCGCGGTCGTTTTTGGAAATAACTTGGGAAATTGAGTTTTTTTCCTTCCGCAGTAAATCGATATGAATGTTTTTTGAAATGGTAATCAGCCATGTTTTAAATTTGTACGATTCGTCAAAGGTTTCAATTTTGTCAAAAGCTTTCGAGAATGTTTGAATGGTAATATCTTCGGCATCATTTTCATTCTCGGTACGTTTTAATTGAAACCCATAAACGCTATCCCAAAATACATCTAACAAATAATTAAAGGCCTTTTGGTCGTTTTTTTTGGCAAGTTTAATGGCTTTCTCTATTTCCAATGGTTAGGTTTTGAAACAAGATTGTTTATAAAGATAGTTAATTGCGCCATAATTAAAAAGATTTCCAAGACAGGAAAAAAGAATATGAGGTCTTTTTCATCCAGTTTTTTTGTTGAAAACCACATGGTGAAATACTGTACAATAATTCGGAATAAACACAACGAAACTACCAGTTGCCAATTAAATTGAAACGCTAATAATATGATGGTCAAAATCCAGAATAGAAAGTTGAAAACGTAAATTGAAGCCAATAAAACTTTATGGTTTTGTTTGTAGTGTTTGGCCGTGGATATGTGACGTCTTTTTTGCCTAAACCATGATTTGTATTGGGTTTCGGGATTAGATTTTGTAAAACTGTTTTTTGTAAAACAAATTTCGGTATTCGTGTTGTTGGCCGCTTCGTTGATAAACAAATCGTCGTCGCCCGATCGAATTTTCATGTGATTCATAAAACCACGAGCCTTAAAAAACTCTGTTTTGGTGTACGCTAAATTTCTACCAACGCCCATGTACGGCATGCCCATTTTTGCAAACGAAAAATATTGAATGGCTGTGATTAAGGTTTCAAAACGAATGAGTTTGTTTAAAAATGAATTCTTAATTTTTGTATACGCACCGTAACCCAAAACAATGGTTTTATCTGTGCTGAATTGCGAGGCCATTTCGGTAATCCACTGTTTTGAAACAGGCTTACAGTCGGCATCGGTAAATAATAAATGATTGTGCGTGGCGGCTTTTATGCCAAGTGTTAAAGCGTATTTTTTGTTGCCCCAAAACGCTTCGATGTTTTTTACATCAACTAATTTTAAGTTGTTGTGTTTTGATGCAAAAGCTTTCATAATGTTTAACGAGTCGTCTTGCGAGGCATCATTAATCAAAACAATTTCAAAATTATCATAATCTTGGGCGATAATAGAAGGAAGAAATGTTTTTAGGTTTTTGGCTTCATTTTTGGCGCAAACAATAACCGAAACGGGAATGTTTTTCGAATCTGTTTTTTGGTGTTTTAAAAATGCGAATCGTCCTAAAAAAAATAAATAATATATAACTTGAAAAAAAACTACAGCAATAAATGTGTAGAACAAAACGTCAAGAATACCCATGAAAAATTACGAATGTTGAGGGTCGTTGCAGTCTTTAAATTGGTCTGGTGTTTTTCCGCAAAAGCCACAAGCTTCACCATCTTTATTCAGCATTGGGTTTTGGCTTGCACAGGTACCGGCAAATTTGCCGTCTTTTTTAGCCCAAAGTTTTATGGCAATTCCGGCAATTCCTAATCCTAATAAAATAATGGTAATTAAAAGAAGTTTCATGGCTGTAAATTTTATGCAAAGATAATGATTTTGTGGCTAATTTTTAAGAATTATAATGGCATAAAAAAGCCTCATTTTAAAAATTAAAATGAGGCTTTTTGTTTATTAGGCTGCTATTAACCTTAATGTAAACTAACTTGTGCCACAGAGTTTTCTACCGAAGCAACGCTGTTGCCACCTTTGGGTTCAATGGTGATTTTTAATGCTAATGCATCTTCTGTATAAGGCAACGATTTAAGTTGTCTGTCCGATTCGCTTAAAATTCCTAAACTCACCATTTTTCCTTGTAGTTCAGCCCATATTTGGTAGCACTGTTCTTCTGGTAATTGCGGTAAGGAAACCACATCAATCATTGATGTTTTCTCTTTAGGGTTTATGTAAGCCACTGTTTTTAAGTCTTTGGCGCGTTCGTTGCCTGTAATGATATACTTCTCGGTTTCCGGGTTGTTAAGCTTTAAAAGCTGGCGCATCACATCGTCTAGCATTTTGTTGTTTTGCGCAATATCGCTACGTAAATCAAAAATCTCATCAACAACCACTTGGTTTTCTTTTGAAAGTTTCTGATTTTGAGTGTAAAACAAATACGATGTTCCGGCAAAAATCAGTGCCGCAATACTGGCAGCAACACTAAATTTATACCATTTTTTGTATTTGTACGATGGTTTTAATTTAACAACGGGTTTCTCGTCAAGCTCTTCTAAAATATTATTTAAAAGGCTTTTGGGCGCTTCAACAGCATTACTTTTGGCAACTATTTCTAGGTTGTATTGTAAGGTGTTGTAGGTGTTTTGTACTTCTGGGTATTTTGAAATATAGGTTTCAACCATTTCTGTTTCTTCAGAAGTGGTTTTACCTAAAAGATATTTTTCCAATAGGCCAGAATTAAAAAAAATATTTATTTTCTCATTCATGACTTTATTTTTTAGGGATTATAGATTTTTTTCAATTCTCTTAATCCAATTTTCAATCTCGATTTTATAGTTCCCAGCGGAATATCTAATTCCTCACTGGCTTCTTGTTGCGTCATGCCCTCAAAAAAGAGTGCATTAATTACTATTTGATACTTTTCATCTAAGCTACTAAGGTGCTTTTTTATGTCTAAAACATCCTGATTTAATTCGCCAAATGATACTTTATATACGGATGAAGTTTCCATTTGGACTTCTTTTTCGGTTTTATTCTTTAAAGAACGGATTTTATCGATAGCCGTATTATAGGCAATTCTATACAGCCAAGTAAACAGTTTTGCTTTGTCTGAATCGTATTTTTTTGAGTATCTCCAAATCTTTACAAAGGTTTCCTGAAGTACATCTTGTGCCGTGTCATCGTCCGCTATTACCTTTTTAATAACGCCGTACAAGGCATCTGCATAGTTTTCATACAACAGGGTAATGGCTTTTTTGTCGCCATTTTCAAGAAGCGTAACTATGTCTTTTTCTATGGGTGTAATCAAGATAAATTTGGTTTAAACAAGATGTTTATAGGTTAGTAATACCATCAAAGTTATAAATTTCTTTTAGATTATAAGATATTTACTTCGGCTTCTATTGAAATGCCGAAAAGTCTTTTAATTGTTTTTTGAATTAATTTTGAAAGATTTAAAATATCCGAACCTTTGGCGTTTCCATAGTTTACAAGTACCAAGGCTTGTTTTTTGTGTACGCCATAATCGCCAAAACGCTTGCCTTTAAAACCTGCTTTTTCAATAAGCCAACCGGCTGGGATTTTTATTTCATCGTCGGCAATGGTATAACTTGGGATATCTTTAAAATTTTCAACCAACGCATGGTAATCTGCTTTCGAAACTACGGGGTTTTTAAAAAAACTACCGCTATTACCTATCTCTTTTGGGTTTGGTAATTTGCTTTCGCGGATGGCTATAACAGCTTTTGAAACATCTTGAATGGTTGGATGGGTAATATGCATCAAATCGAGCTGAGAAGTAATGCTGCCGTACGCAATATTAAGCTTGTGATCTTTTTTCGTGAGTTTAAAAGTAACACTTGTAATAACATATTTTTCTTTTTCCTCCTGTTTGAAAATTGAATTTCTGTAACCAAAATCACAATCGGTTTTGGAGAATGATTTTATTTTTTTTGTTTCTAAAGACAGGCCTTCGCACGAAACAAATGTATCTTTTAACTCAACACCATAAGCACCAATGTTTTGAATGGGTGCCGTACCCACATTTCCGGGAATTAACGATAAGTTTTCAATACCTCCAAAATTGTGTTTTAGGCACCAAAGCACAAATTCGTGCCAGTTTTCGCCGGCATTGGCTTTTACGGTAACCGTGTGGTCATCTTCAGAAATTATCGAAATACCCTTTAAATTAACGTGGATAACCAAGGCTTCTTGGTTTTTGGTAAGCAACATATTGCTACCGCCACCTAAAATAAGTTTGTTTGGATACGCATTTAGCGCTAAAACTTCTTTTAACTCATCGAGATTTGAAACCGCTACAAAATGTTTTGCGAGTACATCAATACCAAAAGTATTGTATGGTTTTAAAGATATATTTTCTTTAATGTTCACTAGTCTTTATACACTTTTAATGCTTCTTTTAAAACATTTACAGCTTTAATTAAGCTCTCTTTTTTAAGTACGTAGGCAATACGAATTTGGTTTAAGCCAACACCCGGAGTCGAGTAAAATCCGCCAGCTGGGGCAACCATAACGGTTTCGCCATCAACATCAAAATCTTCTAACAACCATTGTGCAAAATCATCTGAATTTTTAACCGGTAATTCGGCAATACAATAAAAAGCACCTTTTGGTTTGGCAACTTTAACGCCGTCAATTTTTTGTAATTCGGAAATTAAAATGTTTCGTCTGTCTACATATTCTTCAATCACATCGTCAAAATAACTTTGTGGCGTTTCCAAAGCGGCTTCACTTGCAATTTGAGCTAAAGTTGGTGGGCTTAAACGTGCTTGTGCAAATTTTAATGCGGTTTGGATTACGGATTTGTTTTTAGATACCAAACAGCCAATTCTTGCGCCACACATACTGTAGCGTTTTGAAACCGAATCGATCATAATGGCATATTCGTCTAAACCTGCTTCTTGCATTACAGAGTAATGTGTGTTTCCGTCGTATGCGAATTCGCGGTAAACTTCGTCGGCAATTAAAAACAAGTCGTGCTTTTTAACAATAGCAGCCAATTTTTGAATTTCTTCCTTGGAATACAAATAACCTGTAGGATTTCCAGGGTTACAGATTAAAATAGCCTTTGTTTTTGGGGTGATTAATTTTTCGAATTCTTCAATAGGAGGTAGTGCAAAATTATCTTCAATCTTAGAAATAACGGGCACAACGTTTACGCCCGAAGCTGTTGAAAACCCGTTGTAATTGGCATAAAAAGGCTCTGGGATAATAATTTCGTCATCCACGTCCATAATGCTTCCAAAGGCAAATAACAACGCTTCACTGCCACCCGTGGTTACAATAATATCGATGTGAGAAACATGAATATCATGCTTTTTGTAATACGCCGAGATTTTTTGTCTGTAAATTTCAGAACCTTCAGATCTTGAATAGGCTAAAACCTCAATATTACTGTCTTTAACGGCTTGCAATGCAATTTCCGGTGTTTTAATATCGGGCTGACCGATATTTAAATAATATATAGACTTACCTTCTTTTACCGCTTGTTCGGCAAACGGAACTAATTTACGTATAGGCGATTGAGGCATTAACTGCCCTTTTTTTGATATTGTTGGCATTTAAAAGTATATTAATATGCAAAGTTGAGAAAATTATCTTAAAGTTTTTTTAAAAAACAGCTATAAATCATAAAGCTATTATAAAGATTAGTAAATTGATGAAAGAAAAATATAAGCCGCACATATGAAAAAAGCCTTTGCTCTTATTTTATTGTTTTTTTGTTTGAGTAACTCCGCGTATTCGCAAGGAAAGTTTGTTATTCAAAATAAAAAAAGGTCGGATAGAATAAAGTTTAAGCTCATAAATAATTTAATTGTTATCCCCGTTGAAATTAATGGTGTTGAACTATCCTTTTTGTTGGATACTGGTGTGAGCAAACCTATTATTTTCAATTTTTTAAATGTGTCCGATACTTTAAAAATTAAAGATACCAAGAAAATCTATTTAAGAGGTTTGGGCGAAGGCGAATCGGTTGAAGCCTTAAAATCCAGAAATAATGTCTTTAAAGTGGGCGATGCCATTAAGTTAAACCAGGATTTGTATGCGGTATACGATGCCAATTTGAATTTTGCACCAAGGTTGGGCGTTCCAGTTCACGGGATTTTGGGTTTCGATTTGTTTAAAGATTTGGTAATAGAGATAAACTATATGCATAAATACATCAGGATAACAGAGCCCACGAGTTACCGTTATAAAACCTGTAAAAAATGCGAGATATTTAGTTTGGAATTTTACAATAACAAGCCTTATATAAATGCCGAGATTAAAATAAAAAATAAACCAATTCCTGTAAAATTATTGATTGATTCCGGGGGAAGTGATGCCTTATGGTTGTTTGAAGATGATACCTTGGGGATAGTTTCCAGCAACCGGTATTTTGAAGATTTTTTAGGGCACGGACTTAGCGGCAGTGTTTATGGAAAGCGTTCTAGAATCGATGAGTTTTCGTTGAAAAATTTTGTGCTTAAAAATGCAAATGTGGCTTTTCCGGATTCTTCTTCTATTTCCCATGCTAAAAAAATTACAGGACGCAATGGCAGTTTAGCCGGTAATATTTTAAAACGTTTTAATATTATTATGGATTACCGAAATGCCAAAGTAACCTTTAAAAAGAACGGACATTTTAAAGAAAAATTCAGCTATAACAAAAGCGGTATAGAATTGGCGCATAATGGTGTTAGGTTTGTAAAGGAAAGAGAAAGTTTTGTGCCAAATAACAACCTGAGCAACGACACCAACCAAAATGGGACAAGAATTGTTTTTGATGCGCGCTACAAATTTTCATTAAAACCAGCGTACGCCATTGTAGAGTTGCGTGTAGATTCTCCGGCACACCGCGCTGGATTGCAAAATGGTGATGTTGTGTTGTCCATTAACGGTAAACCTGCCCACCAATATACCTTGCAACAATTAATGTATTCGTTTTATGACGACGATGGAAAAAAAATAAAACTGAGAGTAGACAGAAATGGCAGGGTTTTAAGCTATGCATTCCTGTTGGAAGATTTTTTTAAATAAAAAAGTCTGAACATAAATAATGCTCAGACTTAATTTTTATAAAGGGTATGGCTTTATTACTGCTCCATAACACTTTTGTTTTTCTTATCAAGTACACTTGCCTTGCTGGAATCGACAACAAGACCTTTAATTTTTAAGGCAACCGTTGGTGTTTCAGCATTAGAGATAACGGTGATTGTTTTTCTAATTGGGTTTACACGTTTAGTGTCGTATTTTACTTCAATTTCCCCTGTTTCTCCTGGTAAAATAGGTCCTTCAGGTTTTTTTGGTATGGTACAACCACAAGTAGAAGACACTTTCGAGATTATAAGAGGCGCATTTCCTGTATTTGTAAATTCAAAAACGCGTACACCATCAGCTCCTTTTTCAATAGTTCCATAATCAATTGTATCCGATTTAAACTCTATTTTCGCCACTTTATCTTGGGCGTTTACAGAGAAACTAATCAGTCCGATAAATAAAATTGTAATTAATTGTTTCATTACTTTTAATTTTAAATTCATGTCAAACATAGGTACTTTTTCCACAATCTACAAAAATAATAGACGTAATACACGTTTGTTAACATATTCAACTTAGTTATAAGTACATACCACTTTTCGTTTTATACAAGAAAACCATTAAGATTTAGCTTATAATTAAATGCCCATTATGGGCTTTCGTCTGTTAATATTTATTTTTTTGTTGTCAGACGTAATTTGCATACTAAAATCTGATGGCATAAATAAAATTAATAGCTGTGCGCATTTCACAGAAAAAGAAATATAAGTACTTTTGCACATCAATGTTCAAAAACTATTCCAAAGTATGCAAATTCCATCAAAATACGATGCAAGTCAGGTAGAAGGTAAATGGTACGATTACTGGATGAAACACAATTATTTTCATTCAGAACCAGATGAAAGAGAGCCGTATACCATAGTAATTCCGCCTCCAAACGTTACGGGCGTATTGCACATGGGGCATATGCTTAACAACACCATTCAGGATGTGCTGATTCGTCGGGCGCGTTTACAAGGTAAAAACGCTTGTTGGGTTCCGGGTACAGATCACGCATCAATTGCTACCGAGGCTAAGGTAGTTGCTAAGTTAAAGGAGCAAGGCATTGATAAAAACGATTTATCTCGCGATGAGTTCTTGAAACACGCTTGGGATTGGACCCACGAATACGGTGGTGTGATTCTCGAACAGTTGAAAAAACTAGGCTGTTCTTGCGATTGGGATAGAACAAAATTCACCATGGATGACGATATGAGTGAAGCCGTTATTAAAGTTTTTGTGGACTTATATGAAAAAGGCCAGATTTACCGCGGTTACCGTATGGTAAATTGGGATCCTGAGGCAAAAACTACATTATCGGACGAAGAGGTTGAATATGTTGAAAAACAAGGAAAGTTATATTACGTAAAATACAAGGTTGAAGGAAGTAATGAAGCTTTAACCATTGCTACCACACGCCCTGAAACCATTTTAGGCGATACCGCTATTTGTATTAATCCAAACGATGAGCGTCACCAAAATTTAAAAGGTAAAAAAGCCATTGTGCCCATTTGTAACCGCGTGGTTCCAATAATTGAGGATGATTATGTTGATGTTGAATTTGGTACAGGTTGCCTTAAAGTTACACCGGCTCACGACGAAAACGACAAGGCTTTAGGCGATAAACATAACCTTGAGGTTGTTGATATTTTTAACGAAGATGCGACTTTGAATTCTTTTGGAATGCATTACGAGGGCAAAGACCGATTTGTGGTTCGAAAAGAAATCGTAAAAGAACTTGAAGAAAAAGGGCATATTCTTAAAATTGAAGATTATAACAATCGTGTTGGCATTTCAGAACGCACCAAAGCCATTATTGAACCGCGATTATCAGATCAGTGGTTTTTAAAAATGGAAGATTTGGCAAAACCAGCCATAAAAGCGGTTTTAGATAAAGATGCCGATATTAAGCTATTTCCTAAAAAGTTTGAAAACACCTACCGCCATTGGATGGAAAACATCCGCGATTGGAATATTTCGCGTCAGCTATTATGGGGGCAACAAATTCCCGCATACTATTACGGCGATGGAAAGGAAGACTTTGTAGTAGCTGAAAATATGGATGAAGCGCTGCAGAAAGCAAGGGTAAAAACCAACAACCAACAGCTGACAGCCAGCGATTTGCGTCAGGAAACCGATGCGCTCGATACCTGGTTTTCATCGTGGCTATGGCCCATAAGCGTGTTTGATGGCATTAGAAACCCTGAAAATAAAGACATAAAATATTACTACCCAACCAACGATTTGGTTACCGGACCCGATATTTTATTCTTTTGGGTGGCGCGTATGATTGTTGCGGGTTACGAGTATAAAAACGAAAAACCTTTTGAGAATGTTTATTTAACCGGTTTGGTTCGCGATAAGCAACGCCGAAAAATGAGTAAATCTTTAGGGAATTCTCCCGATGCCTTAAAATTGATTGAAACGTACGGAGCCGATGGTGTTCGTGTGGGCTTATTGTTGAGCTCTGCTGCAGGAAACGATTTAATGTTCGATGAAGCTTTGTGCAACCAAGGCAAAGGGTACGCCAATAAAATATGGAATGCCTTTAGATTGATAAATGGGTGGGAAGTAGCCGAAATAGAACAACCGAAATCTTCTATAATAGCCATAGAGTGGTTTGAGGCTAAATTTCAAAAAGCATTAATTGAAATTGAAGATCATTTTAGCAAATACCGTTTAAGTGATGCTTTAATGAGTATGTATAAGTTGATTTACGACGATTTTTGTGGATGGTTTTTGGAAATGATAAAACCGGCTTATCAGCAGCCTATCGACCAAAAAACTTACGATGCTGCCATTTTTATCTTAGAAAATAATTTAAAAATATTGCATCCATTTATGCCGTTTTTAACCGAAGAAATTTGGCAACATATAACCAAAAGAACGCCCGAAGAGGCATTGATTGTTTCTAAATATCCAGAAGCTAAACCTGTTAATGAGGTTTTGATCTCCGAATTTGATTTTGCTGCCGAAGTCATTTCGGGCATTCGTACCATTAGAAAACAAAAAAACATTGCGTTTAAAGATGCGATTGGGTTTTCAGTAATAAATAATGAAAACGCCGCCAAAACCTTTGATGCGCTTATAGCTAAACTGGGTAATCTTAAGGCTGTTGACTATGTTTCTGAGGCTGTTGAAGGCGCTTTAACCTTTAGGGTAAAATCTAACGAGTATTTTGTGCCCATGGCCGGAACTATTGATGTTGAAGCTGAGGTTAAAAAGTTAACCGAAGAATTACATTACACCCAAGGCTTTTTAAAATCGGTGCAAAAGAAGCTTTCAAACGAACGCTTTGTTGCCGGTGCGCCAAAGCAAGTAGTGGCTAGCGAAAAGAAAAAAGAAGCCGACGCTTTGGCTAAAATTGAAACCTTAAAAGCGAGTTTGGCGAGTTTGCATTAGAAATTTTTGAAGGAATAGGTTAATTAATTCCTTGAAATTTCCGTTGAGGACATTCTGAATTAATTAATACTAATGTTGTTGGGCATGGTCCAATTATTAAACTTTACGCAGACATTGCTGCTGCCCCAATTACACCAAAAATAAAAATTAATAAAATAATTCCAATAAATGATATAACTAATCCAGCAATTGCTAATCCTTTGGGAGATTTAAATACACCAACAAACGAGAAAATAAGCCCTAAAATCCAAATAATCCAACCTATAAAAGGAACCCATCCAATAAACAATGCTATTAATGCTAAAACAAAGCCAGCTGTTCCTATTCCGTTTGACTTTTTTTCTTCTTGTTTAATAATAATTGTTTGACCAGAATTATTTTGGTTACTGCTTTCAGTGTCTGTCATTTTATTATTATTTTTAAATTAACAATAATTGTCTTCAATAATTTGAGTGAAAAGAAGAACATTGAATTTACACTCTTGAATCAAATTTAATGAATTCTTGATTATGTTTTACAAATTTAATGTTGAGTAAAATCATCATTCCCAACACAAAGATAAAGCTCCATTTCAATACCGAAACAACCCCGATAACTATCGGGACCGCTCGATTGAACTAAACGAAGTTGTAAATGTTTTTCTGAAAAAATGACGTCTGTATAGCTTTTATTTGCTTCTTATTTGATGACGTATCTACATCAAAATTTTTCGCTTGCTTCTAGCTTATAAGTGTAAAAATGGACATTATGACATTTTTTTAACTTAAAAACTGTCAAATATTCATAAATAAGTATAAAAACCCTTATTATTCGTTATGGCATTTAATTTGCTCAATAATGGTTGAAATCACTCGAGATTTTAAAAAAAGATTTAATGTTTAATTTAAAATTTTGTAATTATGAGCAATTTAGTTAATGTTCCTAAAAACGGAAGTTTATCAAACACTAATTCAAATGTAGGCTTCCCAAATTGGTCAAGTTGGTTAGATGATGTTTTTAACAGAGAACTGCCATCGGTTTTTAATTCAAACTTTAATACGGGCATGTCTTTGCCTAAAGTAAATATAAAAGAAACTGCCGATGATTTTACGGTGGAAATGGCCGTTCCGGGTCTTAAAAAATCCGATTTCCAAATCGACCTAGAGAATCAAGTATTATCAATCTCTACAGAAACCAAGGAAGAAAGCGAGCATAAAGATGAAAACTTTACACGTAGGGAATTTGGCTATTCATCTTTCAAAAGAACCTTTACCTTACCGGAAAGCGTAGACGAAGATAAGATTGATGCACGCTATAATGATGGTATTTTAAGTATTTTGTTACCCAAAAAAGAAGAGGCAAAACAAAAGCCTCCTAGAACCATTAAAATTTCATAATAGTTTCACTAATTATTTTATGATTTATTAAAAGAAGGAGGCATAATTTGTGCCTCCTTTTTTGTCAAAACAATGTTTAACTAAAAAGGTAATGCAATGAAAAAGTATATATTATTTTTAACTATGGCCTTGTTGAGTGTGAGTTGTAATGGACAAAAGGATACTAATAAAAAAGCAGAAATTAAAGACAGTATTGAAACATCCATACAACAACCTAAAGGCTCTTGGAATGTAGATAAAGAATTTGACGAATTCGGGAATTTAATACGATATGATAGTATATATTCTTGGTCTTCCAACAAACAGTTCAATGATTTGTCACAATTTGGAAAAGATAGTTTGGTGAAATCATTTGAGTCGAAATTTTTTAGAAACTTTTCCCAGTTTAAAAATCAAGGATTTGAAAATATGTTTACAGCAGATTCGCTATTTAGCAAACACTTTTTTAATGATGATTTTTTTGGAAGCGATTTTGGAAAAGACTTTATGGATATTGATAAAATAAGACAACAGATGGTAGAAAGACAAAAGAGGTTTTTGGAAAAATATCAGTCTGAATTTAATAAACCCGAAGACGAAAACGAATAAACACGTTTTGTTGAGAATAGTCATCGGATATGGATTGTTAAACATCAATCTATATCCGATTTTTTTTTGTGAATTATATAAAACGTATTTAGTTGTTTTTCATAAAACGCCTAACGGCTACCCATTGTTTCAACATATCCCTCGCTTCTTGCGCTGGGTAACCCAAAACGGTTTGTCCTGCTTTTACATTGTTCATTACCCCAGAACCGGCACCAACGGTAGCCCCGGATTCTATGGTGGTGTGGTCTTTAATTGAAGCACTACCACCAATAATTACACCATCGCCCAAAGTAACGGAACCCGCAAGTCCGCTATGTCCTGCCATAATGCACGAGCGTCCCATAACGCTGTTGTGCGCTATTTGTACTAGGTTGTCAATTTTACAGCCATCACCAATAATAGTGGAACTGAATTTAGCACGATCAACACAGGAGTTTGCACCGATTTCTACATAATGCCCAATAATAACATTACC
Organism: Hwangdonia seohaensis; assembly: GCF_031932625.1. Classification (NCBI taxonomy): domain Bacteria; kingdom Pseudomonadati; phylum Bacteroidota; class Flavobacteriia; order Flavobacteriales; family Flavobacteriaceae; genus Hwangdonia; species Hwangdonia seohaensis. The sequence continues at coordinate 254,230 of NZ_JAVSCK010000003.1, forward strand.
AATTTGTGGTATTTTAACCAATCCACGACCATCGTCACTTGGGCGATAGCCAAAGCCATCGGCACCAATACTTACGTTGGTATGAAAAATACAATGGCTACCAATAGTACAGCGTTCGCGAATTACGGTTCCAGACCATACTACAGTGTTATCGCCAATGGAGGTTTCATCAAAAACACAAACGTTTGGGTATAAAACAACCTCGTTTCCTAAAACAACATCTTTTCCAACATAACAGTTGGCGCCAATTTTACTGCCTTTCCCTATGGTTGCCGTTTTATGGATAACCGCAGTTGGGTGGATGTCAACTTCAAATTCTGGTGTTGAAGGATTAAATAGTTCCAATATTTTTGCCATGGCTAAATCGGCATTCTTCACTTTTATTAACGCCCGATTTTCTCCGGGTTCAACATTCAAATTGTCGTTTACAACGGCAGCACAAGCTTCTGAGTCGACCCAATGCTTAACATATTTGTTGCTTCCAATAAAGGTTATATGATTGTTCTTTGCATTTAGCAGTTGCTCTGGGCCATCAATTATTTGGTTTGTGTGCCCAATTAATTCACCTTTTAAAATGTTGTTTAAGTCGTTAATCGTGTAAGTTATCATATGTGATTTTAATGTTTAGATTGTTGTAAATCTAACAGAAATAAAATCAATAAACACATTTATTATTCTTCAATCCTATTATCATCAAAAGCCGATGGTAATAATTTAGGAATAAATTTAACCACTAAAGGCAGTAATAGCGCACCGCCCGGAAGTAAAAATATAGCAAGACTTGGTATCGATTTAAAAATATCCAAAAGTTGTTCTTGTACTTTTTTTTGTTCTTCTTTATTTAAATCCCTAACGGTAGATTGGGAAATAAGCACCATAAGTTCTTTGCTGCCAACCAATTCTTTATACAGTCTTTTGCTATTTCGGGAGATTAAAGTGGTAACCACTTTACTGGAATTGTCATAAAAACTTTTTACCACGTTTTTAGAGCTAAACAAGGCAATATTATCTTTATTTATGTTGTAAAAATCATTTACGGCTTTAATGGATTCGTTTACAGAAGACAAGCTAAGCTTTAAATCATTACCGAGTTTTAGCAGGAATTCCTGTTCTGACTTTTCTATAATCTTATCGCTCCAAGTTGCCATACAGGCTAAGTCAAGTATATACTTTTTTTGCTGCGGAGTTTTTATAAATTTGATAGCCGATTTGTAATCAACATGCGCTTTGTTCTCATAACGCAATGACGATTCAAAGAGTTTAATTAAACTTTCATCATATTCTGTTTTTTCTTTCTTTGAAGTGATTACGTTTAACGAAATGGCTTCAATACTGGCTTCCAAATTTTTCAGGTAATCCAATGAAAATCCATCGTTCTCAATAAAAGCTCGATATGCGAGCACATCAATATAAAGCAGGCCATTAATTAAAAAATAATTAAAGTTTTTAGTGATGATGTTGTCATCGATTTGAGTGCGTTTATGAATGATATTTTCCAATTGTTCGCTGCTGGAAGAGCTTCCCAACAATTCCTTGAAAAAAGAAAGTTTATGCTCTCCAATTTCTTTATAGAAGTTTAGCACACTGTCCAAAAAATTACTCTCATGATTCAGCTTTTGGTGTGTATATAAAAAAGACAAGCACAAATTTAGCTTGCACATTTCCGCTTCGGTGAGGTTAAACTCTTTAAAATGATTGTTTATTACTTTAAGATTGGTGCCGTAAATAAAACCGGTATCTCGCAGTATATTATAAAAGCCATCCTCAGAGTAATTCAAAAATTGGGTATTACTTTCTAAGAACTTTAAAAGCTTTTTAATCCAACCTACGGATGATGGGTTCATAATTCAATTATATATAGACTGTAAAAGTAATCTTTTAGCTGAATAAGTGCGCAATTTATTTCTTTAACAAAATTTTAACAAAACCGCTCTTTTCTTTTTTCCGTAGGTATGCCTGAGAGTCAAAATTTAATAATCTCAAAAATATCAAAAATCATGAAAAATTTAAAAAAAGTATTAGGAATTGGAGTTATAGCGGTAGCTAGTATCTTCATTATTGCAGCCGATCATATTGATGCGCCAGCTGTACAAGGTGGTAATAGCGATATTACCGATTTTTATGCCTTTCAGGCCGAAGAAGTAAACAATTTGGTTTTTGTGGCCAATATTCAAGGCTTGTTAAGTCCAAGTGCAACATCAAATGCCACATTTGATGAAAATGTTTTAGTGGAATTTAATATTGATAACACGGGCGACAATGTTGAAGATTTAGTTATTCAAGCCATTCCCAGAAATGGTAAAATGTACTTCTTTGGCCCTGTAGCGCCATCGCAAATAGGGTTGGCCAGTTCTATTGAAACCGCATCAACAGTTGGCGGCGTTGTAGATATTACAACAGGATCGAGCGCTATTGTTGCTACCAAAGGCGATATGAGCTTTTTCGCTGGTCCTCGCGATGATCCTTTCTTTATGGATTTTGCGCAATATTCGGCAATTATTGGAGGCACAGCAACCAGTTTTAATATGCCGGGAGCGGACACGTTTGCAGGTACCAATGTAATGTCTATTGTAGTTGAGGTTCCAAAATCAATGATTGGTGGTAGCGGAACCATTAACACCTGGGTTGAGTCAAAAAGAAAATAATATTTAATCGTTTATAAAATATAAAAACATGAAAACTTCAAAGAAATTTCACAACCACTTAAACCATTTAAGCACTGTGAGCAAAACTATAAAAGTATTAAGCGTCGCCTTCGCAATGTCGTTGGTAACATTTAATTGTACAAGTAATGATGACACCGTAATAGTAGAGGAAGCACCGGATTTTTCGGGTGTCTACATGCAAGAAGATCAAATGGGCAGGCCTGCCGTAAACACGGTATTTGTATCAGCCGCGGCAAAAGACCAGTTTAATGTAACCGCGCCATCAAACCAAAGTGCTGCATTTCAAAGCATGTTTCAAGCTAATTTGGAAGGTTTGAGTCCCGCATTCGCGAACCCTGGAGATACTAATGCACTAGGGCAAACCTCGGCAGCATTTACAAGCCTTTTGGCCACCGATGTTTTAAACGTATCGCTTGACGGAACCACCACATTTTACGATGGCACCAATGTTTTAACTGGTCGTGCTTTGGCAGATGACGTTATAACGGTTGAGCTATTATTGATTTTTGGCGGCGAAGATTTTACCGAAAACCCTGGGTTATCAAACGATAACGTAGATGCCAACGATAAACCTTTTTTAACCTCATTTCCTTACTTAGCCTCACCATGGTAATGGCTACTTCATCAGGGTATATTAATTTTAGTATGCCCTGATATTTAACCTGCACAAAACCGTAACAAACAAAAACCACAAAAAAACAGAACAATGAAACCTATAAATCCATTAGTATTACTCGTGCTATTGCTGCTTACCGCAAGCTGTAATACGGAATCGAAAAAAATCACAGACGAAACCGATTATAATTTTTATTTAGAAATTACTGAGAACGAGATGTTGCAACTCGTAAAGGAAGATTTGAAATTTTGGGAAAAAAAGTATGAAAAAGAACCAAATCAGTTTCCTTATTTATCGAAAATCGCGGCATCTCAATCTCAAATATTTGCTAAAACAGGACGCATTGAAGCTTTAATTGAAGCTGAAAAAAACCTGATTGAAGCAAACGAGTTAAGTCATTATAAAAAAGTGGGATATTTAAGAGCCTTGTCAAGAAATTACATTTCGCAACACCGGTTTAAAGAAGCATTACAATTTTTACAAAAAGCTGAAACTATAGGTGAAGGCTTGATAAGCACCCAAAAAATGTTGTTCGATGTGCATTTGGAATTGGGTAATTACCAATTGGCAAAACAATACTTAAATGAGATTATTGATACGTCGGATTTTGATTATTTGATACGCTTATCAAAATGGTCCGATCACCGCGGTAATTTAGATGCTGCCATAAAATATATGGAACAAGCCAAAGTCATTGCCGAAGCTTCAAACATCCCTTCTATAAAACAATGGGTTTATACAAATTTAGCCGATTATTACGGGCACGCTGGAAATGTTAAAGCATCTTACAATCATTATTTAAAAGCTTTGGAATTGAATCCTGAAGATGCCTATGCCAAAAAAGGCATTGCTTGGATTGTGTATTCCTATGAAAAAAATCCAGATGAAGCGCTTCGTATTTTAAACGCGGTGACAAAAACACACCATGCTCCAGATTACCATTTGTTAAAAGCTGAAATAGCTGAATATAAAGGCGATTCTAATTTAAAAGACACGCAATTAAAATTATATAAAGTGGCTTTAAACAATAACATGTACGGTGCTATGTACAATAAACATAATGCGCTTATTTATGCTGAAGATTCCAAACAAACCGTAAAGGCCTTAAAGCTTGCAAATACAGAAATTAACAACCGGCCAACACCACAATCTTACGATTTATTGGCTTGGACCTATTACAATCAAGGCGATGTTAAGGATGCTTTAAAAATTATGGAAAACCATGTAGTTGGGAAAACGTTTGAACCCGAAGCCCTGTTTCATTTAGCCCATATTTATAAAGCTAATGGTAAATGGGATGAGGTAAAAAAATTGAAAAAAGAATTATTGGGAAGTGCTTTTGAGTTAGGGCCGATGGCAGCTCAAAAAGTACAAAAATTATAAAAAAGCTTTAAAAAAGGGATTGAAGTGTTTGATTTTTTTGATGGTTGATTGTTTGGTTGAAAGTTGCCCGATTATAGAAATATAATTGGGCGCTTTCTTTTAACGGAAACATTTCACATTATTAATAAGTAAATTTTGGGGGATTTTAGTTTTTAAAATAGAAATGGTCAGGGTTGTACATTGGTTTAAATCTTTAAATCAACTAATTCTCTGTGAGAAATACATGTTATTTTCTAAAGTGCTTATTGGTTCCAGCTTTGAAGCCGGTCAAGATATAAATAGCTTTCGACAAACTTTCTGTGTTCTGCGCTAGTCATTTTTTCTAGTAAATTCAATGCAGAAATATAACTTGCCAAATTTCCGTTTGAAGAACTGAATTTTCCATCTTCTACAAAAGTTACTAAACTATCGTTTTGGACCCTTAAATTTGGGTAATCCTTTTGCAATTGTTTTCCTCCACCAATCCAAGTAACGATTTTCTTTCCGTCCGCAATTCCTGATGCACCAATTAATTGAGCTCCTGCACAATTGCTCACAATAAATTTAGTTTCTTTATTTTTCTCTTTTATAAAATCTACAATTTTTTTATTGTTAACTTGAGCATACATATCATAAGCACTCGGTACGAATAAAGCTGTTAATTTTGGGCAATCTTCAAATGAGTAGTCGGGAACAAATCGCATTCCTTCTTCTGTCGTGATTAGATTTTTCGTTTCAGCTATTGATATAACATTGAAAAGTTGTTTTCCGTCTTCGGTCGGTTTTGCGAACACATCAGATGTCGCAATTACTTCGCTTTGTAAAACCCCATTATACATCAAAAGTCCGATTGTAGGTAATTCAGCTTTGAATGGTTTTAGATGCTTTGTTAGCGTGTCCGGCTCTTTTTCAGAATAATTTAAATTTTCACTTTCGGAATTTGTTTTAGATTTCTCCGAATTACAACTAATCAGAATAGTCGCGAAAATCATTGTTATTAAGAATCCAAATTTTCTCATTTATCAAGTTTTCTTATGTAGTGCGCTACCGCTAACCAACCACACCCAAAGTATAAAGTTGTTCCATAGTTGGTGTTTCGCTTCCGCCGGCCGGTTCTAAAGTAATTCCAAAAGCTTCACTTTCGTTTAAGTTTTCAATTTCAAAGATTTTGTTTTCGTCTGTTGTAAAACTGTCAATAGTTCCTAAACTTGTTGGTGTAAGCGGACTCAGCTTTAAAGACCAAACCTGGTATACTTTACCTTCCGGTGGGTCGGGCAAACCTTGGGCATCTAAAAAGATGCGCTGTGTGTTTTTATCCCAATACACTTTGGCATACGTATTTGCAAAATCGCCCTGACCGGCCAAGGGCACTTCGGTAATGTTTTCATCCCTTAAAACCGATATTAAAGTATGGGCTTCTTCTAAATTGTTTCTGGCATCGGCAATCTGCATTTCTAAAATAGACTGCTGTGTTTTAGCTGTTTGAACCTCGTATTTTAATTGTTTATTTTGGTTCATTGCCCAAAATAATCCAGCCGCCAAAATTATGGATGCCGCCCAACCTGTGTAGGTTAGCCAATTGTATTTGGGTTTAGCTATTGAGATTATTTTAGAATCATTTTTGCCACCAAAGCCTAAAGTTTGCTTAATACGGTCTAAAATATGCTTGGTGTCACTTGGCGAAGCGGAAGCCGTTAACTTAACAATGGCGGCTTCAATATTTAAAACTTCTTGTAAAATTTCAGGATGTTGTTGCATAAGCGCATGCACGTCCTTGTTTTCTTTTTCAGAAAGTGCGCCAGCTACGTAAAGCTCTAAAATTCCAGATTCTATGTATGCGTTAATATCCATATTAATTTAAAACCATGCTTCTTAATTCCTTAATGCAATTCCTGTTTCGGGTTTTAATAGTCCCAATGGGCATATTAAGGGTTTCTGATGCTTCGCTTTGTGTATAGCCTTTAAAATATAGCAGTTCGATAACTTCTATACATTTTTTAGCCAGTTTATCTACAAACTTTTTTATACCAATGGCATCTGTTTTATTATCCAGATTATCGCTGGTTTCAAGTATATCTACGAAAAAATCGGAGTTGAGGTTTTGTTTTGAGTTCTTAAAATTTTTAGAACGTGTTTTATCAATAGCGGCATGTCGTGCTATGTTTAAAATCCAAGTAAAAAATCGGCCTTTTTCACTATTATAACTATCGGATTTATGCCATGCTTTTATAAAAACATCTTGCATAACCTCTTCCGCTATATCGTGGTCTCTAACAATATTAAAGATAACACCATGCATGCTATGGCTATACATATTGTAAAGACTTTCAAAAGCTTTTTCGTCTTTTTGCTTAAAATTTGCTACTAAGGTTTCTAAATTCATTTAAGGTGTTTGCTGATTGTGTTGTGGTTGTTTTCTAGATATTACTTACTCAATAATACCCGCACAACTAACTCTAGCACCAGCTGCCCCCGATGGTTGCGATGTAAAATCGTCTGCTCCAGCGTGTACAATAACAGATTTACCAATAATGTTTTTGTTGTCGTCTTCGCAACCAATACACCATTCGTCTGTAGAAAATGTAATGGTACCGTTGCCGTTTTCGTCTGCTATAAAATTACCAATATCACCTTTATGATACCCCGTCGCATCGCCCCATTTCCCATGTGGTTGCGCGGTAGGATTCCAATGTCCACCAGCTGATGTGCCATCATCCGAAGTGCAATCGGCTTTTTCATGGAGGTGGATGGCGTGACTCCCAGGTTCTAAACCTTCAATAATGGCAGTCATCGTTACCGTGCCGTTTTCTTCTTTAAATACGGCATTGCCCGTAACGTTGCTGTTGCTTTTTGCATTTAAGGCAATTTTGAGTTTTTTTGGAGTTTCCACTTTTACTTCAACTGTCTCTTCAATGTTTTCAGTCTTTTTTTTATCGTTTTTACAAGCGAAAATACTTAGGGTTAAAGCGATTAAAAGGAAGCTTATTTTTTTCATTTTTATTACGTGTTTTAATTTATCCGAAAGTTAAGTAATAATTAACGAAATGCAAATATTCTGCATGACATATATCATATTTTATAGCTAAGTGATGTTGTAATTTTGCTGTATTAATAGTTAGGTATGTTAAGCAATTTAGTAAATAAATACAATATTGCGGGCCCTCGGTATACAAGTTACCCAACGGTGCCGTATTGGAATAATGAGACGTTTTCGTTGGAAAAATGGAAATCTTCTTTGGTAACATCGTTTAAAGAAAGCAACTCCAAAGAAGGTATAAGTTTATATATTCATCTGCCTTTTTGCGAAAGTTTGTGCACCTTTTGTGGATGCAACAAGCGCATTACAAAACAACATAGTGTTGAGTCGCCTTATATAAAAGCGGTTTTAAAAGAATGGCATTTGTATTTGGACTTGTTTGATGAAAAGCCAATAATTAAGGAGATGCACCTAGGTGGCGGCACCCCAACTTTTTTTAGTCCGGATAATTTAAAATTGTTAATTAACGGTATTTTAAAGGATGCCGTAGTGGCTGAAAATTACGAGTTTAGTTTTGAAGGCCATCCCAATAATACAACAAGAGAGCACTTGCAGGCCCTTTACGATGTTGGGTTTAGGCGTGTAAGTTATGGTGTGCAGGATTACAACGAAACCGTTCAAAAGGCCATTCATAGAATTCAACCATTTGAAAACGTAAAACGGGCAACGGATTTGGCACGAGAGATTGGATACACATCGGTTGGTCACGATATTATTTTCGGGTTGCCGTTTCAAACTTTAGAGCACGTAAATGAAACCATATTAAAAACCAAGGCATTGCTGCCAGACAGGTTGGCATTTTATAGTTATGCACATGTACCATGGATAAAAGGAAATGGGCAACGCGGTTTTAAAGACACCGATTTGCCATCGGCCGAATTAAAACGCGAACAATACGAAATGGGCAAGGAATTGCTTGCCGAGGTTGGTTACCACGAAATAGGCATGGATCATTTCGCATTAACCACAGATAGCCTTTATACATCGATGCAAAGCGGCAGTTTGCACAGGAATTTTATGGGGTATACGGCATCAAAAACACAGGCTATGGTTGGATTGGGTGTCTCTTCAATTAGTGATAGTTGGTATGGTTTTGCTCAAAACGTAAAGCGTATAGAAGATTATTACGAGTTACTAAAAGAAAATAAAATACCGGTTTACCGCGGGCATATTTTAAACGAAGAAGATTTAATTATAAGAAAACATATTCTTAATTTGATGTGTCAATTTAAAACCACATGGACACAAGATCAGCTTTATTTTAAAGAATTGCCGGAAACACTTTTACAATTAAAAGAAATGGAAGCCGACGGACTGCTTATTATAAACCGAAATAGTATTGAGGTTACAAAAGCAGGCCAACCATTTGTTAGAAATATTTGCATGGCGTTTGATGTGTTATTGCAACGAAAACAACCCGATGTACAATTGTTTTCAATGACTGTTTAATTGAAAATTACGCCTCAATAATGTGGAGGTATAGATTATAAATTTTCATTTTCGCGAAAGCGGAAACCTAAAATAAGAGCCTTATGAAAAAAATTATTGTACCTATAGATTTCTCTGAACATTCAGAGTTTGCCTTAAAAGCTGCAGCTAAATTAGCCAAGAAAAACGATGCCAAAATTTATGCACTGCACATGTTGGAGTTGTCTGATGCGATACTTACCAACACGCCCGAGTCTATACATCCAGAGGCTTTGTTTTTTTTAAAATTAGCAGAAAAGAAATTCAATGAATTTTTGGATAAAGACTATCTAAAAGATGTAAAAGTTACTCCAATAATTAAGCACTTTAAAGTTTTTAGCGAAGTTAATGATGTGGCAGAAAAGCACGGGGCAGACCTTATTGTTATGGGGTCGCACGGCGTTAGTGGTTTAAAGGAATTGTTTATTGGCTCGAATACCGAGCGCGTGGTTCGCAACGCCAATATACCGGTTTTGGTTGTTAAAAATGATTTGAATGAAGTTAATTTTGAAGACGTGGCCTTTGCCTGCGATTTCTCGGAAGCAACGATTAGCGCTTATTTAAAAGCTTCAAAATTATTTGAAAAAATGGGTGCCAAAATGTATTTGGTATATGTGAATTTACCAAATGATAGATTTAAAAGTTCATTGGAAATTGAACGTCAGGTGGTCAACTTTTTCACTAAAGCCGATAGAAATTTAGACCGTATGAAAGATGTACATTATGTATCTGATTACACGGTTGAAGACGGAATTTTAAACTTTTCAATGAAAATGGGGGCCGACTTAGTTGCTGTTCCAACACATGGCAGGAAAGGCTTATCTCATTTCTTTCAAGGTAGCGTTGGTGAAGATGTAGCAAACCATTCCACCTTACCGGTAATTACGTTTAAGATTTAATTATTTATTTAAGAAGAAAAAGAGGCTGACTGCAAAGATAAGAAAATGTAGTTTGTCATTCTGAACGCAGTCGAAGAATCTTATGTATCTGCTATCTAAGATATTTCGACTGCGCTCAATATGACACTATAAATTACTTTTTTGTCCGCCTCTTTTTTTATGAATTTGAATGCAATTAACCCAAGTGTAATTTTTGTTTTCAAATTAAAACATTCACAATTAATATTTAAAATAGCATCTTAAAACCTTGCAGGATATGTCCATTATTACTAATCGGTTTCAAGTTGTTAATGGCACTCTATATCACCAGAAGCTATTTCGGTAATTGGAGCGGGAGAGAGGTACGGAATACCCAGGCCCAAACCCCGAACAATAAACAACAAACCAATTACCACAACAAACACAGGAATGGCTTTTTGTATGCGTTGTTTAATGGTGGTGTTTAAAAATTTCCCTAAGTAAATAGCCGAAGTCATCAGCGGAATTGTGCCCAAACCAAACAGCATCATATACAAACTACCTTGCAAAGCATTTGCTGTTGTTATAGATGCAAAAACAGCCATATACACCAATCCGCAAGGTAAAAATCCGTTTAAAAAACCAATGGTTAAAAAGGTGTCGGCCGTTTTCTTTTTTAAGGCTTTTCCTAAAGCGGATTTTACTTTGGAAATAATTTTATAAATAGGTTTCGAGAAATTATACTTATTAAAGGATTGTACAGGAATCAAAACCACAACAATCATTAAAACACCTATAACGATAGACAATTGTTGTTGTAACCCAAAAATGTATAGGCTTTTGCCAACCAAACCAAAAACGAGTCCGATGAGGCTATAAGTCAATAATCTGCCAAAATGATAAACCGAAATTTGTATTACTTTTTTAGCCGAATTACTGCGGTCTACAGGTAGCATAAATGCAATAGGACCGCACATACCAATGCAATGAAAACTTCCTAAAAGACCTAAAATAAGCGCAGACCAAAGCATGGTTTTAAAGTTTAATACACAATTTCTTTTTTGTAGAGATACGATTTTCCGCTATATTGCCAATCAACTATAATGTTCCAACGACCATCCAATAAACGCTTGTCAGGTATGAGCAAATTGTGGTTTGACAGTGAAATAGCAGTTTCAAAGTCAAATTGTTTATTAGATGGTCTATATAGGAACACTTTTCCTGTTATATTTTCAGCTTTTAAGGTTTCTGGAAATGTTAAAACAATGCCTTTATCGGTTTTCTTCCATTTTATATTCGTTTCTAAAGCATTAGCGTTTTTTTGTTTTTCAATATCATTTTGAACTTGTAATTCTTGTTTGTAATAATCTTCGGTAACCAAGTCGTGGTCGTACTTACTGTCTGTATTCATGGTAATAATAAAGTACATGATAAAGCTTATAAAACCTATAAACGCCAATACAATTCCTGTTCCCCAATTAAATTTCATAATCTTACTTCCTGCGAAAGCAGGAATCTTTTTTATTAAACTTTATTTTTTTTTTCAGATGAGTGGACTGCCTACTGAAGACCGAACACTATTAACTTCTTTTTAATTATAACTCCGTGGTGCTAAAAAGTTTACCGTTGTGGTTTCAATTAAATCTTCGCCACTGTACACATCAATGGTTAATTTGTTCTTATCGCCTACCAACTCACTTTTGTCAATTTCAATAAACAGTGTCCCTTCGGCCAACCCTTGCTCTGGTACAACAAAATTACTATTAGCTGAAACCAAAATAATGTCACCTTTATATTTTCTGAGTTTAAAGCTTATGTTTTCAATTTCCCTGGAGGTTTTGTTAACCAATTTATAAGTGAAAACGTTACTGATAATGTTGCCTTCTTTATGTTCGTACAATTGTCCTGGTAATCGTAAAACCCGTGCTTCAACATCGTTACGTAATAAAAGCATGCCTATTAAAAGCCCCGTTAAAATAGTGAGTACGGCTATGTAGCCTTTCATTCTGGCGGTAAGCTTGAACTTTTCTTTTTTCTCTATTTCATTTTCACTGGCATATCTAATTAAACCTTTTGGGAGGTTGATGCTTTCCATAATATGGTCGCACTCGTCAATACAGGCAGTACAGTTTACACATTCTAGTTGCGTACCGTTTCTTATATCAATGCCCGTTGGGCAAACGTGCACGCATTGAAAACAATCGATACAATCGCCATGGCCTAGGGCCTCACGATCTTCGTTTTTTCTGTACTTTTTTCTGCCTTTTTCACCTTCACCTCGTTTGTGGTCGTAGGCAACAACGATTGATTTGTTATCAAGCAAAACACCCTGTAATCGGCCGTAAGGACAAGCAATAATACACACCTGCTCCCTAAACCAAGCAAACACGAAATAGAATACTGCCGTAAAAATAATAAGCGGAAACAACGTACCTAAATGCTCGAAAGGTCCAGCAGTGATATATTTTATTAGTTTATCGCTGCCTATTAAATAGGCTAAAAATATATTGGCAATTAAAAACGAAATGATCAAAAATATGGACCATTTAAAAACACGTTTTCTTGTTTTTTCGGCATCCCACTTTTGTCTGTCTAGTTTGCGTTGTTTGTTTCGGTCGCCTTCAATCCAATATTCAATCCGACGGAAAACCATTTCCATAAAAATGGTTTGCGGACAAATCCAGCCACAAAAAATTCGTCCGAAACCAACAGTAAAAAGCGCGATGAAAATAACGCCAATTAGCATGGAAATAACGAATAAATAAAAATCCTGAGGCCAAAACGGAAAACCAAAAATATTGTAACGGCGCTCTAAAATATTGAACATTAAGAACTGGTTGCCGTTAATTTTTATAAACGGTGCGGCAAACAAAAAAGCCAGCAAAACATAGCTGACTATTTTGCGCTTTTCGTAATACCTACCGCTTGGTTTTTTTGGATATACCCAAGCACGCTTCCCTTCATCGGTAAGGGTACCGATGCTATCTCTAAATGATTCGTTTTCTGGAGTTTCCAAAGTGTTGTTTTTATTTTGTCAGACCTGTTAGTCCCAACGTTTCGGATTAACAGGTCTGTCTTTTCTATTCAAATGGCTAAATTAGCAAGCATATGGTTTATTCGTTATCGTCGGGAACCCAAATATCGCCTTCGGCTGCTTTTGGTTCTGCGGGTGTTGTACCTTGAAATTGCAGCACATAACTTGATACTTGGGCAATTTCGGCAGGTTTTAAACTTTGTTTCCAAGCAATCATGCCTTTTCCGGCACGACCACCTTCCGATACGGTTTTAAACACGTTTTTAATACCGCCCCCTAATATCCAATGCTCGTCGGCAAGGTTTGGGCCAATACCGCCACCGCCATCGGCTTTATGGCAGGCCACACAGTTAAGGTCGTAAATGGCTTGTCCCGCTTTTAAATCGGATGCATCGGTTAATAGTTCAACGGTATTAAAATCAACTAAATCCTTAGCTGTTTTTTTATACTCTTCAATATCTATTTTTGCCTGTGCTATTTTAGCTTCCAATTCTTGATATTGATTAGGGCCGCTAAAAACATGGTACCTTAATAAGTAAACAGCGGCAAAAACAATGGAGGCGTAAAAGCCCCAAAGCCACCACGGTGGAAGATTGTTGTCCAATTCCTTTATGCCATCATAATTGTGGTCTAAAATAATTTCGTGCTCTTCTTCAACTGGTTTTTGCCCCAATAATTTTTTATACGTGTTTTTTATCCACTTAAATTCCGGTGCTTTACTTCTTTTGGCATCATATCTAGCTTTAGCTTCTTCATCTAAACTCTGATATAAAATATTATCGACAGATGCCACAATAGCCTCCATGGCGATAAGCACAAATAGTATTAACAATAAAAACAACAATACGATGGGCTGCTCTATAAATGCTGGTTGATCTGCAGAATCAACAAAATATTCAACAAGTCCGAAGATGATAAAAAATACAACAGGTACTCTTACCCAAGATGGTATTAAATTTCTCATAGTTCAGTTTGGTTTTGGTTATCTAATGGTAAGTTACTTACTTTGTTTATGTAGTCTTTTTTAGCAGTAAATACCCACCAAAACAGAGCTACAAAAAAGATGAAAAATATAAGTAAGGAAATGATTGGGTATATTTCTATACCTGTAATACTTTCCATATGGTTTTTTACAAATTTTAGCATGGTGTTTAGTTTTGAGCGGTTTCTACTTTAATATCGGTTCCTAAGCGTTGTAAATAGGCGATAAGGGCTACAATTTCGCGATTTCGCATTTCTACAAAATCTTCGCCACCTGCTGCTTTATCGGCTTCGTAAGTTTCAGCAAAATCGGGGTCCGTATATAGGTTATTCTCAATTTGAGTGCCTTGCTCCAACATAGCCTGTTGTGCGTTGTCTATATCTTCATCTGTATAAGGCACGCCTAAAGTGACCATGGCTTTCATTTTTGTTTCGGTGTTCGATTTGTCAAGTTCATTTCTAACCAACCATTGGTACGCTGGCATTATAGAACCCGATGATGTGCTTTGTGGGTCGTACATGTGGTTTAAGTGCCAGTTATCAGAGTACTTTGCGCCTATGCGGTGTAAATCCGGTCCTGTACGTTTACTGCCCCAAAGGAACGGATGATCGTACACATATTCCCCGGCTTTTGAGTATTCGCCGTAGCGCTCTACTTCACTTCTAAAAGGTCGAATCATTTGTGAATGACAGCCCACACAGCCTTCGCGGATGTAAATGTCGCGTCCTTCTAATTCCAAGGGTGTGTATGGTTGTACGCTGCTTATTGTTGGTATGTTGGATTCTACCATAATGGTTGGCACAATTTGAACTATACCTCCAATTAAAATGGCAATGGTCGCGCCAATAGTTAATTTTATAGGTTTACGCTCTAACCAGGTGTGCCAGCCTTCGCCCGCAGTACGGTGTTTTGATACGTTTTGTAAAGCAGGAGCTTCAGCCAATTCGTCTTCTACTTTGCTACCATTTACAACGGTTGCAATAACGTTGTATATTAGGATTAGCATCCCTGTTAAAAACAAGGTTCCACCAATGGCACGCATCCAATACATAGGCATTATTTCGGTAACGGTTTCTAAAAAGTTTCCGTAGGTTAATGTGCCATCAGGATTAAATTGTTTCCACATACTCGCTTGGGTAAACCCTGCAACATATAGCGGAAGGGCGTACATGATGATTCCTAAAGTGCCAATCCAGAAATGTAAATTTGCCAATCCTATGGAATATAATTTGGTTTTAAACAATCTTGGTACCAAGTAATAAATCATTCCAAAGGTCAAGAATCCATTCCAAGCTAAGGCACCAACGTGTACGTGGGCGATAATCCAATCGGTAAAGTGGCCAATGGCATTTACGTTTTTAAGTGATAACATAGGCCCTTCAAAAGTTGCCATACCATAACCGGTAATTGCTACCACCATAAATTTTAAAACGGGGTCGGTTCGTACTTTATCCCATGCACCGCGTAAGGTTAGCAATCCGTTTATCATACCACCCCAAGATGGCATTAATAGCATGACTGAAAATGCAACGCCCAAGTTTTGAGCCCATTCTGGTAGGGCTGTGTATAAAAGGTGATGTGGTCCAGCCCAGATATAAATAAAGATTAAAGACCAAAAGTGAATGATTGATAATCTATAAGAATATACCGGTCTGTTTGCCGCTTTAGGAACAAAATAATACATCAATCCTAAAAACGGTGTGGTTAAGAAAAATGCCACGGCATTATGTCCGTACCACCATTGTACTAAGGCATCTTGTACACCGGCGTACACCGAGTAGCTTTTCATGGCACTCACAGGTACTGCTAAACTATTAAAAATATGAAGCACCGCAACGGTTACAAAAGTGGCAATATAAAACCAAATAGCAACGTATAAATGGCGTTGTCTTCTTTTAAGAATGGTACCAATTAAATTCCAACCAAAAACCACCCAAATTACAGCAATGGCAATATCAAAAGGCCATTCCAGTTCGGCATATTCTTTTGATGAAGTATAGCCTAAAGGTAGTGTAATTGCAGCGCCAACAATAATAAGTTGCCAGCCCCAAAAGTTAATTTTACTTAAGGCATCGCTAAACATTCGTGCTTTAAGCAAACGCTGTGACGAATAATAAACACCAGCAAAAATAGCATTGCCCACAAAGGCAAAAATAACAGCATTGGTGTGCAAAGGTCTTAAACGACCAAAACTTAACCACGAAATACCGTCGGTTAGATTAGGGAATAAAAACATAAATGCCAGCAGTAAACCTACTAACATCCCCACAACACCCCAGAGCATGGTGGCATATAGGAAATTTTTAACGATTCTGTTATCGTAATGAAACTGTTGTACTTCCATAATAATTAATTGGTCTTTTTAGTTTTTAACGTTGGTTTTGGTTGATTTTTTACAAGCTCATCTTCAAAAAGCATGCGAACGGAAGGTGTGTAGCTGTCATCAAATTGTCCTTTTTTAACCGCATAAATAAATGCCAAAAAAAACACGATAGCAACAACTATGCTAATACTCAATAAAATATATATAACACTCATACCTAATTTGAAGTTACGGAACAAAAATAGTTTTATGCCTTTTTCGAAAACATGACTTTTGTCATGTTTAAGTCATTCTTTTTAATGTTTACCCTTTTTTACATTGATGGTATTTTTATCCTTTATGTAAAAAAACTACTATTTTTTCTAAAAATAATTCTTTTTATCATAAATACAAAAGAATAGGGTTTACATATTTTCTATTCTAATTTTCTGCCTAAAATATTTGTTGCAATGGTTGTAAATACCACAATGCTTATAGAGCTTAAAGGCATTAATATGGCTGCCACTACAGGGGCCAATTGCCCTGTGGTTGCAAAATAAAGCCCAATGATATTGTAAATAAACGATAGCGCAAAGCTCCACTTGATGATCTTTATAGCAGATTTTGAAACCTTTATGTAATTGAATAATTGATTGAATTTTGAAGCATCTAAAATGGCATCGCAAGCCGGTGAAAACACGTTGACATTTTCTGAAATGGCTATACCAACATCACTTTGTGCCAGTGCGCCGGCATCGTTTAATCCGTCGCCAATCATCAACACTTTCGCGCCTTCGGTTTGATGGTATTTTATGTATTCTAATTTATCTTCCGGTTTTTGGTTAAACAACAACTTGGTTTTTGTTGGCAGCAATTTTGTTAAATTATCTTTTTCGCCCGCATTATCGCCAGAAAGAATAACCAAATCGTAATCCTTTTTTAGGGTGTTGAATAATTGCGATAAGCCTTTTCTGTAGGCATTATAAAATGTAAACTTCCCTTTGTATTGGTTATTTGTGCTAACGTGTACCGTGGTGTTTAAGGTTGTTGCATCTGTGGTGTGGCCCACAAAAGGCGCAGAGCCTACTTTAATGTGTTCCTGTTTGTACTGGGCTTGAATGCCTTGGCCTAGGTGCTCTTCAAAAGTATCCAACGATACAATATTGTGTTCGCTTAAAAGATTGTACAACGAGCGGCTTAATGGGTGGTTGGAACCTCGCAACGTGCTTTTTAAAAGGGATTCTTCCGAGGCTGAAAGTGTTTCACCTTCATAATTTATTCTTGTTTCCTTATTTGCCGTTATGGTGCCTGTTTTATCAAAAATGATGGTATTTATTTTTGCCAACTGCTCTATCACACTGGCATTTTTCAGATAGAATTTTTTCTTCCCCAGAATACGTAAAATATTCCCAAAAGTAAAAGGTGCAGATAGTGCGATGGCGCAGGGGCAAGCAATGATTAAAACCGATGTAAAAACGTTTAACGCTTTGCTGGAATCTATAACCAACCAATACGAGGTGGCTACCAAAGCAATTAATAAAATAGTGATTGTAAAACGTTTGCTAATGCGGTTTGTAATGTCTGTAAAAGCCAATGCTTTATCGGTTTTAAAAACATCGTTGCTCCAAAGTTGAGTAAGGTAACTTTGCTCTACCGATTTTAAAACATCAACCTCAATAGTGCCATTAAGTTGTTTGCCACCCGCAAATAGCTTATCGCCAGATTGTTTCGCCACGGTTTTAGATTCGCCAGTAACAAAACTATAATCTATACGGGCGTTTCCTTTAATTAAAATGCAATCTACCGGAATTAGCTCTTCGTTTCTAATAAGTAGGCGGTCGCCTTTTTTAATATCGTATACTTGGGTAGATTCTTCATCACCTTCCGGTGTTATTATTGTAATCCCGATAGGGAAATACGATTTGTAATCGCGCTCAAAAGATAAGAACGAATAGGTTTTTTGCTGAAAAAACTTACCCAATAACATAAAGAAAATAAATCCGGTTAAACTATCAAAAAAACCAGAGCCGATATCGAGGATGATTTCAGCGGAACTTCTTATAAACAATACCGATGCCCCAAGCGCAATGGGCACATCAATATTTAAAATATTTGCGCGTAATCCTTTATATGCCGAAATAAAATAATCTTGTGACGAGTAAAAAATAACGGGCAACGAGAAGGCAAACATGAGCCACCTAAAAAGGTATTTGTATTGTTCCAACCAAAATTCGCCCACCTCAAAATACTCCGGAAACGACAAAAACATGACGTTCCCAAAAGCAAAACCGGCAATACCTAATTTGTAAATAAGCGATCGATCTATTTCTTTTTTGCCTACGCTGTAATCGTCTAAACTTATATAAGGTTCGTAACCAATACTGCTAAGTAATGTAACGAGGTTTTTTAATTTGAAGGTGGTGGAATTGTAAGTGATCCTAACGGATTTTTCTCCAAAATTGACCATGGAAGCGCTTACGGAGGCATTTAATTTGTTCAAGTTTTCGAGAATCCAAATACACGAACTGCAATGAATGTTGGGAACGTACAAGTTAACAACCTGCGTTTCCCCATCATTAAACTCCAGCAATTGCTCGATAATTTTAGGGTTTTCTAAAAAGTTGTATTTGCCCTCAACATCTTTTGGCGTGGTTCCTGGCGCTTGTTGTAAATCGTAATAGCACGTTAAATCGTTTGCAGAGAAAATTTCGTAAACAGTTTTACATCCATTACAGCAAAACGATTTGTCATCATATTTAATTTCAGTAAAAGTCGCCTCTAAACCACAATGAAAACATGTGTTTTTGCCCATTATATTTGCTCATTTATACCTTTTGCAAAACTGTAAAGTTAATGAGAAATTTAATATGATATTTGTCATGTTTTGGTTATTTTTGCTAATCATTTAATTATTTGATATGAGTAAGTGCGAGCAATGTATTATTAAGCAGTTTAATTCTCTTAAAGCATTGACAACCGATGAGTTAATGCGAATTTCGGGTTGTAAAACGTCTATGTTTATTAAAAAAGGAGAAGTGATTTTTGAAGAAGGAGAAATGCTAAATGGCGTGTACTGTGTGAAGGATGGTATTTGTAAACTATCTAAACTAAGTGCCAACGGAAAAGACCAAATTGTAAAAATGGTTGTTAAAGGACAATTGTTGGGACAACGATCGCTTATATCTGATGAAAGCTCTAATTTGCAGGCTGTGGCCTTAAACGATATGGAAGTTTGTTTTATTCCGAAAAGCGAAATCATCAACGATTTAAAGAACAACTCGAAATTTTCGTTTGAAGTGTTAAAAGAAATGGCGAGTGATTTAAAAGAAGCGGATGACGTTATCGTTAATATGGCTCAAAAATCTGTGAGAGAACGATTGGCCGAAGCCTTAATTTATATTCACGATAGTTTTGGCACCAACCCCGATGGCTCGTTAAGCGTTTTGCTTTCCAGAGAAGATTTTGCCAACATTGTTGGTACAGCTACCGAATCTGCCATTCGGGTACTCTCTCAATTTAAAAAAGAAGGTTTGATATCCACTGTAGGCAAACAAATAAAAATCGAGGATATTGAAGCGTTAAAACGCGTAGAATAAAAAAACGCTCTGAAAATTTTCAGAGCGTTTTTGTTTTAGTTTGTTTCTGCTTCAATTTCTTTTGAAGGTATTTCGCCATCAATAGGCTCGTTTTCTTTCTTAAGATACGTATCTAAAAACTTAAGGATTCTGCTGTAAGCTTCAATCTGATTTTCTTTTTTAACAAAACCGTGGCCCTCATCTTCAAATAAAACATATTCTACGGGTACGCCGTTTTTACGAACACCTTCAACAATCTCGTCAGATTCTACTTGTAAAACCCTCGGGTCTTTTGCGCCTTGTAGCACAATTAATGGTTTGGTTACTTTATCGGTGTGGAATAAAGGCGAAATTCTATGTAATCTGATGGAATCTGCTGTATGCGGATTTCCCAATTCTTTATAAAGCGCATCTTTAAACGATTCCCACCACGGCGGAATACTTTTAAGCGTGCGCAACCAGTTTGTTACACCATATATATTAACACCCACGGCAAACTCATCTGGAGTGTAGGTTAATGCAGCCATCGTCATATAACCACCGTACGAACCTCCCATAATGCCAATTTTGCTGGCATCAATTTCCGGTTGGGCGGCTAGCCAATTTTTACCTTCAACACAATCTTGTAAATCTTTTTCACCATGGTTTAAATCGTCCATTTGAAAAAAAGTTTTTCCATAACCACTGCTTCCGCGGTTGTTTACGGCAAGTACAGCATAACCATGATTGACCAAATATTGCGTTAATGAGCTGAAATTTTGTCTGCTTTGGCCACCCGGACCTCCATGAACCAAAACCAAAGCGGGAACCTTATGGTCTGCCGATGCTTGGTGCGGTAAATAATAAATAGCCGGAATTTCTACACCATCAAAAGACTTATATCTTATCACTTTGGCTGTTACCAGATGGTTGGCATCAATGTCTTTGTTAAGGACATCGGTGATTTGATGCAGTTTTTTGGTTTCAAGATTATAGGTAAATAAATTTGACGGACTGTTTGAACCGCCAACATACATGCGCATCATGGTTTCGTCTCTGGAAAAACCGACGCTGGTAATGCTACCGTTTTTAAAATCGGGAAGTTCTAGGTTTTTACCGGTTGACATTTCCTTTATTTCTATGGTATTTTTGGCATCTTCGTTTATAAAGCTCACCATATATTTTTCGTTATGCGTAAAATAGATGCCGTTAATATCCCAAGATTTTTCCAATACTTTTTCTTTTTCACCGGTAGTGATATTGTATTTCATGACATACGAAAACTCCGAGCCATCGTCGGTTGTGTAATAAAGCGTTTCATTATCTAAAGTGAAATCCTGTACGGCATTTGAACTTTGGTTTTCGTTTATTTTCTTTAGCGATTGGTCGGTTCTGTTAAAAATAAAAATATCGCTATCGTTGGTATTTATCGTTTTGCTTAACGCGAATAAATTTTTGTCGCTTGAAATGGCATTGAGATTATAGCCTTCATCATTTTGATAAATTATTTTTGAAGTCATGTTGCCAATATCCATTTCGTAAACATCCATAAAGCGTTTATCTCTTTTGTTAGAGCCGTAAGCAAAACTTTTACCGTCGTGTGCCCATCCGTAAAATAAAGCCCTTGCGCCTTCGTCGGGTGTAAGTTCCGTAATGGTTCCATCGGTATCGCGCATATAAATATGGTAAATTTCATCGCCATTGCCATCGGCTCTGTAAAGCATGCGCTCATCATTTGGGAAATATGAAATGGCAAAAACGGATGAAGAATCCGATGCTGTAATGGGTGTAAACTCACCACCGGTTGTAGGTACGGTGTACATGTTGTAAATACCAGACCGATTGCTGGAAACGAGTAATTTTGAATTGTCCAGAGAAAAACTCCCACCGCCAACAGCTTCGTTATCCATAAACTGTTCTATGGTGTATTGCTTTAAATTTAAAGCAACTTCTTTTGTTTCATTGTCTTTTTTACAGCCAACAAATAAAACTAAAAGGATTAGGCTTAGTAATTTATTCATAACTAATTTAATTTAAATGATTTAGTGGTTTTAAATGGTGATAAGTTAATGATTTCCATTGATTCTTTATAGGTTTTCCAATCGTCATTAAAAAAGGCATTGGTTTTATCCAGACCCTCTTTTAAAGCGTTTTTGGCATGTTCGATTAAGGTATTTTCGGTTGAGGTTAGCCCATTTTGCCTCGACCTCACATAGCCATTTGCCAATCGGATGCGCTGATTAATGTTAACTTCTGGATTGCGCGTAATACCTTGGCGTTTATCTTCTTTCCCTAAATATAAGGCAATTAAATCATCTATTTTTTTTATGATGTCGTTTGAAGCTTTTATTTCATCTTTATATGTTTCTTTATCTAGTTTTTTAAGTTCCGATTGATATTTTTTTGAAACATTTTTGCTTTCAACCAATTGCTTAACGGCATCTGCCATAAGTTGCGACAGACTTTCAACAGATTTGGAAGCCTTGTAAATTTCGTCGATACTGCTTTGGGTTATGTTTAGGCGCGGATCGCTTTTTACAGTAATCATTTCCTCTGAAATTTGATCTCCAAACCGCATCACAATTTTGTAAACACCTGGTTTTACGTCTACACCACCATTTTCGTTATTACCTTTTCTAATGGTTCTCGACGGTCTGTCCGGACCTTTTTCATCCATATTCCAAGTCCATTTATGAATACCGGTTTCTTTCGGTGCTTTTTGTTTTAAAGTCCGGATTAAACGATCGCCATTGTAAATTTTCATGGTTAACGAGTCCCATTTCACTTTAGTTTCGTCTTTTTCATCATTTTCAGTTAAATCATTTTCAGAGGAGTCGTCATCTTCATCTTTTTTATCAGACCCTTCTTTGTCATCAACGGTTACATAATATGACATTTGAGCACCGCTATTTCTGTTTTTCCCATGATAGAGCGCATCGGCACCAAATCGGCTTCCCGTGGGTTGTTGATAAGCAGCTTGATAGGCGATAGGTGGCGAGAAAAGTTCTAACTTTTTAGTTAAAACTTGTTTGTTTTTTGCCATGGATCGCAACGGGCGAATATCATCCAAAACCCAAGCAGCACGACCAAACGTGCCTATAATTAAATCGTGTTCGCGTGGATGGATTACCAAATCTTTTACCGAAACGGTCGGGAAACCTTCGGTCCATTTTGTCCATGTTTCTCCGGCATTAAGTGATAGGTATAAACCATCATCGGTTCCTAAAAACATGAGGTTGGGTTCTTCAATATCTTCAACAATCGATAGTGTATAACTTTTAACATCGTTGGCATCAACAATACGCGACCATGTTTTACCGTAATCTTTGGTGCGGTAAGCATAAGGTGTGTAATTAAAACGCCTGTAATCATTAGCGATTAAAAGCGCTTCGCCTTTGTTTTTGTTTGAAGCTTTTATTTGCGGAATCCAACTTCCTGCGGGCAAACCTTTTATGTTTTTGGTGACTTCGGTATAGCTTTGTCCGCCATTTTGGGTAATGTGTACACGACCATCATCTGTACCAATCCAAAGCATATCTTTTTCAATAGGCGATGGTTCAATCACTAAAATGGTACAGTGGTTTTCGGCACCGGTGGCATCCATGGTCAATCCGCCACTTTCACTCTGTTTTAGTTTTTCAGGGTCGTTGGTGGTTAAATCGTCTGAAATGAGTTTCCACGTTAACCCTTTATCCGTTGATTTGTGAACAAATTGACTCCCGAAGTATAAGGTGTTATTATCAAAAGGGTCTATATTTATGGCCGCATTCCAATTAAATCGAAGTTTTACATCGGCATCGGGATGCGTTGGTTTTACAACGTAATTATTGCCTGTTTGCCAATCGTATCTAATAACATTTCCTTGCTGGTACATCGACCAGCCAAACCGTGAATCTTCTTTATCCGGCACCACATCAAAACCATCGCCAAAACTAATTTCTTGCCAATAGCTGTTGCGAATACCTTGCGCTTTCCACACATAAGCTGGCCCTCTCCACGAACCGTTATCCTGCATGCCACCGTAAACGTTGTACGGTATATCGTTATCTACATTAATATGGTAAAATTGAGCGACCGGCAAATTGCCAATGAAGCGCCACGATTTACCGCCATCCTTTGTAATGTTAAGTCCGCCATCATTCCCATCAATCATAAAATTACCGTTTTTAGGATGAATCCACCACGCGTGATGGTCTGGATGCACGCCATTATCAACATTGTAAGCAGGCATGAGCTGCGTGAAGTTCTTGCCGCCATCTTCTGAAACATTAACGTATGTGTAAATGGAATACACACGATTTTCGTTTTGCGGGTCGACATAAATTTCAGAATAGTAAAACGGACGATCGCCAATATCGTCTTTATCGTTTATTTTTTTCCATTTAAAACCGCCATCTTCACTTTTGTAAAGCGCATTTTTTTTGGCTTCAACCAAAGCGTAAACGATATGGGGTTTGTTTGCGGCTATGGCAATGCCCATACGTCCTAAGTTTCCTTTGGGCAAACCGTCTTCGTCTGTGATTTTTTTCCAAGTTTTTCCGCCATCATGCGTCATGTGCAAGCCAGAACCTTCGCCACCCGAATTAAAAAACCAAGGGTCGCGTTTGTGTTCCCAAAGGGCTGCAATCAATTTATTGGGATTTGTAGGATCCATTACCAAATCTGCAGCACCGGTTTTGTTGTTTGTAAAAAGGATTTTATTCCAAGTTTCGCCGCCATCGGTAGTTTTAAAAACACCGCGTTCGGGATGTTCGCCCCACGGCGAGCCAATTGCGGCAACATAAACCGTATTCGGGTTTGTGGGGTCGATAATAACGCGATGAATATGGCGCGTATTCTCTAAACCCATAGAGGTCCAAGATTTGCCGGCATCGAGCGAACGATAAATGCCATAACCGCCGTTTAGGCTATTTCGCGGGTTTCCCTCACCGGTTCCCACCCAAATTACACTCGGATTGGATTGTTGAATGGCCACAGCCCCAATGGAAGCCGTTACTTCGTTATCAAAAATTGGATTCCAAGTAATGCCGCCGGAAGTTGATTTCCAAAGACCGCCAGAAGCGGTACCAACATACATGATGTCTGGGTTTTTGTGAACCACATCAATGGCGGTAACACGACCGGACATGCCACCAGGACCAATGTTTCTTGGTGCCATGTTTTTAACCAAATCCATGGAGAATTCTTGGGCAGTAAAAATAGTAACGCACAATAGCATCACTACAGTTATGAGTTTTTTCATAATATAGTTAAGTTAGTTAATTGAAGTTTTAAAGTTAAGAAAAACGAACTGTATATGTTTTAAACTTAATTTAGCTCTTTATTTTTTTTATTTGACGGGGTTTGAGCCATAACCAAAAACCACTAAAAGACAGCAATATTAGCGCCAATGAGGTTGCCGACGAGTAAAAAAGTTTTACTGGTTTGGATTGGTTTTTAAACAGGTAATCTAAAATAGAGCCATCATGAATCATCTCGATGATATCTGCTGTCCGTTGTTTTTCAGAAATAATTTGACCCGAGTAGCAGTCTATTTGTAATTCCGTAAAATGATTTTCAAAACGTACTTTGGCTGTGCCTTTATTGGGTCTGTAATCAATTCTGTTGATTTCAGACGATAGATTCGTTTTTTCAATATATGCAACCGCATTGTTTTTAATGACATCTAAAGAAATTAAATCCCGATTATTGGCTATAGATTTTTGGGTGCTGGGTTTAAATTGAAGTTGGTCCTTCCAAGCAAGAAGCAAACCTGTAGCTCCCATTATAAACATAAACACAACAAACGGTACCGCAACAAACCGATGCAGTTTTCGGTAAATTCTAGATTGTTTTGCTAATGTTTTGGTTTTTGCTTTCAAAAAAACAGGAGATTTAAAGCTGCCGAAAATAAGAAATTAAAACACGTTTATTCTTAAAGAGTTGTTAAGAAACTTATTACCAACCGCCTCTATCTTTAATATTTGATTCGCAAAGTCGTATAATTTCTGCTATGCGTTTTTCTCTTGTAGCCTCTCTTTTCGCTTGGTTTAACCAATACAAATACCCCTTTCTGTAAGACGGTGCAAAGTTTTTGTAATGGTTAAACGCTTGTTTGTTTTTATTGAATGCGTTTTGAAGTTCTTTTGGAATCACCTCATTTTCAACATCATCTAAGGCCGTCCATGACCCATTTTGTTTTGCGATTTTAATTATTTCAAGACCGCTTTGATGCATTAAATTTGAAGCTTTCAATTCAATAATATATCTTTTGTTTAAAGCGCTCCACACACTTTTTTGGTTTCGCGGTGTAAAGTATTGCCGCCGTTTTCCGTTGCCCAAACTTTTTACGGTTGAGTCGATCCAACCATAACAAAGTGCCACTTTTACGGCGTCTTCCCACCGCATTGAAGCTTCTTTGTTTTCAACTTTATAAAAAATAAGATATACGCCTTTTACCGTGCTATGGTTTTGGTGTAGCCATTCGCGCCATTCTATATCGGTTTTAAAATAAAGCTCAGGGAGTTCCATGGAGATTAAAGCTTTTTTGCTTCAACGTAAAAATTTCTATTCACAATTAAAGACGGGTTATTAGTCTTTAAAGCCATCGTTTTCCAATCTGCTTTCGGAAACAGCCATTGCGCATCATTTTCCATTTCAACTTGAATGGGCATGTCAAAACCATCAACAATATTGGTCCAACGGTATTTTAGTTCTTTATTTTTAATCTCATATTCTAAAGTGGGGATTTTCGTGGTTCTTAAATACTGATTGAAAAATTCGGTTAAATCGATACCGGTTTCTTTCGATAGAAAGTTTTCTATTTGTTGCGTGGTTACCGTTTGATGGTAAAACGTTACGTTCATTTTACGTAAAATATGACGCCATTTTTCATCATCTTCAATAAGCTGTCGTAAGGTATGCAACACATTGGCGCCTTTGTAATACATATCTGTGCCCGATCCTTTTTTATTTACACCGTAATACTTCCCAATAATGGGTTTGTCGTTAACAATGTTTTTTCGGGTGCCGATAACGTAATCTGCCGAAGCTTCTTTTCCGTAATAATAATCCAGAAACAGGTTTTCTGAATAGGATGTAAAACTTTCGTGAATCCACATATCGGCAACATCTTTATTGGTAATGCTGTTGGCAAACCATTCGTGGCCGGCTTCGTGGATAATGATAAAATCGAATTTTAAACCCCAACCGGTTCCCGATAAATCGTTGCCCAAATACCCTTTTTTGTACTGATTGCCGTAGGTTACAGAGCTTTGGTGCTCCATGCCCAAATACGGCACCTCAACCAGTTTAAAACCATCGGCATAAAACGGATATTGCCCAAACCAATGCTCGAAGACTTCCATCATTTTTGGGGCGTCTTTAAAATGAATTTTGGCTTTTTCAAGATTATCGCGCAATACGTAATAATCCATGTCTAAATTTCCTGCCATGCCATCGTAAACTTCGGAAAAGTTAACGTAATCGCCAATATTCATATTAACACCGTAATTATTGATAGGGTTTTTTACAAACCAATGGAAGGTTTTGGTATCGCCAATGCGCTCAACAAGTCGTAACCTGCCGTTAGACACGTTCATTAAATCTTTTGGTACGTTCACGCTGATGAGCATGCTATCCACTTCATCGTACATGTGGTCTTTATTTGGCCACCAAACACTCGCGCCCAAACCTTGGCAGGATGTGGCTATAAAATGGTTGCCATTAGTATCTTTTTTCCAAGATACACCACCATCCCAAGGCGCACGAATAGCTTCCCTTGGTACGCCTTCGTAATACACGGTTACATTATTAATATCGCCTATGTTTTGATTGTCGATTAGTGTGATAAAATGCGCGTTTCCGTCGTGTTTTATGTTTAAATCTTTTCCGTTTTGAGTAGCTTTTGTGAGTTTTAAAGGCGGTTGCAAATCGATTTGCATCACGGTATGATTCTCCAAAACTTTATATTGAACGGTATTTTTTCCTTTAATGGATTTTTCTTCCGGATTTACTTTTATATCCAAATGATAATAGGTTAAATCCCACCAAGAACGTTCGGGTGTAATGCTTCCGCGTAAGGTATCTTGCCTTGTAAATTGATGTTTTTCTAAAGATATGTCTTGTGCTTCAACTGAAACAAACGGAAATATTAAAAAGATTATTAGTAATCGGAAGCCGTAATTCATGAGTTTAAATTTTGCTTAAAATTAATTAAAAAGAAGTTTAAACGAGTTCAATCTCTAAATATTTTGTTTGGAAAAACCACTGCGCTTTCAAAACCGTTTTCTCCAACGGAAGCGATACCAAAAAAGTAATTGTCAATAACTATCCCATTTAAAGTAAATTCTGAAACATCTCCAACATAGCGACTATGGTCCCAAGTAGGCGATGTGGTATCTCGCCAATAAATTTTATAACCTATGGCGCCATCAACCTTATCCCATTTAAACTTTACCGATGGCTGTACAATACCGCCAATGGCCACATTGTTTGGTTGTGGAGGTGCAGCGGCTAAACTCGCCATATTTATAGCGTTTACCGCAGTTAGTTTTTTGGCATACTCAAAATTAACATGCTCGATGACATCGCCATATTTTATGCCGTTTTCTTCGCGAATATCTTGATGTTGTTGGGTGTAGTTTTCGTGGGCTTCCATAATCCTGATGCCCGCAAAACCCAAGTCGTTAAACGGCCTGTGATGTCCGCCACGACCAAATCGATCCAATCGGTACACCATCATCGGGTTCATTTCCGGCATATAGGTTTTTGTGGTTTTATGGATGTATCGAGCCAATTGGCGTGAAATGCCATCGACTTCGCCACCGTAAAAACGACGTGCATTTCTTTCACGTTCGGTTTCGGTTGGAGGCGTAGGCTCGGAGAAAATTCTAAAGGTTCTATTGTCAATTACGCCATCAACGCCTTTGATGTTTCCAATCATATCGTTGTTTAAAACGCCAATAATATCCCAACCTTTTTCTTTCGCGTATTTTGCCAATCCAGCACCGCCAAAAAGCCCTTGTTCTTCGCCCGAAAGCCCAACATAAACAATACTGTTCTCAAATTTGTAATGTGATAAAACCCGAGCCGCTTCAATGGTGCCTGCCATACCAGAGGCATTGTCGTTTGCTCCGGGCGCATCGGTTGTAAAATCCATCGTGTCGCTGGCACGCGAATCAATATCACCACTCATAATAACATAGCGATTGGGGTATTTTGTGCCTTTTTGGACAGCCACAACATTAACCACCCAAGCATCGTGAGGCACGCGACGGTTTCCTTTTTTGGTTACAAAATCTTTTTGATAAAAAACCTCTAAACAATGGTTGCAATCTTTTGAAATGGATTCGAATTCAGATTTAATCCAACGTCTTGCTGCACCAATACCACGTGTTTCGGAAAGGGTGTCGCTAAAGGTGTTTCGTGTACCAAAATCGACTAGGGTTTGGATATCTTTTTGAATGCGGTCTGCCGATACCGCATCAATAATGTCATAGATTTTTTGATGGGTTTGCGAAATGGAAGTAATGGTTAAAAAGCAAAACCCAAATGTGATTAGAACTTTCATATTAGTCTTTGGTGTAAATTAATTTTATAGGTGGTTATTGAATAAATGTTACTCTATATATTTTCTCGTTTTTAACCTCGTAAATGGCAATAGCGTAAAAAATATTACCGTTGGCTGTAACTTTTTCTTTATCAATTATTTTGTTGCCCAATACCATTCTGTTTACAATTTCGGCATTTAAATCGGAGGTTTTTGCAAACATCGATCCGTACTGTTTTTTAATCGCATCTTGTCCTTCTGAAATTAATTGGTTGGGGAATTTGTACAGTTTTATATCGGTTGAATAGGTGTTGACAAAAGCATCGATATCCCGTTTGTTGTAGGCTTCCAATTGTTTGTTTACTATGGCTTCCGGATTTGAGGTTGTTTTTGCGTTATTGATAAAGGTCATCGATTTTATACCTTCTTTTCCGGTTTTGTAAATGGTAACATGCCTGTTGGTTGCATGGTTTACAGTGCTTAATTCTTCATCGATTACGATGTTGTTTAACACCATGCGGTTAAGCACTTTTACATTTGATTTCTTGTTTTTTTGAAAGAAATGGGCATAGTTTTCCTTTAATTTATCGCGCCCAAAATACATGGTGTCATTAGGAAATCGGCTTACTAAAACACCGTTGTCGAAAGCGTTACCAAATTCATCTAAATCTCTATTGTTAAAAGGCTCAATGTGTTTTTGAACCATGTTTTCAGATAGCTTTTCACTCAGTGATTTTGTATGGGTTTGCGAATAACCCGAAAGGGATAAAATGAATAAAATAAACAGATTTAGTTTCATTGCAAGTTGATTGATGTTCTAAAGATAGTAAAATAAAAAAACGCTCAAGAAAATTAATTCTTAAGCGCTTTTCTCATTTGAGTTAGTCACACAATGTTTTTAGAATACTAAAAACAATATTTATTTTCAGTCTTTACTTTTTCAGCTATTTCGTTACGTAAATCTACGATATCCGGATAGTTCTGGTATTTTGTAAAGCGTTTAAGACCCATTAAAAGCATACGTTGTTCGTCACCTTCGGCAAACGAAATGATGCTTTCTTTTCCTTTTTCTTCAATAATGTCAACCGCATGATACAAATATAATTTAGACATGGCGATTTGAACAGATTGCGCTTCTTCGCCAAAGCGCTTTGCGTTTTTCTCTGTTCTTAAAATTGCAGATTCAGCCATATAAATTTCAATCAATATATCGGCGGCGGCGATTAATAATTGTTGGTGGTCTTCTAATTGCGGACCGTATTTTTGTACCGCTCCACCAGCAACCATTAAGAATGTTTTCTTAAGCTTTTTAATCATTTCTTTTTCTTCTGAAAACAACTCGGAATAATCCGGTGTTTCAAACGATGGTATGCCCATCAATTCTTCTTGTACGGCTTGCGCTGGCCCAAGCAAATCTACGTGTCCTTTCATGGCTTTTTTAACCAACATACCTACTGAAAGCATTCTGTTAATTTCGTTGGTGCCTTCGTAAATACGGGCGATACGGGCATCTCTCCAAGCAGCTTCCATTGGGGTTTCTTCTGAGAATCCCATGCCTCCAAAAATTTGAATGCCTTCATCTGCTGCATTTTGAACATCTTCGGAAACGGCAACTTTTAGTATGGAACATTCAATAGCGTATTCTTCAACACCCTTAAGCTCTGCTTCTTGATGTGTGTTTCCGGCCGATACTCGCAAAGCAATGCGGTCCTCAATATTTTTTGCGGCGCGATAAGTTGCCGATTCACCAGCATAGGCACTGGTGGCCATTTCAGCTAATTTTACTTTAATGGCACCAAACTCCGAAATAGGTGTTTTAAACTGTTTGCGTTCGTTGGCGTACTGAACAGCTGTTGTTAAGATTCTGCGTTGCGAATCCAAGCAAGCGCCTGCCAATTTTATACGGCCAACATTTAGGGCATTCATCGCTATTTTAAAGCCTTCACCACGACCGGCGAGCATGTTTTCAACAGGTACAACCGTATCGTTGAAGAATACCTGACGCGTAGATGAGGCACGAATACCTAATTTATGTTCTTCTTCGCCCATGGTAATGCCGTTGCTCGCATCATTTTCTACAATAAAACCTGTTATGTTTTTATCGTTTTCTATACGCGCAAAAACAATCATTAAGCTACAAAATCCGGCGTTTGAAATCCACATTTTTTGTCCGTTGATTTTATAACTTTTACCATCTTCGGATAGGGTTGCTGTGGTTTTACCGGAATTGGCATCACTACCGGCTCCGGGTTCGGTTAAACAATAAGCGCCAAACCATTCTCCCGTAGCTAATTTAGGTACGTATTTTTGTTTTTGCTCCTCGGTGCCATAAAGCGTGATTGGCATGGTGCCAATACCAGTATGCGCTCCAAATGCGGTGCTAAAAGAACCTGTGCCACTAGAGATATAATCGCAAACCAATAGGGTGGATACAAAGCCCATTTCCAAGCCACCGTAAGCTTCGGGAACGGCAACACCCAGAAAACCGAGTTCTCCGGCCTTACGCATAACCTCTTCGGTTAAAGCAAAATCTTTTGCTTCAAAGCGTGGTTTGTGAGGAATAATTTCGCGGTCGTTAAATTCCATAACCGCTTCTTTCATCATGTTTTGTTCTTCCGAAAAATCTTCTGGCGTAAATACGTCTTCGCAGTTAGTTTCTTTTACTAGGAATTGTCCGCCTCTTAATAGGTCTTTTTCTTTTGCTTCCATTGTTATTTTTAGATTCTAGACAGCTAGACATTAGATTCTAGACTGTGTGTTGTTGTTATAATATGTTTAATTAGTCTAGATTCTAGACTCTATTCGTCTATATTCTTAATTCAAAAATTCAAATATCCCACAAGCACCTTGACCGGTACCAACGCACATGGTTACAGCTCCGTATTTGCCTGACATGTTTCGTTTACGCATCTCATCAAAAAGCTGTACCGAGAGTTTTGCGCCTGTGCATCCAAGCGGGTGACCAAGTGCAATGGCACCACCGTTTACGTTAATGATATCCGGGTTTAAGTTTAACTCACGAATAACGGCTATAGATTGTGAAGCAAAGGCTTCGTTTAGTTCTATAAGTGCTAAATCGTCTTGTTTTAAACCAGCTAATTTCAATGCTTTTGGAATGGCTTTTACGGGACCAATTCCCATAATCCGTGGTTCCACACCTGCAGCGGCATAATTAACAAGTCTTGCTATGGGCTCAAGATTTAATTCCTTTACCATGTCTTCGCTCATAATCATTACAAATGCAGCACCATCACTCATTTGTGACGAATTTCCAGCTGTAACACTTCCGCCTTGTGCAAATACAGGTCGTAATTTTGCCAATGCTTCAAGATTGGTTCCTTTTCGTGGTCCTTCGTCTTTGGTAACCGTGTAAGATTTCGTGGCTTTTTTACCATTTTCGTCTATATAGGTTTGCTCTACTTCAATAGGAACAATTTGGTCTTGAAAACGATCTTCGGCTTGCGCTCTTAAGGCTTTCATGTGTGAATTATATGCAAACTCATCTTGATCTTCACGAGACACCTTAAACTGATTGGCAACAGCTTCGGCCGTGTTTCCCATGCCCCAGTAATAATCTTCATGACCCGCTTTTACGGTATCGTAATTTAATTCCGGTTTAAAGCCTGTCATCGGAACAGCACTCATACTTTCTGCGCCACCTGCGATAATACAATCGGCCATACCAGCTTGAATTTTTGCGGTTGCAATACCAATAGTTTCAATGCCTGAAGCACAAAAACGATTTACTGTTACACCAGGAACATCCACACTATCTAATCCAATTAATGAGATAAATCGAGCCATGTTTAAACCTTGCGAACCTTCTGGCATCGCGTTACCAACAATAACATCGTCGATACGTTTTGTATCGAAATCCGGTAGCTCTTTCATCATGTGCTGAATGGTTTCAGCAGCTAATTCGTCTGTTCTTTTAAAACGGAACACGCCTTTTGGTGCTTTGCCCACGGCGGTTCTGTATGCTTTTACTATATATGCTTGTTTCATAATAAGCCCCTACTAGCTTCCCCAAAAGGGAAGAAATTTTTACGGGTATTTTTATTTGTTATTCATTATTTTTCGAGCGCTATATCTCCTTCCCTTTGGGAAGGTTTGGATGGGCTTCTAATTTCTCAATGGTTTTCCTTTAGTTAACATGTGTTGAATCCTTTCCAAAGTTTTACGTTCAGTACATAAACTTAAAAAGGCTTCTCGTTCTAAATCCAAAAGGTATTGTTCGCTAACCAAAGTAGGTTCGGATAAATCGCCACCAGCCATAACGTAGGCCAATTTATTAGCGATTTTTTTATCGTGTTCGCTAATGTAATTACTGTCTTCCATGGCATCGGTTCCCACTAAAAACATACCTAAAGCCTGTTTACCAAGTACTTTAACGTCAGTGCGTTTTACAGGCTGGGTGTAACCCATGTCTGCCATTAATTTCGCATGTTGTTTGGCAACCGCAATTTGGCGGTCTTTATTAACAACTACGATATCTTTTCCTTTTTGAAGAATGCCCAAATCGAAAGCTTCGTAAGCCGAAGTTGCCACTTTAGCCATACCAATAGTTAAGAAATATTCTTGTAACACATTTAATTGCACATCGCCTTTTCTAAAAGTGTCTTGGGCCCTTAAAGCCATTTCTTTTGAGCCACCACCACCAGGGATGACACCAACTCCAAACTCAACCAATCCGATGTAAGTTTCGGCGGCAGCAACCACTTTATCGGCGTGCATCGATAACTCACAGCCGCCACCAAGTGCCATGCCATGAGGCGCGGCAACGGTTGGAATGGCAGAATAACGCATACGCATCATGGTGTCTTGGAAATATTTTATAGCCATGTTTAACTCGTCATATTCTTGTTCGGCAGCCATCATGAAAATCATGCCAATGTTTGCACCAACTGAGAAATTTGCAGCTTGATTACCAACTACCAATCCCGCAAAATCTTTTTCGGCTAAATCAATCGCTTTATTTAAACCGGCTAAAACATCGCCTCCAATGGTATTCATTTTCGATTGGAATTCTACATTTAAAATGCCGTCGCCCAAATCTTCAATAACAACGCCTGAGTTTTTAAAGACTTCATTCGATTTTCTGATGTTATCCAAAATAATAAATGCATCCTGACCAGGAATTTTTTCATGAGATCGCTTAGGAATATCATAGGCATAGGTTGCACCATTTTTTACTGTATAGAAAGAGGTGCACCCAGCGGCTAACATATTGTTAACCCATGTGTTGGGTTCAAGTCCTTCGGCTTTCATTAATTCAATGCCTTTTTCCAAACCAATGGCATCCCAAATTTGGAATGGACCATGTTCCCAGCCAAAACCAGCTTTCATGGCATCGTCGATTTTGTATAAATCATCCGTTATTTCTGGAATTCTATTTGAAACGTAAGCGAATAATGCAGCAAAACTTTTACGGTAAAATTCGCCTGCTTTATCTTTTCCTTTTACTAGAATTTTAAAACGGTCAACAACCTTGTCTACGGTTTTAGTTAATTCTAAAGTGGCAAATTTTGCGCGTTTGGCTGAACGATATTCTAAGGTATTCAAATCTAGTGATAGAATCTCTGAAGATCCATCGTCTTTTCTTACTTTTTTATAAAAACCTTGTCCGGTTTTGCTTCCTAA
This sequence comes from Hwangdonia seohaensis, assembly GCF_031932625.1. Classification (NCBI taxonomy): domain Bacteria; kingdom Pseudomonadati; phylum Bacteroidota; class Flavobacteriia; order Flavobacteriales; family Flavobacteriaceae; genus Hwangdonia; species Hwangdonia seohaensis. The sequence goes on from NZ_JAVSCK010000003.1 coordinate 289,276, forward strand.
CCATTTGTTTTCCACCATTTTGTTGATGAAATCTGGCAATTCAAATAACTCTAAACGCTCATCTTTCGGACAGTTTTCCCTAATGCCGTTGGCCACATGAACCAAAGTGTCCAATCCCACAACATCAACAGTTCTGAAGGTTGCCGATTTTGGACGACCAATTACCGGCCCCGATAATTTATCGACTTCTTCAATAGTTAAATCTAAATCCTTAACAGCGTGAAATAGACTTTGAATACTGAAAATCCCGATTCGATTCCCAATAAATGCCGGCGTATCTTTAGCGATTACCGAAGTTTTTCCTAAGAATTGCTCTCCATAACCATTCAAGAATTCTAGCACAGACGCATCTGTTTTAGGCCCTGGTATGATCTCAAATAGTTTCAGGTAACGCGCAGGGTTAAAAAAGTGTGTTCCACAGAAATGCTTCTGGAAATCTTCACTTCGCCCTTCGCTCATGAACTTTATTGGAATTCCAGAGGTGTTCGAAGTAATTAACGTACCTGGAGTTCTGTGTTTTTCAAGCTTTTCGAAAACCTGTTGCTTAATATCCAAACGCTCAACAACCACCTCCATAATCCAATCTACATTTGCAACTTTAGCAATGTCGTCTTCAAGGTTTCCCGTGGTAATTCGATTTTTAAAAGAAGGATGGTAAAGCGGTGCAGGTTTCGATTTTATTGAAGCCGCCAAGGCATCGTTAACTAATCGGTTTCTAACAATTTTATCCTCCAAAGTTAAGCCTTTGGCTTTTTCGATATCGGTAAGTTCTCTTGGAATAATGTCTAATAATAAAACATCAACGCCAATATTGGCAAAATGACAAGCGATACCGCTTCCCATAATACCTGAACCTATAATGGCTATTTTTTTTATTCTACGTTTGCTCATGGTGTTTTTTCTACTTATCGTTGTTTTGATTGTATATTTTTTTATTGGCTACCATCTCATTGATTAATTCGGCAACCTCATAAAAATTCTTTAGTTTTTCTTCACAAATATTTCCTTTAATGGCTTCGTTAAAGGTGAGGACCTTCTCTTTGGAATAGTCTCTTTTTTTTCTGCCAAACTCGGTTAAATGAATGAGTACGCTACGGCCGTCATTCGGATTTGATTTCCGTTCAATTAAACCACGAACTTCCATGGTTTTTAATATGCGCGATAAACTCGTAGCTTCCATTCCCATTTTAGGCCCCAAAGCGGTTGAAGGTGTCCCATCAACAGGGTCTATGCTCAATAATGTAAAGGCCACTGCCATGGTAGCATCAAACTTTGAGGCCTCTTCGTTGTACATTTTTTGAACAGTTAACCATGTGGTTCTTAACACGTAATCAATCGTTTTGTCTTTCATTTGAGAGTAGTTGGTGCTCAAATATATAAAAAATTTGTTATGCACGCATAATAAATTTGATAAAATTGAATACCAAGCATAAAACGCAACTTTTAGTAATTTGTACCATAATATAATATCTTTGGTTTTTTACGCTGCCAAAAGAAATTTGAATGAAAAATAGAATTTTACTTTTTTTACCGTGCTTATGTTTGTGGTGTCGTGCAGTAAAGACGATGTACCTAAAGACGACGGCCCGAAAACAGATGGCAGAACAGCGATGGTAGTGGGGTATTTACCTTATTATAGGTTTGCTTTGAGTGATAAAATTGAATATTGTAAGCTTACCCATTTGAATCTGGCTTTTGCAAATCCTGATAAAGACGGGAATGTTATCATAGAATCGGTTACCCAAGTAGTTATGGATGCAAGACAGGCAAATCCAAATATAATTATTTGTGTTTCTTTGGCCGGTGGTGCTTTAACTGTTGAGCAAACCACAAATTGGTCCGATTTAATTGATATTCCTGCAAACCGACCTGCATTTATCTCAAATATTGTAAATTTTGTGTTGGATAACAATTTAGATGGTGTTGATGTAGATTTGGAGTGGAACCATGTAACTTCAGGTTACAGCGATTTTGTGATAGAATTGGATGCTGCTTTAAATGCACATAACAAATTAATTACCGCTGCTTTTCCACATACCCGATATAGCCATGTTACCGATGCTGCATTGCGGGTTTTTGATATGATCAATATCATGTCGTATGATGCCACAGGGCCGTGGTTGCCCTCATTCCCGGGGCAGCACAGTTCACTTAATTTTTCAAAAGAAGGGATTCGCTTTTGGAACAATACCGTAGGCATTTCTGCAGAAAAACTCACCCTAGGAGTTCCTTTTTATGGCTACAATTTTGTTAACGCTAACACCGTTAATGCCGTAACTTATAATCAAATGGTTAGAGATGATGTAAATAATGCTCATTTAGATCAAGTAGGAACCACGTTTTATAATGGGATCCCAACGATTAAATCTAAAGTTAATTTAGCCTATGACGAGGCTATTGGAGGCATAATGATTTGGGAACTTGGTCAAGATTCTTTTGACAATTATTCGCTGTTAAAAACCATTCACGATGAATACACCGCTTTAGGCGTAAAAACCAGCGGACTTTGTGGTAACAATTAAAGACAATAAGAGTTTAAAAAATTACGATCTATAAATTTTCTCAATCAAATCTTTATAAATTTCTTTAATTGCTTTTCGCTTCATTTTCATGGTTGGCGTTAAATGTCCACCATCAATGGTCCATAAATCTGGTGTAATTTCAAACTTCTTTATATGCTCCCATTTGCCAAAATGTTTGTTGGCATCGTCAATTTCTTCCTGAATACGATCGTGTAAAGTTTCGTTGGCAATAAGGTCTTTTGAGGAACTGAATTTAATGTTATGTCGTTTCGCCCATTCTTCAACAAACTCAAAATTAATTTGAATTAAAGCTGCCGGCATGCGTTCGCCTTCTCCAATTACCATAATTTGTTCAATAAATCGCGATTGTTTAAAACGATTTTCAATTAACGCGGGAGCTACGTATTTTCCACCGGAGGTTTTAAACATTTCTTTTTTCCTATCGGTAATCTTTAAAAACCCTTCACTGTCCAATTCACCAATATCACCCGTATGAAAATAATCACCGGTCATAACACTTGCTGTTTTTTCGGCATCTTTATAATAGCCTAACATCACATTGGGGCCTTTAACCAAAATCTCTCCGTCTTTAGCTATCTTCACTTCAACATTATCAATCACTTTTCCAACGGTTCCAATTTTAAAACCGCTATCGCGTTGGTCGTTTACCGATATTACCGGCGATGTTTCGGTTAATCCATAACCTTCCATAATGGGCATTTCGGCAGCAGCAAATATGCGTGTTAACCGAGGTTGTAAGGCTGCACTACCGGAAACCATTAAATCTAAATTATTACCAAGACCTTCCTTCCATTTGCTGAAAATAAGTTTTCGGGCCAGTTTTAACTGTGTTTCGTACCACCAACCATTTTTTCCGTAGGGTTCGTATTTTAAACCGAGCTCTACCGCCCAAAAGAAAAGCATCTTTTTTATGCCCGATAAATCGGCGCCCTTGGCTATAATCTTGTCGTAAACTTTCTCGTATAAACGCGGTACCGCCGTCATGACGTTGGGTTTAATTTCCTTAAGATTGTCGCCCATGGCCTCAATAGATTCGGCAAAATAAATCTCTACACCACAGTATTGGTATAAGTATAAAATCATACGTTCAAAAACGTGGCAAACCGGAAGAAAACTCAACGATTTCGATTCGCCGTAATCAAAGGGTACACGTTTTTCACTATCTAAAACATTTGAAACTAAATTGCTGTGCGACAACATTACGCCCTTAGGTTTTCCGGTGGTTCCGGACGTATAAATCAAGGTAGCCAAATCGTTGGATTTAACCGCTTTTTTTCTATCCTCAACTTCATTTTGGTTTGTGTGATCTTCACCTAGCTTTAACACTTCGTTCCAGTTGTTTTCACCGGAAACTTCATCAAAAGTATACACGTTTTTAAGTTTGGTATTGGTTTTAATGGCGTTAAGCTTTTTAATAATTTCAGCATCCGATACAAAGCAATACATGGCTTCAGAATGATTTAAAATATACTCGTAATCTTCCGAACAAATCGTAGGATAAATGGGAACGTTTTGAGCGCCAATTTGCAAAATGCCAATATCCAAAATATTCCATTCGGTGCGATTGGTGGACGAAATTACCGCAATTTTATCATTTGGTTTTACCCCTAATTTTAACAATCCTCTGCTAACCGTGTTCGCTTGATTTACGTATTCTTGAGATGAAATTGACTTCCACTCGCCATCGTATTTAGTGGTAAATGCCTTTTTTAAATTATATTTTTCTAGTTGATAATATGGAAAATCGAAAATTCGTGTAATCTCTGTCATTTGCTATGTGTACTTAGTAGTCTCGCAAAGTAAGAAATTAAATGTGATTTTCAAATACACAAAGTAAATACCATATAAATGGGTTGACAGTTAAAATAAAAACCATGTTTTTGTCATAAACATATTTAATTTTTAGAAAAATCGAGAAAAGCTTAAAAAAATTGATATAGTTTTTTAATTATTACGAATAATGCATAAAAATCTTAAACTTCTTATATTAAAAACAATGGAAATCGAGCTTCCGTTGAAGTAAGTTTTATGTTTGGATTAAAACACTGAAATTTTTGTTTTTTAAAGATATTTTTTCAAACGTTTTCGTAAATAAAAACGCTTAAACCACCTTGTTTTTAGGGCGTTTAATGACAAATGTCAGTTTTATAATTAACTGTGGTAGCTACCTTTGGGGATTTAAAAGACACATAGATTTTACAACATATTAATAAAATAAAACAATGGAAGTAAAGCAATTTAAAAACGGGATTTGGACTGAAAAAGTCAACGTAAGAAATTTTGTTATAAATAATATTACGCCTTACCACGGCACACACGAATTTTTGGTGGGACCAAGTGCAAAAACCCAAAAGTTATGGGAAGTTTGTAAAGCAGCCACCAAGGAAGAAAGACAAAACAATGGGGTACGCTGTGTGGACACCGAAACCATTTCAACAGTTAGCGCCTTTAATGCGGGTTATATCGATAAGGAAAACGAAGTGATTGTTGGCTTGCAAACCGATGAGCTACTTAAAAGAACCATGAAGCCTTTTGGTGGTTTTAAAGTGGTACAAAAAGCACTGGCTGAGCAAGGTGTAAAGCCCAATGAGGCCATAACCGAATTGTTTTCAAAATATGTTAAAACCCATAACGATGGTGTTTTTGATGCTTACACAACCGAGATTAAAAAATACCGCTCTTTGGGATTTTTAACAGGTTTGCCCGATAATTACGCACGTGGAAGAATTATTGGCGATTACCGTCGTGTGGCACTTTACGGCATCAACTTTTTAATTGAAGCCAAAAAAGAAGATTTAGAAAATATTACCGGCCCTATGACTGAAGCTGCAATTCGTTTACGCGAAGAGGTTTCAGAGCAAATAAGGGCTTTAAAAGAAATGATTGCCCTTGGCGCTAAATACAATTTGGATTTAGGGCGTCCAGCAGAAAACGCTAGAGAAGCGGTACAGTGGACTTACATGGCGTATTTGGCAGCCGTAAAAGAGCAGGACGGTGCAGCCATGTCATTGGGTAATGTATCTACTTTCTTAGATATTTATATTGAAAACGATTTGCAAGACGGTGTAATTACCGAAGAAGAAGCCCAAGAATACATTGATCAATTTGTAATGAAATTACGCATGGTGCGCCATTTACGAATGGGCGCTTACGACGATATATTCGCAGGCGACCCTACTTGGGTAACCGAAGCTATTGGCGGCATGTTTGAAGACGGCAGGACGAAAGTAACCAAAACATCGTTTCGTTTTTTAAACACATTATACAATTTAGGGCCATCACCAGAACCAAATATGACGATTCTTTGGTCTGAAGATTTACCGCAGAACTTTAAGGATTACTGTGCTAAAGTATCGATTGACACGTCTTCAATTCAGTTTGAAAATGATGCATTAATGCGAAAAAGCAGAGGCTCTGATGATTACGGAATTGCCTGCTGTGTGTCGTATCAAGAATTAGGAAAATCCATTCAGTTCTTTGGAGCTCGTACCAATTTAGCCAAAACCTTATTGTTGGCTATAAATGGTGGTCGTTGCGAAGAAACCGGGGTACAAATCGTAAACGGTATTGAAGCCTGCGATTGCGAGTATTTGGATTTCGATAAAGTCATGGCCAACTTCAAAATAGCCATGAAAGAAGTGGCACGTGTTTATAATGATTCCATGAACATTATTCACTACATGCACGATAAATACTATTATGAAAAAGCGCAAATGGCTTTAATTGATACCAATCCCAACATCGATATTGCTTATGGTATTGCCGGTTTATCGATAGTGGCAGATTCACTTTCGGCCATAAAACATGCCAAGGTAAAACCCATTAGAGATGAAGATGGTTTAACGGTTGATTTTAAAGTTGAGGGCGAATTCCCTTACTATGGTAATGATGACGATAGAGTAGATGCCTTAGCAGCAACTGCGGTTGCCGATTTTAACAACGAATTAAAGCAACTACCGGTTTATAAAAACGCTGAGCCAACCATGTCTGTTTTAACTATTACATCAAATGTGTCTTATGGTAAAAAAACCGGGGCAACACCAGATGGAAGAGCTAAAGGTGTACCGTTTGCACCTGGGGCAAACCCAATGCACGGGCGCGATTCTAACGGAGCGATTGCATCGTTAAACTCGGTGGCCAAAATTGATTATGAAGATTCTCAAGACGGTATTTCAAACACCTTTTCCATTGTACCAAAATCTTTGGGCGCGGACAAAACCGATCAAATAGAGAATTTGGCAACTATTCTTGATGGTTATTTCTCAAGAAATGCACAACATGTTAATGTGAATGTCTTGAATAAGGAAACCTTATTGGATGCTATGGAGCACCCGGAAGAATATCCACAATTAACCATTCGTGTTTCTGGTTACGCTGTAAACTTTGTAAGATTGACCAAAGAGCAGCAACTTGAAGTTATTACACGTTCTTTTCACGAATCTATGTAGTTATTATTAATATTTTGAAAGCACCTGAATAATGGGTTAGTCAATTTTATTCAGGTGCTTAATTAAAACCTTAAAGTCATCAAAACAGCCGAAAACATATTAAGAGTACACTCCATCGAATCTTTCGGGACTCACGATGGCCCCGGAATACGCTTTATCGTATTCTTGCAAGGGTGCAAATTAAAGTGCTTGTATTGCCATAATCCAGATTCTATTGAAACCTCGGGAGGTAAAGAATATGATATTGAAGAGTTGGTGCAAATGGCGCTTAAAATGAAACCGTACTTCGGAAAAAAAGGCGGTGTTACCGTTTCTGGTGGCGAACCTTTATTGCAATCAAAAGTATTAATTCCTTTTTTTAAAAGATTGAAAGAAGAAGGCATCCACACCAATATTGATACCAATGGTAGAATATTAAATCATTTTTCAAAAGAATTATTAGACGATTATGCGGATTTAATCATGTTGGATATCAAGCACATGACGGAATCGGGTTATAAATACATCACCGGTAAACCTGTAAAGGAAATTGCTTTTAATCTAGCAAAGCACAGAGAAAATTCAGGTAAAAAAATGTGGTTGCGCTATGTTTTAATTCCGGAAATTACCAGTAACCCGGAAATTTTGCATGCTTTGGGGAATCATTTCAAAGACTATAAAACCATTGAAAAAATTGAAATTCAGCCGTATCATAAATTAGGCATCCATAAATGGGAAGCTTTGGGATGGGATTATGAGCTTAAGGATGCTCGCGAAAACACCGAAGAAGAATTACAAGCGGCCCAAGACTTATTGAAAAATTATTTTAAAGAAGTAAAGATTAATTAAAAGTGTTTTAAAACGGACACTTAAATTGTAAAAATTATGCAAACACAAAAACTAAAAAACCGTTGGTTAATTGCTGCTTCGGCTGTTGGGATTCATATTTCAATTGGATCTGTTTATGCTTATTCGGTAATGACAAATCCCGTAAAAGATATTTTTGATGTTGATGGCAGCGTTATTAAATGGGCCTTTAAAATCGCCATTTTATTGTTAGGTTTATCCGCAGCATTTTTGGGGCGCTGGGTTGAAAAAGTAGGACCAAGAATAAGTGGTACCACAGCAGGGATTTTTTATGGCGTAGGTATTTTAGGTTCCGGTTTAGCGGTTCAATTGGAATCTTTATGGCTGTTTTACCTCTGTTACGGCGTTATTGGCGGTATTGGTTTGGGTATCGGCTACATAACACCTGTTAGCACATTGGTAAAATGGTTTCCAGACAGACGTGGTTTGGCCACAGGAATGGCCATTATGGGGTTTGGTTTTGCGGCCTTAATTTTCGGCCCTGTTATGCAATCGCTATTTGATGCTGTTGGCGTATCCAATGCCTTTTATATTTTAGGAATTATTTATATGATTTTAATATTGTCTTCTGCCAGATATATTGAAAGACCGCCAGAAGGCTATTTACCAGACGGTTTTAAACCCGGTGAAGGTAAAACCATAAAAGCCGATATTTCTAACATTGATGCCAATGCTTCATTAAAGACTTCTCGTTTTTATTACATCTGGATAATGATGTTTATAAACATAGCATGTGGTATCGCCATCATATCTGCAGCAAGCCCAATGATGCAGGAAAAATTAAATTACACACCCATGGAAGCCGCAGCCATTGTTGGTTTAATAGGTGTATTTAATGGCGTAGGACGCATTTTATGGTCTAGTCTTTCAGATTATTTAGGACGCGCAAACACTTATATTATATTCTTCGCCTTCCAAATATTGGCGTTTTATTTCTTACCAAAAATTTCCATGGAATTAACATTCTTAGTCGTTTTGTTTACCGTAATTACCATGTATGGTGGCGGTTTTGCAACTTTACCAGCATTTTTGGGCGATTTATTTGGCACAAAACAATTAGGTGCAATCCACGGCATGGTATTAACAGCTTGGGCATTAGCTGGTGTTGTTGGCCCTACAATTTACGATTGGGTTAAAAACACAACAGGCTCATTGGATACCACTTTAGAAGTCTTTGCGGGCTTATTTATGATAGCCTTATTTGTTTCGCTATTAATGAAAAGAACAGTAAACAAAGCCTATAAGGTAATGGACGAAAAAATAGAAAAAAGCATAAAGTTTGTCTAAACTTTATTATTTATTTGAAGAGAAAAGCACTTTCATTTTTATTGAAGGTACTTTTTGTTGTTAATAGCGCTTAAAATTTATGCGTAACTAATCATAAAAATAGTTGATAAACCTAAAGCTGAGCGTTCTCAAATTCCATTTTAAAAAAAGCGAGCTTTACTTCCAGTACGAATTAAAAATATCTTGAAGCGGTTCATATTGCACATCGGTATCACCATAAGTTTGTCGCTGTTTTTTTAACTCAACTTTCATGTCTTTTATGATTTCTGAATAAGCAGAATCGTTATACGCATTGTAATTCTCGTTGGGGTCTTTTTCTAAATCATAAAATTCCCAAGCAGGTGTGGTGTTTTCTTTTGAAGAACCTGTCATGTCTGAAGAATGGCCATAAAAAAGGGCTAGTTTGTATCGTTTATTTCTAATTCCAAAATGCGCAGGCCGAATTGTGTGATTGGTCCAATATCTGTAATAAGCCGATGCTCTCCAATTTTCAGGGGTTTCGCCTTTTAAGTTTTTGCGAAAACTTTGGCCTTGAAAGGATTTAGGTTTTTCAATACCCGCATAATCAGCAAACAATGCTGGAAAATCGATGTTTAAAATAATATCGTCTAAACGTTTTCCGGCAGTAATTTCTTTGGGATACCGAATTACAAAAGGCATACGGAGCGATTCTTCATAAATTAAGCGTTTGTCAAAAAAACCGTGTTCGCCTAAAAAATAACCCTGATCTGCGGTATAAATTACTATGGTATTTTCGGCTAAACCTGAAGCTTCCAAATAATCTAAAAGCTTTCCAATATTATCATCAATGGCTGCCCCGGAACGCATAAAATCTTTAATAAACTTTTGATAGGTTGCTTTACGGGCAGTTATGCTGTCCATCTCATTGGTGTAAAAAGGCAAACCGGGATATTTGCACCACCATTTTTCGGGATCGTTTGAGGCTTGTTCGTATCTCCATGCTAAATTCTCTAATTTTTGGCCAACAAAGCTCCGTCCGGTTGTTTTAGGCGAAAAGTCAAATAATGAAGCTGGTTCTGGAATTTCAACATCATTATACAAATTGTTATAACGTTCAGGAAAATCAAAAGGCTCGTGCGTTGCCTTAAAATGCGTCATAAGCATAAACGGTTTGTTTGGGTCTCTTTTGTCCAGCCAATCCACGGATAATTGTGTAATCACATCGGTTGAAAACCCTTCGTGCACATCCCAGGCTTCAGGTGCTTTGTTAAAATTTTCAGCAGTTCTTAAAATAGGGTTCCAATACCGACCTTGGTCGTGCAAAATGTTGTAATAATCGAAACCAGAAGGTTCTTTTTTTAAATGCCATTTTCCAATAATGGCCGTTTGATAGCCGTTTTTGTTCAGCACTTTGGCAATGTTTAAACTATCGGGATTTAAGGCGTCACTTAGGGTGTAAACGCCATTTTTATTACTGAATTGTCCCGTAAGAATACTGGCTCTGCTTGGTACGCAAATGGAATTGGTACAAAATGCATTGTTTAAAACCACACCTTCTTCAGCCAATCGTTTAATGTTTTTGTTTTGAACATAATCCTGCAAAATACCACCGTAAATGCCCCATGCTTGTGAGGTGTGATCATCCGACATGATGAACAGAATATTTGGTTTTGTTACGGTTTCTTTTTCTTCAGATTTACAGCTAAATAGTAAAAATATTCCAATTAATGCTATCGTGATATGATGTGTGGTTTTTTGCATTTCTATACTATTTTATTATGATTTCATCTATAAAAAACCAACATAAATTACCAACGCCAATGTGCCCTTCGGGAATGTCGCCTATGTTTTTTATGGTCAATTTTATATATCTGGTTTTTTCGTTTGTGCTCATGGAAAGGGTATCGGTAAAATTATGTTTGTTATTGATTGTTTTTGAAATTTCAGATTGCATGGTTTTACTGAAATTTACGCCATCATTGGAAAAAGCAACTTCGAAAAACTTTGGACTAAACACCCAATTTGAAGGATTGTGTAAATAGCCAATAGCCACTTCTAAAATGGTCTTCGTTTCATTCAAATCTAAAATAAATTCCAAATCATTTCCTTCTTGTCCAATCCATTGTCCAGAACCATAATCTAAATAACCTCGTTTTCCGTCAATTAAAATCTCAATATTTTTATATCGGTTATCAAGTTCGGTTGTCGCCTTTATTTCACCGTTTATTCCAAGGTGATTTAAAGGTTTTGTTTTTTTAGGAATATCGGTTTCAAACCCGTGTTCCCAGGCTAGAAATTTGGTTTTAAGTGCTTCAACCTTTTCGGGATATTGGGTTGCTAAATTTTTTATTTCTGAAATATCATCATCTAAATTAGAAAGAAATAGAGCGTCCTGTTCCAAATCTAATTTGCCTTTATTTGAAGTGTCTTTAGGGTAACCCATAAGTTTCCAGTTGTTGTTTCTAACGGCCCATTGATTGCCGTATTTCCAGAAAGCTTCTGTTCGTTGTGAAACGGAGTTTGGTGTTTTAATCATTTCAGATAAATCCAAGCCATCAACATCTTTAGGTAAGTTATTAAAACCGCAAAGTGTCGCTAGTGTTGGCAACCAGTCTATATTCATAAAAAACTCATTATTGACAACGTTTTGAGGTAAATTGTTTGTCCAACTTAATATTGTAGGAAGCCTAATGCCGCCTTCAAACAAACTGCTTTTTGCACCGCGATAGGGCCCGGGATTTCCGCCGCCATTAAAGGCACGTGTTTCGGTTGAATGGCCATTATCGGATTGATAAACAATTATGGTGTTATCCCGTATTCCGAGTGTTTCTAATTTGTCCATTAAAAAGCCTATGCGTTCGTCGATGGTTGAAATAAAAGCGGCATAATCACCTCTAGGTTTTTCAACATCTTTATAATAATTTCGCCATTTATCGGTGGGTTGATACGGATAATGTGGCATGTTGATGGCGTAGTACATAAAAAAAGGTATTTCTTTATGGTCTTCAACATATTTTAAAGCCTTATCCGAAGCTAAATCAGGAAAATATTCGCCGTCGTAAAACACTTCTTTTCCATTTTCGTATAAATCGTGGACATTGGGACCAGCCCAAAAAAAGTAATGCGAATAGTTATCAATACAACCTCTTAAATGCCCGAAAGAATAATCGAAACCTTGAGCATTTGGCGACGTTTCTGCACTCATGCCCAAGTGCCATTTGCCAATGTGTCCCGTTTTGTAACCATTGTCTTTAAATAGTTCGGCAAGCGTGTATTGATCATTTGGCATACCATGCGAATTCGGAACGTGCGAAGTGTTACCGTTCACGCCAGCATTTTGCGGATATTTACCAGTTAACAATGCCGCTCTTGATGGCGCACAAACAGGAGCTGCCACATAAGCTTGGGTAAAGCGCGTGCCTTGTTTTGCAAGCTTATCAATATTTGGACTATAAATATCTGAGGCACCGTAGCAACCTAAATCTATAGCGCCTTGGTCGTCGGTATAAATAACAATAACATTGGGTTTGGTTTGGGTAAAACAGTGCAAACTAATCCCTATTAAAAGTAAACTGAGCTGTATTTTATTTGGAAGAAAAATGAAATTGATTTTCATGGTCTATTTAGTAACTCTTTAAATTTAAAAATAATATAAATTAATGTCATGTTTTTTTAGACCAATAACATGGCTATTGGTACATAAGGCAAATTTGTTGAGTTTTGTAAATCGCTCAAGGGGTAATTTAGTTATATTGAAGTGGTTACTTGCTGTTAATGATGCGTTATTTGGGTTAATACATGTTGCGATTTGATAAACCGTTTTCCGAAATTGTTAAAATAGTTTGAATTTGGGTTTAATTTTTTAATAATAATGTTGCAGTAAAAAAAGCATTTAGTATTTTTGAAGTCGATTTTCGGGATGTGGCGCAGTCCGGTTAGCGTACACGGCTGGGGGCCGTGTGGTCGCAGGTTCAAATCCTGTCATCCCGACTAAATAGGTGTCAATTGACATTATTAAATAGGTAATTATATGATTTCAATGATTTGATTTGTTGTTGATTTCATATAATTCTATTTAAAGGCATATTCAAGGTATGCTAATTATTACAACTAGTATTATATCTGATTTTGAAGCGATTTAGCTTTCATTAACGAATTCATTCATTATCCAAATTCCCCCAAACCAAAGGCTGTTCACTAGTTAAATTCTGCTTCTGTTTCTTTCAAACATCTCGTGTCGTTTTTCAAGCTAAAGTCTTTTTAGAAAATAGATAAACAAATCACCATAAACCACTGAAAATTATTAAATTCACTTTGTAAAAGCAATCAAAAAATAATATACATTTGCGCAAATTTTTAAAAGCGCAGTGCGCTCGAAATGAACAAATACATTGTTGTAAATCAGCCTGAAAAATGGAATTTTTCAACTGATAATGTTACAGTAATTTCCTCTCAGGATTATCTTACTAATCCCGAGTATTCCCTTATAAAAAACGCACGAATTTTCAATCTCTGCAAGAATTACTCGTATCAATCTAAAGGGTATTACGTATCGCTTTTGGCTGAAGCCAGGGGGCATTTACCAATTCCCACCACTAAAAACATTGTGGATTTAAAAGCTTTAAAACTGGTTAGAATTGTTTCCGATGAATTTGATGATGTGATTCAGCAAAGCCTAAAAAATATCAAGTCGCAAGATTTTACCCTGAGTATTTATTTTGGGCAAAACGTGGCACAAAAATATAAAGCGTTGAGCGCGCTTTTTTACAAGCATTTTCAAGTGCCATTTTTACGTGTAAACTTTAACCATACAACAAAGTGGAATGTACAAAGTATTAAGGCGATTGCAGAATCTGAAATTCCTAAAGACCACATCCCAAGTGTACACGAATTTGCAAACGAGTATTTTGCAAAAAAACGTTACGATACGGCAAAAGTAAATAATTACGATTTCGACTTAGCGATTTTGGTAAACCCGAACGATGCTGCGCCTCCAAGCAATTCGAAAGCTTTAAAAAAGTTTGTGGATATTGCGGAAAAAATGAATATCTATGCCGAAATCATTGAACCCAAAGATTTAACACGTTTATCTTCTTTTGATGCTTTATTTTTAAGACAAAGCACCGAAGTGAATAACGAGGCCTACACCTTTGCCAGAAAAGCACAGCAAGAAGGTATCGCCATTATCGATTATCCTGATGCCATTTTAAAATGCTGTAACAAGGTTTATATGGCCGAAGCTTTAAATAACGCCAATATTGCTACGCCAAAAACCGTTATCGTCCATAGCAATAATCGCAATTCGGTTTTAGAACAAACAGGATTACCCTGTGTTTTAAAAGCACCCGATTCTACCTTTTCTTTTGGTGTGAAAAAAGCAAAAACGGAAGAAGAATACGATGCTTTGGTTACTGAAATGCTAAAAGAATCCGACTTGATCATTGCTCAGGAATTTTGTCCTTCAGACTACGATTGGCGCATTGGGATTATTGATAACAAACCATTTTACGCGTGTAAATATTACATGGCTAAAGGCCATTGGCAGATTTATAACTGGAAGGCAACCGACAAAAACGAACAAGATGGCGATGCCGATTGTTTGCCCATTGAAGACGTTCCGAAAAACGTTATTGATATGGCATTGAAATCTGCTAAATTAATGGGATTAGGGCTTTATGGCATCGATATTAAAGTGGTAGATGGTAAACTGATGGTGATAGAAATCAACGACAACCCAAATATTGATTTTGGTGTAGAAGATGCACATTATGGCGATTTGGTTTATACCGAAATTCTATCAGCATTAAAAAAACGACTGGACTAAACATGAAAAAACCATTTCACTTATTCGACGTTTACGGTATCGAACTCGAATATATGCTTGTAAATAAAGATACTTTTAAAGTTGCACCACAGGTAGATGAGCTGCTCACCAAAAAAGCTGGCGAGCTAAAAGCAGATGTTGAAAATGGAGACATTGCTTGGAGCAACGAACTTGTAGCCCATGTTATAGAACTAAAAACCAATGGTCCTACAGAAAACACGGACGATTTAGCGGAGAAGTTTCACGCTAATATTTTGGAAATTGATGCGCTTTTACAACCTCTAAATCTTCAGCTTTTAGGTTCGGCTTCGCATCCTTTAATGAATCCAAATACAGATACACAACTCTGGAAACACAGTTATAGTGAGGTTTATGCGCTTTATAATACTATTTTCAACTGTAAAGGTCATGGTTGGAGCAACGTACAAAGCACACATATTAACTTACCTTTTTACGACGATAAGGAATTTGAAAAACTGCATGCAGCCATTCGGATAATATTGCCATTATTACC
The DNA here is from genome assembly GCF_031932625.1 of Hwangdonia seohaensis. Classification (NCBI taxonomy): domain Bacteria; kingdom Pseudomonadati; phylum Bacteroidota; class Flavobacteriia; order Flavobacteriales; family Flavobacteriaceae; genus Hwangdonia; species Hwangdonia seohaensis. Next base: position 304,699 of record NZ_JAVSCK010000003.1, read on the forward strand.
GGGGCTTTGTGCGAGTTCGCCAATTCTCGAAGGGAAAATTACAGGGTTTAAAGACACGCGATTGGAGTTTTACAAAACCAACCAAAAGGAAATACCTGAGTTAACAGGTTTGGTAATTCCGGAACGGGTGTTTTCTAAATTAGATTATCACGCAACCATTTTCGAACCTATAAAAAAGGCCATCAGACCTTATGATAAAAATAAGATTTTAGACCAGCATTTTTTAAATTCCCGAGGCGCTATTGCACGTTTTGACCGTAATGCCATCGAAATTCGATTGGTGGATATTCAAGAAAGCCCAAAAGCCGATATTGCCATTTGCGCTTTGATTATTGAAGTTTTAAAAGCATTGGTTAAAAAAGAGTTTGCTGTTTTAAAAGAGCAAAAGAGCTGGATAAAAGAAGCCCTATTCACTATTTTAAATGATGCGATAAAACATGGTGAAGATTCTGTAATTGAAGATGAAGCCTATTTAAAATTATTCAATTTGAAGCCGACTGCATCAGTAAAAGACGTTTGGAAACATTTATACCAAAGCGTAAAATCGACTTTGCATAAATCGCATCACGAAGCTATTGAACTGATTTTAGAGGAAGGCACCTTGGCAACGCGTTTATTAAAAGCCGTTGGTAATGACACGTCTGAAAACCACATTGTTTCGGTGTATCGCGACATGCAAAAGTGTTTAAAAACCAATACGTTATTTAAGCCGTGAAACTTGTTTTAACTTGTGAGCACGGTGGAAATGAAATTCCTGAAGCTTATAGCGCATATTTCAAAAATAAAGACGTTTTAAAAACACATCGTGGTTTTGATTTGGGTGTATTGGATCTGTTTCAAACTTTAAAACCATTGGCCGATGCTTCATATTTCAGCACCACGTCTCGTTTGTTGGTGGAACTTAATCGTTCACGTCATCATAAAAACTTGTTTTCAGAATTCACAAAAAGCTTGCCTCGAAATGAAAAAGCTGAAATCATAAAAACACATTATTTGCCATACAGAACCGCTGTTGAAAATACCATAAGAACTTATATTGAAAATGGCGATTCTGTACTTCATTTATCCATTCATAGCTTTAAACCGGTTTTAAACAATATCAGAAGGAACTGTGATATTGGTTTGCTTTATGATTCTCAAAAAAAAACCGAAAAACAATTTTGCAAACAGCTTAAAGTCCAAATTTTAAGGCAAGAAGCTAACTTAAATATAAGATTCAATTACCCGTATTTGGGAAAAGCTGATGGCTTTACGACCTATTTGAGAAAACAAAGCCCTACTGATTATTTAGGCATTGAGATAGAAGTGAATCAAAAATATGCAAACAATAGCGTTATGGATTTAAAACTGAAACAAGCTCTGTATAAGGCCTTAAAGGAATTGGATTAACATTTCAAACCCTGTATCTCAGTCGAAAAAAAGAGGCTGTCTAAAAAGTCTAACTTCTTGCCGTATGGAGTGCTTCGACTGCGCCCAGCACAAGCTTTGTCGAAATAATTTAACTTATTGGCGACCAAGATTGGTTTTGACAAGCTCAACCTGATAAATTAAATTCAAAAAGACATTTTAGACAGCTTTTTATATTATTTATTCTCGATCCACTTTCTGGCATTAACAAAAGCTTCCAACCATGGCGATGCTTCGTCTTTTCTGTTTTCTGGGTAATGTGCCCAATTCCATTGGAATGTGGAACGCTCAATATGAGGCATCGTTACCAAATGACGCCCCGTTTTATCACACATCATTGCGGTATTAAAGTCCGAACCATTTGGGTTATGAGGATATGATTCGTAACCGTACTTGGCAACGATATTGTATTTGTTTTCAGGATAAGGTAAGCTAAATTTTCCTTCGCCATGAGAAATCCAAACCCCTAAGGTTGTGCCCGCAAGTGTTGCCAGCATCACCGAATTGTTCTCTTGAATTTTAACCGATGTAAACGCACTTTCGTGTTTTTTCGAATCGTTGTACGTTAATTTTCCGTGTACGTCGTGCTCTGGATTAACCAAGTCTAATTCCATCCAAAGTTGTGCACCGTTACATATTCCAACAGAAAGTGTATTTTCTCTATTGAAGAATTTTTTAAGTGCTGTATTTGCTTTTTCGTTGTACTTAAAAGCACCGGCCCAACCTTTGGCAGAACCTAAAACATCGGAGTTTGAGAACCCTCCAACGGCGCCAATGAATTGGATGTCTTCTAAAGTTTCACGACCGGAAATTAAGTCGGTCATGTGTACATCTTTTACATCAAAACCAGCTAAATACATGGCGTTTGCCATTTCGCGCTCGGAGTTACTTCCTTTTTCACGTAAAATCGCAGCTTTGGGTTTTGGTTTTTTCGAATCAATTATGGGGAGTTTTCCTGTAAAATGACTTGGGAAGGTGTATTGTAAAGGTTGATTTTTATAATTATTGAATCTGTCTTCTGCTAAACCATTTGCCGTTTGTTTTTGGTCGAGTAGGAAAGAGGTCTTGTACCACATATCCCTTAAACGGGAAACGGTCATGGTGAACACATCCGTATTGTTGATGATGCTCAATACATCGGAAGTCGTTACTTTTCCTATGTTAAAAAACTCAATGTTTGCCGCTTTTAAAGCAGTTTCAACAGAAGCATCTTTAGCTTGAAACACAATACCCGAATTTTCGGCAAACAACACTTTAAATGAGTCTGTTTCATTTAGTGCCGTAAGATCTAATTCTGCTCCAAGATTAGTGTCGGCAAAACACATTTCTAACAATGTTGTAATTAAACCACCCGAAGCCACATCGTGCCCTGCAACAATCTGTTCGTCTTTAATTAATTTTTGAATGGTGTTAAATACATTTTTAACATAAGATGCATTTTTTACATTTGGTGCATCATTTCCTATTTTATTTAGGATTTGAGCAAACGAGCTTCCTCCCAATTTAAAATCGTCTTGCGAAAGGTTGATATAGTAAATATCTCCGCCATTTCTTTGTAAAACGGGTTCAACCACTTTGTTGATGTCATTACAATTTGCCGCGGCTGAAATAATAACGGTTCCGGGAGAAATAACCTCTTCGTTTGGGTATTTTTGCTTCATGGAAAGCGAATCTTTCCCTGTTGGGACGTTAATCCCTAAATCGATGGCAAATTCCGAAATGGCTTTAACCGCCTCGTACAATCGCGCATCTTCACCTTCGTTTTTACAAGGCCACATCCAGTTTGCCGATAATGAAACGGATTTCAATTCTTCTTTTAAAGGTGCCCAAATGATATTGGTTAAGGCTTCGGCAATACTGTTTCTGCTGCCGGCAACGGGATTGATTAACCCAGAAATAGGCGAGTGCCCAATGGAGGTTGCAATTCCTTCTTTTCCTTTGTAATCCAATGCCATAACACCAACATTGTTAAGCGGAATTTGTAACGCACCAACACATTGTTGTTTGGCTACTTTTCCGCCAACGCATCGGTCAACCTTATTGGTCAGCCAATCTTTGCAAGCCACCGCTTCCAACTGTAAAACTTGGTCTAAATAATCATAAAAATTATCAGGATTATAAGTTAAATCACTGTAATTTCTTTTGATTGTTTTGTCGGTCATTACCGTTTTTGGCGAACTGCCAAACATGTCTTCCATAGCTAAATCCATAGGTTTATTGCCATGGGTTTTTGACTGAAATGTAAAGCGGTCGTCTCCCGTAACATCACCAACGGTGTACATGGGCGAACGCTCACGCGCTGCGATTTTCTGTAGTGTATCTATGTGTTTTTCAGCAATAACCAAGCCCATACGTTCTTGAGATTCGTTGCCAATAATTTCCTTATCGGATAATGTTGGGTCGCCAACCGGAAGTTTATCTAAATCGATATGTCCTCCCGTATCTTCAACCAGTTCCGACAAACAGTTTAAGTGCCCTCCAGCCCCGTGGTCGTGAATGGAAACAATGTGATTTTCATCACTCTCCACCATACCTCGAATAGCGTTTGCAGCACGTTTTTGCATTTCAGGATTGGAACGTTGTACGGCATTTAACTCGATACCAGACTCAAACTCGCCGGTGTCTGCCGACGATACCGCGGCACCCCCCATTCCAATACGGTAGTTTTCACCACCTAAAATAACTATTTTGTCACCTTTTTTGGGCGTGTCTTTTAAGGCTTGTTCCGCTTTGGCGTAACCAATTCCACCGGCTTGCATGATAACTTTATCGAACCCCAGTTTCCGCGCTTCTTCCTCATGCTCAAACGTTAATACCGAACCGCAAATTAAGGGTTGCCCGAACTTGTTTCCAAAATCGGATGCGCCGTTTGATGCTTTTATTAAAATATCAATGGGCGTTTGGTACAGCCATTTGCGTGCTTTAAATTTTTGCTCCCACGGGCGATTGGCTTCCAAACGAGAATACGATGTCATATAAACCGCTGTCCCCGCTAATGGCAGCGAGCCTTTTCCGCCAGCAAGTCTATCTCTAATTTCGCCTCCAGAACCTGTGGCAGCGCCATTAAAAGGTTCGACGGTAGTTGGGAAATTATGTGTTTCCGCTTTAAGCGAAATAACTGAGTTAAAATCCTGAGTGGTATAATAATCCGGTATATCGGCACGTTTTGGTGCAAATTGTTCCACTTTTGGACCTTTTATAAAAGCGACATTGTCTTTGTAAGCCGAAACAATATCGTTAGGATGTTGCTTCGAGGTTTCTTTTATAAGCTTAAAAAGCGATGTTGGCTTTTCTTCGCCATCAATAACAAAGGTGCCATTAAAAATTTTATGACGACAATGCTCTGAGTTCACTTGCGAAAACCCAAACACTTCCGAATCGGTTAATGGGCGCCCTATTTTCTTGCTCACACCGTTTAAATATGCAACTTCTTCATCGCTAAGCGCCAAACCTTCTTGTTGGTTGTAAGCCGCAATATCTTCAATGTCTAAAATAGATTCTGGTTGAATATCAATGGTAAACGACTCTTGATTTAACCCTTTGAATTTTTCAGAAATCATGGGGTCGAAATCCTTAAAATCTTCGGCAATCGCTTTAAATTCTTCAATTCTAAAAATACCATCAATACCCATGTTTTGGGTAATTTCAACGGCATTGGTGCTCCATGGTGTAATCATTGCAGCGCGAGGACCAACAAAAAAAGCATCTAAAGATGCTTGTTCCAATTTTGGTTCATTGCCAAAAAGCCAAGTTAATTTTAAAATGGCTTCGGTTGATAATTCTTTTGTTGTTTGAACAGCAAAAACTTTGCTATTTGCGTTTCCAAAGAAGTGAATCATTAGGTCTGGATTTGTTTGTGTTTAAAGAAAGTGCAAATTTACTTCTTTTTAGTGGAATTTTAAGCAAAAATATAATGCGGAAAATTTAGAGTTATTAAGGGGTTTTTAACAGGCGCTTTTGTTTTTGGGCGTTACCCGATGGGTCGGGCTTTCCGCTATATCTTTTTTGTGCTAAACTTGTTTCAGTATCTCGTCAAGTTTGTTTTCCAAATTGTAAATACGTTGTAACACAAACTTTATAGTTAAGCACAAAAAAGGATGCCGCTGCAATCCCTAACGCGCCTATCCGCCCATACGGTTGTTTAACCCATGATTTTGTCATTTTTGCGAAGACAGGAATTAAAATATACGAACTTTTTTTTCAGACCTAACAGGTTTCAAAAACCTGTTAGGTCTTACTGTTTAAGGTTTTTACTTAATTAGCTTTTTAGAAATACTGCCTTTGTCCGAATCCATTTTAATGATGAAAATACCTCGATTTAGGTTGGAAACGTTAATCGTTTGATTGTTTCTGTCCAAAACACCCGATAGTATTGGTTTTCCTAAAATATTGTAAATGGTGTATTTAATATTTTCAACCGTGCTAATATTTAAAATAGGGCCATTTAAGGGGTTTGGAAATATTTTTAAATTATTCAAATTTTCATCCTCTGTACTTAATGCCGGATAACAGGTCCATGTTAAATCATCTATAATTACCCGATCTCCCCCAGAAGTGGATTCGGAGATGGTTATAATTACATTTCCGGTAACATTTATGTCTGAAATTGTTGTGGTTTGTACGGTGTCGTCATAGGGTATAGTGCCTACTAAATTACCGTTTACTTCAACTTCCAAAGCGCCAGTGCCACCAGAAAACGCACGTTGGGTTGAAACCGTTAAACTACCCACGCCATTCGGTAAGTTAGGCGATGTAACAGAGCCCGCGGTCGAACCTCTAATATCTATGGCAATGGCCCTGTTGTTTAAGACCTGATCGGTTCTTGCTTCGGTAGCAACCCATGTTCCGCCATCGTCACCGGTCCACATTCTATCTAAATATTGGCTATGTGCTGCCGGCATATTTTGAAAAGTTTCAAAAGCACAAGCATTTCCGCCTCCAGCTGCTAAAGTTGTTGCATTTACCGGTTGGCTTAACGGGGAAGTGTTGTTTGCCAAATCTGTAGCTAAAACCGCAAACTCATAAGTTGTTTCGGAAGATAAACCTGTAACCGTAAAACTTGTTGCCGAAGAATTTGTGGATACATAATAAGCGTTGTCCACATATATGTTGTACGCCGTAACACCAACGTTATCCGTGGAGGCGGTCCAATCTAAATCTACCGTGGTGGCCGTCTCATTTGATGCCATTAAATTCGTGGGTGTTGTTGGTGCTTCGGTATCGGCGGGCGGATTACTGCCCCAGCGATTTGTAGCTGGACTGCCTCCCCATATTACCGTTGCTAAATAGGGGTTATCTATAAAAGGGTTTCTGTTACCTTGTGCATACGTATTGCTGGTATTTTCATGATAGGTATTTCTGGCATCTTCAATTGTTGAAACAGGATCGTCTGCATTCCATTGCAATAAAAGGTTAATCATATTGGAATCAACAGAATTTGTTGTGCCAACTGTCACATAAGAAGGTAAGCATTGCGAGCCATACCTCAAGTACATATACATAATTATTCGGGCAACATCACCTTTCCACTCATCTCCGGGATACCAATTACTGCCAACTTCAGTTGCATTGCCACTGCCGTCATCAAATTTTCTGTTACCTCTATCTTGATTCATTTGAATGTCAGACGGTCTTAAGTTATGCGCATCGGCATAAGGCGCATTGTTGGTTCCGTTAGTGTCTAATCTGGGGTTGCCTAATGAATTTGGAAACGTGTGTTCCCTATTCCAATGGACGCCATTGGTTCCTCCGTTTAGCGTTTTGCTCCTCGATCGGTCTGTTACATGATTTCCGTCGCCATCATTGTAGCCGTAAATCAATAATACGTTTGCGCTATTTAGTGGGTCTTCATCGGTAATTTTATCTGCTTCCCATATTCCCGGGGTGTACGAAAGAAAATTTGTGTGTTTTGCAACCGTTTTAGTGGCCAAATCATTAAACAAATCCATTTGCGTTTGGGAGAAATCAACATCCGTATAATAGGCCTGTAAGTTTGCAGGGGGCGTTAATTGCGCAAACGAAATGGAGGCAATTAAGAAAAACAGAAAGTAAAGATGCTTCATTTAAGATTAGTTTTTTCTTTCTAAAAGCGCCATATAAAAACCATCAAACCCAGATTTATGGGCCAACACTTTTTTGTCTTTTATAAAGATAAAACTTTTTCCGGCATCGGAAGTTAAAAATTTATCAACTTGTTTCTGATTTTCAGAAGGTAATACCGAACATGTCGCGTAAACCATTTGTCCGCCTACTTTTACCATTTTTGAATATTGCTGTAAAATATCTTGCTGCGTGGTTTTTATTTTTTCGATAAATTCGGGTTGTAATTTCCATTTGGCATCGGGGTTTCTACGCAGCACGCCCAAGCCCGAACAAGGGGCATCAATTAAAACACGATCGGCTTTATCATACAGTTTTTTTATGACTTTTGTCGATTCAATGGTACGGTTTTCAATGTTATGTGCACCGTTTCGTTTGGCACGTCGTTTTAATTCGTTGAGTTTGTTTTCGTAAATATCCAAGGCTATAATTTGACCTTTGTTTTCCATTAAGGATGCAATATGCAAGGTTTTTCCGCCGGCTCCAGCGCAAGCATCAACCACGCGCATACCGGGTTTTACATTTAAAAACTCAGCCACTAATTGCGACGAGGCATCCTGTACTTCGAAATGCCCTTTTTTAAACGCTTCGGTAGAAAATACGTTAGCACGTTCTTTAAGTTTTAATGCGCTTGGGTAATTATCTAAAAATTCGGTTTCAATATCCAAATCGAATAATTCGGTTTGAAGTTTTTCCTTGGTGGTTTTAAGCGTGTTTACCCTTAAAATAACATCGGCCTGTTCGTTTAAAGCCGTAATTTCCTTAGTCCAAACGGCATCGCCTAATTCTTTGCGCCCCATGTCGTCCATCCAATCGGGAATAGAAGCTGCGAATTTTCTAATTTTAGACAACTCATCAAAACGCCCTTTAATTTTACGCAAAGGGGTGCCCTCAAAATATTTCCAATCGGGCAGTTTTATGCCTTTTAGGGTCGCCCAAACAGCAAACATGCGCCACAAATTATCTCTGTCAAACGGTTCTTTTACATCAGCTATTTCGGCGTATAAACGCTTCCATCTAACAATATCGTAAGTGGTTTCGGCAACAAAACCCCTGTCGCGCGCGCCCCAACGTTTATCGCGTTTTAAAAGTTGCTGAATAACTTTATCGGCATACTTTCCTTCGTTAAAAATTAGGGTTAAACCATCAATAACCGCAAAGCTTAAATTTCTGTGTAATCGCATCGTGTGTAAATAAGGCTGCAAAGGTACGTTAAAAGTTTATGTGTTTAAAAATAATACCTATGGATTAGCTTTTTGTGAAGATAAAGAAGTTGAATATGGCTTTAAAAAACAACAAAGAAATCGCTAAACTGTTTAACAGCATGTGAATTTTGAAAATTAATTTTGAACGGAATTGAAAATTTATGACAGTTCAAAAAAACCAGTGCTGCCGCCCACCCAGGTTTTATCTTTATTGTATTTAACACCAATCATTTCGCCTTTGCTTAAACGCACCAGATTACTAACAATTTTAGTGGTATTCTCTTTTTCGCAATGTAGCAACATCATGCGTATTTCGCATTTTGCAGGCACGTCCAGAGTTTTTATAATAGGATGATAAGCCACTTTTTCTTGTAACAAATAATTGGATTTGTCTTTAATTTGGTCAATCATTTCTCGTGTTACGTGTATTTGAACTCCGGCACCAGCAAAAGAATAGAGCGGTTTTAAAACATAGTTTTCCAAATCTTTAGGAATGCTTTCCAATTGATTTAGATAATAGGATTTTGGCACATAATCGCCTTTTAACAAAGGCATGGTGTATTTGCTAATCCTGAAAAACCAATTGGGATGTCCAATCCATTCAATATCAACTTCATCTTTAAAATCGAATTCGCGTTTTAAATCGTCACGCTGATTCAATTCATCAAAAATAATACGGTTATAAATTTTTAAAACCTGAATTTCTTTACATTCATCATTTAAATAAAACAGTTTTTTGCCTTTTTTAATCAACTTGCTAATGCACAAAACCTTAATGCCCAACAGGTTTGCGGTACAATAAAAATCGATGGCAGTGGCTTGTTTTTCGGGTTCTATTTCCAATAAAATAACTTGATTGGGATCGGTGTCTCCAACGATTTCCGTACGTAACAACTCGACAAACTCAAGTGAGCTGATACCGGTTGGATGTATGGAAAGGTGTTGTGGAATATCATAATGTTTTTGATACATGGATTCTAAAAGATGCTGAAAACAGTACAGCGATGGAAACCCCTGTAACTCGATAAGCTTGGGTGTTGGCGTGCCATGTTCGTCTAAACAAATTCCGAAATCCAGTTGCACGAACTTTGAGTGCTCGTCTTCGTTGGGTACTTTGTTTTTTTTATCGAAAAAAGCACCTTCGGTTAAGGCTTTAAAATTGGGTTGATTGATAACCGACATAATATCGTTGCAAGCATCAACCAAACGTTTTTTTAAGTCGTTTGGAATAAATATAGGCGTTTCGGCAATTTTGAATGGTGCCGTATAATCAAATTTTTGATTGATACCATTCAATAAAGCTCGATACGTTTCTTCTTTAAAATTACTATTAAATGCTTTACGATATTTTTCTATCATTTCAACCTAAGATATTACGAGTTGTTGCTTGTTCTGTTTAATGGCCAAACGAATAAATGTTGGTAAAATATGGGCATACGTTTTAATGATTTTGTCTGGGTCGTCCATTCTTTCCATCATTCTTTTGTATTTGGCTTCACCAAAATTGGTAATTACAATTTGTTTATTGATATCTTCTGAAAAATGGGCCTGCATCCCGATAGGGTCTGCTTCGGGATGAAATTGGGTGCCCACAAATTCTTTAGAAAACCGAACCGCCATAATTGCACGTTCGTACTCTACGTGTGTTCGTATTTTTTCGAGACTCAATATGGATGCACCGTGCTCTTTAAAGACTTTTAAACGTGGTTGCACAAGCTGCCAATCGCGAGAATCTACGGCATAATACGGGTCGTTGAGTCCTTCCAAAAGAACATCTTTTTTTCCTGCCGCCGTTTTATGAATTGGTAAAATACCAAACGATGTGCTTTTGCGTGGTTTTAATTCGCCCAATTCAAAATAATGGCACACCACTTGAAAGGAGTAGCATATAAAAAACACGTGCTTTTTTTGGCTGTAGGATTTTAGGTTAAAATCCCAAAGCTGTTGTACTAAATTTAAGTAGGGTTGCCTCCAAGCGCCTTCTTCTAAAGGGCTATCGGGTCCACCACTTGAGATATAAATATCAAAATTTAAATCGGGCAATTCGTTTTTTGCCCTAACGTTAAAAACTTGGTAATCTACATCGTAGTTAAACGATTTAACAATATCAACAATACAACGTAAACCTTGATTGGGTTCATCGTTGTTCATGTCTAAAATTGCTAATTTTACTTTTTCATTCTGCATTATCATAATTTTAATCTGTGCCAAAAATAGTTTGTTCTATGATATAATCTACTACTTTGGTTAAATCTTTTGTTTCGTTAAAAACGGCAAGCTGCCTATCGGCACCCGTACCTGTTTTCATTATATTTCTTATATTTTCTATGTCTTTTCTCGAGCCTAATTCATCAACAACGTCGTCAACAAAATCCAATAATTCTTCAATAAGCAGTCGTGTTTCAACTTCACATTCTTTACCAAAATCTATCATTTTACCATCTAAACCATAACGGCCTGCACGCCATTTGTTTTCATTGATTAATGCTCTGTGATAAGTGATGAAATTTAAGTTTTGCATTTTCAATTTATAGAGTTTTGCAACAATAGCTTGAATTAATGCGGCAATGCTTATGGTTTCGTCGATAGACATTGGGACGTCGCAGATACGTACTTCCAGTGTTGGATAGGTAGGATGAATTCTAATATCCCACCATATTTTTTTAGGATTATCGATGCACTTCGTTTTTACCAACAGGTTTATATAGTTTTCGTAATCTGTTAAATTGTCAAACACGCCGGGGATTCCGGTTCTTGGGAATTTATCGAATACTTTAGATCGAAACGACTTAAACCCAGTGTTTCTGCCTTCCCAAAACGGTGAGTTTGTCGAAAGGGCATACAAATGCGGTAAAAAATAGCGCATGGCATTGGTAAGGTGAAGCGCCAATGCTTTGTTTTCTATACCAATATGCACGTGAAGTCCAAAAATTAAATTGGAACGTGCCGTATCTTGAAGCTCGTTTACAATTTCATCGTAACGCGGATTGGGCGTAATAAGTTGTTTTTCCCATTCTGAAAAGGGATGTGTCCCCGCGGCTCCAATTCTAAAACCTAAACCTTTGGCAATATCCGAAATGGATTTGCGTAAAAGCTTAATTTCAGCCCTGGCTTCGGTAACGTTTTTACACACATTGGTGCCCACTTCTACAACCGCTTGGTGCATTTCGGCCTTAACTTGCTCGTCTAAAACCTTTTCGGCTTCAACAACAATTTGCTGGTCGTGGGAAACCAATTCTCTAGTTACAGGGTCTATAACTTGGTATTCTTCTTCTATGCCTAATGTAAAATCCATGGACACAATTATTTAAGTGGTGTTTTTTTACCGGTAATCTGATTTTTAACAAAAGTACCCCATGTTAAATTCATTTTTCCCTTTTTGTATTGTTTCGCTTTTTCAATCGCCATATTTGCAGCATTTTCAACAATCCAATCAAAATTTTCTTGTCCCACCGAATGGATGTCTGCATCTGGCGCTGGATTACAAAAATCGATAGCGTAAGGAACGCCGTCTCTAATGGCGAACTCAACGGTATTGAAATCGTAGCCTAAGGCTTTGTTTAACCGAATACAATATTTTTCAACCAGGTCTAACGTGTCTTGTTTTACGGGAGATCCATCAATAACATAGCGTAAATGGTGCGGGTTGCGCGGTTCGTATTGCATAATATGAACCTTATCGGTATTTAAAACATAGCACCTAAAATACTCGGTAAAGTTGATTTCCTCTTGCAACATCATGACCAAATTTTCGGTTTCACCATGTTTTGTCCATAAATCTTCTGGACTTTCAACACGGTAAACGCTTTTCCAACCACCGCCATCGTGGGGTTTCATGTAAGCAGGAAAGCCAACGGTTTCAAACATTTTCTCCCAGTTAAAAGGGAATTTCATGTTTCTAAATGAGTTTTCATCGGTATCGGGTGGCCTGTGTGAAGTTGGTAATATAAAGGTTTTTGGCACCGGAACTCCAACTTTTTCGGCCAGGGCATTATTGAAAAACTTTTCGTCGGCACTCCACCAAAACGGATTGTTAATTACAGCGGTTCCTGTAATGGCAGCGTTTTTTAAAAAGGCTCTGTAAAACGGAACATCTTGTGAAATCCTATCAATAATTACAGCATATTCGTCTGATTTGGCCTGCTCAACAGTTTCAATTAAAACCGCTTCGGCAATCATGTTTTTAATGCCTTGATCTTTAATTTTTTCGTTTACACGATCAATAAATGCCTGTGGAAATGTGTTTTCCTGCCCAAATAAAATACCAATTTTTCTCATAAAATTATTGTTAGTAGTTAGTTATATTTTTGATAAATAGTGCGGAAACATTTGTCTCCAAATCGGCCAATCGTGTTCTGCCCATTTACGTTCGTCAAACCAAAACGGGATGTTTTTATCGCTCAATATTTTAGCCATTTCTTTATTGGATTCCAAACAGATATCCCATTCGCCCACGCCAAGGATAATTTTCAATTTCCAAAGATCGGGGTGATTGGCACCTGGTAAAAAATCTACAGGATTATTAAAAAACACATTGTCATCGTAATAACCATCTAAAAAAGATTTAATATCAAACGACCCACTTAAACTAAACATGTGGCTCACCTTATCGGGATGTTTAAAGGCGAAGTTTGCCGCCTGATAGCCGCCAAAACTTACGCCGGCAACGGCAACTTTGGCTAGCCCTTTTTCTTTGCAAATGGGGTGCACTATTTCGTTTAGTATAAACTCGTCAAACCAAATGTGGTTTTTTACCCGATCGGCGGGATGAATACCCTTATTGTACCAACTTAACTCGTTAATGCTGTCCGGACAATAAATTTGGACCAAACCTTCTTCTAAATACCACCTTACGGATTCAATGAGTTTAAAATCTTTACATTCGTAGTAACGGCCCGAGGTTGTTGGAAATAAAACGAGTGGATACCCTGCATGACCAAACACGAGCATTTCGGTGTCTTTACTTAAAGTAGGGGAGTACCATTTATGATATTCTTCTTTCAATAGATTGATTTTTAGTTAGATAAAAATTAAAGCCCGCGAAAGTACGATTAATTATAATAGCTGTGGAATTTATTTTTATTATTAAATATAAGGATTAAATAATTAGCTTTCAACAAGATAGTTTTTTTTTGAAAGTTTTAATTTTTTTGAATGCTTTTTTAAGACTGTTTAAATTTTATTTAAAACAGTCAACAAGCTATCACAGCTTTTAATGCCTCGCTCTGTGGCACTTTTTTTAATGATGAGCGAACCACTCATGCTTTGCAAAATATTTTTAAAAAGCTTTTCGTCCTTTAATCCGGATTCGCCTTTTCTCATGGCGCCAAAATCCATATTGAATACCATGTAATTTCCTAAATAGTCTTTGTGGATTATTTCTTGTCTTTCGTAATCCTTTAAAATAGACTTATAATTAGAATAGTGTTCTTCGATAGCGGTCTTTAATCCAAAATCATCAATGAGTTTAAAATCGCCCGAGTTTATCATCGTTTGATAGGTGATGTCTTTTGGGTAAAATTCTGTTAAATTGAACACATTGAATATTTTATAAATCGATTTTCCGCTTGCGGGAGTACCCGTATCCAATAAAGGAATCACCTCGTTTATGGTTTTAATTTTGGATTCGATGGCATCGGAATTGTTTTTTAGATGTTGTTTGTCAATTTCAACATCACTTTTAATGTTTTCTAAATATTGCTTTTTTAAGGCATCGTTTTTTTGAATTTCAGCGCACTTGTTCATGCTAAATGCAATGGAAATGCCAACAATGACAATGAGTATTTCGCCAATAGCATACTTAAACTGTTTTTTCATTTTTGATTAGTTTGTTTAAAGCTATGAAAATTTGGGCAATAAAAAACGCCTCAAAATCAATTGAAGCGTTTTTTTAATACTGAAAAAGTATCTATTATGATATAACAGTGTTCTCAATTTACATCATTCCTGGCATACCGCCGCCGCCCATTGGAGGCATAGCAGGGGCATCTTCTATAATGTCGATTAAAGCACACTCGGTTGTTAAAATCATTCCAGCCACCGATGCTGCATTTTCCAACGCAATACGCGTTACTTTTTTAGGATCGATAATACCCGCTTTAAGCATGTCTACAAAAGTTTCAGATTTGGCATCGTATCCAAAGTCTTTTTTACCTTCTAAAACCTTGTTGATTACCACACTGCCTTCGCCACCTGCGTTTTCAACAATGGTACGTAAAGGCGATTCAATAGCACGTGCTACAATTTGAATTCCTGTAACTTCATCAAGATTTTCGGTTGTAATTTTTTGTAAAACCGATATGGCTCTTACCAAAGCAACACCACCTCCGGCAACAATGCCTTCTTCAACGGCGGCTCTAGTGGCATGCAACGCATCGTCAACACGGTCTTTCTTTTCTTTCATTTCCACCTCACTGGCAGCGCCAACATAAAGTACCGCAACACCGCCAGCTAATTTCGCTAAACGCTCTTGTAGTTTTTCTTTATCGTAATCTGAAGTTGTGGTTTCAATCTGCGATTTAATTTGATTAACTCGCGCTTTGATGTCTTTGGCATTACCTGCACCATTTACAATGGTTGTATTGTCTTTATCAACAGTTACGGTTTCAGCCGTACCCAACATGCTTAAATCTGCATTTTCCAAAGTAAATCCTCTTTCTTCAGAAATTACGGTTCCACCGGTTAAAATAGCAATATCTTCAAGCATCGCTTTACGTCTGTCGCCAAAACCTGGTGCTTTTACAGCAGCAATTTTTAGTCCACCACGTAATTTATTAACTACTAAAGTGGCTAAAGCTTGTCCGTCTACATCCTCAGCAATAATCAATAATGGGCGACCAGATTGTGCCACAGGCTCTAAAATTGGAAGAATTTCCTGTAAGTTGGAAATCTTTTTATCGAACAATAAAATGTACGGATTTTCTAAATCGGCAATCATTTTATCGGCATCGGTTACAAAGTACGGAGATAAGTAACCTCTATCGAATTGCATCCCTTCAACAACATCAACATAAGTGTCCATGCCTTTGGCTTCTTCAACGGTAATAACACCTTCTTTACCAACTTTACCAAAAGCTTTCGCTATGAGTTCGCCAATAGTGTCGTCGTTATTTGCTGAAATAGCAGCCACTTGTTTTATTTTTTCAGAAGAATTACCAACTTGCTTAGATTGTTTTTCCAAATCTTTGGTAATAGCAGCAACAGCTTTATCGATACCGCGTTTTAAATCCATAGGATTTGCTCCGGCAGCTACGTTTTTTAAACCTTCTTTTACAATAGCTTGAGCTAAAACGGTAGCGGTAGTTGTTCCGTCACCAGCCAAATCGTTGGTTTTGCTCGCTACTTCCTTAACCATTTGTGCACCCATGTTTTCGTGTGCGTTTTCTAGTTCGATTTCTTTTGCAACCGTAACACCATCTTTGGTAACCTGTGGTGCTCCGAAAGATTTACTAATAATAACGTTACGTCCTTTTGGGCCTAAAGTTACCTTTACTGCATTTGCCAATGCGTCAACACCGCGTTTTAATCCGTCGCGTGCATCAATATCAAATTTTATGTCTTTTGCCATAATGAAAAATTTTGTTTAAAATTTTTAAAACTCAATGCTCAAATCTTAAATTCCAAAGTTGGAAAATGATTGTTTTGAATGAGATTTTATTGGATTTTGTTTTTTTAATTTATTGGAATTTGCAATTAAACAATTGCTAGGATATCGCTTTCGCGCATAATTAAATAATCTTTACCTTCTAGCTTAAGCTCTGTTCCTGCATATTTACCATATAAAACAGTGTCGCCAACTTTTACGGTAATAGGTTCGTCCTTTGTGCCTTTTCCAGCGGCTACTACTTTTCCTTTTTGTGGTTTTTCTTTAGCGTTATCCGGAATAATAATTCCCGATGCTGTTTTTGTCTCAGCAGGTGCAGGTTCTATAACAACGCGGTCTGCTAATGGTTTAATGTTTAAGCTCATTTTGATATTTTGTTTTTAATTAATTAAATTATGTTTAACGCCTTAGCGTTATGCTAAAAATGTGCCAATACTTTTTAACTGACAAACTTGCAGAAACAAAAAATGCCAACTGGTTGAGTTGGCATTTTTTTACAGCAATATTGAATTACTGCGCTGTATCTTTTGCTGTTGCCGGAGCATCATTATTTGTGGTTTGTAACGGTGTTGCAGATGGTAATGGCTGCGATGTTGTAGCATCGGCATCTAAAGCTTTAGAATCTAAAGTTTCTCCACCTCTGCTAATGGCCACGTTAGACACTAAAATTAAAACCAATAACAATGTTGCCAAAGTCCATGTGCTTTTGTCTAAAAAGTCGGTTGTCTTTTTTACACCACCTAATTGCTGTGTGCCACCGCCTCCAAACGACGACGATAACCCGCCACCTTTTGGGTTTTGTACCATAATTACTACTACTAGTAAAAATGCTACCACTACGATTAATGCTAAAAATATTGTAAACGTACTCATTATTCTTTATTATTTTGTTCTTGTAATTGTTCTACTGCCTTAATTTGGTTTGCAAAGAAACTACTTTTTTCTGGATATTTCAAACTTAAAATGTTGTAAGATTGAATTGCTTTTTTATAGTTTTTTTGCTCGACGTAAATCCGTGCTAAAGTCTCGGTCATTAAAGCTTCGGGCTGTATCATTTGCGCTTTGGCCAGATTGCCTTTTGAAGTGGACGTTTTAGTTGGATTTATTTTTGGGTTTTGGGTGATAAACTTATCGATTAATTCGAATTTCTTAGCCTTTTCGGTTTTATCTGAAACGCTTTTTTCGTCTTTATCAAAATTGGTTTTTTCTCTTTTGATTGGTTTA
Organism: Hwangdonia seohaensis; assembly: GCF_031932625.1. NCBI lineage: Bacteria > Pseudomonadati > Bacteroidota > Flavobacteriia > Flavobacteriales > Flavobacteriaceae > Hwangdonia > Hwangdonia seohaensis. The sequence continues at coordinate 322,237 of NZ_JAVSCK010000003.1, forward strand.
AAACGCGTTAATTTTAACCACTCGTTAAACGAATGGCTTTCTCTTTTATCAAATTGAAGCGGTTTTCCTAAATTTAAAATATCGGTGACCGAGGCTTCTTGTGTTTTGGTAGCTTCCGTAACGTTTTCAATAAGCTCCGAATCATCTAAAACAAACGCTTTTTTGGGACGCTCTTCTTTAGGCTGAAACAACGCGGGGTCTAAAACGCCATCGGTATCTTTAATTTGTTGTTTTAAGGCATCATCAATAGCCACGCTCTTGTTTATGGAAATATCTTCAACCGTAACATCGATAGCTTTTAAATGCGCCGTGTTTTGTTTGATGAATTGCGATATTTCATTTTGGATAAATGTTTCGGAGGTTATAAAATCGAATAAAATACTCCTGTCGGCGGTATAAGCGGCAGTGGTTTTAAGTTCTTGGTTGTATTTAAAACTGCTTTGGTCTTTTAAACCTTTAAGGTACACCGCGCGAGCCGATTGAAAAAACGGGAATTCATCAATGATGGATTTTATGGCTTCGGTTTGCTCATGCGATATGGCTTGAGGGTTTTGAAGGACATATGTAAAATCTGTTTGATTCATTGAAAATTTACTTTTTAGTTGGGTGATTTCGAGAACCTCAATCACCGATAACTTAATGTTTAATTTAAAAAACGGTAGCTGAGACTATCGAAGCTACCATTTAGCCAAGGTTGCATTAATTATGTCTTGCGTTAAGCGTTCAAAAATTTCCTCATGAGCGGTTGCTTTTTGAGCACCAACAAGTTGTGCGTTGGCCGGATAATCATAAAAGAACGAAAAGCTTTGATCTACATTATCTTCTTCGTTATTGGTATTGTAAAAGCTGATTTTTACGCCAACGGTTAATCGGTTTTGTGCCGCTTTGTTATCCGATGTCGCTGTGGTTGGAGAGATTCTGTAGGTTGTAATTTCGCCTTCGTAAACTAAATCGGCATTAGACGTTTCCAATTTATAATTGGTTTGATCTACTATTTTGTCTTGTAATGCTCTTTGAAAATCTTGATCTAAACCAGGTTCAAACAATAAGGCGCTATTTTCAATACGATTTACCTGAAAAGTATCGGCTTTTATCGAACTGGGTTGCGTAAATCCATAAAAACCACAAGACTGAAATGATATGGCCGCCAATAGTATAAAGATGTATTTTATGTGTTTCATTTTAATTTCCAAATTTTTTTACACTTCGGCTGCGTTCCGTGTGACATTGTAGGTTTTGTTTTTAAAACGATGACTTTTTTATATTGTTGTAATTTTCAATTGCTTACAGAAAACTGCGACTACCAACGCGATTAAAGATCATATTGTTTAATCTTTCGGTATAAGGTGCGTTCACTGATGCCCAATTCGGCTGCCGCTAATTTACGTTTTCCTTGATGACGTTCAAGCGATTTTTTTATTAATTCCAATTCTTTGTCGTGTAGCGATAAGGTTTCCTCTTCTTCAATTTCTTCGGCAAAGTGGTATTTGTCCTGCTTACTTGAGCTTTCGCCCTTCACATTTGAATGCTCGGGAATCGATATCACTTCAGTTTCTGTTAAGGCTTCTTCGTAATCTGTTTCGGTGTCATCATCATCGCCATAAATTTTTTGAATTAAACTGCCGTGGTCCTTTTCAACATCTTTAATGTTGCCATTTTTCATGAGTTCCATGGTGAGTTTTTTCAAATCGTTTAAATCACTTTTCATATCAAAAAGGACTTTATACAAAATTTCGCGCTCGCTACTAAAATCGCTTTCGGCTTTAGTTGTTTTAACAATGGCCGGTAAATTGCTGCCCGATGTTGGTAAATAACTTTTTAGTACTTCGGCGGTAATGATACGGTTTTCCTCTAAAACGGACACTTGCTCTGCGACGTTGCGTAATTGACGAATATTACCGTTCCAACGGTGTTTTAATAAAACCTGAATGGCATTATCGGTTAATTTTACCGTTGGCATTTTGTATTTTAATGCGAAATCGCTGGCAAATTTCCTGAACAACAAATGAATGTCTTCTTGACGCTCGCGCAATGGTGGTAAATGAATATCTACGGTACTTAATCTATAATATAAATCTTCGCGAAATTTTTCTTTTTGAATAGACTGAAACATATTCGCGTTGGTGGCCGCCACAATACGCACATCGGTTTTTTGAACCTTGCTGGAACCTACTTTTATAAATTCGCCATTTTCCAAAACACGCAACAAACGCACTTGGGTGGTTAGTGGGAGCTCGCCAACCTCGTCTAAAAAAATAGTGCCGCCATCGGCCACTTCAAAATAACCGCTTCGGGTTTGTGTGGCACCTGTAAACGCCCCTTTTTCATGCCCGAAAAGCTCACTGTCAATGGTGCCTTCCGGAATGGCGCCACAGTTTACCGCAATGTATTTATTGTGTTTTCTGTGCGATAATTGATGTATAATTTTAGGAATACTTTCTTTACCAACCCCAGATTCGCCAGTTACTAAAACCGAAATATCTGTGGGCGCCACTTGTATCGCTTTTTCTATAGCGCGATTAAGTGCAGTTGTATTGCCTATAATGCCAAAACGTTGTTTTATTGCTTGAACGGATTCCATAAGTAAGCCCCCTAGCCCCCAAAGGGGGAATTTAAAATGTTATTAATATTGTTTCGTTGTATTCTATTTTGAATCATTATTCTTTTGACTTTTTTATGCGTTTGAGTGAGCATTCCTCCCCTTTGGGGAGGTTAGGAGGGGCTTATTGCCTCCCCAATTAAAGTAGCACTCGTACAATCTGTAACCTTTACGTTTACAAAATCTCCAACCTTAAAATCTTCTTTTGGAAACACACAAACTATGTTTTGCGGTGTGCGACCAGACCATTGTGCATCCGATTTTTTTGATTCTTTTTCAATCAATACCTCTACCGTGGTGTTGAGCCATTCTTTGGTTCTTATTTCACTGTGTTCGCGTTGTAAATCTACAATGTCTTGCAGCCTTCGTTTTTTTGTGGCTTCGGTAACATCATCTTCCATATTACGGCCTGCCATTGTTCCGGGGCGTTCGGAATAAGTAAACATATAGCCAAAGTTATATTTTACGTATTCCATTAAGGAAACGGTATCTTGAAAATCGGCTTCGGTTTCGGTTGGAAAACCAACAATCATATCCTGACTTATAGCACAATTTGGGATCATTCTGCGGATATTGTCTATCAGCTCCATGTATTCCTCACGGGTATGCAAACGATTCATCGCTTTTAAAATACGGTCGCTTCCGCTTTGCACCGGTAAATGAATGTGGTTGCAAATATTATCGTATTTCGCCATGGTTTCAATGACATCCAAGGTTAAATCTTGTGGGTTTGAGGTTGAAAAACGAATACGCATTTTAGGTTGTGCTTTGGCACAAAGCTCTAATAACTTTGAAAAGTTTACGGCCGTGGCTTTTTGTAAATCGCTCGCTTTTGTAAAATCTTTTTTAAGGCCGCCGCCATACCATAGATAACTATCTACATTTTGCCCAAGTAAAGTAATTTCTTTATAGCCTTTGTTCCATAAATCGTTAACTTCTTCAATAATACTTTGTGGGTCTCGGCTGCGTTCGCGACCGCGCGTAAACGGCACCACGCAAAACGTACACATATTATCGCAACCCCGGGTTATCGAAACAAAGGCCGTAACACCATTAGTGTTTAAGCGCACGGGCGAAATATCGCCATAGGTTTCTTCTTTTGAAAGAATCACGTTTATGGCGTCTCTACCTTCGTCAACTTCGGCCAAAAGGTTGGGTAAATCCTTATACGCATCGGGACCAACTACTAAGTCTACAATTTTTTCTTCTTCAAGAAATTTCGTTTTTAAGCGTTCTGCCATACAGCCCAAAACGCCCACTTTCATTTTTGGATTATGGTCGCGTTTCACGGCGTTGTATTTTTCTAAACGTTTGCGTACGGTTTGTTCTGCTTTATCACGAATGGAGCAGGTATTTACCAAAACCAAATCGGCTTCTTCTAAACTTTGGGTGGTATTAAAACCTTCGTTGGTTAAAATGGAAGCTACAATTTCGCTGTCGCTAAAATTCATAGCACATCCATAACTTTCAATAAAAAGTTTACGCGTGTTTTCTTTTTTTTGTTCTAAAACCAAGGATTGGCCTTGTTTGTTTTCGTCTATTATCTTTTCCATAATTGATTGCTGCCTCTATCGCGGTCAATAAGTGTGCAAAGATACAACTTATTTATGTTTTTGTGACACAATGTCATGTTATTTTGTGTTAAAAATAACGCAACCTTTTGGAGTAAAATGCATCTTTAAAATAAATGTTGAAAATAATGAAAATCAAAGTTCTTTTTTTATTCGTCCTTTTAATATTTGCCTGTGATAGCAACGAGAATGTTATTCCAGATCCTGATAATTTGTTGATAGGTAGTTGGGTTGAGCCCAATTATAGTGAAGAACAAACCGTTTTTAAAAGAGCAGCGGATTTACCCGAAAATGCTTCGGGAATTATGTTTAAGTCCAATGGCGATTTTATTGAACGCTCTTCGGGTTGGTGCGGTACACCGCCTTTAACCTATTCCGATTATAATGGCAAATGGGAATTGGAAAACGCATTGGTTACCATCACCCAAGAATTTTATCCCATAAATTATGCATGGCGTATTGTATCGGTTAGCGAAACGGAATTGATTGTAGAAAGAGAACTGACCGAACAGGAAAAAGACCATCAAAAATTAATGGATCTGTACAATGAAATTTACAACCTGAGCATAAGCGTATCGTGTACCAATGCCGAGGATTGGACGTTTACCGCATACGGCGCTAAAGCCTGCGGTGGGCCACAGGGGTTTATAGCGTATTCAAATCAGATTGATACCGATGCTTTTCTGCAAAAAGTTCAAGCTTATAATGAAGCCGAAAACGCATACAATATAAAATGGGAGATTGTCTCGACCTGCGATGTGCCGCAACAACCAAAAGGTGTGACGTGCCAAAACGGATTCCCGGTATTAACCTACTAAAATAAAATTTTGTTATGATTAAAAAAATGCTGTTTTCCGTTTTGATTTGCTTCTGTTTTATGAATATGCAGTGCGAGGAAAATGACGATATTGTTGATTTGGATTGCGATTTTGCTGTTGCCATTGATAAAGAAAAATATGATGGTTTAGAAACTGCCAGTTTTAAAATTATAAGCGCTGAAATAATAGATGATTGCTTAGTTATAAAGATTGGCGCCTCTGGATGTAGTACCGATAATTGGAGTTTTAATTTGGTAGATTCTGGTGCAATAGCCGAATCATCTCCAGAGCAACGCTATTTAAAGTTTCAATTGATTAACAATGAAGTTTGTTTGGCCTATTTTGAAAAAACCATATCATTCAATTTAAAGCCTTTACAAATTGATAATAGTGTAAATGAGGTCATTCTGCATATTGAAGGATTGGAATCTTCATTGAATTATACGTATTAAATAAAAAATCAACTAAATAAAAAATACCATGAAATTAAAATTCCTTTTATTAAGCCTCATCTTTTTCGGCATGATGTCCTGTGATAAAGATAACATTGAATACGAGTTTGTTAAAGTTGCAACACCAGAATTAATGAGCAAAACAGCTTTTAGAAATTCAGTAAAAGCCGAAGCGCCCATTGAAATAAAAGAGGCCGGAAAAATTTATGCCTACAGCAACTTCATTTTTATAAACGAAGTAAACAAAGGCATTCACGTTTTAGATAATACCGACCCGAAAAACCCAGTAGCCAAAACATTTATAAACATACCGGGAAATGTAGATATAGCCGTAAAAGACAATCACCTGTTCGCCGATAGCTCCATAGATTTGGTGGTTTTTGATATTTCCGATATTAATAATATAACAAAAACCACAACCTTGGAAGATATGTTTTTGCCCATGCCCAATTACGATTTCCCAGAAGGTGTTCAAGCTGTTAGTTATAAGGATTATGACGCCAACGAGCATATTATTGTTGGGTGGTCGGCGGTTTTAGAGCGTCGGGAAGTTGGCATGCACCCAGGTTATTATGGGCCTTATTTTGACTTGGCAAATTCTAACTTTGCACCCAGCGCCGAATCCAACACCGGAACAGGAGGCTCATTGGCGCGCTTCCAAATCGTAAATAATTATTTGTACACTGTTGGAGAATCTAAAATGAAAACCTTTAATATTAGTAATTTGTCGCAACCCGCTTTTGAGAACGAGATTAACGCTGGCATTAATATTGAAACCATGTTTTACGCCGATAATCATTTGTATTTAGGCAGCACCAGAGGTATGTATATTTATAGTTTAGCAAATCCATCTTTACCGGAATATGTCTCAGAATTTGTGCATTGGGAAAGCTGCGACCCCGTTGTTGTTGATGGCGATTACGCTTATGTTACGCTAAGAGGCGGTAATTTGTGCGGGCAACAGGAAAGCGTTCTGGAAGTTATTGATATCAGCGATAAAACACAACCAACCCTAGCAGCAAGATATGGCTTAGAAAACCCTTATGGTTTAGGGATAAAAGGCCACATGCTTTTTGTTTGCGATGGTACGGCAGGGTTAAAACTGTTTGATAAATCGGATCCGTTAAATATTGAAATGGCTAAGTCGTTTAACGACATTCATGCCACTGATGTTATTCCTTTAGAAAACACGTTAATCATGATTGGCGGTGAAACCTTGTATCAATACGCGTATGGCAGTAATAATGATGTAACGTTAATAAGTACTTATTCGTTGAATTAAATAGGGCTTAAAATAGAATAAAAAAATCCTGCTTTTCAGCGGGATTTTTTTTGTTAAAAGTATATTGTTATATATTGCTGAAAAATTTCTTTTTAAACCTTAACCAAATACTGTTTCAACCAAAATGAATTCATTTCCCCAATTAGAAGAAAAGATAAACCATGTCAAAAGTTTGGATTTTGGCGACATAATTTCCGCATCAATTGATTTGTTCAAACACGTTTGGCTAAAAGGTTTTTTAGCAATCTTATTTTTAATGATTGGTGGTTTTGTTATTGCTTTTACGTTTTCGTTAATTGGATTGGCTCCAGAAAATTACCTGTTTGAAAACGGATTTGAAATGGAATCGTTTTTAACCTTCTATTCGGCAAATGCCCTTTATAGTGTGCCACAATCTATTTTAGCAAGTACGCTAACCATTGCCTTTTTATCGGCATTTTACAGAATATGCAAGAATTTTGTTTTAGGAAAGGATGAAGGCGATGATTATTTTTATTTTTTTAAAAAGGAATATTTTAGCAAAGTATTTATGCTCGGGTTAATTTATACAGGTATTTCAACACTTGCACAACTACTGTTTTTAATACCATATATATATGTGCTGGTGCCGCTATCTTATTTTTCAATCATATTTGCCAATAATCCAAATTTAACCGAAGGCGAAATTGTTAAAGCCAGCTTTAAGCTTGGTAATAAAAAATGGCTGATTACATTTGGAGCTATGTTTGTTACCGGCATTTTAGGAATGTTGGGGCTTTTGGCCTGCGGAATTGGTTTGTTCTTTACCATATCAATTGCTTATTTGCCTGTGTTTTTTATTTACAAAGAGGTTATTGGTTTTGAGGAAATTCATGAAATAGACCAAATAGGAATGGGCGACGAATCAAATTATTAAACTAACCATAAAACTAAAATAAATGAATACTATGAACACATTGTTGCAAAAAATTGAAAATGCCAAAGATTTGGATTTTGGCGATATTTTCGGTAAATCGATTGAGCTTTTTAAAAAGGTTTGGGTACAAGGTTTGGTAATGCTCTTACTAACAATGGTATTGATGATACCTATATATTTAATTACATTTTTACCCATGATGGCAATAGGGTTTATAGATCCAGAATCCATGCAACAGGGGCAAGAGCCAAATTGGGCGCTGCTTATACCTTTTTATCTCATTACGATAGTATTTAGTTTTTTTGCCATGATTATTGCTTTTGGGTTAAAATCTGCTTTTTACAGAATTTGTAAAATAAAAGATTTAAATGAAGCCGGATCCGACGATTACTTTTACTTCTTTAAAAAGCCCTATTTAGGCAAAACAATAAAATTAGCGGCCATGACTTTCGGAATTAGCCTGATAGCAACACTCCTTTGTGTACTGCCTATTTTTTATGTTATGGTGCCCATCGCACTAATCAATGTCATTTATGCGTTTAACCCGGATTTAACCGCTTCCGATATTGTAAAAATTGGATTTAAGTTGGGAAATAAAAAGTGGCTAATAACCTTTGGGCTGCTTATTATATCTAGTATTTTGGCTCAATTGGTTGGAATGATTATGTGTTTTATTGGGGTGTTCGTCACCGCATCTTTTGCATATTTACCAGCGTATTTTGTGTACAAGGAATCTATAGGTTTTAACGAAACAAGTGCTATTGAAGAAATAGGAACAACCGTAGAATAAATTTTATAACAACCGTAAAAGCCTGTGTTTATGCATAAAAATACAGGCTTTTTTTATGAATTAAATCACAGATTATCCATAAAAAGTTACAGATAAACTTTTTTTCATATACATTTGTAGCTTCAAAAAATCAAGTATGGCGAAGAATTTAGTAATTGTTGAGTCACCGGCAAAAGCAAAAACCATTGAAAAATTTTTAGGAAAAGATTTTAAAGTGGAATCGAGCTTTGGGCATATCGCCGATTTACCTTCAAAGGAATTGGGCGTTAATGTTGATGGTGATTTTAAACCAAAATACGAAGTTTCCAAAGATAAAAAAGCAGTTGTAAAAAAGCTGAAAGACTTAGCTAAAAAAGCAGAAATGGTTTGGTTGGCAAGTGATGAAGATCGCGAGGGTGAGGCCATAGCATGGCATTTAGCAGAGGCTTTAAAACTGGATAAAGAAAAAACCAAACGTATCGTTTTTCACGAAATTACTAAAACGGCCATTCAACGTGCTATTGATAATCCACGAGGTATCGATTACGATTTGGTCGATGCGCAACAAGCCCGCCGTGTGTTAGACAGAATTGTGGGTTACGAGCTCTCTCCCGTGCTTTGGCGTAAGGTAAAGGGCGGTTTGTCGGCAGGTCGTGTGCAATCCGTTTCAGTGCGGTTAATTGTTGAGAAGGAACGGGAAATCCAAGAGTTTAAACCGGTAGCGTCTTATAGGATTGATGCCGAATTTTCAAACGAAGACGGTCAAACCTTTAAGGCCAAATTACCTAAGAATTTTTCAACTAAAGCAGAAGCCCAAAAATTCTTGGAAAAAAATGCTTCAGCAGATTTTAAGGTAGCCGATTTACAAAAAAAACCAGCTAAAAAATCACCTGCAGCACCATTTACAACGTCTACATTACAACAGGAAGCCTCGCGTAAATTATATTTTTCGGTAAGCAAAACCATGACGATGGCACAGCGCCTTTACGAAGCCGGTTTAATTACTTATATGAGAACCGATAGCGTGAATTTATCCGACGAGGCCAGAAAGGGCGCAGAAGCAGAAATTAAGGCAGCCTTTGGCAATAAATACAGTAAACCAAGAAATTATAAAGGCAAAGCAAAAGGCGCACAGGAAGCACATGAGGCCATTCGTCCAACAAATTTTGCAACACATGCCGTTGATATAGATTACGACCAAGCCAGATTGTACGATTTAATTTGGAAACGCGCCATCGCCTCGCAAATGAGCGAAGCAGAATTGGAGCGTACCAATGTAAAAATTAGCGCTTCAACGCATAAAGAAGCCTTTACGGCAAACGGAGAAGTCATCACTTTTGATGGGTTTTTAAAAGTGTATTTAGAAGGTACAGATGATGAAGATGTCGAGCAAGAAGGTATGCTGCCGGCAATGAAAACCAACGAGACTTTGCTCAACAATTACATTACCGCAACCCAGCGCTATACGCGTCCGCCAGCGAGATATACCGAAGCTTCTTTGGTTAAAAAATTAGAAGAATTGGGTATTGGCCGTCCATCTACTTATGCACCAACCATTTCAACCATTCAAAATAGAAATTATGTTGAGAAAGGTACGGTTGAAGGCGAAGCGCGAAACTATACGCAGCTAACTCTTAAAAACGGAAACGTAAAAGATAAAACGCTTACTGAGAAAGTGGGCTCCGATAAAGGGAAACTCGTTCCAACAGATATAGGAATGATTGTAACCGACTTTTTGGTGAATCATTTTGAACATATATTAGACTATAATTTTACAGCAAAAGTTGAAGAAGATTTTGATGACATTGCTGAAGGGAAAGTAGATTGGACTAAAATGATGAAAGATTTTTATAAAGATTTTCATCCCACAGTTGAAGATGTTCAAGAAAATGCCGATAGGGAATCCGGAGAGCGTGTTTTAGGAAAAGACCCCAAAACAGGCAAACAAGTAAGTGTGCGCTTGGGTAAATTTGGCCCCATGGTACAAATAGGTACGGTTGATGACGAAGAAAAACCACAATTTGCAAGCCTAAGCCCCGACCAACAATTAAATACCATTACTTACGACGAAGCCATGGATTTATTCCAGCTTCCAAAAGATTTAGGAACTTTTGAAGGTGAAGACGTGCAAGTTAATAACGGCCGTTATGGCCCTTATGTAAAACACGGCGACGTATTTGTATCGTTACCAAAAGGCACCGATCCGTTAAGCGTAGAGCTGGACGATGCCATTGTTTTAATTAAGGAAAAGCAAAAAGCCGATGCACCAATATATATGTATAAAGATTTGCCGGTGCAAAAAGGTAAAGGGCGTTTTGGGCCATTTATTAAATGGAACAATATGTTTATTAACGTGAACAAAAAGTACGATTGGGATAATTTATCAGATGATGATATTGTTGAATTGATTGAAACCAAAATTCAAAAAGAAATAGATAAAGTCATCCATAATTGGGAAGAAGAAGGCATTCGTGTTGAAAAAGCACGTTGGGGAAGACACAACGTTATAAAAGGAAAAATAAAGGTAGAATTGGTAAAAACCATTGATGTGTCAGACATGACATTGGAAGAAGCCAAGGCCTTGATTGAAGCTAAAACACCCAAGAAAAAACCAGCAAAAAAGAAAGCAACCAAGAAAAAAACAACGGCTAAAAAGAAATAATTTATGAACTTTAATTTTCTCGCACCTGTTTCAGATTTGGTTGTAGCACATAACGAGTTACTTTCATCACAGGCTTTAGGACGGAAATTACGAATTCATTCTGCTCAAAATGGTATCCCCGATTTAGATGGTGTTGATATTGCTATTCTCGGTGTTTTAGAAAATAGAAATGACGTTAATTATATAGGTGAAGAATTTCAGCTTAACGAAATCAGAAAATCACTTTACGCACTTTTCCCCGGTAGTTGGAACACCACGGTTGCCGATTTAGGTAATATCAATAAGGGCGAAAGTGTTGAAGATACTTATTTTGCATTAAAAGAAGCCATTACCATATTGGTAAAAAAGAATATTATTCCACTTATATTGGGTGGCTCACAAGATTTAACCTATGCCAATTACAGGGCTTACGATGCCTTGATACCTATGGTTAATATCGTAAATGTAGATAGTAAGTTTAATTTAGGAGATTCGGCAAAACCCATAAAAAACAACAGTTTTGTGGGCAAGATTATTTTAGACGAACCCTACAACCTGTTTAATTACGCCACCATTGGCTATCAAACTTATTTTAATTCGCAAGAGGAAATCGATTTGATGGACAAACTGTATTTCGAATCGTATAGATTAGGTCAGGTGTCGAACGATATAACCATTGTGGAGCCCGTCCTGCGCGATGCCAATATTGTAAGCATCGATTTAAGTGCGGTAAAAGCGTCAGAGCTTAGCACAAACCAAAAGTTTTCACCCAATGGCTTAGATGGTAAGGAAATTTGTGCCATTGCACGTTATGCGGGTATAAGTAATAAGGTGTCGTCGTTCGGTATTTACGAATATAAGCCATCAAAGGACGATGAGATTACATCGCTGTTAATTGCCCAAATGATTTGGTATTTTATTGAGGGTGTTAACTTTAGAGTGAAGGATGATGATTTCTCAAACGAAAAGAACTATCAAAAATTCATTACTTTAGTGGATGAGCAAGAACTGGTATTTTACAAGAGTGTGAAAACCGGCAGATGGTGGATTGAGATTCCTTTTTTATCAGAAGTCAATAATAAATTAAAAAGGCATACGTTATTACCTTGCATGCATCAGGATTATATAGATGCCTGCAAAAATATGGTGCCAGAACGTTGGTATAAAGCATTTCAAAAGAATTGTGTCTAATAGACAAAGTATGGTCAAACTGTTTATTTTGTCGGTGAAATGTAATTTTTTCACGATGAAATGTAATTTTTTTGTAAAAAAAGTTGTTTTTTAAAAAATATATAAATATGTTTACGCTCTCGAATATGAAGCTTAAATAATTAACCTCGAGTTTTCTATGGATATGAAGAAGTTTATTTTATTAACCGCAGTATTAACATTACTAGCTAGTTGTGGCTCTAAAGATAGAGGGGAATTAGTTGGTGTTAAAGGTAAAAAATGGCACCCAGAAAAGCCGTATGGGATGGAACTTATTCCTGGTGGCGCATTTATAATGGGTAAAGCCGACGACGATCTTGCCGGAATACATGATGCTCCTGCAAAAACAGTAACTGTTAGAGCGCTTTACATGGACGCTACCGAAATCACCAATAGTGAGTACCGACAATTTGTTAATTGGGTAAGAGATTCTATAGTAAGAATGAAACTTGCTGTTTTGGCCGATGAGGTTGGAAAAATTCCAGAAGATGGAGGTATTGGAGAGTATGCGTTTAAAGATGCCGATACTGCAAACATGTCGGTTTACGAAAAATACATGTTCGAAAACTACACCGGTTTAGGACCAACAGGTTATGAAGGAAGAAAAATAAATCACGATGTCGATTTAATTTTTGATACCGCTGAATACCCAGATGAGTATTACACCGAAGTGATGGATACCATGTATTTGCCTCTAGAGGAGTCTTACAATGGGCAGCGTACTTGGGATGTTAAAAAGTTTAAGTTCCAATATAGCCACATGGATATCCAAGAAGCCGCTAGAAACAGAGGTGTAAAACGTAAAGACGTTATCATTAAAGAAGAAATTGAGGTTTACCCAGATACAACCGTTTGGATTAGAGATTTTGCTTATTCGTATAACGAGCCTATGCATAACGATTATTTTTGGCACGATGCCTATAGCGAATATCCAGTTGTAGGTTTAACTTGGAAACAAGCCAAGGCCTTTTGCGAGTGGAGAACCATTAACAAAAATGCTTACCAGAAATCTAAAGGGGCAGCCTTTGTTAATAGATTCAGATTACCATCTGAAGCAGAATGGGAGTATGCCGCTAGAGGTGGGCTGCAAGCCGCAACATATCCTTGGGGAGGCCCTTATACAAAAAGTGACAGAGGATGTTTTATGGCAAACTTTAAACCCGTTCGTGGCGATTATGCAGCAGATCAAGCGTTGTACACCGTAGAAGCCAAATCTTATGAGCCAAACGATTATAACTTATATAATATGGCCGGTAATGTTTCAGAATGGGTAAATGCATCTTACGATCCAAACTCATACGAGTACACATCAACAATTAATCCAAGTGTAAACGATAATAACAATCAACGTAAAGTTGTTAGGGGCGGTTCTTGGAAAGATGTAGCTTACTTTTTACAGGTAAGTACGAGAGATTACGAATATGCAGATTCTGCAAGAAGTTATATAGGTTTCAGAACAGTGCAAGATTACATGGGGACACAAGTAACAAGAAACGCTGGAAACAGATAAATATTAAATCAAATCAATAATAATAACTATTAATTAACCTACTTAAGTAATACTACTTAAAATTAAAAACCGAAAATTATGGCACAGTCAAAAGCAAGTAAAAGATTTATGAATATGGCTTACGGATTAGGAGCATCAATTGTAATAGTTGGCGCCCTGTTCAAAATTATTCACTTTGAAATAGGTCCTTTAACAGGTAACGTTATGTTAACCTTAGGCCTTGTAACCGAAGCAATTATTTTTGCAATATCAGCATTCGAACCCGTAGACGACGATTTAGATTGGTCGTTGGTGTACCCAGAATTAGCTGGTGGAACGTCAAGCGCAAAAGAAAAAGAAAACCCACAAGGGTTGTTGTCTAAAAAATTAGACGAATTATTAAAAGACGCCAAAATTGATGGCGAATTAATGGCTAGTTTAGGCGATAGCATTAAAAACTTTGAAGGTGCTGCAAAAAACATATCTTCAACTGTAGATTCTGTTGAGGCTACTAAAAAGTATGGCGAAGAGTTAACCCTTGCTGCTGCACAAATGGAGTCTTTAAACAGTTTATACAAAGTACAGTTGGAAAGCATCAATAAACAAGCAGCTATTAACGAAGAATCTGTAGAAAATGCTGCTAAATTAAAAGAGCAAATGCAATCTTTAGCGTCAAACTTATCGTCGTTAAACGGCGTATACGGTGGTATGTTAACTGCAATGAACAAAAACTAATTAGGGGGTTAACCCAAATTAATAATTAACCAAAAACCTAATTAGACATGGCAGGAGGAAATTTATCACCACGACAGAAAATGATTAATCTGATGTATTTAATATTTATAGCGATGCTAGCTTTAAATATGTCGAAAGAAGTGCTTTCAGCCTTCGGATTAATGAACGAAAGACTTGTAGAATCTAACGAAGCCGCCGAGGCACGTAACAATAGTTTTGTAGCAAGTTTAAACCTAAAGGCAGAAGAGCAGCCTGATAAGTATCTGCCTTTAAAGGCCGATGCTGAAAATTTGCATAAGTTGGCTACTGATTTTGATTCGTATTTATCAGAATTAAAAACAAAAATGACTTCTACGGTCGATGACCCTACCGATTATGAAATTATGGATAAAGGTGATTACCTAGACCAAAATTTCTTTAAAGGCGATAAGCTAAAACCAGAAGGGCAGGAGTTTTTAAGCCAAATAAATACCTTTAGAGAAGGTGTAGTAGCTTTGTTAGAGGATAAAAAAGGAATGGAAAACGTTATTAAAGACGTTAAGGAGAAGTTTAATACCGATCAAGAAATAAACAGGGACGGTATAAAAGTAGATTGGTTGGATTACCACTACAAAGGCTTTCCTTTAGTGGCATCTTTAACTAAAATGACACAGCTTCAAGCCGATATTAAAACGACTGAATCTGAAGTTTTAGGTAACATGTTACAAGGGACACTTTCAAGTGAGGTGTCCATGACCAACTATACAACATTAATGGAAACAACAAAATCGGCTTATTTTAACGGTGAGCAGTTTGATGGACAAATTGTGTTAGGTCGTAAAGATGCTTCTACTAAACCTACTAGAGTAGAATTAACTTTAGATGGCAGACCGTTATCTGAAAACCAATATTCTATTGAAGATGGTAAAGTAAAGTTGAAGATAGGAACTGGTGGTGTAGGCGAGCATAAAATTGAGGGTAAATTAATTTTTGCCCAAGATGGCGAGGAAATTGAAGTTCCTGTAAACTCATCTTTCGCAACCGTTGCTAAACCAAATGCGGCAACCATTTCAGCAGATAAAATGAATGTGGTGTATAGAGGTGTTAAAAACCCAATGACCATTTCATTTGCTGGTATTCCTGATAACAAAGTAACTGCAAGCGCTCAAGGTTTATCAAGAGGTTCTGGTAGTAGCTATGTAATGGATGCTACAAGAATTAAAGGTAGAGAAGTTACTATTAACGTTACCGGTACATTACCGGATGGCGGTAAAGTTAGCGATAACGCAAAATTCAGAATTAAAGATTTACCAAAACCAACAGGTACGGTAAGAGGTGAAGATGGAGCATTAAAAATGCAACGTAACAGTCTTGAAATATCGACTATTGGTGCTAAATTTGACGATTTCGATTTCGAATTGCCATTGCGTGTTACAGGCTTTAAATTTAAAGTTCCTGGGCAACCCACAATAAATGTTAACGGAAACAAGTTAGATAGTAGGGCAAAAGGTGCTTTACGTAAAGCTAAACGTGGTTCTGGAGTTCAAATATTCGATATTGAAGCTAAAGCCAGTGGTGTTAGCGTGATACTAAAAAAGGTATCTCCGGTATTTGTTGAGCTTACAAACTAGATAAAACCATTAGGGATAATTTTATTTAAAATTATCCCTAATAATTAAATTGTAAAATAAAAATTAAGATGAACTTAAAAAGTTTTTTATTAACCGTAACAGCTGTTTTTACAGTGTCTGGTGTAATGGCTCAAGCCAATATATTAAACGCTAAAAGCCCTGAGGAAATTGGGGTGAGAACAGAAGCCCAAAAAGCAGTCGATAACGATAAACCATTGGAATATGGGTACGTTGACGATAGAGATGTTCTTTTCGCTAAAATGGTTTGGGAAAAGATTGTTCTTGATGAGCGCTCTAATTTTCCGTTGTATTACCCTATCGATACCAACAATATTGGTAAAAATAGACGCTCGTTATACGACGTACTTATGAAAAGCGTAAAGGATGGAAAAATAAAAAACATTTACGATGATTCGTATTTTACAACTAAGAGAACTTTAAAGGATATTGAAGCGGCCTTAACCATGATTGATACTACCGAATTGGGTATCGAACAAATTAATGCTGGTGAGGAGTTATCGCCTGAATATATCAACAGACGTGATATAACAGCTGCTGATATTAAAGAGTATCATATTAAAGGACTTTGGTATTTTGATAAACGTCAATCTGAAATGAAATATCGTTTATTGGGAATCGCACCAGTGGCACCCGATGTGAATTTTATTGATACCGACGAGCCAGATTTAGTACCTCTTTTTTGGGTGTTTTTCCCAGATGCGAGAGAAGTGCTGCACGAGGCAAAATCGTTTAACAACGAGAACAGCTCCATTCCTTTTTCTTTCGATCATATATTGAATTCGAGACGTTTTCACGGATATATTTATAAAGAAGAAAATGTTCAAGGTGATAGAAAAATTAGCGAATATGTATCTGAAAATGCATTGATGCAATTATTGGAATCTGATCGTATTAAAGATAAAATTCGAGATTTCGAATTAGATATGTGGACGTACTAAGTCGCACAAAATATAATATCATAAAAATGAGGCTGCCTGAAAAGACAGTCTTTTTTTTGTTATTCCTTTAAAGATTGGAATCCATTTTCTGAGTATCTTCGCAACTTATGCAAGTAGATTACATTATAGTCGGTATCGGGTTGGCGGGCATTGGTTTTTGCGAGCAGTTAAAAGCCAATAACAAAACATTTGTAGTTTTTGATGATAAATCGCAGCAATCGTCTGTGGTTGCTGGCGGTCTGTACAATGCAATCGTGTTAAAGCGCTTCACACCGGTTTGGAAAAGCAAAGAACAATTGCAAATGGCATTACCCATATATGCCAATTTGGAGCGAAGCCTAAACGTTAAATTGGATTATAAAATTCCGGTATATCGGAAATTCGCATCGCTTGAAGAGCAAAACGATTGGTTCGCAGCATCCGATAAACCACAGCTGGCCGAGTATCTATCAACAAACATTATTAAAAACGAAAATGACGCCATTGATGCGCCTTTTGGTTTTGGTAAAGTATTGCGAACGGGTAGAATTGACGTAAAGTGTTTAATAGATGCTTATAAAAAACAGCTGATAAAAGAGAACTTGTTTTTTGAAGAAGCTTTTAATTATGAGGCTGTTGAACTTTTAGAAAATGGTATGGCATACCAAAACATAAAAGCAAAACACATTGTATTCGCCGAAGGTTTTGGAGTTGTTAAAAATCCTTTTTTTAATACATTGCCCTTAGTGCCAACAAAAGGCGAACTGTTAATAATTGAAGCTCCGGACTTAAAGATTGATTTTGTGTTGAAAGCCGGTGTGTTTTTAATTCCGCTGAAAGATGATTTGTATATTGTTGGCGCCACTTACGAGTGGGAGGATACCACAAATAAAACCACGGAGAAAGCCAAGAACGAGTTGTTACCCAAACTTAAAAAACATATTAATTGTTCGTTTAAAGTGGTTAATCAAGTTGCTGGCATACGGCCAACGGTAAAGGATAGGCGGCCTTTAGTGGGGCAACATGCTATACATAAAAACATGTATGTGCTAAACGGATTGGGCACCCGCGGGGTTATGATTGGTCCTTATGTGGCGCATCAGCTTTATAATTTTATTGAAAACGATGTGCCTTTGGATAATGAAGTTGATATTAAACGTTTTACCAATTTGAGTTGAGGTTTTGCGTTAGGGATAGTAGTGGAAAGCCCACAGCGACGCAGGAGCGAGGATTTGTAGCGGATAGCCCGACCACTTGCCCTGAGCGCAGTCGAAGGGTTGTGGTAACGCCCAAAAAGACATTATTTTTTAGCCAAATTTTTGTCGTAATGAATAAAAAGGTTAATCCAAATATTTCTGGAAACCCTTAAAATAACAGGCATAAAAACAATGAGTGTTGCTATTATGGAGATAAAAACGGTATGTATGCTGGCATTGAAAACAAAAAACGAAATGACAAAAGCTGCGGTTGCAAACGCGATACCAACGGCATAACTTACATACATGGAGCCGTAGAAAAATGACGGTTCCATTTTGTATTTGGTGCCACAATTCGAGCAATTTTCGTGCATGCTTAAAGCCTCGGTAAGTATGTACGGATTCTTGTTTTTAAACATAGATTCTTCGTGACATTTAGGGCAAGAGCCAGTAAAAATGCTATATAATTTTGTTCCTTTTTTAAACATATATTTTAATGTACTTTTGCATTCGCAATCGAAAAAATCATTTCTCTACCTTTTGTGGAGATTTACTTTTTAAAATTGTCATTCTCTCGAAAGCGGGAATCTGGTGCAAAAATAAACTTTAATAATAAAGAGTTAGTAATATAAGTTACATTTCTATGATGAACATTCATAATTTATCGATTTCGTTTCAAGGCGAATACCTATTTGAAGACATTACTTTTAAACTTGGTAATGGCGACAGGGTAGGTCTTATTGGAAAAAACGGCGCCGGTAAATCGACGATGCTAAAAATTTTATCGAAAGAAATGGAACCCGATTCTGGGCAGATTGCGGCCGATAAAGAACTTAAAATAGGTTTTTTAAAGCAGGACATTGATTTTGTTTTTGGAAGAACGGTGCTTGAGGAAGCTTACGAAGCATTTACCGAAATTAAAGAACTGGAAGCCAACATGGAAACGGTAAACACCCAAATGGCAGAGCGTACCGATTATGAAAGTGAAGGCTACCACCAACTTATGGTTGATATTAACGAGCTGCAGCATCAATATGAAATTTTGGGCGGTTACAACTACCAAGGCGATACCGAAAAGATTTTACAGGGTTTGGGTTTTAAGCGCGAAGATTTTAATATGCTTACCGATACCTTTTCTGGCGGTTGGCGCATGCGTATCGAACTCGCAAAGCTCCTGCTTCAGAATAATGATATATTATTATTAGATGAGCCCACAAACCACTTGGATATTGAATCTATTATCTGGCTTGAAGGTTTTTTAAAAAACTACCCTGGCGCTGTGGTTATTGTGTCGCACGATAAAATGTTTCTGGATAATGTAACCAACCGAACCATTGAAATTTCGTTAGGTAGAATTTACGATTATCCGAAACCTTATACCAAGTATTTGGTGTTGCGTGAAGAATTGAGGACCCAACAATTGGCATCCCAAAAAAATCAGCAAAAACAAATTGAGCAAACCGAGAAACTTATCGAGAAATTCAGGGCCAAAGCCTCAAAAGCCACCATGGCGCAATCTCTTATAAAAAAGCTTGATAAAATTGATAGGATTGAAGTTGATGAAGATGATAATAGTGTGATGACACTTAATTTTCCGGTATCGATTACCCCTGGTAAAGTGGTGGTTGAAGCTGAAGGTGTTTCGAAAAATTACGGCGACAACCAAGTTTTAAAAGATATAGATTTACTTATTGAGCGCGATAGCAAAACAGCATTTGTTGGACAAAACGGACAAGGTAAATCGACACTTGCAAAAATTATTGTTGGCGATATTAAATACAACGGTTATTTAAAGTTGGGCCATAATGTACAAATTGGCTATTTCGCTCAAAACCAAGCGGAGTATTTAGACGGAGGTAAAACGGTGCACGATACCATGGTTGATGCTGCAAACGAAACCAATAGAAGCAAAGTGCGCGATATTTTGGGCTCGTTTTTATTTAGGGGCGATGAGGTAGATAAGTACGTGCGCGTGCTTTCTGGGGGCGAACGCAACCGTTTGGCATTGGCTAAATTAATGTTGCAGCCTTTTAATGTTTTAATCATGGATGAGCCTACAAACCACTTAGATATTAAATCTAAGAATGTGTTGAAAGAAGCTTTGAAACGATTTGAAGGTACTTTGATTCTTGTTTCGCACGATCGAGACTTTTTACAGGGTTTAACCAATAAGGTTTACGAATTTAAAGACCATAAAATAAGAGAATATTTAGGCGATATCGATTATTATTTAGATCAGCGTAAAGTTGAGAGTTTGCGTGAAGTTGAAAAGCGCACTGTTGTTAAGGAAACGCCTAAAGTAAAAAAACAACAATCTTATGAAGACCAGAAAAAGCTAAAGTCTTTAAATAATAAATTGAGCAATGTCGAGTCGAAGATTAATCAATTGGAACGCGAGATAAAAGCTATTGACCAATCGCTCGAAATTAATTACGAAGAAGTGACATCTCAACCCAATTTCTTTGATAATTATCAGAAAAAGAAATCTGATTTAGAGGGTTTTATGCAAAAATGGGAAAATATCCAGCTTGAGATCGAGCAGTTTGCCGATTGAGATATGTTAAAATTTAATGCATTTCATCGATTAAAATAGTATTTAATCCATTAAACACCTATTTTCGTAAGTGAATTAATCCCAAATCTATTTAAGATGAAGACTTTAAAATTAATAGTTGCATGCTTTCTTGTGTCGGCATATTCTTTTGCCAACATTTCCTCAAACGAAAAAGACGCACTAATAGCCTTATATAATTCAACAAATGGCAGCGAATGGAACTCTTCGTGGGATCTGAATGCATCTATTGATTCGTGGTATGGTGTAACTATTGAGAACGAAAAAATTGTAGAACTTAATTTACCATTTAACAACCTTCAAGGAAATTTACCGAAAGAAATCGGAAACCTTGTTTCTTTGAGAAAGTTAAATTTTGGGTTTAATAAATTAACGGGAAAGATTCCATCCGAATTAGCGAATTTAAAAGCACTGACTTCTTTAGAATTGTTTATGAATAATTTTGAAGGCGAAATACCATCAGAACTTGGAAGCCTGAAAAAATTGGAATCATTAAAATTATACAGCAATAAGCTCACAGGAAATATCCCAATGGAGCTGATGGGTTTAACCAACTTAAAAGAGCTTTTATTGGGAAGCAATTTTTTAACGGGAACGATTCCTAACCAAATTTACGCTTTGTCAAAATTAGAAAAGCTAAGTGTTATGGACAATAGAATGGATGGCGAAATACCAGTTGAGATAGCACAATTAACCCAGTTACAAGAATTACTATTGTCGAGCAATAAATTTTCAGGCGATTTGCCAATGGAGTTTATGAACTTAACAAAGTTGAATACATTTATGGTAAGCGATAATAATTTAAATAAAGAGTACATAAGTGTTTCCGGAAAGAATCCACCGAGTTTAATGCATTTAGAATTACAGAATGCAACAGCTACAATGGATATTGAAAAAGATTAGTTAGAGTAAAGTTTGTTTCATAAATTAGTAAAATAGATAGCAAGTTATTGTTATCTATTTTTTTTAGTTTCTGTTTTGTATGAAAGAACATTATTTTACATGCCCGCATTGCTGGGAAAACATCTCAATGTTATTGGATAGCTCAATCGCAAACCAAAAATATATAGAAGATTGCGAGGTGTGTTGTAATCCCATTCAAGTCTCTGTACAATTTTCAAATTCGGAATTAATACATTTTCAGGCAGATAGCATCGGTCAATAATATTTTTGATTTTTATGTTTGCTAAAATTAAAAAGGGTTGTATATTTGCAGTCCGAAATGATTAGGTCGGCATTATGAACCGAAAGTTAAAAGCTAAGACAATCATTTTTTGGATTATATCGCGGGATAGAGCAGTAGGTAGCTCGTCGGGCTCATAACCCGAAGGTCACTGGTTCGAGTCCAGTTCCCGCTACAAAGAGAAAGTCCTCTAAAACAAACGGTTTAGTTCACTCTAAACCGTTTTTTTATGCAATCTATATACAATTTCATTACCTTCGATGTCGAAAATGAACACGATTTGGAACACGATTTAGAACACAAAACCTTATTTTCCACTCCCAAAATTTACGATGCTGACGGCGATCTTTCAAAACGTTGGTATGTCTATTTTTCATTTGTAAATCCGAAAACGGGAAAATTGAAACGGATGAAAAACATCTACGGAAAGACCAACCGATATAAAACCAAAGAGTCCCGGTATTTTTTATTGAGATTGTATAGAAAGCGGCTACTTAAATTGCTCCAACAAGGGTATAACCCTTTTGAAGACAACACTTGGTTGCTTGAAAAGTATAGTGGCCAATCCACCGAAAACGCTATTGAAAAACCCAAAAACACAAATAATGAAGTAAAAGCGGTAAAGATGTCGGAAGAAACATCTGTGCTAGAGGATGGAAAACAGAAATTAACCCCAAAGGAGGCTTTGGAATACGCCCTGAGGTTAAAAACAAATGTGGTTGGGGAACGAACCTTGGTTGATTACAAAAGCCGTTGCGAATTGTTTGAAAAATGGTTGACCGAGCATTCCAAAGAAACTGAAACCATTGATAAAGTAGGTAAAAAATTGGTGTCAGGGTTTTTAAACGACGTACAGTTGCGGACGTCACCTAGAAACAGGAACAATTACAGAACTTGTTTGAGCAGTATATTCCAGGTATTGGAGGACAACGATATCATAGATAAAAATTTTGTTAAAAGCATTAATACGTTAAAGACCAATCCGAAGCGCAATAAAACATATACGGAAAAGCAACATCAAGATATTTTTGAATATCTCGAAGAAAAAGACCCACTTTTGCTTCTCTATATCAAGTTCGTGTCCTATAATTTCCTGAGGCCCATAGAGGTCTGCAGGTTACGGGTAAAGGATATCGATTTAAATTCTAAAACACTCCAGTTCAAGGCCAAAAACAAGACCTTAAAAACCAAGCTAATCCCGGATTTACTGTTGAAAGAACTGAAAGACCTATCCGATATGGATGGAAGCTTGTTTTTGTTTACTCCCGATGGAATAGGAGGTAATTGGGAGGCTACACTAGGCAGTAGGAGCGGATATTTTAGTAAGCGATTCAGGAAGGTGGTCAAAGAGCATTTTGGTTTGGATAAAAATTATGGACTATATAGTTTTAGGCATACTTTCATAACAAAGCTATATCGATCATTAGTCGAAGAAACATCCCCTTTTGCGGCCAAGAGTGTTTTAATGCAAATTACTGGACATGCTACCATGTCTTCCCTTGAAAAGTATTTAAGGGATATTGATGCAGAACTGCCTAAAGATTATTCAATTTATTTAAAGTAAAAGATATGGAAGCAACTAAGGAAATGGAAGCGCTATTAAAGCGCATATATATGCCATCTGTATTTTATTTCCCAAAAGCGCTGTTTCCCAATTTATCTGCAGAAACCAAAAAGATGTTAATGGAGTATCGGTTTTTTGAGGATATTGGAATAATAAAGACAAACGAAGATATCCGTTCGCTTCGGATACCGACAAACGCTTTAGAAATATATAAAAAAGACAATGTTTTAGAAGGCAATCTTTTTCAGCTTTTGGAAATGAAAGATCGACTTGGACGTGAATCTTTTCGGTTTTTGTTTGATAAGTACCTCTCAAATGTGAAGGCATGGATTTTTGCCTATAAAAGGCTACTTGAGAATTTTGACAGTTGCATGCCCAAAACCTCCAAAAATAAAAAAATATTTTTCGAGTATCAGTGCAGGGCTCTAGATGACCATTTGATAAAACTCAATCAAAAATTCCAGTTTAATTTCAAAAACACCAAGACCACCAATTTGATTGATGTTTTATCAAAGCACAAAAGTGCATTTCCATTTAATAAATCGATTCATCACAGCTTAATAAGAAGTATTGAGAAAAATGATAATGAAAAAGAGCGTGAAACAAAGAAGCCAATAAAAAAACAATTATTGTTAACAGAAAAGGAAGCTGATGAATTTCTGCTAAAAACAGTTTTTAACGTTAAGACAGACCATAAATAATGTGATTAAAGAGACCATAAATGGTTTTTGAAATCAAATCATAAATAAAAACCATGAATAAACCCACAAGAACAGCTTCAATTAACCTAAAGTTGCCTGACGAACTAAAAGCAAAATTAAAAACCAAGGCGGAAATAAAACAGCAAACAGTTTCTAAATATATACGGGAATTGTTATCCAATTATTTTGATGGATCGTTGTGCAAAAATGAAATGGTCAGAGATGAAAAAAAATCTTTTATTAACTCTACGGGCTTTTTAAAACTCATTGTTTGGATGTATTCCAAAAAGCGTTCTGGAACAAAAATTGAAACCCAAACCGATCTTGATAATTACATGGGAACGCTAAAAAAAATCGAACAACATTTGCCGGAAAACTTGGTAAAAGAATTTGATAAAGTATTATTTGATCTTTTAAGAGTGGCTAATTTAAATTCGGATTGTTCTAGTGTTTTTCAATTTGCGGATGGTTCAAGCTCAACACCCCAATTTGACTTTGAAAAATTCGAAAAATACATATATCAGTTTGAAAAACCATTAACAATTCCAGATTCGTTAAAGAAAAGATTCTAAAAAAAGAAAATAATATAAAAGTGATAATTATCGTGATAAAAAGATGATAAAAAAATATCACGCTGTTTTTGCTCCATGGGTTTTTAATGGTTTTGTTATTTAATTCCCCATTTTAAAGGGGTTTTGGGGTGCAAATAAGAGTGCAAAATTCTTTTTGCAGCAAATGTGAAGTGATAATATTTTAGTGTTGTTATGTGTAAATTCAATAAATTATTGTTTTATACAACGTGTTTAAATAATTATACTTGGTTTTCTACATGTTTTAAGCACCTCATTTAGCAAATACAACAGAGCCCGAAAGTATGGCATTAATATATAGAATGGTAGCTTAAATGAAAAAGTGTAAAACTAGGGTTGATTGAACAAGGAATAATTTGCGAAAACAAGGTTATGCCATAGTGAAAGGAGTTGTCTTTTTAAGAGAACTTTGTTTCTAGTTTAGCTTAAAATTGCTTGTTTTTTAACTCAGTTCTTTGTTGTAAAACGTTATTTATTTTGTTCCGTTAAATTTATTCTTTTAAAAAATCCGTAATCAGACAATTCATTTACATACATTTTCTCTTTAGGGTAAAATTCAAAATTTATGCTACTATATTCAGGTCGATTGTCTTTTTCATTTTCTTTTAGTCTAAAGAATTGCAAATAATCTACTATTCCATCTGTTTCTCTAATCCAAATTCCGCCTTTTTGAATAGTTAGTGTGTCGGTTTGTAAGTTTCCGTGTTTTCTTTCGATTCCGTAAAAAGTAAGCTGGTATTTACTTTCTTTTACTTTATCAAAATAGTATAAATGTTTTTCATTCCAACCAGATTTATTCTGGTAATATTTTATGTTGACATTTATATCTTCATAGTTTTTGTTTTCTGTTTTTATATAACCATTGTCTGAATTTCCATTGTTTAGCGATAAATCAAGGGATTTAATAACATTGTTTGAATCAATTTCTGTAATGAGTCCAGTTTCAACTTCATAACTTTTTTTTGATGTAAAATTTGATGTTGAATCGAGAATCACAGTTCCACTTCTGTGACTATCATAATTTCCGCTATATGTGTATTTATAGATTACTTTTTCACTATTATGAATCTTCTGTATATAAACGCTTGCTAATTTTTCATTATAATCACAATTCGAAAGAATCAAGGTCATAAATAAAATGTACAGAAGTTTCTTCATAATGTTTTACAACGGTTGGTATAAGATTAGTGCGCCAACCAAAAAATAAGGTCGCTAATCGTTAATTTGCAACAGCGCATTAATTTTATACGATGTTGTACAATGTTTTTTTAAATCAGTTTATAATGTCAGATGTAGATTTTGATAAGTTATTCAATAAAGAACCTAAAGATGTTCGTTTTTTGTGGTCAAACAAAGAAAAGTCAGAGGTCAAAGCGTTTTATGAGCCAAAAGATGTTTTGAAAACTCTTATTGATGTTTTGGATAGTCCAAAATTCAATGAAAATGTTTTAGCAAATCATCTATTGATTCTATCGACAGCCTTTTCCATTCAACACCTTTCCCGTTTTGGACACGAAGATAAATTTTATCAAGAGCTATATCGTCTATGTCAAAACCATATTTCTGGTCAGACAACAAATCGTGAAAAAT
This sequence comes from Hwangdonia seohaensis, assembly GCF_031932625.1. Lineage (NCBI taxonomy): Bacteria > Pseudomonadati > Bacteroidota > Flavobacteriia > Flavobacteriales > Flavobacteriaceae > Hwangdonia > Hwangdonia seohaensis. The sequence continues at coordinate 348,641 of NZ_JAVSCK010000003.1, forward strand.
CAACAGGTCATTAAACTCAAATAGTTTGAAATCAATTCTGGTATATTCTCCGTCTTTAATTTTTAAAATCATTAGTTTTTTGTCTAATGACAAAGGTGGTAAAACGTATTCAGTTCCGTTTCCAACGTTCCATCGTGAGTATGTTACGTCTAAATCATTGTTTTCAAAATGTTTATTCATTTAATGTTCTGTTTTTAAATATTGTACAACGGTTGGTATAAGGATAGTGCGCCAATGAAAAGAAAGTCACTATCCATTAACTAAGCATCGTATGGCGCATTATTTTTATACGGTGTTGTAGCAAGTTTTTATTATGGAGTATAAAGATAAAGAAAACGAGTTGTTCTTTAAGTCATGTTTTGAATTAGATAAATGCACTGGTTTAATCAGTCCTGTTATTCAAAAGATGTTTTCGGCTCAAAAATTATTTGACAACAATGAATTAAATTACAGAGAGGCTATAAAAGACATTGAAGACAAGGAAAGGTTTTTAAGCATTCTTAATTGTCTTTCTTTCGCTTTAAAAGAGTTTGACTCCTTCTCATATAGTAGTCGTTAAGCTCAGGATTGTCTTTGTAAAGACTAGATAATTCGGCGGCTAATTTAGATGCGTTTTCTAATTCGTGGTTTCCGATTTCTCTTGAATCTAATCCGCCTAAAAGTGTCATTATGATTCTCTTGTCAGATTCCGAGTAAAATGAATTGTATTTCATGTCTGTTTCTAACTTTGTCATTTCTTTGTCTTTAATAGCAGATGCTAATTGTTTTATTCTATCCATTGGTGTTCTGTTTAAATTTGCTACAACGGTTGGTATAAGGATAGTGCGCCAATGAAAAGAAAGTCACTATCCATTAACTAAGCATCGTATGGCGCATTATTTTTATACGGTGTTGTAATTAGTTTAAATCCCATTTACCATGTCTATTGTAAAATCAGAGTGTGTTCAAGAAATAGATCTAATAAAAGGAGCTCTCCCTAGAGTAATTAAAAAAATCTTTCAGTCAGAGACTTATATTGTCAGTGACGAGCAATTTTTTAATATTGTGGTTAAAGACCCTGAGAAACTAAACGAATTATTGTCTAACCTTTTATCGTCTTTACAATCTTTTTCAGACGGTCTTGATAGTACTCTTTATTCTGGCTTTCGTGGTCGATAAAGTACTGTCCGATGTCTTGCGCTAATTTTCTCTCGCTATTGGAATAGTCACGCCCACCTAATACTAAGTACTTAAGGGCATTTCTTTTCGTAGCATCTTTAATTTTAGCATTGTCGAATACGGACTGTAATTGTCCGAAATCTAAATCTATGAATTGATCGCAAAAAACTTGAAATTCGTTTCTTTTCATTTGGGTTGGTTTAAATTAATTACAACGGTTGGTATAAGGATAGTGCGCCAATGAAAAGAAAGTCACTATCCATTAATTAAGCATCGTATGGCGCATTATTTTTATACGGTGTTGTGTGACGTTTTATTATGTTTAAGTCGGTTTATAATTTTATTAAATCAGTTTTCAATTCAGATAATTGGATTCCTTTTAGAACACATTATAAACGTGAATTTAAGTGTTATAAGTTCTTTTTCATTACTGTCGCTAAAATCAGTCGCAAGATTCATTAGGAAGCATTGCGATTTACAAATAAATTCGTCTAATTACATTCGTTATGGATTTAGTATTAAAAAAATTAAATAAAGCGAAACAACTTTTAAATCTGTCAGAAGATGAATTTAAAGGTATTTGTCTAGCTATTGAAGAAATGAAAATTAAAGAAAAACACGATTTATTTTATATAAGTCAACAATTAAATGACATTAAAGAGATTGAAGTTCTTTGTCAGCGTATATTAAAGCGTTCAGAAAAGCGAGAAAATTCAGGTCAACCGACAAGAATTTCCCTTGTAGAAGCGATGAACGATGCGATTGAGGAAGAGCTTTCAAGAAAGACATCGTAACTCTGTGTAATTTTTCGAGTTCTTCTTTTGTTTTGTTATTTTCATAGTTCAAAATTTTATTATTAACGTGTCTTAAATGACACACAACGGTTGGTATAAGGATAGTGCGCCAATGAAAAGAAAGTCACTATCCATTAATTAAGCATCGTATGGCGCATTATTTTTATACGGTGTTGTAAACAGTTTTTTTATGTCAGACAATAACTCGGTTTTCCAAGACGATTTAAATAAAATCAGACATGACATTGAGTGTTCATCAAATGAGATTAAGTTTTTAATTCCTAACTTAATTACTAAAATCGAATACAATAAAGTAGTCAATAGTTTGTCAAATCCGTTAAACCTGAATGAAGAACAGTTAAGAGAATACTTGAAAGAAACTAAATCCTTTGTTTCGCTTCTTGAATCTTACTGTAAATCTGTTTAAGTTCATTTTTTGCCATTGTATTGTTGTCTATTAACCTTGATACAACAATACCAATCGAACATAAAGGACCGAATGACATTTTTGAGATATCATTAAGCAAAGCATCTTTAAGGCGGTATTCAAATTCCGAAATGCTACTTGATTTTATTTCTAATACCATATAGTGCATATCGTCATAGGTTTTGTCTTTATATTTATTTATAAACCTCTGTAATTCGATTTCGTGCTTTTCTGTTGGACTTGAATGTTTGTTCATAAATGTATTGTTTTTAATTGTTTACAACGGTCTTGTATATGGCTCGTAGCGTGCAAATTATGAAATTATTTTCGGATTAAGCACGAGCCAAATTTTTTAATTTTCTTATTACCTTTTTCTCAATAAGCCAAATTAAAAAATTTGGCGGACTGGCAAATATGCCTTAACTTCGTTTAAGCAACTGATTAGCTATGAGCTATATACGTTGTTACCACCAGTTTTTTTATCCGATGTTGTTTGTGTTTTCCTTTACCCATTTTATCATAATTCCCAACGCCATTTTAAATTGAAAAATTTCGCCTAAATCAAAACTTGGTTCTGGACTTGACAAAGGATGTTCATAAAAGCACGAAAATATTTTACTTGGTACATTTTCAGGTTCTGAAAGTTGATTAAATTCATTAGCGTAGAAACCCAATCGGCTGACAATAAAACCCATCAGTTCGTTTTCAGCTGTCGGAATGTTATAAGTTCGTGCTTGGTCAACAATCTTCATTATATATTTTGGATTGTTTATTGGATTGTCAGGATTATTTTTTGAATAATACCACATTGCTATTGTTGAATTGAACAGAATAACTTCAAATTTACCTTCGTCAGTTAAATCTTTATATGCTTGTTTTAATTCTACAATTCCGCCTTTTGCAATCATAAATACTCTATCCTCAATGGTAAAATTTCCAAATGGTGTTTCTGTATATTTTGATTTGTTTTTAGCCGGTTCGTAGCTCTGATTGTTTAATGGATTTGAAGGGTCGTTTAAAGCATCTTTAATTTCTTTTTTTGATTTGAAAATGTCGAATAGTCCCATTTTTTAATTTATTAGTTAAACATTTGATTTGATTTCCACTCCATATATTCTCCGATTTCATCGAGCATTTTTTGTTGTGGATAGTTATGTGGATAAGTCCATTTGTGATTATGTTTCCCTAACATTGCCATTTGACCAACCCATTCAATTTCGGTTTTATTGAAGGTTTCTGTAATAATGAAATTTGTTGCAGTTGTTTGTCCTTCTGCTCGAATATGGATTTGGTCTCGCGTAACTTTTACAACTTTTGCGCTTGGTTCTTGAGTTAGCTTGCCAACAAGAAATTCATATTTTTTAGCCATTCCGCCTTGCATATCAACTTGGCGTTTTAGCATTTGGTCTTTATCACGAAAAAAATTATATAGAACAAAGCCAATAATTCCGATTATTAGTAAAATCCAAATCATATTTTAAATATTATCAATTAGTTGTGGTGGAATAGTTTTTTCAATTTTATAATATGCTGGACCTTTGTCTAAAACTTCTTGAACGATATTAGACATTTCGAGTTGTTCCGCCATAATATGTAATTTTCCGACTGTTTGTTGATAAGCATACATTATTGTTATAAAACCTCTTTGAATTGTTGGAACTATAATTTTCGCATCGATAGCTATATTTCCTTCTTCAATTCTGTCATCTACACCTTTAGATGCGATAAATGCAATTGCAAGTAATGTTTCTCCAAATTCGGAACGACTTGGATTTTGCTGAATTTGTGGATAGACGTCTTGAACCATAACATTAATTCCGTTGAAGGCTTTTGCTAATCGGTTAAATTCTTTTCCTTTTTTTAAAAAATTGAACATAGGCTTGAATTTTTTTCAAATTGGTGGTAACGGTTGGTATAAGATTAGTGCGCCAACCAAAAAATAAGGTCGCTAATCGTTAATTTGCAACAGCGCATTAATTTTATACGATGTTGTGTTTAGTTTTTATTCAATGTCGGAAGAATTAATTGTTTCCAAAGATGTAAAAGAATTAAGAAGTAAAAAACACATTAACGTAGCAATTACAATTGTTAAGTTATTAAAAGGTTATAGTGTTTCTGATATTAGTCAAATTATACGAGTAACAGAAACATTAGTTAAAGATAACTCTAAGTTATAACCTGTTTTCTATATTACTGTTTAACAATCTTAATTTACCTGATAAATCTTTGTTAGATTTTTTTAGGTTTTTTACTTCTGTTTTTAATTGTTCCGTTACAGAAACTAAATCGCTTATAGCGTCTAAAATGTTTTGTTCATTCATAGGTGTTGTTTTTAACATCGTATTTTTTGTCAGTCGCACGCAACAGTTGCGCTCTGCTAAGGTCAGTAAAAAGTTATGTCTTTAAAATCCGAAATAGAACCAAAAAAAAACGAGATAGCCAATGCCGATGCTATTAAAGAGTTTCTTTACCATAGCCTTAAAGAAAAGGACTTAAAAGAACTCGACCAAATGTTTACTTCTTTAGAGGGTCAGAATTTTACAAACTTTGATGATGATTGTATAAATGTATATTTAGCCAAAATTAAACTTTTAGGTCTTATTTGTTCCAAATCTCCAACAAGCCTTCGTTCAGTTCGTCTAAAAAATCCAAACATTTCTTTGCTTGTAACTGACCATTAGGTAATGATTCCATTCTTTCAAATTTAGGTACTTTATGCATAAACATAATAGGTAGTTTGGTTTTATTCTCTAATTGAAATTCTATTAATTTTTCTTTCGCATAATCTTTCACTTCTTTATATTTATCTTCTTGAAATACAGCATTTTGTAATCCGTCTGTTAAATCTTGATATATATTTATTTCTTTATAATTTTCGTCTTTCTCTTCCATGTTCGGTTGTTTTAAATTAAACACAACTTATTTATATGGGTTATTAAATGCATCATAATATTCCATTACGGCGGGATAACGATGTATTTTTAATAAAATTTCCATTGTTATTATTTTAAGTTCTTCATTGCAATATAATAAAATTCTTATAATGTGTCGAGGGGATTCTTAATGTCTTTTAAATTGGTTGTGGTAACATGGGTATAGATCATTGTGGTTTTTGGACTGTTATGACCCAGTAGTTCCTGAATATACCTTATATCCGTTCCACTTTCCAATAAATGTGTGGCAAAACTATGTCGTAAGGTATGTAACGTGGCATGTTTTTGTAGTTGAGCTTTTAGTAGGGATTTTTTTAAAACCTGTCGCGCACTGACTTGGGTATAAGGCGCTCCATCGCGTCCTTCAAATAAGTAAACTTTGGGTTTATAGTGATTGGTGTATGTAGTAAGTAATGGTATTAAAGAGTTCGAGAGTAATGTGTATCGGTCCTTTCTGCCTTTTGCAGCTTTAATGTGTATTAAATTTCGCTGATAATTTATGTCTTCTGGTTTTAGCGAAAGTGCCTCTCCAATTCTAAGACCTGCCGAATATATGAGACTTAAAAGTGTTTTATGTTTAATGTTTTTGGTATTGTCAAGTAAACTTTTTATTTCGTTCTTACTAAATACGGTTGGCAACTTTTTGTCCTTATCAGGGCGTTGTATATCCAGTGATTCTACATCAATATTTTTAAAAGAAAAAAAATGTTTAATGCCGCTAATACATTGATTTTGATAAGAAACAGATTTTCTCGATTTGAAGATAAAATCATAATTAAATTGTTCGATACTTCTAGTGGAAAGACTACTTATTTGCTTTAAATTCATGTACCGTATAAATAATACCGTTACTTCAACATAGGTGTTAACTGTGTTTAGACTAAAGCGTTTTTGCTCCAACCACCTTTTAAATTTGTCCATTTCTGTTTTTTGCTCAAAGTTTAAAACAGGCAATTTGGAAATGATAGTTGTCTTTTTTTGACTCGTCTTTTCTATAGATTTTGATATCGACTTAAAGGCACTATAGTCAACAAACCACTTTTGTGTTCTAAAATAGTTGAACAATTCTGAAATGGCATTTTTATGGTAAGGCAGGTAATACGTATTATGGGTTTTGCTATAATTTACATTGGGAAAAGATTTCACACAGTTCGCAACTTGTTTATTATCCTTAAAGTTAATTAGAATGTATTGTATTTCCTTCTTCCAAATAGGTTTTAGGGTTATAATGGTCATAAGTTTTTTCTTAAAAATACTTTTAATATTTAATTTATAAGTATATTAAACGAATATTATACGTGTAATATTCGACTAACTCATTTATATGAAAACAATAAAATGCCTAACATGCGCTAAGGAAATTCAAGGGAGGTCTGATAAAAAATTCTGCGATGTACACTGTAAAAGCTCTTACCATTACAAACGTGCTCAAGAAGAAGCACCACGCTTTTACAACAAGGTAGACAATCAGTTAAAACGCAATAGGCGTATTTTAAAATCCTATAATAAAGCAGGAAAAGCGACGGTGCGGGCCCAGGTTTTACAAAATCAAGGGTTTAACCCTAAATTTTTTACCCATTATTGGAAAAACCACAAAGGCGATGTTTATCTTTTTGTTTATGAATATGGTTTTTTAAGAAAAAATGAAAATAACATCGAAAAATATATTTTAATCCAATGGCAGGATTATATGGATTAAATGTTTTTAGCTAATTACCGAGTAATAATAAATACCAGGATTTGCATTTATTTATTTATTTGTAATGGCTCATCTGAATAGCTTGTAAACCTATTGAGATACTTAAACTCGTGTTAATTGTATACTGCCTTTTTTAAAAATTTTGTATTTTTGTAACCGGTATGAATAAAGTGTTCCATAAAATAGCGTCTTTTGCAATGGCCTTTGTAGTGTTGTTCTCTACAATGTCCTTTACCCTTAATATGCATTATTGTGGAGATACTTTGGTGGAAACTGCCATATTCCATAAAGTAAAAGGATGCGGCATGGAAATGGAAAAACCTTCTACCGAAGGATGTGCTATTACTAAAAAGGATTGCTGTAAAAACGAACAAACCGTAGTTGAAGGTCAGGATGAATTACAACTTCACGTTGATAAAATTTCTTTCGAACAGCAAGTATTTATAGCTTCATTTGTTTACGCTCATGTTAACCTTTTTGAAGATGTAAATAAAAAATCATCTTCGTTTGAACAGTACAAACCACCACTCGTCACAAAACAAATCTTCAAGATTGACGAGACCTATTTAATTTGATTTTAAACAGAAAACCGTGTTATCCTATGGCTGTAATGTTATACGGATAATTTGTTGTATTCGGTGTTTTCTTAACACCAATGTCTAACTGTTTAATTATCAATTTTTATGCTTAATAAAGCGATCAAATTCCTTATCGAGAATAAACTCGTAGCCGTTTTGTTACTCGCCCTTTTTATAGGTTGGGGAACAGTAAATGCCCCTTTTAATTGGAATACTGGATTTTTGCCTAGCAACCCAGTTGCGGTAGATGCCATTCCGGATATTGGAGAAAATCAGCAAATTGTTTTTACCAGATGGGACGGGATTTCGCCTCAAGATATTGAAGACCAAATTACCTATCCCTTAACCACAACATTGCTGGGAATTCCTGGGGTGAAAACCATCAGAAGTTCGTCTATGTTTGGTTTTTCGAGCATCTATATCATTTTTGAAGAAGATATTGAGTTCTATTGGAGCCGAAGTCGGATTCTTGAAAAACTCAACTCCTTACCAAGTGGTTTATTACCGGAGGGTGTTAATCCTGCTTTAGGGCCAGACGCTACGGGCTTGGGGCAAATTTATTGGTACACCTTAGAGGGGCGCGATGAAAACGGAAACGTTACAGGTGGCTGGGATTTACATGAGTTGCGAAGTGTTCAAGACTACTATGTAAAATATGCTTTGTCTTCGGCAAGTGGGGTTTCCGAGGTCGCTTCAATTGGTGGCTATGTTCAGGAATATCAAATTGATGTGAACCCAGAACTCATGCGCCAATACAATATTGGATTGAACCAAGTTGTAAAAGCTGTAAAGGAAAGTAATAAGGACATTGGTGCACAAACCTTGGAAATCAATAAAGCGGAATATTTAGTACGCGGTTTGGGCTATGTGAAATCCATTTCAGATATTGAAAATGCTGTGGTGACTTCAGAAGATTTCACGGCAATCAAAATTAAGGATATTGCTAAAGTAGCTTTAGGGCCTGCAGCTCGAAGAGGCATATTGGATAAAGAAGGTGCAGAAGTTGTTGGAGGTGTAGTTGTGGCGCGTTATGGTGCCAATCCGATGGAAGTGATTAACAACGTTAAAGAAAAAATCAGTGAATTAAGCACTGGATTGCCGTCTAAAATACTAAAGGACGGAAGAACATCACAACTAACCGTAGTACCTTTTTATGATCGTTCCGAACTCATTCAAGAAACCTTAGGCACCTTAAATGAAGCCTTAACTTTAGAGGTTTTAATTACCATTTTGGTGATTATCATTATGGTATTCAATCTTCGGGCATCCATTTTAATTTCCGGCCTATTACCCGTCGCCGTATTAATGGTATTTATCGCCATGAAACTCTTTAATGTTGATGCTAATATCGTGGCGCTTTCTGGAATTGCGATTGCTATTGGAACCATGGTGGATGTTGGGGTCATACTTTCAGAAAACATCATCAGGCATTTGGATGAGGACGATGGAAAAGAATCTATAAATACAGTGGTGTACAACGCTACCGCTGAAGTATCTGGAGCTATCGTAACCGCAGTAATGACCACCATTATCAGTTTCATCCCTGTGTTTACCATGATTGGTGCCGAAGGCAAATTATTCCGGCCATTGGCCTTTACCAAAACCTTTGCGTTAACCGCTTCCATTTTGGTGGCCTTGTTTTTGATTCCACCCTTTGCTGCGTTTTTATTCCGAAGAAAAAGCATTAAAAAAAGTTTCAGTTATATTTTAAATGCGGCTTTGGTTTTAGCAGGATTAATAGGTCTTTTTTATGGCTATTGGTTAGGCATTATTCTGATGGCTTTTGGTGTTACCGGCGTTTTAAAAGGTCAAGAGATAGTTAACGCAAAACGAGCAAATCTTATAAATATCATAATTTCTGCAACTGCCATTGTATTTCTTTTAGCGGAATATTGGCGACCATTGGGTGTTGATAAAAGTATTTTCTGGAACCTCATTTTTGTTGGGGTCATTTGCTTCGGATTGTTAGGTGTATTTGCCTTATTCATAAAGTTTTATACGCGAATTTTAAGATGGTGTTTAAATAACAAGTTGTTGTTTCTATCTGTACCAACAGCCATTGTGATTGCCGGTTTTTTCATCATGAAAAACACAGGTAAGGAGTTCATGCCATCGCTAAATGAAGGTTCATTTTTATTGATGCCGACCTCGATGCCACATTCTGGAGTTGAAGAAAACAAACGGGTTTTACAACAATTGGATATGGCAGTTGCCAGTATTCCTGAAATTGAAACCGTTGTGGGTAAAGCAGGTAGAACCGAATCGGCTTTAGACCCTGCGCCTCTCTCAATGTACGAGAATATTATTCAGTATAAACCAGAATATATGCTGAATGAAAAGAGAGAACGTCAACGCTATAAAGTAAATGATGATGGTGAATATGTATTAAAAAACGGAATGTCATTGCGAGCGGAACAAAGTGAAGCGTGGCAATCTGTTAATGTCAAAGAACAACTAATAGAAGATAACGACGGAGAATTCTACCGCAACTGGCGACCGGAAATTAAATCACCTGATGATATTTGGGACGAAATCGTAAAAGTTACCAAATTACCAGGAGTAACCTCGGCACCAAAACTACAACCTATTGAAACGCGACTGGTGATGCTTCAAACAGGCATGCGCGCTCCTATGGGAATCAAAGTAAAAGGTCAAGATTTAAAGCAAATTGAAGCCTTTGGAGTCCAATTGGAAGATATACTAAAGCATGCCGAAGGAGTTAAACAAGAAGCTGTTTTTGCAGACCGAATTGTTGGGAAACCGTATCTGTTAATTGATATCGATAGAGAGAAAATTGCCAGATATGGCATCACGATTGAAGAGGTTCAAAATGTACTAAAGGTTGCCATAGGTGGTATGGTGCTCACGCAAACCGTTGAAGGTAGGGAGCGTTATGGCGTTCGTGTGCGATACCCAAGGGAGTTACGAGGAGATCCTTCCGATTTAAAACAAATTTATATTCCAGTTGAAAAAGGCAGTCCGGTGCCGTTAAGCGAATTGGCAAGTATTCGTTATGAACAAGGGCCACAGGTGATTAAAAGTGAAGACACCTTTTTAGTGGGTTATGTGCTTTTTGATAAATTGGATGATTTTGCAGAAGTAACCGTTGTTGAAAACGCACAAGCTTTGATACAAAGTAAAATAGATTCCGGTGAACTCATCGTGCCAAAAGGCATTAATTACCAATTTACAGGAACTTATGAAAATCAAATAAGGGCCGAAAAAACCTTATCGGTAGTTGTGCCATTGGCATTGGCCATTATCTTTTTGATTCTTTACTTCCAATTCCGTTCCGTAACCACGTCTTTAATGGTGTTTACAGGAATTGCCGTGGCTTTTGCGGGTGGGTTTTTAATGATTTGGCTTTACGGTCAAGGTTGGTTTTTAAACTTCAATTTCTTTGGCGAAAATATGCGAGACCTCTTTCAAATGCATCCTATTAATTTAAGTGTGGCCGTATGGGTTGGGTTTATTGCACTCTTCGGAATCGCAACCGATGATGGTGTGGTTATGGCAACCTACTTAACGCAAACCTTCCGTAGAAATACACCCGAAAACAAGAAGGAAATTAGAGCATCCATTGTCGAAGCTGGAGAAAAACGAATCAGACCGTGTTTGATGACAACAGCAACCACCATTTTAGCTTTATTGCCCATTTTAACATCTACAGGACGCGGAAGCGACATTATGATTCCTATGGCAATCCCAAGTTTTGGAGGCATGCTTATCGCGTTAATTACCTTGTTTGTAGTCCCGGTTTTATATAGCTGGAGAGCGGAGTTAAAAGTTAAAAGTGAGAAGTGAGAAGTGAAAAGTGAAGAATGAACAGTTAAAAGTGAAGAGTAAAAAACTAAAAGTTTAAAGTTATGAGTAAAAGTATTTTAAAAGATAAAAGTTATGCCTTTGCAATTATGGTCGTAAAACTGTCTCAGATTTTAGTTTCTGAAAAAAGAGAATTTGTATTAAGTAAGCAGTTTTTGAGAAGTGGAACCGCAGTTGGCGCATTAATTAGAGAGGCTGAATTTGCTCAAAGCAAGAAGGATTTTGTAAACAAAATGAGTATTGCACTTAAAGAAGCTAATGAAACATTGTATTGGTTGGATTTGTTGAAAGATACTGGCTATATAAATGAAGAAGAGCATCAATTACATTTTGTTTTAAATAAGGAATTAGTTGCCATGTTAGTAAGCTCTATTAAAACAACAAAATCAAATATTCAAAAATGAAACAGTTTATATACACATTAAAAGCAGTTGATTTTAGTTTTCTAGACATTATATTTCGTATGAAAACTGTTTTGATTTTTAGTTTTTCACTTTTCACTTTTCACTCTATGAGTGCTCAAGAATTGGAAACATTGATAAACGAAGCTTTAGAGAACAATCCTGAAATTCAAAAGTTCGATTTTCAGCATCAAATTGCGTCCGAAAAAGTAAACGAAGTGAACAGTTTACCAAATACCGAATTTAACTTTGGCGTTATGGCTGTAAAACCTGAAATGGATATGCCAATGGAACGTTTTCGAGTTTCCGTTATGCAAATGTTACCTTGGTTTGGCACCATAACGGCACGAGAAAATTATGCGACTTCGATGGCCGATGCACAGTACATTGAAATAACGATAGCGAAACGAAAATTGGTGCTTTCGGTGTCGCAACTTTATTACCAACTGTATGAAATTAAATCCAAACAAGACGTTTTGGACAAAAACATTGCACTCTTACAATCTTACGAACAGCTTGCCCTCACTTCGTTAGAAGTAGGTAAAGCATCAGCCGTAGATGTTTTACGATTACAGATCAGACAAAATGAATTGCAACAAGAGAAAGAGGTATTAGTTCAGCAATATAACGGGATACAAGCAGCATTGAATGGTTTGTTGAATCGTGATTATGATGTTAAGGTATCTGTGGTTTCTGCTATGGTAATTCCAGAAGACGATAATTTTTACAGTTATGAAAGTTTGGAAGTAAACCCAGAGTTGCTCAAATTTGATAAATTGTATCAATCGGTAGAGCAGTCCGAATTGTTAAACCAAAAAGAAAGTGGCCCGATGATAGGTTTTGGCGTGGAATATATCAACCAAGAAAACAGCCCAATGATTACCAGTTCGTATAAAGATATGGTGATGCCCATGTTGTCGGTTTCCATACCTATTTTCAATAAAAAGTATAGCTCTCAAACCAAACAAAACGAATTGCGTAAACAGGAAATCCAATCGCAAAAAGAACAACGATTTAATATGTTGAAATCGGAACTGTCAAAAGCCATTTCGCAGCGAAATCAGTCGCGAATTAAGTTTGTTACCCAAGAGAAAAACCTAAAACAAGCCAAAGATGCCGAAACCATTTTAATTAAAAGTTACGAAACCGGAACGATTGATTTTAATGATGTTTTGGATATTCAGGAATTGCAATTAAAATTCCAAATGAATCAAGTAGAGTCGGTTAAAAACTATTATGTGCAATCGACAGTAATTAATTATTTAAGCAATTAATATGACACACACATATCACATACACGGAATGACCTGCAACGGTTGTCGCAGTCACGTTGAAGACATACTTTCAAAAGTGGAAGGTGTTTCAGAAGCAACCGTCAATTTAGAAAAGGCTGAAGCCACTATTGAAATGGAATCACATATTCCTATAGAAACATTTCAAGAGGCTTTGAAAAAGGATGGAGATACCTATACTATTCGCATTCAGAATGATGAGATTCCTGCTTCCGTAGGAATAAAATATCACGTACATGGCATGACCTGCAACGGTTGTCGCAGTCACGTTGAAGACATACTTTCAAAAGTAAAAGGTGTTTCAGAAGCAACGGTCAATTTAGAAAAAGAAGAAGCTACGATTGAAATGGTATCACCTATTCCTATAGAAACGTTTCAAGATGCTTTGAAAAAGGATGGAGGAAGTTATAGTATTCATAAACTTGGAGAAAAGCCAGTGCAAAAAGAAAAAGTAGAAAAACCTAAAGGTAAAGGCACAGGCACTTTTTATTGCCCCATGCATTGCGAAGGCGATAAAACCTATGATAAAGCTGGCGATTGTCCGGTTTGTGGAATGGATTTGGTTGAGGAACAAAATTTATCTTCAACCCATTCCGAGCAATGGACCTGTCCTATGCATCCTGAAGTTGTGAAAGATGCAGCAGGTGCTTGCCCTATTTGCGGGATGGATTTAGTGCCCATGCAAGCAGATTTGTCTTCTGAAGAGAAAACCTATAAAAAGCTGTTGAAGAAATTCTGGATTGCATCGATATTCACATTGCCGATTTTCATCATTGCCATGAGCGAAATGCTGACTAACAATCCATTATTTGAAATCATGCATCAAAAAAACTGGAATTGGATTCAGTTTGTATTGTCCATTCCCGTAGTTTTTTATGCCACTTGGATGTTTTTTGAACGTGCCTACAGAAGTATCAAAACCTGGAACTTAAACATGTTTACACTTATTGGGATTGGCGCAGGTGTAGCGTGGTTATTTAGTGTGTTCGGCATGTTTTTTCCAGATATTTTTCCAGAGCAATTCCTATCCGAATCCGGAGCAGTTCATGTTTATTTTGAAGCAGCAACGGTGATTTTAACATTGGTGCTTTTAGGGCAACTTTTGGAGGCGCGAGCACATAGTAAAACCAATTCGGCGGTAAAAGAATTATTAAAATTAGCACCAAATAAGGCTACAAAAATTGTAGATGGTGAAGATGTGGAAGTCAGTATCGATAACATTGAATTAGGAGATATTCTAAAAGTAAAACCAGGCGATAAAATTCCTGTAGATGGCTCGATAACCGAAGGTGAAACCACCATTGATGAATCCGTGATTACAGGAGAACCGATTCCCGTAAACAAGTCGGTTGATGATAAAGTAAGCAGCGGAACTATAAACGGAAATCAAGTGTTCTTGATGAAAGCCGAAAAGGTTGGGAGCGATACCTTGTTGTCCCAAATTATCCACATGGTGAATGATGCCAGTAGAAGTCGCGCACCTATTCAGAATTTAGCCGATAAAGTATCTGGGTATTTTGTGCCTGCTGTGGTCATTATTTCGGTAATAACCTTTGCGGTTTGGGCCATTTGGGGACCAGAACCCGTTTATGTGTATGCTTTTGTAAATGCCATTGCGGTGTTAATTATTGCCTGTCCATGCGCGCTAGGATTGGCAACACCTATGTCAGTTATGGTCGGTGTTGGTAAAGGTGCTCAAAATGGTGTGCTGATTAAAAACGCCGAAGCCCTCGAAAAAATGGATAAGGTAGATACCTTAATCATCGATAAAACAGGAACCATTACCGAAGGAAAACCAACGGTAGAAAAAGTGGGTGCCTTTGATTCTAATTTAACCGAAGCTGAGGTCCTGCAATATATCGTTTCGTTAAACAGCAATTCTGAACATCCACTGGCCGAAGCCACCGTTAAATATGGAAAAGAACAAAAAGCGGAAGTCTTAAAATCCGAAGGATTTAGTGCCGTAACAGGAAAAGGGGTTGAAGGGAAAGTAAACGGTAAAAGCGTAGCATTGGGAAATCCGGAAATGATGGATTATGCAAAAGCTGAAATTTTTACTGACATGGAAGACGAAGCAAAAACCTATCAAAAACAAGGCAAAACGGTTTCATTTTTAGCAATAGACAAAGCTGTTGTTGGTTATGTGGTTATTGGCGATAAAATAAAGGCAACAAGCGCCAAAGCCATTAAAGAACTTCAAAACAAAGGTATCGATGTTATTATGTTAACAGGCGATAACCATAACACCGCGCAAGCAGTTGCTACAGAGTTAAATCTTGCCGATTTTAAAGCCAGCATGTTACCAGAAGACAAGCTCAAAGAAGTGGAAAAACTGCAAAAACAAGGCAAGGTTGTGGCAATGGCTGGAGATGGCATTAACGATGCACCGGCATTGGCGAAAAGTGATGTCGGCATCGCCATGGGAACGGGAACCGATGTAGCCATTGAAAGCGCTATGATAACTTTGGTTAAAGGCGATTTACACGGCATAGTAAAAGCCAAAAACCTAAGTCATGGTGTGATGAAAAACATCAAACAAAATCTGTTTTTCGCCATGATCTACAATACTTTAGGCGTACCCGTAGCGGCAGGCGTGTTATTTCCGGTTTTCGGAATATTGTTGTCACCAATGATTGCAGCATTAGCTATGAGTTTTAGCTCGGTATCGGTTATTGCAAATGCATTGCGATTAAGAACGATTAATATATAACTATTTCATAAGAACCAATAAATAATATAAAGTCGTAAAAACTAGCAACAAATATGGTAAATAGACATACAGCATTAAAAATAAGAAAAACCCATCGCTATTTGGGTCTGTTTTTAGGGATTCAATTCTTAATATGGACGATTAGTGGACTCTATTTCAGCTGGACCGATATTGACGAGATTCACGGTGATCATTTTAAAAAAGAAAAACCGCTACAAACGGCTTTCTCTAATTTAATTGGTACCGCTCAATTGGAAACCAATCAAGCTATTGCATCTTTGGAATTATTGGAAATTGCTGGCGAACCTTATTATTGGATAAATGATGAACAACTATATCACGCTAATTCAGGTGCTAAAAAAGAAGGAATTACCGAAAAAGAAGCCATTACAGTTGCAGAGCGTTATATGTTGTCTGATTTGGAAGTAGAAAATATTAAAAAAATTGAGAGTGTAAGTGCACACCATGAATACCGAGGAAAACCGTTGCCTGCTTATGAGATTTCATATAAAACCGATGAAAACCTTAAAGCTTATGTCGCTCTAAATAACGGCGCTTTCCAAACCGTAAGACATAGAGATTGGCGATGGTTCGATTTTTTATGGATGACGCATACCATGGACTATAAAGGACGAGATAATTTCAATACGCTTGTTCTAAGAGCATTTTCCGTATTAGGATTGATTACCGTTTTAAGTGGTTTTTTATTGTGGTTTACCAGTTCGCCATCAATTAGAAGATTTAATAAAAAAAGCAAAAAAACAACCTCTGAAGCGTTGAAAAACAAATGAAAATAATATTAAAATAAATAGAAAATGAAAAATAACAAAGTATTCATTTACGTTGGTTTACTTGCCATAGGCATCCTTTTAGGCTGGTTGTTTTTTGGCGGTTCTTCCCATACAGAAACCAAACATGATCACGATGCAGTTGCAGAAACCAATCAAATGTGGACCTGCTCCATGCACCCACAAATCATGCAACCCGAACCCGGTGATTGCCCCATTTGCGGTATGGATTTAATTCCGGCCGAAGCTGGTGCAGATGGATTGTTGGCCGACCAATTTAAGCTCACAGAAAACGCCATGGCATTGGCAAACATACAAACCACAATTGTCGGTAATAGTGAAACTCAAGCTAATGCCATTAAATTATCCGGAAAGATTGTTGAAAACGAAGAAGCTAATGCCGTACAAGTGAGTTATTTCTCCGGACGAATAGAACGCCTTAATGTAAATTTTACAGGTGAAGACGTGCGTAAGGGACAACTTTTGGCTACCATTTATTCACCCGAATTATATGCGGCACAACAAGAATTGATTACAGCATCGGCATTAAGAGAAACGCAGCCTGCCTTATACAAAGCCGTTCGAAACAAATTAAAATTATGGAAGCTTTCTGAAAATCAAATCAATCAAATTGAAACCTCTGGTAAAGTACAAGAAAACGTACCTGTGTATGCCACGGTTTCGGGCACCGTTTCAGAAAAATTAGCAGAAGAAGGCGATTATGTGAAACAAGGTCAACCATTGCTCAAAATTGCCAATTTAAAAACGGTTTGGGCCAATTTTGATGTGTACGAAAATCAAATCGATTTATTTAAAAAGGGACAAGAGGTAGCCATTATTACAAAGGCCTATCCGAATAAAAAATTCACGGGAAAAGTAGATTTTATTGAGCCAACCTTGAACACAAAAACACGAACTGTAACCTTGCGTGTGGTATTGAATAATCAAAAAGATTTATTCAAACCAGGCATGTTTGTTGAAGGCAACATAAAAGGAGTTTCTTCCGGTAAGAATGACGTGTTAACTGTTCCAGCAACTGCGGTTTTATGGACAGGAGAACGTTCTGTGGTGTATTTAAAAACCAATCTAGACCAACCCGTTTTTGAAATGCGTGAGATTAC
Organism: Hwangdonia seohaensis; assembly: GCF_031932625.1. Classification (NCBI taxonomy): domain Bacteria; kingdom Pseudomonadati; phylum Bacteroidota; class Flavobacteriia; order Flavobacteriales; family Flavobacteriaceae; genus Hwangdonia; species Hwangdonia seohaensis. Next base: position 366,364 of record NZ_JAVSCK010000003.1, read on the forward strand.
GATAGGCCATAAAATGGGTGCAGATTATGAGGTTTTAGAAGGATTGGAGCAAGGCGATGAAATTGTATCCCATGGTACTTTTACAATTGATGCAGCCGCACAGTTGCAAGGAAAAAAGTCTATGATGAATAAAGATGCTGACAAAGTTATGAAGGGTCACGAAGGACACCAGGGAATGTCGGAGTCAGCTTCGGAAGATACCAAAAACCATTTCAATTTGAATGAAAGGGTAAGCGTTTCAAAGGTCTTTCAAAATCAACTGAAAACTGTTTTCAACGATTATATTCAATTAAAAGATGCTCTAGTTGAAGATGATTCAAAAAAAGTAAAAGCGGCATCCAGAGAACTCATGGAAAACTTATCTAAAGTGGATATGGCACTGCTAAAAGATGATGAGACGCATCATCACTGGATGGCCTTGGAACAAGAGATAAAGACAGCAGCAACGTTTATTTCAAACACCTCTAAAATTGAAGCACAGCGAACTTCTTTTAAAAATCTATCGTTACAATTAACCAATGCGATTGAGGTATTTGGTATCAATGAAAAGGTGTATCATCAATTTTGTCCTATGGTAGATAACAACAAAGGCGGCTATTGGTTGAGTAAAGAAGAAAAAGTTTTTAATCCGTATTTTGGAGATGCCATGTTAACTTGTGGCGAAGTAAAACAAGTCATAGAATAAATAAAGACTAATAATAACAATTAAATAATTAAAAATGAAAAAAGTAATTTTAAGTGTCGCTGTAATTGCGGCTATGGGTTTAACAAGTTGTAAAAACGAAGCGAAACAAACTACCGAAACAACGACGACCGAGGTGTCTAGCGAAATTGCTATGACCGACCTATCTTTTGGTGTAAGAGGGAATTGTGGGATGTGTAAAAAAACCATTGAAAAGGCAGCCAATGGCGTTGCAGGTGTTGCAAAAGCGACTTGGGATGTGGATAAAAAGAAAATAGATGTTTCTTTTGATGACACCAAAACAGACGCCATGGCAATTCATAAAGCCATTGCAGCTTCAGGTTACGATACCGAGAAAGCAACTGGCGATTTAGCGGCCTATGACAACTTACCAGGCTGCTGCAAATACGATCACGATATGATGATGAATCAGTCGGGTGACATAAAAGCAGAAGTACACTAAGAAAAATAATTAGTAGTAAAAAAAACACTATCCTTTTACAGCCTGTTATTAAACCTATATGCTTTAAGGATAGTGTCTTTTATTTTATTACTAAAAATATTCAGTCAATATCATTAAAAAAAACCTTTACTGGGCGTTTAAATTGTAAACAACCAGAGCGTCGTTATTAATTGTAACGAGGATCGACTTGGTGTTTTTTTGTTGTATGGTTGATAAATCTTTTACCATACCTTTTATGGCAATTCCACTTTCTAAGGCCGAAATGGGTTTAAAGTGGTTTTTACCGTTATTGATTAGCAACAGGCCGTAACTGGCATCGTTTCTTGTGGTTTCAATTTCAGATTGATACATATTGCCAGCAACCAAAATATCCTTTAATCCATCGTTGTTAAAATCATCAATTAAAATATCGTTAATAGAAGATACTTGGGCTTGGTTTGGTAATGCCATCGTATTAAACTGTCCATTGCCTAAATTTTCCAAATATACAGAAGCAAAGGTGCTTGCTTTTAAATGTAAGGCTTCCTCTAGTTTTTCTTTTCCGTAAACATCGATTAGTTTAGCAGAACCAAAATCGTTATATGTTGGAAATTTTTTCTTTATAAATGGCATCTGATTTGATGAACATTCACGTCCGCGAAGCGGAAATAAATCTTGGTTATTATAATAGCCTAAAACAATATCGTTAGTGCCATTATCGTCAAAATCTGTTGAAAACACTTCAAATGGCTCTTTTACTGAAGCTTTGTATTTATAGTTTAAACCGAGGTTCCCAACAATATAATCGGTGTCGCCGTCATTATCAAAATCGGCGCCTTTTATGCTATTCCACCATCCACTTGAATTAGGAAGCATATTTTCTTGCCGTATAAAATTACCGTTTTCATTTTTAAAAAAACTAATTTCCATCCATTCGCCAACCACTATTAGATCGGTTTGATTGTCGTTATCAAAATCGGTCCAAATAGCATCGGTTACCATGCCTATATTTGATAATTTAGGCGCTTTTTGTTGCGTAACATCTTTAAATTTTCCGTTGTCGTTTTCTAACAAATAACTTGTGTCGGAAAACGGATAGGTTTGTGCTTTTAGGCGACTTCCAATAAATAAATCCAAATCGCCATCCTTATCAAAATCAAAAGGTTTTACACAGCTTCCGCTTGAATACATTTTAGGAAGATTCGTGTTGGATTTCTTAAAGTTACCATTTGTATTTATGTAAAGTCGGTCTTGATACATGCTGCTATTCGCCTGCCATTCGTTGCCACCGCTGACGACGTACAAATCTAAATCGCCATCGTTGTCGGCATCAAAAAAAATCGCATTTACATCTTCATAACTTTTATCAATGTCCCAAGTTTCAGCATTGGAAACACTAAACATCTCATCTTTATTTTGAATGTACAGAGTCCCGGAATGCCCTTTTGAACCTCCAATATAAAAATCGTCTAAACCGTCATTATTGATATCTGCAACGACTACGGCTGGTCCAAATTGCGACATTTTATGGGGCAAAAGACTTTCGTTGATAAAATCGTTATGGTCGTTTTCGATGTGTTTATGTTTTAATTTTAAACGATTAGTAACATCGGTGAACAAAGTTGTATTTGGGGCTTTGTTAAATTTACCAAGGGGTTTGGCATCATTATAATTTATTGTTAATCGCTGATTTGCTGAAACATCTTTAAGAGTTTGAAACTTATTATCTGGCCAAATAACGGTGATGCTTTCAACAGATTTTAATTGGTTTAAACCAAAATGCAACATCGGTTCTACGGCCGATTGATACCCACGCGTGGGATAATTTTCTAAATATTGAGTGCCGCTTTTTGTTTTAGCTTCTACGCGAACACCAATACCAAAAGGGTTTTTCGGATTTCCTTTAAATTGAAATTGCAGATAGTTTTTATTGGAATTGTTCTTTAGAATGGTAGCCGGTTCATCAATATTATTAACTACCAAATCCAAATCGCCATCGTTATCTAAATCGGCATAAGCGGCGCCATTTGAAAACGTTGCATTTGTAATGCCCCAATCTGCAGAGGTTTTGTTAAAAGTTAAATCGCCATTGTTTTTAAAAAAGTAATTACGTGTTTTCCTTTGTGGTGTTTGCTTCACTAATTCTTCAATAACGGCAGCCATTTTTTCATTGTTTTTCTGGGCTTCCTCTAAACGCTTTAGCTTGTGGTTTCTAAAATCGTTATTCCTAAAATCTCTTTTTAATCCGTTGGAAACGAACAAATCTTTATGGCCGTCGTTATCGAAATCTGCAAAAAGCGGACTCCAGCTCCAATCGGTATTCGAGACTCCAGAGAGTTGCGCAATCTCGCTAAAATTTTGGTCGCCCAAATTCATTTGCAAGGCGTTAAACATATATTGGTAATGAAACCCATTGTTAACGGCATGGTTAAAAATTTCCGGATTCATGCCGCTCATACTGGTTTTAATACCGTAATTATCTTCGGCAACCATATCTAACGACATAATATCCAAAAGGCCATCATTATTAAAATCCGCAATATCGGTGCCCATTGAAAAATTTGGAATGTGTTTTAAAGACGATTTTAAACTTTCGGTAAAAGTACCATCGCCATTTTTATAGTATAAATAATCGTGTTCTATATAATCGTTTGCAACGTAAATATCCGGCCACCCATCTTGATTTAAATCGCCAACCGATACGCCCAAACCAAAACCTAAGGGATTGCCAATTATGCCGGATTGTTTTGATATATCTACAAATTTACCGTTGTCGTTTCGGTATAATTTATCGCCCACAAATTCATCTTCTTTATTCTTGAAGTTTTCAGGATTGTTTGTGTTTATTGGCGAAACATTATGGTTAAGCAAAAACATATCCAAATCACCATCTTTATCGAAATCAAAGAAAGAAGCTTGCGTGCTATAACCCGAAAAATTTAATCCGTATTGAGTTGCGCTTTCTGTAAAAGTTCCGTTTTTATTATTTATAAACAATTCGTTTTGCCTGTTTTTTGCCTTTCCTTTTCCAGATTTACACACGTAAATATCCAGCCAACCATCGGCATTTATATCTACCATGGTAACACCTGTTGTCCATCCGAAAGAGCCTTTAACTTTAGCCTTTTCCGTTACATCTTCAAACTTAAAATCGCCTTTGTTTAAGTAAAGTTTGTTGTCTTTTAAGTTGGATGTAAAATAAATATCGGATAAGCCATCATTGTTTATATCGCCAACCGCAACGCCGCCACCATTATAGAAATACTCGTAAACCATACTATTCATAGCGCTGCTTTCGGGTATGTCGTTAATGAAATTCACGCCACTTTCATGGGCTGGTAGCTCTGAAAACAAGGTTGAATGATGGGCTTCTGTTTGGCGTGTTTCTTTATTTGAATCCTTTTTACATGAAAAGTTAAACATGCTTAAAAAAACAATAACCAACGTGATATAGTGATGGGGTTTAATCATTAAAATGAATTTGATAAATGTAAAAGTAAGAAACACCTAGAAATAAGTTTATTCCTAGGTGCATCCAATTAAGAAACTAATCTAAAACTAACTCTTCTTCTTAAGTTTTACCACCCTGGATTTGGATCCAAATTGGTATTTATATTTATTTCTTGCAGCGGAATTGGGAACACAATATGCTTGTCTTGAAAATTCTCTGCAAAAGGTTTGTTGTGATTTTCCAAAGTGGTTTTAATAGATTCTGTTGCAGTGCTTCCGCGTTGCCATCGGTATAAATCGAACCAACGTATGCCAAATTCCATGGCCAATTCAACGGGACGTTCATGATGACGGATTTGCGTGCGCAATTCATCTTTTGTCATTGTGCCCAAAGCTTCTGCGCCACCACGTTGCCTCACAATGTTAACCTGGTCTATGGCCAATGGTGTTTTGTCGTTTTCGTTTAAGGCTTCGGCATACATGAGCAGCACATCGGCATAACGGATTACAGAGATATTAGTCCCGTTATAGAAATTTTCATCGGCATTAAACGCATACTTTTTAAAGTATTTAGGATGGTTTAAATCTGCTGCAACACTGGCATAGGTTTCATTTTGACCGGAATCCCTACTGTACATTTCTGAGTTGGGGTCGTCAAAGAAAATACTTTCGTAAACCCGATTGCTAATATCGCCACCCGCATCTAAATCTGTTTTCATTTCGTCAACCAACCATTGTGATGGGTAAAACAATTCCCAGCCACCAAAGGCATAAGGAGATACCTGAAAGTTGAAAACCTGACGCTCGTCATTTCCGTTAGAGCGGTCTCCTGAAAATTGAATTTCAAAAACACTTTCACTTCCGTTTTCAGCTAATCCGTTAAAGTTATCGGCATAATTTGGTAGTAATGCATAGCCCATACCCGTAACTTCTTCCAACTTTGTTTCGGCTGGACCCCATTTTTCTTGAAATAAATAGACTTTGCCCAACAATGCTTTTGCAGCCCCTTGTGTGGCTCTACCTTTCCATTCTGATGGATAGCTTGTTGGTAAATCTGCTTCAGCTTCACTTAAATCTGTTTCTATTTGTGCCCAAACGGCAGAAGGTGCAGCTTGACTTGGAAATAAGTTTTCCAATTCGCCACTAAATGTGGTAACAAGCGGTACATTTTCAAAACCTGTTACCAACCAAAAATAGTAGTAGGCTCTTAAAAATTTGGCTTCGGCAACCAATCCTTTTTTAGTATCGGCAGAAAGCGCTTCCATTTCGGGCACTTGCTGTAATATTTGATTGGCGCGACCAATACCGGCGTAACTTGCTTGCCAGACATTGTATGGACCGCTTTCTTCGGTTGTGTTGGAAAAACTTGCTAAAGAACGCCCGTAAGTTTCGGCTGTATTATTGGTTACATCGTCTGCTCTGTATGCCATAGACGTGTAAATTTCTTCAAAAAACGCCCATTTGCTTCCGCTTGCACTTTGCATGGCACCATAGGCGGCCGTTAGGGCTTGCATGGCATGAGCTTCGGTTTGCCAAAAACTCTCTTCAGTTAATACTTCTTTATTTTCAACATTAATAAAATCATCGCTACATGAATTTAAAAACCCGATAAAGCATACTGTTATAATTATATATTTTAATTTTTTCATTGTTCTTTTTTTTAATTTATAGTGAAAGATTTACTCCTAAAATAAACGACTTTGTTAAAGGGTAAAAACCTCTATCTACACCTCTTGTAAATGTGCCTCCATTTGCAAGTCCTGGGTCGAAGCCCGAATAATCTGTAATGGTAAACAAATTATTGGCTGTTACATAAATTCTAGCATTGGAAATGGCCAGTTTAGAAGTTACAGATTCTGGAAAAGTATAACCAATTTGAATGTTTTTCAATCTTAAATAAGAACCATCTTCTAAGAAATAACTCGAAGGGCGAATATTATTGTTGGGGTCGCCAAATGCATTTCTTGGAATACCGCTTCCCGTGTTTTGAGGTGTCCAAGCATTCAATAAATCTGATGACATATTGTTTCTGTCGGTTCTGTACAACCACATTTTTACACCGTTGTAAATTTTGTTGCCCTGCGTTCCTTGAAAAAACACACTGGCATCAAAGTTTTTATATCGGGCATTAAAATTCAATCCGTATTCAAAATCTGGAAGGCCACTGCCCATGTACTTTTTATCTTCATCACCTAAAGAACCATTGCCACTAATATCCGTAAACCTTAGGTCACCGGGAACAGCATCTGGCTGAACGCCATGGGCATCGATTTCTGCTTGTGTTTGAAAAATCCCATCGGCTTCAAATAAATAAAACCGTCCTATTTCCCCACCAACTTCGGTTCTTGTGGTTGGAAAGTTGTTAAACTCAATAAAGCCATCAGTAAAAGACTCATTGGCAACACCCAATTTTGTAACTTTATTTTTTGAGCTACTTATGTTTGCTGAAACATCAAAAGTGAAATCTTTATCGGAATCGCTATTATAAGTCAGCGATAAGCCCCAACCTTTGTTTTCTAAATTTCCGCCGTTTGTTAATGGAAATGACGTTATTCCTGACGATGCTGGAATTGGTACAGACACTAACATATCGGTTGTTTTAGAAATAAAATAATCAAAAGTAGCTTTAATACTATTATTTAAAAGTCCTAAATCTACCCCAATGTTTGTTGTTGCGGTTTCTTCCCATTGAATATCTGGAGTTGGCAACGAATTGGCAATGGCTCCAACCAATACATTTTGACTAACACCTTCGCCAAAAGGATAGTTTAACTGCTGTCCGCCAGAACCTATTCGAGCTAAAAACAAATGCTCGCCAATAAGTTGATTCCCTAAAGTACCGTAGCTAAATCTAGGTTTTATTTGGCTAAATAAATCGGATTCAAAAAATTCTTCATTGTGCAATGCCCAACCTAAAGACAGAGAGTAAAATGTACCGTATTTATTATCTGGTCCAAATCGAGATGAACCATCGCGCCTTACACTGGTTTGTAAATAGTATTTTTTACTGAAATCGTAATTGATACGTCCAAAATAAGATTGCAATGTATTTGTTGAATTAAAACCATAAGCAGACTCGTCGCCAATACCAGCACTCAAAGCTTGAAGTTGGTCTGAAGCCAATGTGTTGTTTGAGCCACCAACCGATCTAAATTGGCTTTTTTCCCTTGATACACCCAATAAAACATCGACGTCGTGATTGCCAAATTTTTTACGATAGTTTAAGGTGTTGTTTAGGGTCCATTCGTTGGTTCTCGACCTTGATTCATCTAACAACGGATTGTCGTTGGTTGACTGTGGTCCAAAATTATAGGTAGGCAAGAAAAATGAAAAATGCGTATTCTCAACATTTGCTCCGTATTGGAACTGATAATTTAAGCCTTCAACAATTTCTAAAGTAGCTGAAATGTTAAACTGCATATAATCATCTTGATCTGCTCTGTCGGTAATGCTGCCTTCACCTATTGGGTTGCCAGAACCTAATCCGGTGGCAGGAGTGGCAAAACCGTTTAAAGAACTCGCATCATAAATGGCTTTATGCGGTAATTGCGAATAGATATCTAAAAATGGTGAAAAACTGGCGTTTCCGCCTCCAATGGGTTCAAAAATACCCCGTGTGTTTTCTCTGGTATAACTTAAGCCCGGAGAAATTTTCAGCCTGTCGTTTAGGAGTTTGAAATCCATATTAAGACGTGTATTCAATCTATCAAAGCCAGTGTTTATAACCGTTCCGGAATTATCAAAATAACCCGCAGAAAAGTTGTAATTCATTTTTTCTGTTCCGCCAGATATTCCAATATCATGTTTTTGTTCAAAGGCATTGCCTATATATTCGCCAACCCAATCCGAATCGGCATATTGCGCGCCATTTGTTAAATAAGGTGCCGGTGTAACTCCTACATTATTATAAGCTTCCAGTTTGATTTGATCGTGTTGAGCTTTGTTTGCCACACTTACATTATCGCTTACCGAATGTGTGCTTATGTAAGAATTGATAGTCACTTTAGGTTCTCCCGTTTTACCTCTTTTTGTAGTGATAATTACAACGCCGTTTGATGCCCTTGAGCCATAAATTGTAGCTGCCGATGCATCTTTTAGCACACTTATATTAGCAATATCTGCTGGATTGATATATGATAAATCTCCAGGAATACCATCTATAACGAATAACGGATTGTTGTTGCCAATGGTGCCTAAGCCCCTAATGCGTATAACCGGATTGCTTCCCGGTGCACCGGAAGCCGAAGACACGTTAACGCCCGCAGCCTGTCCTTGCAACGAGGTTGCGACATTGGCCGTCGGGATTTTTTGAATCTCAGCTACATTAACAGAGGTGATGGCAGCGGTTACTTCTTCCCGTTTTTGGGTGCCGTAACCTACCAAAACGACTTCGTCTAAACTTTCTGCGCTTTCCTCTAAGGAGACGTTAATGGTGGTTTGGTTTCTAACGGTAATTTCTTTGGTTAAAAACCCCAAGAAGCTGTAAACCAATACGGTTTGCTTGTTTGGCACTTCAATAGAATAGTTGCCTTCAAAATCGGATTGTGTCCCGATACTTTGGTCGCTTTTAAGAGTAACTGTTGCTCCGGGAAGTGGTATTCCTGCGCTGTCTGTAATGGTTCCGTTTACTTCAATGCTTTGCGAAAAAGCTTTGGTGGTAAACCCAAACGCCGTAAATACAAAAAGAAGTAAAAGCATTCTACTTAAAGTACGGTTTTTGTTTTTTGATTGTTTTTTTTTCATACTAGATTAGATTATTTGTTAGTCAGAACTCAGCCTATAAGTCTGTGCACGAGTTTATGTAGAATCAAATATTGTGATATTTTCAAATAAAACCTCAAAAATCACCTTTACTTGACCTTTACAATGCGTTAAATACCTTTGTTAAAGTGGGTTTAATGCGAAGTGGCCGTAAGGGGAAATTAAAAAAGAAAAGCGTTTTGTTTAGCAACAAGAATTTATGCCATCAAAAAGATAAATGACTTGTATTGAGTTAAAAGATGGGTTTAAATGTTTTCTAGAAAATCAACGAGATTGTCTTTTTTTTCCAATCCCATTTTTTTTCTTAATCGGTGTCTGCCTATTTCTACAGAGTTTAAAGAGATGTTATTGATGTTTGCTATTTCTTTCGAGCTTAATTTAAGCTTAACTTGTACGGCCAGCTGTATATCCTTTGTGGTTAAGTGCGGGTATTTTTCTTTAATTCTGAATAAAAAATCGCTTTGTAGGGTTTCTACGTTGGTATGGAATCTTTGTATGTCTTCATTAAAATCAAACTTAAAAGTATATTCTTTTATCAGCTTGTTAATGTCTTTTTTCAATTGATTTATATCGGTAAAATCTAAACTTTTAAACGACTTTGTAAGGTCTTTATATATGGATGTTCTTTGGGAAATGAATAAAGCCAAATTGGTTAGTTCCTTCATGCGGAATTCTAATTTGTGCTCCAGATTTTCCCGCAATAAAGACTGTGTTCTAAGCTTTTCTTTTGATAGTTTATGGTTTTGCAGGTAAATCGCTTTTTTCTTTTTTATATTGTTGTAAAGTGATGCGATAACAAGAATGGCAATAATTACCGATAATATAGAGCCTATAAGTATCGCCTTTCTCTTTTGTGCTTCTAAATCTCTTTGTTTTTCCAGTAATTTTATTTCCGACGCTCTTCGTTCATCTTCAAAAAGAATCCTCATTTCAGCTAATTTCTCACTTTTATTGCTTGAAAAAATTTCTGAGCTTCCTTCGGCATATTTTTTATAGTAATTAAAGGCCTCTTTGTAATTTTGCTTTGCGAGATAATAGTCAGACATAACCCTGTCGTTTTCCAAAATAAATTCCTTGTTGTCAATTATGTTTTCAATAATGGATCTCGATTCTTTTAAAAGCGCATAGCATTTATCAAAATTTCCGAGCTTTAAATTTACTATTGAAAGCTCATTTAAAATATGGACCTTGTTTTGGTCGTCCTTGATTTGATTAGTGATTTCCAATGAAGATTCTAAAAATTCCTTGGCGTAATCAAGCTTGTTGATTTTACGATAGCAAACACCCATGTTTTTCATGGTTTCGGCAATTCTATCTTTGTTGTTAAACTCCCTTTTTAACTCCAAAGATTTCTTGAAAAAAGTCAATGCCAAATTGCAGTCTCCTTTGCGCTCATGGATTAGTCCAATACTGTTGTAACTATAGGCAATGCGCTGTTTGTCGCCTATTTTTTCGTGTATTTTTAAAGTTTCCGTGTGGTATTCGAGAGCTTTATCAAAGTATCCGATGTCGAAATACAACCAGCCAAGGGTTCGTAGTGTAAAGGCTAAATCGTAATCATTCTCAATGTTTTTTCTAATTTCCAACGACTGTAATCCCAGTTGCAAAGCTTTATCATAAAAATCATTAAACAAATAACCTTGACAAAGATTAATAAGTGCCAACCCTTCTTGTTTTTTATCATTAAATTCCCGGGACAATTGTAAAGCTTCATTCGCATAATCTATAGTTTTGTTGGGGTTTATAGACCAGTAAATTTCGGCAACTCTATTTAATAAAGGCATTTTATCGCGACCAGTTGAATAAGGTAAAATGGTTAACAAGCTATCCAATTCCATTTGGGAGTCGCTTGGGTTTTCGTCCCAAATATTGGTTTGTGATTGCACGGTACAACTTATAAATACGAGTATATAAAGGATGGGTTTTATCAGTTTTTTCATGAGTCGATATTTATAAATTATTTAGAAACGCGCATAGGGCCATTGGCAGATACATGATTTACAAATATCGATATTATTAATTAATAAAGTTTTCAAAAAATCCAAAATGAAAGGTCAAGTAAAGGTGATTTTTCAATTATTAAATAAAAATAATCGAAATTTGTTGTGATTTGATTTTCGATAAACAGTGATGATTTTAAACCAGCAACATCCACATTAAAATGCATTTAAACAAAGTTGTTAAATATATAGGTGTTTTAGTATTGCTAGTAATTTTTAGTTGTAACAACACCAAAGAGCCAATAAAAACCGATACCAAAAATAGTTTTCTAAACTTTAGTGAAAATATTTTGGATTACCGCATAACACCAAAAGACTCCGTGGATAAATCTGGTTTGATGTTTTCGGACCAAGGTGCTTGGTTTGGGTATGGTTTGCATAAAGAACCGAATGAGTCCATTGGCTTTTCAGGGCCTTTTTTAATGACGCAGCAGAATGGTGTTTGGTTAACTACATCGTTTGTAAATGCTATGATTAAGGTTGACAATAACTTTGAATCGTTAAATGATGGTAGGGCGTATAGTTATTCAAGTCACTTGGAAAAAAATTATTCAAGTGATAAAATTCAGGTTAGTGAAAAATTGGTTTTTAAAAACGGACATACTGCTTTATTACAAACCAAAATAAAAAATATAGGCGATAAAAATATCAAATTGGAACTTTTATGGGGACATTCTCCTATTTTGATTTCTGGAATTTCTTTGTCTCAAAAGAATACCACCATCAAAATTAATTCTACAAAATCTAATGCCATTGGGTATTTAACTTTTCCGAAAGATGCGCAAGTTGACTTAGTGGATAGCTTGCAATACAAAGCAAAGAGCAATTTAAATCTCAAACCCAACGAAACAAAAGAAGTCGTAATTTCACAAACTTTCATTTTTCCCGAATATTCTTGGGAAGAAGAAAAAAGACAAATTCAAAACATAAATTTTGATGCCGTGTTGGACGCTCGAAAACAAGAAAAAAACAAGCAGCTAAAATCTATTATTGAAAACAGAAAACCACAATTTGAACATGATAAGTATGCCGAAGTTTTGGCTAAATCGCATTTAACACTACAAAATAATTGGCGAATTCCGGCTGGAGAACTTAAGCACGAAGGCTTGTTCCCAAGCTATCACTACAAATGGTTTAACGGATTTTGGTCGTGGGATTCTTGGAAACACGCTGTAGGTTTATCGTATTACGATACCAGTTTGGCAAAAAACCAAATGCGGGCCATGTTCGATTTTCAGAGTGAAGACGGCTTTATAGTCGATTGTATTTTTCGAGACACTATTATTGAGCCACATAATTATCGCGATACCAAACCGCCACTTGCTGCTTGGGCAGTCGTTAAAATTTATGAAAAAGACAAAGATGTTGAATTTGTAAAAGAATTCTACCCGAAGTTAAAATTATATCACAATTGGTGGTACAATAAACGCGACCACGACCAAGATGGATTGTGTGAATACGGTTCAACCGATGGGACTTTAATTGCCGCTAAATGGGAAAGCGGGATGGATAATGCCATTCGTTTCGACGATTCTAAAATTTTAAAAAATAGCGAAGGTGCTTATTCCCTAAACCAAGAAAGTGTCGATTTAAACGCATATTTGTATGCTGAAAAACTATATTTAAGCCAATTGGCTAAAGTGATAAATAATTTAGATGACACTAAAAAATATAAAGCTGAAGCTGAACAATTAAAAGATAAAATACAACACCAATTTTATGATAAGGAAGACGGTTGGTTTTACGATACGAATTTAGAAGGCAGTACTTTTATTAAAGGTGAAGGTAGCGAAGGCTGGACCGCACTTTGGGCAAACGCCGCAACTCAAGAACAAGCCAATGCCGTAAAAAATAAAATGATGGATTCTGAAAAATTTTACACTAAAGTGCCCTTTCAAACCATGAGTGCCGATCACGAAAGATTCGACCCGCTAGAAGGCTATTGGCGAGGCCCGAACTGGTTAGATCAAGCTTATTTTGGTGTAAAAGGCTTGCGTAATTATGGGTTCCATGCCGAGGCAGACCAAGCCACCATTCAAATAATTAAAGGTGCGGAAGGCATGTTAGGAAAAGGACAATCCATTCGAGAAAATTATCACCCATTAACGGGAGAAGGCCTAAACGCCCAAAATTTTAGTTGGAGTGCCGCCCACCTTATTATGTTATTACAAAACAATTAAATGAATTACGATACTCTAAAAATATCCATTCAACAGGCCGAAGATATACTCTTCAAACTATTTCATATCAAAGGAAAAGCTTCTGTGTTGCCCGGTGAGGTCGATTTTAATTTCAGAATAAAAGTTGCTAATTCAGAAGGCTATATTTTAAAAATATCACGCCCTAACGAGAATGACAACTACCTCGATTTTCAACAAAAATTATTGCAATTTGTTCAAGATAATGGGCGAAATCTCATTACCCCAAAAGTTATATGCGATAATAAAGGCAAGGCCATTTCTGAAATTACAGACGATTTTGGCAATAAGCGCAAAGTGCGACTTTTAAGTTGGGTTTCAGGCAGGGTTTGGAGTTCTGTCAATCCGCAATTAAACGATTTACGCTTTAGTTTAGGCGAACAATGCGGGCGACTTACCAAAGCTTTACAAGGTTTTGAACATCCCGAAGCACATCGGGAATTTGAATGGGATGTGGCACAATCACTTTGGACAAAAGCCCATGTAAATTTGTTTAAAAACGAAGAAAAAGCAATTGTTCAATATTTTCAAAATTCGTTTGAAAAACATGAAACGACCTATTCAAAATTAAGAAAAGCTGTTGTTCATAATGACGCCAACGACAATAATGTTATTGTTTCTTCAGACTTGATACACCCCAAAGTTCAAGCCGCCATCGATTATGGCGATGCCATACACACGCAAATAATTAACGATGTTACCATTGCCTGTGCTTACGCCATAATGCATCATAACGACCCGTTGGAAGCGGCTTTACCCATTGTTAAAGGCTATCATTCAACATTTACTTTGCAAGAAAAGGAGTTGAGGCATTTGTATAATGCGATTGCCATGCGATTGGTGATTTCGGTAACAAAATCCGCAATTAATAAGATTGAGGAGCCTGATAATGCCTACTTGTTAATTAGTGAAAAGCCGGCTTGGGAAGTCCTTGAAAAATGGCGAAACATAAGTGCGGATTTTGCTTATTATAGTTTTAGAAATGCCTGTGGATGGGAGGCACATCCTAACGAAAATGAGTTTAAAAACTGGGTGTCAAAACAAAGTTTTAAGTTTACGGAATTGTTCCCTTCTATTGATAAAAATGAAGCGCTTCAATTAGATTTAAGTGTGTCCAGCAAATGGATTGGGCATCAAGAAGATTTTAATGATTTAGATGTGTTTCAGTTTAAAATCAATCAACTTCAAAAGAAAAATCCTCATAAAATTATTGCTGGTGGCTATTTGGAACCGCGACCGTTATACACGTCAAATAGCTATGATAAAATAGGGAACTACGGTAAAGAAAGCCGAACAATTCATTTGGGTGTTGATTTTTGGCTTCCGGAACATACGGCTGTTCACGCCTTGTTTGATGGCGAAGTGGTTTTGGCTGTTAATGATTCGGGAGAAAAGGAATATGGCGGATTGGTCGTTTTAAAACACAAGACGCATCAATTGGAATTTTACACGCTATATGGGCATTTATCGGTGGCTAGTGCTACTAAAAACAAAGCAGGTGATATTATTAAAAAAGGTGAAAAAATTGGCGTATTGGGAAATGCGGAAGAAAACGGCAATTGGGTGCCACACCTTCATTTTCAAGTGATGCTTTCACTTTTGGACTATAAAAACGATTTTCCGGGTGTTGCGTATTATAACCAAATAGAGGTTTGGAAAAGCATTTGTCCAGACCCAAATTTATTCTTCAAATCGGAAGCACTTCAAAATACTATTAAAAATTCAAACGAAGATTTAATCAATTACCGAAAACAACATTTAGGTAAAAGTTTAGGCCTTCAATATAAAGTGCCCATTAAAATGGTACGTGGTGCTGGTCAGTATTTAATGGATCAATTTGGACGTAAATATTTAGATACGGTGAATAATGTGGCGCACGTGGGTCATGAAAAATACGAAGTTGTAAAAGCGGGGCAAGAACAAATGGCATTAATCAATACCAATTCACGCTATTTACACGACAATATTAATGATTTAGCAAAAGAATTGATTGAGACTTTGCCAACAGAACTCAGTGTATTGCATTTTGTAAATTCTGGTAGTGAGGCCAACGAATTGGCCATTAGAATGGTTAAAGCCCATACCGGTGAGCGCGATATTATTGCTTCCGAAGTTGGTTATCACGGAAATACCAACATGTGTATCGATATTAGTTCGTATAAGTTTGATGGAAAGGGCGGCAGCGGTGCACCGGAGCACACCCATATTTTCCCGTTGCCAGATGCCTTTAGAGGAAAATATCGAGGTGGAAACAGTGCTGAAAAATACGCTGAAGAGGTACAAAAGCAAATCGATATGGTTCATGAAAAAGGACGAGGTGTCGCTGCTTTTATTATTGAACCCATTATAAGTTGTGGCGGACAAATTGAATTGCCCAAAGGGTTTTTAGCTAAAACTTACAAGCTTGTTAGAGCAGCGGGCGGGCTATGTATTTCAGATGAGGTGCAAGTGGGCTGTGGCAGAATGGGTAAAACATTTTGGGGCTTTCAGCTGCACGATGTTGTTCCAGATATCGTCACTATTGGTAAACCTTTGGGTAACGGCCACCCCATTGCAGCGGTTGCATGTACACAAGACGTTGCCGATAAATTTGCCAACGGGATGGAGTACTTCAATACGTTTGGAGGAAATCCGGTGTCTTGCGCCATTGCTACCGAGGTTTTACGAACCGTAAAGCGAGAGAAATTACAGGAAAATGCTTTAAAAATTGGAACATATTTAAAAGATGAACTGAATATGTTAGCTCAAGAATTTCCCATTATTGGCGATGTACGCGGACAAGGGTTGTTCTTGGGGATTGAGCTTGTTGATGCCAATATGAATCCTTTGGCAGCACAAACCGATTATTTAGCCAATAGAATGAAAGACCACGGTATTTTAATGAGTACCGATGGTCCAGATCACAATGTGTTAAAAATAAAACCACCCATTGTATTTAATGAAGCGAATGCGGCAGAACTGATTTTTTATTTAAGGAAAATATTTGCAGAAGATTTTATGCAATTTTAAAAATATACGAATGAGATTTAAAGGATTAAGTATTATCATGATTTGTGTTGCACTAGGTTGTACAAATGCACCGTTGTTAGAAGTTTCAGAACAAAAATTTCATAATAATCATAAAATATTTGAAGATAATAAACTTGCGCCAAGAGCTACTTTTTTTGGCTTTGAATCGGCAGATATTACCGTCAATGAAAAATCAAAACGCTATTTAAACTTAAATGGGCCATGGAAATTTAATTGGGTAAAAGACCCTAAAAAAAGACCAACAACATTTCAAAACGCAGATTTTAACGATTCCGATTGGAACAGCATTACGGTCCCAGCCAATTGGGAAGTAGAAGGTTTCGGCCATCCTATTTATTTAGACGAGCGTTATCCGTTCACTACAAAATGGCCAGATGCCCCAACAGATTACAACCCTGTAGGCACCTATAGAAAGGAAATAAATTTAAACGCTTCATTTTTATCAGAAGATGTTATCCTGCACTTTGCTGGCGCTAAATCTGCCATGTATGTTTATATAAACGGCCAGTATGTTGGCTATTCCCAAGGCAGCAAAACTCCTGCGGAATTTAATATCACCAAGTATGTAAAAGAAGGAAAAAACCTTTTGGCCTTACAAATGTTCCGTTGGAGCGATGCCAGTTATTTGGAAAGTCAAGATATGTTGCGCATGAGCGGTATTGAACGCGATGTGTATTTGTACACTCAGCCCAAAGTGTCAGTTTCAGATTATCACGCTTATACGAATTTAGATGAAAATTATACCCATGGTATTTTTAAGAATACGGTTTCAATTGTTAATCATTCCAAAGAAGATGTAAAAAGAAAACTAACGATTGAAATTTTTGATGGAGAAACCTTAAAATACACAGACTCTAAAGGGTTGGAAATTCATGCGGATGAAAGCATGCATGTCACTTCGGAAACAATGATTGACCATGTAAAACAATGGTCTGCTGAACAACCAAATTTATACACGCTTAAAATAGCTTTGGAAGATGAATCTAATGCGAAAAACAATCAGTATATCACAAGAAGCATTGGCTTTAAAAGCGTAGAAATAAAAAATGCCCAGGTATTAATAAACGGAAAGGCCATTTACATTCGAGGCGTTAATAGGCACGAAACGGATCCTTTTACCGGCCATGTCGTTTCTCGGGAATCTATGGAGAAAGACATTAAATTAATGAAGCAAAACAACATTAACGCTGTGCGTTCGTCGCATTATCCTAACGACCCATATTGGTTGGAGTTATGCGATAAATATGGCTTGTATGTTGTTAACGAAGCCAATATTGAAAGCCACCCGTTAGCCATAAACGAAAACACCCAAATTGGCAATGAAATGAGTTGGTTGCCCGCACATGAAATGCGTACCAAACGTATGTTTTATCGCGACAGAAATCACGCGTCCATTTATTCCTGGTCTTTGGGTAACGAAGCTGGAAAAGGTGAGGTTTTTAGAACTACGTATAAGTGGTTAAAAGCAAATGATGATAATCGTATTGTGCAATACGAGCCAGCCGGAAAGGATGATTACACCGATCTGTATTGCCCCATGTATCCCAAACCGGAATATTTAATTAATCACGGTAAATCCAATTCCAACAAGCCTTCCATCATGATTGAGTACGCACATGCCATGGGGAATTCAGTTGGAAACTTGCAAGATTATTGGGATATTATTGAAACCTATCCCAACCTACAAGGTGGCTTTATTTGGGATTGGGTAGACCAAGCTTTGGAGTATAAATATGAAGATGGCAAACCGTATTTGGCTTACGGGCACGATTATCACCCCGATTTGCCAACCGACGGAAACTTTTTAAACAATGGTTTGGTTGACCCGTACAGAAACCCACATCCTCATTTAACCGAGGTGAAAAAAGTGTATCAGCCCGCACAATTTTATTATTTAGGCAGCGGTGTTATCGAAATAGAAAACAAAAACTTTTTTAGTGATTTTTCGGATAAAACCATCGCTTGGAAACTTTTAAAAGACGGAAAAGAAGTCTTTAAAAATGAAAACATTACAGTTAATGTGGAACCTCAAAATACACAAAAACTTAAATTAAGTAACCTTCCAAAATCCTTTTCTTCAGAAAGCGAATATATACTGCAAGTGAGTTTAATTCAAAATGCAAATCGCCATTTGGTTGAAAAAGGACATGAAGTTGCTTGGGATGAGTTCCTGCTTCAAAAAGGAAATCCTGCGAAGCAGTCTTCTTCAAAAGGAAACAACTTGGATATAATTGAAGCCGACGGGACAATACATATAAAAAACAGTACCGTAGATTTTAAAATCAATGCCGAAACAGGTGAAATTGAATCGTGGAAACACGTGGGACAATTAATAACCAACGAAGCTATCCGTCCAAATTTTTGGCGTCCACCCACGGATAACGATTTAGGAAACAAAATGCAGAAATGGGCTAGAATTTGGCAAGATGCTACATACAATTATAGTTCCCAATGGGTTGAAAAACCTAAAACATCAATCGAAGGTATAACCTATAAAGTCCATTATTTGTTACCAAACAATGAAGCAAAAGTAGAGGTGAAGTACACCTTAAAACACAATGGAAGCTTAAATGTGGATTATAGTTTTAATCCCAATCAAAAGGAACTTCCAAATATTCCGCGTTTGGGCATGTACATGACCCTACCGAAAGATTTTACCGATGTGTCTTGGTACGGTAAAGGTCCAACAGAAAGTTATTGGGATAGAAAAACTGGCGTAAAAACGGGGATTTACTCAGGAAAGACAACAGACCAGTTTGAGCGCTATTTGCGCCCACAAGAAACAGGAAACAAGACCGATGTGCGCTGGGTTAAAGTAGCATCAAACAACTTAACTTTAAAAGCATCAAGTCGTATTTTATTGAACACAAGTGTTTGGCCTTTTGCTATGCCAGAAATCGATTTTAAAAGTGGTGATGCTAGCGAATCGGCTTCAGGTTTGGTGCCTGTAACCACGAAACATGGTGCGGATATTAAATTTGGAGAAACCATACATTGGAATATCGATTACTTGCAAATGGGCGTTGGCGGCGATACGTCTTGGGGGCGTTTAGTGCATCCAGAGTACACCATTCCTGCAAATAATACGTACAAATATTCATTTAGCATCATGCCAAATACTGTTACAAAGTATTGATAATAGGGTTGATGAAGTGGGTGTTTAGAGGTATGTTAATTTGATTTGAATAGTAAGATGTCATCAAACTTTGTTTGAAATTCGTTTTTTTATTGAGAAATGAGGCTGTTTAAAAAAGTCTAATTCTATGTCATATTGATTACTTCGACGGCGCTCAGCACAGGCTTTGTCGAAATATTTTAACTTATTTATAAGCAAGATAGGTTTCGACAGGCTAAACCTGACAAGCTAAATTAAAAAGACTTTTTAGGCAGCCTCTTTTTAAATATTAAATCGAAATTGATTTTATTAATTATTTAATTTCCAATCCTTTTAAATAAACTTTCTCAATTTGATGGTTTCCAAATGAATAGGGTATAAATCCATAAGAATTAATGGGTTTTGTAAGAATGATATTCGCCAATTTCCCTTTGGTAATAGAACCCACTTGTTTTCCCAATCCCATGGCATAAGCTCCATTTACAGTGGCGGCATTTAAGGCTTCTTCGGGTGTCATTTTCATTTTGATGCAAGCCGTGGAAATCACAAAATTCATGTTTCCCGATGGTGTCGAACCCGGGTTGTAATCGGTTGCCAAGGCCAGTGGTAAACCGGCATCAATCATTTTTCTGGCCGGAGTGTACGGAATGCTTAAAAAATAGGAGCAACTTGGTAAAGCTACCGGCATGGTTTTGGTGTTTTTTAAGGCCTCAATGTCTTCATCCCGCATTTCCTCTAAATGATCAACCGATAAGGCTTTGTACTTTACACCAACTTGCACGCCACCAATGGCGGTAAATTGATTAACGTGAATTTTAGGAATGAGCCCGAGTTTTTTTCCGGCTTCCAAAATAAGCGCGGTGTCTTCCACGGAAAAATATCCGGTTTCGCAAAAAATATCGACGTATTCCGCGAGGTTTTCCGAAGCAATTATAGGCATTACATCGTCTATAAGCATTTGTAAATAGCCTCTTTTATTGTTTTTATAATTTAAAGGAACCGCATGAGCACCTAAAAAAGTGGCTTTTATTTCAATAGGATAATTTTCTTTTAAGCGTTTAATAACACGGAGCATTTTTAATTCGGCATCGGCAGTTAAACCGTAACCCGATTTAATTTCAACGGCACCAGTGCCCAATTGCATCACTTCTTCCAAACGGGTTTTGCTTTGATTATATAAATCATCTTCAGAGGTTTCCTGAAGTTTTTTAGCTGAATTTAAAATGCCGCCACCGTTATTGGCAATGTCTTCGTAGGATAGTCCGTTGATTCTATCCACAAATTCACCTTCTCGATTACCGGCATAAACAATATGGGTGTGCGAGTCGCACCACGAGGGTAAAATCATTTTTCCTGTGGCATCAACTATCATATCGAATTCTGAATTGGGACACGCATCCATTTTTCCATAATCTGAAATCAATCCGTTTTCAACTACTAAAAAAGCGTTTTTAATGGTTGGTAAAATCTTCATGGCAGCACCAGAAACAAAGTCAATTTGTTGGTCGCGTACTTGAATGAGTTCTTTAATATTTTTAAAAAGTGTGGTCATTAAAATAAGTTTTTTAAAATATTTTCTTCAACTAAATTGGGAATCGTGACTTTTAAATTGGGAGTCCGTTCCATTTCGCGTTTTATGGCGAATAAAGCCTCTTCGTTTCGTGCCCAACTTCGGCGTGCAATACCATTGTTTACATCGTAAAAAAGCATGCTTTTTAACCGTGCTTCAGCTTCTGGCGTGCCATCTAATAATAAACCGAAACCACCATTAATAACCTCGCCCCAACCTACGCCACCACCATTGTGAATGGACACCCAAGTAGCGCCTCTAAAGCTATCGCCAATAACATTGTGGATGGCCATGTCTGCGGTAAATTTACTGCCATCGTAAATATTTGAGGTTTCCCTAAACGGCGAATCGGTGCCGCTAACGTCGTGATGGTCGCGCCCTAAAACCACGGGGCCAATATCGCCTTTTGCAATGGCATCGTTAAACGCTTTGGCAATTATTGTGCGTCCTTCGGCATCGGCATATAAAATACGTGCTTGCGAACCGACCACCATGTTGTTTTGCTTCGCGTTTTTTATCCATGTGATGTTGTCCTGCATTTGTAATTGAATTTCTTCTGGGGAATGTTCCATGATTTCCTGTAAAACCTTAGCAGCAATAGCATCGGTTTTATCTAAATCTTCGGATTTTCCCGAAGTGCAAACCCAACGGAAAGGTCCGAAACCATAATCGAAACACATAGGCCCTAAAATATCCTGCACGTAGGATGCGTATTTAAAATCGATACCGTTTTCTGCCATTACATCGGCACCGGCTCTGGAGGATTCCAATAAAAAAGCATTCCCATAATCGAAGAAATACGTGCCTTTTGTAGTGTGATTATTTATTGATGCTGCATGTCTTCGCAACGTTGTTTGTACTTTTTCTTTAAATAATTCTGGGTTTTCACGAATTAATCGGTTTGATGCTTCATAAGAAATATCAGCAGGATAATAACCACCGGTCCATGGAATGTGCAACGAAGTTTGATCGGATCCCACATGCACGAAAATATCCTCTTCATCAAAGCGCTCCCAAACATCAACAATGTTGCCAATATAGGCTATTGAAACGATTTCATTATTTTCTTGAGCCTGTTTTACTCGGGTAACTAAATCGCCCATATCATCAATAAGTACATCCACCCAACCTTGTTCATGTCGTTTGGTGGCCGCTTTCGGGTTCACTTCGGCACAAACGGTTATGCAACCTGCAATGTTTCCCGCTTTTGGTTGTGCGCCACTCATACCACCCAATCCGGCAGTTAAAAATATTTTTCCCGCGGGTGTTTCATCTTTTTGTAAAATTTTTCTAAAGGCATTCATAACGGTAATAGTTGTGCCGTGTACAATCCCTTGTGGGCCAATGTACATAAACGAACCCGCCGTCATTTGTCCGTATTGCGATACCCCTAGAGCGTTAAACTTTTCCCAATCGTCGGGTTGGGAATAATTGGGAATAACCATGCCATTGGTTACTACAACCCTTGGCGCATTTTTAGACGATGGAAATAATCCCATGGGATGACCGGAATACAGATGTAAAGTCTGCTCATCGGTCATAGTTGCTAAATATTGCATTGTCAAAAGGTACTGCGCCCAATTTTGAAACACGGCGCCATTGCCACCATAGGTAATCAATTCCTCGGGATGTTGGGCCACGGCAGGATCCAGATTGTTTTGAATCATAAGCATAATCGCAGCTGCTTGCTTAGATTTGGCAGGATAATCAGCTATGTTTCTAGCGTATATTTTATAGTTTGGTTTAAAACGGTACATGTAAATACGACCAAAATCCTGTAATTCTTGGGCAAATTCCAAAGCCAATTCTTTGTGCCATTTTTTAGGAAAGTATCGTAGCGCATTTCGAATAGCCAGTTGTTTTTCCTCTTTAGATAAAATATCTTTTCGTTTTGGCGCTCTATTGGCATCTTTTGGATAAGCGCGCTTTACCGGTAACTCCGTTGGTATGCCTTGTAATATGTGTTCTTTAAAAGTCATCATTTAGAATGTATTAATGTACAATAAAAACTTGATTTTTCACCATAGTTATTAAGGTGTTGATGTCGTCTTTTAAAACGCGATCGTCTTCTAGTTTAGCCACTTGTTGTCTTATGATTTTGAAGTTTTCTTCAATGGTTTTTGAAAAGGTATTGGGTCTTCTAAATTCCAAGGCTTGTGCGGCGTACATCAATTCAATAGCCAATATTTTTTCAATATTACCTAATATTTGGTTGAATTTACGCCCAGAAATACTGCCCATCGAAACATGATCTTCTTGCCCTAAAGAGGTTGGAATACTATCTGCCGACGGCGGAAAACACAAGGATTTGTTTTCGGTTACCAAGGCTGCTGTGGTGTATTGCGGAATCATAAATCCGGAATTTAGGCCACCAGCTTCGGTTAATAAACGCGGTAATCCGTATTTGCCTTCTAATAGTAAATAACACCGTCTGTCTGCAATATTTCCGAGTTCGGAAGCGGCGATGGAAGCATAATCCAAGGCCATGGCTAGGGGTTGTCCGTGAAAATTTCCACCTGAAACAGCTTCAGTTTCACTTAAAATGATAGGGTTGTCGGTAACCGAATTCATTTCAATTTCCGCCAATTCATTCAAATGATAATAGGCATTTCTTGAAGCGCCATGAACCTGTGGCATACAACGGATGGAATACGGGTCTTGCACACGACTGCATTCAAAATGATTTTCAAGGTTTTGTGAATCTTTCAATAACATTCTTATGCGTTCGGCAACTTTTAAATTACCTTTAAACGGCCGGATTTTATGCAGGGCTTCTTTAAAGGGCGACGCGCTTCCTTGAAAACCTTCCAAACTCATCGTTCCGGAAACATCGGCCAAATCAAGTAAATAGGCCATTTTTTTTAATCCGATAATGGCATGTGCCAAAATAAATTGTGTGCCGTTTATTAATCCTAAACCTTCTTTGGCTTCCAATTTCATCGGTTTTAAACCGTGTTGTTTTAATACCGTTTTTGCTGGTTTAATGCTGTTGTCAACCCAAAATTCACCTTCACCCAATAAAGGCAAAAATAAATGGGCTAGGGGCGCTAAATCTCCCGAGGCACCAACCGAACCTTGTTCTGGGACAATGGGCAACAAATCGTTTTCAATAAAATAAATAATGCGTTCAATGAGCTCTAAACGTACTCCGGAAAATCCTTGGCATAAGGCGTGTACTTTGCAAATCATCATGATTTTTGAAAGCTCTTTATCAATCGGGTTTCCAACACCAACGGCATGGGTAATCAATAAATTTTCTTGTAATTTACTGGTTTGCTCGGGTGTGATTTGAACGTCGCATAATGGGCCAAAACCTGTGTTAATACCATACACGGCTTTGTTTGAACTGGCTATGGTTTCAACGTTTTGTCTGCATTTTTTTATATTGTTTTTAACATCTTCGGTCATGCCAGCATGTAAAGTTCCGTTTGCAATGGCAATGGCTTTATTAACTGTAAGATGCTCTGTTCCGTATTTAAACATGTTTTTCTCTGTAATGGTTGTGTTAACAAAGTTATTCTTATTTTTGATGCTTATTAAGATTAATAATGTTATTAATTAATAACTATGAAGTATCAATTGGAGTTAAGGCATCTCAAATATTTTATAGCTGTTGCCGAAGATTTACATTTTAGAAAAGCGGCAGAGCGTTTGTTTATTTCGCAACCCGGATTGAGCCGACAAATAAAACAAATGGAAGACGATTTAGGTATTAAATTGTTTGAACGCCACAACAGAAAAGTGGAACTGACAAAAGCGGGACGTTACCTTAAAACTGAAATCACGCAACATTTAAAGGATTTAGACCGTATTTTTAACCAAGCCAAATTGTTAAGTGATGGCATTGGTGGCGATTTAAAATTTGGCTATGTGGGTTCTGCAATGCAAGAGATTATACCAAACCTGTTACTAAAGTTTAGAACTGAAAACCCCAATGCACACTTTAGTTTAAAAGAATTGGATAACCTAAAACAAATAGACAGTTTGCTGTCGCACGATATTGATATTGGTTTTGTGCGTTTGGAACGCGTGCCCCGAGATTTACAGATTAAGCCCATTTTAAAAGAGAATTTTTGCTTGGTATTGCCTGAAAATCATCCGATAAACGCTACCAATTTTAAAAATCTGAAGCAATTTAAAAATGATGCTTTTATTCTATTCGATTCTAAATATAGTGCGTCTTATTTCGAGAAAGTGATGCAAATATTTGACGACAATGGGTTCACCCCAATTATTGCGCATAACACCATTCATGCGAGTTCTATTTATAAATTGGTCGAAAATGAATTCGGGATTTCCATTGTGCCAAAATCGCTTCAAAATCAAAATGTAAAAGGGGTTAAATTTATAGAATTGTCAAAAATCCCTCAAAAAACCGTCCTATCGGTCATCTGGAATAAAAAGAATAGAAACCCCATATTAAAAAAGTTTTTAACTCATATTAACTAAAAAAGCAGTAAAAACTAGCTTTGTTTACTGCAATAAAATTCCATACTTTTGGCATCGAATAAAAATTAACCATAAAAAATGAACTGCATAACCCAATCCAAATAACTGTTTGGGTTTTTAAAAAAGGCAGGACCTCTAACAATTAAAAATAAAAAAAAATAAGTAGATGAAAACAATTAAACTTTTAAGTATCGCTTTAGTGGCAACCACATTATTTTCTTGTAATAAAAATGGCGTAACCAATAAGCCGTTAAAAACCCAAGTGGATTCTGTAAGTTATGCCATTGGAATGGATGTAGCAAGAAATGTTAATACGAGCGCCTCTGAAATTGATAGAGATATTTTTATTCAAGGTTTTATAAACACTTTAGATTCTACATCAACAATGATTGAAGAAGATAAAGCCAGGGAAATAATAAATACCTACTTTAAAGCGAAGCAAGAAGCAGACAGAAAAAAACAACAAGCAGAACAACAAAAAAAGCTTGAAGAACAGTTTAACGACGTTAAGGTTGCAGGTGAAAACTTTTTAGAAGAAAATAAAGCCAAAGAAGGTGTAAAAACAACGGCATCGGGCTTACAATATATAGTTTTAAAAGAAGGCAATGGCGAAAAACCAGAAGCAGCTTCTAAAGTAAAAGTGCATTACCACGGTACTACCATAGATGGCGAAGTGTTTGATAGCTCTGTTGACAGAGGTACACCAGCGGAATTTTTTGTAAACCAAGTAATTAAAGGATGGACCGAAGGTTTGCAGTTAATGCCAGTAGGGTCAAAATACAAATTCTTTATTCCACAAGAATTGGCATATGGTGCTTTTCCGCGTCAAGGTGGTAAAATTAAACCATTTGATGCTTTAATTTTTGAGGTTGAATTATTAGAGATAGTTAAGTAATATCCCTAAACATAATAACATAAAAAAGCAGGAAGTTTTTACTTCCTGCTTTTTTATGTTATTATATAAAGCTTTTATTTTTATTGCGACGTTTCCAATTCTAGATCGGTGATGTTGTATTTTTTTAAATACGAATCAATATCTGTTTTTGTAGCTTCTTTTTTAAAATTTCCAGGTGTTTTTTTAAAGTGTTTTTTAAAGCACTTCGAAAAATATTTTGGGTCGTTAAACCCGGTTTTAAATGAGGTTTCCGATATATTAAAGCCATATTTTGTCATTAATATTGCAGCTTTTTTTAATCTTAGTAAACGCACAAAATCAACTACACTGTGTCCTGTTAAAGCTAGACATTTTCTGTATAAACTTGAGTAACTCATATTTAATGAGGCTGCAAGCTCTTCCATTTTTAAATTGGCATTTTCTATTTTTAAATTGATGTTAGCGACCAGGTTTTCAAGAAAAATTTCATCTTGAGATTTATTCAATAATACTTCCGGGCGGCTTATGGTTTCTTTTCTGTATTTTGATATGATATGTTCTTTAGAAATAATAATGTTTTTTATTTTTAATAACAATTCATTTGTGTTAAACGGTTTGTTGATGTATTCGATGGCTCCAGATTTAAGTCCGGAAATTTTTGATTTTGTTGAGTTTTTTGCGGTTAAAAGTACCAATGGGATATGTTTGGTTAAATTATCCTCCTGGAGTTTCTTACACATTTCTATGCCGTTAAGTTTGGGCATCATTATATCGCTTAGAATTAAATCGGGAAAATTACTTTTTGCGTAGTAATATCCTTCTTCGCCATTCTCTGCCGCTATAATATTGTAAAGAGGCATTAAAAGTTCTTTTAGAAAGGTTTGCAGCTCGTAATTATCTTCAACTATAAGTATGGTTTTTTTATTAAGATTATTTTCTTCTTCATCAATTATATCATCATTCTTTTCAGCTTCAATGTTTAAGATGGGCTCCTCTATTTCACTGGTTGTAATTCTTTCCGATTCCGTATAAGCATCTTCACAAATTGGTAAAGTTACAGTAAAAGTTGTTCCTTCATTTAAAATTGATTCAACCTCAATTTTTCCTTTATGTAAATCTATTAATTCTTTGGTTAAAGCTAATCCAATACCGGAGCCTTTGTTCTTTTTTTTGTGATTTGATTGGTAAAATAACTCGAAAATGGTGTTCAATTCATCTTTTGAAATACCTTGTCCGGAATCGGTTACCGAAATTTTTATCATTTTTTTTGAATTGGTAGGCACTACATTTAACTGAATAAACCCTTCTTTTGGTGTAAATTTAAAAGCGTTTGATAGCAGGTTGTATATTATGTGTTCTACTTTTTCTTTGTCGTACCAAACTTTAAGTGAATTTTGGGGGTAATTAACCGTAAAGTCTATATGTTTATTTCGCGCCAACTCCTTAAATGACAGAGATATATTTTCAATATTGCGGCTTAAACTATTTTTAGTTACTAAAAGTTTTAAGTTGTTGAGTTCTTTATCTCTAACCAAGGTAAGTTCCCGGGCTATTTTAGACAGCCGATTGGCGTTATTCGATATTATTTTTAAACGCTGTTTTAAAAGTAGGTTTCCATTTTGTTCGGCACGTGTTAACATGTCGTCTATAGGTCCCAAAATTAAGGTAATTGGCGTTTGAATTTCATGCGACATTTTAGCGAAGAAATTCATTTTTAAATCATAAAGTTCATGTTCTTTTTTGTAGGTAACTTTTTCTAAGAGTAATTTCTTTTTTAATAGATACCAACGCCGTATGCCGTAAGCTATTAACAATATTAAAGCCAAGTATAATAGATAAGCCATAGGTGTGTTCCAAAAGGGTTGTGCAATTGAAATCTGGATTTGTTTGGCAAGAATATCCCAGTTGTTTTTTTTGGTGCCGGCTTTTACCTCAAAGGTATAATTGCCCGCAGGTATATTAGTGTAGGTTGCTATGCGCTCGGTATGATTGGTAATCCAATCGTCATCAAACCCTTTTAATCGATAGGCATAAAAATATTTTGGATTTAAAATATTGTCAATTGCTGAAAACCGAAAAGAAAATGAGGACTGATTGTTTTTTAAATCTAATGATTCTACATTAAAAGTGCCCGAAGGAATTTGCAAAGAGGCTAATGACTCTATGGGTTGATTAAGAATTTCAATGTCGTTGATATATAGCTTTGGATTTGATTGTTTTTTGCTAATCTTCTCAGGATTGAAAAAATTAACACCCTTTATCCCTCCAAAATACAAAAGGCCTTGTTTGTCTATATAAGCACTACGGGTTAAAAACATGTTGTCTTGTAATCCGTCAGAGCTATAGTAAACTGTACTTGTAAATGTTGTTAAATTATAACGTATTAAACCATTATTGCTACTAAGCCATAGGTTATCGCCACTAACCAAAACAGATGCCAAATATCCATAATCTATAGATTCTAAATTATCCAAACCGCTGTAGGTTTTGTCTTTAGTATTGTATTTTAAAAGTTTATTAGTATTGCTAATTAGCCATAATTCGTTGGGCTTTCCAATAGAGATGTATTTTATACCCATCTCATCTTTTTCGTCGTCTGTATAGTAAGGCTGTTTGCTAAAATTAGAATTCTGAAGATTATTTGAGTTTTCATTAAACTTAAAAAGACTGCTCCTGTTCATGCCTAACCAAATTACACCTTCATTATCTTCAACTATACTTTGTAATATAGAACCTTCGATATTATGTGTGTTATTGTTAAAGGATGCTAATAATCGTCGATTGCTATCATAAACATTTAATGAAATATTTGAGCCTACCCATATTCGGTTTTCAGAGTCTTTAAATACGGTTCTTACATCTGTTCCCTCCTGATTTTTTGAGTTTACAATCTTTATTTTTTTAAATGTGTTGTTTCTGGTATTGTGAAAATATAAACCGTTTTTATAAGTGCCAAACCAAATGTTTCCATTGGAATCTTCTGTAATGGATTGTACATAAAACCTTTTGTTTAAGCCCAAATCTGAAAAAAATTGGTTTTCATTTACAATCTCATCTTTCGTGTTTTTGGTTACTTTGGTTAAGCCAGCTCCATCTGTGCCCAACCATAGTACGTTTTTACTGCTCTTGTAAATACTAAGTATTCGTTGCGGAATATAATGGGCCGTTCCCGGGTGGTAGTTGATATCGCTATTATTATAAGGAAGGATGTTTAGGGTTCCTGATTTTGTGGTAATCCAAATATTATTATGGTTGTCTTCACTAACATTTAAAATTGTATTGCTGTCTAATGAAAACTTGTTGGCATTTTGTTTGGTAAACAAATCTATTTTTCCGGTAATAGAGTTTACCTTATATAGTCCACCACCATCGGTGCTTCCCCAAATATTCCCTTTGCTATCGTAAAATAGAGACAGGAACATTTCTTTGTTTATGTTATGCCTATCTTCACTAAAAAAGGAATCTTGTATAAATTCTTTTTTGTTCGTATCGTATACAAATAATCCTAAGGTTTCGGTACCAATCCAAAGTTTATTATTTCTATCGGAGGTTAGAATTACATGACCTGGGTAATCGGTATAAGGCCCTATCAGCTCAGTAAGTTGTTTGGTTTCAATAGAGAAACGAAATACCTGTCCTACTTTTGTGCTTAAATAAAAATCGTTCGTATTAATCAAGCACATGTTTTCAACTTGGTAGTGGTTGTTTGTGGCAGAAGTGCTATTAAACACAAAGCCTATTTCTTCAACCATAGATTGCTTGTAACGATATAATTTATTGTTAAGTGTTAAAAGCCAAACCGCATCGCCTCCCGAGTAAATTTTGTGTATAGGGTCTTTTATTAATTCTGAGATCTGTTCGTAAGTTCCTTGGGTGCTATTATATTTACTTACCAATCCTGATACTGATACAAACCAAATATTTTTTTCGTTATCCGATAGGATATTTTTAACTCTATCTGTTTGTTGCCATCCCTTAAAAATAGCCTTATCATTTACGGCTCTATAATTATAACCATCATACTTTAAAATTCCAGTTGTAGAAAGCACCCACATGTTTCCTAAAGCATCTTGGTTGGTTTTAGAAACAAAAACACGCTTATTGTTTAAAAGTGGTGTAACATGATCAAAATTAGAAAAATTCTGTCCATGTAAAAAGGCACAACACCATGTAACAAATATTAGAAAAAAACCATGTTTTAATGTAAGCATTTACCAGCGTTTATGTGTTAAAGTACTAATCTTAATATTAAGTTATTTAAGATAAAAAGGCTTATTTGCCTTCCAAAGAAACTAAATTAACTCGGTATGTAAATATATTAATAATTGTTTTATAAGGATATACGAAATTCATTTCAACAAATCGGAAAGAGGTAAAATTCGTCAAAAAGGAGGAAATTTTATTCTAAAGCCTATAGGTGTTAAAATTTTACCCATAAATGCATAAAATTTAACCATTATAATAGTATGAAAACATCATATTTGAAATGTTAAAATTAACATAAATTAACTTTTTATTAAACATAGATGAATTCAAGACGAAAATTTGTTAAACAAACAACTTTAGCTGGAGTGGGTATTACAATGCTTCCAAATTTGTCTTTCGGATTGCAAAAAGGGGCATCAAACCAAAAGCTTAAACTCGCTTTTATTGGCGTAGGATTAAGGGGCACAAACCACCTTAATAATGCTTTGCAAAGAAAAGATATTGAAGTTACGGCAATATGCGATATAGATCCAAACCGAATTAATATCGCGTTAAAGCACATAAGTGATGCAGGGTTTTCCAAACCTCAGGTTTTTGGTAGCTCGGACTACGATTACAGAAATTTGTTGGAATTAAAAGAAGTTGATGCTGTTGTAATTTCTACACCGTGGTTATGGCATACTAAAATGGCAGTTGATGCTATGAAAGCCGGTAAATATACAGGTTTAGAAGTGTCGGCGGCCAATACTTTAGAAGAGTGTTGGGATTTGGTAAATACACACGAAGAAACCGGATCGCATTTAATGATTCTTGAAAACGTAAACTACCGAAGGGATGTTTTGGCCGTATTAAATATGGTAAAACAAAATGTGTTTGGCGAGCTGTTGCATTTTAGATGTGGATACCAACACGATTTAAGAGGCGTAAAGCTTAATGATGGAAAAACCGCCTATGGTAAAGGCGTTGAATTTGGAGAAAAAGGAATTTCAGAATCGGTTTGGAGAACACAGCATTCGTTATTGCGAAATGCCGATGTGTATCCAACACATGGTTTGGGACCTATAGCGGTTATGGCCGATGTAAATAGAGGAAACCGGTTTTTATCTTTAACGTCTCATGCTACAAAAGCGATTGGCTTAAATAAATATATTGTAGAAAATGGAGGAAAAGACCACCCCAATGCCAAATTAAAATGGAAGCAGGGCGATGTAATTACATCAACCATTGAAACCTCTAATGGAGAAACTATTATCGTTACCCACGATGTTAATTCGCCACAACCTTACTCGTTAGGTTTTAAGGTTAAGGGCTCGCAAGGAGTAACAGATTTTGATTACCATACACAGCGAATTCATGTAGAAGGCACAACCAAAGGACATGGTTGGGAAGATATGGATGCTTGGTTTGAAAAATACGACCATCCATTGTGGAAAAAATACGGAGATAGTGCTACCGAAGCCGGTCATGGCGGTATAGACTTTTTTGTTTTAAATGCTTTTGTAGAATCGGCCAAAGCAAACATAGCACCGCCAATGGATGCTTATGATGCAGCAGCTTGGAGCGCCGTTACCCCGTTATCGGAGTTGTCTATTGAAAACAATGGTGCACCTCAAGATTTCCCGGATTTTACCAGAGGCATGTGGGTTAAGCGAAAGCCTTATAATTGGATGAAAGACACCTATTAAAATTAGAGATGAATAAGTTTTTTTGAATTAGTTTTTTTTGAGAAAGAAGGGGTGGATTTCATTCATCCTTTCTATATCAAGAAATATTTTTAAAACATAACGAAACAAATATTTTAAACCAACAAACCACTTAAATTTTTAAACTATGACAGAGAGTACAATTAATAATTATTTGTTAAT
Organism: Hwangdonia seohaensis; assembly: GCF_031932625.1. NCBI lineage: Bacteria > Pseudomonadati > Bacteroidota > Flavobacteriia > Flavobacteriales > Flavobacteriaceae > Hwangdonia > Hwangdonia seohaensis. The sequence goes on from NZ_JAVSCK010000003.1 coordinate 399,006, forward strand.
TAAAATTTAAACCGAAACCAAACAACTAACTAAATTAAATTTATGAAAAAATTATTTACTTGTTTATTGATTTTTGGGCTCAGTATTAATATAATACAGGCGCAAGAAAAAACAATTACAGGAACTGTAGTTGATGATGCAGGTGTCCCTCTTCCAGGGGCGACCATACAGATTAAAGGAGAATCTAAAGGAACGACCACCGATTTTGATGGAAATTATTCCATTCAAGCCAATGTTGGTAATATTTTAGTGTTTTCTTATGTCGGTTACGCAAATCAAGAAATTGAAATTAAAGACCAAACCGTAATAAATGCTACGCTAAATCCGGATAATAAACTAGATGAAATCGTGGTAATGAGTTTTGGTACGCAAAAAAAGAGAAATGTTATTTCCTCTGTGGCTACTGTAAAGCCTACAGAATTAAAAATAGCATCGAGTAACTTAACAACGGCTTTAGCGGGTAAAGTACCCGGTTTAATTTCGTACCAACGAGGTGGAGAACCCGGTAGAGACAACGCCGAATTCTTTGTAAGAGGTGTTACTACTTTTGGTTATGCGTCAAGCCCATTGATTTTAATTGATGGTGTTGAGTTAAGTGTAAGCGATCTTAGAAGATTACATCCCGATGATATCGCCGAATTTTCAATTATGAAAGATGCATCCGCAACAGCGCTTTATGGAGCTCGTGGTGCTAATGGTGTTATTTTTGTAACCACCAAAGAAGGGGTTGAAGGCCCAGTGAAAGTTACAGTTAGAATGGAAACCTCTACTTCGCAGCCAACTCGAGATATCGAATTGGCAGACCCGATTACCTATATGAGAATGGGTAACGAAGCGGTTAGAACCAGAGACCCATTAGGCTTGTTGCCATATTCGTTGGAAAAAATCGAAAACACGGTGGCTGGAACAAATCCATTATTATACCCAACTACAGATTGGTATGCAGAGCTTTTTAAAGATCGCGCAGCCAGTCAACGTTTAAATTTTAGTTTAAATGGTGGTGGTAAAACAGCACGCTACTATGTGTCTGTTGCAGGGAGTCAAGATAATGGTATATTAGAAGTGCCAAAAGTAAGTAACTTCAACTCTAACATTAAATTTAAGCAGTACAATTTACGCTCAAGTACAAACATAAACTTGACCGAAACATCTAAATTAAAGTTAAGTTTTAATGTTAATTTCGAGGATTACACAGGGCCCTTAAATGGCGGTTCGGATGTATATAATCAGGTTATGCGAACAAACCCAGTGTTGTTTAGACCTTATTACGAAAAAGATGCGGCCAACGAGTTTACCAACCACATCTTATTTGGAAACTTTGGAAACGGGAATTATTTAAACCCTTATGCGCAAATGGTGAGAGGGTATCAAGAAGGCGACAATACCAAGGTTATCGCACAATTAGAATTTAATCAAGATTTTGATTTTATAACAGAAGGCTTAGATTTTAAATTGGTATTTAACGGTACGCAAAATTCGAGTTATCAAGCCTTAAGGTCTTACCGACCATATTACTACCAACCCCGATTAAATCCAATTACAGGCGAGGTGGTTTTAACCGCTTTAAATGAAGAAGAAGGCACCGAAACCTTAAGCTTTACACAAAGAAACAGGTTTATTTCATCGTCAACATATATTGAGTCTAACGTGTCTTACCAAAAAGATATAGACGAAAGAAATGAGGTAAGTGGTCTATTGGTGTTTACCATGAATAATAGATTATCAACACTTGCTGATGGCGATTTAGGAGCTTCTGAAGCACAACAACTACAAAAATCTTTAGCTTACCGAAACATGGGGCTTTCAGGGCGTTTTACTTATGCAAGAGACCAAAAGTATTTTGCCGAATTTAGTTTTGGGTACAATGGTTCTGAGCGATTTGCCAAAAACGAACGTTGGGGATTCTTCCCATCGTTAGCCTTAGGTTGGATGGCATCCGATGAGAAATTCTTCGACCCTATAAAAGATGTGGTAACCAAGTTGAAAATTAAAGGTTCTTACGGTCTAGTGGGTAACGATCAAATTGGTGGGCCTAACGATAGGTTCTTTTATCTTTCACAAGTTAACTTGAGTTCAGGACAGCATGGTTATACCTTTGGCGAAAATTTTGGAAATGGGCTGAGTGGAGTAAGCATTGAACGTTATGCCAACGACCTCATTACTTGGGAAACCGGTAAAAAAATGAATATAGGTCTTGAATTAGAGCTATTTGATAAAATAGATTTAGAAGTTGACTATTTTAGAGAAGATAGGGAAAATATATTGGCCAACAGGGTATTGCCATCAAGTTTAGGGTTGCAAGCTGGAGTAAGGGCTAATATTGGTGAGGCAAGAAGTCAAGGAATTGACGGAACCTTAGTGTATTCTGATGATTTTGCAAACGGCGATGGCTGGATGCAGTTTAGAGGTAATTTTACTTATGCTAAGAACAAAATCACCAAAATGGAAGAACCAGATTATTCTGCTACACCGTGGTTATCTAGAATAGGACAACCTATAAACCAAGTTTGGGGCTATGTTGCAGAACGCTTATTTGTAGATCAAGCCGAAGTAAACAATTCTCCCGAACAAACGTTTGGCGAATATTCTGGAGGCGATATTAAATATAGAGACATAAACGGCGATGGTAAAATCTCAGCCCTAGACCGAGTGCCTATTGGTAATCCAACAGTTCCTGAAATGACTTACGGTTTAGGTTTATCTGCAGGTTACAAAAATTTTGATGTATCTTGTTTCTTCCAAGGCTCGGGTAATTCATCTTTTTGGATTAATCCTTACAGCACCGCACCATTTGTTGGAGAACAACAATTGTTAAAGGCTTGGGCCGATGATTATTGGTCTGAAACCAACAGAAACATTTATGCGAAATGGCCAAGGCTTTCTGATAATTATGTGCAGAATAACAACCAAACCAATACGTGGTTTATGCAAGACGGTGCCTTTTTAAGGTTAAAACAAGCCGAAATTGGGTATAGTTTGTCTGATAAGTTGATAACGAAACTTAAAATGGAAAAAGTGAGATTTTATGTAAGCGGTACTAATTTGCTTGTATTGAGCAAGTTTAAATTATGGGATCCTGAATTAGCAGGTAATGGATTGAATTACCCTAATCAGCGAGTGTTTAATTTAGGTGTAAATCTTTCATTTTAAAAAAACAAAATATGAAAAAATATATATTTATAACAATAGTTCTTATTGCAAGTATGTTTCAATCTTGCGAAAGAGATTATTTAAATGTAGTGCCCGATAATGTGGCAACTATAGACAATGCCTTTTCAAATAGGTTTAATGCCCAAAAGTTTTTGTTTACACTTTATTCGGCATTACCAGCACCTGGCGACCGTAACAATCCGGCTCTAAATGGTGCGGATGAAATCTGGTATCCAGAAACCGAGAGAAACAGAACGGGCGTAAGAATTGCACAAGGTTTTCAAAGTGCAACAAGCCCAAGTTACAACCTTTGGGGTGATAATGGATTATATGAAGGTATAAGAAATTGTAATATTTTCTTAAGTAGAATTGATGGCGTTCAAGGTCTCCAAGAATATGAGAAAACAATATGGAAAGCAGAGGCTAAAGTACTAAAGGCGTATTATCACTTTTATTTGGCAAGAATGTACGGCCCCATAGTAATTAGTGATGAGTTGGTTGCCGTATCAGAATCTTTAGATAATGTAAATACCAGTAGAAATACCATAGATGAGGTGTTTACTTATGTGGTTGATTTGATAGATGAAGCTTTAGTAGACCTACCTCTTACCTTACAAAACGATAGTGAGGAGTTAGGCAGAATAACACAGCCTATAGCAGCGGCTATTAAAGCGCGGGCTTTAATTACTTACGCTAGTCCGTTATTTAATGGAAACTCAGTATATAGTGGCTTTTTGAATCATGATGGCGAACCATTTTTTCCTCAAGCCTATGCTCCGGAAAAATGGGATAATGCAGCAACTGCTGCTAAGGAAGCCATAGATTTATGCCACGATGCAGGGTTCCGGTTATTTCAAAAAGAAGATTATATTAACAGATCAGGTAATCCTATCACATCAGATATTACACTGCTAAAAGCTGGATTAAGAAGTAGAATGACTGAAAAATGGAACTTTGAGATTGTTTGGGGTCATACAGGGTCTACCTCGGGGATAGAGTATGAATCAATGCCTCGTTTGTATAATTATTTAACAAACCCAGTTGCTTCTAGACATGCGCCTACATTGCGCGTTGCAGAGATGTATTATTCAGAAAATGGAGTACCCATAGAAGAGGATGTTAATTATGATTACGCCAACAGGTATAAGTTAAGAAGTTCTTTAGAAGCCGATAAATACCATGTGGAAGAAGGACAAAGAACAGCCATATTAAATTTTGATAGAGAAACCCGTTTTTATGCCGATTTAGCCTTCGATAGAGGGGTTTGGTATGGTAACGGCGCCAACGATGAAGCCAATCCATGGTTTATTCATTCCAGAGGTGGTGAGTTTGCTTCGGTATTTGAAATATCTCAGTATTCGGTTACGGGTTATTGGCCAAAAAAATTAGTAGCTATTCCTACACAAGTTAATAACGGCACCTCTTTAAGTACAACCCGCTATGCGTTTCCAATTATTCGTTTAGCAGATTTATACCTATATTATGCTGAAGCTTTAAATGAATCGAAATCGGCTCCCGATGCTCAGGTTTATGAGTATATCGATTTGGTGCGCGAAAGAGCTGGTTTAGGTACTGTGGTAGACAGTTGGTCTGCATTTTCAAACAACCCTACCAAGCCAACCACACAAAATGGTATGAGAGAGATCATTCAACAAGAAAGAATGATTGAAATGGCTTTTGAAGGCACAAGGTTCTGGGATTTAAGACGGTGGAAATTGGCAAAAGAGCATATGAGTAAGCCCATTAAAGGTTGGAATGTTTTAGAAGAAGAAGCTGATGATTATTACACGGTTCGTACCCTATATAACCCATCGTATTCTGAGAAAGATTATTTATGGCCCATACCGGAAAACGAAACAATTAAGGATCCTGATTTAATCCAAAACCCAGGATGGTAAACCATAGACTAATTAAAAAAATAAAAATATGAAGAAATTATTCAAATTAGTAATAGTACCAATGGTATTGGTGTTATTTGCATGCGACGAAGAGCAACACGGTCCTCTTGTTTCAGATGGAACCAATCCACGAGCAGTAGAGAATGTGTTAGTTACACCTATTTATGGTGGGCTTAGCATTAGTTATGATTTACCTAACGATAGCGATTTACTATATGTAAAGGCGGTGTATACAAATTCTAAAGGCGAAAAGGCCGAAGTAAAGACTTCTGCTTACGACAATAAAATTGAAATCCTAGGATTTGGAGACACTACAGAAAGGACCGTTGAGTTATACTCTGTAGACCGGTCAGAGAACACCTCAGAACCTGTAAAGGTTAATGGAGCTCCATTAACCCCTCCAGTATTTCTTGTTCAAGCAACCATGGATATTACCGCAGATTTTGGCGGTGCTAGATTTTCTTGGATAAACGAATCGAAAACACCTATAACCATAGAGTTGTTAACAACAAACGATACTACGGGTGAGTTGGAAACCGTAGAAACAATATATACCGAACAAGCGGAATCAAGATCATCTATTAGAGGTTACGAATCTGTACCAAGATTGTTCGCTGCCTTAATTAGAGATAGATACGATAATTTTTCCGATACGATTTACGCAAATACCCCAGATAAGTTGCTAACGCCATTATTTGAAGAACGGTTGGACAAAACCAAATTTAATAAAGTAGTCTTAAATAATGATGATAACTGGGATGCTTGGGAAGGCGATTATTGGAATTGTTTTGATGATGATGCCGCTAGTATTGTACATACTCAAGGAGATCATCCTCGACCAAGTATTATGACGGTTGATTTAGGAGCCGTGGTTACCTTAAGCCGATTTAACGTATTACAAAGAAGCCCAGAAATTGCAAGACACTTTGCATTTACGCACGGAAATCCTAAAACCTATTCGGTATATGGTTCGAAAGAATTACCTGGTCAAGATGGTAATTTGGATGATTGGATATTACTAAAAGAATGTGAATCCATTAAACCTTCTGGTTCTCCACTTGGAACCAATACAGACGAAGATATGGACCATTTCGACCGAGGAGACGAATACACGTTTGATGATCCGATTGAAATTCGTTATTTCCGTTTTGCCGTACATTCCACATGGGATGGTGCTGGATATATAAATTTTTCAGAAATGACTTTCTGGGGTAACGTTGTAGAATAATTAATATTAAGAAACAAATTATGAAAAAAATAAAATATTATATTTTACCATTAACTTTAATGCTTTTTTTCGGGTTCTATTCCTGTAATGATACTTATGAGTTTCATGAAAAATACATTCAAGATGGTGAGATTATTTATGCAACCAAGGTAGATTCTTTAACTACACTTGCAGGAGATGGCAGAATTAAAATTTCCGGATATTTAACAAAAGGTTTCACCATTGAAGAAATTACGGTGTTTTGGGATAAAGGCGAAAACAGCCAAACTTTTCCTTATACAAAGTCTCAAAACGATACGGATTTAATCGACTTGATTGTAACCGGATTAGAGGAAAAATCATATGAATTTGATGTGTATTCAAAAGATGCAGATGGGAATCAATCTGTAAAAGTTACTGTATTTGGAACGGTTTACGGAGAAACGTACCGATCCAATTTAGAAGCTAGAGGTTTAAATGCTTTTACTTATAATAGTGATGGAAGCGCAACAGTAAGTTTAAAACCAAGTAGTGATTTAACAAGATCTACCGAAATTAAATTTACAAATTTAAGCGGCGACGAAGTTGTTGTATCTGTACCACAGGAGGAGTCTGAAGGTGTTTTAGAGCAAGTAGACCGTACAGCACCAATTACGTATAGAACTTTCTATGTGCCAACAGCAGCCGATGAAGATGGAAATGAAACAACCATTGATGAATTTGGTTCAGATTGGAAAACCTACGAGTTTCCAAATAACATCGCAGCCATTTTAGCAAGCTTTACATTCGATCCGAATTCAGGTGGTATTGTAGCATATTGGGAAAACTCAGAAAACGCTTTAATGACTTTTGAATTTATTAACACCGATAAGCAAGATAATGAGGTAAGCAACACGGTAACCTCGTCTGAGTCTTTGGGTACCTATACGTTTTCAGGGATGAAAAGTGAAGAGCAGGAAATTCAAATTGTAGTTTCAGATATTTATGGAAATTCGCAATCCATGTCTTTCACCGTAACACCATTGGCAGCAGCCGGTAAAGGTAGTTGGACTATAGTTGATTTTTCAACTGAAGAAGCTGGTGGCGAAGGTCCCGTTAATGGTTATGCTACTGCGGTAATTGATGGTGACTTATCCACTTTTTGGCATTCAAAATGGACCGGTAGTGGTTCGTCTTACCCACACCACTTTACCTTCGATATGGGAGCCGAGAAACAAATTACTGGGTTTGAGATTTTTAGAAGAAGCGGAAGAACAGGTGCCGCTACAGAACACGAATTTTGGGTAAGTAACGATAATGTAAACTTTACACAAGTAGCTACACTTAGCGCTGATTTAAATTCTGATAATGGTTTTACAGCCAATACAGCAAATGTAGTTACAGCTAGATATGTTAGATATGTAGCAGCTTCAGGGCCTAACAATTTTACATACTTAGCCGAAATTAATGTGATAGAACTTTTAGATTATGCAGACTACTCAATTGTAGACTTTTCAACAGAAGAGGCTGGTGGCGAAGGTCCAGTAAATGGATATGCTACGGCATTAATTGATGGCGATACAGCAACTTTTTGGCATTCACAATGGACAGGTAGTGGTTCGTCTTACCCACATCATGTTACTGTTGATTTAGGTTCAGAAAGAAGTATTGGTGGTTTCGAAATCTTCAGGAGAAGTGGAAGAACTGGTGCAGCCGAAGTACATGAATTTTGGGTAAGTAGTGATAATGTAACCTTTACCCAGGTAGCAACGCTAAATGCAATATTAGATTCTGATGCTGGCTATTTAGTTCATACTACAGCTGTAACAAGTGCTAGATATGTAAGATATGTAGCAGTCTCAGGGCCAAACAATTTTACTTATTTATCAGAAATGAATGTTTTTGGTCTAGTAAATTAAAATGTCATATTAAACCTAAGGGGCTTTTTCTTAAAGCCCCTTATTTTTTAGTACCTGTATTATTGATACTTAAGCAAGGTAATCAGCAATACGTAACTTTCATTTTTTTATTGGTCTGTTGTTGTTTTTTACAACTGCCAACAAAGTCTTTTTTATAAATCTTCCATAATGAAAAATTTATTTCAAATTTTAACCACCCTAGGTTTGTTCGTTTTTATGCACTACAGTGTCTATGCTCAAATTAAGGTGACGCCTTATGATGAGTTACCAGGTGTAAATTCCATTAATAAACCTAGCTATAGCGAAAGCTTTCCTGATTGGGCAAAAATGCTCTATCAGTATCCTGCTAATTTTAATGAAATAGAAGAAGGTTATCAAGAACACTTTAAGAAATATGGCAAGCAAAAAAGTGCCATTATACGATACTATAAAATTTGGAGAAGAGTCGTTGGAAATTATGCCGATGAAAAAGGGTTTATTCACCATTTAGAGTCTAAAAATTACTGGTCAAAACTATCAAAACTAAACAAACAAAATAAAAAATTAGTAGACCCTTCAAACTCAAATTGGACTTTCTTAGGACCAAAAAACACATTTTGGCTTAATGAAGATAATAGTCCCACGGCGAAACCCGTAGCACCTTGGCAGGTTAATGTTTATGCTTTTGATGTTTTTTCTGAAAACCATAATATTTTATATGCAGGTACCGAAACAGGTTATATGAATAAATCCGTTGATGGCGGATTAAACTGGACCTTGTTAACTCCCAACTATGTGTTTTCGGGAGGTATTGGAGCAGTTACAATCCATCCAACAAATGCTAATGTTGTGTATGTTTCGGCAGGAAATCAATTGCATAAAACATTTGATGGAGGAAATACCTGGGCGCCTCTATTACAAAATAGCCTTCAATTTTTTTCAAATCATATTATAATAGATCCCAATAATGCTAATAAATTATTTGTTTCGACTAACAAGGGCATTTATTTATCAACAGATGCAGGTAATACATGGACACAAAAAACCACAAGAGAAACTTATGATATTGAGTTTAAGCCCGATAATAGCAACACAATATACGCTATAGCTAAAGCTAGTAATGGCAACTTTGAAATTTTACAATCGATAGATGGCGGTACTAGTTTTTCTGTGGTTTCTGGGTTTCCGGCCATATCAGATTCCAGTGGTGCTTTAATTGCAGTAACCAAAGCCAACCCCAATGTATTGTTAACCAATATGCTTAGTTTAAATAATACACCTCAAATTTATCGAGGCACTACAAACGGAGGTAACTGGACTTGGGCCAAGGTAATAGATTGCAATACAGACGCTTTTCCATACAACAATGGTCAAGGATATTACGATTTAGTTTTAGAAATATCACCTACCAACGAAAATCAGTTTATGGTTGGTACCACAACCTTATTCAAAACAAATAATGGTGGTAACAGTTTTGATGCCATTGGCGGTTATTTTGGTCGATTTTCAATTCACCCAGACATTCAAGACATGAAATGGTTTGATGATGGCTCCGTATGGTTAGCTACCGATGGTGGTACAAGCTTTTCTACAGATGCTTTTGAAACCGATTTTCAGCCTAGAATAAATGGTTTGGTGGGATCGGATATGTGGGGGTTTGACCAAGGATGGAATGAAGACATTGTTGTTGGCGGTAGATATCACAACGGAAACACGGCAATGGCCGATTTTTACAACAATAAGGCTTTGCGAATGGGTGGTGCGGAGTCTGCAACAGGATGGGTTATTCAAGGAAAAAGTAGGCATGTTGCTTTTAATGATTTAGGTGGTGGTTGGATTTTACCCAGTACGGCAGAATCTGTTTACGAAGGTAAATTTAGTTTCTCAAAATACCCCAATATGTTGGAGTATGGCGGTAGTAGAGGGAATTTAATTCACCATCCTAATTATTTTGAAATGCTCTTTTTGGGTGAAGGCAACAGCTTTTGGAAAAGTACGGATATGGGCGAAAGCTTTGAGGCATTACATACGTTTAGTGGCGAAGTAATGGATGTGCAAATGAGCGTGTCGAACCCAAATGTTATATATGCCGATGTTAAAGGTTACGGATTGTATAAAAGTGAAGACCAAGGGGTTACTTGGGATTTTAAACCGTCATTGAGTAACAACGCTAATGGCGGAGATAAAATGAAAGGAAGGACTAATATCGCTATTTCACTATATGACGAAAACACTGTGTACGCTTGTTATTCTAATGGAACTTGGACGGCAGATAAAGGACAGGTTTTCAAATCTACAGATGGCGGAGAAACTTGGTCTAACTGGTCTGGTACTGTAAATAGCCATACCAAAAACTTGGTAATACAACCATCCAATACAGGTGAAGATTTAATTTATCTGTTTACTACAAGTAAAAATGGTGAAAAATCTCAGTGCTATTACAGAAAAGAATCTATGGCAGATTGGGAACCTTTTGGAAATAACTATCCTGAAAATTTTGCGGTTAATACGGCTATTCCCTTTTATAGAGATGCTAAATTAAGACTTGCCGGTGGAGGCGGAGTTTGGGAAACCCCCTTACAAGAGCAAGATTTTATTCCAATAATTAACCCATGGGTAGAAAATATATCGAATAAATGTATGGACGATGTCTTGCATTTTGATGATCACTCCATATTAAACCATGCAGGTGCTAGTTGGAAATGGGAGATAACCCCTGCACCGGTTTATATAAGCGATGCTAATATTAGAAACCCTGAAGTAATTTTGGGTAACCCGGGATCTTATACGGTTAAGTTAACAGTAACACAAAATGGCGTTGATTATGTAAAGGAAATTCCAAATATGGTTACCACAACAACCTGTCCGTCTATTACCGATTGTAACAATCCTGCCGAACTACCAAAAAACGAGTGGTCGTTAATATACGCTGATAGTGAAGAGGTTAATTACCCTGGATTAGCAACTATGGCTTTTGATGGCGATGCATCAACCATTTGGCATACCCGATGGAGCACAGGTAGCGACCCATATCCTCACGAGATTCAAATCGATTTGGGCAATTCTTATAACATCAGTGAATTTATATATACGCCAAGGGTTGATGGCCAAAACGGAAGAATAAAAGATTACGAGCTTTACTTTAGTTATGATAAAACCAATTGGGGCACTGCAGCGCACACCGGAACTTTCGAAAATACAAACGCTAAACAAACCATAACTTTTAATACACCATTAAAAGGGCGCTATATGAGATTGGTAGCCCTATCTGAAGTTAACGGAGCCGCATGGGCATCGGCTGCGGAGTTAACCGTAGTAGGCTGTTTAAGCGATAATTGTCCAGGAGTAGATAACCCAGATCAAGCTGATTTTGATGGCGATGGCATAGGAGATGCTTGTGATGATGACGATGACAACGACGGGGTTTTGGATGTAGATGACGAATGCCCTGAAACACCCTTAAATGAAAACGTAAACGATAAAGGCTGTAGCTTATTTGAATTACCTGCTAGCAATTTTATAATACAAACTATTGGAGAAACTTGCAGAAATAGCGACAACGGCAAAATTGTGGTAACGGCTACCGAAAACCATAATTATATAATAACCTTAACAGGAAATGGAAATACGGAGACATTTGATTTTACCGATACCATTGAATTAAACAACCTACAGTCCGGCACTTACAAGGTATGTATTACGGTTACAGACATTCCGGAAACCGAATTTAAAAGATGCTACGATATTGTAATTACAGAGCCTTCAGATTTGGCTGTGTTGTCTAGGGTTAGTGCCGATAAAAAATCGGTTTCATTAAACTTGGCCAACGGTACAAACTACACGATTAATTTAAACGGTACCATTACAAATACCACAGAGTCTTTAATTACTTTAAAGCTGGCTCATGGAATGAATACGCTTCGAATTGGTACCGATAAAGAATGTCAAGGAATATATGAGAAATCTATTTTAGTTTCAGAAAATGTTATTGCTTACCCTAATCCTTTTACCGATTACCTTCAAATTAATATTGGAGATAATACCTCGAAAATGGTATCCGTAAAAGTATATTCTACTACCGGAAAACTTATTCATTCAAGGTATTTACCTGTCCGTTACAATACCGTTGTAATAGACGGTAGGCGTTTTAAAAACGGCACCTATTTGGTAAAAATAGAAACAGCATCTGGTCTGTCAAATGTAAAAATCGTAAAAAAATGAAACCATTAAATAAGACTTCGTTTAACCAAATAACAAATACACTGTTTTTGTTCGTTTTCTGTATAATTTCGGCTTGTAGTTCAGGTGATGGTGGCGATGCGCCAATAGATCCTATAGAAGATGTTAAAGATCCAACCGCGGCCACACTCGTGTTTCCCGCGGCAAATAGCGAATGTACCGAGGGCACAATAAATACAACAACAGAGAGCACTATTACGTTTGAATGGAATGCAAGCAAGTATACCGATAGTTACAATTTGCAATTAAAGGACTTAAATACGGGAACTGTTACCAGCTATTCGACTTCAGAAAACAGTTATGCTATAAAATTAAAAAGAGGCAACCCGTATTCATGGTTTATCGTGTCCAGATCAAACAAAACTTCAAAAACGGGCACAAGTGCAACTTGGAAATTTTTTAATGCTGGTGAAGGTGTGTCATCGTATGCACCATTTCCTGCAGAAGCAGTCCGCCCTGTTTTAGGTGCGAACGTAACTAGTGGCGATATCACTTTAGAATGGACAACAAGTGATGTGGATAACGATATTGAAAGTTACAACGTAAACTTTGGAGAGGTAAACCCACCAACAGAATTTAAAACGGAAATTACCGGAACAACTTTAAATAATGTGACAATTGAAGCCAATAAAACGTATTACTGGAGTGTCACAACAAAAGACAGTCAAGGTAATATCTCTTACTCCGAGGTGTTTAGTTTTACGGGAATTTAAAAAAAATAGAATAAAAAATGAAAAAAAATATAATTACACTGTTCTGTTTTATAATAGTTGGCTGGGTTACGGCACAGGAGGCAACAAACCAAAAAAATATTTTAATAGAATCTAATACCATTGTAGGCGTATGGCAACAAATGTTTGTTAAAATTAACGACAGTGGAGAGAAGGAAATGTTTAAGTCCGGAAATTACAAAGTTATAAATTCTGATGGAACCTATTTCACATTCGTTACGTGGGGAGCAAAACAAATGGTTAAAAATGGTAAATCAATAATTGAGCAAAATGTAACTGATGTAGGTCACTATGGAGTTTATAAAAACCTTACAGATAGTTCTTTTATCGAACAAATAATTAAGCATGGCGTTAATACTAAAATGAGCGGAACAGCTTCTCAGATAAACTATAAGCTATTGGATATTAACACTGTTATTATGGAATATAAAAATGGAGATCGATGGATTCCAGAGATGTGGCGCCGTGTTGTTTTACCAAATCAATAGTTTTTGAATAAATAAGATTTCAAAAACAGGATATAAGCCAGAATTTAATAATGTACAAATTTTTATAAGGATGAAACAATTAATAAGTAACTTCTTCTTTTTAACTGTTATAGGTGTTATTTCAGTTTTCGGACAAACTAATAGTGACACAACAATAATTATTTTAAATAAAAAAATTAAACCTACACGCACTGAAATTATTACGCCCATTCATAAAACAGCTTTTAAAACTAATAACGGTGATGAATGTAAAGAACGCAACCAAGGCGGAAACCCTAGAAAAGTATCGGGTTATTTGGCATTTGATGGATCGATGGACGGGAACAGGCAGGTCGATCCGCAAATAGCAGTGGGCGGTGGTTACGTATTGCACGGGACAAACAGCGGACTAATAATTTATGATAAAAAAGGAAATTTTATACAGGGTGTCTCGCAATCGTGCTTTAATAACGGCATAGACCCAAAACTTTTTTTCGATCCACATAATAAAATTTTTGGTTTCAATTTATGGAATCCGTGGGATAAGGAAAAAAAGAAACCCGTAAACATTTCAATATCGGAAACCAAAGATCCAACGGGAGCTTGGAACACTTACCCTGTGCCAGCGCCAAACGGTGTTGATGGTGGAGGTATTAGTTATAGCAGAAAATGGATTGGATACTCGTTTCCGGGAGGAGAAGAGCGCACTTTTGTTTTAAAAATGGAAGATGCAAAATCCGGAAAACCCGCAACCGTTTATCATTTTCCCGGTAGTTTAGGACATCCGGTAGCAACTCAAGATAAAACCGATGCGCTGTACTTTTTTGAAATAACAGGCGGTGGTGCCTTTGTAATAAAACGCATCGTGGAAGCCCAAGATGGTTCCCCGATTTGCGAGGTGGTTGCCAAAACACCAAAGCGATTGGATAATTTTGGATGGCCACCAAAATCACCTCAAAAAAACACCAGCCAATTAACCTCTTCTGGCGACAGAAATCCAAAGAATTTAGTGTTGCAAAATGGTTTTATTTGGTTTTCGCATACCATAAATATTAACGATAGGGCAGCGGTTCAATGGCATCAAGTAAAAACTGATGGAACCCTGGTGCAAACGGGTTTAATTAGTAGCGAAACCTCTAATTACATACAAACAACAATAGCCGTTAACAAGAAAAATGATGTGCTTGTGGGCTTTCAAGAAACAAACGAAAACATGTTTATAAGCCCAAGATTGGCATTCCGAAAAGCAAAAGATACTAAAGGGACTTTACGGGAAATTATAAGTTTAGGAGAAGGAAAAGGGTTTACCGATGGTGTCTCGTGGGGCGATTATAGCGGAAGCATCATTGATGGTGATAACCTAAAGGATTTGTGGACCATACAAAGTATAACTGATGAAAACGGAAAAGGCGATACCGTTATAGCTAAAATTCCATTCTAAAATGAAAAACGTAAAAAATGAAAATAGCATGCAAAAGAGGCTTATAATGTCCCTATTTTTTGTTCATTTATTTGCTTCTTCGTGTTTAGGTCCTAATAATTTTACAACGGTTAAAAATACCGAATATGAAGTAAATAATTTAACCACCACCATACCAATTGCTGGTAATAGTTGGATTGTTAACGATTTGGATAAAAACGAAAACATTTCAAATGAAGGCTTAAATAATTGGATGGATTTTGACGATGTTATTCGAACCTATTTTCATACAAGTCAAACAGGTAAAATAAGTGTAGGGTTACATATTAAAACGTGGCAAGGTGCATCTGTAATTAAGGTCACTGTTGGTGATGAAACCAAGGAAATTGAAATCTCAAATACAACATATAAAGATGTTTACGTTGGCGAGTTTACAATGGCATCGGCAGGGTATCACCATATTGATGTTCAAGCTGTTTCTAAAGAGGGAACGCAAATTGGAAATCTTAAAAACATAAAAGTTGGCGGGCCATTGGCTGAAAATTTAACTTTTATTAAGGATGAGTCTAATTTTTATTTTGGCAGGCGAGGGCCGTCGGTACATTTAATATACCAAGAACCTGCTGGTACAGATATTACTTGGTTTTATAACGAAATTACCGTGCCAGAGGGTAACGATGTTATAGGGTCTTATTATATGGCCAATGGTTTTTCCAATGGATATTTTGGTATGCAAGTGAATTCGGAAACCGAACGACGTGTCTTGTTTTCGGTTTGGAGTGCTTTTGATACTCAAGACCCGAATCTAATTCCCGATGAATATAAAGTAATAGCCTTAGGCCATGGTAGCGGCGTACATGTTGGCGAGTTTGGGAACGAAGGTTCTGGCGCTCAAAGCTACATGAAGTTTAATTGGAAACCAGAAGCGACGTATAAATTTTTATTAAAAGGCGAGTCTAAAGTAAAAAACACCATCGATTATACAGCATATTTTTATGCGCCTGAGGTAGGCGACTGGAAACTTATTGCAAGTTTTAGAAAACCCAAAACAAATGAAAGACATATAACCAGAACATATTCGTTTTTAGAAAATTTTACGCCTAATACCGGTTATATAGAAAGAGAGGTTAATTTTAACAACCAATGGATTTATGATACCCAAGGGAATTGGACCGAACTTACTTCGGCTAAATACTCTGCCGATGCAACAGCCCGAAATGGTGTGAGACTTGATTACGACGGAGGTTCAAAAGGGCATAGTTTTTATCTAAGAAACTGTGGATTTTTTAGCGATAACAAAACTTTTGATGTAAGTTTTTCGAGATTAGCCAATAAAATTCCCCCAATAATTGATTTTTCAAAGTTAGAATATCCTAAACAACCATAAAAACCAATTCTTTTTTAGTTTTCAGTTTTATCTTTTTTCTTGCCACTCATCATAAAATTGATAAGGATGCCTATCAAAGTTAAACATACCAGCCCGAAAATAGCAATCATTATTACGCCGTTGGTCCAGTTGTAAAGTGAAATAGTTTGAGTTATCATAATTAAAATTTTAAACAAATGTAATACTATACATGTTCTGTAAACATGATTTTTGTCAGATAATAACGTTCGTTTTTAAAATTACAAAAAAGATTCAATACCTGTTTTAATGGATTTGTTTTTTGTTTAAAATAAATAGATGGTATTTTTACAAACCAAGGTTGTAACTTTGCAGTGTATTTAATGAATAAAAATATGAGCCACAAAGCAGGTTTTGTAAATATAATTGGCAACCCAAATGTGGGAAAGTCTACCTTGATGAATGCCTTTATTGGCGAGAAGCTATCGATTATCACATCCAAAGCGCAAACCACACGCCACCGGATATTGGGTATTGTAAACGGCGATGATTTCCAGGTATTATTTAGCGATACGCCCGGAATTATAAAACCCGCTTACGAGTTGCAGGAATCTATGATGGGCTTTGTTAAATCGGCTTTTGAAGATGCCGATATTTTACTTTACATGGTCGAAATTGGCGAGCAGGAATTAAAAGACGAGGCGTTTTTTAAGAAAATTAAAAACTCAAAAATCCCCGTTTTATTACTGTTAAATAAAATTGACAAAAGCGACCAGCAACAACTGGAAACACAAGTACAGCTTTGGTCGGAAAAGGTGCCCAATGCCGAGATTTTTCCTATTTCGGCTTTAGAAGGTTTCAATGTAAAAGAAGTGTTTAACCGTATTGTGGAGTTGCTTCCGGAATCGCCCGCGTTTTATCCAAAAGACCAATTAACAGATAAACCAGAGCGTTTTTTTATAAACGAATCCATTCGCGAAAAAATCTTGATGCATTACAAAAAGGAAATACCTTATGCGGTTGAAATTGAAACCGAGGAATTTTTTGAAGAAGAAAACATTATTCGTATCCGTTCTGTCATTATGGTAGAACGCGAAACCCAAAAAGGCATTATTATTGGGCATAAAGGTTCGGCTTTAAAACGAGTTGGGGTTGAAGCCAGAAAGGATTTAGAAAAATTCTTTGGCAAACAAATCCATTTGGAATTGTATGTAAAAGTGAATAAAAACTGGCGAAGCAAACAAAACCAATTAAAGCGTTTTGGGTATAATAGTTAAAGAATAGTCTCAAGATTTTTCAAGAAAACCGTGAAAATCTGTGAATTCAGAGTCTTTTATATTCTTAAGGCTTTTCGTTTAGGTCAACCCCGTTTTCTTCTAAAATCCCAACCATAAAATCAAATAAATCGTGTATCTCATTTTTGCTCGATGCCTTTCCTATACTACCAGCAAAATAAAGTGCAAACCAAACAATAACCATTAAAAACATAAGGCTTAATTGTATGGCGTAATCATGTTTTAAATTCCAGTTGGTATATGCCCAAATTCCAAAAGCAATAAATAAGCCCGCCACCATAAAATGTAAAAACATAAACATGGTCCAAACCGTTGGATTAGGGCCAAACAAACCGTGTAGCGTACTAAAATTGTTGTCGGCCTCATTTATTTCCAAATGCAATTGCGGCGACCAAAATTGTTGTTTTTGTTTGGGTAATTTAATAAACACGTGGTCGTCTATCCTACTAACTATAAATTCGTTTTGTGTGGTTTTAGCATCTTCAAAAGCCTTTAAAAGCGTTTCGTTATTTTGATTTAATTCCATTTTAAATCGCGGACGTAAAACAACCTCATTGGTAACTGGCATACTTCATTTTTAATTTTAGAAAAGTAACATTTTTTATTTAAATTATAAATCGTTTTTAATCTTTACTTAAAAACCGTGTTGCATTGGGTATATTTCCTATTTTTGCAAAATATTTCAAAAGAGATATAAAATTCAGTCTTAGACTGTTATAGAAGTAAAAAGCATGAGTAATATAGTAGCCATAGTAGGTCGTCCCAATGTAGGGAAATCAACGTTTTTTAATCGTTTAATTCAGCGGCGAGAAGCCATTGTAGATGCCACAAGTGGCGTAACCAGAGATCGCCATTACGGTAAAAGTGATTGGAACGGTAAGGAGTTTTCGCTTATCGATACGGGTGGTTATGTTTTGGGAAGCGATGATGTTTTTGAAGCTGAAATTGATAAACAAGTAGAGCTGGCCATTGACGAAGCCGATGCCATTATTTTTATGGTTGATGTTGAATCGGGCGTAACCGGAATGGATGAAGACGTTGCCAAATTATTGCGTAAAGTTAATAAGCCTGTTTTTTTAGTTGTCAATAAGGTTGATAATGCCAAACGGTCTGAAGATGCCGTAGAGTTTTACGCCTTAGGTTTGGGCGATTATTACACCATTGCCAGTATTAATGGAAGTGGAACGGGCGAACTTTTGGATGCATTGGTTGAAGCATTACCGGAAAATGAGGACAAGGTAGAAGAAACCTTGCCCAGATTTGCGGTTGTTGGTCGTCCAAATGCCGGAAAATCATCGTTTATAAATGCTTTAATTGGAGAAGATAGATATATTGTTACCGATATTGCAGGCACCACGCGTGATGCTATCGATACCAAATACAACCGTTTTGGTTTTGAGTTCAATTTGGTTGATACGGCTGGAATCCGCAGAAAATCTAAAGTAAAGGAAGATTTAGAATTTTATTCGGTGATGCGTAGTGTACGTGCCATTGAGCATGCCGATGTGTGTTTGTTGGTTTTAGATGCCACTAGAGGTTTTGACGGACAGGTACAAAATATTTTTTGGTTGGCAGAACGCAACAGAAAAGGTATTGTGGTTTTGGTGAATAAATGGGATTTGGTTGAAAAAGACCATAAATCGATGAAAGAATTCGAGAAATCCATCAGAAAACAAATGGAGCCTTTTACCGATGTGCCTATTGTTTTTATTTCAGCGTTAACAAAACAGCGTATTTTTAAAGCTATCGAAACGGCCGTTGAGGTTTATAAAAACCGTACCAAAAGGATAAAAACCAGTCAGCTAAATGATATATTGTTGCCCATTATAGAAAACTATCCGCCACCGGCTTACAAAGCAAAATTCGTAAAGATTAAATACATTATGCAATTGCCAACACCACAACCGCAATTTGCTTTTTTCTGTAATTTACCTCAGTATGTAAAAGATGCGTATAAGCGTTTTCTTGAAAACAAACTGCGTGAACATTTCGATTTTACGGGCGTTCCTATTAGTGTTTATATGCGGAAAAAGTAGATGCCTAAATTGGTTAGGATAGTGTTACCAACTTCCGCCAGCACCACCTCCGGAAAAGCCACCGCCACCGCCAAATCCGCCAAAACCACCGCCGCTGGAACCGCCGCCAAAACCGCCACCAAAACCACCAGAGCCTCTGCGGTAGTTACCACGGCCCATATTGCTTAATATAATGGCTTCTAAAATATCGCTGGCCGGCGATGATCTGCGCCCTCCATTTCTACCGCCACCGCGTCTGTTATTAGAAATGGAAATAAGAATTATAATAAAGATAAAAACAAGAATAATTATAAAACCAACCGGAAGTCCATTTGTTCTTTTCGATGGTTTTTGGTTGTTTTTATATTCACCGCTTAAAACCTGAAAAATAGCATCAATGCCTTTGTCCAATCCACTATAATAATCATTGCGTTTAAATTCAGGAATAATTATATTTCGTATAATTTCTCCATTTATTCCTGCAGTTAGTTTGTGTTCAACACCGTAACCAGGAGAAATCCATATTTTTCTGTCATCTTTTGCCAATAAAACAAGGATACCGTTGTCTTCTTTTTTTTGGCCAATTCCCCATTTATGACCCCATCGAGGAGCAAGCAATCCAATGTTTTCTCCTTTTGTTGTTGGTATGATTACAATTAAAATTTCAGTAGAAGTAGAATCGTTGTAATGTTTTAATTTATCATATAATAGTTGATATTCTTTGGTGCTTAAGGTTTTTGTACTGTCTATTACAGGCGGAATAAAACTAGGCTTTTTAGGAATGTTATACTGCCCAAAAGAAAGATTGAAAGCACAAAAAAGCATTAAAAAAGTAACGATAAACTTCACTTCTTTTTTTAGTGATGGAATACTTAAAACTGAATATTGCATATTAAAAGTTATCCTTTTGATATTTCGTTTGAAAGTTCGTTGTTGTCGTTATGTTTCCACGGAAAATGATGGGCAAGTTCGGTACCTGCTTTTTTAACGCCCTCAACTAAGCCTTGTTTAAAATTGCCGGCTTTAAAATGCGTTTGCATGATATCTTTCGTGCTGTTCCAAAAATTATTGGGAACCACGTCGTTAATGCCTTTGTCGCCATAAATAACAAAACTTCTATCATCAACCGCAACATAAATTAAAACCCCATTTTGTAGTTTGGTGTTATCCATTTTTAAATAATGAAACACTTCCATGGCACGGGAAAACACATCGGTTTTTGAGGTTTTTTCAATATGCACACGTATTTCTCCAGAGGTTTTTGCTTCAGCAATTCTGATAGCTTCTATGATTTCCTGTTCTTCATCTACGGAAAGAAAATCTTCTATTTTAGACATGTTGTTTTAGTTTGAAAAATCTACTTTAACAGGTTGGTTGGCACCGGCTTCTGAATCAAAATATGGTTTTTCATCAAAGTTTAATATACCGGCAAGTATAGTATTTGGAAATTCATTCACATGGATATTATAAGGTTTTATAGCTTCGTTATATCGTGTTCTTGCTGTTTGAATCGTGTTTTCGGTGCTCGTTAACTCGTCTTGTAGTTTTAAGAAATTTTGATTGGCCTTTAAATCGGGGTAGCGTTCTACGGTTACCAACAAACTTTTTAATGCACCGCTCAATCCACCTTGTACTTGATTGTACTGTGCCAATTGTTCCGGTGTCACATTTGCGGGGTCTATGGTAATTGAAGTTGCCTTGGCACGTGCGTTAACTACGGCCTCTAATGTGCTTTTTTCAAAATCGGCGGCACCTTTTACCGTGTTAACCAAATTGCCTATAAGATCGTTTCGGCGTTGGTATGAGGTTTGTACATTTCCCCAAGCTTCTTTAACGCCTTCGTTTAAATTAACTGCCGTATTATTAAACCCTTTTCCCCAGGAATATAAACCAATTACAAGTATTCCTAAGATAATCCATGGTAAAAATTTCTTCATTGTTGTTGTGGTTTTTTAGTTGATTTTTTTAATGTCACTATTATAGGTTGATAATAAACCGAAAATGTTACAAATGATTTTTAATTTTAATCAATTGATTTTTTACATCTTCAAGTTTACTTATAATTTCAAAGTTGTTTAAAGTCTCTTTTTTGCCTTCTTTTAAATGGATTTTAGCGCCATCTAAAGTAAAACCGCGCTCCTTAACTAGGTGGTAAATAAGCTTTAGGTTTTTAATGTCTTCGGGTGTAAATTTACGGTTGCCTTTGGCGTTCTTTTTTGGTTTAAGCGCATCGAATTCCTTTTCCCAAAAACGAATTAATGAGGTGTTTACATTAAAAGCCTTGGCTACTTCGCCAATAGCATAATATCTCTTTTCTGGTAAATCTATATGCATTAATCTAATGATTGATTTTCTAACGAGGCGTGTTCTAGTAATTTACTGAATTCTTCAGCAGTTAAACTACCATAATAAAAGTTTATAGGATTAATGCGTGTGCCATCCTTCCAAATTTCGTAATGTAAATGTGGCGCTTCAGAGCGTCCTGTGCTACCAACAAAACCTATCAAATCGCCGCGTTTCACTTTTTGGTTTCGTTTTACATTGTACTTATACAAGTGGGCATATAAACTCATATAGCCAAAACCGTGGTCTATTCTAATATGTTTGCCATAACCGCTCGACCCTGCATCGGCACGCTTTACAATACCGTCTCCCGTGGCGTAAACAGGTGTGCCTCGTGGTGCGGTAAAATCCATGCCCCAGTGCATTTTTCTAACTTTGGTAAAGGGGTCGGATCGCATGCCGTAACCCGATGCCATACGCGTTAAATCCTCGTTGCTAACGGGTTGAATGGCTGGTATGGCAGTTAATAGTTTTTCTTTTTCTGCGGCCAAAACAGTAATTTCATCCAGCGATTTAGACTGAACCACAATTTGTTTTTGTAAAATATCCAAGCGTTTATTGGTTTCGATAATCAATTCAGAATTATCGAATCCTTCTAAATTTTTATATCTGTTAATTCCGCCAAAACCCGCTTTTCGTTGCTCTTCGGGTATGGGGTTTGCCTCAAAGTAAATACGGTAAATATTGTTGTCTCTATCGGCAACGTTGGCAAGAACCGCTTCGGCCTCGTCCATTTTTTTATTCAATAGTTCAAATTGCAACTGTGCATTTTGAAGCTCTCTTTTTAAAGCCTTTTCCTTGGGCGATTCAATATATAAATTCCCAATAAAAATAATGATGAAGGAGAACAGAAAGGCGGCTAAAAGAAAAAGTGAAATATAGGCAAATGTTTTTCTTTTTTTGCGCTCAATTTTCCGATAGGAAAGCGATTCCGGATCGTAATAAAATTTTACCTTACTCATTGTTTAAATTATACTATTTTTGCTAAAATTTAAGATGATTTATCCTCTTATAATTATAACCAAACGAACAAACCTACAAAAAAATTATCTTATGTTTTGCAATAATAATTCAACCCTAGGTTCACGCTGTCCTAAATTTAAAATAAATTTGCAGCATAAATATAAAAATTGTTTCTCATTAAAAGCAATTTAGCGGAAACAAGATTTACAAAATATGTACATGAAGTCACAAGATATTCGATCGAAATTTTTAAGTTTTTTTAAAGAAAAGAAACACAGCATTGTGCCGTCTGCACCCATGGTTTTAAAAGACGACCCCACATTAATGTTTGTAAACTCCGGTATGGCACCTTTTAAAGAGTATTTTTTAGGGCATGCACAACCAAAAAACAATAGAATTGCCGATACCCAAAAATGCCTGCGCGTTTCTGGAAAACACAACGATTTAGAAGAGGTTGGTTACGATACGTACCATCATACCTTGTTTGAAATGTTAGGAAACTGGAGCTTTGGCGATTACTTTAAAAAAGAAGCCATAGCTTGGGCCTGGGAGCTTTTAGTTGATGTTTATGGCATTGATAAAGACATATTATACGTTACCGTTTTTGAAGGAAGTGATGATGACGATAAACTCCCCATGGACACTGAAACTTACGATTTTTGGAAACAATACATTTCTGAAGACCGCATTTTAACAGGGAATAAAAAGGATAATTTCTGGGAAATGGGAGACCAAGGCCCCTGCGGACCATGCAGCGAAATCCATGTTGATATTCGCTCTGCAGATGAAAAAGCAAAAGTAAACGGGAAAGATTTGGTAAACATGGATCATCCGCAAGTGGTTGAAATATGGAATCTGGTATTCATGCAATACAACCGAAAAGCCAATGGTAGCCTTGAAAATTTGCCTGATAAGCACATTGATACCGGCATGGGCTTCGAGCGTCTTTGTATGGTGTTGCAAGGTGTGCAATCCAATTACGATACCGATGTGTTTACGCCCATAATTAGAGAAATTGAAACCATAACCAATAAAAATTACGGAAAAGACGATAAGACCGATATTGCCATTCGTGTTATTTCAGACCACGTTCGTGCGGTAGCGTTTTCAATAGCCGATGGGCAGTTGCCAAGCAATACGGGTGCAGGTTATGTAATTCGCAGGATTTTGCGTCGTGCCGTGCGTTACGGATTTACTTTTCTCGATAAAAAAGAACCGTTTATTTACCGATTAGTTGATGTTTTAAGCAATAAAATGGGAGATGCTTTTCCGGAATTAATCGCTCAAAAACAACTCATAGAAAACGTTATTAAAGAAGAAGAACAATCCTTTTTAAGAACTTTAGACCAAGGATTGGTATTGCTAAATCGTATAGTTGACGAAACCACAGGTGATACCGTTTCTGGCGAAAAAGCTTTCGAATTGTACGATACTTACGGGTTTCCAATAGATTTAACGGCTTTAATTCTTTCTGAAAAAAACTTGAAGTTAGATGAAAAAGGTTTTAATGAACAGCTTCAAAAACAAAAAAACCGTTCGCGAGCAGCCAGCGAAATGTCTACCGATGACTGGACCATTTTAAAGGACGATGCCGTAGAAGAATTTGTTGGTTACGATACACTTGAAGCCAATGTAAAACTGACCAAATACAGAAAAGTCACTTCCAAAAAAGATGGCGATATGTATCAATTGGTTTTCAATATAACACCGTTTTACCCCGATGGTGGCGGGCAAGTTGGCGATAAGGGCTATTTAGAAGACGCCCACGGCGATGTGGTTTATATTTTAGATACAAAAAAGGAAAACAACGTTATTATCCATTTTGCCAAAAATTTGCCCAAGGATTTAAATGAAACTTTTAAAGCCGTTGTAGATGCCAAACAGCGTTACAGAACCGAGTGCAATCATACGGCTACACACTTATTGCACCAAGCTTTAAGAGAGGTTTTGGGCGAGCATGTCGAGCAAAAAGGTAGTGCTGTACATTCAAAGTATTTGCGATTCGATTTTTCTCATTTTTCAAAGTTGAGCGTGGAGCAATTACGCGATGTCGAAAATTTTGTGAATAGCCGAATTGAAGGGAAATTGCCGCTAATTGAAAAGCGAAATATCGCTAAGGAAGAAGCCCTTGCGGAAGGAGCGATGAGTTTGTTTGGCGAAAAATATGGCGATACCGTGCGTTCCGTTCGATTTGGGCAATCCATTGAGCTTTGTGGCGGAACACATGTAAAAAACACAGCGGATATATGGCATTTTAAAATCATATCGGAAGGTGCTGTGGCGGCCGGAATACGACGTATTGAAGCCATTACCAACGATGCCGTTAAAGATTATTATTCTGAAAATAATCGGGCTTATTTTGAAATGAAAGATTTGCTTAACAATGCCAAAGAACCCGTAAAAGCACTGCAGAATTTACAAGATGAAAATGCGAGCCTTAAAAAGCAAATTGAAGGGTTGTTAAAAGATAAGGCGAAAAATATAAAGGGCGAACTTAAAAACGAATTACAAGAAATAAATGGTATTCGGTTTTTAGCTAAAAAGCTGGATTTGGATGCAGCCGGTTTAAAAGATGTGGCTTTCGAGTTGGGGAGTCAGTTTGATAATCTGTTCTTATTGTTTGCCACCGAACAAAACGGAAAAGCATTATTATCCTGTTATATTTCAAAGGAATTGGTAGCCAGTAAAGGTTTAAATGCAGGACAAGTAGTAAGGGAATTGGGTAAATTTATTCAAGGCGGCGGCGGCGGTCAACCGTTTTTCGCTACAGCTGGTGGAAAGAAACCAGATGGCATTGATGAGTCTTTAGCTGAAGCTAAGAAGTTTATAGAATAAAAGTTATAACGCAGAGCTTCACAGAGTAAAAAAAACACAGAGATTCTCAGAGAATTTTAAAGGTAAAGTTTCTCTGTGAGTCTTTGTGATACTCTGCGAACCTCCGTGTAATAGTTGCGAGTTTATGAAACTACAAACCAAAATAACACTTCAACCACAGCAACATAATCAAATAGATTATAAATCTAATGTCTTGTTATTGGGTTCGTGTTTTGTTGAGAATATTGGTAACAAATTAAACTATTTTAAGTTTCAGAACCTTCAAAATCCCTTTGGTATTTTATTTCAACCTTTGGCCATTGAGAAGTTAATAACCAATGCTATAAATGAAAAAGAATATTCAGGAAACGACATTTTTTTTCACAACGAGCAATGGTATTGTTTTGATGCACACTCTAAGTTAAGTAACGCTTCAAAAGAAGACTTGTTAACTGATTTAAACAAAAGAATCAAATACACAAATCAACAAATTAACGAATCCACACACATCATAATTACGTTGGGAACCGCTTGGGTTTACAGATATGTTGAAACAGATACTATCGTAGCCAATTGCCATAAAGTACCACAGAAAAAATTTTTAAAAGAATTGCTTTCGGTTGATGAAATTTCAAAATCTTTGCAGTCCATTGAGGAGCTAATTAGAAGCGTTAACAAAAAGGCATCTATTCTATTTACCGTATCTCCAGTGCGTCATTTAAAAGATGGTTTTATTGAAAACACGCAAAGCAAAGCACATTTAATTACAGCAATTCACCAAGTGGTTGGGCCAAGAAACAATCTACACTACTTTCCTTCTTTCGAAATCATGATGGACGAGCTGCGCGATTATCGTTTTTATAATGAAGATATGTTGCATCCCAACCAAACGGCCATCAATTATATTTGGGAGAAATTTCAAAGTGTTTGGATATCTAATGAAGCTTCAAAAACCATGGAAGCGGTTGATGGTATTCAAAAAGGTTTGCAACATAAACCCTTCAACCCTAATTCAGAAGCACATCTTCAGTTTCTTCAAAATTTGGAACTAAAAATAAAAGAGATTCAATCTGCACACCCAAAAATTTCATTTTAATTTAAATTCTTTTTTCAGTATTGATTCTTGTTTCTAAAAGCGAAGCGATCTAACCTCTTTTTATAAAATATACGCAATTCATCGTATTGACTTCACACTCATTTAATTGCAATTTTGGTCGTACAATTTTAAACAAACTAACCAATGAAAAACTTAAAACAATACATTCTATTATTAACAAAACCATTTGTACTTGCAATCATAATAAATACATATTGTTGTCGAGATTTAGTGATTATATGTAATGGATTACATTATTGCGCTTAATCTTTTTTTATAACATTTGGTCGAAAAATTAACTAACATATCACTTTAAGTTGTAGATTTAAACTGCTATTAATCAGTTCATATCAAAAAACATCGATTGCTATAATCATTTTAAATGGTTTGCAGTTGATGTTTTTTTTGTAAATGAGTTTCTCGGTTAACGAAGCAATATAGATTGAAAGAGTCGTTGTCGCAAAGTCGGGAACCTTAATCCAATAATGTGTTTGCTTTTAGTTAAAGTTTCTTTCCTCTTAAAAAATATTTCTAAATTAGTGCATGCGAAAAATTCTATTTGGTGTCATCATTACATTGGTCGTTTTATTCACTTTTAAATATTGTGATAAAAAAAAGGAGGACAAAATCGTGCTTCACGAAAGTTCGGCACTCATTCAAAAGCAAATCAAAAATGTGGGTAAATTAATTGTTACCGAAGGCCATTTTAGCGAAGTTTTCAACTATAAAAATTCCAAAGAGATTTTTGGCGAGTACTTTACTTCGGACAAAAAAGCATTGGTTGTTGTTAATGCCGAAGTAACCATTGCATACGATTTAAGTAAAATTGAATTTAAAATTGACGAAGCCACCAAAACACTTCAAATAATAAGTATCCCAAAAGAAGAAGTGAAAATAAATCCAGATTTGGAATATTACGATATGCAATCCGATTTTTTAAATCCGTTTGAAGCCAAAGATTATAACGCTATTAAAAATACCGTTAAAGCATCGTTGACTAAAAAAATAGAAGCATCTGATTTAAAAGCAAATGCTAAA
Source organism: Hwangdonia seohaensis (assembly GCF_031932625.1). Classification (NCBI taxonomy): domain Bacteria; kingdom Pseudomonadati; phylum Bacteroidota; class Flavobacteriia; order Flavobacteriales; family Flavobacteriaceae; genus Hwangdonia; species Hwangdonia seohaensis. Next base: position 426,904 of record NZ_JAVSCK010000003.1, read on the forward strand.
AATAGACTGATTAGCGAGTTGTCAAAATTCTATATTTTAACCAATTCCCTGGGTTGGACATTAACGTACAATGACACGCCAATGGAATCGTTGGACAACTTTCAAAACTTAAAACTGTAATTGCCCGTTATGGATAAAGCGACTTTACAAAACGTCCACAATCGTATAAAACCGTACATTCATAAAACGCCGGTGCTAACCTCAAAATTAATAGATGACATATGTGGTGCCCATGTATTTTTTAAATGTGAAAACTTCCAAAAAATGGGTGCCTTTAAAATGCGAGGAGCCGCTAATGCTATTTTAAATTTAACCGAAGCACAGAAAATTAAAGGCGTTGTAACCCATTCGTCGGGTAATTTTGCGCAGGCCTTATCCTTGACAGCAAAACAAATAGGTGTTAAGGCTTATATTGTCATGCCCAAAAATGCACCGCAAGTAAAAAAAGATGCGGTAAAAACCTATGAAGGGATTATTTTAGAATGCGATTCAAACATCAAAGCGCGAGAAGATGAAGCTCATAGGGTTGTAATTGAAAAAGGCGCAACTTTTATTCATCCATCAAATAATGATGATGTGATTTACGGCCAAGGTACTGCGGCCATGGAATTGCTTGAAGATTACCCCGATTTGGATTATATGTTTACACCCGTTGGCGGGGGTGGTTTATTGGCAGGCACGCTTTTGGCAGCAACATATTTTTCTAAAAATTGCAAAGTAATTGCTGGCGAACCTAAAAACGTTGATGATGCTTACAGATCGTTAATATCTGGAAATATTGAAAAAAACGATACCACAAATACCATTGCAGATGGATTGAGAACCCATTTGGGCGATAGGAATTTCCCAATCATTAAAAAACATGTTGAAAAAATAATACGTGTTGAAGAAGATGAGATTATTCACTCCATGAAACTCATTTGGGAACGCATGAAAATCGTTATCGAACCATCAAGTGCCGTAGCTTTTGCCGCCGTTTTAAAACAAAAAGATGCGTTTAGAAACAAGAAAATAGGCGTTATACTTTCAGGTGGAAACGTAGATTTAAACAACCTTTCTTTTGCGCTACAGCGCTAATTTGCTATTCAGACTATACCAGCCACCGCCATTTATCGCTTCAATACCGTTGCTTTTTAAAATGGTTGCAGCACTCGCCGAACGCATACCACTTGCACAACAAGTTATTACTGGTTTATTTTGTTTTTTTATCTCTTTAATTTTAGAATTGATGCTTTGTAACGGTATGTTTTTAGACCCAGGAATAGCGCCTTGAATATACTCGCCATGTGTTCTAACATCAATAACAATAGCGCCTCTAGTTTTGAAGTCTTCAATTTTTTTCTGTTTTTTGTTGCCAAAAAGAAAGCTAAATAATCCCATGTTGTAATTTTTATTTGTACAAATATCCAATTAATTTTAAAGAAGAATGTAACATGTGTTACCAATAATTTTATATATTCAGCCAAAAGAATTTAATAATGCAACCATACGTTACTTTAACTGTAGAAGGCCAAATTGGAGTGATTGAGTTTTTCCATCCAGAACACAATGCCATGCCTAGCGATAATCTTAAAAAACTGCAAAACACTATTGTTAAAGCTGGTAACAACGATGCCGTTAAAGTTATTGTTTTAAAAAGTGGTGGCGACCGAACTTTTTGTGCCGGTGCCAGTTTTAAAGAGCTAATTGCCATTGATGATGCCAAATCCGGAAAGCAGTTTTTTTTAGGTTTTGCCAATGTTATTAACGCTATGCGAAAATGCCCAAAGTTAATTATTGGTCGTGTGCAAGGTAAAGCAGTTGGCGGCGGCGTTGGTTTGGCGGCAGCAACCGATTATTGTTTGGCAACCCAATATGCCGCCATAAAACTCAGCGAATTGAGCATTGGCATTGGGCCTTTTGTTATCGAACCAGCGGTGTCTCGAAAAATGGGGCAGACAGCTATGTCTCAAATGACGATTAATGCAGAGCAATTTTATACTGCAGAATTTGCAAAAGAAAAAGGCTTGTACGCCGATGTTTTTGATAGTGTTGAAACTTTAGACGAAGCTGTAAAAACCTTGGCCGAAAAATTGGTAGGCTATAACCCCGAAGCTTTAAAAGCAATGAAAGACGTGTTTTGGAAAGACACATCGCATTGGGACAACCTTTTGGAAGAACGTGCCAAAATGAGCGGAACACTGGTGTTAAGCGCCTTTACTAAAGAAACTTTGAAACGGTTTAAGTAAGTTGAGCATTGTTGTGTCATTCTGAACTTGTTTCAGGATCACATTAAGTTTTTAGGATATTTTTTAATTATGCGACCCTGAAATAAATTCAGGGTGACGATAAAAGTTTATCTTTTCGTCATTCCGAGGAGCACCAAAAAGTGCGACGTGGGAATCTGTTTGTCCAATAAATTGTTTTGTTGAAATCGTATTTTTAATCTAAGATATTGTTACGCCCTTCCTCCTCATAATGACCTAGGTTTTCAACAATCCCCAACCCGTCATCAATCAAATGCCCGATTTCGGGCTTGTTTTGTTTAATGGTTTCTAAATGATTTATAATGCTTTTGCACAATTTACTTTCATTTCCTATAAAAGCAAGTTCGTAAAGTTCAACAGGCAATAACCAATCGTTTGGATGGTTTTCAATAAGTTCCTCCAAAACCTTGGTTCTGGAAATGGTTTTGTTTGTGCCATTTCGGTAATCTCTCACTTGGTGATAAAGTGCTTCGAGATTGAGTAATTCTTTAGACTTTTTTACACGAATGGTTTGTGAAGAAGGCACATGGGTAATTAAATCGAAACTGTTATTATCCGCTGGTCCCGAAAATGCCGAAACAATGTCTTTGCCAACAGCCATATCGTAAATGCCCCATTCCGGTTTAAACAAAATCGTGTCGTTATGTGTAACCGTGCAGTTATTTAAACTAATCAATATGATTTTGCCTTGAAGGTTTCGTTTTCCGGTAATAATTTCACCAGAAACTTTAATGCCGCCTTCAAATTCCAGCGTAACAAGCTGTTCTTCATAAATATTGTAAGCGCTTAAATCGCGCGGACTCATATCTTCAATAGCGAGATTAATGCCTTTCAGTTTCCCAATGGGTGATCCAAAGCCTTTTAAATGTGTTTCCGTACCATGGCCAACCAACTCTTTTTCCCTGTAAGCCAAAGCGGTTTTGCCCGTGGTTTGTATGTAAATGGGCTTGCCATCGTGAGCAATAACATTACTAAACACGCCAGAAATTTGTATGCCCGTGCTCAATTCGATGGTACCCAGTGCTTGGGAATGAATGAGTTTATTAACCCCAGAAAGCCCGCCTTTACGCAGCGACATTGTGTTGGCGAATTCTTCTAAAATTAAACTTAAATGCGCAAAATCCGGTGTAACAAAAAGTTGGGGTTGCGGTTTTGTAATGTCGAAATCCTTAAAGGTGGCATCAATATTATAGGGTAGTTTTTTGACTTCATCAGTCATGCACCACGCGCTTTCGCCAATAGACGATAACAAGCCTGCACCGTAAATTTTTGGGTTTTCCAAGGTGCCGATTAAACCATATTCAACCGTCCACCAATGCAGGTTTCGTATCAGAGCCATTTCACTGGGTTCACCCATGTTTTTTTGTAAATCTTCTACTTTTTTTTCCGCGGAAGCGATATCGGATTCTTTAGAATTTGGTGCTTCTTTGATGATAGAAAGATGTCTTACGGCTTCGTACAATTCATAATCCTTTGCCGACGAAATGGCTTTACAACCAATCTCTCCAAAGCGTCGTAAATATTCGGCATATTCTGGGTTGGCGATAATGGGAGCGTGTCCTGCTCCCTCGTGAATAATATCGGGAGCCGGTGTGTATTCAATATGTTCCAATTGCCTAATATCACTGGCAATAACCAGCACGTTGTAGGCTTGAAATTCCATAAAGGCATTGGGTGGGATAAAGCCATCAACCGCTACGGCTGCCCAACCAATATCTTTTAAAATGCGGTTCATCCCGTACATATTGGGGATGCTATCAATAGAAATCCCCGTTTGTTTTAAACCGTCTAAATACGATTTGTGCGCCACTTGAGTTAAAAAATCGACATTCTTTCGCATCACATAACGCCAAACCGCTTGATTGATAGCCGAATAATCATCGTAGTTTTGCGGTTTTATAAACTGTTTTAAATGCTCCGGCAAACGATTTAAAATAGGATTTGATGTATATGAATTGGACATGGTTTCGAATTAGGTAACTTTATGTAAAAATACGAACTCTTAATAAATGGGACGCTTCTTGGTTATTAAATTTAAGGATTCTTATAGTTTTAATGGTTTAAAATGGGTTTTAGGATGAACCGTTATTAAAATGAATTTGTATCTTTCAATAAAATAAGAAAATATGTATACATACAGAGCGAAAATAATTGATGTTTACGATGGCGATACCGTAACGGCCGTGGTGGATTTGGGGTTTCTTCATTCTCAAGAAATGAAATTACGGCTTTATGGCATAGATACTCCCGAAATGAGAGGGCCGGAAAAAATTGAAGGTAAAAAGGTGCGGGATATTGTACGTGAGATGATTCTTGATAAAGAAGTTACCATCCGTACCTACAAAGATAAACAGGGTAAATACGGGCGCTATTTGGCTAATATTGTTTTGGAAGACGGGCTGGAAGTTAACCAATGGTTGGTTGATAACGGACATGCAAAACCTTATTTGCCGTAAATAAAAAAGCAACCCGTTAAAGTTGCTTTTTATTGGAATTTGGAATTTTATTTTTTTTGTCCTGATAGTTATCGGGATTAATACCTCGTGCATTTGCTCCGAAGTAGTTTATTGTTGCATTCCCGGAGGATATTTTTCCAGAATTTTAGCAACAAACTCTTTTATACGGTCGTCTTTTTTCTCCATGTTTTGCGATAAATAGCCGGTTCCCATACCTTGCCATACCAATTCTTTTTTATTGGCATCAATTAAATCTACATATAAAACACCTTCTGTTGAACGCGAAACCGAACTGGTATTATAAGTATTCCAATACCAAGGATGCCATCCCCAACCGTAGCCGTAAGGGCCAAAACCGTTATTGTAAATGTTTATTTTTTCGCGGGATTTTGTAAACAGACTCACCAATAAATCTGGGTTTTCAGATTTAGTAAAGCCTTTTGCCAAAAGTTCGGTTTCAATAGCACGAAGGATTCGGCGCTTGTCTAAATCGCTAATTTCAGCCTTATCGATACCGGTTTTGTAAAAAGCAAAGGTTTTGTAAGCGTTAAAGTTTGCATTTTTATCGTAATCGGTTGCCACTCTCACCGAGCTGCAAGAGGATACTAAAAGTAACAATGCTAAAAGTGGTAATGTTTTAAAAAGTTTTTTCATAGCCTTAATATTTAGTTTTCTTTTTTATTTCTAAAATACAAAAATTCATTTACAAATTTTGATTTTTAGGTAATATTAACATCAATAATCGTACCAAGGAAATTAAAACAAAACTGTTATGTCCATTGTTTTTTTTCTGTTTTTTAATGGCGTTTTTTTATTTCCCTGTTCTGTGCTCAGTTGATGGATTGTAACCGTATGGGCAATGTCTGCAACCGCTTTCGCAACAATAGCCACGTTTTAAATGGTATTGCTCGGTAAAACAGCGGTAGCCTTCTGGCGTTAAGTAGTAATCGCCTTCTTCAATGGGGATGATTTTCTTCATTATATGGCAAATATAGCATATATTGGAAAACCATTCCTTGAATATTCAATCAAGGTTTTTATTTATTGGTCATGTTCACGAAAGTGGAAATTGGATTGATTTTTGAGTGTAGTTGTTTATGATTTTTATTTCGAAATACTTAGTGCCAAAAGGATACACGGGATTAACCATTTTTCCTTTTGTATTTTTAAAATCGATTCGGTTTAAAACGGATTATGTTTTAATTAACCACGAGAAAATTCATTTAAAACAGCAATTGGAAATGCTTTTGATTCCGTTTTATTTGGTTTATGGATTGGAATTTTTGTTTCGATTAATTCAATATAAAAATTGGAATGTTGCTTACCGTAATATTTCTTTTGAACGCGAAGCTTACACCAACGAATTGGATTTAGATTACCTAAAACAACGTCCGTTTTGGGGATTTTTAAAGTATCTTCGCGTCAATGATTTTTAAGCTTGAACATAGTGTCAATCAACCCGTGATTTTACCACAAAACAAAGGTGTTGCGTTGTTTGTAAAACGCGAGGACAGCATACATCCTTTCGTTTCGGGCAATAAATACAGAAAGCTAAAATACAATTTTATTGAAGCCAAAAACAGAGGCCTTAAAACACTGCTCACTTTTGGTGGCGCGTATTCAAATCATATTGCCGCGGTCGCCGCAGCTGGACAAAATCAAGGCTTTAAAACTATAGGCGTTATTAGAGGCGATGAGTTGTTTAATAACATCGAAAACAACCCAACCCTAAGTTTTGCAAAACAATGCGGCATGCGGTTTAAGTTTGTATCGCGTGAAGATTATCGCAATAAAACCTCTCAAGCGTTTATCGATAATTTAAAAAAAGAATTTTCGGCGTTTTATTTAATTCCGGAAGGTGGCACCAATCCTTTGGCCATTAAAGGTTGCGAAGAAATATTAACTAAAGATGACGCAAATTTCGATTTTATATGCACATCGGTTGGAACGGGGGGCACGATTTCAGGGCTTATAAATAGTTCGGCAGCCAATCAGCAAGTTTTGGGTTTTTCGGCTTTAAAAGGTGATTTTTTAAAAGAAGATATTAGTAAATTTGTAACCAAAACCAATTGGAAACTCGTAACCGATTATCATTTTGGAGGCTATGCTAAAATAAATGAGGCGTTAATCAGTTTTATTAATGATTTTAAAAAAGATTATCAAATACCCTTAGACCCTGTTTATACAGGGAAAATGATGTTTGGAATTTACGATTTAATCGAAAAAGGGTATTTTCCAAAAGGGTCAAAAATATTAGCCATCCACACAGGGGGTTTGCAGGGCATTGCTGGAATAAATGCGATTTTAAAAAAGAAGAATTTACAAATTATTGAATAAAAAATGAAGCGGATAGTATTAATATGTTGTTTAGTAACTGTGGTTTTTAGCTGTCGTTCTAAAAAAGCGATTGTAACCAAAAAAGAAAAAAACAAAACTGAGCAGGTTGAAACTAAAGTTGAAACCACCGAAACCGAAGGTAGAGTTACGGTTACACCGCCAAAGGTTTACACCAGTAAGGTTGAAAAATATATTGATACTTATAAGGCCATTGCGCAAACCGAGATGCAATTGTACCATATTCCGGCAAGTATTACCTTGGCCCAGGGCATTTTGGAATCGGGTTCTGGTTACGGGCGACTTTCGGTGGAAGCCAACAATCATTTTGGAATAAAATGCCATGAATGGACCGGGAAAAAGATCTATCACGATGACGATAAAGAACAAGAATGTTTCCGAAAATATAAAGACGCCAAATACTCGTTTAGAGACCATTCGCTGTTTTTAACCGAGCGTAAACGCTACGCAAAACTCTTCAATCTTAAAAAAGAAGATTACAAAGGTTGGGCCAAAGGCTTAAGAGCTGCGGGTTACGCTACCGATAAAAAATATCCACAGAAATTAATCAGTTTAATTGAGCGTTACAAGTTGTACGAATACGATAAAGAAGTGTTGGGTGATGCCTATGTAAAACACGAAGAACCCATATTGAGCGATGTTGTAACCTATACCGTAACTAAAGGCGATACCCTGTATTCAATCTCAAGAAAGTATAATATTAGTGTAAAAGAACTTCAAAATATAAATGGTTTAAACGATAACACCATCAGTATTGGACAGGCATTGATTGTTAAACCATCATCAAAAAATTAATAAAACACATGAATTACAAACGTAGTAGCGCTTTGTTTGCGCAAGCTGAAACCGTTATCCCTGGAGGTGTAAATTCGCCCGTACGTGCTTTTAAAGCCGTTGGAGGAACACCCATTTTTGTAAAAGAAGCCAAAGGCGCGTATTTGTACGACGAAGACGGCAACAAGTTAATCGATTATATAAATTCGTGGGGTCCCATGATTTTAGGTCACGCCCACAAACCGGTTGTAAATGCGGTAATTGATAAAGCCAAAAAAGGAACCTCGTTTGGCATGCCAACCGAAATTGAAACCAAAATCGCCCAATTAGCGGTTTCCATGGTGCCAAATATCGATAAAATCAGGTTTGTAAATTCGGGTACCGAAGCCTGTATGAGTGCGGTGCGTTTGGCACGAGGTTATACGGGAAAAGATAAAATCATAAAATTTGCGGGCTGCTACCATGGGCATTCCGATTCGTTTTTAATCCAAGCGGGTAGTGGTGCGGTAACTTTTGGGTCGCCAAATAGTCCGGGAGTAACACAAGGCACAGCAAAAGACACGTTGTTGGCTCGTTATAACGATATTGAAAATGTAACTGAATTAATTGAAGCCAACAACAACGAAATAGCCTGTATTATTATTGAGCCCGTTGCAGGTAATATGGGCTGTATTCCACCAAAAGAAGGTTTTTTACAAGCGTTGCGTGATGTATGCGATGCTCATAATATCCTTTTGATTTTTGATGAAGTGATGACGGGTTTCCGATTGGCAAAAGGTGGCGCCCAAGAACTGTTTAATATCAATGCCGATATTGTTTGCTTCGGAAAAGTAATTGGTGGCGGATTACCCGTTGGTGCTTTTGCGGCACGAAACGAGATTATGAATCATTTGGCACCATTGGGTCCCGTGTATCAAGCGGGGACTTTAAGTGGTAACCCGTTGGCTATGGCTGCAGGATTAGCGATGTTAAATGAATTGGATAATGACGCTGAAATTTTTAACCGTTTAGCTGAAAAAACAGCGTATTTGCACGAAGGCATAGCCAAAGTTTTAAATGAAAATAACATTGTGCATACCATAAATAGAGTGGGTTCGATGATTTCGGTACACTTTGATGAGGGTGAGGTTGTAGATTTTGAAACTGCTGCGAAAGGCAATAACGATACCTTTAAAAAGTTTTTCCACGGTTTGCTTAACGAAGGGGTTTACATTGCGCCAAGTGCTTTTGAAACCTGGTTTATTACCGATGCTTTAACTTATGAGGATTTGGATTTTACTATTGCTGCGGTTAATACGGTTGCGGAAACACTGTAATTCAAATCGAGATTTAATTGGTGTTCAAAAAAACAAAACGCATTTCTGAATTCAGAAATGCGTTTTTCATCAACCAAACTATAATCAACTAACCAACCAAAAAAGTTATTGTTGTTTTTTCTTGCCGTGTCCTTTTTTACGGTATTTGTTTTTGTGCATTTTTTTTGCTTGCCCTTTTTCCCATTTAGCGTATTGCTCGTTATTTAAAATGTCTTTCATTTTTGCTTTCATCGCTATTTGATGGTCCAATTTTGCATTCATCATCGCATAACGCTCCTCTTTTGTTGGCTTTTCGGCATTACCACTTTCCTTTTTTGCTTTACGCGCTTCCATCATCGCTTTTCTTTTTGTAGCGTTCTCCAAATTAATTTTCTGGATTTTGGCTTGCTGCGATTCGTTTAAATCTAAATGCAAGGTCATTTTTTTGGTTTGCAGTGTCGCTATTTCTTCGGGAGAAAGCATTATCATTTTATCGCCTCTTTCTTTGTTGGCGTGCTCTCTTTTTTGTTCTTGCGCTGTGGCTTGCAATGCTAATAAAGCGACGGCGATTATTGCTATTTTTTTCATTTTTATTATGTTTTGAGTTATTTGTAGTTAGGACTAAAACAAAACAAAAAGGTTTAATAGGCTTCTTTTAATTAACGTGATGTTAACATATTTTGGTTGTTGATTACTTGGCTTGAGCAAAGGTTTTGGCGTATAGGCCCCGCGTTAGGGATTGTTGTCCTTCGACAAGCTCAGGATAAACTCATCCTTTTTTTGAGGGAAACAAGACGTATTTTGCTGTAAACTGGAATTTAACAGATTGCCATACTTCGACTACGCTCAGCACAGGCTAACTCGCTCCTCGCAATGACACAAAAAAAGATATAGCGGAAAGCCCGACCCGCAGTGGAACGCCCAAATAAAAAAGAATATATTATTTAAAAACAGGAATGCTTAAGCTAATGCCTGTTTGTAAATCGGGAGCATTATTTACTAAAAAGTCTTCTTTAAAAAACAATGATAATTTAAAGGTTGGGCGGCCGTAAACATAAATAAACGACCAATTGGATTGTGCTCTGTATAGTGTAGAAATACCATGCTGCCAACCCCCGTTTATCTCTTCCCATTTGCCTAAAAGCTTGTAATAATCGGCTTCTTTTTGCTTGTTATATCGGGATTGGATTTGATAATTTATGCCAAAAGCGTGGTAATTTCCTTTTTCAGTATATTTTGTAAATTCGATGTGGGATTCAATGGTTGCCAGAAATTTGTTGTTTCCCAAATCCATAACGTCGTCAAAATTAATAATATTTTTACGAAGCAAATTCATTCCAACGCCCACATTAAATTCATTGTTACTTTTAAGCGTCACTTTTTTAATGGCACTTGCCGATACACCGACATCTATGGACGGATTGAATTGCGACGTATTAATCCCTAAATGATGCCCTAGGCTTATAAAAATGTTTTTGGTGCTGTTTATTTTTAATGATGGATAAAAGTAGTGGCTAAACTCAATACCGGCCAAAAAGAAGTCATTATCGTGTAACTCTAGCGTCCTTCCGTTTCTATCGGTGTATTTAAAATTCACTTGATTTAATCCGTAATAACGTCTTCCGTAAGGGTCTTCGCCACCAGAAATATGGCTGTGAAACCACTCAATAGTTTCATCGCTGGTAAAAAAAGAAAAAAACGGTTTGCCTTTGGTAATTAAATAAGACCGCAATGAAATTCCTAGCTCGTGGTGTTTGGCTAAAGGGATATTAATGCCAAGTCTAAATTCTTTAATAACGGCATCAATAACAATATTCATATAATCGGCCGGAGTTGTTTGCTGATCGATAAAATTAAAACTCCGGTCGTGCCAAATAACTTGACTGAGTCTTCTTCGGACTTCGGGATTTTTGGGCAAGTAAGCTTCAACAAAAGGATGGAAATTGTTGCCACTTGAGGCATTTACGCGAATGGTTGTGGTTTTTGGCGGAGCTATTTTGAAGTTTTGATGAATGCGCGAACTGAATATTCCAAAATGATGTGTCGATAAAATATTGGGATTATCAACACCATTTTTAAGTGATAAACTATCTTTTTGCTGCGCCGATAAACCAGACATGCTGAAAAATAGCGTTAAAACATAGAATAATCTTGCCATCAATACATGTATGAAAGTTTATTGTTAAATCGGTTTCACATTTTCAATTAAGGTTAAGGTCGTGTTATATAAGGGTTTGTTTTCCATTTTGCTTTTTAACCAAGCGTAGAAACTCATTACAAAAATGTCTTCGCGCTGGTTGTCAATCCACTCAAAAGATTTTTCAACTTTATCTTTAAAAGCTTTTGAAGTTATCTTTTCCGGATTTTTATAGCAATCTTCAACAAGACTTAAATAAGTTAGTACGCGTTGTTGGTTAATTCCTTTCAAATAATTGCGGTGGCTTCTTTTAAAACTCAATAACCGCGATTCAACTAAATCAATGTTTTTAAGTTCAATATGAAGCAATATTTCAATCAAATGCTTTTTGATAACCCAGTCTTTTCCGGCTTTTTCAGTGTACCAATTATCGGTATGATAAAATTTAGAAAAAAGTGTGTATGCTTTTTTCAACTCGTTTTTTTGAAAATAAAACATAATTAAACTTAACCTCATATCCAATAAAGTTTCAATGTCTGCATGTTTAATGGTTGCCAACTGTGTTAATACATCTACGGCTTCATCGGGTTTGTTGGTATAGTTTAAATTAAGGCTTAAAAGCAAATGGTATTTAAGTTTAAAGGTGTTGTAGTGCTTTTTTTGTTTCTCATTCATGTGTTCGTGCATCAATTCCAAATACTGCATAGATGCGTTGAATTTTTTATTTCGGAACAAGGTGTTGGCTATAAAATAAAGAATTTGAATGTGGTAATACAACTGTTTTTCACGGTCTTTATGCGCAATTATAGATTGATATGTGTTGATTAAAAAAGGTTCTATTTTTAAATAATCGTTGGTAACAAATGCCGAATAACTGTTAATGGCGACCAATTGATACAACGATTTAAACGACATGGAATCGGTTAAACTAATGCGGTGCTCCTTTAATGTATTGTTTAAAATGGTTTCAAAATCCACCACATCGCCTTTAAAAGTCATGTTATGAAGCGTTTGTCGGATTTTTGCATAAACGATATTGAGTTGGTCTTCGAGTTGATGGTTTTTTTGATTGCTTTTGAATTTTGAAATAAGCTGATTCATATCTACCGAGGGATACGCATAAGCATATTGGATTTTGGTATGGTAAATTTCGTTTAACAACGGAAACAAATGATGCTCGGTGGCCAATATTTCGGCTTTGTCTAAAATTTTATAAGCCACTTTGTATTGTTTGTGATGTAAACAGGTACGCGACGCCAATATGTATTTAATAATTTGCATGTCCACCGCTTTTTCATCTTGCAAGCTCGCATTGGCAATAAAATCGATGATGGATTGATACAAACGTTTTCTCAAAGCGTGATACGCCCCTTTTTTATGGTTGCCATAGAGTTTAAAACACAAGTCTTCCGAGTTTAAATCGTCATTTACCAAATACTTAAATAACTGAACGTTTTTAGTATCGTTGCGTTTGTTCTTTTTTTCTAAATAGCTTACAAAACGCTGTTGGTCTTCATTGGAAAAGGTAGAGATAATGGTGTTTAAATCATTCATTTAATCGTCATTAAAATATTTTAGATATCAATAAATATAGTTCTTTTGTAATTAATTGTAAAAAATATATCATCAGTTTTATTCAAAAGTAGTGTTTCATACCATCATAATGTTTCGCAGTTTTGTACGGTAATCATTAAAACAATAATTATGAATTATGAAACAACGTTGTCTTTGGATGAGAAATCTAAAAAATCAGACACTAAAAAAGAGATTAAAATTTACGACCAGAAACCAACAGCGGCATTTATTGGTGCCTCTTGGACAGCATTGTTAATAGGAATGACCTCGTATTGCATTGGCCTTTGGAATGCCGGAATGCAATTAAACGAAAAGGGCTATTATTTTACTATATTGTTGTTTGGGCTGTTCTCGGTAATTTCAGTTCAAAAAGCGGTGCGCGATAAATTAGAGGACATTCCCGTAACCGATATTTATTACAGCATCAGTTGGTTTACAACGGTAACTTCCATCGTGTTGTTGGTTATCGGACTTTGGAATGCCGATTTGCTTTTAAGCGAAAAAGGCTTTTATGGCATGTCTTTCCTGTTGAGTTTATTTGCTGCCATTGCGGTGCAAAAAAACACCCGGGATGTGCAGTATATTGATAGAGGTTGCCTTGAGGAAAAATAGACGTTGAAACAAAAAATCAAAACAAAAACACAAAGGCTTGTTTTGATGGTTGGTTAGTTAACCCAAAACCCCGTGGTTTATGGCTGCGGGGTTTTAAAACAGTTTACCATGAAAAAAAAATATAATATCGATAAAGTAATCTTTTGCGCTAGTGTAATTACTTCAGCATTTTTACTTTTTATTTATCTTAACTCAACGGTTTTTAAATTAAACTTTGTGTTAATAGGTGTTTTTCAAGAATTGCTTACAATTCCAAGTATTTTAGCTCAGCCCATACTTTTGTTTTTATCTTTAAGACGATTAATCAGAATAAAATTCAAAGTGAAATCGTATGTGTTTTGTGCATCAATTGTATCTTTAATAACCACGATATTAACTTTTGGAAGTTTCATTATAGCTAAATTACCATCAGTTTTTTAAATGAATAATTATGAATTCAAAAATCCAAAACGATATAAACGAACTTGTTGAAGCCCGGGTTATTTCAACCGAAGTGGCTACCAACATCGAAACCTATTATAAATCCAAAAAGGGCGATACACCAAACCGGTTATTTACGGTGTTTGCGGTATTGGGCTCCACATTGGTTGGTCTCGGAATTATTTTAATTTTGGCGCATAATTGGGATCATTTTTCCAGAGGCATAAAAACCATGTTTGCCTTTGCGCCATTGCTTATCGGACAGTTTTTTGTGGGCTATTCCATTTTAAAAAAGAAAAGTGCCACATGGAAAGAGGCTTCGGGCGTATTCTTGTTTTTTGCGGTTGGGGCTAGTATGGCATTGGTAAGCCAGATTTACAACATTCCGGGGAATTTTAGCAGTTATATGCTAACTTGGATTCTACTTTGCGCTCCCCTAATTTATCTGTTAAAATCTCATGCCTTAGCTGTTTTGCATATAGTTTTCGCAACCAATTACGCCTGTGCTTTTGGGTATTTTGATGGTAACCAAACGCCATGGATTTTCTTAATATTAGTCGCTGTAGTCATTCCACATTATTATAAACTACTTAATGAAAAGAAAACGCACAATATCACCTCCATTTTTAATTGGCTTTTACCATTAAGTGCTGTTATTGTATTGGGAGCTTTTGTTGATGGAAGCGGAGAATTCGGGTTTTTAATGTATGTTATTTTATTCGGATTGCTGTATAATATCGGGAAATTGCCATATTTCGATAATCAAAAATTAAGACCAAACGGCTATCTGATTTTAGGTTCCTTGGGCACCATATACATGTTATTATTAACCAGTTTTGAGTGGTTATGGCAGGATATTTTAAGGCACGATATGGAATTGGGCACTCAAGGGTTTTATGTGTCCGTTGTCCTTTTCTTGATAACCTTGGGCGTTTTAATCTATTCATATTCAAAAAAATGGATTCAAAATTTCAATCTATTTCAATATGTATTTATCATGTTTACGGTCATCTTTTTTATGGGAATGTCCGGTAATTTCATTTCAATACTATTAATCAACCTGCTCATTCTAGCTTTAGGAATTATCGCCATAAAAATTGGCGCCGATAAACTTCATTTTGGTATTTTAAATTACGGCTTACTAATCATCACAGCGCTTATTGTATGTCGTTTTTTCGATACGAACATGAGTTTTGTTATTCGCGGCTTGCTATTTGTAAGCGTTGGCGTTGGTTTCTTTTTAACCAATTATTTGATGCTTAAAAGACAGAAATCGAAGCAAATTAAATGATGAGGTTATTGAAAAAAATATTGAAATTTATTTTATGGGTTTTGGCAATTCCTGTAATGTATCTTTTGATTTCATTGGTGTTAACTTTAATTACCGCGAATAAAAATAACGTTAGTTTAATTACAGAAAAGACGATATATTTAAGTACAAACGGTGTGCATTTGGATATTGTAATTCCTGTAAGTGATGTTGACGATGCCTTAAAAAAAGGGCTTAAAATGAAATCTGAAACATACTTGTCTTTTGGTTGGGGCGACGAAAATTTTTATTTGAATACACCAACATGGAATGATTTGACCTTTAAAACGGCTTTTAGTGCCATGTTTTTAAAAGGTAACGCATTGATGCATGTAACGCGATATTCGGGGAAGAACCCAAAATGGACGATTGTTAATTTGAACGAAAAACAATTATCTAAACTTAACAGCTATATTTTAAACGCTTTTCAATTTGATACAGATGGAAATAAAATCATTTTAGAAAATAAAGGCTATGCTTTTAACGACGATTTCTATAAAGCCAAGGGCAGTTATTCAATTATAAAAACCTGTAATACTTGGGCGAATTCGGCCCTTAAAACAAGTGGTTTAAAAAGTTGTTTTTGGACGCCGTTTGATTTTGGAATTATCAATAAATATAAAAACTAAAAACATGAAAACCATATACATTTTCATACTATTTGTAGTTGTAGCAGTGGCACAATTATTCGTTCCGGCACAAATGATTTTTAACCAAGAATCGATTATTAAAACCGGTACTGCCTATAAATTTAAAACACAGCCTGTCGACCCCAGCGACCCGTATAGGGGCAAATACATTACCCTCAATTACGAGCAAAATACATTTATAACAACCGATTCGCTTTGGGATAGACAAGATAAAGTTTATGTGTATCTCGATACCGATAGCTTGGGTTTTGCAAAAGTGGACACGGTTAGTAAAACGCCTTTAATTTCAGATAGAGATTTTATTGTGGGCGACGTCTGGTGGTACAATAAAAGAGAACAAAAACTAAATTTCAACCTGCCATTTAATAGGTATTACATGAAAGAAACCAAAGCTTATGATGCCGAGGTTGCCGTAAGAAACAATCAGCGCGATACTATTCAAAATACAACCTATGCGTTGGTGTATATTAAAAATGGCGAAGCGGTGTTAAACGATGTGGTTATCAACGATATTTCTATTAAAGATTATGTTGAAAAAGAGGACGATAAACAATAGACCGATTTATTGTATATTAGTAATCTAACGTGTTTTAAACGGATTTTTTAAATGCCATATTGGTTACATACGCTTATAATTGTCTTGGTAATTTATATTGCAATAAGTATCGCTTTGTACTATTTGCAGGATTATATGCTGTTTAAACCAGAAAAACTTCCGAAAGATTTTCAGTTTAATTACGAAAACCAGGATTTTGAAGAACACAATCTTGAAACCCGCGATGGTGCCGTAATAAATGGGATTCTTTTTAAGCCCAAAGGTAAACCCAAAGGCATTGTTTTGTACCTAAAAGGAAACTCGAAAAGTATAAAAGGTTGGGGCAAATTCGCCGTCGATTTTACACGGCATGATTACAATGTTTTAATGGTCGATTATCGCGGTTTCGGAAAGAGTACGGGCAGACGCTCACAAAAAGCCATTAAACGCGATTTACAGGAAGTGTACAATAAAATAAAGGAGCGCACAACCGAAGATAGAATTATACTTTATGGGCGTTCGTTGGGCTCGGGTTTTGCAGCAAAATTAGCCTCAATGAACAATCCTAAAATGCTCATTTTAGACGCGCCATATTACAGTTTAACCAAGGTTACGGCACGCTATGCGCCATTTATGCCCTTGAGTGTTTTAATAAAATACCCGTTGCCAACCTATAAATGGTTAAAATATGTGCAATGTCCCATTCACATAATCCATGGGACAAACGATACGTTGATTCCGTTTAAAACCAGTATAAAATTATCAAAGGTCAACCCTAAATTAACCAAGCTGCATTCGGTAATTGGCGGCGGTCATAAAAATTTAAACACTTTTGAATCGTACCATAAAATGATTCATAATATACTTAACCAAAAACCACTCGACATCGATTTATCAACCACAAGCATTCATGTTAAACACAGCTCGAAACCCACGAAAACAAAAGTTTAAAAAAGCAATTTTAATCCTACTAAGTATCTATATTATGGTTGGTTCTCTATTATATTTTTTACAAGAAAAAATGTTGTTTTTTCCAACCGTTTTAGAACAGGATTACGTGTTTGAGTTTTCGAAACCTTTTGAAGAGTTGTTTTTAAAAACGGATAACGATGTAGTTATAAACGCCATTCATTTTAAAACTGAAAACCCAAAAGGTGTTATTTTGTATTTCCATGGAAACGCAGGCGATTTATCGCGTTGGGGATGGATTGCTGAATATTTTGTTGAAAGGCAATACGATGTGTTGATAATGGATTACCGAACCTACGGAAAAAGCACCGGAAAGTTAAGCGAACCAGCATTGTACAACGATGCACGGTATTGTTATGATTATTTAAAAGCACGCTATGCGGAAAAAGACATAACACTTTACGGTAGGTCCTTAGGCACGGGAATAGCAGCGTATTTGGCATCGCAGAGCGAACCCAATCAGCTTATTTTGGAAACCCCGTATTACAGCATTACCGATGTGGCAAAAACCAGATTCCCGGTGTTGCCCGTTGAAACCTTGTTAAAATACAAGTTGCCTACACATCAATACCTTGAGGAAGTTAGTTGCCCCATTACCATATTGCACGGAACAGATGATGTAGTAGTGCCCATTTCTTCAGCTGAAAAGCTTTTAAAATTGAATAAAGAAAATTTGAATTTTATTTCGATTGACGGTGGTGAACATAATAATTTAATTGAGTTTGAGGCTTATCATCGGACCATAAACAAAGTGCTTCCTTAGTTTAATTGTTGCTAAAATAAAAGTGTAAAAGCTTGTAGATGTTTTCTTTTTTAAAGGGTTTGGATATGTAGTTATTCATGCCATTTTCCAAAGCTCTATCTATGGCTTCTTTGGTAACATTGGCCGATAATCCAAAAATGATAACATCCTTACTAAGTTTTCTTATTTCCTTGGTGGCTTCCCATCCATCCATTACGGGCATGTGAATGTCCATGAAAATAAGTTGGTATGTTTTTGTTTTAAATTTTTCCAAAGCCATTTTTCCATTTTTTGCAGCATCTGAATTTATGCCCAAATCTTCAAGGAATTTTTTTAGCACTATAATATTTAGATTATTATCGTCAACGATTAAAACATTTAAATCTGTAAAAGCTACATTTTTTAAATCGGCCGAAGTTAATTGGTAGGTTTCTTTTTGCGCGATAGGAAATGTGACATCAAATTCAAAATTGGTCCCCACATCTGGAATGCTGCTTACAGATATTTCGCCACCCATCATTGAAATAAAAATTTTGCTAATGGCCAACCCAAGGCCACTGCCTTCGAACTGTTTTTTTATGCTGTTTTCAACCTGGGTAAATCGTTCAAAAATGGTATTTATTTTGTTTTTTGGTATGCCGATGCCGGTATCTTTGATGGAAATGTT
The DNA here is from genome assembly GCF_031932625.1 of Hwangdonia seohaensis. NCBI lineage: Bacteria > Pseudomonadati > Bacteroidota > Flavobacteriia > Flavobacteriales > Flavobacteriaceae > Hwangdonia > Hwangdonia seohaensis. The sequence goes on from NZ_JAVSCK010000003.1 coordinate 445,646, forward strand.
TATTTTCAGTTGGTTTGTATTAACTATGGTTTCGCTGTATGTTAGGGTTACGCCACCGGAGTTTGTAAACTTTAGTCCATTTTTAATAATATTGCCTACGGCTTGAAGTAATTTGCTTTCGTCGCCAATAACGCTGATGTTATGGGGGTTATTGAAATTTCCTTTTAGATATAATTCCTTTTTAATGAAAAGAAACTGATTTACTTCCAACAATTCTTTTATTTTTTCCGAAGGGTTAAAACATACCTTTGCCAACTCTATTTGTCCGGCTTCAATTTTTTCGAAGTCCAAAATATCATTCACGATGCTTAACAAATTGTTAGAAGACTTACCCATTAAATCGAGATATTCCTTGTCGGTTTCGTTTAATTTACTGCCCTTTAAAAGCTCAATAAAACCCAAAATAGCATGAAGCGGCGTGCGTATTTCATGGCTCATATTAGATAAAAACTCCGATTTTGCTCGTGACGCTTTTTCCGCTGTTTTCCGTGATTTAATTAGTTTTTTATTGGTTTGTGAAAGCTTAAAATTTGAGTTGAGTGCAAGTTTTGTACTTTCCCTAGCTCTTAAATAAAAATAAACGAGCAAGCTTATTAAAACACAAAATATCAAGCCAACAACAAGAGATAAATTGGTAATGAATTTTCCTTGTGCTAAAATCAGTTCTTTATTTGCCGATACATGTAAAAGCCATTTTTGGTTATCTAAAACGTCTACTAAAATGCTGTCTTTATAAGTAACGTTATCTTTGGTTTTAAAATGGTTATGCGCGTTTAGTTCATAAAAAAGCGTACTTTTATCGTCCCAAAATTTTATGGTATAGCGGTTTTCTAAATTGGCAGCCAACTTATTAAAGTTTTCTTTAAAGTCCATTCCGGCAGTAATTGTACCTTGAAAACGGTCTTGAAAATAAACTGGAATATCAACCAAAAAGGCATTGCCGCCTTGTGTTAAATTCGCCCATTGGGTTATATTAATTGAGCCGTCTAAACTATGATTAATCCATTCATCTCTGCGGTATTCAACTTTTGAAATGTCTAAATTAATCACGTTCTCATTGCCTTTTAAAGGATTGATTTTCCTTATTACCATACTGCTATCAATCCATTCCAGAAATTTATAGGATGGATTTTGCTCTATCAGCATGTTGGCGTCCTTTTCCCAGTGCTCTAGATAAGCACCGTTTGTGAATTCAATTCTGTTTTTTAGATTTTCAAGATGAACAATATCGGCTTTTACAATGCTTTTGAATTCTTTAGAAACAAGGTTTCCGGTTTGGAGTACATTTTCCTTAACTAATTTGTCATCATTTTTTTGAGCCCGATTCCATACGGCAAAAACCATTAAAGCTGTTAGTGTAAATGATGCTATGGTAAGTAGAACATTTCTGTTTTTTAGGTTTTTAAGCATTGCTTTATTAGTTTGGGGCTAATGTGAGAGCAGTTTTTAAGCCAATTTTGATGATTGTAAAAATAGAATTTTTAAAATGATTGTAACGGTTAATTTAAGGGGGCAAAACTATAAATAATATTTAAAACTATCAATTAAAGTTTTAGATTTATAAACTGTTGGAGCCGGCAATATAAGTGTTTAATGTTTTTATGGCTATTGAATGTAGAAATAATGGACATTTAATTCGCTATGAACGGATTGCTTACAAATAAAAAAAACTTCAACAAATATTTTATTGTTTAAAAACCTTGCCGTCTTTCATTACAAAAGTAACATGCAATAGAGTAGAAATGTTTGTTAACGGATTTTCGTCCACGGCAATAATATCTGCTATTTTTCCGGAGGAAATCGTTCCCAGTTTATCAGACATTCCCAATAATTCTGAAGCCGTAATGGTTGCCGATTTTATGGCTTCATTTTCATCCATTCCGTATTTGACCATAAGTTCAAATTCCCTGGCATTGGTTCCGTGAACACTAACGCCGGAATCTGTTCCAAAAGCAATTTTTACGTTTCCTTTTAAAGCTCTTTTAAAGGACGCCTTGACAACGGGACCGACTTGACGAATTTTATCTGCAATGGCAGGTGGGATATTTTTGTTAACCTTTAACTCTTCGGAAACCGAAACACCTGCCAACAAAGTGGGCACTAAATATGCACCTGTTTTATTGAATAATGCTACGGATTCATCATTTAAATAAGACCCGTGTTCAATAGAGTTTACGCCAGCTTTTAAAGCGGCATTAATACCATTTGCTTCATGGGCGTGCGCTGCTACTTTTCTGCCCAAACCATGAGCGGTTTCTACAATGGCGACCAATTCCTCATCGGTAAGTTGCTGTCCAACACCTGCTGCAGTATTGCTTAAAACGCCTCCTGTAGCCGTAATTTTAATAACATCGGCACCTTGTTTTACAAGTTCTCTAACGGCTCTTCGGCAATCGTCGGCACCATCGCAAACACCAACCCGTTTTTCAAAAGCATTTAAAATTTCAGGCCTGTAACCATGCGCATCGCCGTGTCCACCCGTAGCGGAAACCGCGCCTGTTGCAGCAATAATTCTCGGGCCATGAATGTCGCCTCTGGCTATCGACCTTTTAATGGAGTTTATAAGCTGATAATCGGCACCTAAATTTCTAACGGTTGTAAAACCGGCCATAAGCGTTTTGTTAAGAAAGGGAATAGACCGAAAGGCAAAATCCTCATCATTAAGCGTTGTCCATTCATGTGGATTGCTGTTGGGGTTTCGCTCTTGCGTAATGTGCGTATGTAAATCGATAAAACCAGGTAATACGAACTTGTTTTTTAAATCGATAATACTCACGGTTGAATCGGGTAACTTTAAATCCGATGCGCCGATAAAACCATCTCTAACGTTTTTAATGATACCGTTTTCAACAATAATGCTTTTATTGGTTTCGGACTTGCTTCCAGGGTTTGCCAATAGGGTGCCGGCATGAATAATGGTTGTGTTTTGTGCATGGGTCAATAAAGAAAAACACAGCGATAGAGTTAAGCATAGTATGAGCTTTTTCATTGAAGTTTTATATTAGTTTCGATGGCTATTAAAAAACGAATAATTCCCCTAAAGATAGTTTTTTTATTGTTTTCACCAAAAGTTAACGACACCGCAACTCTTAAAATTTTAACAAGTTATTACCCAGTTCTTAAAGAAAGCATAAAACTGAAGTTTTGAGCGTTAAACATTTCTAAATAAGCATGATTTTTTAAGTTATTTGTCGTCAATTTGTGCCGAGGTTAGTTAGTAATACTTCATATTAAAAAGGTTAGTTAAGTTTAGTTAGTTAAAAAGCCCGTAATTGAAAAATTACGGGCTTTTTTTATTTTATAAAATCTTGTAAAAAGGAACGCTAAACGAGCTCAACAAACAAACCATCATCTGTTTTTTCAACTTTAGCCAGCTTGTTTTTAGTCAATTCCTTAATGGTTTTGTCCCATTTTTTATTCGATAAACCCGACTGTGTTTTTAAATCGTTTAAATCCAAAGTCTCTGCTTTTTTGAGTATTTCTAGAACAGCTTTCCCATCATCGCTTAGGGCAACCGCTTTTTTCTCTGGTCGCATTTGCGGAAAGAATAAAACCTCTTGTATCGATTGGTTATTGGTTAAAAACATAATCAATCTATCCATGCCAATGCCCATGCCCGATGTTGGAGGCATGCCATATTCTAAAGCGCGTAAAAAGTCGTGATCTATAAATTCGGTGGCTTCGTCATCGCCTTTTGCGGCAAGTTTTAATTGGTGCTCAAAACGCTCGCGTTGGTCTATAGGGTCGTTCAGTTCTGAATAAGCATTGGCAATTTCCTTACCGCAAACCATCAGTTCAAAACGCTCTGTTAATTCAGGATTGTCGCGGTGCTCCTTACACAACGGACTCATTTCTTTTGGATAATCCGTAATAAAGGTAGGCTGTATGTAGTTGCCTTCGCATTTTTCGCCAAATATCTCATCAATAAGCTTGCCTTTGCCCATGGTGTCATCAACTTCAACACCTAGGTCTTTTGCAGCTTGTCTTATCTCGCTTTCCGTTTTTCCGGTAATATCAAACCCTGTGAAATGTTTTATGGAATCGGCCATTGTTACTCGGGCATACGGAGCCTTAAAATCTATTTCGTGGTTACCAAAAGTGGCTTTTGTAGTACCGTTTACGGCAACGGCACAGTGTTCCAACAAACGCTCGCAAAAGGCCATCATCCAATTGTAGTCTTTATAAGCCACATAAATTTCCATGGCAGTAAACTCAGGGTTGTGGGTTCTGTCCATGCCTTCGTTTCTAAAGTTTTTAGAAAACTCGTAAACCCCATCAAAACCACCAACAATCAAACGTTTTAAATATAATTCGTTCGCAATTCGCATATACAAAGGCACATCCAAAGCGTTGTGGTGAGTTACAAACGGACGTGCCGCAGCACCACCGGGAATAGGCTGTAAAATAGGCGTTTCCACCTCAAAATAGCCAGCGTCGTTAAAAAAGTTACGCATGGCATTAAATAGTTTGGTGCGTTTTACAAATACGTTTTTTACATGCGGGTTCACCACTAAATCGGCATAGCGCTGTCTGTAACGTTGCTCTGGGTCGGTAAAGGCATCGTAAATTTTTCCATCTTTTTCTTTGGGTAACGGCAGGGGTTTTAAAGCTTTACTTAATAGCGTAAAATCTTTAACTTTCACCGTTTTTTCACCAACTTGAGTGGTAAACAATATACCTTCAATGCCAACAAAATCGCCAAAATCCAAAAGCTTTTTAAACACCTCGTTGTATTTTGTTTTGTCTTCGCCCGGGCAAATTTCGTCCCTGTTAAAATACACTTGTATCTTGCCTTCAGCATCTTGTAACTGCGCAAAACTCGCTTTGCCCTGTACTTTTATAAGCATCAATCTTCCGGCAATAATTACTTTTTTGCCTTCCTCAAATTCAGCCTTTACCTGTTTTGAGGTATGGTTTACGGGATACAAATCCGCTGGAAACGGATTAATGCCCATTTCACGTAATTTTGCTAACTTTTCTCTTCGTACAAGTTCTTGCTCTGATAATTGCGACATATTATAATTGCTGTGTGTAAATTTTTAATGCGCAAAGATACTATTAAAACCGCTCTTTTAAAATTAATTTTTTGGGCGTTACCACAACCCTTCGGCTGCGCTCAGGGCAAGTGGTCGGGCTATCCGCTACAATCTTTTTACTCGTGCCTCACAAAAAGGATTTTCACTACTATCCCTAACGCAGAAAGCATGCACTGAACGTAGTCGAAGTGTAACAAAAAACATACTTTTGCGTCAAATAGGTAAATCATCAATTAAAAAAAATCAAATGAGTTTCTGGAGAGTTTTACTGTCTATTATTTGTCCGCCTTTAGCCGTTTTAGATAAAGGTTGTGGCTCTATTTTAATCACTTTTTTACTATGGCTTTGCGGCTGGGTTCCGGGCGTTATCGCAGCATTGGTTATTGTTAATAATCCGAACAGATAAAAGTTTATCTTTGCAGTCTATCAACCTATTTAAAATTTAAAAATGAATAAATTTTATGTTGTGGCTGCATGCCTTATCACGTTGTTTTTTACCAGTTGCCAATTTTCAGAAAATATTTATTTTAATGAAGATGGTTCTGGTAAAATGGAATTTAGCTTTGATGCATCGGAAATTATGCAAATGGCAGGAGATACAATGAGCGAAAGTACTAGTGAAAAGGATATGGATTCTACATTTACTTTCAAAGAAATATTTGACCAGAAAAGGGATAGTATTTCAACATTATCTGTTGAAGAACAAGAAAAATTAAAAGCCTTAGAACCTTTTTCGGTACATATGTTAGTTAGTGAAAAAGAAAAGAAAATGAATTTTGAAATTTTTACAAATTTTAAAAGCGCGAATGAATTACAAGATATGTTTATGGCATTAAACGCAGTAAGTAATTTAAAAGGAAAAGAAGCGGCTAAAGTTAACGATCCTACTAATCCTTTTTCGTCAATGATGAATGGAGGTAATTCAAATTTGAGTTATTCTTTTAACAATGGCATTTTTAAACGTACGGTAAAAATAGTAGATAAGGAAGTACAAAAGCAAATAACAGATAGTTTAGGTAATGCGGCTATGATGTTTACTAATTCCAAATATAAGCTTAAATATCATTTTCCTAAAAAAATTAAGTCTGTATCAAATGAAAATGCGCTATTTAGTGCAGATGGAAAAACCGTAACCATTGAGTATGGCTTAATGGAATATATAACGGACCCTGAAATAATGAATTTAGAAATTTTATTAGAAGATTAAGTTTGAACAAAACAATAGAACTGCAGGATTTAGGCTATAAAGACTATAAGCAAACTTGGGATTACCAAGAGCAATTGTTTAAAGGTATTGTTGACACCAAAATTAAAAACAGGCGCGAAGAAGCGGGTTTAAAAACCCAAAACTATTTCTTGTTTGTTGAGCATCCGCATGTTTATACTTTGGGCAAAAGCGGCGATTTGTCAAATTTGCTTTTAAGCGAAGCACAGCTTACCGAAAAAGGCGCAACCTTTTATAAAATTAATCGCGGTGGCGATATTACCTACCACGGCCCGGGACAAGTGGTTGGCTATCCTATTTTAGATTTGGAAAACTTTTTTACCGACATCCATAAATACCTGCGTTTTTTAGAAGAAATGATAATTTTAACGTTGGCCGAATACGATTTAAAAGCCGAACGAAGCCCCGGAGAAACCGGTGTTTGGCTAGATGTTGGCACACCCTTTGCTCGTAAAATTTGTGCCATGGGCGTTCGGGCGAGCCGTTGGGTAACCATGCACGGGTTTGCATTGAACGTAAACGCTAATTTGGGGTATTTCGATAATATCATACCCTGTGGTATTCGCGGAAAAGCAGTAACCTCCTTAAACGTGGAGTTGGCTCAAAAAACAGTTGATGAAACCGAGGTTAAAGAAAAACTTTTAAAACATTTTTCCAATCTTTTTGAGGCTGAGTTTTATAACAAAATTTAAAGCTTAATGCTCTATGTTTTTTATTTTTTCAGCAATAAGGTGGTAGGTTTCCATTTCCTGTTCCAATTGTAATTTGCTGTCATTTTTCTTTTTAAAATCGTAATCCGTTAAAATAACATGTTCGGTTGGCTCAACATTTATACCCTTTAGGCAATGTTTGGCACATTGTAAAACACAGCCGTCTATGGCAATAATAGGTCTGTTGGATTGTGCTTTTTTAACCAAAGGCTTAACCTTTCCGCCTATGCCTGCGATACAGGACATTTCGGCTATACCATCAGCATTGGCTTTCAATGCTATGTCGTTTGCTAATTGGGCCACATTGCTACAACCTGAGCAAGAATAAATTAAGGGCTGTATTTTTTTTTGATCACTTTTTGTCATAAACCATAACCATTTATCGCGGTACTGAACTTTTTCGGCGAAATTTCACGATACAAAAATGATTATAACAAGAGTGATATAAAATGATAAATGTCATAATATAAACCTGTAAACGATTAAATTGAAGTTGCGTAAAGCTTTAGGGTTAAGTTGGTTAATTGCTGTAGTTTATTAATGTCTTTTTAGAACAAACAACGATTTTTTTATAATTTCGATTTTAGACTAAATGTATATTCTATTTTAGGTTATTTCGGCACTAATACGCTCTGTGGTTTCGAGGAAAAGTAGTAACTTTCTTGAATGTAGAGTTGGCTCAAAAAACAGTTGATGAAATTGAGGTTAAAGAAGAGTTCCTAAAATTTTTTTTGAGGCCGAGTTTTTAAACAATGAAAATAAAACGCTTTTTTAAAATACTATTATTGATTTGTTGTTTGTTGCTTACTTCAATGTCAATTGCTTTAATGTATTCAGTTATAATTGTTGAAAAAGGTTCTTTTGAATATAGCATGTTAATTCCTTTGTTAATGATTCCTACAGGTGCTTTAAGTGTAGTTTATCATTTTAAAACTTTTAAATATTATAATTTAACTTTTAATACAAGTATTTTAAAAGATGTTGTTTTATGGGTTGGTAATGTGCTATTTGCCATATCCACTTTTTTAATGGCTTTTTTTATGTTGTATTCAATTTATAGCTTAAATAAAACAAAACTAAGCTCAGAATTATATTCTATAATTATATTTTGTGGTATTATTTTTTTAATAGTTGTATTTCTAATTATTGAAGAAATATGGCTTTATAAAAGAATTATTAATATCAAAGAGCAATCTAGATTATCTAATATTGATGGTATTAAAGGTAATATCGATGACAAAATTTAGTTTGCGATTATTGAATATTATCTAATAAGTAAGTTTTAATCGTTAGAATATGCAATACCCAAATCGTTAGTTCTAATAGCTTTTAATTTCTTGGCAAGTTTCTTTTTGAATTGAGCGACAACCTTGGCATATTCCGGGTTTTCGGCTAAATTGGTATATTGTTTGGGGTCTGTTTCCATATCAAAAAGCTCAATGCCCGCTGAGGCATCTTCGTTATATTGAATATAAGCCCATTTATCATTCCGCAATAAAAAACTTTTTCCGCCTTGCGAAACACTAAAGGCCATATCCCGAACTTTCTTTTTGGGGTTGTCTAGCGTTTTTACCAAACTTTTTCCTTGTAAATGTTTTGATGGTTTTAAACCCGCTAGTTCGGCAATGGTTGGATACAAATCCAATAATTCAACAAAAGAATGACAAACAGCGGCTTTTTTACCGGGAACTTTAATGATTAACGGTACGCGAACAGACTCTTCGTGCAAACTCACTTTCATCCAGAAATCATGCTCGCCTAAATGGAAGCCGTGATCGGAAGTGAAAATAACAATGGTGTTGTCTTCCAACCCTTCATCTTTAAGCGTTTTAAGCACTTTCCCAACTTGTGCATCCATGTAGGAAACCGATGCGTAATATGCAGCCACTGCCTTTTTTTTTTGCTCTAAACTCATTTTTGCATTAAGGCTCGTTACGTAGTTTATGCCTCGTTTTGGTATATCGTCCCAATCGCCATCAACTTTTTTGGGTAAAATGACTTCGTTAAAAGGATATGGTTCAAAATACGATTTTGGCGCCACAAATGGCACATGTGGCCTTACAAAACCCACCGCTAAAAAAAAGGGTTTGTCTTTGTGTTTTTTAATAAGTTCTGAGGCTTTTTTGGCCGTTTTTCCATCGGAATGCACTAAATCGTCACCATCAGCTTTTACAATCGTCATGACGTTTCCGCCCTTTCTTTCAATTTTGCCATCAGGATTTCCTTGAACCAATTCGGCATCGCCATCGGCTTTCCATTCGGGGCCAGGGCTGTTAAAACGTTCGGTCCACGAGGCTTCATCATCTTGCCCGTTCGAGCCGGTTTCGATATCAATAGGAACACCCATGTGGTAAATTTTGCTTACCCGTGCGGTATAATAGCCGTTTTCCTTAAATAGCTGTGACCATGTTTTTCGGTCGTGACCTATATTTTTTCTACCGCTAACATAGCCAAAAGTAGTGGTGGCATTGGGGTAATAACCAGACATAAAAGAGGCTCGGGACGGACCGCAAACCGGGTATTGCGTATAGGCTTTGGTGTACCTAACGCCTTCTGAGGCTAATTGATCAATGTTTGGTGTGTAGCATGCTTTGTTTTCGTACGATGACACTGCTGTTGCCGTTAAATCGTCTGAAATAATAAACAATATATTGGGCTTTTTTTCTTGGGAAAAGACACAGAAACTTAGCAGAAAAAACACGGAATAAATAAATGGTTTCATAGTTTATTTCTTATAAGTTAAAGTCATTTTAGAGCTTTGTTTGAAACTTAAATACAGTAAAAACTACAGCTCGACCGCATTGTTATTTACAAAGAAAATGGCGTTTGCAAAAAACAGTTTTCCGTTTTCCCAAAAACTTCTAAACATTACATCGTCAACCATATAAATCATGCTGCCTTTGCCAATTCGTTCTTCTCCAAAAATTAAAGTGTTGTTTAGTTTTTTTAAGGCATTGCTTCCTGCAAACCCCGAGACTTTAGTTGGATTGTTATCTAGATAGGCCACATTAAAATGGTTTTTGCCCAATAGTTTGTAGGCGCTACTGCTAACTTTAAGTGACAGGTAATTGGTATCGTAACCAAAAGCCAGGGGATGTGTGTTATCGACTTTTGTTTTAAAAATAGCCCCGGAAATCAGGTTTTTTATAGCTTCGCGTTCTCTATCGGCGTAGGGTATTAAGTTGTTGCTATCCTCGTCTTTTTTGTCGGTTTCACTCTTTTTTATATTAAAACCATTTTTGCCCGTAAAAGCATTTAGGGCGTTGCCTATGGCGATTACTTTTCCGCCACTGGCAACCCACGATTTTAATTTTTCTAAACCTTTGTCGTTCAAAATACTTGAATAATATCCGTTGGGAATAATAAGAACATCAAATTTATTTAGGTTCAAACCAGCAAAATTTTCTGTGTTTATGGAAGTAACCGGGTAATGTAATTGCCTTTCAAAAAAGTACCAAAGTGCGCCGTAATTTAAAGATGAGGTGCTTTTACCGGAGAGCATTGCAATTTTTTGTTTGTTAACCAATTTAATCTCGGGCGAACCAAAATCGGGACCATCTGTTGAAAAACCGGATTGCGCAGTGGTTAGTTTTCGGTTGTGTTTGTTTGCTGTGTTTACAACAATATTATCGAAATCATCCACTTTTTTGTTATCGCCCCTAACAATAATCAAAGAGCCGCTGTTAAAAGTTTCTCCTTCGGTTTTTAATGGCTTTTCGGTAAATCTTACTTTTATATTTTGATTTAATAAATCGGCTAAAAATTTAGCGTCTTTTAAATGGTTCCACGTTACCAAATAACCCGTTGCGGTTTTGCTGATTGTATTATTTATTGCGGCTTGCAGTATTGTTTTTGTGGGTACTATGTTTTTACTTGCCACGGCATTTAGCCCGTAAGCATAAGGTAAACTCCAAGCTGTAATATCGTAAGTGATGGAATCGCTTAATTTGGTGTTTGGCTCAAAAAGTACTTTTACCATTTTGCCTTTTGGTTGATTGGTGCTCACCACCAAATCTTTTGATGTGGTGTTTATTTGCCCTTGGGAAGATGTATTATAATGGTAACCGCTAACTTTTCCGCCTTGAGCGAAACCATAAGAAATCTCGTGTTTGTCCAATAGATTTTTTAACGATTCAATGTTATCGGTATCGCCCTGCATTACATAGCTTTTATATGTTAAGTTTGAATTATCGAAGAATTTTTTAAACTCGGTATTTAATTTTTCAGCATGTTTGGAAGCTATTTCAACGGTTGATAAACCCGCTGTGGTGTGATGAGCAATTCTATCGATAAGCGTTAAAATAGCGCCTTCATCATTTAAAACACCCAATCCTGCACGCCCATGTCCAGCTTGCTCGTATGTCATGCCAATGGCGCCCATGTATGTAGGATACGTGTCGCCATAGCTGGGATAGAGTAAGTCGAAACGTTCTTTGGTAAAATAAAGCCAACCCGCTTTATCGAAATATGTCGCATGGTTTTTACCAATTTGTGTTTGGAAATCGCGTTGCCAATTGGTAATTATTTCATGAAAAGGTTCGGCAGCCGGCGCAAAATAGTAAGGCTCGTTAATGCCTTGTTCATGAAAATCCACATGAATATGGGGCAACCACTTGTTGTAAATTTTTAATCTAGAGGCCGACTCGATTTGGGTTGCCCACGCCCAATCTCTGTTTAAATCGAACAGATAATGGTTTGGTCTTCCACCGGGCCAAGGTTCATTATGTTCGCTGGCTTGTTGGTTTATATCGTATGGTGTACTTGCTGTTGTGTTGTACCAATTAACATAGCGGTCGCGGCCATCTGGATTTAAGCACGGATCGATAATAACTACGGTATTTTGCAACCAGTCTTGTTTTTCGGTTAAAAGTTTGTACAGCGTTTTCATGGCCGCTTCGCTACTCGACGCTTCGTTACCGTGTACGTTGTAGCTTAACCATAAAATGGCAATATCGGTTTTGGTTGGAGTACCGGCATTCACACCGGTGTTTTTTAAGTTGTTTTGTCGAATGGTTTCAAGGTTTTGCAAATTTTCTTCAGATGAAACGTAAGCAACCATTAGCGGTCTGCGTTCGTAAGTTTCGCCATACTTTTCAAGTTTAACTTGGTTCGGAAGTTGGTTGGAAACCTGTTTAAAGTAATCCACCACTTGATGGTGTCTGGAAAACTGAGTACCTAAATCGTAGCCTAAAAACTCTGAAGGCGATTGAATGTTTTGAGAATTGAGGTTAAGGGTAAATACCAAGAAAGTTAAAAACAGAAAACGACTTAAAAAATGTTTCATAAAAAATGACTGTATAAATGAGCCGCTAATTTACTCAATTTATAAATGCGTGCCTAACGTAAAAATCTTGATAATATTTAATGTTTAATAGATAATTTGATTTAGAAAATCAATTCACCTGAGATGTTTTTTTTTGAATAAATTATTTTTTCAAAGAAATAACGGTTTGATAGAATCAGGCAAACCATGGACAAAATGAATGATCCACATATTTGTCTATTTAGTGGTTTTAGTAGTTTTACAAACGGCCAATCATCGTTACCAAAATTTAAAAACCTAATATTTTTAAGTTTATGGTCTGTTTAAGCTAATTCCAAACATGATTAACCAACCAATCAGCGGCATCTTGTAAATAGGATGCGTATTCGCAAGGTTCGTTATGGGTTAAGCCTGGGGCAATTACCATGGTAATATCGCTACCGGAATCAATGCTGGCGTTTACCCAATTTTCGACATTCTCCACAGGAAATAAAGCATCATCCTCACCATGAATCACATACACCGGAATAGGTATTTTCCTGCCCACACCGTTGTTTGTTGTGTTATATTGACTGGCCATGGGAATAGATGCAGAGAAAATATCGGATTGGGTTTCGGCAAAAAACCAACTTCCGTTGCCGCCATCGCTATAGCCGTGTATCACCACTTTATTGGTATCTACCGGTAGGTATGTGGATGCTAAATCCACTAAGGCTAAAACCTGTTCGTTGTTATCAATTGTTGGCCATAATATGGCATTGCTATTCGGACTGATTATAATGGCATCAAGCGATTCAAAGCCTGTTTCAGCTAAACACTCCGTAAATTTATGGGCATTTGGCGAGTCGCCACAAGCAGCACAACCGTGTAAGGTAATAATTAGCGGTCTTTTGTTATTTGTAAAATCCACATCCGGCATAATTACCCTAAAGTTCCAAGTACCGTTATTTAGGTTTTCTAGTGAAATATCATTGTTTCCAGTATTAAAATCGATGTTGCTAAAATCGTCTTGAATATCTTCATAGGTCCGCGGTCCAGCATCACCAATATCGGGTTCATCAAAAATGCCGGATTTATTACAGCTCAAAAAAGAAAAGAGGATTAATGAAAAGATTAAAACGAATTTGAGGTTTTTCATGATTGATTTATTTTGATGATGCCATGTGAAATTAATAAAATTTGAATGAATCAGCTTCAAATTATTGTTAAAAATACATTGAATGACGTATATTGATAGGGAAACCGAATTCTTGAAATAGAATTAATGCCAAATGCTTTAACGTATTTTTTAGAATGATAAAATTGGAATAACTGTATATTTACATAATTTTTTAATTAAACATGCATCAAAATTATATTCCGTTTCGCGATACTGGTTACTTTTCATCATTAATTAGTGATTATTTAGATGAAAAAAGCGAGTTAAATCCGTTTTACAATCGTTTTCCAAATCTTGAAAATTTTAAGGCCCAAATGGAGGAGAAGCGCCATTCGGAACTTGTTTCAGAAACCCACCGTAAAATTTTGGCTTCAGTTTTAAGCCAACAATACCAAAATATTGAAGCATCAAAGCAAACCCTTCAAAATATTGAATGGCTAAAAGCCGAAAACACCTTTACAATAACAACAGGGCATCAATTAAATTTATTCACTGGGCCGCTGTATTTTCTGTATAAAATCATTTCAACCATAAACCTTACAAAACAATTAAAAGAGGCCTATCCAAAAAACAATTTTGTGCCTGTGTATTGGATGGCGACCGAAGACCACGATTTTGAAGAAATCAATTATTTTAATTTTAAGGGCAAAAAAATACAGTGGAACCACCAGTCAAACGGAGCGGTTGGTGAATTGCAAACTGATGGATTAGATAAGGTTTTCGAGCTGTTTTCAAAAGAATTGGGGCATGGTAAAAACGCCGATTATTTGAAGCAGTTATTTGAAGACGCTTATATAAAACACAGTAATCTAACAGATGCCACACGTTTTTTGGCTAACGCGTTGTTTACAGATTACGGATTGGTAATTATTGATGCCAATGAAGCCGACTTAAAAAGACAATTTATTCCTTTTTTGGAAGATGAATTGCTAAATCAAACATCGCATAAATCGGTTTCAAAAACAAATGAAGCGATTTCAAAAGATTATGGAATTCAAGTTAATCCACGGGAAATCAACCTGTTTTATTTAAAAGAAAATTTACGCGAACGTATTGTTTTTGAAGACGACATTTACAAAGTCTTAAATACTGATATTTCATGGCGTAAGAATGAGGTACAAAAAGAACTTTTAGAACACCCAGAGCGCTTTTCGCCAAACGTGATTATGCGCCCCTTGTATCAAGAAGTCATATTGCCCAATCTGTGCTACATTGGCGGCGGTGGCGAATTGGCATACTGGTTTCAATTAAAACAGTTTTTTAATACTGTTAAAGTACCATTTCCAATACTTTTGCTTCGTAATTCGGTTTTAATCCAAACGGAAAAGCAACAGGAAAAACTTGATAAGCTCCATATTTCAAAAGCCGATATCTTTCTGAAACCCGATGCGTTTATAAATAAAAAAGTAAGACAGATTTCGGATATTGATATCGATTTTTCGCCTCAAAAAGCACAGCTTAAAACACAGTTTGAAGCCTTGTACCAAATGGCCGAACAAACCGATAAGTCCTTTTTAGGCGCAGTAAAAGCCCAAGAGGTAAAGCAGTTAAAAGGGCTTGATAATTTGGAGAAACGCTTATTAAAAGCACAAAAACGACAACTGGCAGATCAAGTTTCTAGAATGCGCGACCTACAAAGAGTACTATTCCCAAACGGCAGTTTGCAAGAGCGAAACACCAATTTCTCAGAGTTTTATCTGGAATATGGCGAATCGCTTATTGTTAAATTGATAGAAAATTTAAAGCCATTAAAAGGGGATTTCTCAATCTTAACCTTTTAATCATTGTTATTTTAGGGATATACAGGAACTACCTTTAAAAGTAGTGCTTTCAATAACATTGTTTTTATTGGCCGTGAATGATGTTTGGCAATAATTTTGAGTTGTTGATTGGTAAGTTACATCGGCAAATTGGCTGTGTCGGGTCGTTACCAAGGAATTATTAACATACAAATACGTATACATTTTGCTGCCGTTTGGCAATTCGTAAATGTCGCTTGGTGGTCCCCAGCTGTTAATTAAGTCATTTACATCGGCTCCACGCCATGTATTAATTCTATTGGCGTAATTTTTTGAGGAAACACATGAGCTTACTAATAGGCCTATTACTATTATTTGAATTGTTTTTATAAGAGTTTTCATTTTTGTGGATGTTTATAATTTATCAATTAATTTGGATTTTAATTAATTTCTACCTAAGTCTAAGTCAGGAAATGTGGTTACATTTTCCTCGCAATTAGAAATCTCAAGTTCAGAGATGGTTTCGTTATGAATCTTATCTTGACAACGAGAGCATCTTCCTCTTTCATAAACAAAAGAGTAAAGCTTGTATTTTCCAGGTGTTAAAATGATGATTTGTGATTGTTTGGAAGGGATGATATAATTTGGAGGTAAATCGTTTTCATTTATATCATAAATGTCAGATTCATCTTCAATAAAGTATACATGTCTTGGGTACAAACTTTCATTGTTTTTAAGGGTTAATGTGGCTGGAGTATCACATATTTCGTCTTTGCTGCAAGAAACCAACATGGTCGTTGTGCTTATAACTATCAAACACAATGTGTTCAATCTATGGCTGTATTTTTTAAATAAAGAATTCATAATTTTTAAGTTATATGGCGATTAATTAGAATATTTTAGAAATTCTTCTTGACAACTGTATATGTCCATTTCCAAACTATTATCTACTACAATCCATTTATCATTGTTGGTTTTATATCTCAAATAGAGTGTATAAGGACCTTCAGGTAATGTAATAGTTTCTTTGCCTTGAGTATTTATAACATGGTCACCGTCTCTGTCGGAGCGGTCTACACTAGAAGCGTTTTCGTAAACGTGTAGGTTATAAGAGCGATTGTTGTTGGTAATGGTAAGCCAACCATTGCCATCGCATGTTTCTTGGTCTTCTGCCGAACAGGAAGTTAAGCATGCAACTAAGGAAATTTGCAATATTAACGTGCAAAGAGTAAATATTTTTTGTTGTAATGGAGTTTTCATAATTCATTGTTTTGCGGATTTATGATTAGTTTTTGGAGTTTCTTGCAACCGGTTTAGTCTGCAGCCATAACCAGTGCAAGACTCCACAAAACTTGTTTGTCAACTTAATGACATTACAAACTTAGAAGAGTGGTTCCAAGATTAAAAATATGGATGGGGTACAAAGGGGGTACACCTTTTTAGCCTAGAGTTTATAAGGGTTTTGAAAGGGGAGGAGAAATGAGTTAAATGGCTAAAACGGCGTTTTCTAGCGAATCTTGAGGGGTTAAATCCATTTTTTTACGGAGACGATGTCTTGCTTTTTTCACGCCACCGGTAGATATATTTAATATGGTTGCAATTTCTTTTGAAGACATATTCATTTTTAAAAGAGCCATAAAACGCAGTTCGTTTTTAGTTACTTCAGGGTATTTAGTTTTAACGTTAAAACTAAAATCTTTGTGAACCTGCTCAAAATATTGTGTAAAGTTTTCCCAGTTTTTATCATCCTTCTGGTCGAAATTTATAGTTTTAATAAGCTCTTGATAGCCTTTGCTTTCTTTTGAGGCAACCTTAAGCGCTTTTGCTTGTTGCTTTAAATTTTCTAAAACTTCGTTCTTTTTGGCTAAGTGCAAAGCATGAGTGGTAAGTTCTTTCTTTTTGAATGCCAATTCTGCTTTAACACGTTCTTTTTCTAAATGGTTACGCTT
Organism: Hwangdonia seohaensis; assembly: GCF_031932625.1. Lineage (NCBI taxonomy): Bacteria > Pseudomonadati > Bacteroidota > Flavobacteriia > Flavobacteriales > Flavobacteriaceae > Hwangdonia > Hwangdonia seohaensis. Next base: position 462,727 of record NZ_JAVSCK010000003.1, read on the forward strand.
CATTTTTTGACGAATGGCATAAAAGCCTAGACCAAAAAATAAAAGTGATAGTACAAGCCCTCCACCTAAAAGCAATTTTTGTAAGTTATTTATTCGGGCTTCCTGCTCCAAAAGTGAAATGGCAGTTTCTTGTTGCGCAATCTGTAATTCCTTCTTTTCCGTTTCATAGATAGTTTTAAGCTTTTCTATTTCCTTTGTTTTTTCAATTTGGAATAAACTATCTTGTATAAACTTAAACTTAGTAAAATCTTCCACAGCAGGTTTAAAAGCACTTCTTTTTTTATAAATGTTCGATCGCAATTCGTACGTATGCATGCGCATAACATGGAGTCCTACAGAATCTGCTAGGTTAATGGCATTGTTAGCATATTTTAATGCCATATCAGTATTGTTTTCTTCATAATAAAACTCACTGATTTGATAGGCAGACTTAATTACATCCATAATACGGTTGTTCTTTTTACCAAAATCCATAGCGGTTTTTAAATAATTTAGCGCTTTATGGGGTTGGTTTAATCGTATATAAGTTTTACCCAATTCAAAAAGTGCTAAGCACTCAACAGTAGGTGATGGGACCTTACGAGCCAATTGTAGTGCTTGGGTAAGTGTTTTTTCTGCTTTGTTGTAGGCCTTGAGGTGATAATAATTACCACCAATATTCATAAGGCTTTGGGCTAAAAAATCTTGGTCATTTTCTTGTTCGTAAATGGCTTTGGCTTCATATAAGTAGGTATTGGCATTTTCAAAATTTCCTAATTCAGTCTCTATGCGACCAATTTCAGATAAGGTATCCGCTCTTTCCAATCTGTCGTAAGGTTTCGTTAAGAGTTTTAACGCTTTATAACAATACGCTAGCGCATTTTCAAAATCTCCTTTTTCTCTAAATATTAACCCCATGAATTTATATGCCAAACCTTCGCCCCTTAGATTATTGTTTGCTTGAGCGATAGTTACATTTTTTTGAGTAAGCTCAAAGGCAAGTTTATGGTCTCCCTTTTCGAGGGCCAAAGTAGCAAAGGCATTGTTTACCAAAGTTTCTCCTTCGGCATACCCATTAGTTTTAAAAATGGACTGGGCTTTTTTAAAGAAAATTGTGGCAGAATCTTTTTGACCTATTTGTCTAAAACTAGTACCTATATTGAAATTTGCAAATCCAATTTCCTCTGTTTCATTTAATTTAGTAGCCAAATCAAGCATGTTGAAAGCATATTTTTTAGCTAATCCAACATCATTGTATAATGTTGCATAGTGTAGTCTGTCAAGTATGTAAACCTTATCTGCATTGTCTGGTAAGCTGTTATAGATTTTTAATAAACTATCAACCTTTTTATTGTTTTGGGTAACTAATGCTAAAGGTATTAAGGAAAGTAAAAAAAAGGTCTTTATCATGTAATAGAAGGTTGGTGTTTGATAAAAATACCTTTTTATTCTTCGCGAAACAAATTGCTAAATAAGAATCAAGTTTATCAAGAGTTTGTAGACCAATAAATCCAACCATAAGTATTAAATTTACATCCTCTAAATAAAGAATTTTAATCTTAGAATTTAAATACATGCATAAAATAGACATGGATTTGATTGAAATGACCATGGATGTTATGAAATATACCATCGATAGAATTTCGTCAACACAACATAAAATTGGAAAACCCAAAAAGGCTGAAGAACTTAAAGGTTTGGTGGGCGATACCATCACACCAAAAGGTGTTGGCGGTGAATATGCCTTTAAAATGTGGAAAAAACACTTGGCCAAAGCCAATGTGCCTATCGATCACCCTAGGCATTTAGCCTTTGTTCCCGCATCGCCAACACGTGCCGCCATTATGTTCGATTTAATTACATCGGCATCCAGCATTCACGGTGCTTATTGGATGGAAGGCGCCGGCGGTATTTTTTGTGAAAACGAAGCCATGGAGTGGATTGTATCCTTAACCGGTTTGCCCAAGGGTGCATTCGGTGTTTTTACAAGCGGCGGTACGGCAGCCAACCTTTCGGCTATTGTAACTGCGAGAGAGTATTGGCGCAGTTTAAACGAGCAGAACAAAGTTGAAAAAGGCCTGGTGATTACATCGGTTGGGGCGCATTCTTCAATAAAAGCGATGGCTAAGGTTGCCGATGTGGATATTCTTTTAGTCGATACAGAAGATGTTATGTATGGCACAGCCTTGCAAGAGACTATCAATAATTTAACAGCGCATCAACGCAGACGTTTGTTTGCCATTGTGGCAACAGGCGGAACAACAAATGCGGGCATTATTGACGATTTAGAGGGCATTGCCAGAGTTTGCGAAGCAGAGAATTTATGGTTCCACGTAGATGCTGCTTATGGCGGTGGCGCTTTGGTTGCCGATTCTGTAAGACCGTTGTTTAAAGGTATTGAGCGCGCCGATAGCATTACTATCGACCCGCATAAATGGATGTTTTCGCCTTACGATTGTGGTGCCGTAATTTATAAAGAACCCGAATTGGCAAAACAAGCACACTCACAAGAAGGCTCGTATTTGGATATTTTTAAAGATGAGGGAGCGCACGGTTTCAATCCAACCGATTATCAAATCCAGTTAACACGTCGTGTTAGGGGCTTGCCATTGTGGTTTTCGCTGGCTACCCATGGCACAGACCGGTATAAAGAAGCGGTTGAGCGTGGATTGGAATTAGCTCAAATTGCAGGTGAAATTATCGAGAAGATGCCGCATGTGGAGTTGGTGCGAGCACCTAGTTTGTCTTGTGTACTTTATAGAAGAATAGGATGGAAGCCCGAAGATTACACGCATTGGACTTACGAAAACCACAAAAAGGGATTCGCTTTGGTTACTCCAACAAAATGGAAAACAGGCGATAGCTTTGAAACCGTTTCGCGTTTTTGTTTTATCAACCCGGATACCACAGAAGGTGATGTTAAGGCTATTCTAAACTCAATGAAATAAATATTTCTATGGTTTAACCAAACACAAAAAGCGAGCTTTTAAGCTCGCTTTTTGTGTTTTAAAGCTGACTAACTGTGGTCTATTTGTTTTTAGCCTCGCTAATTAATTTTGAAAGTGCTCCTTCCGGATTGCATGTGGTTGTTTTTACACGTGCCCTTTCTACCATTTCACTGCCACTAAAAACATCAAATTCTTTCACTTCTTTTTCTTCACCATTAATAATTATAAATGGTGTAAACGCTTTAGTATTGTGGTTATATGTAAAACCAGATGATTGTAAACCACTCGTTAATTCATTAATACATCCTTCAACACTATCTTTCAAATTTTCTAAATCTTCAATGGTCGGTAATTGGTCAAGAATTATTTGAGCGTCAAATTTAATGCCTTCAGCTTCAGTAATATATTGTACATTGTCGGCGGCCTCTAATAATTGCGATACTTGCTCCGTGGTTAGTATTGTGGCAGAAACGGTTCGGTTTCTTGTAGTACTACTAGACCAAACACTACATTTGCTAATATCGGGGATGGGACTTGGGTTGTTAACAGCTTTATTGCCATAGGTAATGGTTACTTTAACTGTTTTATCTATTTTGTTTAAAGAGGCTAAATGGCGTAATGCCGCTTCTAATTCTGTTCTAGTTTGCGTATTGTCATTTGAGTCGTCAACGGCATCTTTAAGTCTGTCAAGCGCGTCTCTATAAGGGTCTACTATGCCATTGACTTTTGAAGAAATATTTGTACTACATAAGGCAGCGCCATTTTCGCTAACTATGTCGCTCGCTTGCTTATTGGCACTCTCAATAGCTGAGGAAACGGCATCGTCAATTTCTTCCTGAGCTCTATCAATAATACCAGGTAGCGCTGCTCTTAAACCTCTTAAGCTCAATTCGAGTTCATATTGTTCGTTAGCTGCTTCTAAGTCAGCAATAGCTTGTTCGGTAGTTGCAATGGCATCATCAATTTGTCCTGTAACGGTTTCAGAAATACCCTCTGTAAAATTTACAGGTGGGGTTGCAATCATTTTGGTTTCATCAGTAGTAAATGTTGCTTGGGCTACCCAAACTTCATCATCCACTATTACTTGGCCTTCCATAGTAAATGCTTCAGGTGTTGCACGCATACCACCACCTACTGATTGTGTACCTGTTGGTGTTTCTAAACTTAATTCCCCAGATAAACCAATATCGAAATACCCGGTTTGTTCAACAAAACCGTAAGCATTTAAATTGCCACTTGGAGCCACGGGTATAATTTCTGGCCACCATGACAGGTCGGGTTCTACCAATCCGTTAATAAATGCTTTGGAAATTATACCGTTATTGGTACTGGCTTCTGCTACAATTGCTGCGCTACCAGAACCTATAGGAAATCCAAAGGAAATAAAGGAAGCAATATCAAATGAAAAATTTAGTTTTCCATTGATACCGGCTCTATAGTATGCTCCAAAATCAGATTCCATGGGTTCATCAAAATTGGCGTTAATATCAAATCCTCTGTTTTGATAATACATCCCTGAGGCCTCGAATACTTTATAAAACGATACGGTGCCACCAGTAACTTGGTTTGCTTCAAACGACACCACGTTACCTTCAACGGGGTTAGTGGGAACAAACATAAAATTAGAACCAAAAGAAGCGCCAAAACTTACGCTACCGAGTTTAGAGCTCGAATCGTTACTACCTCCGCTTCCGCCACTATTACCGCCATTATTGCCGCCATTGTTACTGCCATCGCCTCCTCCCAATGCATCGCCTCCTAAAGTGAAGAAAAACATGGGGTCTGTGTAGTCTGCAATATAAGTTATGTGTCCGCCAACAGGTGCTTTTATGGAAATAGGTTTCTGTGCATCGGGGTCATCATTTGCACCTACTTTTAGCTCGATGTTAACTGAAACGTGAAAAACAAAATAATAGCGTTCGTCTACCAATTGTATTTCAAAATCCCTGTTTTCGTTTAAAAACTTTCCTAAAAAATAGCCTACATCGGCTTGTACAGGGTTTTCGAATTCAAAATAATTGCTGTTTGATGGAATATCAGAAGTGCCCGTTACCCCAACTAAATTACCATTGTTGTCAAATTCTACATCTAAATCTGCATTATCAAACACAACATCGCCCGAGGTTTCAGTATCAATGGTTAAACTACCTTCTACATTATAGCCGTTTTTGGTTTGGGTAACATTGCCATTGGTTGTAATGTTTAGATTTGAAATTTTACCATTAGCGGCAGCTGGAATATCTACTGGTTCGGTGTTTGTTGAACAGTTTGTGAGTATAAATAAAATTAGTAAAAGGGAGCAAAACGTTTGAAGTTTGTTGTGTGTTTTCATAATGGTTTGTTTTGTGATTGTTAACTTAGCTTTGTGTGCCCTTGCTCTGTAAAGGTCTACAACCCAAGCTAGCGCAAGACACCACAAAACGGTATGCCAAATTAATGACATTCCAAACTTATTGTAAGAAATTTAAAATGAAGAATTTAAAGGGTGGACAATAGGTGGACAACCCGAAAACTAATAAAAGACAAAGGTTAGACAGGTGTTTAGTGCCACGTTTTTATAGGTTTAAAACGAGGTCTTGTAGCGAATCTTCGGTTGAAATTCCTAATTTTTTTCGAAGGCGGTAGCGTGCTTTTTTAATGCCTTCTGGTGAAATATTAAGAATGTTTGCAATTTCTTTTGAAGATAAATTCATTTTTAGAAGCGACATTAAACGCAATTCGTTTGAGGTAACTTCAGGAAATTTTTGTTTCACATTACTGTTAAAGTCTTTGTGCACCTCTTGAAAATATTTACTGAAATTCTCCCAATTATTGTCGTCTTTCAAATCGAAATTTATGGTTTGAATAAGTTGCTGGTAACCGTTAAGATCGTTTTCAGAGGTTTTAAATTTCTGGGCTTTTTGTTTTAAGCTTTCCAATACTTCATTTTTTTTAGCCAAATGCAGGGCGTGAGTGGTGAGTTCTTTCTTTTTAAAGGCTAATTCGGCCTTTATTTGTTCTTTTTCCAGTTTGTTTCGTTTAAGTTTTTGCCTAACAGCATAAAAACCTAATAGCGATAAAAGGAAGCCTATGCCTAAAAGTAATCGTTGTAAATTGTTGTTTTTTTCTTGTTGCTTTAGTAAATCTATTTCTTTATTTTGAAGCAGAATTTCTTGTTCTTTTTTCTCGGTTTCGTATTGGGTTTTTAATTCATCAATTTGCTGTGCTTTTTTACTATTAAATACCGAATCATTCAAAACGATGTGGTTTTTATAATCTGAAACGGCGTTTTCATAGCTGCCAATTTCCTCATAGGCTTCGGCTCGTTCTTTGTAATTATCAGATAAGTTATCAATAGAACCAATAGAGTCTGCTAAGTGGATAGCCTCGGAAAAATAATTTATGGCTTTTTGGTATTCTTTTTTGCCAAGGTATGCAGAGGCCACATCATTAAAATGAATAATTTGATTGTTTACAGAGCCATGCTTTTTAGAAATTTTATTGGAATTAAAAAAATGCTCTAAAGCTTTATCATATTCATTTTTGTCTAAATAAATAGCGCCTATGTTGGCCAAATATGGCGCAATAAAATCATTCCATTTTTTCTCCCTACTTATCTTTAAGCCTTTATTATAGTTTAAAAGGGCTTCATCGTAATTTTTTAAATGATAAAACGTATTTCCAAGTTCCATATATGTGATGGCCAGCCATTTGTGGTGATTCAAATCAATAAAAATAGCCAATCCATCTTCAAGGTATGGAATAGCTGCCTTGTAATTGTTCCTTAAGGTTTCTGTACGCCCAAGACCGGTTTTTATAATGGCTTCGCGTAATGGCTTTTTGTTAGCTAGTGTATCATGAACTTTAGATGCAAGGATTAAATTTTCAATAGCACTTTTAAAGTCCCCTTTATCTAAATGAATGTTAGCTTGTTGCTGGTAGGCATCACTTAACATTAACCCATGTTGTAAATTCTCTGCAATTTGAATGGATTGGTTTGATAACTCTAAAGCTGTTTTAAAATTACCCTCTAGGTTTTCCGTACGGTTCCAGGCATGCAATACCTTAAACAAGGATTTATGATCATTTAATTTTTTGTAAGCACTTTCGGCTTTAGCAAAATAATATCTTAAAGAATCTAGGTTATGATATTTTACATAGTAATGACCTAAGTTTTTATAATTTATAGCCACACCTTCAGGGTAGTTTATATTTTTCGATATGGTTAACCCTTTGTGCAGATACTCTAGTGCTAGAGCAGGATTAGAAACTCTACTTTCAATAAAAATTAAATCAGCGGTTTTTACTCTTTCTGTATTTTGAGATTGCTGCTGGAACACAGAGCGTAAACTATCTAGTTTTTTGTTGTTTTGGGAAATAAGAAAAAAAGGAACAAGGAAGGTTATAAAAAAGACTTTTTTCATATATCGGTTGGTTGGTTTTTGCTAAAAATAACTAATTATTCGTTGTAAGTCAAATAGTTGTGCCTTGGTTGTGTATTTGGAAGAGCTTAGAGTTATTCACATGTTAATGTTTTAAAAAATTATGTAAAAAAGTAGCGTGCCCAATTCGCTATTATAAAATCAATTATTACTTTTGCGCATGCAACACGATAAGGTATTAATTTTAGATTTCGGATCGCAATACACACAGCTTATTGCGCGTAGAGTTAGAGAGCTTAACATCTATTCCGAAATACATCCATTCAACAAAATTCCAACAAACATTGACGATTACAAAGCCGTAATTCTTTCTGGTAGCCCATTTTCGGTACGGGGCGAATCTGCTTTACATCCAGATTTATCTGAGATACGAGCAAAAAAACCACTTCTCGCCGTGTGTTATGGCGCGCAATATTTGGCCCATTTTTCGGGAGGTGAAGTGGCACCATCAAACACTAGGGAATACGGGCGTGCAAACTTGTCGTTCATTAAAAACGATGAGCCTTTCTTTAAACATATAAACGAAGGCAGTCAAGTTTGGATGAGCCATAGTGATACCATTAAACAATTACCTACAAAAGCTGTTTTATTGGCCAGCACAAACGATGTTGAAAATGCCGCATATAAAATTGAAGGTGAACAAACTTATGCCATTCAGTTTCATCCGGAAGTATATCACACAACCGATGGCAAACAACTTTTGGAAAACTTTTTAGTGGGCATTGCCAATCTCAATCAAGATTGGACACCCGATTCCTTTGTTGAAGAAACCGTTGAGGCGATTCGAGAAAAAGTAGGAAACGGCAAGGTGGTTTTAGGGCTTTCGGGTGGCGTAGATTCTACCGTGGCGGCAGTGTTGTTAAACAAAGCCATTGGAGAAAACCTGTATTGCATTTTTGTAAATAACGGTTTGCTCAGAAAGAACGAGTTCGAAAACGTATTAAACCAATACAAAGGCATGGGCCTTAACGTTAAAGGTGTTGATGCCTCTAAGCGATTTCTTGAGGCTTTAAAAGGCATTGAAGACCCAGAGCTGAAACGCAAAGCCATTGGGAATTCGTTTATCGAGGTTTTTGATGACGAAGCCAACAAATTGGAAGACGTAAAATGGTTGGCACAAGGCACGATTTATCCTGATGTTATCGAGAGTGTATCGGCTACTGGCGGCCCATCGGCAACCATAAAATCGCATCACAACGTTGGTGGATTGCCGGATTTTATGAAGCTTAAAATCGTGGAACCGCTTCGCGCTATTTTTAAAGATGAGGTAAGACGCGTTGGTGCGACTTTGGGTATCGATCCGGAATTGTTAGGGCGTCACCCATTTCCGGGACCCGGTTTGGGCATTCGTATTTTGGGCGATATTACGGCTGAAAAAGTACGTATGCTTCAAGAGGTTGATGCTATTTTTATTAATGGTTTGAAAGCTTGGGGACTTTACGATAAGGTTTGGCAAGCCGGCGCGATGTTATTGCCCGTTAACAGTGTTGGCGTTATGGGCGATGAGCGTACCTACGAAAAATGTGTGGCGCTTAGAGCCGTAGAAAGTACCGATGGCATGACGGCCGATTGGGTAAACTTGCCATACGAATTTCTTCAAAAAACATCCAACGATATAATAAATAAAGTAAAAGGCGTTAATAGAGTAGTGTACGACATTAGCAGTAAACCACCGGCAACCATTGAGTGGGAGTGATTAGGTTTTGAGGCTAGAAGCTTGAAGCTAGAAGTTGGAAGACATAAAAGTAAATAAGTTGAATTTATATTGAGCATTTAATTTTAACTACCAAATCAGTGCCCCTCCTTGGAGGGGTTAGGGGTGGGTTTTTAGAGCAAGAGTTTCGCGTTAGGGATTGAACGGCATGTTTGAGCTCGCCGACGAAGGAGGAAGCGAGTAGTGAAAGCCCGACCACTTGCCCTGAGCGCAGCCGAAGGGTTATGGTAACGCCCAAATAAAAAATTTGAACGCTTTAAAAATGTAGTTTTGGCACACTATGTGCTCTTGTTAAACGAAAAGGAAGCCTATGGCATCTATTAGGCAAAATAGCAACGTATATACATAGATTGCCCGCGTTTTATTATATTTATATCGATTAGACATTAACAACATGAATAGATTTTTATTAGTATTTATTTTGGTTTTGGCATTTGGTTTTACTTCGGTAAATGCCCAAAACTTTAGCACCCACCAAGTTAAAAAAGGCGAAACCATTGAAGAGGTCGCCAAACGATATTTTGTAACGCCATCGGATATTTATGAGTTAAATCCGGATGCCAAAAAGGAATTGAAGCCCAATACGATTTTAATCATTCCGTTGTCCAAAGCCCAAAAGCCCAAAATGGTTACGGTTAAGGAGTTGCAAGGTTTTGAAAAGCATAAAACCCGAAGAAAGGAGACTTTGTACAGTTTGGCCAAAAAGTATAATGTTACTGAAGACGATATAAAGAAATACAATAAATTTTTATATGCCGATCCGCTTAGGAAAGGGGATAAGCTGCAAATTCCGATTTTTAAAATTACCGAGGAAATTGAAGCAGAACCTACAAAAACTTACATAGTACAGCCTAAAGAAGGAAAATGGCGCATTGCCTATAAATTTGGGATTTCGGTTAAGGAACTGGAAGAGCTCAACCCGGAAATGGACGAGGTCTTAAAAGATGGCCAAGAAATTATTGTACCAAATATTGAGGATGGCGAAGAACGGGAAGTTGACGATAAATACAGCTATTACAAAGTATTGCCAAAAGAAGGCTTTTATCGATTAAAGCTTAAATTAGGTTTGGAAAAGGAAGCGTTGGAAGCTTTAAATCCGGGTTTGGCAGAAAGCGGTTTAAAAGTGGGCATGATTTTAAAAATACCGTTTAACGACACGCTTTCCATTGAAGCATCGAACAGCATTAATTTAACTGACAGTATTGTGGACTTTAATACAAAACACATTGCTGTAATGCTGCCGTTTAGATTGAATAGAGTAGATTTTCAATCCAAGGAAGAGACTAAAAATAGCATTGTTAAAGATCGATATTTAGACACTTCGCTCGATTTTTACTCGGGTGTTTTAATGGCCATTGACTCGTTAAAAACTTTGGGCATTTCGCTAAAAGTAGATGTGTACGATACTAAAAATGAAATAGGCGAAGTTTCAAAAATAATCAAGGAAAACGATTTTGAAACGGTGGATGCCGTAATTGGGCCATTAACCTCAAATACGTTTGATAAAGCGGCATTAGAACTAAGGCGTTATAACGTGCCCGTAGTTTCGCCCATTGGACTGAATTTAAAACTATACGACAATGTGTTTCAATCAAGGCCACCAAACGATAAGCTGAAAAGTACCTTGGTAAACTACGTTAAAACGGATACTTTACCGAGCAACATTATTGTAATTTCAGACTCTAAACACACACAAATCTCTAATGATTTAAAACGCGATTTTAATCACGCCAAACAAATACATTCAAGAAAAAACAAAAAGAGTGGCGATGATGATTTTTTTGTTACCAAAGAAGATATTGAAGAAGCGTTGAAACCCGGTAAAAACATGGTGTTTTTAGAAACTAAAAACGAAGGTTTTGTGTCTAACGTTACCAGTATTTTAGCTTCATTAATTAAAGCAGAAGACTTAATCACAAAAACAGAAGCGGTTGAAATTGTATTGGCGACTACCAATATGAATGCGGCTTTTACGGCCGATGGTGTATCTAACGAACATCTGTCTAAATTGCAATTTCTTTATGCGGCTACCTCTAAATCGTATAACGAATCTGATAATAATGCTTTTGTAAAACGCTATAAAAATCTTTACAATACCACACCAAATAGTGCAGCGGTTAAAGGCTTCGATTTAACGATGGATGTTGTGCTGCGCATTGTGAGTTCGGAAGACTTATACATGTCGGTTAACAATGCGCCACTAACGGAATATGTAGAAAACAAGTTTGCTTACAAAAAGAAACTTTTTGGTGGTTATTATAACGACACGGTTTACCTGGTTAATTACCAAGATTTAACCGTTGTTGAGGTTAAACAATAAGCTTTAAAGCAAAACGTTTTAAATACGTTAATACGAAGTAGTCGCGATGTTTATCGGGATGACTGGCTCTCTGTAAGAAAACAAACAGAACGCGTATTGGCAAAGTTTAAACGGTTGTTTTTTATCTAATTTTTGTGGCAAAAGTATTCCTTATTTTATGTGTCTTTTTATGTGTTCAGGATGAGCCAACGCTATCTTGGAACGAATCTTACAAACTATCGTGGGCAGATTTTAAAGGAGCGCCAAACCCTAAGGTGAGTGCTGTGGCCATAACTGCTTCGGGAATTTCGTTTGGGTTTTCGGTGCGAGAAACGGATGGTGAAGTTGTTGGTTTTTCAGCCGAAGTGTTTAGTCATTTTTATCCAGAACAATCGTGGTACAAATCCAACCTTGCCGATAATCATGTATTAGGGCATGAGCAATTGCATTTTGATATTACCGAGCTGCACGTTCGTAAATTTAGGCAACGCATCAGTCTGCTTAAAGTATCAAATCATATTAAAAATGAATTGCGCCAACATAATAAAACCATTAATAATGAATTGGCCGCAATGCAGGATAAATACGATGCCGAAACGAATTATTCCAGGGATAGTGAAAATCAAGCTAAATGGAAGAGCTATATTGCAGACGAACTTAATAAGCTTTCAAAATATAAATCGGTAGAGTAGTAGCGGCATGAATCCAGATAAAGATTTCCTTATAAAATTAGCGCATACTAAAATGCCTTTTGGCAAGTATAAAGACCGCTATTTAATTGATTTGCCCGAATATTATGTGGTTTGGTACAACAATAAAGGCTTCCCGAAGGGGAAATTGGGCGATATGCTTAAACAGGTTTACGAGCTTAAATTAAACGGGCTGGAAGATTTAATACGGAATATAAAGCGGCAGTATCCTAAGTAATTTTTTTAATCTATTCTTTTACTCAACCAATCTTTAAACTCAAAAAAATTCTGTGGCGCAACGCCGTGCCCGACAGGAAATTCAGAATACACATTCTTAATATTCAACACATTTAAAAACGGGGCTGTTTGTCGCGCCCAATCTACTGGAATCACTTGGTCCACGCTTCCGTGGGAACAGTAAAAATCCAGATTGGAATAATCTTTTTGCTTTATGTCTTCAGGTAAAATATCATGGTTAATATAACCGCTTAGTGCCACAACATTCTTTATTTTTTCGGGGTAAGTTAGCGCTACGGCATAACTTAAAATAGAACCTTGGCTAAAGCCTAAAAGCGATACATTGTTTTTGTTTACAGGATAATTATTTACAGCTTCATCAATAAAATTAGCAATTAATTCGAGGGATTCCCTGGCCTGTTCGTTGTCGTTCCATTTGCCTTTATCGGCATCAAAATTAATGGCATACCACGCATTGCCATAAGGCTGTAATGGGTACGGTGCTTTTACTGAGATGATAAAAAGCTCTTCTGGCAGTTCGTTGGCGAATGAGAATAAATCGTTTTCATCGCTACCATAGCCATGCAACATAATTAATAATGGTGCGTGTTCTGTTAGAGTAGATTCCCGAATGATATGCTGTAGTGAAAGAGATGTATTTGACATTTATTGACCTAAATTTGAAAATATTTTTTGATAAAAAGCACCAACCAACGGTATTTCTTGAGATTTTCCGCTAATCGCACCTATAAAAGCATAGATAAATAATACGCTAAAAAAAATCCAAAACCCTAATGTGGCAAACCAGCTATTTACGGCACTTACCACCCAAGCTAGTATAAAATAAGTGAGCCATAAACCTAATGCTTGTCTGACATGAAAATTAGTGAACACATTTTTTTTATCATTATTCATAAAATAGGCAATAATAGTTCCTATAATAGTAATGTAACTTACAATTGCCAAGGTTTTGCCTTCTTCAATATCTTGCTGTGTCATGATTACGGGTTTATAGAAATTTTATTATTCGAAATAATGCCATAAACTTTTCCTTTTAAAGGTTCATTTTCAAAAATGGCATTTTTAGACTTCGAAATGATATCCTTTTTAGTAAATGTATATTTATGTGCAGGATTAAAAAGCGTAATATTAGCCGTATTGCCAACATTTATAGGGGTTTGCTCCAATCCAAATCGCGATTTTCCTTTAGTTAAAATATCAATTGTTTTTTTAGTTGTAAAGATATTTTGTAGCGCACCAAAAGCCGATTCGAGTCCGATAGTGCCATAATCGGCATAATCAAATTCTATCTTTTTTTGTTCAATATCAATAGGGTTGTGGTCGCTGGTTACCATATCAATCGTGCCATCTTTAAGACCTTCAATTAGTGCCTCAATATCTTCTTGGGTGCGCAATGGTGGCGATACTTTAAAATGGGTGTTGAAATCATTTAAAATGGCATCGGTAAAATATAAATTATGTATGGCGACACTGCAACTTACATCCAGTTTTTTCTGTTTTGCAGCTCTAATCAAATCCACCGATTTTGCTGTAGAAATGGTCGGTATATGTAATTTTCCGCCGGTGTATTCCAATAAAAATAAATCGCGTACTATTTGCAATTCTTCTGCTAAAGCCGGATTTCCTTTTAAACCTAAAGTGGTGCTGGTAATGTTTTCGTTCATAACACCATGCCCGGAAATTTTATTTTCCTGCGGAAAGGAGCAGACCAAACCATCAAAATTACTGGCATATTGCAAGGCGATTTTCATTAGATTCGGATTGGAAATGGACTTTTTATAATCGTAAAAAGCTACCGAACCTGCCGTTTTCATATCAAACAATTCCGCTAAATCTTCCCCTTTGCTATTTACCGTTAACGCGCCAACGGGCAATAAGGTTACGGCGTTGTTGGCCGATTTTGAGTTTACAAAGGTAACATCCGAATTTGTATCGATTACAGGATTGGTATTAGCATGCATCGCTACCGCCGTAAAACCGGATGCCGCAGCGGTTTTTAGTCCGTTTAAAATGGTTTCGCGTTCCTCAAAACCTGGTTCGCCAAAACATACGCTGCTATCAAACCAACCTTGTGAGATGTGCAGATTGTCAAGTTCAATTTCGGCGTAATTATTGGGGTTTTTAAGCGATTTTCCAATTTTTGAAATCACACCTTTTTCAATTAATATATCTTGAGTGGAATTGTGAAACTCACTTTTAGAATCAATAATTGTGGCAGACTTTATAAGTATGTTCATTTAAAATATTTTAAGATGAGCATTTCAACAAGCAATAATAGTAGTGCAAAAATAACAAACCATTTCCACAGCGCATTAATTTTTGAGTCACTTTTTATGGTATCGAAAATTTCAGTAATGGAATGGCTTACGGTGGCATCTTTTACATTCGAAAGATTGCTGTAAATTAAATCGCTCTCATTTCTGTTGTAATTATAGCTCACCTTTGCAATGGTTTCAGCTTTGTTTTTTATGGCGTATGTACTGGCAACCGTTGGATTATCGGATGTATTAATCACCACTTTGTTGTTGAAGGATTGCTGTTTTGGTATCAAATTGATATCATTATTTACCAGTGCTAAAATATCGTCTTGCTGCAATTGCGTATCCACATCAAACCGGTTTTCTTCGCCTATGGTGTAATATAATTGCGGGATTTTAAAGCTGAATTTTGCGATATTATAAAGCGTGGGAACAATTAAAGGTGAACTCTTGAAATTTGAATTATCGTTATTTAAAGCCGAAGTAAATATAAACGCATTCTGGTTTTGGTATAAAAAAGCCTTGTTATCCTCAAAACTCAAAACTTTTGAAGCACCATTTGAAACCACATTGTAAAAGCTATTTACTTTGGGGTATTGAAAGTTACGCACCTGTTTTTCAAACACACCATTGCTGTATAAAGGATGCGAATAGTTTATGGTGGTCATGCGTTTTTCATTGGCATTTAAATCGCTAAACGAGGTTGCGTAGTTTAAAAGCAGTGCGTTGTAAGCTGATTTTGTAATGTCTTTTGAAGGTATAACAACCAGCGAGCCACCTTGATTTGTAAAGGCTTTTATGGCCGAAACTAAGGCATTCGGAATGGTTTTCAATTCATTTAAAACAATGAGATGCTGATTATCAAAAAGATTATAATTTAATTGATTGGTTGAAGTTGATGTATAATTGAATTCAGTTGAATTGTAAATACGTTTTAAAAACGAATCGTCACTTTCATTTATTGATAAAACATTAATTTTTGAAGCGGTATTTATATTGAAAAACAAGCTGTTGTCGAATTGTAAATGGGCATCGTTAATGGTGAGCTTTCCATCTATAACTTCATTTATGGGAAGCGAAAAAGTAGTGCTGGCTTTATCATTGATTTCCACCGAGGTTTTAGCAATTAAGTTCTCGTTGTTAAATAACGAAATGGGTACGTTTTCTGTGCCGTTCCCAGTTTGTTTTAATTGTACGGTAAGCTCAATATGTGTTGGAGAGGTTCCGGAAACATAGGCGCTATCAACCGAAATATTACGCGCATTTACTGGCTGTAGTTTAACAAAATGCAAATTGGTTAACGAGTCTTTTTTAACGGTTATTTCGCTGTTGTCTTCTTGGAAATCCGATATTAAAACGATGTTTTTAACAGCATTCGATGTTGCGTTGAAAAGCGTCTGGCTTTTTAATAATGCCGCTGTAGTTGTTAAATTGTTCGCTGTATAATCCAGTTGTAACAAATCATTTTTTATAGCCTTTATTGTCGTATTTTTATAAACCGTGTTGTTTGTAAATAATGCTATATTTTCGTTTTCGGGCACATTATTTATAAGGTCGTGTACGGCACGTTTTAAAAGCTCGCCGTTATTGCCTTTGGCTTGCATGCTAAACGAATTATCTAAATAAATAACCGTTTCTTTTTTGGTATTTAAGGCGTCGATTTTTGAAGTAAACGGTTGCGCAAATGCCAATACAATAGCCGCTAACAATAACAATCTGGTACACAGAATCAGCCATTTTTTTATTTGCGAACTCTTACGTGTTTTCAGTGTGGCCTCTTTTAAAAAAGCCACATTGGTGAACGCTGTTTTTTTAAATTTCCGGAGTTGAAATAAATGAACAATAATAGGTATTAGCAGTAAAAATAAGGCGTAAAGAAGTTCGGGGTGTTTAAACTGCATTCCTTTTTAGATTTGTCAAACCATAATTTTTTAATAAAAGTAAAACACAACGGTATAAGGTTTTAAGCTTTAAAGTTCTTTCAGATTTAATTTTCTCCATTTAATTAAAATGCCACCACCGCTATGTATTTGCAAGGCAATGCTGCCAGTGCCAGCCCCAATTTTCTCATCGTCAATGGTAACCATTTGCACGCCGTTTAACCACGACGTTATTTTACCGTCAATAGCTCTTATTTTTAGTTTATTCCATTTTCCCGATTTTAAAACCGCTTCTTTTTCAGGTGCAGGTTTAATAAGCCAACCACGACCGTAAGATTCATAAATGCCACCGGTGTGTAAATTTGGTGGAGCAACTTCAACTTGCCAACCGCTAACTTTTGTGCCTTCAATAGTAGAGCGAATAAAAACACCGCTATTGCCATTATCGGTTTCCTGTTTAAATTCTAAGGTGAGCTCGAAATTTTTATAATGTTTGTCGGTTGCTAAATAGCCATATTCCTTATCCGGACCACTTTCAGAGATTAAAAATCCATCTTCTACATACCATTTTTCGGTGCCGTAAATGGTCCAACCGCTCAAATCTTTTCCGTTAAAAAGAGAGACTTTTTTTTGGGCTGTAACAAATTGATTGGAAAAAAATAAAGAAAAAAGTAATACTACTGCTGTTGATTTTAGATTCATAATAATGATTTTTTAAGTGAGTGAATATAAGCATTTGTTAGCAAAAGAAGAAGTAATCTTTTTTATTAACCATGTGTATTGATTTTAAATAAGTGTTTATTTCTTTTTGAGCGGATTTGTTGGCTACCGTAATGATGCTTTGTGGGTTTTCGATACCTTCCAAATACCGAAAAGGATGTAATGTTTCGCCATAAATATCACGACCGATTTTTTTGGGGTTGTCGCAAATCCACTCAAAAGGAACCTTCTTCTTTATCAGCTTTTTTGCAATCGTTTTACCCTTGTTTCCCGCACCCCAAACCACCAGTGTTTTATTGGGATTGTAATCCAACTCTAAAAAATAATGGAGCTTTAAATCGATAAAATGATTTTCGGCATAATGCACATGCGTTCGTGATGTTCGCGACCTGTAATCGCGCCAATTGTGTATTACTTCATCACATGGGATGCATTTATAGTTGTGCTTGTAGAATCTGAAAGCCAAATCGTAATCCTCAGGATAGCTATTCGGGTTAAAGGCATCGCAAGCCATTAAATCGCTTCGGTAAACCATCCAACAAGGCGAGGGAATAACGCATTCTTTGTAAATTTCAGAATAATTTTCACCGCTTTTGGTCAAGTTGTTCAACCAGATTTCATAACTTTTATAACCGTCTTTTATGCCGTCTTCAGAAAAATAATTCACCAATCCTATGGCAACATGCTGTTTGCCATACGTTAAAAGCTTGTTTGCCAATACCTCTAGTTTGTTGGGCTGCATCACATCGTCGCTATCCATTCTGGTAATCAATTCGCCTTTACTGTTGCCAAATGCCAGTTTTAAGGCATCAATAATACCGTCGCCGGAATTTTTTAAAAGTTTAATCCTGCTATCTTTATCGGCATAAGCTTTAACGATGTTAGGGCTCGAATCCGTAGAAGCGTCATCAACAATCAATAATTCCCAATTTGTGTAGGTTTGATTTACTATAGAATTTAAACAAGCTTCTATATAGGCTTCGGTATTTTTAAAAGGCGTCAATATACTTATTAAGGGCTTTTCCATATTGCGAAAATAACGATAATTCGGCTTATTTTTAACAGAACCTTAAGAACAGTCATCGTAACATAGTAGTATTTTCGGCGTCTATAAGTAACCTATAATTACAGACATGAAAACGAGAACTTTAATCGCATTATTTGCAGGGATTTTACTTGCCAGTTGTAGCACCACCAAAACCACAGCTAACGATTTAGCCATTAATTTACCTATTGAAACGGCCATACATTTAGACAAAGTTGTAGACGATAAAGCGCCGGTTACCATTAACCCAGGGCGTTTTACGGTTGAAACGGTTACATACCGAATGCCCAAAGTGGTTCAAGGCACGTACGCTGTTAGCAATTTTGGAAGTTACATTGACGATTTTAAAGCTTTTGATTACCAAGGAAATGAAATGCCCGTAACCAAAGCGGATACCAATTCTTGGACGATTGCAAACGCAACACAGCTTGATAAAATCACCTATTGGGTTAACGATACTTTTGATATTGAAACCGAAGGAGGCATTGGAAAAGAAGTGCCGTTTTCGCCAGCAGGAACCAATATTGAGCCCGAAAATTATGTGTTGAATTTACACGGGTTTATCGGGTATTTTGATGTTTTAAAGAACAACCAATACAAACTGGATGTGACGGCTTCAAGCGATTTTGTTCGTACTTCGGCATTGCAAAAAATGGGTTCTCAATTAAGTGAAGACGGTAAAAACAAAACAAGCAGCTATTTTGCACCACGATATTTTGACATTACCGATAACCCCATGATGTACGGCAATTTGGATGTTGAGGAATTTATGGTGGGCGATATTAAAATTGTTTTGAGTGTGTATTCGCCAAATAAAGTGCATTCGGCCAAATCGTTAAAAGAAACGATTTATAACATGATGAAAGCACAAATAGCTTTTTTGGGCGATATAGATACCACACCTCGTTACGACATTTACTTGTATTTATCTGATGGCGAAGAAACCTCGCCAAAAGGTTTTGGGGCTTTAGAGCATCATACGTCTACCGTGGCTGTTATGCCTGAAGCTATGCCAAAAGAAGCCCTTGAAGAAGGCATGATTGATTTGGTATCGCACGAGTTTTTTCATATTGTAACGCCGTTGAGCGTGCATTCTGAAGATGTGCATTATTTTGATTATAACAATCCAACATTTTCAAAGCATTTATGGATGTACGAAGGGGTTACCGAATATTTCGCATCGCTGTTTCAAGTGAGTGAAGGTTTGGTTGATGAAGCTGCTTTTTACAATAAACTAATGGATAAAATTCAAGCAGCTTCTCAAATGGACGACGCTATGAGTTTTACCATTATGAGCGAAAATGTTTTAAAAGCACCGTACAAAGATCAGTATTTAAACGTGTATCATAAAGGGGCTTTAATAGGTATGTGCATCGATATTTTAATGCGCGAAGAAAGCCAGGGCAACAGAGGTATTTTATCCTTAATGAAAGAATTATCAAATAAATACGGGAAAAACAAACCGTTTGAAGATGATAAATTGATAGATGAAATTGTAGCGATGACCTATCCGTCGTTACGCGAGTTTTTCGACGACCATGTTATTGGCGATTTACCAATAAACTATACGACATTTTTCGATAAAGTAGGATTGGAAATCGGCGAAGGCAAAGTGGAAACCAATTACATATTAATGAATGGCGCGCCAATTGTTAGTGGCGACGGTCAAACAGGTACTATCTTTTTTACGGATATGGTTTTAGAAAATAGTTTTTGGGCGGATCATGGCGCAAAACCAAACGACGTTATAAAATCGATTAACGGAACATCGGTTAGCTTGCAAAATGCGAATAACGTTTTAGAAGGTGTGTTTTCTTGGAAACCGGGGAAAGAGATTGAAGTGGTACTTAATAGGGCAGGCGAAGATATTGTTATTAAAACAAAAACGACAAAAACCTATACCATAGGCCAAGGCATTATGCCCAAAGAAGATGCTACCGATGCACAAAAAGCATTGCGTGAAGCGTGGTTAAAGGGCTAGTTCTATTAAAAAAAAACAATAAAAAAAGATTGATAAATTATAGGTTTATCAATCTTTTTTTATTTATGAAAGCTTTTGAATCAATTAACTCAAAAACCCAAAAATTGGATTAAACATTGAACAAGAAGTGCATTACATCGCCATCCTTAACGATATAATTTTTGCCTTCAACACGCATTTTACCAGCTTCTTTAACTTTGGCTTCACTTCCAAAAGCCACATAGTCATCATAAGCAATAACCTCGGCTCTAATAAATCCTTTTTCAAAATCGGTATGGATAACGCCTGCTGCCTGTGGTGCCGTAGCTCCAATATCCACAGTCCATGCGCGCACTTCTTTTACACCAGCGGTAAAATAGGTTTGTTGGTTTAATAGTTTGTATGCAGAACGGATTAATTTAGCTGAACCCGCTTCATCAAGCCCAATGTCCTGTAAAAACATTTGGCGCTCTTCGTAATCGTCCAATTCGTTAATATCGGCTTCCGTTCCCACAGCAAGTACTAAAACCTCGGCGCTTTCGTCTTTAACGGCATCTTTTACTTGCTCAACATAAGCGTTTCCGGTAACGGCAGAACCTTCATCTACATTACAAACATACATAACCGGCTTATCGGTAATAAGTTGTGAAGGCTTTACAAAATCGTTGTAATCATCTTCAGAAAACGTTAATGCTCGTACCGAAACCCCAGCTTCTAAGCCAGCTTTTAATTTTAATAAAACAGCTTCTTCCTTTTGGGCTTCTTTATTCCCGGTTTTTGCAGCACGTTTTACTTTATCCAGTTTTTTATCGACGGTTTCCAAATCTTTCAACTGCAGTTCCATATCGATGGTTTCTTTGTCCCGAATGGGGTTTACGTTGCCATCAACATGCACGATATTATCGTTATCAAAACAGCGCAATACATGAAGGATAGCATCGGTCTCACGAATATTAGCCAAAAACTGGTTGCCTAATCCTTCGCCTTTACTGGCTCCTTTTACCAAGCCCGCAATATCTACAATCTCTACGGTTGCAGGTTGTACGCGTTCTGGATTTACCAATTCTTCCAGTTTTTCCAACCTCGGATCTGGTACATTTACCACCCCAATGTTAGGCTCGATAGTACAAAACGGAAAGTTTGCACTTTGCGCTTTGGCATTTGATAAACAATTGAATAAGGTCGATTTCCCTACGTTTGGCAATCCTACAATTCCTGCTTTCATTGAATAAGTTTTTATTCATTCCCTTGAAGAAGGGAATCTATATTTATTTGCGAGTGCAAATGTAGTTAATTAGTAGAATATTAGCTTACCTTATAATAGTATTAAATCAAACTAAATTACTTTAAATAAACCTATAATTGATTTTTCCTCAAAACATCAAAAAAATCATTCACAGCTTTAAATGCAAACTCACATTCTACTTTTGTTAATTTTTTGTTTTCATGTACAATTTCATTTCTAATCTTACGAATACTATCAATTTGACTCAAAACTTTCCTGTCATCATTAGTTATATTATTCAAAATAAGTGGCAATTCAACATTAATTAAGTAACTGATAGGTATGTTTTTTTTAAACTCCTTGAGTTTCTTGTTTGATACACCGTTAGCCAGTTTATATTTGGTTAATTTATCTACTATAAGAACTTCAATCATTGTAAATAATTCTAAAATAGCATACTTATAATTATTGTTGACATAAAATTCTTCTCTTGCTTTAAGATGAAATTCATCAATTTGAGATATTTTACTATTAGATTTTACAAACTCTTTTATTACTTCTCCATTTTTATCAAAATCTAAGTTTTTCTTAGAACCAATAGTAAAAGAAGTTGGCATTTTTAAGCTTTTGATTCCTATAGCAACTCTCATTTCTGAATTTAACCTTTCACTTATTTTCTTATCCAAATCTTCTTGAAGATATAAATATCTACCTTCTCTTATCACAAGTAACTCTTCATTCAAATCTTCTGGAAATTTTGTATGAATATCTCCTGATTTTATTCTATAAATTTTCAAAAAATACTTTAATATATCATCAAATTTATCTTGTACTGAATTGACATTTTCAATATCCTCAACCTCTATTCCAAATAATAAATTGGTTATATCTCTAGTTCTAAAAGAATTACAATTAGACCCAATAGTTTCAATAATTAATTTTGAATTCTCTATTTGAATAAAAAGTTCTTTTTTAGACAATTCTTTTATTTTGTTAGTTTTCAAAGTACTTTCAGTCTTCTTATCTGAAATTTTATTGACGATAATATCATTATTATAATCTAAAATTTGTAACGCTTTAACGTGTTGTTGAACCCTAACAGTAAAATCATATCCTTCATGGTTCATATGTAACCCAAAACCTTTTTTGAGAGTTATTAAACTAGGATAACTAACCAATTTATATAATATTCCTCTTTTCATTTTTGATTAAATTAATAAGCTTTATTTAATTCATTTTATGAATGTAAGATAAATAATAAAAAAATCTCAAGTTGAAATTTAAGACTTTATAACGTAAAACCTATTTCAATTTTTAACAAACTTATAAACACCAGTATTAATATCGTTGCTTTTTAGCTTAACAAAATAAATACCCGAAACCATATTTAAAGTTGATACATCTATTTTTGTTTTGGTTGTTGAATCATTTAAACGATTTAAAGGTCTCTCGAAGATTTTTTCGCCCAAAACATTATAAAACTCAACAGTAATCGTGTTATTTGTTTTCGCTTTCAATTCAATATTCAGTTCATCTTTAACCGGATTGGGATACATGTTTAAATGATGATTAGAATGCACAACTTCATCATTACTTAATGGGGCATCAACCTCACTAAACCGGATATAATCAAATTGCGCAAGCAGATTTCCCGGATAAGCTTCAAAAACATAAGCTATAAGCCCGACTTGTAATGTAGCTGGTAAATCTGGGCGATTAAATGCGTCTCTAAATATCCAAGTGGAGCTTCCAATTTGTCGTGAATAAAGACTGAAAAATGTTCCTTCCCGCACCATTCTGAGCTCTGCGGCGGTACCGGACATATTATCTGTAAAGGCGCGTATTGAACTTAAATTGTTGGTGGTAGATTTAAGCTCAATCGATGGATTATCAAAACGCATTCCGGCAACATTAAAAACATAGTTTTCGTTTCCGGATGTTGTAGATGCAGGGTCTCTGGCCATTAATCCAGCCAATTGCGTCCATCCATCAATATCTTGTGTGGGATTGTTTTTCTGTTTGGTGTAAACGGCTATAACCACATTAAAATCTCCCGTGATTTCTTTGTAGATAAGTCCCGCATTCATATCTACCCACCAAACGCATGTTCGGTTGCATTCCACGTCATCAAGGTTCATTTCCATAAATCCGTTATTCATGGGAACTGGTGTTTGGTAATATTGGGTTTGGAATAAATTCCATGATTCATCCAGTATTGAATCGTTAAACACATCGCTTAAAGCACTTATTTGACTGAAAACCGTTGTTGTAAAGCAGATGTAAACGATGCCTATTAAGTAGTTGTTTTTCATTTTTAGTTGGTTTTAAATTTATAATAGATTTACTGACTCCTGTTTAAGTTGCTCTAACAAATTTTAAAAGCCTATTTTGATTGCTCGCCATAGGCTTTTGGTTTTGAATAAATTAAATAATCCCCGAAAAAAAATTAATCATCCAAAAGTTCCTGTTGGTAATGTGATTATATAGTAATTTAAAAAGTTTTGATGTTTTTAGATTTATTGTTTTTTGAATTGATAGAATTAGACCTTTATTATTCAATTATTTGATCATTTCTGAATGTTCTTCCCATTTTTGAACGGTCCTTGGCATAGAAAACCATAGAATTATAAACATGGCCAATAGCAAAAAACCCGTATATAATGGAATGTAAAACAGGGTTTCTACGGGGAAGTTCAATCCCATAATTAGGCTTGTGGCCGAAATAATTCCTGCCATAATAGCGTACGTGTTGTCATCGTAAAACCAAGTATAAGGAAACAAGTGCGCGCCCGTAATAATGGCATATACCATTACAAAATAATCCGGTTGGGTAAGTAAAATAAATACCAAAAACGGAAAGTAAAACAACTGTGCAAAGTTTAACCAAAGCCCTAAGGATTGCAACGGGTTTTTGGCCACTTTCCATTGTGTTTTCAAGAGTTTTGAAAACACAAACGCCAACGGAAGCAACAATGCACCAATTATAAAAACCAATACGCTTTTGTTGTATGATGTGGCTTTTAACGACCATATGTAGGCTATGGCAAACCAAATTACAGATGCCGCCAATAAAAAGTCGGTGCCTTTTTTTGCTTTAACTGCGAGCTCTAATTTAAGTTTTTGGAGTTGGCAATAATTCATAATTATAGTTTTAAGATTTAATGTTTTCTACTGTGTTAAAAATTATTTAATGGCTTTTCCCCTTATTTGGGTTGTGATAGGAATAAAGGGCGAGTACAAATTATAAGCCTCAATTTCCAGTGTATTAAACCCGGCAGATTCCAATAATATTTTGGTGTCTCTATTGGTGTGGCACCCTTCAAAAAACCAATGCCACGGTTTGTGCAGTATTTTTTGAATGTAAGCTAAAATGCTTTTTTCTTTAGCTTTAACATGCTCAACAAACACAAAAACCCCGATGGTTTTAATATGCGTTTAATTTGCTTAATGCATGTTACAGGATTGTTTACCGTACAAAGCACTAAAGTTGATACCACAAAATCACATGAGTTATCTGGTAAACCTATCGACTCGCCAACCATGGTTTTTATTTCCAGATTAATGCCATATTTTGCAGCATTCTTTTTTAAATTATTATGCATATAAATATTGGGTTCTATTGCAATTAACCTTGTTCCCTTTTTTAAATAGCGCATATTTGCCCCTGTTCCCGAACCAATTTCAACAATGGTTTCTGGATGGTTTTTAAAGAGTTTCTTTTTAGATTTTCCAAAAAGATAATTCATGTAACCATCAAGGATTTTAAACACCCAAGCATTTATTGGCCCGCGAATGTTATTGGTTTCGAAATCAGAATGCTTCATCACTTATAAGCTTTGAAGGGCTTTGATATCTTCTATTAAACGCGAGACTTCCTCATCCTTAATACCATTATAAATACCTCGTATTTGTTTGTCTTTATCTATGAGGATAAAATTTGAGGTATGTATAAAATCTTGTAATCCACCATCGCCTTCATCAGTAACCGCGAAATAACTTTTGCGCGCCAGCTCGTAAATGTGTTTTTTATTGCCCGTTGTAATATGCCATTTTGAGTCTATCACACCATTTTTATCGGCGTAAGCTTTCAACCTCGGAATGCTGTCAATATCTGGGGTTACGGATAACGATAGAAGCATAACCTCGTCATCATTCAAAAACTCCTGTTGAATTTTGGCCATATTATTGGTCATAACCGGACAAATTGTTGGGCAACTGGTAAAAATGAAATCTGCTACGTAAATTTTATTTTTATAGGTGTCTTGGGTGATGGTTTTTCCGTTTTGATTGATTAATTCAAAATCGGCAACCCTGTGGTTTTCACTCAAATGGTGTAAACTCGCATCTACCAATTCAGGATTTACATCCGTTGGATTGTAGACAGCTGGCGCCTCTTTATGCGACAGATATAATTTATATACATGTGCTGAAATTAAAACCAATACCAATAATGATAATGACGATTTAACGATAAATACTTTCATTTTAAATACTGTTATAAAATTGAATTGCTAATGTTGATATCGGCGTCTTTCCAAGCTTTGTTGAATTCCTTTTTTATGGTCTTTGCCTGAGATTTTTTTCCTTGTGCCACATAGGCATTGTATAAACCGATGAGCGACCATCCGTTTTGTCTTAAAACTGCCAAATCTTCCTTGTATATTTTTTCGGCTGCTTCGTATTTTTTAGCCTTCATTAAAACAGCGCCTAAATTCTGCCTTGTTGGAATATGCCACGCCGAAGGTTCGGTATAAACGAGGGCATCTTCAAAAACCACAGCATTTTCAAGATGTTTGATAGCCGTTGGCAAATCGCCTTTTAAAGCCGCCAATTCTCCCGCCACAACCTCAAAAGCGATTGCTGCAATTGAAGCTGAATTATTGTTGGCTGTTGCCACGATATTTTCTAACTCTGGGTCGTTTTTAAGTGTCTTAATCGCTGTTAATTCTTCCTCCGCATCTTTTATATTTCCTTTTCTAATAAAGGCAATTCCCCTGGCGTAATGTCTTATCAGATTTAAATGTTTGATTTTTGGGCTTGGTGCCGGTGTCGATAAAATTTCATTCCATTTTCCGAATCGTGTATAAGCCAATAAAGGTGTTGAAGCAAAATCCTGTAAAAAGGGCATGTCAACAAATTCTCCAGCGGGTACTTTTTCAGCTGTTTTTCTGGCGGCATCAATAGCCAATTCGCTGCTCCCCAACAAACTCGCTGAAGACCATAAAAAATGTATGTTATGCGGATAATAACCCAACGGATACAGCCCTTGCGAAAAACATTGCGAAATATAATCCTCATCGGCCAAAATAGCCGCTTGATTAACTTTTACGGCATCTTTATAGCGGCCCACTCGAATATAAATATGCGAGGGCATGTGCACGATATGTCCTGCTCCAGGCATTAGCGACGCCAATTTATCGGCACTTTCTACACCAAGGTCTGGATAAGGCAATTCTACCATGTGGATATAATAATGATGCCCGCCCGGGTTTTCTGGCTCTAGTTTCATAGCTTTTTCCAATGCCGTTTTAGCCTCTTTTATATTTGGTGATGGGTTTCCGTTTTTATCCCAGTAATTCCACGGTACCGTATTCATTACCGATGCGGCATATAAAATCTGAATGTTCGCATCGTCCGGATACATTTTAACCACTTTGGCCATTTCCATCATGTAAGCCATATTTAATTCAGCAACATCTTTACTTAAATTTTCGCTATATCTTGCAGACAGCGCTTTAATTAATGCTTGTTCTTTTGGGGTTGCCAATGGTGCTAATTTTTTAGCCTTAGCGATGGCCTCATTATATTTTATCTTGCGCTCGTCATCTGGTTGGGTATCATTTATATTCGGGCCTAAAGCAAAGGCTTGTCCCCAATAATTCATGGCAACATTTGGTGCCAATCGTGCTGCTTCCATAAAAGAACGGTGTGCTTCGGCGTGATTAAAAGCGTAACTGAGTTTTAAACCTTGATTAAAAAAGGCCTGAACTCTATCATTAGTTGTAGAAATTTTAAAACTAAGGTTTCCCAGATTATTGAAAAGCGGAGAAATTTGTTTGGTTGTGTCCACTTCACCCAACAAAAATTTCGCTGGTGTACACTTTACAAAATTATAGGCCAAAGGTTTTGAAGCTTTCGGTTCGGTTTTATTTATAAGAATTGCGGTAACGCATAATGACAGTACAAAAGTTATAATTGTTGATGCATAAATTGTTTTTTTCATGATTTCTATAAGATTAAATTCGATTTACAAATCGTTTCTGGTTTTTATGATTTTATTTTAAAAGTGTTTTTGTTGATTTAATTGTCTTACTCTTAACTTGTACTTTCTATTAAACCAAATTTGCTTTAATGTTGAATCGTATTTTTTTGATTGTAAATAATTCATAACTGTTCGTTTTTGTTTTAAATGATGCTGCAAATCTAAATGCAGAGGAAAGAGATTTAAAAAAAAGGGCGTATACAAAAAGTGGTCTATCGAATTAATTTAGATAGACCACTTTTAGTTTTAACTTAAAAAAAGGTGAACAATAGGTGAACACTAACAGTGTAAAGAGTTAATAATCAATGATTTGAATATATTTTGTTTTTAAGGAAAAAAGAAGTAAAAATATAAAAGAAAAACAGAGGTTTTAGTTTTCCAAACTTAAAAAGTAGCTTAAAAGCTCCTCGTTGGG
This sequence comes from Hwangdonia seohaensis, assembly GCF_031932625.1. Lineage (NCBI taxonomy): Bacteria > Pseudomonadati > Bacteroidota > Flavobacteriia > Flavobacteriales > Flavobacteriaceae > Hwangdonia > Hwangdonia seohaensis. The sequence goes on from NZ_JAVSCK010000003.1 coordinate 490,800, forward strand.
TTCCAGGTTAAGCTTTTTTCTGAGTCTGTAACGCGCTGTTTTTACACTCTCTGGTGTAATCCCTAATATGGTTGCAGATTCTTTAATGTTTAAATTAAGTCGGGTTAGCGCACAAATCCGTAAGTCGTTGGTGCTGAGATTAGGGTGCTTTGCTTTTAGCTTTTCGTTAAAACCTGTGTGCACATCTTCAAAATAACGCTTAAAATCTTCCCAATTCCTATCGATATTAACATGCTGTTTTATAACCCGGTTTAGCTCTCTAATAATTGTGTCATGCTGTTTGGGCGTCGCTGTTTTTAAAGATTCTATTTTTTCTTTAAGTTGCTGGAACAGCTCGCTTTTCTGTACAAAATTAAGCGTGTACGAGGTGAGCTCTTTATTTCTATAGTCTAATTTTTGTTTTAATTCTTGCTGTCTCAGTTTGGCGTTTTCCAATTCGGTTTTAGTAAACTCCTCCTTGGTAATTTGCAATTCTCTACTTTGGGCAATACGTTTTTTAAAATTCAGAAAATAAAATATGGTAAAAAACATAAGGGTTACCAAACCAATTATTAAGCTCCATTTAACAAAATTATTGGAACGCTCTTTTTCGGCAAGCAGTTCCAATGCCTTTTCATTGGCTTCAATTTGGTTGTTAAATTCCAATGCCGAAATACGCATGGTTTTTTCCGAGTTGAAAATACTATCTTTTAAAGACACATATTTATCGTAATATTCTAAAGCTTCTTCTGGTTTTCCCTCAAGTCGTTTTAATGTTTTTAACTCTTGGTAAGCCTCAAGTTCATAGCGTTTTAAATTGTTTTCTTTAGCGCGTTTTATGGCTAAAACCAAATGTTGTTCGGCAGCATCAAATTTATGGTCAAGCATAAGAAGCTTTCCGTATTGGATAAGATTACTGGTCATACCATCGGTATCGTTAACTTTTCTACCGTAAATTATCGATTTTTCAATGTGGTAATAAGCCTGTTCTTTTTCACCTTGCTTAACATACAAAATACCCAACCTGTTGTGGGCTTCGGCAATGCCATAAGTAAAATTAGCATCGGTATGCATTTTTAGTGCGTTTGTTAAATATTCCTTTGCGTCGTAAAGCCTATCCTGTTTTATATAAATCGATGCGATTTTTGTAAACGTTGTGGCAATTCTGCCATCTAAATTTAAAGCGGTAAATTGGGTAATGGCGTCGTCGTACATACTTAAAGCCTTTTCGTCTTCTTGCAGTGCGGCATAAACCATAGCGAGATTTAATGTGCAGTTTGCGGTACCTTCTAAATTGTTTAAGTTTTTATTTTGCTTTAAGGCTTCGTTTAAATGTTTAATGGCATCTAAATGATTGCCCTGCGACCAATACGCTACACCAAGTACGCGATTTGCCTTGGCTTTTCCGGATAGATAGTTAAGGCTATCGGCTAATTTTAAAGCCTGTTTTCCATATTTTAAAGATTCGTTGGAATCTACAATCCAATAATTATAACCCAATGCGTTAACAATATCGACATAAGCTTCAGACTTTGATATTTGGTTTTCAATGGCAACTTTTAAGCTATCAATTTTATGTTGCGAAAAACACACAACTGATATTAACAAAGCATAGATTGATATAAAAACTTTCATTATCTGTTTTGGGTGTGACATAAAAAGGAGTTCAAAGTTAATCTTTTTCTTTAAAATGATGGTTTTATGGCCATTCAAAGTATAGCCATAGTTTAAAGACGTAGTTAGATTAAAAATGTTTCACTTTATAAACGATTTACTTTTGATGCTGAATGTTTTTCAAAAAAAAATCCCAAGTAAAAACTCGGGATTCATTGTATAGTTAAATATCGATTATCGTCTATCCATCAGGATGCATAAAGCGTTGTTTGGCCAATAATTCTTCTTCGGTCTCCACCACATCTTCATCGGGCACACAACAATCAACCGGACAAACCGCAGCACACTGTGGCTCGTCGTGAAACCCTTTACATTCAGTACATTTATCGGGTACAATGTAATAAATTTCGTCGCTAATCGGTTCCTGCGCTTCGTCGGCATCAACCTCTGTCCCGTTGGTTAGTACAACGGTACCTTCTAAACTCGTACCATCTTTATAGCGCCAATCGTCCGCACCTTCATATATTGCTGTATTTGGGCATTCGGGTTCGCATGCGCCACAATTTATACATTCGTCTGTTATTATAATTGCCATAGCGTTTTTTCTCTTGAGTTTGCTTAAATTTGCAGTTGCAAAAATAAAGCCAAAACCATTCATAACCAAATATAGAATGAATTTACAACAAAGAATTAACGCTTTTGTAAAATTAGGAGATTTTATAAGTCAATTTTCTAATGAAGCTATCCAAAAAAAGGATAATGTGGAACACAACGTTTTATTCTTTGACGGGTTTAAGCATCAATTAAAGTTGGCCGAAGAACACAATGGCTGGTTCACTGAAGAAAACATAAAATTTGCCTTAAAAGGGTGGTCCGATTCCTTAACTCTCAAAAACTTAACAACATGGTTGCAGCCTTATAATTTAGATGCTGTTAACCCTAAAACGATCGCCATAATTATGGCAGGCAATATACCGTTGGTAGGGTTTCACGATTTTTTATCGGTGCTCATTTCTGGGCATCGGGTATTGGTTAAGCAATCATCAAACGATAAACATTTACTTCCTTTTTTAGCCAAATATTTAGAGTATGTTGAAAAGGATTTTAAAGGTAAAATTGAATTTACCGAAGAAAAGTTAACAGATTTTGATGCTGTAATTGCCACGGGAAGCAACAATACAGCGCGTTATTTTGAGTATTACTTTAAAGGTAAACCATCTATAATTAGAAATAACCGAAACTCGGTTGCGGTTTTAAACGGCAACGAATCGCAAGGAGATTTGGAAAATTTATCAGAAGATATTTTTAGATATTACGGTTTGGGTTGCAGGAATGTATCAAAACTTTTTGTGCCGAGAAACTATAAATTTGATGCTTTTTTTGAAGCCATTTATCATTGGCATCCCATTGTTGAAAAAGCCAAATACGCTAATAATTACGACTATAATAAAGCCGTGTATTTAATGAGTGAATTTGATATGCTTGAAAACGGCTTTTTTATGATTAAAGAAGATGCAAGCTATACATCGCCCATTGCAACCTTGTTTTACGAATATTACGAAGATGCAGATCAGCTAAAACAAAAATTAAAGGCCGATGCACAACAAATACAATGTGTGGTTTCAAACGGGTTTTTAGACAATGAAATTGCTTTTGGCAGCACACAAAAACCACAACTTTGGGATTATGCAGATGACGTGGATACTATTGCATTTTTAACAGAAATATAGGGCAAAAATTATTATTTTAATAACACAATTTTACATAGAAATTACCACCTTTGCAATCAAAATTAGTCAACAATATAGTTTTTCGCTTTCGTCGAAATAAAAAATAATATTTAATGAAAAAACACAACTTTAACGCAGGACCATCTATTTTACCACAAGAAGTCTTATTAAAAGCTTCTGAAGCAGTAATGGATTATAACAACAGTGGTTTATCTGTAATTGAGATTTCGCACAGAAGTAAAGACTTTGTTGAAATTATGGAAAAAGCCAGAGCATTGGCTTTGGAGTTGCTCGGTTTAGAAGGTAAAGGTTACAAAGCCTTGTTTTTACAAGGTGGTGCTAGCACACAGTTTTTAATGGTGGCTTTAAATCTATTGGAAAAAAGAGCAGGTTATTTAAACTCGGGGACTTGGGCAGACAAAGCCATTAAAGAAGCCAGAATTTATGATGATATTTACGAGGTAGCATCATCAAAAAACGCCAATTATAATTACATTCCTAAAGGTTACGATATTCCTTCAGATTACGATTATTTTCATTTTACAACCAACAATACCATTTTTGGCACACAAATGAAATCGTTCCCAAAATGCGATATCCCAATGGTTTGCGATATGAGTAGCGATATCTTTTCGCGTGCCATAGATTACAGCCAATTCGATTTAATTTACGCCGGTGCACAAAAAAATTTAGGAGCAGCGGGCACAACCTTAGTGGTTATTAAAGAAGATATTTTGGGCAAAGTATCGCGTAAAATTCCATCAATGATGGATTATAAAATGCACATTAGCAAAGGGAGCATGTTTAATACACCACCAGTTTTTGCCGTGTACACATCCATGTTAACTTTAGAGTGGTTAAAAAACCTTGGTGGCATTGAAGCTATTGAAAAGGAAAACGAAAAGAAAGCACGCTTAATGTATTCTGAGATTGATTTGAATCCGTTATTTAAAGGTTTCGCAACCAAAGAAGACCGATCAAACATGAATGCTACATTCACTTTAGAAAACGAAAATTTAAAAGAAACGTTTGAAGCCATGCTGAAAGAAGGTGGAATTAACGGTATAAACGGGCACAGAAGTGTTGGTGGCTACAGAGCCTCAATGTATAACGCATTGCCATTGGACAGCGTTAAAGCTTTAGTTGAAATAATGAGCGAATTGGAAAGTAAGGCGTAATAGATTAGCATTTGGTGTTCCCTCGAAGCAGGGTATCCCATGAAGCTAACTGAAATATAATTATTAAGATTCCCGCCTTTGTGGGAATGACAAAAACAGAATTTAAATGAAAGTATTAGCAAACGACGGTGTTTCTCAAAGCGGTATTGATGCTTTGGAAAAAGCCGGTTACCAAGTCATTACAACAACGGTTTCACAAGAGCAACTAATAAATTACATAAACGAAAATAAAATCGATGTTTTATTGGTGCGCAGTGCCACCAAGGTCCGCAAAGATTTAATTGATGCTTGCCCAAACTTAAAAATTATTGGTCGCGGTGGTGTTGGAATGGATAATATTGATGTTGAATATGCTCGCGAAAAAGGGATTTCGGTTATAAATACACCAGCAGCTTCCTCGCATTCGGTTGCAGAATTGGTATTTGGGCACCTTTACGGATTAGCACGTTACCTGCACAACTCAAACAGAGATATGCCATTGGAAGGCGATAGCAATTTTAAAGGCTTAAAAAAAGCCTATGCTAAAGGTACTGAATTAAAAGGAAAAACCTTAGGTGTTTTAGGTTTTGGCCGAATTGGACAAGCTACCGCAAAAGTAGCTATTGGCGCCGGTATGAAAGTGGTTGCTTTCGATCCGTTTTTGGAAAAAGCCAATTTGCAATTAGACTTTTTTGACGGACAAACCTTGAATTTTGAAATTGAGACCATTTCTAAGCAAGATGTTTTAAAACAATCAGACTTTATTACGTTACACGTTCCATCACAAGAAAGCTACGTTATAGACGAAGCCGAATTTAACATGATGAAAGACGGTGTAATCATTGCCAATGCAGCTCGTGGTGGTGTGGTAAACGAAGTAGCCCTTGTAAAAGCTATTGAAAGCGGTAAAGTAGCACGGGCAGCTTTGGATGTTTTTGAAAAAGAACCTAAGCCGGAAATTCAATTGTTAATGAATCCTTCGTTATCGTTAACACCGCATACCGGTGCAGCAACTAACGAAGCACAAGATAGAATTGGTACAGAATTAGCGTCACAAATTATAAGTATTCTTGGGTAAAGGAATTCTTTTTAATTAAAATGTGACCTAAACGGTATAAGTGAGTCCTAACAATATGTTGGGACTTTTTTTGTACCTTCAACATCCAATTTATTAATCTTAAAAAACAAAATACAATCATGTCAGGAATTTTAGACTTATTAAACAGCGACCTAGGAAAAACCATTGTTAGTGGTGTTTCGGGCTCAACAGGAACCGATGAAACCAGAACGAGCAGTGTTTTAACCATGGCTTTACCGGTATTAATGAAAGCTATGGAAAGAAACACATCAACGCCGGAAGGTGCCCAAGGCTTAATGGGTGCATTAATGAACAAGCACGACGGAAGCATTTTAGATAACCTTGGAGGTTTATTTAGTGGCGGTGTTAATGAAGAGGTTAAAACAGATGGCGATAAAATTCTAAATCATGTTTTAGGAAGCAAGAAGCAAGATGTTGAAAAAATTATTGGCGAAAAATCTGGTTTAGATGCAGGTTCTGTGGCCGATATTCTTAAGGTGGCCGCTCCAATTTTAATGGGTGTTATAGGAAAACAATCCAGACAAAACAATGTGAGTACGCCAAACGATTTGAGTGGATTGCTAGGTGGATTACTTGGTGGTAGCGCAGCCAAAGAAGAACAAAGTTTTTTAGAAAAAATATTGGATGCCGATGGCGACGGTAGTGTTATTGACGACGTTGCAGGAATGGTATTGGGAAGTGCCAAGAAAAAAGGCGGACTAGGTGGCTTATTAGGCGGCCTTTTTGGAGGAAAATAAAATAAATTCGTTTTATAGAATTAAAAATGCCAACCATTGTGTTTGGTATTTTTTTTTAAAATCAGTTAAAAATCAATCGATTAAGGAATGATTTTTGTATCTTTAAATTAAAAAAATTTAAGTTATGAAAACGTTTCTCTATCTAATCCTAGTCTTAGGTTTTCTTATTGGATGCAATTCCTCAAAAAAGATACCTTCTTCAAACAACGAAGTAACAAATAAAGTAACCCAGAACGATACGGTAAAAATTGCCAACAATGAGCTGGAATACGAAATAATTATTATCGAACCGGGATTTAATTTTTGGTTGGCAAGCAGAGCAAAACCAGAAGGTTACTATTCGCAACAATTTTTGGAAAACAGAAATTATCTTTACGTTACAGAATGGAATAGTAGGGTTATGCAGCCACAGCGCTTTAATCCGGACCTTTACGAATTGCGTATTGATTATCAACCAGGAATTGATTATGGCTACGATGTAAATTATAAACTTTATAATTACTTTATCTACTTCCAATTAACTTATAAGCAACAATTAGCTGGTTTTACACCTAGAATTTAAAACACTTTAACTATTTTTGCTCTCAAAATTTTTATAGTGAAGAAATTTAAAGAGCATTGGCAAATACATAAAAATTGGCAACTTATTTTTCCCCTTTTGGGATTAATAGCTTTAGGTTACTCATCTTATAAATTATCTAAAGTGCTTTTAAAAGATGTCCAAATCATGTTAACGTTATTGTTAAGTGGTGTTATCTTTTTTATACTTTTAAAGTTAACTCTTTTCATTTTCAATAAATTGGAAAAAAAATGGAATGTCACCTTTAAATGGGAAATGATAAGCATTTTTTTGGTGTTTGCAACCACGGGTACGTCATCATTATTTGTAAGCAGGCCACTCATTAAACTCATGGGCATAAATAAAGAGAACCTGCCAACTTATACGTATTGGGTATTGTATATAGTTATCGGATTTATTTTTTATCAAATACTTCTGGTTTTAATAGGATGGCTTTTTGGGCAATACAAGTTTTTTTGGGATTTTGAAAAAAAGATGCTTCGTAAAATCGGCTTTAAACGCTTTTTTGATTAATGCAGAGTATTAAAGAACATATCGCTTTTAAGGTTATTACACTGTGTATTGCTGCTCTGTTTTTAGTGCCATCGGCTGTAAAGTTTGCACATATATTTACCCACCACACCCACGAAGTTTGTGAAGGATATAACACCACCCATATACATAAGGTTGATGTGGATTGCGATTTTTACAAGTTTAAACTCAATAAAAATTTCACGTATTCTTTTTTTTATGTTGATTTGTTTTTAGAGCAAATTGACACCCAACAAATTGCATCACAATATTATTTTCTTAGTAAATACCAACGCTTACAAACTTCACTTCGCGGTCCGCCGACATTAATTTAATACCATTATAAAATTGTTGAAATTAGTTTTCAGCTTAAAATAATTATTAAATTAAAAATTCATATATGAAGTTGTTTCTCAATATATTGCTAGTATTGGCAGTATCAAATATATATTCTCAAAACAAAATAGAAGGCATCGTAACCGATGCTAGCACAAATATAGAATTAGTTTATGTAACCGTTTACGTGCCTCATTTAGAAAAAGGCACAAGCACTAACGAAAATGGTGAGTTTACTTTAAATGATTTACCCACAGGCACGCATATTTTGCTGTTTTCAATGATGGGTTACGAAACCCAATCGATAGCTATTACCATTCCGTTAAACAACCCTTTATCCGTTCAATTAAAACCTTCAGCCATTGAAATGGAAAGCATTATTATTTCCACACCTTTTCATAAACTACAGCGCGATAATGTTATGAAAGTTGAGCACAAAAACGTAGCGGACTTAAAGGCAAGTGGTGCCATAACATTGGCCGACGGCATTACGAATATTGCCGGTGTAGAAAGTGTTACTACGGGCATAGGCATTGGTAAACCTGTAATTAGAGGTTTGAGTTCTAACCGTGTTTTGGTTTACACGCAAGGCGTTCGGTTGGAAAATCAGCAATTCGGCAGCGAACACGGACTGGGAGTTAACGATGCCGGTGTTGAAAGTGTTGAGGTTATAAAAGGGCCAGCTTCGTTGCTTTACGGTAGCGATGCTTTGGGCGGCGTGCTTTATCTTAACCCCGAAAGATTTGCCAATAACAATACCGATTCAGGCGATTTTGGTACTAATTATTACAGCAACACCAAAGGCTTTAGTACCAATGCGGGATATAAATCTTCGGTAAATAATTTTAAATTTTTATTTAGAGGAAGTCTTACCGAACATTCAGATTACAAAACAAAAGCATATCGAGTTACCAATACGCGTTATAGAGAGCAGGATTTTAAAGCAGGTTTGGGCTATCAAAACCAAGCGATTAAAACGGCTTTTCGATATAATCTCAACAATTCTAAATTGGGCATTCCAGAAGAAATCGGAGAGCAATCAACAAACAAAACGCCGTTGTTGCCGTTTCAGAATATTACAAACCATATATTTAGTTCAAAATCGGTTTTGTTTTTCAACAACTCGAAATTAGACCTCAATTTGGGATATATTTATAATGATAGAAAAGAGTTTGAAGATCATCACCATCATGAAACCGAAGAAGAGCACGAACAACATGAAGGGGAAGAAGAAGACGATATGTTAGAAGCGGCACTTCGAATGAAACTAAAAACATTTAATTACGATGTAAAATATCATCTCCCAAAACTGGGCAAATTTGAAACCATAATTGGTGCCCAAGGGATGAATCAAATCAATTCAAATTATGGCGAAGAAGAATTGATACCAGATGCGACAACCAACGATTTTGGTGTTTTGGCAACTTCTCATATTCATTTTGAAAACATAGATATTCAACTTGGGGCACGTTTTGATAACCGGAACATCAATGTAGTTTCAAGCATAAACAAAAGCTTCAATAGTTTTAACGGGGCTTTCGGAATCAAAAAAAACATTGCGGAAAACATTACCGCACGATTAAATTTTGCAACAGGATTTAGAGCGCCTAATTTATCCGAACTTACATCGGATGGGAGTCACGAAGGAACGAATCGATACGAAATAGGAAACATCGATTTAAAAAGCGAACAAAACTTTCAAACCGATGTCGCTTTGGAATTGAAAAACGAACATTTAGAAATTTTTGTAAACGGTTTTTACAACCAAATAAACAACTATATTTTCCTTTCGCCCAACAGCAATGTTATTGATAATACGCCTGTTTTTGTGTATTTACAAAACGACGCTAAACTTTATGGCGGCGAATTTGGGTTGCATTTGCATCCGCACCCTTTGGATTGGTTGCATTTTGAGTCGAGTTTTGAAACCGTTACGGGAAAGCAAAAGGATGATACGTATTTACCGCTAATCCCTGCAAACTCGATAAGTAATATTATAAGAATTGAATTTGAAGATAATTGGATTAAAAAAGGCTATGCTTTTGTGAAGTTAAAATCGACATTCAAACAAAATAACGTGAGTGCTTTTGAAACCAATACCAATGGCTACAGTCTTTTAAGCGCTGGTTTAGGTGGAGATTTTTCGGTATTTAAAAATGAGTTGAGCGTTACGCTTTCCGGAAATAATTTAACCAATAAAACGTATGTAAATCATTTGTCGCGGTTAAAACCCGATGGTATATTTAATATGGGCAGATCTATTAATTTAGGATTTACCTATAGCTTATAACTAAAAAAGAAGCTGTCTAAAAGGTCTTACCCTATGTCATATTGAGCTTGTCGAAATATTTTAACTTACTGATAATCAAGATCGGTTTCGACAAGCTCAACCTGACAAATTAAATTCAAACGACTTTTTAGACAGCTTCTGCTTTTATAATCATATTATTATTCATTTTCAGCTTCAACCTCAATCACAATAGGCTTTTCTTCCTTTTGAAAAACATAGGTTAAAAACCACATAATCGTAAAGGTTGGAATAATGTCAAGACCCGGAATGGCCTCTTCAATAAACGATACAACACCTGCCACTTTACCTCTTGTCCCTTTATACATTTTACTCATTAAATAGGCCGATGCCGGTGCCCAAATGATATCTAAAAGGGTCAGCATACCAACAATATCAAACAATATGCTTAAGGTTAATTTTTTGTTTTTACTTAAATTTTCTAAATTCATAGGGCTTGTTTTAATCTAAATAACGCAAAAAATATACCAAAAATTACTTTCCAATCAGTTTTAAAAACTCGTTTCTGGTTTCAATTTTTTCAAACTGTCCCCTAAACCCAGAAGTTGTTGTTATCGAGTTTTGTTTTTGCACACCGCGCATCATCATACACATGTGCGACGCTTCAATAACCACAGCAACGCCTTGTGGTTTTAAGGTATCGTTTATGCAATCTAAAACCTGTTCGGTTAAGCGTTCTTGCACTTGCAGTCGTCTAGCAAATATATCTACAATTCGGGGCAATTTACTTAACCCGACTATTTGTCCGTTCGGGATGTATGCAATGTGGGCTTTACCAAAAAAAGGTAAAATATGGTGTTCGCAAAGCGAATATAATTCGATATCCTTCACAATCACCATTTCGTTGTAAGACTCTTTAAACATGGCGCTTTTAAGAACTTCAACCGGATCTTGGTTGTAGCCTTGGGTTAAAAATTGCATCGCTTTTGCGGCACGCTCGGGAGTTTTTAACAAACCATCACGTTGGGTATCTTCGCCTAAATCTTCAATAATGTTTTTATATCTGTCCTTAACATCGTCGGTTACCTGAATGTTGTACTCTTCAAAACTTTTATATGGCATGCTGTGTTTTTTATTAAAATTTATAGCTTAAGCGAGAATGACATTTTTACTGAAACATCAAAACCATGCTTCAAAACATTCTTGTTCGAATAAAAATAGTCAAAAAAACTTAGACGTTATCTTCTTATTAAAATTTCAAAAAAATATTAACAATTAGTTTGTTTTTTTAACGTTTACTTAAGATTAATACGGTTTTAACAAAAGTACATTTGTTAAAAGTGTAACAATTTTTGATTAATATGGTCTTTTAACCATCAACCAAAACAACAAAAATCAACCTTAATGAGGCAACCAACAACGCTCTGCTTTATTTTATTATTCTCTTTTTTTGCCTTTGCCCAGGATAAAAAAACCTTAAATATTGTAAGGACTGATAAGCCGCCGAAAATTGATGGTGTGCTAAATGACCCGGCATGGGAACAGGCAAACGAAGCCAAAGACTTTACTCAGTTTAGACCGGAAATGGGTGTAGCAGAGAAAGCGCATCAAAAAACGGTTGTAAAGATAACTTATGATGACAACGCCATTTATATTGCTGCCTATTTAAAAGATTATCCAGAGGATATTCAAAAACAATTTTCGACCCGCGATAATTTTGGGCAATCCGATTTTTTTGGTGTGGTGTTGAACCCTAATAACGATGCCCAAAACGATACCGAATTTTTTGTGTTTAGCTCAGGCAATCAGGCTGATGCTGTGGCTTCGCCGAGTATTGATAACGGCGAGGATTTTGGATGGAATGCCGTTTGGGATAGTGCCGTTAAAATTGTTGACGACGGGTGGATTGTAGAAATGAAAATTCCGTACCGAGCCCTTCGGTTTTCTAACGATGAGGTACAAACTTGGGGCGTGCAGTTTCACAGACGATTTAGAGTTGATAACTCGCAATATTCTTGGAATCCTATTGACAGAACCAAAGGAAATGTTGGTTTATATCACGGCGAATTAACCGGCATTAAAAACATTAAACCACCAACGCGTTTGAGTTTTTATCCGTTTGTGTCGGGCATTTCAACATCTTTTGATGGTGAACGCGAAACCGATTTTAACGTTGGGTTGGATGTTAAATACGGCATCACCGAAAATTTTACTTTAGATGCCACTTTAATACCCGATTTTAGTCAGGCAGCTTTTGATAACGTAAGATTGAACCTTGGCCCGTTTGAGCAAACATTTAGCGAACAACGCCAGTTTTTTAAAGAAGGTGTCGATTTGTTCAACAAAGGCGATTTGTTTTTTTCAAGGCGTATTGGTAATGCACCTGTGGAACAAGATCGTGTTGAGGACGAACTGATTAACAATAGCAATATTAACGAGGAAATTATCGATAACCCAGACATTGTTAAAACATTAAATGCCGTTAAGGTTTCGGGGCGTACAAAAAAAGGATTGGGTGTTGGTTTTTTTAATGCCGTAACCGAAAAAACGCAGGTTAAAATAAAAACCACCGAATACATTAGAGATCAAAACACACAAGCCATAACAGATAGTGTTATTTCATACAGGAATAGAGTTACCGAACCGCTTGCCAATTACAACATTTTGGTGCTCGACCAACAGTTTAATGGCAATTCTTCAGTAAGTCTTATAAACACCAATGTAACAAGAGATGGTGGTTTTAGAGACGCCAATGTTACGGGGTTTTTAGCCGATATTTCAAATAAAAGAAACACCTATAATATTCGTGGTCAAGTAAAAATGAGCAATGTGAATTTGCCCGATGGCGTGAGTACAGGTTTAAGTTCATTCTTTATGGTGGGAAAAACACATGGTAAGTACCGCTATAGTTTCGACCATAGTTTTGCAGATGAAGAATACGATATCAACGATTTGGGATTGAACAACCGAAACAACTATAACAATTTTGGTTTTGATGCTTCCTATCAAATTTTTGAACCTACTGAAAAGTTGAATGATTTTAGGTTTAACACTTGGGTAAATTACCGCCGGTTGTACAACCCGAGTACTTTTACTGGGGCAAACCTTGGAATGCGTGTTAATGCACAAACCAAAAAATTGATGTGGTTTGGGGCCCGGGTAAATTTTGATTTGGGAAAACAATACGACTACTTTGAACCCCGCGATTTTGAAAACAAACGCTTTTTTATTTACAAAAACTTCGGATCGGCCGGTGTTTGGTTTGAAACCAATGCCAATAAAACATTTTCAGTTGAAGCCAATTTAGGGTCGTTTACCATGTTTGACAAAGAAAGAGATTTGTTTGGCTATGAGTTTGAGGTGGAACCCACCATAAGATTTAATGATAAGTTTAGGGTGTCTTATGAATTTGAATACCAAAACAACAAAGGAAGTCGCGGTTTTGTTGATAATATAAATGTTGATATTGTTTTTGGCGAACGCGATGTGGTTTCGGTTGAAAACGGTCTTTCAGGAGCCTATAATTTTAATCCGCTACACGCCATAAGCCTAACTTTTAGAAACTTTTGGAGCACCGTAAACTACGATTACCAACTGTTTATTCTTGAAAACGACGGCACACTTTCAGCAAATAACGGCTACAATGTAGATAGCATAGCTGAAAGCCCGAATATTAATTTCAATACTTGGAATTTAGATTTGCGTTACTCGTGGCAATTTGCTCCGGGTAGCCAACTTACCGCGTTGTACCGAAACTCGTTATTCAATTCAGACTCGGCCTCAAAAGACAATTATTTTAATAGTTTAAACACCTTATTCGATCAACCTATACAACATGTGTTTTCATTAAAACTTCAATACTTTATCGATTATTCAAATCTTAAAAATGTTTTTAAAAAGAAAAGTAACAGCTAATCGTTGCTTATAAATCTATAAAGTATTACTTTCATTGCCCTAATTATTTTGTATGATTAAAGCACATAACGTTCATAAATATTACAACGATTTACACGTCCTTAAAGGTGTTGATATTCATGTGAAAAAAGGCGAAATCGTCTCTATTGTCGGTGCTTCTGGAGCAGGAAAAACCACCTTGTTGCAACTGTTGGGCACCTTAGATCGCGCTTCGGAAAAAGAAGATTTCAATATCACCATTAACAATACCGATATTAATACGCTAAACGATAAAGCCTTGGCAAAGTTTAGGAACGAGCATATTGGATTTATCTTTCAGTTTCATCAATTATTACCAGAGTTTACAGCTTTGGAAAACGTGTGCTTACCGGCATTTATAAAAGGCACCAAAAAAACAGAAGCTGAAAAACGCGCCAAAGAACTATTGGATTTTTTAGGCTTATCGCATCGTCAGGATCATAAACCAAACGAATTGTCTGGTGGTGAGCAACAACGGGTTGCCGTGGCTAGGGCTTTAATAAATAACCCCGATTTAATTTTTGCCGACGAGCCTTCTGGAAACCTGGACAGCGAATCGGCCGAAACCTTACACAGCCTGTTTTTTAAACTCCGCGAAGAGTTTGGGCAAACCTTTGTAATTGTTACACACAATGAAGAACTGGCAAATCTCGCCGATAGAAAACTCACGATGGTTGACGGGAAAATAATCAACAACTAAACTTAGATAATTTAAGCAATAAAAAAGGGCTCATAAATGTTTATGAGCCCTTTTGCTTACTTATGTGTTTTAATAATTAATTTCCTAAAGGATATGTTTGGCCCAAAATGGTTATGGTTGAATTGGTATAATTCAATTTAATATCATTTATTTCGGCCACATCAATATCAAGAATACCAGATTTTATACTTCTTGGCAACAGCACAAAATGCAAGGATTCTTCAACAGTCAGTGCATACGGAATGCCTTTGGAGCTTGTTCCAGATTGTGTACCATCTAGCATATATTCATCGTCCCAAATATTAAAGGGTGTATCGGAACCTGCTACCCAAGTTCTGGTAGAATTTTCGATGTAATTTACAGACGCGCCATTTTCTGCTGTGATTTTTCCGTTTTCGATGGTCACACTGTATTCTAAATGATCATCTTGATTTTTACCTAAATTTTTAACGTGGTGCGTGCCTTCAACCTTAAAGCCTTCATGGTAATAATCTGCAAAGGTTGTAGTGTGCTCACTATCTGGTTTGCCGTACCAATCGGTTGAAACAATAATGGCTTTACCTTTACGTGTAATGCCATCTTTACACAATACGCCTGATTGATAATCAATCGTAATGGTTTTAGGAAATGTAGTAAAATCTAATGGTTCAACAGTAATTATCGGGCTGTCGCCATTTTTGGTTTTACTCGATTTGGAAGTGGTCGAACTTTCCGAACTTAAAACAGCATCGCCACTGTTATTGCCTACATCCTGAAAAACTTTGTTTACAATGGCATACTCGGTTAAAACTTCAATAGCAGATGCGGAGGCATCAATTGGTTTTAATTCATCATCTTGACAGCTCATAAAAAGCAGTACAAGAATTGGGGCTAAAATTTTTCTCATAATATTTATTTTATTTGCTAATTAACGTTTTAAATTAAAATTTTAGTACAACTGGGCTATAAATTTTGTAATTTGAAGTTGATTTGTGTATTTCATCGATATTTTTTTAAATATTGTAAGTTTTTAACTTCGAATTATATTAAAGAAAATGCTCGGTTAAAATATAAACAGTGGAAATTATTCAGAAGCTCTAAATAACAATTGCTAGAATATCTTTCGATTATTTGAAGCTTTTTAGCAAACAAACCATTAAAACAAAACCAGATTATTTGGTGTTATTCTTTATCCTTTTTTTTGGATTCGTTAGCATTTGATATTACATGTAAATCCATTTGAGGAAAAGGTATAGAGATATTGTTTTTGGCAAATTCCCGACTAATAGTTCTGCGTATATCGCTTTTCACTTTACTTATCCGAAATATATTTTGACTGAAAAACAAAACTTGAAAATCCAATGATGAACTGCCAAAATTCACCAATCGCGCTTCTGTTGTTTCACGGTCAGGTATATCGGGATGTTCAAAAGCACTTTCTTCCATAATTTTTATAACCAAATCAATATCACTTCCATAAGCAACACCAACATCAATTCTAAAGCGCGTTTTCATGGTTTGATGGCTCCAGTTTATAACCTTATTGGTTGTGATTAATGAATTTGGAATAATTATAGAGACGTGGTCGGTATTTAGTGCTTTGGATGTTCGCAAACCAATACTTTGTATCTTAACGATATCGCCATCAATGTCCAAAACGTCATCTATTTTTATAGATTGTTCGGAAAGTAAAATTATTCCGGATATAATATCGTTGAATGTTTGCTGCAAACCTAAGCCAATACCAACTAGTAAAGCCGCAGAACCGGCCAGTAATACGGTAACCTTAACACCAACGGTTTCCAGAATAAGCCCGATTGCAATTATCCATATAAAATATCTAATAATTTGAAGTAGGGCATAAGCACTCCCTTTGGTGAGTTTTTTAAATTGACGTTTGCGAAAAAGCGCTTTTTTGATGACCAAAATGATGAGTTTGGAAACCAGAAAAATCATTAAAACGGTCACTAATGTAAACACCTCTATACTGTTTTTTCCTATACGGATAAGCTCAAGGTCTAAAAAATCTTTTAATGTTTCCATGTTGTTCTTTTACTGTCGCTCAGCGATTTGGATATGTTTCAATAATTTATATAAATCGTTTAGCTAAGTTAGTTTTTTTAACTTATAATTTCAATAACTCACTATTTATTTTATGACTAAACTTATTTAGATTACTTACTTTTACCCTCAAAATTTACTTCTTGAAAAAAGCAGAACTCAAAGAATTTTTAGACGCTAAAGTTATTCAGTACAATAACCCACAGTTTATTGAAAGCGACCCCATTCAAATTCCACATCAATTCCATAAAAAAGAAGATATTGAAATTGCCGGTTTTTTAACGGCGACCATTGCTTGGGGAAACCGTAAAAGCATAATTAACAATGCCAAGCGTTTGATGGAATTATTGGATAATGCGCCTTACGATTTTGTTTTAAATCACCGAGAAACCGATTTGGAAAAACTTCAACCTTTTGTGCACCGAACCTTTAATGGAAATGATTGTATTCAGTTTATAAAGAGTCTTAGGCATGTATATTTAAATCACTCGGGTTTGGAGTCTTTGTTCTCAAAGCATGCCGAAACCGATTCGCTTCAAAAATCCATTTCAAATTTTAAGTCTGTTTTTTTTGAAATTGAACATTTGCAGCGTACCCAAAAACATGTGAGCGATCCACTTAAAAATTCCGCCGCAAAACGCATTAATATGTTTTTAAGGTGGATGGTGCGCAACGACAACACCGGTGTAGATTTTGGTATTTGGAAAAGCTTGTTGCCTAGTCAGTTATCTTGTCCTTTAGATGTGCATTCCGGAAATGTAGCTCGAAAATTAGGCCTTTTAAAACGCAAACAAAATGATGCCAAAGCACTTTTGGAACTCGATTTGGCATTGCGAAAATTGGATGCAAACGACCCGGTAAAATACGATTTCGCCTTATTTGGGTTAGGTGTTTTTGAGGGTTTTTAATTGTGGTTTTCGCTACCGTGATTCCGTCGTTTTTAGTGTCGGATTCCATAAAAATGATCAGCTCTTCAAGCTTTACAATTGTTGCCGGAGTGGGACCGATTTCAACCATAGTTTTAGCTGCTATTTTTTTAAATGAAACTTTATCATTGCTTCAGCTATTTGGCGCTTTATTGGTAATTATTGGCATCTTATTGGTGTCTTTTAAAAAAGGAAACAATCTGTAGTTCAACGTTCTCAACAAAAACAATTTTTTATTGTTAATTACTTTGTGATATCGCTGTTTTATATTATAATTGGTTGTGTTATATTAGCGTCCTATCATTAAATTTTGCTCTATTTTATGGCTGTACAATCCAATTATACCGAAGACAATATACGTTCACTAGACTGGAAAGAACATATCCGTATGCGCCCAGGTATGTATATTGGGAAATTGGGTGATGGCTCGTCGCCAGACGATGGCATATACATCCTTTTAAAAGAAGTGCTCGACAACTCCATTGACGAGTATGTTATGGGCGCGGGCAAAACCATCGAAATTTCCATTCAAGGCACCAAGGTAACGGTGCGCGATTACGGTCGTGGCATCCCGTTGGGTAAAGTGGTCGATGTGGTTTCAAAAATGAATACCGGCGGTAAATACGACTCCAAGGCCTTTAAAAAATCGGTAGGTTTAAATGGTGTTGGTACCAAAGCCGTAAATGCGCTGTCGTCGTTTTTTAGAGTAGAATCTACGCGCGATAGTAAAAGCGCTTCCGCGGAATTTGAGCAGGGTAATTTGGTAACCAAGGATTTATTGGAAGATACGTCGCGCAGAAAAGGTACAAAAGTATCGTTCGTTCCTGATGAAGCCATCTTTAAAAATTATAAATACAGAAACGAGTATATCATTAAAATGCTGAAAAACTATGTGTATTTAAACCCCGGTTTAACCATAGTTTTTAATGGCGAAAAATATTTTAGCGAAAACGGTTTAAAGGATTTGTTAAGCGAAAATATTAATGAATCCGATAGGTTATATCCCATTATCCATTTACGTGGCGATGATATCGAAATTGCTTTAACACACAGTAAAACACAATATAGCGAAGAGTACCACAGTTTTGTAAACGGACAAAACACCACCCAGGGCGGTACCCATTTAAATGCCTTTAGAGAAGCTGTAGTTAAAACCATTCGTGAGTATTATGGCAAAAATTTTGATGCCTCCGACATTAGGAAATCGGTAGTCAGTGCCATTGCCATAAAAGTTATGGAGCCTGTTTTCGAGAGTCAGACCAAAACCAAATTGGGTTCCACCGATATGGGTGGCGATTTACCAACGGTGCGTACGTACATCAACGATTTTGTAAAAACGCATTTAGATAATTTTCTACATAAAAACCCGGATACGGCTGAGAAAATACAGCGTAAAATTTTACAGGCCGAACGCGAGCGCAAGGAATTATCGGGCATTAGAAAATTAGCCAAAGACAGAGCAAAAAAAGCAAGTCTTCACAATAAAAAATTACGCGATTGCCGTGTGCACTTTGGAGATACCAAAAACGAAAGAAACCTTGAAACCACTTTGTTTATAACCGAGGGCGATTCCGCTTCGGGAAGTATTACAAAATCGCGCGATGTGAATACACAAGCCGTTTTCAGTTTAAAGGGAAAACCACTAAACTGCTACGGATTAAGTAAAAAAATAGTTTACGAAAACGAAGAATTCAATCTGCTTCAGGCTGCTTTAAACATTGAAGAATCTTTAGAAGATTTACGCTATAATAATGTGGTAATTGCTACCGATGCCGATGTTGATGGGATGCATATTCGGTTGTTGCTTATAACATTCTTTCTTCAGTTTTTCCCTGAAGTCATCAAAGAAGGGCATTTGTATATTTTGCAAACCCCATTATTTAGGGTGCGCAATAAAAAGGAAACCATTTACTGCTATTCTGAAGAAGAACGAAGAGATGCCATTGAAAAATTAAAACCAAAACCGGAAATCACACGATTTAAAGGATTGGGTGAAATCTCGCCCGATGAGTTTAAGCATTTTATTGGCGATGATATTCGTTTAGACCCCATTATGTTGGACGATAATATGTCTATTGAAGATTTGTTGTCTTTCTACATGGGTAAAAACACACCGGATCGACAAGAGTTTATTATTGATAATTTGAAAGTAGAATTGGATTTAATTGAAGAAGAGAAAGCCTAACACAGCATGATAGAAGAAGAAAACGACGATTTAAACAACATAAATAAAGAACAAAACGATGCCCCCCAAGAAACCATTACCCGAATTACGGGTATGTACAAAGATTGGTTTTTAGATTATGCCTCGTATGTCATATTAGAACGAGCCGTACCTGCTATTGAAGACGGTTTTAAGCCCGTGCAGCGCCGTATTATGCATTCCATGAAAGATTTGGATGACGGGCGCTACAATAAAGTGGCGAACATAGTTGGTCATACCATGCAATACCACCCACACGGTGATGCCAGTATTGCCGATGCCATGGTGCAAATCGGTCAAAAAGATTTGTTAATTGATACCCAAGGAAACTGGGGAAACATTCTCACGGGCGATAGGGCAGCGGCATCGCGTTATATTGAAGCGCGTATCTCAAAGTTTGGTCTCGATGTTGTTTTCAATCCTAAAATCACCGAATGGCAGGCCAGTTATGATGGCAGACGAAAAGAGCCCGTAAACCTTCCGGTTATGTTTCCGTTGTTGTTGGCACAGGGTGGCGAAGGTATTGCGGTAGGTTTATCCACTAAAATATTACCACATAATTTTATCGAGCTTATTGAAGCTTCCATAAAACATTTACAAGGCAAGCGATTTACCATTCTACCAGATTTTCCAACGGCTGGAATTGCCGATTTTTCAAATTATAACGATGGTTTGCGCGGAGGCAAGGTGCGTGTTCGTGCAAAAATATCGCAAGTAGATAAAAATACTTTGGCCATTACCGAAATTCCTTTTGGCACTACCACATCAACGTTGATAGATTCCATTTTAAAAGCCAACGATAAAGGTAAAATCAAGGTTAAAAAGATTGAAGATAACACCGCAGCCGAAGTGGAAATATTAATCCATCTTCCGTCAGGATTATCGCCAGATAAAACCATTGATGCCCTATATGCGTTTACCAGCTGCGAGTCGTCAATTTCGCCATTAGGTTGTGTTATTGAAGATAATAAGCCTTTGTTTGTAGGCGTTACGGAAATGTTACGGCGTTCGACCGATAACACCGTTCAGCTTTTAAAGCAAGAATTGGAAATCAAATTAAACGAGTTTGAAGAGCAATGGCATTTCGCATCGTTAGAACGTATTTTTATCGAAAACAGGATTTACCGCGATATTGAAGAAGAAGAAACATGGGAAGGTGTTATTTCTGCTATCGATAAAGGCCTTCAACCTCATATAAAACATTTAAAACGTGCCATTACTGAAGACGATATTGTGCGTTTAACCGAAATACGAATCAAGCGTATTTCAAAATTCGATATCGATAAAGCGCAGCAAAAAATTGATGCTTTAGAAGATCAAATAGCGCAGATAAAACATCATTTGGCAAATCTAATTGATTATGCTATCGCTTATTTTAAGCGACTTAAAAAAGATTACGGCGAAGGGCGCGAACGCAAAACCGAAATCAGAACGTTTGATGATGTCGATGCTACCAAAGTGGTTATCCGGAACACCAAACTTTATGTAAATAGGGAAGAAGGTTTTATTGGAACCTCGTTGCGCAAAAACGAATATGTTGGCGATTGCAGCGATATCGACGATATTATTGTGTTTACCAAAGAAGGCAAAATGATGGTTACCAAAGTGGACACTAAAACCTTTATTGGTAAAGACATCATTCATGTGGCGGTGTTTAAAAAGAAGGACAAGCGCACCATTTACAATATGATTTATCGCGATGGAAAAGGTGGACCATCATACATAAAACGATTTGCCGTAACCAGTATTACACGCGACAAAGAGTACGATTTAACCAACGGAAACAAAGGGTCGATGCTTTACTATTTTTCGGCAAATCCTAATGGCGAAGCCGAAGTGGTTACCGTTAATTTGCGACAAGCGGGCAGTATAAAAAAACTAAAATGGGATATCGATTTTGCAGATATTCTTATAAAAGGGCGCACATCAAAAGGGAATTTGGTAACTAAATATTCCGTGAAGCGTGTGGAGTTGAAAGAGAAAGGTGTATCAACCTTAAAACCTCGCAAAATTTGGTTTGATGATGCCGTACAACGCTTAAATGTTGATGGAAGAGGTGAATTGGTGGGCGAGTTTAGAGGCGAAGACAAGTTATTAGTCATCAATCAATCGGGAATGGTAAAAACGGTAACACCGGAAGTTACCATGCATTTTGATGACGATATGATTGTTATGGAAAAATGGGTGCCTAAAAAGCCTATATCGGCCATTTATTTTAATGGTGAAAAAGAATTGTATTATGTAAAGCGCTTTTTAATTGAAAATGAAGGCAAAGAAGAATCGTTTATTTCTGAGCACCCCAATTCGCAGCTGGAAATAGTTTCTACCGATTGGAAGCCTATGGCTGAAATTGTATTTGCCAAAGAGCGCGGAAAAGACAGAAAAGAAAATGTTGAAATTAACCTTGAAGAGTTTATTGCGGTTAAGGGGATAAATGCTTTGGGGAACCAATTGACAAAAGACAAGGTCAATCAAATTAATTTGTTGGATCCTATTCCTTTTGAAGCACCAAAAGAAAAGCATGCCGATGAGATTGAAGTTGTGGACGAAATGGAAGTTTCGGCAAATAGTTCGGAAGATAAAAAAACAAGTAATATATCAAAGTCAAGCGATAAATCCCATGAATCGGACACAGATGATGAAGGGCAAATAACATTGTTTTAAAAAGGATATAATTTTAAATTAAAAAAGCACATGAAAATTTTCATGTGCTTTTTTGTTTTAGTTGATTAATAAATGCTATTCATATTTTATGGCATTTACGGGGTCTGAATTTGCAGCTAAATAAGCTTGAGAGCTTACGGTAATTAAGGCTATAATTAATGCTAAAAATGTTGCAAAAAAGTAGGGTAGTAACGGCATATCAATTTGATATGAGAAGTTTGTTAACCAATTTTTTGCTAGCAAATAGGTAATAGGCCATGCGAAAATATTAGCAATAAGAACAAGTTTTATAAAATCTTTGGTAAGCATTTGCATAATCTGCGGCACCGAAGCCCCTAAAACTTTACGAATGCCAATTTCTTTGGTGCGTTGTTCGGCAGTATAAGATGCTAAGCCATATAAACCCATTGCCGAAATAATTATGGCTAGAATAGTTAAAAACAAAAACATGGTTCCAAAATTCTCTTGCTGTCTTAATAATGCACCAAATTTTTGATCTAAAAAAGTATACCTAAAGGGATGCGAAGGTTCTAATTTGTTCCACTCATTTTCAATATAATCTATGGTGGCATTCATATCATTTTTTGCGATTTTAAAAGACGCAAACCATACATTATTTGTAATAGCCAATACCATTGGGCGAATAGGTTGGTTAAACCCTTCAATATGAAAATCTTTAACAATGCCAATAACATTTCCGTATTCAGCTGTTCCGTCCAAATTCATATTCCCGATACGACGTCCTACGGCATTTTCAATATTAAAACTTTTAACGGCGGTTTCATTTAAGATGTAGTATGGCACAGAATCAGATTCTTTTTCTCTATCAAATTTTCGTCCTTCTAATAATTCTACACCTAACGTTTTAAAATAATCATAGTCAACTTCCATATTCCACAACGGTAATTGTTCTTCACTTCCTTCTAAAGCAAATTGATTTTGATTAGGTGTGTCTCCGGGATAATATGATGCTCTTGTAACGCTTAGAACATTACTGTTCTTTAGAAAGACATCTTTATAGTTTCTAAAGTTTTCAGTCATAGCATCAGTTTGAATTGGAACAACAATGACTTGATCGCCTTTAAAACCAATGTCCTTATTATGTAAAAATGAAATTTGTTTAAATATAATTATCATCCCAATAATTAAAATAGTGGATGCTGTAAATTGAGTAATTACAAGCACTTTTCTTAATAATGCACCACCTTTGGTTTTTGTAAGATCGCCTTTTAATACGGCAATGGGTTGAAATGCCGATAAGAAGAATGCTGGATAACTTCCTGCAAATAAACCATAAACTAAAGTTACTAAAAGTGCAAATAAAATGGTTTTACCAATATATTCATTAAAGAGTGTAATATTGGTTTCCATGATATTGTTAAAACCCGGAAGAAATAACTCAACCAAAATAAAGGCTAAAAATAGTGCTATAAAACTTTGGATAACGGACTCTGTTAAAAACTGAATAATTAACATTTTTCTTGATGCACCCGTTACCTTTCTCACGCCAACTTCTTTGGCGCGTTTACCAGATCTGGCAGTAGACAAGTTCATAAAGTTTATTCCGGCAATTAGAATGACCAATAAAGCAATGCCAATAAAAACATAAATGTAAATAATGTTCCCGTTTTGTTGAATTTCCCAATCTTTTTGGGAGTATAAATGAATGTCTTTTAAAGGCATCAATTGATATTCAAAAGCATTGCCTTGGGCCATAAATTCCTCTACGGTAATTTTCATAAATTGCTCAACATCGGGCTCTATTTTCTTCATAAAGTTACGCCTCATTTCGGTTTGAAACGCATTAAAATTTGCACCTTCCTTAAGTTTTACATAAGTATAGTTATTATTACTCATCCAAACATTGCGGATGGTATTTTGAGCCATAAACATATTAAACTGAAAATGGGCATGCCCTTGGGGTTCTTTTACAATACCTCTAACAATAAAATCCCTTCTATTGTCGTAATTAACTACTTCACCCAAAGGGTTTTTGTCGCCAAATAATTTACGAGCACTTTCTTCTGTTAATACAATAGCGTTTTCTTCTTTAAGAGCTGTGTCCGGACTACCGTGAACAAATTCATAATTAAAAACCTTAAAAAAGGTACTATCGGCTTCAACGCCATTTTGAATGTATACCTTAGTTTGCTCATGGCGCATTAAAATTTCTTGATTTATGGTATGTATCCTTGTGGCATTTTCTACATCTGTAAATTCAGTTCTTAAAGCATTTGCCATCGGGCTTGGAGATACCGGAGCGTCCATTTTTTGTCCCATCAAATCGGCTTTTATGCCTGTGCGGTAAATGCGCTCGTAGCCATCCCAATGTTTTTCATAACTCGTTTCGTCTTTAATAAATAAGAACACAAGAATAGTTACCGTAAGCCCCAATGCTAACCCAAGAATGTTAATTAGGGCATAAATTCTATTTTTATTTAAGCTTCTAAAAGCAACTTTTATATAATTTTTAAGCATGATTTTTTTATTTTAAAATTATATAACAGCCTGTGTGAGCTTGCTTTTATTTTCAGATACAATCTGCCCATCGAGTAAATTGATTATGCGCTCGGAATAACTAGCATCATGAGGCGAGTGTGTTACCATTACTATGGTTGTTCCGGCTTCGTGCAATTCGCATAATAACTCCATAACTTCGTTACCGTGCGAGCTGTCTAAATTCCCAGTTGGCTCATCGGCTAAAATTAGTGGTGGTCTTGTAATTAAAGCCCTGGCAACGGCAACACGTTGTTGCTGACCGCCAGATAATTGTTGTGGAAAATGTGATGCTCTGTGCGAAATCCCGATTTTTTCTATCAACGCATTTACTCTTTGTTTGCGCTCTGATGCTGGTACTTTATTATAAAGTAAAGGAAGTTCTATGTTTTCAAAAACGGTTAATTCATCGATTAGATTAAAGTTTTGAAAGATGAAACCAATATTTTTTTTACGAATATTTGAACGTCCTTTTTCGTTCAAATGAGAAACTTCTTCGCCTAAAAATTGGTAACTGCCGCTTTCTGGCTTATCAAGTAATCCTAAAATATTTAAAAGTGTAGACTTGCCACAACCCGATGGCCCCATAACGGAAACAAATTCGCCCTTTTTTATTTCGAATGAGACTTCATTTAATGCCGTAGATTCTATTTCGTCCGTTCGGTAAACTTTGGTTAATTGATTTAGTTTGATCATGATTTTTGATTTAATTGATTTTGATTGATTCATAATTTTTGAAGTCGTCATAAGATGATGAAATAAATTCATCACCTACACTTAGTCCTTCCAATACTTGATAATAACTTGGGTTTTGGCTGCCTAATTTTATATAGCGTTTTGTGGCTCCTCCTTTGCCATTAAGCACATAAACATATTGTCCGCCAGAAGATTGAAAATAACTTCCTCTAGGAATCATAATGGATTTTTGTGCTTTGGATAATTCCAATCTTACTTGAAGTGATTGCCCAATAGTAATGGCTTTTGGTGGCGTATTTACAAAAATCAATTCAATTTCAAAACGTCTGTTCGCAACTTCGGGAAGCACTTTTTTTACTTTCAAATCTATTAGTTCGCCATCAAACGAAAAACGCGCTAATTGCCCCGGTTTTACAGTGCTCAAGTAGTACTCGTCTACTTGCCCTTTTACTTTAAATCCGGACTGAACATCTATTTTTGCAACCGTTTGGTTCCTTCCATAAGATTCGCCAATTACCGGGTCGAATGATGATAACATACCAGTCACCGGTGCGCGAACCAGCATTTTATCAATATTGTCGTGTATCATTTCTAAATTGCGTTGCATCATCGCAATAGATTGATTAATTTGCTGAATTTGAACTTTATTATCCGCTCTGCTTTTTTTAACATTACTGGCCACCAAATTGCGTTTGTTTTTTAAATATTTATACGATTCTTTTCTATCGATAAAATCATTTTTTGCAACAATGTCTTTTTGATACAAAATAGAATCTACTTTGTAATTGCGCTCAATATCTGCTAAATTATTTTCGCTATCAATAAGCGATTCTGTTAAAACACGTTGATCTTTTTCAAGTGATAATTTTAAATTTCTAAGATTGTTTATTTGCTCTACAATAGCCGTTTCCTGATTCATGTAACCAAGCGTAACCGAAGGATTGCTTAAGCGCAATAAAGGTGTTCCTTTATCAACTGCAATACCATCTTCAATAAATATTTCCTCTACAGTGCCACCTTCCAAAGTGTTTACCAAAACCAAATTAATGGGCTCTACATCGGCATCAATTAAAATCATATCTTGAAAATCACCTTCGATAACTTTTTTTACAGAAATTTTTGAAGCATCTACTTTATACGTTTTTTTATTAATGGCTTTAAACCCGAAAAAGACTAGAATTAAAAATACAGCTATACCTGCGATATACAGCCTTTTTGTATGATTCCATCTCTTTTTTTCGACTCTTTTGTCCATACCAATTTGTTTCATAACTTATAAATTAAATCAGAATTGAAAATGCTAAGTCTATTATTAATACAACGATTTCTATAAATAAGGCTATCATGATTTATTGGGTTTTAAAGTTGTTAGTCATTATGATTTTTAAAATTTTCATAACAGATTCGTTTTTTGATTGATGAATTTTGAATTGATATATTCAATCCTAATGCCAAATATTTTTTTAATGCAAATAACTGATAATCAATTAGTTAATTTTTTATACTTCACTTTAAGTGTTCATTTTCGAACATTTAATTGTTCGTTATTGAACATTTTGTACATTAGTAAAAATCTTATTGAAAGTTTAAAATGACAAAAAATATAGCAACTATTTTAATTATTGATGATGATGAAGATGTATTGCTCTCTGCCAAATTATTGTTGAAAAAACATTATACCAATATAATTATTCGTAATAATCCTAAGGAAATCAATCAAATACTTTCTAAAGAACACATCGATGTCATTGTGTTGGATATGAATTACAGAATAGGTTTTAATGATGGAAAAGAGGGCATGTATTGGCTAAAACATATCGTGGGTATTAAGCCGGAAATGGTTGTTGTTTTAATGACGGCTTATGGGGAAGTTGAATTAGCTGTTGATGCCATTAAAAATGGAGCATTCGATTTTATATTAAAACCATGGACCAACGAAAAGTTTTTGGCAACCATTCATGCCGGTTTAGAGTTAAGTAAATCCAATCAGAAAGTGTCAATTTTAAAGCATACCAATAAAACGTTATTAAAAAATGATGCCAAAAAATTTGGGCCCATCATAGGCAAATCTTCAGCAATGATGAAAGTTTTGGATGTTATTGAAAAAGTAAGCCATACCGATGCCCATGTTCTAATATTAGGCGAAAATGGTACAGGAAAACAGCATTTGGCAAGAGAAATACACCGACAATCTTCAAATAATGAAGGCTCATTTATTCATGTAGATTTAGGGGCTTTATCCGAATCTCTTTTTGAAAGCGAGCTATTTGGGCATAAAAAAGGAGCATTTACAGATGCCTTAGAAGATAAACCCGGACGTTTTGAAATGGCAGAAAACGGGACTCTCTTTTTGGATGAAATAGGGAATCTCCCTTATAATTTACAATCAAAATTATTAACAGTATTACAGGATAAGAAAGTATCGAGATTGGGTGAAGGCATAGAAAGACCCTTTAATGCAAGATTGTTATTTGCTACCAATGCACCACTACATCAGTGGGTTTTAGAAGGTAAATTTAGACAGGATTTATTATTCAGAATAAATACGGTTGAGATTGAAATTCCACCATTGCGAAAAAGACCAGAAGATATTTCAGAATTTGTTAGTTATTATTTAAAAGTGTTTAAGGAAAAATATCATAAATCGCATTTAACAATTACTGACGAAGCACTAAATACACTTAAATCGCATAAATGGCCCGGAAATATTCGAGAAATTCAGCACACTATCGAGCGAGGTGTAATCATGTCTGATGATGATGTAATAACACCTTCAGATTTTAATTTGAGTGCTATTGATACAAATAAAATGACTGATATCGCTGTTTATGATAATTTGAATTTACAAGACATTGAAAAGTTGCTCGTGCAAAAAGCAATGCATAAACATGAAGGGAATATATCCAAGGCCGCTAAAGAATTAGGGTTAACCAGAGCTGCACTTTATAGACGATTGGAAAAGTTTAATTTGTAATATTTTAGTATGATTAAACGATTTACACTTCAAGTTGTTATTCGCATTTTAGTAATTTTATTACTGTGTGTTTTGTTTTCGTTTTTTTTAATTAAGAGTTTTTGGTTTAGTACATGCGGTGTAGGTTTGTTAATTGTTTTACAGGTTTTTTTATTGATAAAGTATGTTAACAATACAAATTATTCGCTTGTAAAGTTTTTGTATGCTTTAAAAAACGAAGACTATTCGGTGTATTTTTCACCTTCAAAAAAAGGCGATTCGTTTGCCAAGGTTTTTGATGATTTTAACTTGATAATTAAAATTTTCAAGCAGAATAAAATTGAAAAAGAAGCCCAGTACAAATACTTCAAATACATATTAGAGCATGTAAATCTTGGGATTATTTCAATTAAAAAAGAAGATTTGCATCAACAGCAATCAAGTGAAGAAATCTTATTTCTGAATAAAGCGGCTAGTAACATACTTAAATTACCCAAACACAAATACTGGCATCGGTTGGCAAATCAAGTGCCCTGGTTGGTTTCTGAAATTAAAAAAATTGCCAATGGCGGAAAGGTTTTAGTAGATTTTGGAGGCGAAGATGAAATAAAGCAGTTATCATTAGAAGTGGTAGAAATACAATTGCTTAAAGAAGATTATTTAATAATTACATTTCAAGACATTCGATCGGAAATTGAACAAAAAGAAATTGAAGCATGGCATAATGTAATTCGAATTTTAGCCCATGAAATGCTTAATTCTTTCACGCCAGTTAGCTCTTTAGCTTCTACCATGAAATCTATTACTGAAGACGAAAACGGAAAACTTATAAATATAGGCAAGCTTGATAAAGAGGATATTTTGGATATTAATATGGCGGCCGCCACTATTAAAAAGCGCTCGGATGGATTATTGGCATTTGTAAAAGATTATCGTACAATTTCAAACATTCCAGTGCCTCAATTGCATAAAATTAATGTGAAAAGTTTTTTAGCCGGCATTCAATTATTTATGAAACCATTGATAGACGAAGCAAATATTAATTTATCTGTACAGCCAATGCCTGCAAATGCGACGATTTTTGCAGACACAAAGTTGATTGAACAGGTGTTAATCAATTTAATTAATAATAGTATTCATGCTTTAAACGGTGTTGAAATTCCAATAATAAAATTAAGTTGTGAGGTTAAAACCGATAAAACTTTAATTACGGTTTACGATAATGGAAAAGGTATCGAGGAACAGATAATCAACCAGGTTTTTATACCTTTTTACACGACAAAGAAAAATGGATCTGGGATTGGTTTAAGCCTTTCAAAAAACATTCTAAAAAAGCATAACGGCAATTTATTAGTTAATTCTGAATCCGGTAAATATACTGTGTTTACCTTAGTTTTTAACAGGTAATAACTCTTTGTTCAATTGTTTTATAATGTTGTTAACATCCGTTTCATAATCAAACCACAACGTCGTTTCATTTTTTTTAAACCATGTAAGTTGTCGTTTTGCAAATCGGCGGGTATTTTTTTTAACCTCGGAAATTGCGAAATCCAGAGGCCATTCACCATTTAGGTAATTAAAAAGTTCTTTGTAGCCAACCGTATTCAAGGCATTTAATGATTGATAAGGCAGCAAGGTTTTAACCTCATGTAATAAACCATTTTCCATCATTATATCAACGCGTTGGTTAATACGGTTGTAAATAATAGCTCTTTCGGCAGTGAGACCAACTGTAATGGTTTTAAAGTTTCGTTTGCTTTTTCCTTGGTTTAAAAAGGATGAATAAGGTTTACCCGAGCCCAAACAAATTTCTAAAGCGCGAATTACGCGATGCGGATTTTCAATGGCAATGGTGTTGAATGCTTTGGTGTCAAGTGCCTTTAATTGGTTTTGTAAATATTTTAAACCTTTTGTTTCCAAATCGTTGTTTAAACCCTGTCGGATTGTTTTATCAATTGCCGGAAATTCATCCAATCCTTTTGTAACGGCATCAACATACAAGCCCGAACCACCAACCATAATAACGACTTGTTTGGTTTCAAAAAGCATTTTTAATTTTTTAAGTGCATCTCTTTCAAAAGCGCCAACACTATAATTATCTTGTATGGATTTATGATGAATAAAGTGGTGTTTGGCCGCTGATAATTCCTCAGTTGAAGGTGCAGCCGTACCAATTTGCATTTCTTTAAAAAACTGCCTCGAATCTGCCGAAATAATATCCGTATTAAAATACTGAGCGAGTTTAATACTAAGTGCTGTTTTGCCTATTGCCGTTGGACCAACAATTGAAATTAAATAGTTACTCATGGTGTAATTTACAACCGCATTTATGGCAGTATTTGGCTTCGTCTTGATGCTTAACCGCTAAACAATTTACGCAACATTGTGAGTTAAGTTGAACTGGCATGGTTTTGTTTTGGGGCGTGTTTTCTTTTTCTTTCACAGATTTGTTTTGGCTGGTATATTCTGCCGATACAATACCTGTTGGCACCGCAATAATACCATAACCCAAAATCATAACAAAAGAGGCAATAAATTGCCCAAGTGGGGTTTGTGGAGTAATGTCTCCAAAGCCCACCGTTGTTAGGGTTACTATACACCAATAAACACTTTTTGGTATGTTAGAAAACCCGTTTTCTTCACCTTCAACCAAATACATAATAGTGCCCAAAATAATGGCAACAATTATAACGGCAAATAAGAACACCGATATTTTTGCTCTACTGGCTTTTAAAGCATTTAACAAATTATTTGATGCGCCTAAATAACGCGCCAGTTTCAATATTCTAAAAACCCGCAATAGCCTTAAAGCACGTAATGCGGCAAGGGCGTGTACACCTCCAATAATTAACGAAATGTATTTGGGTATGGTTGAAAGTAAATCTACAATACCATAAAAGCTAAAAATGTACTTTATCGGGCGCCTTACGGTTAATATTCTTGCGATATATTCGATGGTAAATAAAATGGTAATGATCCATTCTGAAATATTGAGGAAGTTATGGAAGTTTTCATCAATACTTTGAACGCTCTCCAGCATAACCAGTAAAATACTTGCGAGAATGGTTATTAGCAAAACTACATCAAACAGCTTGCCTTCGGGCGTGTCGGCTTCATAAATAATTTCATGAAGCTTTACTCGCCATTTATTTCTAGTGTATTTACTCATAAACTCAAAAGTAGTAAAAGATTTGCTATTTCTTCTTTAATAATATAAGCGAGTTGGTTTGTATATCTACAATTTTGCTCATAAACGCTTTTAAATACGGATAATATTCTGGTGGGTAAACTGCATCTTGAAAACTGATTTTTAACATGATATTAATTGCGTTACCACTCAAAATATTGGAAAAATGTACGGTTCCTTTATTGTTTGGTAAAGCAAAACTTGCATTTTCCGGTTTTTCCAACACGGTATAAGCATCACTAAAATTAAGCTTTAATATGTAATAATATGCGCCTTTGTATCCGAAATCGATGGGGTAGGTACGCTCTTGAAGTTTAAAAGGATTTTCTTTAAAAAACGCCGTAAAATAAGGGTTTAAATAAATGTTGTCTCCAGTTTCGTCCCAATTATATTCAATATTATAAGTTTCTAAAAAATCCGGATTTGTTTTTTCCTCGTTTGTTACCTTATGATTTGAAATTTCTATGTTTGGGTATCTGTCTTCTAAGTTTGTTACGTAAGCATCACTGTTTTGATGATATCTTTTTCTGTTGGCCAAAGCATGATAACCTGTTTGTTTAGAGTTTACAATACCTGTAATGTTATCGTTTTTATCCATATTCAGTTCTGCTCTAAATTGGATGGTCGATAATTTATTGGGTTTTAAATCTATCCACTCGCTTCCGTTTTTAAAATCCATTAATCGGCCGTAGTTATTCAAACACCTAAAGGGTATCTCGCCAAAGCTCAAATATTTGTCTGTAGCATCAAGTAGGTACGTTTTATCGTTAATAGTAGCTTGGACAATTAAATAGTTAAAATCTGAAATTACCGGATATATTTTAGTGGGAAACCCATTATCCCTTGTTGAAATTAAAACGGGATTAACATCAATATTGGCTTCTTTTAACAAGTTGTGCAACAAGATATTTATTGATGATACGTTGCCCGATTTATTTTTAATTAAATCTCTAACCGATACATCTGAAAATATTTTATAATCGCCGTTCCAAGTGTAATTTTCTTGAACATGTTTATAAATGGCATCGGCTTTTTTATAAGCGTCTTTTTCGGTAATAACGGAATGGCTTACAAAATCTTCTAAATTAAAGGATTTTGAGAGTTGCTTGCCAATATCTTTATCGGTTCTAAATTCCCTATCTGTGGTTTTCCATGTTTTGGTGTAATTATTTATTCTGCCATCAAATCCTTTAAATACTTTTAGCTCGTATTCAATCCGGGCTAAGTAATTATATTTACTGGTCATATAATCTTCTTCAATAAAAGCCGGAATATCTTTCATGGCATAAGAGGAAATGGTGCAATCGGCGTGGGAACCATTACCACCGTATAAACAATTTCGTTTTATTTTCTGATCGTTTTTAAACAATTTTTGGCCTCCAACTAATTTAATATTGTACTCGTAAATGGCAGGAATACTTGTGTTGTATTCGCTATAAAGCTTAGGAATATCGCTCTGAAAGCTCCAACCTTGATAATTAAACTTAAAAGGCGATTGCAGGGTGTAACTATAATTTATAACCGAACCCTCTTTAATATTTGGTAGCGTAAATTTTACCAATGTGAAATCGTCATTGTATTCTTCTTCAAAAATATGGGCGTCGCTTAATTTGGTGCTAGTCACTTTTCCGTCGACCAAATTATAAGTCGTAGCGATAATATTTTTTACTTTTTCTTTTCGGTCATCGCTTTTTTGTAAATAAATGGTAACATTGGCCTTATTAAAACCTTCGCGATTTAGTATTTTTATTTTGCGTTTTTCTTCGGTAACTAAAGAAAAATCGTTGTTATCAATATAACTGTTTCCGTATTCGTATAAAACCAAAGCATTTGCTGTCGAATCTTTTTCGTAAACATTTAGCTCTAAATCAGCACGAGTGACTTTTAACGTTTCTGAATTAAAATTGGTTTGAGCATAAATGGAAGTGTTTAAAAGCAGAAGTAGGAGTAGGGTAATTTTTTGCATGATGTATTAAAGCGTAATAATTTTTAACCGTTTATTTTTTCTGAGGTAACTTTGTATAATGTGTTGGGTGTCCCTATTGTTGGCCATAGGTGTAATGATGGATTCTAAAATCTCGATATTGTTTATTTGGTAATTCAAATTGAAATAGCCCAAACCTTTAAACACCCCATTTTCAATTAAGATGGCACTGCGTTCATCAACCGCTCGACCTTTATCGACAATAACCATGTTTTTATTGTTGTAACTGTTTTTATCAATTAACTCCTGTACACGTTTGTTGTAAATTTCGGCAGATTCTTTTTCAATACAGGCGCCATGGCAGGTTTTAATATCGTAGTTAAAGCAGCTGGTTTTGGTTTTGTAAAGTCCCGTTAATTTTTGGCAAAGGTTATAATCTTCAACCGCTTTTGTAATAAAACTTTTTCCGCTTTGGCGGTTGCTAAATGTGGTTATCGATTTTTTTCTTCCGTCGGCAACATCAATCTTTAAATTAATATAGCCGTTTTCATCCTTAAAACTATACAGGACATGAGTAAAAACGTTACGTCGTAAGGCCCTGTTATAAATGGGTTTGTTGTGTTTAATGGCTTCGCTTTCCTTTAGAAGCGCCACCAATTCGCTGCCCGTGGCTTCGTAAGTTACCGTGGCCACGTTTTGTTGTATTTTTTTTGATTTTTGATTGGTATTGGTAAAATGCTGATTGATGCGCTTTTTTATATTATTGCTTTTCCCGATGTAAATAATGTCGCCATTGGCTTTGTGGATATAGTAAACCCCTGTTTCTGAAGGCATTTGCTCTATAATATCGATGTGGCGAGGTTCTAATTGATGTTTGGGGTTTAAGCGAACGGATTGTTGGATGATGTTTTTTGAAGTGTCTTTCTCCAACAGTATTTTAAACAACTTAACCGTAGCCATGGCGTCGCCGGAAGCACGATGCCTGTCGGTAACCGGAATACCAAGCGAACGTACCAACTTGCCCAAACTATAAGAGCTTTGCCCGGGAATTAAATCTTTTGCCAATTCAACGGTGCAAAGGGTTTTACGCTCAAAATCGAAGCCGAGGCGTTTAAACTCAGTTTTTAAAATTCGGTTGTCAAACTTCGCATTATGCGCCACGATAATACAATCTTCGGTAATTTCAACAATACGTTTTGCCACTTCGTAAAACTTGGGAGCACTGCGTAACATGTTGCTATTTATACCTGTAAGGTTAACAACAAAGGGCTGTATCTCGCGTTCGGGATTGATGAGGCTTATAAATTGATCGACTATCTCGTGGCCATCGTATTTGTAGATCGCAATTTCGGTTATGCCCTCTTCGTTATACTTACCACCGGTAGTTTCTATGTCTAATATTGCGTAAATAGTGAGTTGTTATTTGTTGTTAAGCCGAAGTTCGTTAATTAAATTGCTACTGCAAACAGCGACCGCGATTGAAAACTAATTATAATTCCGTTCGCCAAATATACTACTTCCCACGCGAATCATATTACTGCCACAATCAATTGCCAATTGGTAATCGCCACTCATACCCATGCTTATAATTTTGAATTCTGAATTCTGAATTCTGAATTTATCAAAACTCGTTTTTAATAAAGTGAATTCTTTTTCTATTTGATTCATATCATCGGTAAACGTTGCCATTCCCATAACGCCAATAACTTTTATATGTTGTAATTCTGAAAAGGCATTGGATTGTAGAATTTCGGAAGCTTCGTCTGGCGACATTCCAAATTTAGAATCTTCTGAAGCAATTTTTATTTGAAGTAAACACGCTATTACTCTATCGTGTATTTTTCCTTGTTTGTTTATTTCCTTCAATAACTTAAGATTATCAACACCATGAATTAAACTAACAAACTCAGCCATGTGTTTTACCTTATTGCGCTGTACATGACCAATCATGTGCCACTCAACGTCTTTGGGCATGTCTTGATATTTGTCAACCATTTCCTGGATTTTGTTTTCTCCAAAAACGCGCTGACCTGCATTGTAGGCTTCCATTAAATCGCTAATGGGCTTGGTTTTAGAAACAGCAACCAAAGTGACGTGCTCAGGTATTGTTGATTTTAAATTTTTTAGGTTTTGTTGGATGCTCATTTATAAGGGTTTGTTGTTAAGTTGCTTGCTGTTAAGTTGTACATTCTAAACGACTTAACAGCTAACGAAATGCTTTTTTTAAATGATGTGGTGCATGCGACTTTTTACTTTAAAAACTGTTTGGCTACGTTTTCAGCCTTTCTGTTTTCAGAATAATCATAAAAACCTTCACCAGACTTTACACCCAATTTACCCGCTCGAACCATATTTACCAATAAAGGGCAAGGGGCGTATTTAGGGTTTTTAAAGCCTTCGTACATCACATTTAAAATGGAAAGACAAACATCTAAACCTATAAAATCGGCAAGTTGTAATGGTCCCATAGGGTGCGCCATACCAAGTTTCATAACGGTATCTATCTCTTCAACACCCGCAACGCCATTATATAAGGTTTCGATCGATTCATTAAGCATAGGCATTAATATGCGGTTGGCCACAAAACCTGGGTAGTCGTTAACCTCTGTTGGAGTTTTACCGAGCTTTCGGCTCATTTCCATAATGGTCTGGGTTACCGCATCGCTAGTGTTGTAACCACGGATAATTTCAACCAATTTCATAATGGGAACGGGATTCATAAAATGCATCCCAATAACCTTTTCCGGTCGTGAGGTTACCGCTGCGATTTGCGTTATGGAAATGGATGAGGTGTTTGTTGCCAAAATAGTTTCCTTTGGGCAGGCTTCATCTAATTGTTTGAAGATATTTAGTTTTAAATCTACGTTTTCGGTAGCCGCTTCAACCACAAGGTTAGCATTTTTAACACCTTCGGAAATATTTGTAAAGGTCGAAATATTTGACAGGGTATCGTTTTTATCGGCTTCGGTTATTTTTTCTTTGGCCACCATTCTGTCTAAATTTTTAGAAATGGTTGCCATACCTTTTTTGAGCGAATCTTCACTAATATCAATAAGTTGAACTTTAAATCCGCTTTGTGCAAAAGTGTGTGCAATACCATTTCCCATGGTTCCTGCTCCAATTACGGCGATGTTTTTCATATAAAGCTATTTTTCATTTCCGCGAAGGCGGAAATCTATTTTAATTTATATTCATTTTGTCTTGATACAAAACGAATCAAAAAATCATTTCAAAATTAGGAAATTGCTAAAGCACCATTCGCTTTCAGAATTTCGTGCTTAAAGCTTCGCTTTGCATCTTCATTCTTTCGCTCTTTATTTCTGAATTTTGATAATTCCGACTTTGTCGAAATTAGGGACTTGTATTTTTGCAATATTGTTTTTTAATTTTAATTACCTGTCTTTTAAAAACAATTAATTATTTGTGTTGCCACACGCAAAGCTTCGGTGCCATCGTGAAGGGTAACCACGGGTGTTGTGTTATTATTAATGGCATCGGCAAAGGCTTCCAACTCATCAAGAATGGCATTGTTGTTTTTAATTTCAGGGTTATCAAAATAGATTTGTTTTTTAATACCTTCGGCATTTTGAAGAATCATATCGAAATCGCCCGGGTTTTCTGGGGCATCTTTCATTTTAACCACCTCACATTTCTTTTCTAAAAAATCAACTGAAATATAAGCGTCCTTTTGAAAAAACCGTGCTTTACGCATATTTTTTAACGAAATCCTGCTTGCCGTTAAATTGGCCACACAGCCGTTTTCAAATTCTAAGCGTGCATTGGCAATATCGGGCGTATCGCTAATAACCGAAACGCCGCTTGCCGATATGGTTTTTACTTTAGATTTTACAACGCTTAAAATAATATCGATATCGTGAATCATTAAATCCAGCACCACGGGCACATCGGTACCACGCGGGTTAAATTCTGCCAACCGGTGCGTTTCAATAAACATGGGCGATTTAATGTCGTTTTTTACGGCGATAAATGCAGGGTTAAAACGCTCTACATGTCCCACTTGTCCCCGAATATTGTGCTCTGCTAAAAGTTCTCTAATATGCTCCGCTTCCTCAACGGTATTGGTAATTGGTTTTTCAATAAAAATATGCTTGCCTTTAGCAATGGCTTGTTTGGCACATTCGTAATGCGACAGTGTAGGTGTTACAATATCTACCATATCTACGGCATCGATAAGGGCTTCGATCGTATCGAAAAATTTATAGCCAAATTCGGCTTCTACTTTTTTTCCGTTTTCCGCATCGGCGTCATAAAACCCAACAAGTTTGTATTTATCCGATTGGTTAAGAAGTCTTAAATGAATTTTCCCCAGATGACCAGCACCTAGTACACCAGCTTTTAGCATATTATTACGTTTTCTACAAAAATAAGATATTTAACACAAGAAATTGATTATTTCCATCTAATTTTTTGCTTTATTGACACTTAAAAGAAATAGTGATTAAAATGGATTTAACTTAAAAATCTTTGCTTAATTTAGCTTTGAAAATTACCTGACCATTGAAAGATACATTTAAACACAAAGGATTACGACAGCAGTTAGTTAACGTTATAAGGAACAAAGGAATAACCAACGATGCGGTTTTAAAGGCTATTGGAAACATACCAAGGCATTTGTTTATGGACTCTGGTTTTTTAGACCATGCTTACCAAGATAAAGCGTTTCCTATTGCGGCAGACCAAACCATATCGCAGCCCTATACGGTGGCTTTTCAAACGGAATTGTTGGAAGTTAAAAAAGGCGACAAGGTTTTGGAAATTGGTACGGGCAGCGGGTACCAAACCGCTGTTTTATGCGAATTGGGAGCTAAGGTTTTTAGTATTGAACGCCAGCAGGAACTGTTTAAAAAAACCAGTAAGTTTTTACCAAAATTGGGGTATCGTGCTAAAAAACTCGTTTTTGGCGATGGTTACAAAGGCCTACCGGAAGAAGCGCCTTTTGATAGTATTATTGTTACCGCCGGCGCACCGTTTGTGCCAAAACCCTTATTGAGCCAGTTAAAAATAGGAGGAAGGCTTGTAATACCCGTGGGCGATGATGTGCAAATTATGACGCTTTT
This sequence comes from Hwangdonia seohaensis, assembly GCF_031932625.1. Taxonomy (NCBI): domain Bacteria; kingdom Pseudomonadati; phylum Bacteroidota; class Flavobacteriia; order Flavobacteriales; family Flavobacteriaceae; genus Hwangdonia; species Hwangdonia seohaensis. The sequence goes on from NZ_JAVSCK010000003.1 coordinate 529,590, forward strand.
TATTAGAAAAGGACCAAAGGAATTTGAACAACACGAGTTTGGTGAGTTTCGTTTTGTACCGCTTTTGGAGGATAGGAATTAAGGATTTCAGTGTTCAGTCCGCTCATTTACCCAATTTCAGTATCCGAAATGCTCCCTGAACTACCAACACAAAAACAATTGTGCCAATAATTAAATCAGGTTTGTTTGAGCTTAACCAATTTACCAAAACTCCTGCAATTATTACTCCTAAATTTATAATCACGTCATTCGAGGTGAAAATCATACTCGCTTTCATATGTGCCTCTTCTTTGCTTTTGGACTTTTGTAAAATGTAAAGACAAATTCCGTTTGCAATAAGTGCAAAAATCGAAACGATAATCATTGTCGAAAAATCGGGGAGTTTCTCATCTCCGAAAAATCTTATTAAAACTTCTACAAATCCAATAATCGCAAGCGTGATTTGAAAATATCCAGCAAGTTTTGCAATCCGCTTTTTCTTAATTAAAGTTCCGCCAACCGCAAACAAACTAATTCCGTACACAAAACTATCGGCAAGCATATCCAAACTATCGGCAACAAGTCCCATGGATTTTGAAATGATTCCCGTTGTCATTTCGATAATAAAAAAGGCAAAATTTATTGCAAGTACAGACCAAAGTATCTTTTTTTGGTTTGCATTTTCTTTAAATTCCGTTTGGTCTGTATGTTCAGTCGATACTTTTTTTCCGCCTAAATTCAGTTCGATAACAGATTTTTCGATTTGGTCGATTTCTCCATTGTGAAAAACGGTCAATTTTCGATTAGGAATATCAAAATCCAAATTTGCAATGCTTGAAATTCCATCCAATTTCATTCGGATTAGATTTTCCTCCGAAGGACAGTCCATCTTGGTAATTTCAAATATTGTCTTTTTCACTCGTTTTATTATTTTTTTGGATTAACATCAACACCTTATAACCTAAGCTAAATGAATAAATCGAGATTATCAGTTGCCAAAAACTTCATTAAAGCTATCAGCCCCACCAACAACAGGTAAAACCAAGTACGTTCCATCCAAATCAACGGTCAATTCTGTTCCTGGTTTTGGGTGCAACGTAAACTCTTTATCACTTGAAAAAATCATCAATCCAATTTGTTGCCCTGCTTTAATGATTTGGTCGTCTGGTTGTAAATCAAAAGTAACGTCGTAAAACTTACCGGGTTTTAAAGGTTTGCTTTCGGTTAACGATTTATGGTTTTGAGGATCTGCCCATCCACGGGTAATAATATTATCGGTTGTTTTTGCGCGTCTGCTGTCATTCCAAGGCAGTGATACCAACCAAACCGATAAATTTGCAGCAGGTTTGTTGCTAGCCAATTTAATGGTGATTTGTGGTACACCCGAAATGTGAACATCCTTTGTTAGTTTGGGTGTTACAAACAGCAAACGGTGGTTCGTAATTTCTGCTCGCGCCAACGCTTCACCGGTAAACGAGTAATTGTCAACCAACGTTTCTTTGCCTTGTTTTGTTGGTTTTGTTGTGGTTAAACCGCCTGTTTTTGGAGTGCCGGATGTTAAGTGCAACGTTACTGGTTTTGCTTCAGGATTTGGGTAGTCTTTATAAGCAGTTGGTTCGTCCATTTTGTCGCCTTCGCGAACTATCCACGCTTTATGGGGTTCGTTTTCAATATCATTGTCAATACCGTGTAAATATTGTGTAAACCATTTATTCATCATGCTTATTGGTGGTGGTCCACCATGACCGAATTGATGGTAATATATTTGCGTGGTTAAGCCCATGTCTTTGGCTTTTTTATAAATGCGGTAACTGTGTTCCGGCATTACATTCCAATCGTTAAACCCGTGTGCCATTAACAATGCGGCTTTCATTGGTGCCATATCGTTTAAATAATCCCGACCTGCCCAAAAATCGTTATAATCGCCCGTAATTCTATCCATGCCATTTTTCATTTCCATATCGCGAACCATGGCATTGCTATACGCTCTTTTGTTTTTAAATGCTTTAGGAATATGGGCATCATTAATAGTTGCATTACTGTTTGGGATTATAGATTCCTCTCCACCACTATGGATATAATCGTATAACACATCGATATCCTCACCTAAATAACCACCCGGAGAACGCACCAATCCGTTGGAACGGTAATAATGATAATAAGACGTATTGGGTGCCACAGGAATAATAACCTCTAAGCCTTCAACGCCCGTGGTTGCGGCTGCCAAGGGAAGTGTGCCGTTGTACGATGTTCCCGTCATACCCACTTTTCCGGTGGTCCAAAACGCCTCAACCTCTTCACCGCCGTAAGCTTCAGTATAGCCTTTTGCACGACCATTTAACCAGTCGATAACCGCTTTTGGAGCCAAGGATTCGTTATCGCCACCAACCGTTGGCGAACCTTGGGATAAACCTGTTCCGGGAGATGATGAATGTACCACAATATAGCCTCGAGGCACCCAAGTTTGAATTTGCGAATTTGAAATAATGGGACGCTCGCCCAATCGGGTAACTTCGGGGTGTACCCTTGCTTTTTCCATAGCACCCAATTCGTGCTTTACATCCCAAAAAACACCATCAACATCTGGGGCAACCCCGGCGTAGTACGGACTGGTTTCGTAAATAACGGGAAGCTTTAAACCTTCGGTTTCGGTTTGATATGGTCTGGTTACACCAACATGCATGCGATCTAGTTTGCCATCGCCATCGGTATCGAAAGTCGTTTCGACAAATAAATCATGACGAATCCATTTATCCGGGGTATTAAAGGCCTCGACTATTTGAGCTTCACCATCTTTAAAAATAGGCGTTGCTTTTTCTTGGGCTACAACGGACAAAACGGTTGTGATGGTTAAACAAAAAGTGAGTATAGCTGTTTTAAATTTGGAATGCTGAGTCATGGAATTTATTGTTTTGGGAGATAAATATTAGGCATGGGTTGGTCTTTGGTTTCTTGGGTCCAGAAAACATTAACAATCCACCAACGCAAACCATCATAAAATAGTTGAATACTATTAATACCGCGCATAAAAGGTTTTTCGTCCCCTTCACTTTTATAAGCTTCGTAGGTGCTAAAAACTTGGGCAATATGACCAAAGGCATCAACTTTTCGGTGTATTTCTTTTTCAAAAAAACCGTTATCAACCAACCATTTGCCCGAACTTTTAATATAGTCGTCCGGTTTCATGTACCGCACTTTGTAAACACCTTTTTTATCCTTTCCTGAAGGAATTAGTTTAGCATTGGGTTTAAACAAATGTTTAAAAAGTGCCCAATCTCTAGCTTCGCCTCTTTCGCCGGAAATAACATCGTATAATGTACCGATAATGCTATCTAAGGTTTTTACCTTGTTAGAATAATCTATTTCCTTTTCGGCATTGTCTTGGGCGTTTATGGTAAAGGTTAATAGGCAAATTAATAATGTGGTAACAAGTTTTTTCATATTGAAAATTTTTCGAGGTTTTACAGAATACAAAGTAGAAATTTAACAATAATTGAAGCGTTAAGATAGTCTTAAATTTAAAAAAATTTCATTGCTGTTTATATCAATGCATTCAAAGAATTGTCATTCGCATTAAAATGGGAATTTATCTATAAGTTTTCTTAACTCTATCTAAATCGCGTTTATTGTCGCGGTCTTTTATGGTTTCGCGTTTGTCGAATAATTTTTTACCTTTTGCCAAGGCAATTTCCAATTTGGCAAACCCTCTATCGTTGATAAATAAACGCAATGGAATGATGGTTAATCCCGTATTCTGGACTTCTTTATTTAGTTTTTTTAATTCCTTTTTATTTAAAAGCAATTTTCTTTCGGCTTTGGGACGGTGGTTGTAATAATTGCCAAAAGCGTATTCTTGAATGGTCATGTTAATTACAAAAAGTTCGCCTTTTTCATTAAACTCACAAAAACTTTCGGCAATGGAGGCTTTGCTGCTTCTAATGGATTTAATCTCGGTTCCGGTTAACACAATTCCAGCGGTGTACTTATCCAATATTTCGTATTGAAAGCGCGCTTTTTTATTTTGTATGTTAATGGTTTTTTGCATGGAGCACAAAGCTAAACGATTTTACTTAAAAGTTAAAGGTTAATTTAAAATTAAAAAGAATGAGTTCAATAAAACCAACAGCACTATTTTTTGTGACACTAATTTCACTAATTAACACAAATAAGTAAGTTAAACTCATTTAAAATTGGTAAAATGATTGCACAAATAGAAAAATCTTTAGATTTTTTCAAATAATCCGTGGAAATCCGTGAAATTCGTGTCTCAATGTTTTTAATGGGCTTGTTCTGTTAAATTAAAATAATTACAATTACTTTAGTTGCCTTAAACGTGATTATTTTTTTTGAATGAAGAAATTCTTTCTGATATTTAGTGTTTTGCTCGTTGTTACTTCTTGTAGTAGCGTTAAAACTTATAACGAGCAAATTAAAGCGTTACACACGGTTGAAGATTTGCAAAACGATGTGGATAAACTCTATAATCAGCTTAAAAAACACCACCCAAAACTGTATCAATATACCTCCAAATCCGTTTTGGATTTTAAATTCGATAGCTTAAAAACGACGATAAAACAGCCGATGACTTCGCGTGAATTCTACAAAATACTGGCGCCCGTTGTTACAAACGTGAGGCAGGGTCATGTTTCGGTAGGTTCGGCAAATAAAAGGTTTACCAGAAAGGAGAGAAAGTTGTTGAAAAAGAAAAAATTTGAATTTTACGATTTGGATTTCGAATATTTAAACCATAAACTTTACGTCAAAAATACACGAGGTAAAGACTCTACATTGGTTGGAAACGAAGTGGTTAAGATTGAAAATGATTCCGCTTCAAATTTAGTCGATATCTACAAAACCCAATTTGCTTCCGATGGCTATAACACCACGCTACACAATCGGTTTGTTGGCAAGAATTTTAAAACCTTTTATTACAGAAACAAAGGCTTTGTAGATAGTTTGAAAGTGACGTTTAAAAATGAAGATTCAACTTTTGTAAAAACCTTTAAACGCTTAAAAAAAGAAGACAAAAAAAAGGATGCTGAAAGCGATTCCACCAAAACGGTTAAACCTAAAAAACTGACCAAAGCAGAAAAAAAAGCCAATCGGATTGCTCGAAAAAAGAAACGGAAATTCAACAAAAAGCACGGTTATATTGCAAGTAGAAAACAATACACGCGCAATTTTGATTTTATTGGAAAAGACAGCACTATTGCCCTTATGAAAATAAGAGGGTTTGGTAACGGGCCATTCAAAGAGTTTTACGAGGAAAATTTTGCAAAATTGGATTCGGCTAAAACCAAATATTTTATTTTGGATTTGCGTGATAATGGCGGTGGACGCATTGCGGAAATCGATAAGCTATACTCGTATTTAACCGATGAAAACTATCAATTTATTACCGAAAGCGAAGTCAATAGCAGAATTCCTTTTATGAAGTTTGTAATGAGCAACACCTCGTCAACCGGTCTTAAAATTGTTGGCGGATTGTTATCGCCCATCATAGTAACCCACAATTTGTTAAAGACCAAGAAAAAAGATGGCAAGCTGTATTACCGATTCAATAAATTTTCAAAAATAAAAGCCCCCAATCCGTTGCATTTTAAAGGCACCGTGTATGTATTGATTAATGGGAATTCGTTTTCGGCATCCTCACTTTTATCAACACATCTAAAGGCCAATAAACGCGCTGTTTTTGTAGGCGAAGAAACCGGTGGCGCATACAACGGAACCGTGGCGGGCATTTATAAATTATACCAATTGCCAACATCAAAACTTAAAGTACGGATGGGCTTAATGCAAATTGAAGCCCCACAAAAACAGCATCCCGACGGTTATGGCGTAAAACCAGATGTTGAAATTACACCAACTATTGAAGATAGAAAAATGAATATCGATACCGAATTGGAATGGGTTTTAAAGGTTATTGAAAATAATGAATAGTTTCGACAGATTATAAAATATGTTAATTACGTATTAATTAATGGGGGTTGACATAATGGTTTTTATACCTTATACGTAAATTTATTTTAGTTTAAAAAAACTAATAGTTGCAAATATGGTATTTTTAATATCCCTTTTTGGAATGGCCCAAACCAAAGATTCCATTCAGCCACAGCATGAAGTTTTTTTTGATAAACTATCCAAAGATTCTGGAACTTGGATTGCTAAAAATCCAAAGTACGACGTTAATAAACCGAATGATTTTTAAAAGTTTATCAATCAGAACCGCTTAAAATTGATGCGGATATATTGGGTGTCAACACCAAAAATGACACAATACCGTTTTGGAAGTTCTCAGAATTCTATGCGCCAGATAAAAAAAAAGAACATATTTTACCAACGCTCTAGGGATGGTTTGTATTATGCCATTGGGGAAGTGAGTATGACAGAAACCGAACGCCATTGCGAAATGTCGTTTTTTTATTATGGTGGTGAATATTTAAAACCTAAAGACACGCATATCTTACTAAGCGAGAATGAAATGCAATCGGTAAGTTATGATTACAACCCGAAATCGAAATCATGGACAAACGAGGCGATTGTGATTTGGAAACGGCAATAAAATAAACGCTAATGCTTTTCAAGAAGTGCCATTAACGACGCCCTATAAGTTGAACTTACAGGGATATGCCTACCCCCAATTTCCACAAATTCCTTTGTATATAATTTGATTTGTGAAACGTTAATAATATAAGATTTGTGTATTCTTATAAATTGATTTGCAGGCAGTTTTTTAATTAATGCGCTAAGTTTATCGTAAACCACAAATGAGTTTTCGTGGGTTCGTATTTTTACGTAATTGCTCAATCCTTCAATGTAAAGTAAAACGTCAAAATCTATTTTCAGCATTTGCTTATTTACCTTTACAAACATGTAGTCTATAGGATTGTCGTCTTTTGTTATTTGGGTTTTAACATGCGTTTTTTGTACCGCTTTTAAAAACCGATCAAACGAAAACGGTTTTAATAAATAATCTATGGCGTTTAACTCAAAGCCATCTAAAGCAAATTCTCTGTGCGCTGTGGTAAAAATTACTTGACTGTCCGAATCTAATATTTTTGCAAAATTTAATCCAGAAAGTTTGGGCATTTCAATATCCAAAAACAGCAAATCAACACTGTAATCTTGTAAATATTCTAGAGCTTCAATAGCGTTTTTAAACTCCCCTTTTAGTTCTAAAAAAGACACGTCTGCAATATATGTTTTGATAATATTTCGCGCCGTTTTCTCATCATCTATTATAATGCAAGTTTGTGTCATGCTGTTTTAATATGGAGTTTAATAGTGTAAGAATCGGGTTGTTCATTAATATGTAAACTGTAATTATCTTCATAAATAATGGCTAAGCGTTTTTTGATATTGATTAAGCCTAAACCTTTGTTTTTGCTTAAAATCCCAGAATCCAATGGTTTGGAATTTGTAACTGCAAAATTCAGGTTTTTTTCTGATACGGATAAATGTATATGAATAGTTGCCATTTCGGTTTCGTTCTTTAGACTGTGTTTAAAAGCATTCTCCACAAAGGGTACTAATATTAAAGGCGGAATTAAAATATCACTTGTTTTGTTTTTTGATAATTTTAACACCACTTTCACACGATCTTCAAAACGGCTTTTTTCCAGGGCGATAAAATCGTTCATCAATGCAATTTCTTTTTCCAGCGGAATTAATTTCTGATTACTTTCATATAAAGAAAAGCTTAAAAAGTCCGAAAGTTTTAAAATAAGACCTGAGGTTTTTTTTGAGTTTTCTAATGATAATCCATAAATATTATTTAGAGTATTAAACAAAAAGTGCGGATTAATTTGCGATTTTAGGTACTTGAGCTCAGAATCTGTTTTTTCCTTTTCTAATACTTTAGTAAACTGCTCCTTTTCTTTAAGGTCTACAAACAATTTCCAACCGGTTGTAATCGCTAATGGCGTTGCAATAATTAATGCAACTTGCACTAAACTTGTAAACTTAAAAACATGTATATGTTGCCCTACCGTCCATTCAGGAAAAAATTGCGGATAACCATAGTAAAGCACAAAAACTCTTTGTGTTATGGCTAATACCGAAAGCAAAACAATTATGGCTGTAGCGTAGTGTGTATGTTTATTGGTGTATAGAAATTTAGGAATAAACACTAACCAATTAATATAAACAGCAATCATTCTTATTGGTAAGAATAAGAACTCAAAAACAATCGCATCAATAAATGTGTTGCGATAATTCCATTCTGAAATGGCGAATGAAAGCATTAACAGAACCCAAAATAGAACATGAAATAAAATAGTTTTTTTAGACATTTTTGGATGGATCAGAATAACAAATCTATTGGAATAAAAGTAGAGATTTATTTTTAAGCACAACTTTTATGCGAAGTGGTTTGTTTTTTATGTGAATTGTTAATAAATGCCCTATGGTTTGTTTTACATAAGAAAGGTTGATGTTGGTATAAAAACTCACTTTTTAAAGGAAGTTAATTCTACATTTGGTTTGGAGGTCTTTAAAAAACCGGTTTAAATAAACAAGAAAACGTATCCATGAAAACCAATAATTATATATCAAGACGAGCAGTTGTAAAAAGTTCTATTTTCGGGGCTTTGGCAGTGGCAATTCCAAATGTTGCATATGCTAAAACTACGGTTGAAAGCAAAAGACAACCAAAAAATATAAACGATTTGTTTTATCGCTATCCCGCCATTCACGAGGATATTGTTTCAGAGGTTGTGGGTAAGTCGCATTTTGATTTAAACCGTGTAAGGGAATTGGTCGATAAACGCCCAGAACTATCTAGAGCGACTTGGGATTGGGGTTTTGGCGATTGGGAAACGGCCATTGGTGCGGCATCGCATGTTGGTCGTCGCGATATTGTTACCTATTTAATAAGTAAAGGTGCAAAACCCAACATATTCACTTTTGCTATTTTGGGGGCTTTCGAAATCGTAAAAAACATGATAGAATTTTACCCGGGAATCCAGAAAAATTATGGACCGCACGGCATCAGTTTATTGGAGCATGCCGAAGCTGGTTTACGAATGAAAGATAAAATGACCTCAAAGCAAATTTCAAACTCTGAAAACCTTATAAGTTACTTAGGAACACTTGGAAACGCTAACGGAGAAGTTTTTTTGAACGAACCAGAGGATAAGGAAAACTACTTAGGGGATTACAAATACGGAGATGGCGAAAATGATGGCTTTTCAGTTAAGCTTAATATGAGAAAAATGTTAACCTTGGGAAGCCTAGGTGCTTTTGGCGGTGCTTTATATCGGGTTAAAGAAAATGTGTTTAAATACAATAAGTTTCCAACGGTATCAATTCATTTTAACAAGGAAAACCGAAAGGTTGTTTCCCTTGAGGTAAGAGAGCCAGACCTCGTTTTAGTGGCAAAAAAAGTATAGCTTAAATACAATAGTTTCATCAATCAAAAAATACTATCTATGCGTATTAGAAGCCTCTTTATTGCTTTTTTTATTTTAACTAATGCGGGGTTTTCTCAAACTGAAATCCCAAAAGCAACAGCACCGATCCAATTAGATGGTTTTATCGATCCGGCCGAATGGCAACATGCTTTTGTTCTTACCGATTTTAAGCAAATAGAACCCAATTTGGGCGCCAGTACTTCGGAAAAAATCATTGTAAAATTGCTTTATAATACGCAGTATCTTTTTATCGCGGCCAATATTCCGTTTACCAATCCTTCAGAGATTTTCGCAACTACTTTAGAGCGCGACAAAGCACAATCAGACGATGATTATTTTGAGTTTTATATTGATTCTTATAATGATAAACTTAACACCTTGGTTTTTAGAACAAACCCTTTAGGGACCAGGCAAGATCTAGAAATTAGCAGAAATGGCGAGGATTTCAATAGTTCTTGGAACACCTTTTGGAGCGCTGCATCAAAAATAAATAATAATGGTTGGAGTACAGAAATACGTATTCCGTTTTCGTCGTTGCGCTACCAAGCTGCTACTATAAATACAATGCGCATTAAAGCTATTGTAAAATATAAAGAGAAAAACGAACGTGTTATTTCACCGCAAAACAACACGGAAGTTGCATCGGCTCATTATCATTTCAGTAATTCGGAAGAAGTACAATTTCAAAATCTACCAATTTCAAAACCGCTTTATATCACTCCGTATTTAAAAGGGAATTTTATCAGTCAGAATCTATTAAATGAAAACGGTACGGCCTATAAAAATCAAACCACTTTTTTAGAGCGAAAAAAATACACAGTTAACGAAACTTTAGATAAAATATTAAGTAATATGGGTTTGGATGTTAAATATAAACCCACGGCCAATAGCACCATTGATTTTACTTTGAATACAGATTTTGCAGAAGTTGAAGTAGACGATAGGGTGGTCAATATTTCAAGATTCCCCATTTTTTTACCGGAAAAGCGGTTATTCTTTTTAGAAAATGCAGATTTGTTCAACTCCAACCAGTTCGATCACCGATTGTTCAATTCAAGGCGAATAGGTATCGAAAATGGTTCGGCAATCCCCATCATCGGGGGTATTAGGTTTACAGGTAATAGCTCGAAGTGGCAATACGGCATGTTGAGTATGCAAACCCATAAGGTTGAAAGCATTGCGTTGTCAAATAATATGAGTGTTGCTCGGTTGCGAAAAACCATTGGTTCCAAAGGTTCAAATATTGGCATATTAAACACCAATAAAATTAATAAAGACGAGAGTAACCACCTTTTGGCCATTGATGCCAATATAAGGTTTACAGATATTATAAGATCCCGGTTTACGGTTGCCGCGACTTTTGACACCCAAACTGGAAACTGGAAACCCATGTACGGAGCGGCCGTTAACACATTTCGTCCCAACGGTTTTGGCATAGATTATTATTTTAGGGAATATACCGAAAATTTTAACCCAGAATTGGGGTTTGTGGAACGCCCCAACACCAAACGGCTTACGCTGAACAATGGCTGGCGAAAAACGTATGCCAATCCAACGTTTTTAAGGTATTTTAGAATTGGGCATTACATAACTAAATATTGGCTGTCGTCCAATGGTGCGCATGAGGTGTTTCAAACCAATTTTTATGTTACGGCAACGCACAAAAAAGGCTACGAGCTGTCTGCCTTTATGCCCATGTACCTCGAAGATAATTTATATGCGTCATGGCAAATAGCGGAGGATGTTGCTGTTCCGATGGGAGCTTACCAAATGTGGAAAATGAACCCGTTTATTAGCACAGGAAACGCAAAACCATATCAATTGTATTTAGATGTGGAATTTGGCGATTTTTACGGTGGTAAACAGTTAACTACTTATGTCAATGTGACCTACGATTTTAGTAAAACCTTTAAAGCGGAATTGGGAGTAAGATATAACAGGTTGAGTTTTCCAGTGACTTACACCACTAATAATGCCTCAAGAAAGTTAAATTTGAGTCGGTATTTTTCGCGTTTAAAACTTAATTTTTCATCCAAAGCGTCACTCAACAGCTATATGCAATACGATACACGGTCAAATAAAGCAGGTCTCAATTTACGCTTTAGGTACAACCCAACAGAGGGCACGGATTTATATCTTGTTTACAACCATAATGTCAATATAAATAGAGATGCGTTAACGCCAAAACCGCCATTTACCAACAATCAAGTCGTTGTTGTTAAATTTTCAAAAACCTTTTTAAGATGAAATTATTACAAGTTACTTTTATGGCAATTGCACTTTTTAAATGCACTACAACTAATGATAAAATTCCAATTACAACGCAATCAAATGAAGCAAAAACCATGTTTCTGCACGCCGTTGAATTTGAAGGATTATTAAAAACAGATGAAGCAGAAAAACAATATGAAAATGCCATAAAGTTAGATTCAACATTTGCTCTGGCACATATTCGATTAGCCATGTTAAAGGACGATTTTGCCAAAAGACGATTGCATATTAAACAAGCAATGCAACACCTCGATAAACTATCCGAAGGAGAAAAACTTTGGATTTTGGCAAGAAACAATTTTTATGGGACACAAGATGGAAAATCAGAATACGATTGTTTTAAAACCGTGGTAAAGCTGTTCCCCAAGGACGAAAACGCAAATTATATGTTTGGTTTTGTAAACCTTCATCACGGCGTAAATCAACCAGATTCTGCAATCCATTATTATAAAAAAGCCTTAAAAATCAACCCGAAAGTGTCGCGGCATTATAACGAATTAGCTTATGCTTACATGGCAAAGCAAGATTTTAAAAATGCTGAGAAAGTGATACAAGACTACATCGCTTTTCTCCCAAATCATGTAAACCCAAGAGATACTTATGCCGAACTTTTAATGCGGGATCATCGCTATAAAGAATCAATTGAAGCCTATAAAAGCGTTTTGAAAATTAACCCAAATGCCCCTTGGGCGTATATGGGAATGAGTGCTAACTTAAGTTTTTTACATCGTTTTAAAGAGGCCAGAAATTTTTTAAAACCTTTGGATACTCTTGAATTAAGCGACTACGAGTACCGCCATAAGTGGAGATCAAAAGTATGTGGTTATTTAATAGAGCAAAAAATAGATTCAGCAATCGTGGTTTTAAACCAACAAAATTCAGAAAGCCTTTCAGGAGAAAATAAAAGAGAGCCTATATTCCATCAATTTATAACCCATTCTCGAATAACCAGACTTTATTTTGAAAACAACCAACCAGACGAAGGAGTGCAAAGCTTTATGGCTTGGAAAAATTTTGTAAAAACTAACATTACAAGACAAGAGACAATAGATAATGTTTTAGGTTTAGAAGAATATTTTATGGCATTCGCCCATATTTTAAAAGGAAATGATGAAGCAGCAAAAATTATAATTGAAAACAACAAAAATCCTTCTGATGATATGAAACTACTCCGAGCGAGACTTTTCCTAAAAGAGAAAAATCACGACAAAGCCATAGGTTTATTAAACACTTTGGATGCCAACAACCCTTATTATTTACATTGGTTGTCAAAAGCTTATGGTCTTAAAAATGATGACCAAAATTTTAAATCGGTTTCAAATAAAATAAAAGATTTAATTGAGATGAATAATATTAATTATGCTTTAATCATTTCGGAACATAGTGAACTGTTGTAAATAATTAAAAACAGTTTGCAACCAACTTACCATTAATTCTATCTCTTTAGGGTTTACTATTGCCTTCCAATTAAAACATTTGTACTTTTGTGTTCGATTTGATAACGAATAACAAAACAGAATATATGAAATCATACGATGTAGCCATTATTGGTTCAGGTCCTGGCGGATATGTTGCAGCAATACGTTGCGCACAATTAGGGATGAAAACGGCAATAATTGAAAAATATGCAACACTAGGAGGCACTTGTTTGAACGTGGGATGTATTCCGAGTAAAGCGCTTTTAGATTCGTCGCACCATTACGAAGATGCGGTGAAGCATTTTGAAGAACACGGCATAGAAATCCCTGGCGATGTAAAAGTCAACCTAGAAAAAATGATTGCACGTAAGCAATCCGTTGTCGACCAAACCACGGGTGGCATCGATTTTTTAATGAAGAAAAATAAGATTGATGTATATCAGGGCTTAGGAAGCTTTAAGGATGCAACACATATTAGCATCAAGGGCGAGGAAACTACCGAGATTGAAACCAAAAACACCATAATTGCCACGGGCAGTAAACCATCAAATCTGCCGTTTATCAATTTGGATAAAGAGCGCATCATTACATCAACCGAAGCTTTAAAATTAAAAGAAATTCCAAAACATTTAATCGTAATAGGCGGAGGCGTTATTGGTTTGGAGCTGGGTCAGGTTTATAAAAGATTGGGCGCAGAAGTTACAGTGGTTGAGTATATGGATCGCATTATCCCAACCATGGATGCTGGTCTTTCAAAAGAATTAAACAAGGTACTAAAAAAGCAGAAATTTAAAATCAACGCGTCGCATAAAGTAAAATCTGTTGAGCGAAGAGGCGATGAGGTAATTGTAAAAGCAGATAACAAAAAAGGTGAAGAAGTAGAATTTAAGGGCGATTATTGCTTGGTATCTGTCGGGCGTCGCCCATATACAGATGGTTTAAACGCCGAAGCTGCGGGCGTAAAGCTGAATGATAAAGGTCAAGTTGAAGTTAATGATCATTTACAAACCAGTGCCTCAAACATTTACGCTATTGGCGATGTTATTAAAGGCGCGATGTTAGCGCATAAAGCCGAAGAAGAAGGGGTGTTTGTTGCCGAAACTTTGGCGGGACAAAAACCACATATCGATTATAACTTAATTCCCGGAGTGGTTTACACATGGCCAGAAGTTGCTGCCGTTGGTAAAACCGAAGAAGAACTAAAAGACGCTGGAGTCGATTACAAAACCGGTCAATTCCCTATGCGTGCTTTAGGTAGAAGTAGAGCGAGTATGGATTTAGATGGCTTTGTTAAAATTTTGGCCGATAAAAAAACAGATGAGATTTTAGGTGTTCACATGATTGGCGCTCGTGCCGCGGATATGATTGCTGAAGCAGTTGTAGCTATGGAATACAGGGCGTCAGCGGAAGATGTATCACGTATGTCGCATGCGCATCCAACATATACGGAAGCCATTAAAGAAGCTGCTTTAGCGGCCACGGAGGATAGGGCATTACACATTTAGAAACGAAATTTATGATAATAGAACCAAAAACAAGAGGCTTTATATGTTTAACATCGCACCCAACAGGTTGCGAACAAAACGTATTAAATCAAATTGAATACGTAAAAGAACGACCCGTTAAAAATGGGCCCAAAAAAGTATTGGTTATTGGAGCTTCCACAGGGTTTGGTTTGGCATCAAGAATTACCGCAGCTTATGGCTCTAACGCGGCAACCATTGGTGCTTTTTTTGAAAAACCACCAAGCGAAGGTCGGCCGGCATCTCCAGGGTGGTACAACAGTGCCGCTTTCGAAGCCCAAGCGCATAAAGATGGTCTGTATGCCAAAAGTATTAACGGCGATGCCTTTTCAAACGAAATAAAGGCGCAAACCATTGATTTGATTAAATCCGATTTAGGCGAAATCGATTTGTTGGTTTACAGTTTAGCATCACCGGTTCGTACGCATCCCGATACCGGCGAGCGTTTTAAATCGGTTTTAAAGCCAATCGGACAAACATTTACTGATAACACGGTAGATTTTCACACAGGTGAAGTCAAGGAAATTTCTATCGAACCCGGGACAGAAGAGGATATTAAAAATACCGTTGCTGTAATGGGTGGCGAAGATTGGCAGATGTGGATCGATGCCTTAAAATCTGCGGGTGTTCTGTCTGAAGATTTTAAAACGGTAGCCTATTCTTATATTGGGCCATCACTAACCGAGGCGGTTTACAGAAAAGGAACTATTGGGCGCGCAAAAGATCATTTGGAAGCGACGGCCTTTAAAATTACCGATGCTTTAAAAGCTATTAACGGTCAAGCCTATGTTTCTGTTAACAAAGCTTTGGTAACACAGGCGAGTTCGGCAATTCCCGTAATTCCCTTATACATATCTTTATTGTATAAAGTGATGAAAGAAGAAGGGATTCACGAAGGTTGTATCGAGCAAATTGAACGTCTGTTTAATGCCCGTTTATATGCTGAAAATTTGGAATTGGACGAAGCTGGTAGAATACGAATTGACGATTGGGAAATGCGCGACGATATTCAAGCGAAAGTTTTAGAGCTTTGGAAACAAGCAACCACCGAAACCTTACCAAATATTGGTGATTTAAAAGGCTACGAAACCGATTTTTATAACCTTTTCGGATTTAAGGTTGATGGTGTCGATTACGATAAAGACGTAAACGAAATGGTTGATATTCCTGGGTTGCAAGAATAATACCTTGTGATTTTTCAAATCGAAAAGAAATCTTATAAATTAAAAAGCCTCCAAAAGTTTAATGCTTTTTGGAGGCTTTTTTTATTGTGATAATAGGTGTTAATTATTCTGCATTTGTTCTAGCATATCTTGAGATTGTTGCATGAGTTCATCCCAACCAACAGTCGATATTCTGTAAATAGTCATTACTAAATATAAAATATTGATTATTAGAATAACCAGTGCTACAATTTTAGCTGTATTCATAGCTTTTATGCTTGCAGGTTCAAAATTTTCGGGATTAAGTTTTACGGCATTTAATTTGCTGTGGGCTATAAAAAAAGCGATACCAGCAAGAATAAAACCTAAACCGCCAAAACAGCAGCATAAAAGACCTAAAATAGCTAATACGTAAACAATAGTTGGATTGAGTTTTTGTTGTTCCATGTGTGAATTTTAATTGATTAATTTAATAATAAAACTTGTTATAATAGTTAGTACCGATATAATTGCAAGTATGGTAATTATTTTATTTGAATGTTTAAATTTAAAGAAAATATTTATTACGATAGATATAAAAAGTAAAATTAAGCTGTAAACGGCCGGATACATATAAAATGCCTCCACAAAATGACCTTGGAAAATTAGTGATACTGAACGTTGCAAACCACAGCCCATGCAATCCATTCCAAAAAGCGTTTTGTTTAAACAGGGGAGCATATATTCTTCAAGCGCTTGCATTAAAAAAAAGATTGAGTTTTGCCAAATTTAGAAAAAAAGCAAGTAAACTACCGCTTTTTTAAAACTAAATTACTGTTTAGTTTTTATTCGAAATAACCACTTTTTTAGTGTACCCTTGGTTGTTTTTTAAACGGATTCTCGCAATATAAACACCATCACTTAAAGATTTTGTTGAAAAGGTATAAGTGTTTTTTACTTCTGAAATAATTTGATTTAAAACTTGTTTTCCAGAAACATCGAATAAGTTGAATGATTTTACATCTAAAGCATTGGGGTTGATAATTTTTAATTCTGAAATGGTGTTGTTCTGATAGATGTTAAAATCGGTAAAAGTAGCCTCATCTACATGTAATGCTTTGCTGTTAAAGGTTATTTCGAAACGGCTGTTGTGAATGCCTTCATCTAAAGTTATTTCAAACGAAGCATTTTTAATATCGGTATACGTGCCATTCAAATTGTCATAAATAAAAATATTTACATCTGAAGGCACATCTTTAAGCGCATTAACTTTAATACTGAATGGCATGTTGTCGTGGTCGGCTTTCAATCCAAAAGGGATTCTTGTTGTTGCGTCATAATTAATAGACTTAATAGCCAATTCTTGATTTTCAGAAAGCAGATAAGCATCTGAACTTAACGCATGAATATTTATACCGTCGTAAAATCGATTGTGAGTTGCATTGTTTGGTGTCGAACTTCGAAACGCAATCACGTTTTCTTTATAAAAAGTATTGTTAACTCGCGTATGTATTCTTATTTCGGGAATAATTGTTGGATTTTTTAAAATAGTCGCATAGTCTACGTTATTGTGCGACATTATAACGACATCTTTTTTCGAATCTTCTTTATCCTTATTTCCTTTTGCAAAAACAGATCCGTTACCTCCAGGAGTTGAGTCTTCTGCTAAATACACGCGCATACTATTATTAAATTCAAAATTCCCACCCAAACCAATACTGCTTACCACAAAACCTTGGCCTATTGCGGCAAAACGCCTTGAGTTATTTGCGCTAAAATCCGTTGTGTTACCAGTGGTTGTGGTATTTGTGCTGCCATCTAAATTATAACTTTCAAAAGCTGCGGTTGCGTATGTACCATTATCCGATAAATCACCCGGGGCACCCGGAGTATATATGCTGTATCCACCTTCGTAATTTGCTAAAGCATGTGAGTTTTTTGGTTTTTGCTCCCAGAAAAAAACCTCGCTACTTAAAACGGTTTGATTTGTAGCATTAATTAAAAACAGCTTTAAATCCAATGCGGAAGGATAGGGGTTTCCTGTTAATGTTTCAGCTCTATTGGGTATGCCAGAATTTGGTTCATCGTCTATTCCGTCAAAAGCACAACTAACTAAAATGGTTCCATTGTTTGGTCTGCCTCTAAAATCTAAAACGTTATTGGCGTTTGGGCTTCCTTTTAGTGTAAACCCATAGCCTGTAGTAACCGGGTTGTTATCAAAAACCTGTACCCAATCAAAGTAGCCTTCGCCATCTTTTAAAGTATATAACCAATAATTTGAGAGTTGGGTGGCTGTTCCGTTGTGGGAATTTGTAAATAAGTATGCAGACGAGGTGACGTTTGTTAAATCGGTATGGTCCTGCGGATCGTGTATTGAATTGTCGCCCTGAAAAGAAACGTTAGCTCGTGTTGTGCCATCTAAACTTATTCCAACTGGAGAGCACCAAAAGTTATAGTCGTAAATACCCGTGGTTTGGTTTTGATAAACCGATAACTCACCAGCATCCGAATTCTTAATATTCGTATTTTGAATAAGCTGTGCGTCGCCCCTCAAATAAAAGTTCGATGTTGGGGCCTCAAGCCTAATATCATTATTAACAAACACCACAACATCCCTTGCATAAAGCTCAGTGTTGTTGCCAACATATAAGTCTTGTGCAAAAGACAAGCCAGTAATAAACAATAAAACAAAAGTAAATTTATGGGGCATAAAAAAGGTTTATCTAAAAAACAAAGATAGATTTTTTTTACATAAAATACAAAATACCGATTATCGGTGCATTACAACGATTATGACGCTTGTATTTTACCGGCCATTTATTGATACTAAAACTATTTTTTAGTGTAATTTGGTAACCTAAATTTAAGCGACTTTTTAAATGAAATATTTTAATTACATATTAATCATTCTAGGTGCTGTTATAGCCGTATATTCCAAGGCTGGAACCGAACAAAATCAATATGTTTTAATTGGTGGTATTATGGTGTTAATGATTGGAATTTATAGGATTTCTAGAGGTATTCCGAGTAAAAACACCGATGATGAAGATGTTGTTAACACTAATAAAGAGGATGAATGAAGGCTTTTAAACTAGGAGATGCCGTTTTGGTTTTAGATGAAAATTTATCGGGGGTGATAACACGGATTGATGGCGATTTAATTTCAATTGAAACCGAAGATGGTTTTTTATTGGATTTTAAGGCTGAAGAGTTGGTTAAAAACAAATCTGATAAAACGCTAAAAAACGAATTGTTTTCGCATTCAAATATTGATACCGTTATCTCTGAAAAAGAGCAGCCTAAAAAGAAAGCTTCAAAAAAAGTAAAAGCTAAAGAGCGCTACGAGCCTACCATGGAAGTGGATTTGCACATCAATCAATTGGTGAAATCTCCAAAAGGCATGACAAACCACGAGATGCTAACCTTACAGTTAAATACGGCGCAACGGCAATTGGATTTTGCCATTAAAAACCGCATTCAAAAAATCGTTTTTATCCACGGTGTGGGCGAGGGCGTTTTAAAAATGGAACTGGATTATCTTTTTGGGCGCTACAACAATGTAAAGTTCTACGATGCCAATTATCAAAAATACGGTTTAGGTGCCACCGAGGTTTATATTTACCAAAATGTAGCTCCTAATTAAAATCCGGAGTTTCGGTTCTGGAGCCCGATGTTTTGCTGTCTGATAGCTCTCCAAAATCAAGAAGGTCTTGCGATAAAATATCTATGTCAATGCCCTTTAACATCAACGTTACCACATAGGTTTTAATAATGGTATGTTTTCTGTATGCCGTGGCTGGTGTGTCTGTATTGGCAACAGCTGGGTTTAAATAATCGGGCCCCACATCGGGGTTGGTAATATCGTCTGTAGGGTCTTGGTTTTGGGTGTTGGTTTCTTCATCTATGGTTTTTACGCCATCGCCGTCATCGTCATCATCTAAATAATTGGGGATGCCATCCCCGTCGGTATCATCATTGGTAAAGTCGCCATCACCATTTAAATCTTCATCTTTTGTGGGTACGTTGTCGCCGTCGTCATCTTCATCAATATAGTCCCAAATCTCATCGCCATCGGTATCGTCGTTTTCTAAATTACCATCACCGTTTCTATCTTCCAACGCCGCTGGAATTCCATCATTATCATCTTCGGTTAAAGTTGCCGTTATTTCGGCATCGCAAGTACTTGCGTAATCTTTTGTAATTATAATGTCCGACGGTGGAATATCGTTACAAAACAAATCGTTGCCTATTATTTTTTCATTGCTGTACGTTCGGTAATTAAAGGCATTCGTGCTTTTTGTTATTAAAGTATCTGCACCAGTAAAACTTAATATTTGATCTAGCGTTAACGATTTTATAACCACGGATAAAGACTCCGAAGGATCGCTTTTGGTCTTATAAAACACTAAGTCTGAAGTGCCACAAGTTTTTGCGTAAAAATCATTCTCAAAATCCAGTTCAACATCAATAATATCGCCATCGCTACACGACATAAAACAAGCAAAACTAAAGGCTATTAAAGTAAAAAATAATTTACGCATGAGTTTGGGTTTTAAGGCAAAAATAATGGAATTGTTATTTATAACGTATCATATTGCTAATAATTTTATTTCAAGTATTTTTGGCACTTATTAAACCGCTTAATTTTAATTATCGATGAAACAGATATATTTTGATAACGCCGCAACCACACAAATTCGTGATGAGGTTATTGATAAAATGGCTGAAGTGATGCGAGCTAACTACGGAAACGCTTCATCTTCGCATAGTTTTGGGAGATCGTCTAAATCGTTAATTGAAAAGTCAAGAAAAACAATTGCGGGTTATTTGAATGTATCGGCTGCCGAAATTGTGTTTACCTCTGGTGGCACCGAAGCCGATAATTTAGTGTTGCAAAGCGCTGTACGCGACCTAAAAGTGGCGCATATCATTACCTCAAAAATTGAGCACCACGCCGTTTTGCACACCATCGATCAGCTTGAAAAAGAATACAATATAAGGGTAAGTTATGTGAATATTGACGGTAACGGAACCGTAGATTATGCGCATTTGGAAACTTTGCTTGATACGTCTGAAAAAACTCTGGTAAGTTTAATGCATGTTAATAACGAAATCGGAAACATTTTGGATATTAAAAAAGTGGCCGATTTATGTGCAGCAAAAAACGCCATGTTTCATAGCGATACGGTACAATCGGTAGGGCATTACAAATTAGATTTACAGGATGTTAAGTTGGATTTTTTAGCGGCCGCAGCTCATAAGTTTCACGGGCCAAAAGGCGTGGGTTTTGTTTTTATTAGGAAAAACTCGGGCTTAAAACCATTAATTTTTGGTGGCGAACAGGAACGCGGTTATAGAGCAGGGACAGAATGTGTGCATAATATTGTGGGTATCGAAGAGGCAATAAAATTGGCTTACGATAATTTAGACGAAGAGTCTGAATATATTAAATCTTTAAAGCAATATTTTATCGAACAGCTTATGGCAAAAGTCCCATCGGTAAAGTTTAATGGGTATTCAGGTGATATGGAAAAGGGAACTTATACTTTAGTAAATGTGTGTTTGCCCGTTGCACCCGAAAAAGCCGGCATGCTGTTGTTTCAGTTAGATTTAAAGGGCATTGCCTGCTCAAAAGGAAGTGCGTGCCAAAGCGGAAGCACAAAAGGCTCTCATGTGTTGGCAGAAATATTGGATGAGAGCGATATGCAAAAACCATCCATTCGGTTTTCGTTTAGTATATATAATACAAAGGAAGAAATAGATTACGTCGTTGATGTTTTGCGTGAATTTATTTAAAATGTAACCTCATTTATGCTTGATGTCGTGCAGCAAATCGCGTATTTCTTCAAGTAAAATATTCGTTTTTTCATTTGAAGAAACAGATTGTGAGTTGTTCTTTGAATTCGATTGAACGGCCTCGCGCTGTTTTAAAACCTGCTTTTTAAAATTGCCGGAATCAATAATTCCAATAAGCTTCATATCACTGCCCTTGGGGTTGCTTTGGCCGGCGGTTTCAATTTTAAGAATACGCAAATCGAGGTATTTTAACAACGGATTTTCAATAAAGGTTAAATCTTGAATGTTTTCCAACGGAATTGTTTTTTCAACTTTAAACAACACGCCTTTTTTAAACTCTAAATGGCGGGTTGTCAATTGGCATTCCAAATTGTCGTAAAACCGTTTGCTAATGTGTTGTCCGAGACCTAAAATCCAAACGATTAATATCGGGATGCCCAAAATGGAAATCAGCAAAAAAAAAGAAACCACATATAGGATGTACGATTTAATTTTTGGGTTAAATTCTGCTTTTTTAATAACAATGGGTTCTTCGGTCATTTTTGTTTTATATGATTTTAAAAAGAAGTTGCATAAATATACTAAATTTAAAACCTTAATAATGAGGTTGCTGTTTCTTTAAATAACAACACGCCATATTACATAGAAAACTAAAAAACTATCAATATAGCGTGTCACCAATCAAACTAACAAAAAACAATGTTTTAGGCTGCTTTTACATTTTTTAACAATTTGCTGATAATCATAGCCTCCCATTTTTTTACCAAATCGAATTCGTTGCTCATTTCAAAATTTACATCGATGTTGTAAAACTCCAAAATGCTTGCCGGTTTTTTAGGGGTTTTATAAGTAATCACCAAATCTATTTTATCGGTTTCAGATTTGTTTGTTGTTTTGTTTTTTAAGCGTCTTTCGGTTTTTTTAATACTACAGGAGTTAACCGAGCTTAAATCAATTACTGCAGTGTTGTGAACGCCGTTGATTATCTTGGAATAGAGTAGTTTATTAGCAACTTCGTCTGTTGCCATGGCGTAATAGGTGCCCCAAAAATCGACGGTTGTTAGGTCTAAATGATGTTTTTCAGCATCTTCAAAAAACTCTTTTTTAGACTGTTTCTTTTTCTTTTTTTGAGAGGCTTGTATTAAAATTAAAGGTGTTATGACTATCAATAATATAATGAATCCAATTATTGTGGCTTGTGTATCCATGATTGAAATTTTTATTTGTTATAAGTTGAATTAGTTGGCTGTTTTGCCAATTAAAATGAAATAATAGAGCCAATTAGTCAAACAGACCATTAGCGTAAATAAAAAGCAATCTGGAATTTAAGAAAACGTATGAAACGGGTAGAGCAGAGCCTTAATAGATAGCCCCGGTTGTATGTGTTTACTATAATTTAGGTAAGTGTTTACTTTGTTTTGCGTATACGGTTCTTTGTGTTTTAAAGCCGAAAACGAAGTTTTAAAATCCTCAGTTTCAAAATTAAAATCAAAAGAAAAATCGTTGAAAACGCTATCGATAAAACCTTTATTCGAATACAAATAAGAAACAAGTGCTTTTGTAGCATCTGAGTCTTTTACGGTATCGCCTTGATGCTTTTCAACGCTTGAAACCGAATTGCTAACAACCTGTTGTATAGAAATAACATTGCCTAAGCTATAAACAAGCAAAACACTTAAGGTAAAAATATTTCTAAAAAGCTGTTTCATCTTTTGAAGGTTTTGCAAACCCTGTTTTTAGTAGTTTATTAATTTCAAGCAACATGGGTTAAAGCATCCAAAAGTCCGTTTCGGACTTTTACATATACAAAGTTATAACTGTTTTTAATACAAAATTTAAAATGGCTGTTAAAAAAACATTAAAACTTCATGGTGGTTCGCACATTAAAAACCCGCGGTGTTAAAAAGTTGGGAATGGCATATTGGCGTTTGCTATACACATCGCGCACCCAAGTATTTGTTATGGAGTTTTGAACATCGAAAATGTTAAAAATCTCAACTCCAAACGTAAGTTCCTTAAATGGTTTTTTCCAACCGCTGTTAAATTGCTTTTTATCGTCAACAATTACAAACTGAAAACCAACATCGGCGCGTTTGTACGATGGCAAACGGTTTTGGTATTCATAAGGGTCGGCATAACTTGGCGAGCCACCCGGTAAACCCGTGTTAAATACCAAATTTAAGTACATTTTCATGCTCGGAATGTTGGGCACGTAATCCTGAAACAATGCCGCAAACTTTAAACGTTGGTCGGTGGGGCGTGCAATATAGCCTCTGTTGTTTATGTTTTCTTCGGTTTTTAAATAGCCAAAACTAAACCACGATTCGGTTCCCGGTACAAATTCGCCATTCAAACGCATATCCAATCCATAGGCATACGCTTTCGCGGAATTGTTAGCGCGATAACGGATGCGAACGTTTTCCAAAGTATAAGGGTTTACATCGCTTAAACATTTATAATAAGCCTCGGTTGTTAATTTAAAGGGGCGCTCCCACATTTTAAAACTGTAGTCATTTCCCAATACCAAATGAAACGATTGTTGCGCCTTTACATTGGGCTGAACAACGCCATCGGCATCTCGTAACTCTCTATAAAATGGTGGTTGATAATATAAGCCTCCTGCAATTCTAAACAACATATCTTTTTCCCAATAAGGTTTTATGGCGAATTGCGCACGCGGACTAAATACGATTTGATTAGAAGATGAAATGCCATCACCATTAACCGACCAATTATGCACTCGCAATCCCGCATTGTACCAAACATCACTGGTTCCTATTACAGAACGTTTGCTCCATTGGGCGTAGGCTTGCAGCCTGTTAATTTTGGTGTTGTTTGTGGCTCGCACGTTTTGAAAAGGTTCAATGGGGCCTTCAAACGGCGTGTAAGGTTGCTCGTTAAAAGCATCGATATGTGGCGGACGAATTGAAAATCCAGCGGAATCGATAACCTCCCATTCCACCAAGCTGTCGCGAATATCTTCGTTGGTATACTTAACAGACCATTCAATACGGTTGTCATTAATTTTTAAATCGCCTTTATGCTCAATCGTGGTTATAAGTGCATCTAAATCGTTTCGTCCATGATTTAATTGTCCACCAATACCTTCGCTAAATTCAACTTCGCCCAAATCTTCATCACCAATATTGGTGTTTACTTCTCCCAATCGGTATTGCGCTAAAATATCAAAATACTCTTCTTCTGTGGTGTGATAGGTTGATGCAATGGCATGAAGCGTTAAATTGTCGTTTGCAAAATAAGTGCCTTTCAAAGCGCCAAAAAGCGTTTGATATTGGTCTTTTTCCTGGCCTTCGTAAAATACTAATAATGCCAACGGATCAGCCAGCGTACCAAAATTGGTTTGTCGCGTTTGTGGCTCGTAATTGTATTTGTTTAATGAGGCGTTTCCTAAAAAACTCAACTGGAATTTATCGGTAAATTTATAAGTTAAAAATGCTTGAGCATCGGCAAAAGCCGCATTATAATTGGTTTCGGTTTCTTTGGCATTGACCAATAAACCATTATCGCGGTAGCGAATGCCAACAATACTTGTGAATTTTGAGTCTTTGCTTATGTCTTCGTACGAAAGACTACCGCCCAATAAACTTAAATCGGCATTGATTTCGAATTGATACGGATTTTTATAGGTAATATCTAAAACCGATGATAATTTATCGCCGTATTTGGCTTGAAATCCACCCGATGAAAAATCGACATTCTGCACCAAATCGGTATTTACAAAACTTAAACCTTCCTGTTGCCCCGAGCGAATTAAAAACGGCCGATACACTTCAATGCCATTTACATATACCAAATTTTCGTCGTAATTGCCACCGCGCACCGAGTATTGTGTACTCAACTCATTATTGTTGCTAACTCCGGGGAGGGTTAATAATAAATTCTCGACACCGGCATTGGCACCCGGTATTTTTCTTATGGTTTTGGGTTTTAGTGAAGTCACGCCTTCAACATCTTTTCTGCGATTTCCAGAAACGACAACGGCTGCAATTTGGGCAACAGTGGTATTCATTACGGGATTAAACTCATGGCTTTCGCCATTTTTAAGATTGAAAGTGATGCTTATTTTTTTATAAACAAGATGAGAGAATTCAACGGTAATATCTTGGTTTGCAGGAATTTTTAAAGTGTAAAATCCGTTTTCGTTGGTGGTGGTGCCATCACTTCCGGCTTTAATGTTTACTTTGGAAACGGGCGTATTTTCTTCATTTAAAACAATACCTTTAAGGGTTGCCGTTTGCGAATAGCCCAATGCAAGAAACAATAAAAAAAGGATGGCTGTAAGTGAAAATCTTGAATTCAAAAGCGAGAAAATTTATTTCCTGTAAAACACAGTTTCAAAAGTAGAATTATTTCCAACATTATCGGTAACAATTAGCTTTAAATTATTTTTTGTTTCCGTAATCATCCCATCGTTAAAATCGTGTGTTAGGGTTTTTGTTTTGTAATCGTACTCCATTAAAATCCATATTCCGTTTACGGTTGCCCTATAATTTGATATGCCAGAAAGTTCATCATCAATCTTAATTTTTAAAAATCTAAAGTTGCTTAACCATTGTCCTTTTTTAAAATTTATCGGTGTTATGGTGGGGCTTATGGTATCGGTTGCCAATGCGAATTCTCCCAAATTTTTTGAGTAAGTCGTTAAAATATCGCCTATTTTTTTTGTTGAAGAATATGCCGGAAATTTTTTGTAACCTATCAATTTAGCAATATATAATTTGCTTTTATCCTTATCGGAATAGGCACTAACATCATAAGAAATTTTAAAGCTTTTTTTAGTTGGAATAATGTCTTCGTGCAAAAGAAGGGTGTCGTTTTTTACATCGAAATCCAAATAAAAATTTTCGTAAAAGGTGTCTTTATATAAATCGACCGATACTTTTCCTTTTTTTAAATTGGTGGTTTCATTGGCATTAATAAAATACGGTGTCGTTTTTTTGGGTAGCGCTTCACCGCGATTTGTTTTATTGCCTTTAATGTTTATGGTGGCCCAGGTGTTGTTGTTTTTAAAATCGCCCACTTTTATTTTGTAAACCGAATGGGTGCTATCTTTTATTGATAAAACACCATCGTTTAAAACATCTTTATACAAACTTAAAGGGTTGTTTTGATTGAATAGCTTTTGAACCCGAGATTTTTGGGTTTTGTAATGTTCGTAATCAATAAGTCTATTGAGGTGCTTGGTTTCGCTAAATGAAAACCGACTGAAATCGAGCTCGAAGTTTTTACTGCCATTAACAAAGGTTTGGATATTGTAAACCCCGTTTTTATTGGCGGCCCAATTTTGTCGGTCAATGGTTTCAATGCCAAAACCAATATTGCCTATGGCTTCAATGTTTTCAACTACATAATCGCCATTTTGTATAGGGATTAAGCGCAGTTTTGTTTTGGAATTGGATTGGTTTATAAATGAATGTTCATCCATCGGATAAGCATAAATAGAAGAAATTAGCGGGTTAATGGAATCTTTTATATCCATGCCAAACAACATGGGGTTTATGGGACGCTCCGTTTTATCGCGAATCTCATAATGTAAATGTGGGCCGCCCGAACCGCCGGTGTTTCCGCTTAAAGCAACAATTTGGCCTTTTTCAATTTTTAATTCATCGGTGCTCGGGAACAATTCAATTTCAAAAGATTCCTTTTCATATTGATGCTTTTTTACATAAGCCTCAATATCGGACGAAAACTTATTTAAATGCGCATAAACCGTGGTGTAACCATTTGGGTGCGTAATGTACAGGGCTTTTCCGTAGCCATAATGAGATACCTTAATTCTGCTAACAAAACCACCGGCCGAAGCGTACACATTTAGGCCCACACGCTGTTGCGTTTTTATATCCAGCCCCGAGTGAAAGTGATTGGAGCGCAACTCTGCAAACGTACCCGATAAAATTAAAGGAATGTCCAGCGGGCTTCTAAAATAATCTTGTGGATAGTTGTTTTGTGCCACAGTAATTGTAGAGAGCAATAAAAAAAGCATGAGGGTTAATCGCATATCTATGGTTTACCAATTGAGTTAAAAAATGGTGTTAAATGGCTATTGATAGTTCTGATTGGAATTAGCTAAATTATTAATTTGGTGTGAATAAGCAAAGTTAAAAGCAATAATCGAGCCAATACTCTGGTTATGAGCCTTAATGAATAAATTAAAATTTTATGATAAAACAATTGTAATTTAAGCCTAGGTATCTTAACTTTGTGATATAAGTATTGAAATTTGTAAATGAGTCATATTGAAGATATTGTAGATTCTTTAGAAAACAAAATTAGCAAACTATTGCACAAACAAGAGCTTTTAAAGCAAGCTAATTTAAAATTGAATGAAGAACTGGAAGCTTCAAAACAAGCACTTCAAAACCAGGAATTGCAAATAACAACTTGGGAAGAAAAATACGAAGCGCTTAAAATGGCAAATTCGATACTTGGTAGTGACGATAATAAGAGAGAAACAAAGCTTAAAATAAACGCATTAATTAGGGATATTGACCATTGTATTGCTCAACTTTCAGATTAATGCAACATAGATTAAATGTCAGAAAAGCTTAAAATAAAGCTCTCAATAGCAAACAGGGTGTATCCCTTAACTATTGAAGCTAGTCAAGAAGAGGGATTGCGTAAGGCCGCAAAAAACATCGAGGCCATGATTAAGCAATTTGAACAAAGCTATTCTGTTAGAGACAAGCAAGATGTATTGGCTATGTGCGCCCTACAGTTTGCCTCTCAAGTTGAACAGAAATCTATTGATAAAGCGAATGTGAGCGAGCATGTGGAGGAAAAGCTAAATGCTTTAAACGAGCTGTTACAATCGCATTTAATCTCTTAAACGTTCTTTAAAATAAACTAAAAGTTACTGCCTACATTGGTTATTTTTTTTGATAAACTCAACGTTAATTCTTTAAAAAGGGTGAGTTTAAGTTGTAAAAGCAAGCTGCATGTGTTATTTATTAGCACCTAGCAGATCCTTGATCAGCTTGTTAGCCCTAAACTTGTTTTTAAGGAGTTTATACAAAACTTTATACTGGTGTAGGCTTTTTTATATACACTAACCAACAAACATAATGGATAATAATTCAATAATATTAACAGTAGGAGGCGTACTATTAGGGCTTATAATAGGATTTATTATAGCTAAAATGCTTGAAAAAAACAAAGCTTCTAAGTTAATACGAGATGCCAAACGAAGCGCATCCAACATATTAAAGGAAGCTAATACCGAAGGCGAATCTATTAAAAAAGATAAAATACTTCAAGCCAAGGAAAAGTTTATAGAGCTAAAATCTGAGCACGAAAAAGTTATTTTATCTCGTGATAAAAAGATTGCTGAAGCCGAAAAGCGCATCCGCGATAAAGAATCTCAAATATCGAGCGAGCTTTCAAAAAACAAAAAGTTGAATGCCACGCTTGAAGCCAAACAAAAAGATTACAGTTACAGACTCGATGTTTTGGACAAGAAACAGGAGGCCTTGGATAAACTTCACAAAAGCCAAGTGCAACAACTCGAGGTTATTTCCAGTTTATCGGCCGAAGAAGCGAAAGAACAATTGGTTGAATCCTTAAAAGGAGAAGCCAAAAACGACGCTATGTCCTATATCCAAGGCGCGTTGGAAGAAGCAAAATTAACTGCCGAACAAGATGCTAAAAAGATTATTATAAATACTATACAACGTATAGGAACTGAGGAAGCCGTTGATAACTGTGTGTCTGTTTTCAATATAGAATCAGACGATGTTAAAGGACGCATTATTGGACGGGAAGGAAGAAATATTCGTGCTATTGAAGCGGCTACAGGTGTTGAAATTATTGTTGACGATACGCCAGAAGCCATTATTTTGTCGTGTTTTGATTCGGTTCGAAGAGAAATTGCTCGATTATCGCTGCATAAATTAGTGACCGATGGCAGAATTCACCCTGCAAGAATTGAGGAGGTTGTAAAGAAAACACAAAAACAAATTGAACAGGAAATAATTGAAGTTGGTAAACGCACCGTTATAGATTTAGGAATTCATAATTTACATCCGGAACTGATAAAGATGGTTGGAAGAATGAAGTACCGTTCTTCTTACGGCCAAAACCTGTTACAACACTCACGCGAAGTAGCTAAACTTTGTGGTGTAATGGCCGCCGAATTGGGGCTGAATCCTAAATTGGCAAAACGTGCAGGTTTACTGCACGATATTGGAAAAGTGCCAGATGCAGAAGCAGATATGGAAACACCACACGCTATACTTGGTATGCAATGGGCTGAAAAGTATAATGAAAAGGATGATGTATGCAATGCTATTGGAGCGCACCATGATGAAATTGAAATGAAATCGTTGCTCGCGCCAATAGTACAGGTTTGTGATGCCATTTCTGGAGCACGCCCTGGAGCACGCCGACAAGTATTGGATAGTTATATTCAACGTTTAAAGGATTTAGAAGATATTGCTTTTGGTTTCCAAGGCGTTAAAAAAGCTTATGCTATTCAAGCAGGTAGAGAACTACGAGTTATTGTTGAAAGCGAAAAAGTGGACGACCAAAAAGCCGCGGAATTATCATTTAGTATTTCCCAAAAAGTACAAACCGATATGACTTATCCAGGTCAAGTTAAGGTGACCGTAATTAGAGAAACAAGAGCGGTAAATATTGCAAAATAGCAAGTTAAACGAATCATAAAAAAAAAAATCAGCTTTAAGCTGATTTTTTTTTGTTTGGAATAGTGATTGTAAAGGTGGTACCAACATTTACTTTGCTATCAAGGGTTATCTCGCCTCCGTAAGCTTCAATTTGGTTTTTTATTAAGTAAAGGCCAACACCTTCAGAATCTTGGTTGTTGTGAAACGTTTTATACAGCCCAAAAACGGAGTCTCCAAATTTTTCTAAATCGATACCAATACCGTTATCGGTTAATATAACTTTTATGGTTTCTTTTGTTAAAATAGTTTTTAGAGTGACTTCTGGTGCTCTATCCGGATGCCTGTATTTAATGGCATTGGTGAACAGGTTTTGTATGATGCTTTCTAAATAGGTTGGACTGTAAAAAATGTATAGTTTTGGGTCTATGTTATTCACTATTTTGGCATTATTCTCAGTGATAGCAATGTTTAGTACGTCCATCATCTTATTCACTTCCTCTGCCAGATAAAGTTTTTCAATTTTATTGTTTTTATTATTTTGTATAGAAACAATTTCATTTAAATTACTAATTGTTTTAGTTAATGAACTTGACAGTGATTTTAGGTAATCTATTAATTCTTGTTTCTCGTTTTCAGATTTGGCTTCCTCATAAAATTCGAGCAAGCTTTCAAAATTACCTGCATGCTGTTTTAAATTATGGGTAACAATATGCGCAAAGTTTTTAAGCTTGTTATTTTGTTCGCTAACCAGGTTTAACGTATTTGATAGTTTTGTTTCATTTTCAATATGCTTTGTAATATCCACATGTGTTCCAATAAAACGAATTGGTTTGCCATTTTTATCCCATTCAATTACTTTCCCTTTGTCCAGTATCCACCTGTAAGAGCCATCTTTACATTTTATTCTATGCTCGTTAACGTATAATGGTATTAATCCATTTATATGGTCTTGATAGTCCTGAAAGTATTTTCCCCTATCCTCCGGATGCACCCTGTCATTCCAAGCGTTTATATCGTCGCCAAAGGTATCGTCGTCTTCAAAACCTATAATTCGTTTTGATGGTTGCGAAAAATAAACCCTATTTAGTTTGGCATCAAAATCCCAGACACCGATATCGGAAATATCAACGGCCAATTGCCATTTTATATCTTCGCAAGGTTTTTTAGAATTATTGATTTTAGGAGTTTCTGGCTTCAGGAAACCCTTAAATTTATTTAGAATTAAAGTATGATAGCTGTGAAATTTCAATTGTATTTTCTAAGGTATTTAATTAGGAATGCATTTATAAAGTTAGCATTAATTTGTTAAAACTAAAAATCTGATTAGCAAAATGATACAATAAAATTTAATGCTTTCTATTTTCTAGGGTGGTATTTTTCTACAACATCGGTTAAATGGCTTTTATCTAAATGCACATAAATTTCGGTTGTGGTGATACTTTCGTGTCCGAGCATGAGTTGAATGGAGCGTAAATCGGCATTGTTTTGTAATAAGTGGGTCGCAAAAGAATGCCTAAAGGTATGCGGGGATATATTCTTTTTCAAACCAATTTTTTCTGCAAGTTGTTTAATAATCGTAAAAATCATGGCGCGTGTTAATTGTTTTCCGCGTCGATTTAAAAACAAGGTATCTTCAAAGCCCACTTGGATATTGATATGATTGCGCATTTCTTTCCTATAGATATTAATATACTTTTGAGTTATAGCAACAATAGGCACAAAGCGTTGTTTGTCGCCTTTACCGGTTACTTTTATAAAACCTTCATCAAAAAATAAATCGGATAATTTAAGATTTACCAATTCGCTTACCCGCAATCCGCAACCGTAAAGCGTTTCTAAAATAGCGCGATTGCGTTCGCCCTGGGGTTTGCTTAAATCGATGGCATTAATGAGTTGGTCTATCTCATCTTCAGATAAGGTGTCGGGTAATTTTCTTCCAATTTTTGGCGATTCAATCAATTCCAACGGATTGGATGTTCTGTAATCTTCAAAAACCAAATAATTGAAAAAACTGCGCAATCCGGAAATTATTCGCGACTGCGACCGCGCATTTACCTGTTTTGCCGTTTCGTAAACAAATTGCTGAATGACTTCAGAAGTAATGGAAACAGGCGATAAGCTAATATTATTTTCTTCTAAAAAAACAATCAACTTTTTTATATCAAGCGAATAGCTGTCTATAGAATTCTGCGATAATCCGCGTTCTATTTTTAAATAAAGTTGATAATCTTTAAGTGCGTGTTGCCATTTCATCAGTGTGTAAAAATAAAGAAAATCTTATAAAATAAAGGTTTAGTGCCTGTGAAACTAAAGATTAAAAGTTCTGCTTTTCAATTAAAACTCAATGCTTTTATTGAGACTTAAACCAATTAAATTCAATCTTGAAAGAAGACCTTTAGAACCCTGTTTTTACCAATTTCAAAGTAGAAAATTAAAGCTAATAGCATTTTTTTAAACTGTTGTTTTGTTAACACAGTTTGTTTTTATCATAATAAAACATTAAATTTAAAGATGTTAATCAACTAAAAACCAGCTAATTATGAAAATTAAATTTATTATTTTGATGTTTGCTGCTTTAACTTTATCTAGTTGTTTTTGTAGAAAAGGCATTAAAGCAGGTGTGAATTTCTCTTCTCTTTCGGGAGAAAACACTGAAGACTTAAGTTCCAGGACAGGTTTTCACTTTGGAGGTTATGGTAGGTTTTGCATAGATGCAGATGGCAATTTAGCAATCCAACCAGAGATATTGTTTTCCACTCAAGGTGCAAATTACGATGATGGTTTTGATGAAGGTTCATTTAATCTAAATTACATCAATGTTCCTGTATTGGCGCAAGTTAAAATAACCGATGGGTTTTATGCCGAGGCAGGACCGCAATTTGGGTTTATTTTGAGTGCTAAGGATAAATACGATGGGGGGGAAGATGATTTAAAAGACGATATAAATTCATTTGATTTTAGCGGAAATGTTGGGTTGGGTTATCAATTCGATAGCGGATTAAATTTGAATGCTCGTTATAATCTTGGGTTTTCCGAAGTGCCGGATACTAACAACTTAAATTGGAAAAATGGTGTATTTCAGTTTTCAGTTGGATTTTCATTTTAAATCATACGATTGAACTTTAAAGAAACCGGAGTTTAACTTCGGTTTTTTTTATGCCCAAACTGGATTCATAAAAAAACGTTTTAACGCTTTATTTGGTTTTATACATTAAATTAGCTGGTTGATAATTTCATTTTTTGCTTAATAACATATTGGCAGTCAATATTGTAGGAAAAAATATCTATATTATACATGTTTTTTCTTGTAAAACAGGTAGGGTTATTTTATGTTTGTTTGAGTATAATTAATAAACTTAAATCAATTATGAAAAAATTACTACTATGTTTTGCTGTGGCATTATTTGGATTAACCTCTATAAATGCTCAAAACTTTGGATTAAAAGCTGGAGCTGATTTTGCTTCCATGAAACTTAAAGCAGATGGAGACAATGTTTCAACCTCAGAAACGGGCTTCTATATTGGAGCTTTTGTTGAAGTAGAAGTTTCGGATTCTTTTATTTTCCAACCTGAAGTACTTTATGTGTCAGTTGAAGAATTAGATCAAATTGCAATACCGCTTTTAGCTAAATTTCCTGTTTCAGAAGAGTTTAATATATTAGCAGGACCTGCTTTAGGAGTTTTGCTTGATACTGAACCTGGTGCGAAATCGTTTAATTTTGGATTGGAAGCAGGTATAGGTTATGATATAACTGAAAATTTCTTGCTTGAAGCCAGATATAATATGGGATTAGCAAATTTACTTGAAGATGCTCCAAGTGGTTACTCGATTAAACTAAGTGGTTTCTTTGTTGGATTGGGGTATAGATTCTAATTTTATCAAATACTTAAATATAGAAAAGGAGCTTGTATAGTTCCTTTTTTTATGCCCAAATTTTAAATATATTTACGATATGAAAAAACTTATCATCATCAATGGGCCTAATTTAAATTTATTAGGAAAACGCGAACCCAATATTTATGGCAGTTTGTCCTTCATCGAGTTTTTAGAGGAAGTAAAAAGAAAATATACAGACATTGAAATTGATTATTTTCAATCTAATATTGAAGGCGAAATCATTGATAAATTGCACGAGGTTGGTTTTAATTTTGATGGTATTATTTTAAACGCAGCAGCTTACACACATACATCGGTGGGTATTGGAGATGCTGTAAAAGCTATTGAAACCCCAGTGGTTGAGGTGCATATTTCCAACACGTTTAATAGAGAAGAGTTTAGGCATCAGTCGTTTATATCACCAAACGCGAAAGGTGTCATTCTCGGGTTTGGCTTGCAGAGTTACGAGCTGGCGATACAAAGCTTTTAAAATTTAAAGCCTAAAGCTCGCCTCCCTAGAGGGAGTGAATGCCACCCTTACATATAACCAATAGTAAAAAAAATGCGATTCAATTTGATGAATCGCATTTTTTATGATTTAATCGAGTAAATGTTTATTCTTTAGGAATTAGGAAACTCTCTACAAATGAATTACCTCGCCATACGCATCAGCAACGGCTTCCATAACCGCCTCACTCATGGTTGGATGCGGGTGTACTGCTTTTAAAACTTCGTGTCCTGTGGTTTCTAGCTTTCTGCCTAAAACTGCTTCAGCAATCATATCGGTAACTCCGGCACCAATCATGTGGCAACCTAACCATTCGCCATATTTGGCATCAAAAATCACTTTAACAAAACCATCTTTTGTTCCGGCAGCACTCGCTTTACCTGAAGCAGAGAACGGGAACTTTCCAACTTTAATATCTAAACCTTTGTCTTTGGCTTGTTTTTCGGTTAACCCAACACTTGCAATTTCCGGTGAGCAATAAGTACAACCCGGAATGTTTCCGTAGTCTAAAGCTTCAACATGTTGCCCAGCAAGTTTTTCTACACATAAAATCCCTTCCGCGGAAGCAACATGTGCCAACGCTTGCCCAGGGGTAACATCGCCAATGGCGTAATACCCGGGAATATTGGTTTGGTAGAAATCGTTTACCAAAATTTTATCCTTATCAACCACAATACCAACATCTTCTAATCCAATATTTTCAATATTCGATTTAATGCCTACGGCAGAAAGAATAATATCGGCCTCAAGAATTTCTTCGCCTTTATTGGTTTTTACGGTAGCCTTAACGCCTTTGCCCGACGTATCTACTTTAGTAACTTCTGACGAAGTCATAATTTTTATACCGCTTTTCTTGAAAGAACGCTCTAATTGTTTCGACACATCTTCGTCTTCAACAGGAACAACATTTGGTAAATATTCTACAATAGTAACATCGGTTCCCATAGAATTGTAGAAATAAGCAAACTCAACACCAATAGCACCCGAACCGACAACAATCATTTTTTTAGGTTGGTTTTTTAGTGTCATCGCTTCTCTGTAACCAATTACCTTTTTACCGTCTTGTGGTAAACTTGGCAATTCGCGAGAACGTGCGCCTGTGGCAATAATAATGTTATCGGCACTGTATTCTTTTCCATCAACATCAATTTTTTTACCTGGTTTTATTTTGCCATAGCCTTCAATAACGTCGATTTTATTTTTTTTCATTAAAAACTGTACACCTTTGCTCATGCCATCGGCTACATTTCGACTTCGTTTTACAACCGCATCAAAATCTTTATCATAGTCTTTAACGGATAACCCATAATCGTCTGCATGTTTAAGATATTCAAAAACTTGAGCAGATTTTAGTAAAGCTTTTGTAGGAATACATCCCCAATTTAAGCATACTCCCCCAAGGTTTTCTTTTTCAACAATAGCCGTTTTAAAACCCAACTGAGAGGCTCTAATGGCAGTAACATAACCACCGGGGCCACTTCCAAGAACTATAATATCGTATTTCATCTGTAAAATTTTAAGTCGTTTTTTGAAGCTACGAATTTACGAAATCGAATTCGAATAAAGAATTTAGAACCCTATAAATTTGCATCTTTAATAGTACCTTTGTGTAGCAAGTATTATTTTATGAACATACCTATTACAAGTTTTTCCAGAATAATTATAATTGGTGGCGGTTTTTCGGGTATAGCCTTAGCCAAAAAATTATCGAAACAAGAAGTGCAAGTGGTGCTGTTGGACAAGAATAATTACCACACCTTTCAACCTTTATTATACCAAGTTTCTACCGGCGGATTGGAACCAGATTCCATTGCATACCCCATTAGAAAAGTATTAAAGAATTTCCCCAATTTTCATTTTAGGTTGGCCAATGTTACCCAAATTGATGATAAAAACAACACCGTTATTACCGATATTGGTAATTTAAAATACGATTATTTGGTAGTGGCATCGGGCTCGACAACCAATTTTTTTGGAAATGCCGAAGTAGAAAAACACAGTATGGCCATGAAAACCATACCGCAGTCTTTGAATTTAAGAAGCTTGATTCTTGAAAATTTTGAAGATGCCTTATTAACGTCCGACTTGAACGAACGCAACGCCTTAATGAATTTTGTAATAGTTGGCGGCGGACCAACGGGCGTTGAACTTGCCGGTGCGCTGGCCGAAATTAAAAAAGGCATCCTCCCAAAAGATTACCCCGATTTGGATACGCGTTCGGTACAAATTAATGTGATACAATCCAGCGATTATATTTTAAAGGGCATGAGCGAAAAAGCCTCGGAAAAAGCCGAAGATTTTCTGGAAAAATTGGGCGTTAACGTTTGGAAAAACATTAGGGTAACCAATTACGATGGCAAAACGGTAACCACAAACACCGATTTGGTTTTCGAAACCGCTACCGTTATTTGGGCTGCTGGCGTAAAGGGCGCGCTTATAAAAGGTTTGGACAGTGCCGATTTTGTAACCCGCAGCAACCGGCTTTTGGTAAACCCATTTAACCAAGTAAAAGGCTATCAGCATATTTTTGCCGTTGGCGACATTGCTTGCATGGTAACCGACGATTTTCCAAACGGATTGCCAATGATGGCGCAACCGGCCATTCAACAAGGTAGGCAGTTGGGCGATAACATGCTGCGATTAATTGAGGGCAAACCCATGCAGCCCTTCATTTATAAAGACAAAGGCACCATGGCAACCATTGGCCGAAACAAAGCCGTGGTCGATTTAGAACGATTCAAATTCCAAGGCATATTTGCGTGGTACATTTGGATGTTCGTGCACTTGTTTTTCCTTATCGGTTTCAGGAATCGCATGGTCGTATTCGTAAACTGGGTCTACAATTATGTACGGTTCGACCGAGAGGCGCGCCTCATAATTAGGCCTTATAAAAAAAAGCATAAAGTTTAAGGTCGCTATTTGGGCGAGTTGCCATAAAAAAGGCAAACAGGCTTTCGGCAGTCGCTTCCTCTTAAGTCGGCGAGCTCCAACAAACCTGTACTGAGTTTGTCGAAGTATGCCTCAATCCTTCTGGCGTGCCTACTTGCAAAAGTGCTTTTTCAGGAATTTAGTTTTTATTTTTTTGGAATTTTTCTTTCCTATAAATCATCCGTAAAATGACGCTTCCCTTTTGTTTTGGCAAACTTTTCTTCATTATATTTTACAGAATTCCCTTTTGGAATAGATAACGATTGCCAATCTTCACCTTTAATAAGTTTCCCTAAAAACACCATTTGCCCGATGTGGTAGGCGTAATGTGTCAATTGCCTATTAATGGCCTCGGTAACGGTGTGCCCCTGGTTTCTTATATAAATAATACGTTCCAAGTCCTCGGTCTTTAAAGGCTTAATGGCATTAAACAAACAGAGCCAACCATTTTCCCAAGCCGCCTTTAAATCTTCAATGGAATTAAACGAATCAACAAACTCTTCATCGCGTTGCCGCCATTCCTTTTCGCCATCTTCGGTTAAAAAATCAGTCCATCTACTCAACATATTTCCAGCCATGTGTTTTACAATTATGGCAATACTGTTCGAGTCTTCGTTACTTTGCCACTGCATGTTTTCAAAAGTGAGTTGGTTAAAGGTTTTGTCACCCAGACTTTTATAATATTCAAACTGTTTAATAATGCTTGTTAAATATGAGGTTTCCATAAGAAGAAAGGTATGTGAAGTCTAAAAAAACAAATTTCAAATTTCGAAAAACATCATTTTGGAATTTAATTTTTTACAATTGGAAGTTTTAAACTTTATTCTTTCGGAATAAACTTTAAAGCCACTCCATTAATACAGTGTCTTTTGCCCGTTGTGTTTTTAGGGCCATCGTTAAAAACATGCCCCAAATGGCCGCCGCAAGTGGCACAATGTTCCTCGGTACGCGTATAGCCTAAATCGTTATCTGTAGAAAACCCGACGTTGCCATTTATTTCCCTATCAAAACTAGGCCAACCCGTACCAGAATCAAACTTATGTTCGCTCTTAAATAAAGGCGTGTTACATGCAACACAATGGTAGGTTCCCTCAGCGTAGTTTTTATTCAACGGACTGGAAAACGGACGCTCTGTACCGGCATTTCGCAACACATAAAATTCCATTTCAGATAATTCGGCTTTCCATTCGCTTTCAGTTTTCGATACTTCAAAGGTTTTGGATACTTTTTCGTTCTGTTTTTGGGCCGAAGAGTTGCAGTTAAAAAGAATTATAAAAGCCAATAAAGGGATTAGGTTATTCATATTCATAGGTGTTTTTTTTATTAAATATGTCGGTAACACGCATTAAACTTAACAAACAAATTGTAAGAAGTTGAGCAAATCAGGTAAACTTAAAGCCAAATGGGTTAATTTAAAATATTAACACAGTTTATTTTTACCATGTTGTGACCAATAATTAAATGTTGTGTCAGAAACAATAAAGGTACAATTTTTGTATTTTTATCAAATATAAAAACCCTATTGAAAAATGAGATTTAAACAAACACTTATATTATTTGGAATGGCACTATTGGTTTTTTCTTGTGCCGAAAACCCATTTACCGGAAAAAGTACATTGGCCATCATGCCAAATTCCCAATTATTCCCAACGGCCTTTGCCCAATACGACCAGTTTTTAAATGAACACAAAGTAGTAAAGGGAACCAAGGATGCCGAAATGATTAAGCGCGTTGGGCAACGAATTGCTGTGGCGGCAGAACGTTGGTTAAACGCGAATGGGCACCAAGGCTATTTAACCGATTATAAATGGGAATATACTTTGGTAGAAGATAAAACCGCAAATGCTTGGTGCATGCCTGGTGGTAAAATTGTGTTTTATACGGGCATATTGCCCATTGCGAAAAGCGAAACCGGGGTCGCTGCCATTATGGGGCACGAAGTAGCTCACGCCTTGGCTAACCATGGGCAACAACGTATGAGTGCAGGTATATTGCAACAAGCGGCTGCTGTAGGGCTTAATGTAGCTTTAAAAGACGACGAAAACTTAGAACTTTACAACCAAGCTTTTGGTATAGGGTCGCAAGTAGGAGTGATGCTTCCTTTTAGTAGAGCCCACGAAACCGAAGCCGATAAAATAGGATTGTATTTAATGGCTATTGCAGGCTATAACCCGGATGAAGGTGCAGAATTATGGGAACGCATGAAAGCCAATAGTGGTGGGCAATCTCCACCGGAAATTTTGAGTACGCACCCGTCAAACGATTCGCGTATTGCAAACTTAAGAGCATTGGCACCACAGGCCAAAGCAGAAGCAAAAAAGTTTGGTGTTACCTCATTTAGATAATAAATATTATCTCTTTTAAAATATTTGATTACTTTAGAAGCTGCTCATAAAAGAGCAGCTTTTTTTATGAATCAACTTAAAAAAGGAAGTAAAAAACTTCTTAATGCATGGGCATTTTACGATTGGGCAAACTCGGTTTACACCCTTACTATTGCATCTTCCATATTTCCTATTTTTTATTCGTCGCTATTTCTTTCGGAAATTAAAAACTTACAAGCTTTTGGAATGGAATTTAAAAGTACCGCTTTAATAACGTTTGTTACGGCATTTACGTTTTTAGTGGTGGCTTTTACGTCGCCAATATTATCCGGAATAGCAGATTATGTTGGAAACAAAAAGAATTTTTTAAAGTTTTTTTGCTACGTGGGAAGCGCAGGTTGCATTGGTTTATATTGGTTCGATATTTCTCCTGATGGCATCCATTTAAGTTTACTATTTTATTTTATGGGACTTATTGGGTATTGGGGAAGCTTGGTGTTTTACAATTCGTATTTACCGGATATAGCCTATGAAGACCAACAAGACGCCATTAGTGCCAAAGGATTTTCAATGGGTTATATTGGGAGCGTGTTATTGCTCCTTGTAAATTTATTTATGGTAATGAGTCAAGATGAAGGCGCCGCCAAAATGCAAATGATGCGCTATTCGTTTGTAACCGTTGGTATTTGGTGGGCATTGTTTAGCCAGTATTCGTTTTACTATTTACCAAAAGGCACATCGTCTGGACATAAAGTAACGCGGGCCATTGTTTTTAATGGTTTGAAAGAGCTAAGGCAAGTTTGGAAACAGCTTAAACAAGATTTACGGTTAAAGCGTTATTTGTATGCTTTTTTTGTGTTTAGTATGGCAGTGCAAACCATTATGTTGGTGGCTGTATATTTTGGTGAAGAAGAAATTGATTGGGGCGGTGATAGCGAAAAAACAATGGGTTTAATTATTAGCATTTTAGTGATACAGATTGTGGCGGTTTTTGGGGCGATACTAACTTCAAGGGCTTCCAATAAATACGGAAATATTAAAACACTTATTGCTGTAAACTGCGTTTGGATGTGCCTGTGTTTCTATGCTTATTTTATGAAATCGCCTATGCAGTTTTATATTGCAGCCTCTATAGTTGGTTTGGTTATGGGTGGTATTCAAGCGTTGGCACGATCAACCTACTCTAAGTTTTTGCCCGAGACCGATGATACCACGTCGTATTTTAGTTTTTATGATGTTGCCGAAAAAATAGGTATCGTTTTCGGAATGGTGATTTTTGCGACTATCGATCAAGTTACCGGTAGCATGCGAAACGCTATTTTGTTTTTGTTTGTCTTCTTTTTATTAGGAATCATTTTATTGTTTAGAGTCCCGAAACACAGAACCGTTGCATCCGATTAATAAAAAAAACACCGTTTTAAAAGTGTTACTTTTTTGTCGTATTAACGATAATCCAAAGCTTGTGGATATTCCAAAATTTAAAAGCTGTCAAAATAAATGTTTGGCAGTCTTTTTGTAATATACAATTTGAAACTATTTTTCGTTAGTATTACATAATCACAAATTCTTAAAAAGATTCTTAAGATGAAACACATATTTATTTTCCTATTATCTTTTATAACGTCATTTGCATTTGCACAAAGCATCAATCAATTTGATGCCAACGGAAAGCGCCATGGTATTTGGAAGAAAACATTTGAAGGTACTGAGGTTTTAAGATACGAAGGCGAATTTTTTCACGGAAAAGAAATAGGATTGTTCAAGTTTTATAAAAACATTAGAAAGAAACCCGTTTTAACCGCCACTAAACAGTTTAATAAAACTGACAATAAGGCTTATGTTACTTTTTTGTCCTCAAAAGGAAAAGTTATTAGTGAAGGGCAAATGGATGGGAAAACCTATATAAGTGAATGGAAATATTATCAAAATCGAAATGATAATTTACTCACTTTAGAGCACTATAACAATGAAGGTGTTTTAGACGGCGAACGCTTTGTGTATTATGAAAACGGACAGGTTGCTGAAAAACAGTTTTATAAAAACGGAAAATTGGATGGGGTATCGGTTTGGTATTCAGAAAACAACATTGTTTTAAAAGAATTTTTTTATGTAAATGGCGAACTGCACGGACCATCAAAATATTATAATTCAAAGGGCGAACTAATAACAGAGGGCCTTTATAAAAACGGAAAGAAACATGGCATATGGAACTACTACGAAAACGGTGAATTAATGGACGAAAAAAACTTCACATATAGTCCTAAGTATATTAAAAACGAGCCATAAAAAAAAGACTACCTTTACGGGCAGCCTCCTCTTTTTCATAGACAAGATCTTCCCTGTCTACAATCTAACAACCAAACTAATCTAATTAAATCCCTGTTTATTAATTTAAAATCGTTTTGGCAATCAACTATAAAGATGATTTCGGTTATTCTATTTATAATTTAATAATAACAGCCTTAATGTCATAAATTGTAAGTACAACTAAAGTTGTTATTGTGCTTTATTTATGCTGTTGTTTTATTTTTTAAAATCAGTTTAACTTTGGCAAAACCACTTTATCGATTACATGTATAACACCGTTAACAGCTTGTACATCGGTAACTACTATATTGCTCACTCTACCATTGGAATCGGT
The DNA here is from genome assembly GCF_031932625.1 of Hwangdonia seohaensis. Taxonomy (NCBI): domain Bacteria; kingdom Pseudomonadati; phylum Bacteroidota; class Flavobacteriia; order Flavobacteriales; family Flavobacteriaceae; genus Hwangdonia; species Hwangdonia seohaensis. The sequence continues at coordinate 572,046 of NZ_JAVSCK010000003.1, forward strand.
TAATGTAGCGCCACCTGTAACATTAGCGGTAATATCACCTCCTAATGTAGTTACGGTCATATTATCGGTTAAAGTAGATGCAAGCACATTGGCACCAGCAACAGCGTGTAAATCGAGGGTTGCTTTCAGGGTAGGTTCATCTATATCGTCTAAAGATGACACACCTAATTCAGAAAGTAAACTTACAAAAGCATCATTTGTAGGTGCAAACACTGTAAATGGAGCAGGTGCTGTACCATTTGAAGTAGATAAGGTAGTTACATAATCAAACGTTAAATCGCTTCTTGTTAATGCCGAGACCAATATCGAAAAGGTGTCATCTGCTAGTGCGAAATCCACTATGTTTGGTAAACCAATTACATTATCTACTATATGGATAACGCCGTTAGTGGCATCAATATCTGCTGTAACAACATCTGAAACACCATTTAGTTTCACACCCGCATTGGTGTTGATGTATATGCTCAAATTATTATCAGAAGAGGCTTCAGTAGCTAAGGTTTCACCGTAACCTGTTGTTAAATCACCCGATTTTACTTCTCCGGAAATCACATGGTTTAATAATACTTGTTTTAACACATCTACGGGGACGTCATCTAAACTAGCAAAGCCATTATCGGTTAAAAATTTTGAGAATGCCACATTTGAGGGTGCGAATACTGTAAACTGTCCACTACCATTTAACGTAGTTACAAGGTCTGCGCGCTGTAAGGCTGCTACTAAATTACTTAAATCAGGTGTCGCCATTGCTAATTCTGCAATCGTTTCTGGTTGTTTAACCACAATTGGGTCGTCGTCGTCACTACATGAAAATGATAATACCGATATCATTGTGAGTAATAACACTTTTTTTAATGCTGTTAATGCTTTCATTTTTATTAGGTTTTCTATTTTGTTCAACAAATATATAATAAAGTTAAACAAAAATTCAAACTTTGTTGAAGTTTTTTTCAAAAAAAATAAACAAAATATGGTTTATCGATGTTTTCAAATGATTTTTTAAAACTTCTATTTTCTATATTTATCTTATCTTTGTAGCCAATTTTTAATTATGAAACGCGTAATAATAGGACTTTCAGGGGGTGTTGACTCTAGCGTTGCAGCTTATTTATTAAAGCAGCAAGGGTATGAGGTTATTGGCTTGTTTATGAAAAACTGGCATGATGATTCTGTGACTATTTCTAACGAATGTCCTTGGTTAGACGATAGTAACGATGCGATGTTGGTTGCCGAGAGATTAGGAATCCCTTTTCAAACGGTAGATTTAAGCGAACAATACAAAGAGCGCATTGTAGACTACATGTTTAACGAATACGAAAAAGGCAGAACGCCAAACCCCGATGTACTGTGCAACAGGGAGATTAAGTTTGATGTGTTTATGAAGATCGCCTTAGAGCTGGGAGCAGATTATGTTGCTACGGGCCATTATTGCAGAAAAGGAACCATTGAAAAAGATGGTGAAACCATTTACCAATTACTTGCAGGCGTTGATGATAATAAAGACCAATCGTACTTTTTGTGCCAGTTATCGCAAGCGCAATTGGCAAAATCATTGTTCCCTATCGGCGAATTAACCAAGCCGGAAGTTAGGGACATTGCTACGAAATTAGATTTAGTAACTGCCGAGAAAAAGGATTCTCAAGGTTTGTGTTTTATTGGTAAAGTGAAGTTGCCTGATTTTCTACAGCAGCAATTAAAACCAAAAGAAGGTGTGATTGTTGAGGTATCAAAAGAGCAGGAGTTTTTTAATGAGTCTGTACCGGAGTTTCAATCTGAAGAAGACAAACTAAAATTCCTGTCTAAAAAAATTGAATATAAAATAAACGACGGAAAAATTGTTGGCAAGCACCAAGGTGCTCATTATTTCACTAAAGGTCAGCGCAAAGGACTCGCTGTGGGCGGAACCGTTGAGCCTTTATTTGTAATTGATACCGATGTAAGTGAGAACATCATTTATACCGGACAAGGTAAAGAACACCCCGGTTTATACAAAAAAGCCTTGTTTGTTACTAACGAAGAATTGCATTGGGTGCGTGAAGATTTGGCATTAAACGTTGATGAAACCATGCAAGTTCAGGCTCGCATTCGCTACCGCCAATCTTTGCAAAAAGCAACGTTGCACAAAGTGGATAGTGGATTATATGTTGAGTTTGAAGCATTTCAATCGGCCATCACCGAAGGACAGTTTGTAGCTTGGTATTTAAATGACGAACTAATAGGTTCCGGAGTAATTTCGTAACTTACCAAAAAAAAATATAATATGTTAAGGCGATTTTTAATTCTAAGCTTTCTTGCGTTTCAATTTTTCACGTTTGCCCAACAAGAAGATGCTTGGGTATATTTAACAGACAAACCTACCAATATATATCCCGTTAACAATCCTTCTGCATTTCTTATGCAAAAAGCCATTGATAGAAAAGCTAAACACGGGGTAACAATAGATGTTAGAGACGTTCCGGTTAACGAATCATACATTACCACACTTAAAAATGCCACGGGAATTACCGTTATGGCAAAATCCAAATGGTTTAATGCGGTACACGTTAGGGGGACTGAAACCAACATAAATGATTTACTAACAAATCCTGCAACATCATCGTTTGTAGACCGTATTGATTTTGCCGATAAAAGCTTGAACATCACCAAAAATTCTAATGAAAAAGAGGTTCTAAAAACCAAGGATAAATTTACCGTTGAGAATACCTTTGTGAATTTTACTTATGGTAATACCCAAAATCAGGTAGAGATGATTAATGTCGATGATTTGCATGTTGCGGATTATACGGGCTCTGGCGTTACCATTGCAGTATTGGATAGTGGTTTTGAAAATGTTGATACCATGGGGGCTTTTCAGCGATTAAGAGATGCGGGAAACTTAATGGGAGGTTACGATTTTGTAAACCGAAATGCGAATGTATATGCAAGTCCTGGCGACCACGGTACCCAAGTTTTAAGTACCATGGCCGGTTATGTGTTAAATAATTTTGTGGGTACAGCACCAGACGCCACCTATTATTTGTTTAAAACGGAAGATAATAATGATGAAAACCCAGTTGAAGAAAGTTATTGGGTTGAAGCCGCAGAACGGGCAGATAGCTTAGGAGTGGATATAATAAACACGTCTTTGGGTTATAAAGATTTTCCCAATTATCCTAACTATGATTATACAACTGCCGAAATGGATGGGAATACGACCTTTATTACAAAAGGCACTAATATTGCTTTTGAAAAAGGCTTGTTACTGGTTACATCGGCAGGAAACGAAGGTAGTGCAGGAGTTAGCGGTCCAGCAGATTCCGAATATACTTTAACCATTGGTGCCGTAAATTCAGCAGGGGGTTATGCGACGTTTAGTTCTGTTGGAAATGGTTTTCAACCCTCACAAAAACCCGATGTTGTTGCGCAAGGTCAGGCTTCGGCGGTTATAAATTCAAGTAATGTAATTGGTGCAAACAATGGTACATCATTTAGTTCGCCTATATTGGCCGGCGGAATTGCATGTTTAATGCAAGCCTTACCAAATAAAACCAATGCAGAAATCATGCAGGTGGTTCGCGAATCGGGTTCTCAATTTAGCACACCAGATTATCAATTAGGTTACGGTATTCCCGATTTATGGAGTGCGTTCAACGCTTTATCAATTGATGATTTAGAAAATGATAATAATATTTCAATTTATCCAAACCCTTCCAAAGCTGTTGTTTTTGTAAAAATGCCTTCTAACGAAGACAAACTAACCATAATGTTTTTTGATATTTTAGGTAAGCAGGTTTTACAACGTTTTATTAACAGTACAGATAATAAAATCGACATCGCTACCTTATCAAAAGGCATTTATATTATCAATGCGACATCAAAAAACAGCGTAAAATCTTTTAAATTTATAAAGAATTAAATGCCCAATAAAATTACTGAATTATTCCATATTAAATACCCCATTATTCAAGCTGGAATGATTTGGAATAGTGGTTGGCGATTAGCCTCGGCTGCAAGTAATGCTGGTATTTTAGGGCTTATTGGGGCAGGAAGCATGTATCCTGATGTTTTACGCGAACACATCCAAAAATGTAAAAAAGCCACAGATAAACCTTTTGGGGTTAATGTGCCTATGTTGTATCCTAATATTCAGGATATCATGGATATTATTGTTGAGGAGGGTGTTAAAATCGTATTCACTTCTGCAGGAAACCCAAAAACCTGGACCTCGTGGTTACAAGATAGAGGTATTATAGTGGTGCATGTAGTAAGTAGCGTAAAGTTCGCTTTAAAGGCTCAAGATGCCGGTGTGGATGCGGTTGTTGCCGAAGGTTTTGAAGCTGGTGGACATAACGGTAGAGATGAGACCACAACATTAACGCTTATCCCCATGGTTAAAGAACAAATTGACATTCCGTTAATCGCCGCCGGTGGTATTGCCACAGGCAAATCCATGCTTGCCGCAATGGTTTTAGGTGCCGATGCCGTACAGGTTGGCAGTAGGTTTGTAGCTAGCGAGGAAAGTTCGGCACATCAAAACTTTAAACAAGTGGTTGTTGATGCCAAAGAAGGTGATACCCAGTTAACCTTAAAAGAACTCGCGCCTGTTAGATTGATTAAAAACAAGTTTTACAACGATATTCAAGAACTATATAAAACTGCACCAACACCAGAAGAACTAAAACAATTGTTGGGACGAGCCAGGGCAAAACGCGGTATGTTTGAAGGCGATTTGGATGAAGGTGAACTGGAAATTGGTCAAATTTCAGGATTGATTCACGATATAAAACCGGTGGCACAAATTGTTACAGATATGATGAGTGAGTTTGAAACCGCTAAAAAAGAAGTTCCTAAACTGTAAGTTTTCAATTGAATATGTGTGTTTGGCTTATATGACGTAAGAATGACATACGCTTGACGGTATCAATAATACACAACGAAACTACATTTGTTCTAAATAATTTATACTACTAAAATGAAGAACAAAAATTTAGCAAATCGAGTTAAAGCATTAAGAAAAAGAAAAGGGTTTTCTCAAGAAGAGTTAACCGAGAATTCAGGTTTAAGTTTAAGAACCATTCAAAGAATAGAAAATGGCGAAACCGAACCGCGAGGTGATACACTTAAACGGTTGGCAAATGCACTACATGTTACTCCTGATGATTTAATTGATTGGACTGTGCAGGAAGATAATGGTTACTTGCAGGCTCTAAATCTATCTGCTCTTTCTTTTTTGTTTTTTCCATTATTAGGTATAATTATTCCATTGATTATGTGGATTTCTAAAAAAGATAAATTAAAAGATGTAAATGTTTTGGCGAAATCAATTATTAATTTTCAAATAACTTGGATAATAATTTTTTCTGTCGGCTTTATATGTAATGCGTTACTATTGGCTAATAAAATAGATACTACTGGAGTGTTAAGCCCAACAATAATTATTAATAATTTAAGAAATCAGATGATTCTTGTGGTTGTAATGTATTGCTTTAACCTCATAATAATTCTGATTAATTCATATAGAATTCATAAGAAAGTGAATGTTAGGTATTTACCAAAAATTAATTTTTTAAGAACCTAAAATTAATTTTTAAACGGATCAGTGTTAAATTTAATCGTATACAATCTACTCAACCCATTATCGTATTTATTAAACTCGGTTAGTAATTCGTTAAGAGTTAAAGGATTTTTAAAATGCGATTTGGTATTATCTAATTTACTTGTAAAGTAAAGGGTGTTTGTTTTTACATCAACAAATGGGCAATAATCCATTTTTTGGCTATTGATGGTGTCTCCTAAGTTTTTCGCTTTCGTCCAGCCTTCATCAGTGTTATAACTAATATACAAATCGCCACTGCCCAAACCGTCTTTTCGGTTGTAACCACCAAAAATCAAATACGATTCGTCGGGCGCAATAAAAGCATTGTATTCGTAACCTTCAGAATTTATGGTATTTGGTAATGCTTGGGGTTCGGTTAAGTTTCCGTTAATGTTTTTACTTACATAAATATCATCTTTACGTTTTAGCTCGGGGTTATCACGAGTGAAATAAAAGTTTCCGTTTTTGGCTATTGAAGGATAAAACTCCCCATGTTCGGTATTTATCGGGCTTCCCATATTTTTGGGTGAAGACCAATTGCTTTTTAAACCCTGTCGTTCAACATACCAAATGTCAAAATCCTTTGGCTCGTTGCTTGAAGCTTCTATTGGTCTTGTCGATACAAAATAAAGCTTTAACCCATCATGCGAATAAAAAGGTTCTAAATCGAAATACTGTCCAGAAAACGATGCGATTTTTGGATCGTTCCATAAACCATTTATTTTTGAAACGGTAACAATAGCAGATGTGTTCCCCATAACGCTTTGCGCAGAAAACATAATTTCGTTGCCCTTTGGAGCAATGGCAATATCCCTAACATTAGGAAATTGTTTTACAATATGCTCTAAAAATGGCGTAACGTTTTGTTGCGAAAAACTAAAAAATAAATTAAAAGTAAACAGCAGGAATAATAGTCGCTTCATAAAAAAAATAATAGGTATCACAAGATACTAAATGCATGAAATAAAAAATCTAAAAACTATGTTAATGTTAAAATGAAAAAAGAGGCTATCTCTATTTTGAGACAGCCTCTTTTAAAAATTTAGAAACATAAAAGCTTCAGTTTTTTTAAATCCCTATTAAACAAAAGCGAAAATGGTTTCTAATCAAATAGAATAAGCGCTTAACTATGTTGAGGGATTATAAATATACGAATAAATATTTAATAATCAGCTATTTATAGATTTTTTTTATAATGTTTAATGTATGAATTATTAATTTTTCAGAAAATTATATCATAAAGTTTAAAAAGCTAAAGCTAAAGTTTACTTTTGCGGGATGCAATTAAAAGATTATACCAAAGAATTCAAATACAATTGGCAATTGGCGGCTCCGGTTATGTTGGGAATGCTAGGGCATACCTTTGTAAGTTTTGTTGATAATATCATGGTTGGTCAATTGGGAACTGCTGAATTGGCTGCCGTATCTTTAGGTAATAGTTTTATGTTTATTGCTATGTCTTTGGGTATCGGGTTTTCAACGGCTATTACGCCTTTGGTCGCCGAGGCTGATGCCGAAGGGAATTTTAAAAATGGCAAATCATCTTTTAAACACGGGTTGTTTTTATGCACGGTCTTAGGTGTTTTATTGTTTTTGGTGGTGTTTTTTGCAAAACCACTTATGTATTTAATGAAACAGCCTGTTGAGGTTGTCGAACTGGCCATTCCGTATTTGGATTTGGTGGCGTTTTCATTAATTCCGTTAATTGTTTTTCAAGGCTTCAAGCAATTCAGCGATGGATTGTCTATGACCAAATATCCCATGTACGCTACCGTTTTAGCCAATATTATAAATGTATTTTTAAACTATATTTTAATTTTTGGAAAATTCGGTTTTCCCGAAATGGGCATCGTAGGTGCCGCTTACGGCACTTTAATATCACGATTTATTATGGTTTGGTATTTATGGTATTTGTTAAAAGGAAAAGACAAATCGAAAGCTTTTGTAACCAATATTAAGTTTTTTGTGCTCAATAAATTGATGCTTAAAAAAATTATAAACCTTGGAGCACCAAGCGCTATGCAAATGTTTTTTGAAGTCGCCATTTTTACCGCTGCCATTTGGCTAAGTGGATTGCTGGGGAAAAATCCGCAAGCGGCAAATCAAATTGCCCTAAACTTGTCGTCAATGACCTTTATGGTTGCCATGGGTTTAAGTGTTGCATCCATGATTAGGGTGGGCAATCAAAGAGGTTTAAAAAGTTATTTTGAGCTGCGCCGTATTGCGTTTTCATTGTTTTTAATGGGCACCTTGTTTGCCGTTGGTTTTGCTATTGTTTTCTTTGCGTTTCATAACCAATTACCTAAAATATATGTCGATTTTGATGATGCAAAAAATCTGGTTGATAATACCGAAGTGGTTAAAATCGCATCAAAATTATTAATTGCGGCAGCCATTTTTCAAATAAGTGATAGCATCCAAGTTGTGGTTTTAGGCGCATTACGCGGATTGCAAGATGTTAAAATACCAACTGTTATCACCTTTATTTCGTATTGGTTAATTGGTTTTCCCATAAGTTGGTTTTTAGGAAAGGAAGAGGCGTACGGAAGTTTTGGTATTTGGTTAGGATTGCTGGCGGGATTAACAACAGCTGCCATTTTATTGTATATTCGATTTGATTATTTGACAAAAAAATTGATTAAAGTTGAAAGTATTTAAAGTGCGCTTGAGTACTTAAAGTTAAATGAATAAATGATAACTTTGCTTTTTTAAAATAACTTTAGTGCATTTTAGGCACTTATAATTTATAACTTCCATGGCACTTCCAAAATTTATACTTGGCGATAATACAGAATACCCAAATGCTATTTTTGTAATTCATACTGAATTTCCTAGATTTATTATCAATCTTGAAGATGATGAGGTGGAATGGTTTGAGGATTTTGATGTTGAAGACCAAAAGGAATTGGAAAACGAAACCGAAAATGCTATAAAATTAGCGACCGAGTTTTATGATAGCGAAGTGGCAAAATACGAGGAATAGATACCTTGGGGACAGGGAAAGTTTTTTGCCGGTATACAGTCGCAAAAATTAACAATAATGATTGATACACTTTTAGAATACGACACCGAACTTTTTTTGTTTTTAAATAATTTAGGGGCGCAGCCTTGGGACAATTTGTGGTTAATTATCACCAATAAGTTAGCGTCTATACCGCTTTATGCGTTGTTGTTGTTGTTTCTATATAAGAAATTTGGAGCAAAATCATTATTGGTTTTTGTTGTTGTAGTGGCTTTAATGATAACCTTTACCGACCAAATAACCAATGTTTTTAAGCGTACATTCGAACGTCCGCGACCTTGTGGTGAAGCCGATTTAATTGATCAAATGCGATTTATTGCCGTTCGTTGCGGTAAGTATGGTTTTTTCTCAGGACATGCATCAAACTCCATGGCAGTAGCCGTATTTGCAGGATTAATGCTTAAACCTTATTATAAAAACCTTATTTTTATTTTATTGTTTTGGAGTGCTGTTTTGGCGTATAGCAGAATTTACGTTGGCGTACATTACCCGTTGGACCTTTTATGCGGATTAACTTTTGGCGCAATTTCAGGGTTTTTATTCTACAAACTGGCAAAATATCTTTTAAACAGATTTGCACCCCAGAATTAATGCGAAAGGTTTAACAAATAATAAGCCGCTGCGAAAGGCGTGGTTTTATTGTTGTCTATTAAATGCAGTTGTGTAGCCAATTCTTTTTTAATATCCGGACGGTTAAAAAAATCTGATTTTAATTGGTCTTCAATTGTTTGAATGAGCCAAAATTTATTTTGCTCCTTTCTTTTTTTGTTGAAATAATTATTTTGGGTTGTGGTTTCAATATACTCTAAAATGATATTCCAAATATCGTCAATACCTTCGTTTTTCAGCGCACTGCACAACATAACTTTTGGTTTCCAATTTGAGGTTTTTTGAGGATAGAGGTGTAGCGCTCTGTTAAATTCTACCTTGGCGATTTTAGCCTGTTTTAAATTATCGCCATCGGCTTTATTGATAGCAATGGCATCGGCCATTTCAATAATGCCGCGTTTAATGCCTTGCAGTTCGTCGCCAGCACCCGCTAATTTCAATAATAAAAAGAAATCGACCATACTGTGTACGGTGGTTTCGCTTTGCCCTACGCCAACGGTTTCAATAATAATCACATCAAAACCTGCGGCTTCGCATAAAATGATGCTTTCGCGTGTTTTTCTGGCAACGCCACCTAAGGATTTTCCGGAAGCCGACGGACGGATATACGCATTCTCGTCTTTTACCAATTCTTCCATTCGGGTTTTATCGCCCAAAATACTGCCTTTTGTTAGCGAACTACTTGGGTCGATGGCTAATACGGCAACGCGCTTTCCTAATGCGGTCAAGTGTTTTCCGAAGGTTTCGATAAAGGTGCTTTTTCCAACTCCGGGAACGCCGGTAATACCAATTCTAATGGATTTGTTGGCATGCGGTAAACACTGCTTTATAATGCTATTGGCGATGAGGAAGTGGTCGGTATTTTTACTTTCAACCAAAGTAATGGCCCTGCTTAGCGCCGTAATATCATTTTTTAAGATGGCCGCCACTAAGGTTTTTGGGTTTATTTTAGCGTTGCGTTTCTTTTTTATGTTTTTAATAGAGGCAGCGTTGGTGATTTCGGACTGCGAAACACCTTCATTTTCTTTTAAAGCTGATTTTTTTTCTTTTGCCACGAATGCACGAATGTTTGTCTAATTTACAATAATTTTTATTGTATATTTTTTAAGACCGAATACAGGTTACTGCCAACTGAAAACTGCCAACTTATTTTAGCGGTACAGCAACTTTTACATCGTCCCAAGCCATGGTTAAAAATAATTTATCCGTCGAGTTATCGAAAGCTATGGTAAATTGCTCGACGGTAGAGTCTAGTTTTTCAACCGGAATATCCACATTAAGCACATCGTAATTGGGGTCCCAATAAGGTTTCATTTCGTTGGTAACACCCCAAGGGTATTGCTTGGAGTTGAATATTACCGTCCAAACCGAATCTTTGGGCACGGTCCAAAGCGTATATTTGCCTTTTGGTAAAGGCATGCCGTTTACATCGAGGGTTTGATTGGTTTCAAAGGTAGTTGCTTCGTTTGCACCTGTTCGCCACACTTGATTAAAGGGCACCAAAGCACCAAAAATCTCGCGGTCTTTTTTTGATGGCCTGTTGTAAAATACTTCGAGTTCTAAATCGTTTAGTTTGAATTCTACGGTATCTTTAGGGCTTAAACGATTGGAAAAAATATTTTCAACAAAATAAGAATATAAAAATAATCCAAGTGCTACAACAGACAATAGGATTAAAACGCGTTTTAAAAAGGTGTTCATATAGGAGAATTTATTAAGGGATAAAGATACTTTAAAAAGTAATAATTAATAAAGTTGAAACGTACATTTATTTGGTTTGTTGTGTGGTTGATTTTTTTAGTGAAGACTAACGGCATTTGACCAATGTATATTGAATTTTTAACGGCTATTTACCGCTACCTTGGCGGATAAGCCCGCGTTAGGGATAGTAGCGGCATCCTTTTATTTGGTGACTGAGGTTCTCGAAGTTACCAAATAAAAGATATAGCGGATAGCCCGACCCGCAGGGAACGTCCAAAAACATATCATTCTAAAAAAAAAACAATCTTTTTTGCAACACGTTACTTTTTTAATCGTCTTTTATAATGACTAACTTAATCCCATGTGATGTGGGTTGGAACCAAAAGTAGAATTAGCATGCTTAAAGTTGACATTATTGAACAATGTAAACAAAACAACAGGAAAGCACAATTGCAGTTATACAACCAGTACTGCGACGGGATGTATATTGTTGCCAACCGTTTTTTAAAGAATGCTAATGATGCCGAAGATGTGGTGCAGGAGGCCTTTATTAAAGCGTTTACCAAATTGCACCAATACAAGGCGGAAGTTACTTTTGGGGCCTGGTTAAAACGTATTGTTGTTAATAAGAGCATTGATTTCTTAAAGTCCAAAAAACAAAAACTTGTGGCCTTGGACGAGGTGCACCTAAAAGTGGTTGATGCCGATAATGACGACAAATGGTTGGTAGACGATGCCACTACATTAAACGATGTAAAAAGGGCTATTGATAATTTACCGGATAAATACCAATATGTGGTGATGCTGTATTTGATTGAGGGCTACGACCATCAGGAAATATCGGAGATTTTAAATATTACCGAAGTCGCATCGCGCACCCAATTGTTTAGAGGTAAAGCAAAATTACAAGAACTGTTAACACTTAAAAAAAATGGCACGAGATATTAGGGAATTATTTAAAGAGGATGAGGCTTTGAACGAAAAGATGCCAAAAAACCATCAGGATAGATTTCTTGAAAAGTTGGATAAAGCATTGCCAAAACGACGAAAACCCCTGTTTTACGGGATGCGAATAGCCGCTAGTTTGGTGGTGCTTTTAGGGTTGAGCTTTGTGGCGTATCAATACTTTCAACCCGATGGACCTATTGAAGTAGCAACCACAAATGCCGCTGAAATTAAAACATTGGGCGATGTGTCTCCCGGGTTAAAAAAGGTTGAAGATTATTATTTGGCAAGCATCAATTTAGAGTTGTCTAAAATGAAATATACGCCAGATACCAAAGCGGTTTTTGATGGTTATTTATTGCAGTTGGATGAATTGGATAAAGAATACCAACGCCTATCAATAGAATTAACCGAGTCCGGACCCAGCGAGTTAACGGTAAATGCATTAATCGATAATTTAAAATTCCGTTTAAATCTGTTGCATCGTTTGCGGTCGCAATTAAATGAATTACAAACTTCTGATGATAATTTTGAAGACACAAAACAAGCCGTCTAATCATCTTAAAAAAATCAAAAAAATGAACAGTACAATTATAAAAATCAAACAATTTGCTTTAGTGTTTTTTATTTCGAGCAGTTTATTGGCTCAACAAAAACTAACCAAAGTATCGCAATCCATTAAAGTAGATAAAGACGTTACCATCGATTTAAACACAAGCCATTGCAATATTGTATTCGATACCTGGAACAAAGGCACAGTGGAAATTGAAGCCTTTATTGAAAGCGACGATTTAAGCAAAGAAGAATTAGAAGCCGTTTTAAAAGACTGGGACGTAAATGTTGCGGGTTCGCAAGGGCAGGTTTCAATAAAAACCAGAGGGCATTCATCATCCCTTTGGGCATATAGCAGCGATGAAGATAATGAGGCTGTACACGCCGTATTAAAAGAGTTGAAGTTTGAATTGGCAGATATGCCCGATTTCGATTTCCACTTTGATATGTCCGATATGCCAGAATTACCCGAATTGCCGGAATTACCAAAAATGCCAAAAATGCCAGAGTTGCCCGAATTGCCAGAGGGCGTAAATAAAATTTATTTCGATTATAATGCCTATAAAAAAGATGGCGAAAAGTATATGGAAGAATACACCAAAAATTTCGAAAAAAAGTTTGGTAAGGATTACGAGGAGAAAATGAAAGCTTGGGGCGAGAAATTCGGAAAGGAATGGGGCGAAAAATACGCCGAACAAATGGAAGAATGGGCAGAAAAGTTTGAAGGCAAATGGGACAATGAAGCCTATGCCGAAAAAATGGAAGCTTGGGGCAAGCGTTTTGCAGAACGCATGAAAGCACAAACAGAACGCGTTGAAGCTCATAAAGAGCGAACCGAAGCACAGGCAAAAGCGCATAAAGAACGGGCCGAACAACTTGCCAAAGCCCATAAAGAACGGGCAGAAGTACATAAAAAGCACGCCAAAGAACGCAAAAAACTATCAGACGAGCGTCGCGTTTTAATCGAACGCTTGGTTAACAAAAAGTCTAACTCAAAAGTTAAAAAAACCATCCGTATCAAAATGCCAAAAGGCGCTAAATTAAAAGTAAACGTTAGGCATGGCGAAATAGAATTCGCCTCAAACATCGACAATTTAAAAGCAGATCTATCGCATACCAAATTTACAGCACATAGCATTAATGGGAGTTCTACTTCCATTAATGCTTCCTATTCGCCAGTTTACGTTACGCATTGGAATTTGGGAGAACTCAATTTAAAATACGTTGAACATGCCGAGTTAAACAATGTAAGACAGCTGGTATTAAGCGCCAATTCTTCAAATATCGAAATACAAAACCTATTGGGCAGCGCCATAATCGATGGCAGCATTGGCAACCTGAAAATCTTAAAAATCGACGATGCTTTTAACAATCTAAACCTTATTCTTCAAAACAGCGATGCCGTAATAACGCTGCCAAAAACAGGCCATAATTTGCAGTACAAAGGCACACGCACACGCTTTAAGCACCCCGAAAAACCTACCGATAATAACCTCTCTTCGTTTACAACCAATAACACCGAAACCAACAAAACCATTGTGGTTAATGCCAAGTACAGCAATGTGGTGATGCAGTAGTGTTTTCTTCCTTAGTTTCAGAAATTCTTATTTTATTTTTTTTGGCGTTACCCCACTTGCTCGCTGAGGCTCCCGAAGCGGGGTCGGGCTTTCCAATACAATCTTTTTGCTCGTGCCTCACAAAAAGGATTTCCATTTCAATCCCTAACGCACATATTTGCTGGCTTATATGTTAAACCCGAAAAGTCTTTTGTTTTTTGGAGTGGTTTGGATAACGGGTTTTGTACATAATTTCGTTGTGTATTTTAGCAACCAAATTAGAAAATACAACAGGGCATGTAAGGCACTTTTTGATAGGATCGTAGCTAAGAAAAAGAGCGCAAAACTAGCGTTGATAGCGGTAACTAACTAGTTGTAGAAACAAGCTTTTGCCATTTCAAAAAGCGGATTGCCCTATGATGAGAATTTTGTTTCTAAATTAGCTTAAAATTGCTTGTTTTTTAACTTAGTTATTTGTTAGCTGTCTGTGTTGTTTGATATTGTAACTAGTCGTTGAACAAGAGCTCTGTATTCTTTTGGTGTTTTCTTATCATGTATTCCTAAATGACCATCAAAATTGCCTCGAATCTTATTTAAAATTGACGTTTTTCTTGTAATAACAAATGAGCCACCTAAATATCTTTGGACCTTATTTTTCACTTTGGTTTGCGACATTGAATAATCTCCATCTTCAGTTAAAAAGAGAGCTTCTCTTATTTGATTTTTGTTGTCGATATCCAAAGGTGACACATCATTTAATTGCAATAAAAAATAACTAAAATCTAAATTGCCCATTGATTCAAAAATTAACCTTTTTGGGTTCACAACATAATAATCATTTATTATTAAGCAATCTTTCTCTTTCGCGTAATCAATTTTATAAATATCAATTCCACCATGTTCAGGTAAAAAGGAATAGTTCAATTGATCATATTCTTTTGATATTAACTGCAAAATGTCATGAGTTTCCTTTGGGTTTGTCCATGATGAACTCTCAGGAATTGAAATAGGGAAAATTCTAGTTAGACAATGTTCCCATTCATAATTATTTCTTTTTTCCAATACTGAACTAGTATTGTACCAATCACTAAGTCTTGAATAAAAATCTAAAGCACTTGGTCTATTCAATGGGTTATTATCGGTTGAATCTTTTATTAAACTTTCTAATAAAATAAGAGATTCATATCTCCATTCTCCAAATGTTCCAAAATGGTCATTGATTTTTAAATCGACAAAATTCTCAATAGAAATAGAACTTTTTTCAACATACTGACCTTCGAAACCTTGTTTTTGTTTAGTGATTAATATCCATAAGGTTTTAGCAAAAGAGTATATGTCTGCTTTTTTAAATTGAGCTGCAGATGATATTCGTTTCATTTCAGGTGCTATTGTCCAAACAGCTCCAATTCTTTCGGTTAAGCTAGAAACTTTTTCTTTTTTTGGAAAATGAGCTAATCCAAAATCAGAAAAGACAGGTTGGTCATTAACCACTAAGATGTTTTCTGGCTTAATATCTCGATGTGTAATATCCAATTCATGCAACTGAACTAATGTTTCAGCCAATTTTAATATGATGCTGTAGAATTGCTCATATCTTTTTCCCCATAAATAGTCTTCTAATCGAGTTGCCAATGGCATTAAATAATAGGCGATTTCTCCTTTATTTAGTTTTTTGGGTAAGTTATATTCTATAATTTTTATTACACCTCTAACATCATCTAATTGATTTATGATCT
Source organism: Hwangdonia seohaensis (assembly GCF_031932625.1). NCBI lineage: Bacteria > Pseudomonadati > Bacteroidota > Flavobacteriia > Flavobacteriales > Flavobacteriaceae > Hwangdonia > Hwangdonia seohaensis. Next base: position 587,742 of record NZ_JAVSCK010000003.1, read on the forward strand.
CAATTTCGTCTCTAAATCTTTTGTATGCTTTATTGTTTTTTACTCGAGTTAGAACTTTAACTGCAAAAACTTCTCCTTGTGTATTTTCTACACGATAAACTTTTCCGTTTCCTCCTCGTCCTATTTGTTCTTTATCATCCCATTTTAATGTCATTTGTGTAGTTTTCGTTTTTAGAGAACATTGCAGCTAACGGCTACGTGTAAGAATCCGTTGCGTAAATTTAGAGAAAATTATGGAAAAAAGAACAGAACAAAAAGAAAAGATAGGACTTTCCGAAGGAAACGTCCGAAGCAATGGTTTTTACACATTGTTGGCAAATCGTTTTTTTAAATCGGTCAGTCGGTTTTTAGGTCAGATGGATTTTTGGGCTGTGATGTGGCTGGTAATGACTTGTCTTTATATTCAATCTGCTTATTATTTAAACGATTCAATTCAATTTTTAGAGAATCACGTTCAACAGTCAGAGAGTCGAAGTCAGATTTTAAAATTTCAAATCGATTCTTTAACCCACTATATTCAGACTTTTGATAAAGATTTAAGCAACCAAAAACAACAGTCAGAATGATAGGAACGATTTTATACCAATCTAAAGGTTTTGACTTTAAACTTTTCTCGAACTTTAAATATCCTTGTCCAAAGTCTTTGAGTTCAATGCCTTTTTCATCTAGCATTAAAATCCGCCCCTCAACAATTTTAAACAACTTTTTCTTAAGACCGAAATCCATGATTGAATCCTCTAAGTCCATACGCTCAGATTTTTTCATGTTTTCAGTCCGAAATCTTTGGCTTTCATTTAAAAACTCATTAGTGGTGAAATCTTGGAAAGGACTATTTAAAAAGTCATTTACCAATTCATCAACGTACTTAATTAAAATTTTTTCATCCATGCGTCTGAGTGAGGTCAAATGTTTGCCAACAATTATATATAATTAATATTAACTATATACCAATTATGTGTGTAATAGTTAATGCACATATTAATGCTGTAAACGAATTTAGATATTTTTTCTCACAATTTCAAATTGATTTAAACTATTAAAACAAAAAATCCCAATAGACAAACTATCAGGATTATTAATACTTTAAAGCGGTACTGTTATTTGTTTTCTTCCATTATTAAAGGCGAATGATGCTCGTGTACTATTCTCCAACCATTTTTGGTTTTTACAAGTAACAAGGTCATTTGCTCGTTAACCACTACAAGGTCTTCGCCAAATTTTAAATGAAAATCTGTATGAAGGGTTACATTTGCTACTTGCCCATAAACCGCAATTTTCATGTCGTTCATATCAAATTTCAATATTTCTGAGACCGAACCAAATACATTGCGTTCATATTTTTCATTTTCTTCGCCGTCATTTCGGGGTTGTCCATCTTTAAATTCAGTAAACTTTGGGCTGTAAGCATGGAAAGAGATTAACTTATCAATGTCGCCATCCTGCGCACTTTTTGAAATACTATCCATGGTTTGTTTTACTTCTTGTTTGGCTTCTGGAAAGTCGTCGTTTAAGAGGTCAATCTTCACGTCTTCAACTTCAACATGTTCCTCTTTTTGTTTACATCCGGTGATTAAAATTCCAAAAATTAAAATCAATGTAAATGATAGTTTTGCTTTCATAAATTTAGTGTTTAATTGGTTTTTTGATTTTCAGCAAGTTACAACAATTTAAGACAGTATTATCTTATAAATTAAAACATCAAGTTTATAAAAGCAAAAATCCCGATAGAAACACTATCGGGATTTTAAAATGTTACGTTATTGCGAATCACGCTTTTTTACGCGATGTGACAATCTGTTAACTGGAGTTTCGAGATTCAATTTAAAAGATTACCACGTCGCCCCAATTGCTATCGGGACGCCTCGAAATGACGTTTATTCCTCAACCAAAACCCAATCGCCTTTGGCAATTAAAGGTTCGGCTTGTTTGTATTTTAAGGTTTTGTTTTCGCCATTTAAAACGTGCTTAATGGTAACGCGGTCGTTACGTCCAATTTTGGGTCGGTCCCGAACAATGGTTTCAACCACTTCTGGTTGGCGTTGCGTATTGCCGGCTGCTCTGTTTTGCGCAGAACGCTCGTCTAAATTAGGAATCTCATCTTTTTGGATATTTAGTTTTTCCTGTTTACGGGCTCGCGCTTCTTGAATGGTGTCTTGTGTTTCTTGAGGCAATTCCCCTTTAAACAAGAATGAAATTACATCTTTGTTCACTTGGTCAATCATCGCTTTAAACAACTCGAACGCTTCAAATTTGTAAATCAATAAGGGGTCTTTTTGCTCGTGAACCGCCAACTGCACCGATTGTTTTAACTCGTCCATTTTACGTAAATGGGTTTTCCAAGCATCGTCGATAATGGCGAGCGTAATGTTCTTTTCAAAATCGGTAATTAATTGTTTTCCGCCAGATTCGTAGGCTTTCTCCAAATCGGTAACCACGTTTAGGCTTTTTACACCATCGGTAAACGGTACCACGATACGTTTGAATTTATCGCGTTGGGTTTCATATACGTTTTTAATAACGGGGAAAGCAATATCGGCATTTCGAGCCATTTTTTCCTTGTAACCATCAAAAGCGGCATTGTATATTTTCGAGGTGATTTCCTGTGCTGTAAGCTTCCCAAATTCTTCCTCCGTAATGGGCGAACTCATTGAAAAATAACGAATCAATTCAAATTCGAAATTCTTAAAATCGTTGGCACCTTTATTGGTTTCGGCAATACCTTCCGACGTATCGAAAATCATATTGGCTAAATCTACGCGCAAGCGCTCACCAAATAAAGCGTGGTGGCGACGTTTGTAAACTACTTCACGTTGCGCGTTCATAACATCATCGTATTCCAACAAGCGCTTACGAACACCAAAGTTGTTTTCCTCAACTTTTTTCTGGGCGCGCTCAATAGATTTCGAAATCATGGAATGCTGAATCACTTCGCCTTCTTTTAATCCCATTCTATCCATCATTTTCGCAATACGCTCGCTACCAAATAAACGCATTAAATTATCTTCCAACGATACGTAAAACTGCGAGCTTCCCGGGTCTCCTTGACGACCGGCACGACCACGCAACTGTCTGTCCACACGACGCGAATCATGGCGCTCGGTACCTACAATGGCCAAACCACCGGCAGCCTTAACTTCATCGCTTAACTTAATATCGGTACCACGACCGGCCATATTGGTGGCAATGGTTACTTGTCCCGTTTTACCTGCCTGATCTACAATTTCAGCCTCTTTTTTGTGCTGTTTTGCATTTAATACATTGTGCGATATTTTGCGAATACTCAACATTTTACCAAGTAATTCGGAAATTTCAACCGAAGTGGTTCCTATTAAAACCGGACGACCGGCTTCTGATAATCTTGTAACATCGTCGATAACCGCATTGTATTTTTCGCGTTTGGTTTTATAAACCAAATCTTCTTTATCGTCCCTGGCAATGGGGCGGTTTGTTGGAATTTCAACCACATCCAGTTTGTAGATTTCCCAAAACTCACCAGCTTCTGTAACCGCAGTACCCGTCATACCCGACAGTTTGCGGTACATTCTAAAGTAATTTTGAAGCGTTACCGTAGCAAAGGTTTGGGTGGCATCTTCAATTTTCACGTTTTCTTTTGCTTCAATGGCTTGGTGCAATCCGTCAGAATAACGACGGCCATCCATAATACGACCCGTTTGCTCGTCAACAATCATAACTTTATTTTCCATCACCACGTATTGGGTGTCTTTTTCAAATAAAGCATAAGCTTTTAAAAGTTGATTAAGCGTGTGGATACGTTCCGATTTTACACCAAATTCCTTAAATAAGTCTTCTTTAAGGTTGGCTTCTTCTTCGGCCGATAGGCCTTGTTCTTCAATTTTAGCAATTTCAATGCCTATTTCTGGCATGATGAAAAAGTCTGGATTGTCTTTACCGGAAAGGTATTCAATACCTTTATCGGTCAGTTCTATTTGATTGTTTTTTTCTTCGATAACATAGTACAATTCGGCATCAACCTTTGGCATTTCGCGGTTGTTGTCCTGCATGTAAAAGTTTTCGGTTTTTTGAAGCAATTGTTTTACACCTTCTTCAGATAAAAACTTAATGAGTGCTTTGTTTTTTGGAATACCACGATACACACGAAGCAGTTGAAAACCACCTTCTTTAGTGTCGCCCGCTTTGATAAGCTTTTTAGCTTCGGCCAAAACGCCCGTTAAGTATTTACGTTGTACCGAAACAATATCGTCAACTTTGGGTTTCAGTTCGTTAAACTCGTGGTGTTCACCTTGCGGAATGGGACCGGAAATAATCAAGGGTGTTCGCGCATCATCCACTAAAACCGAATCCACCTCATCAACAATGGCGTAGTGGTGCGGACGCTGTACCAAATCGTCTGGCGAATGCGCCATATTATCACGTAAATAATCGAAACCAAATTCGTTGTTGGTGCCGTAAGTAATGTCGGCGTTGTAGGCTTTAATACGCGCTGCGGAGTTTGGTTGATGGTAATCAATACAATCTACGCTCAATCCGTGAAACTCAAAAATAGGAGCCATCCACGCGCTGTCACGTTTTGCCAAATAATCGTTTACGGTTACCAAATGCACACCTTTACCGGTAAGCGCATTTAAGTACACGGGCAATGTAGCTACCAAGGTTTTACCTTCACCCGTTTGCATTTCGGCAATTTTACCCTGATGCAATGCCACACCGCCAATAAGCTGCACATCGTAGTGCACCATATCCCAGGTAATGGGTTTTCCGGCGGCATCCCACGAATTAGCCCAAATGGCATGGTCGCCATCAAGGGTTACATACGTTTTGTCGCCCGATAACGATCTGTCAAACTCATTGGCTTTAACCGTAATATTCGTGTTGTCCACAAAGCGTTTTGCGGTTTCTTTAACCACGGCAAAAGCTTCGGGCATAATATCGTTTAAGGTGTTTTCAACAGCGTCGTAAGCTTCGTCTTCAATTTTATCGACTTCTTGGTAAATATCTTCACGTCTATCAATATCTTCGGTAGCTTCGGCTTCTTTTAAAAGAGCTTCTTTTCGCTCATTAAAGGGTTTGCGTGTTTCGGCAATAATCCCTTTAAATTCGGCTGTTTTGGCTCTTAGTTCATCGTGCGATAAAGCTTCCAATGCGGCCTCAAAAGTTTTAACTTGTTCAACTATGGGCATTAAAGCTTTTACATCTTGCTTGGATTTATCGCCAACAAACATTTTTAGTACAGAATCTAAAAAACTCATGGGTGTATGTTTTATGTTTACGCTTAGGCAGAGCTAAGTGTAATTAGTTATTTGTATTTTGGTTGATGCTTTTTTTAAAAGCACTCAAAGATACATTATGTAATTATTTTATAAAGATTCAGAATAAAAAAAAAGCCTCAAATCGAGACTTTTTAACTTATCTTTATGTTTTATTAATATTCATCTTCATTCCAAAGATAATCTTCGTCGGTTGGATAATCTGACCAAATTTCCTCAATCGAGTCATACGAGTCGCCTTCGTCCTCAATCGATTGTAAATTTTCAACAACTTCTAACGGTGCGCCAGTTCTAATAGCGTAATCTATCAATTCATCTTTGGTTGCTGGCCAAGGCGCATCACTTAAATACGATGCTAATTCTAAAGTCCAATACATTTTTTATGCGTTTAATTTTTTGCAAAAATAAATTTTTAGTTTAAACACGCAAGGAAAAAATGATTTATTTCATTATTATTTTTAAGAACGTATCCCACCTGCGTTTTAAACCGCTAAAAATTACCGTTGCAGATTCAGGTTTATGGCAAATAAAGCAAGATTATTTTTTTGGGCGTTCCCTTCGCTTCATACCTACAAGGTTGGATACTGAAACAAGTTCAGTACAAGAAACCTTGCAGGAAACGCTTCGGTCGGGCTTTACGCTACAAGTCCTCGCTCCCAAAAAAGGTCGCTGCGGGCTTTTCGCTGCAATCCCTAACGCGGATAACGTACCCATAGAAAATTACTTGTCATTACAAGGAGCTTTTGCGACGTGGTAATCTGTTGCAATTTAAAAGATTGCCTCATTACGCAAAAAAGCGTAATTCGCAATGACGAATTTAGTTTAATGTTTCTCAGGAATCCACTTCACCTCATTTGCTTGCAAGTCAAACGACAACTTTCGTGCCAACACAAACAAATAGTCAGAAAGCCGGTTTAAGTAAGTTAGGGCATTGGCCTCAAAAGGTTCCAAATCGTTAAGTGCCGAGGCCAAACGTTCGGCCCTACGGCACACACAGCGTGCAATATGACAGAATGACACCGTTTGATGCCCACCCGGAAGCACAAAATGCGTCATTGGTGGCAACGCCTCGTTCATGGTGTCCATTTCCTGTTCTAAGCGTGCAATGTTTTCTGCGGTAATCTTTTCAATATTTAAACGTTCTTTACCGCTTTTTAAAATCGCTTTTTCAGGGTCGGTGGCCAAAATTGCGCCAATGGTAAATAATCGATCTTGAATGTGCATCAATACGGCTTTGTAGTGCTCATTAATATCTTGGTCGCGAATTAAGCCCAAATGCGAGTTGAGTTCATCAATTGTTCCGTAGCTTTCAATACGAATATGGTGTTTGGGTACGCGCGTGCCGCCAAATAATGCCGTGGTGCCTTTGTCGCCTGTTTTGGTGTAGATTTTCATATTACGAAGTTAAATCATTTCTCGCAAAGGCGCAAAGGCGCAAAGTTTTATGTGCTTGTATTTAGACTTTTTATTCCCACAATCCCGATTGCTATCGGGACACGGATGTTTTTGTTTTTGTCATTCCTGCGCAGGCAGGAACCCACAATCAAAAACGTAATTTAGTTATCGAGCAATTTTCTTTAAGTGAATTATTAGAACACAAGAATATTTTAAAACTCCAAAGTAGATTCCTGCCTGCGCAGGAATAACAGCTAAACGACGTAACAGCTAACATCTAAACTCTTATTGTAAAATGTTCCTTAACCTGTTCTGTCCTAAAAAACACAAATCCCCAAAAAAAGGTATCAATGGTTACTGTAACTTTTGGATGCTGTTTTATGGTTTCCCAAGCTTCGGTCATGGATTTACTCCAATAAATATCATCAAAAATAAAAACTGAATCGTTGTGTGCGGTTTTAAGTAGAGTTTCAAAATATCGTAAAGTCGCTTCTTTTTGGTGGTTGCCATCAAAGAAAATGAAATCGTATTTGTTTGATGCCAATGCTTTTGTTGCGTTATCAAAATTATCAGTAATAACGGTGATGTGGTTTAGGTTGTGTTTTTCAAAATTGGCTTTCGTAAAATTTGAAATATTCGGGCAACCTTCAATGCTTGTAATATTTGCTTTGGGGTTGGCTAAGTGCATCGCTTGAGTGGCTATGCCCAACGATGTGCCCAATTCCAATATCGTTTCAAATTCAAAATAACGAACCAATCTGTGTAAAAGTTTGGCTCTTTTATAGGTGGTACCCGCATTTTTTGCCATGTCGGAAACGCGTCTTTTTGTGTGTTTTAAAACTCGCGAGCCTGCACCTAAATCGGTTACTTTAATGTTGGTTTTCGTTTTTAGGAGTGCTTTTCTGTAGTTTATAATGTTTTTATACGCAGGGAAATTGTAGGTATCGTAAAAGCATTTGGTTACCAAATTATAAACAAAAGGCGAATGCACACCGTGTTGGTTGCTGGATTTTAAAAGGAATTTTATGTATTGTTTTATTTGGTAAAGCATTATTTTAGTTCAGAGTTCAGAGTTCAGAGTTCAGAGTTCAGAGTTCAGAGTTCGGGAAACTTTGCGTCTTTGCGTCTTTGCGAGAAAAAAAACTAATCTTCTAATTTAGAAGACAATTCAAACCAGCGTTCCTCCTTGGTTTCAATAGTGTCAATGATTTTTTGAAGCTCGTCAGACAGTTTATTGATTTCATCTTGCGATAAATCCGGATTATTGAATTTGTTTTCCAGTTCTTTTTTATCAAAAGCTAAAGCGTTTAGTTTGCTTTCAATGTTCCGCAGTTCTTTTTCTTCGTTAAACGATAGTTTTGAAGCTTCATTTTGTTTCCAAGAAGTATGGTCTTTTTTATCTTCGGTAACTTCAGAAATTACAGGTTGGCTATCTTCATAAACCCGATAATCGGTGTAATTTCCGGGGAAATCCTCAATAACCCCGTCACCCTTAAAAACAAAAAGATGATCGACCACTTTATCCATAAAATACCGGTCGTGCGAAACCACAATAATGCATCCCGGAAAATCCAAAAGAAAACTTTCAAGCACATTTAAGGTAACGATATCCAAATCATTTGTGGGCTCATCGAGAATTAAAAAATTGGGATTCTGAATTAAAACCGTGCATAAATATAGGCGTTTACGCTCGCCACCACTTAGTTTTTCAACAAAATCGTATTGTTTTTTTCGGCTGAACAAAAAACGTTCCAACAGTTGTTGTGCGCTAATTTGTCGTCCTTTTTTTAACGGAATGTAATCTCCAAATTCACGAATCACATCAATAACCTTTTGTTCGGGTTTTATGGTGATGCCGTCTTGGGTATAATAACCAAATTTTACGGTATCGCCCCTAACAACCTTCCCAGAATCGGGTTGGGCCGTTTGGGTTAAAATATTTAAAAACGTGGTTTTTCCGGTGCCGTTTTTACCAATAATACCAACGCGTTCGCCTTTTTTAAAGGTGTATTCAAATTTATCGAGAATAATTTTATCCTTAAACGCTTTTGATACGTTGTGGAATTCCAGAATTTTGCTGCCCAAGCGCTCCATATTCAATTCCAGCTGCACTTCGTGGTCGTTTCTGCGCTGGTGGGCGCGGTGTTTTATATCGGCAAAATCATCAATTCTGGATTTCGATTTTGTGGTTCGCGCTTTGGGTTGGCGGCGCATCCACGTTAATTCCTTTTTAAAGAGTTGTTTGGCTTTTCCGGTTTCAACGGCTTCCCGCTCAATTCGGGCATCACGTTTTTCCAAGTAATACGAGTAGTTGCCTTTGTAGCTGTATAGTTGCCCTTCATCTAATTCTATAATTTCGTTGCACACGCGCTCTAAAAAATAACGGTCGTGCGTAACCATAAAAAGCGTGAGGTTTTCTTTGGCAAAAAAGTCTTCGAGCCATTCAATCATCTCTAAATCCAAATGGTTGGTGGGCTCGTCTAAAATCAACAAATCGGGTTTGTTAATTAAAGCATTCGCTAGTGCTAAACGCTTTTTTTGTCCACCGGAAAGCGCACTCACTTTATGGCTTAAATCATCAAGTTTTAACTTAAAAAGGATTTGTTTGTAAATGGTTTCAAAATCCCACGCTTGGTGTTGTTCCATAGCATCAAATGCGGTTTGATAAGCTTCGGCATCATCTGGATTTAAAAGTGCCTTTTCGTAATTTGATATCACTTTTAAAATGGGGTTTTCGCTTGCTAGAATGGTTTCTTCAACAGTTAATGCGTTATCAAATTTGGGGTTTTGGGAGAGGAATGAAACTTTAATGTCCTTTCTGTAAATAATGTTGCCGGAATCGGCTTGGTCATCGCCCGAAAGAATATTTAAAATGGAGGTTTTTCCCGTACCATTTTTAGCGACAAAAGCTATTTTTTGGTCTTTGTGGATGCTAAAGGAAAGGTCCTTAAAAAGCGTTACCTCGCCGTAAGATTTCGATATGTTTTCTACTGTTAAATAATTCAAAGGGAAAATTTTTCTGCAAATAACGGATAAAAAACCAAAAATACTGATATATGTTTTATTGTTCAAGACGAAAAGTTATATTTGTTGGATATCAACGTGCCTCAGTATGACAAGATTATTTTTAATAGCCTTACTAACCATTGCTTCTGTGTCAGTGTCCTGCGTCCCTTACAAAGACACGCTTTACCTTCAAAATAAAAACACTGCAACGGATTCAACCCAAATTATTGTTGAGAAACAAAAGCCGTATCGGGTACAAATCAACGATATTTTAAATATTAGAATTAAGGCTGCAAAGCAAGAAACAGTACAGATTTTTAATCCCATTGGAGAAGGCGATTTGAATGCCAGTAGCGAAGAGCGTGCATATTTTGATGGGTTTACGGTGGATTTACACGGCAATATATTGATGCCTAAATTGGGCGAAATTAATGTGCTGGGTTTTACTACGGATGAAATAAAGCAGATTATTGAAAACAAATTATTGGAAACCGAATACAAAGCCGCCAACGATATTTTTGTAACCGTAAAACTAACCGGATTACAATACACCGTTACGGGCGAAGTTGGGAGTACGGGCACCAAAACCATTTTTAAAGAACGTGTTAATATTTTTGAAGCACTGGCGAATTCTGGCGATATACCAGACACCGGCGATAAAAAAGACGTGTTGATTATTAGGCAATTTCCCCAAGGGCAAAAAATATTCCATCTGGATTTAACCGATACCAATGTTATGAATTCGCCTTACTATTATATCCAGCCCAACGACATGATTTACGTGAAACCCTTAAAACAAAAATCTTGGGGAACGGGTACAAACGCCATTCAGAATATTGGAGCAATTGCTACCGTTTTATCATTAATTACAACAACTATTTTACTTTTAGATAGGATATAGCCATGGCTTACGACGATATAGAAGATATAGAATACTCCGAGCAAAAGAGCCTTAATTTTGATTTAAGGGGCTTCCTGTTTAAGCTGTTAAAATTCTGGAAATTATTTGTAATTTCTATCGCCATAGGCTTGTTTGTAGCGTATTCTGTTAATGATAGAAAACAGAATATTTACAGATTGAGTTCCTTAATATCTTTAGAGAACGACCAAAATCCGTTTTTTACCGCGAACACCAGTATTTCGTTTAATTGGGGCGGCGTTTCCGGTAAAGTGGGCAAAACCATTATAGCATTAAAAACCAGAAACCATAACGAGCTTGTTGTTGATTCGTTACAATTTTACATTCAATATTTAAAAGAAGGGAAATACCGAAAAGAAGATATTTATAAAAAAGCGCCATTTTACATTGATATAGATAAAAACAAGGGGCAATTACTTGGAAAACCAATAGGTGTAAAATTTCTTAGCAATACACAATACGAGCTTTTTATAGATTTTGAAAACGATAAAGCCACAACTCAAAAATACAGCGATAAATCGGTGCAAAGTGTTGCCGTACCAAAGGGTAAGTTTTCTAAAATCTTTGAAGTTGGCAAGCCCGTTGATTTGGCGTTTGCAAAGTTTACTTTAAACTTAAAAGACGATGTAGCCATTGCGCCAGATTCAGAATATTTTATACAGTTTTTAAATTTTGATGGTGTTGTAAACGGCTACAAAGGAAGGTTAACCGTAGCACCTTACAATAAAACATCGTCATCTATATTAACATTGGCTTTATCAGGAAATAACAAGCAAAAAATTGTTGATTATTTGAATGCCACGACAGCCATTTTAAGTACCACGGATTTAGAGCGGAAAAACCAATACGCCACAAACACCATTAAGTTTATTGATAGCAGTTTAAGTATTGTTAACACGGAATTAAAAGCCATTACCGACACGATGAATGCTTTTAGAAAGCAAACCAAAATGTTTAATGTGGATGAAGAGCTTTTACAGATTTCGGAAAAAATAAGTGAATTAGAATCGCGTGAAGAAGAAAACCAATCTAAATTACAGTATTTAAGTATTCTGGCAGATTATTTACGAACTAAAACAGATTACACCAAAATTGCCGCTCCAACATCGGTAGGGATTGAAGAGATGAACATTGCGGGTAGCGTAAGTAAAATAACGGCATTGGCCATACAAAGGCAGGAGCTTGAGCAATTGGTGCAGGAAGGGTCTTCATCTTTACAGGAATTGGATGGAAGCATTGATGCCGAAAAAAACGTGTTGTTGGAAACCATTGCTTCAACAAAAAAAACAATAAACATTCAGCTTAATCGCGTTAGGCAAACAAAGGCCAATTTACAAAACAGGTTAAACGATTTGCCCGAAGACCAACAACAGTATTTAAAAATCCAACGCAACTTAAATATAAGTCAAGAAGCCTATAATGTGTATATGGCCAAACGTAGCGAAGCCGCTATTGTTAAAGCCGCAAATATTTCAGATATTTCAATAATTGAAGCCGCCAAAGATGTTGGAGGCGCATTGATAGGGCCTAACAAAAATTTGAATTACATGATGGCCTTGCTAGTTGGTTTTTTTGGGCCTTTTGCACTGGTTTTTATTCTGTTTCTCTTGGACAACACCATTCACGGTGCCGATGAAGTAAAGCGTCTGTCAAAAATCCCCATACTAGGTTTGGTGGGTAAATTCGAACACGATAATAGCTTAGTGGTTCATGAAAAACCAAAATCGGCTGTAGCAGAGTCTTTTAGGGCCATTCGTTCCAGCTTGCAGTTTTTCTATAAAAAAACCGATAAAAAGGGCGGGCGTACCATTATGTTAACATCTTCAGTGAGTGGGGAAGGCAAAACATTTTGCTCTATTAACATAGCTAGTGCCTATGCCTTATCGGGTAAAAAGACGATTCTTTTGGGATTGGATTTACGCAAACCCAAGATTTTTGGCGATTTTAATATCGATAATAATACCGGAATCGTTAACTATTTTATTGGGGATAAAAGCTTGGAAGAAGTAACGTTTAAAAGCCATATTGAGAACTTAGATGTGATTACTTCGGGCCCCATTCCGCCAAATCCTTCGGAATTATTGATGAGCGATGCCATGACCGAGCTGATTGAAGAATTAAGGAAAACCTATGATATGATTGTCCTCGATTCGCCGCCATTAGGTTTGGTTACCGATGCTTTGGAACTTTCGCAATTTGCGGATGCATCCTTATTTGTAATTAGATTGAATTACACAAAAAAAGGGATGTTAGAACTTGTAAATGCGAAGCATAAAACAGGAGAATTGAAAAATGTAAGTTATGTGTTGAATTTCTATAAGCATAACAAAAGCCATGGTTATGGTTACGGTTATGGTTACGGTTATAGTTATGGATATGGTGTTTACGGCAATGCCTATCATGAAAACACTAAAAAGAAAACGTTTGTAGATAAAGTAAAAAATTGGCTTAAAATAGGTTAATAAACAACCCAAAACACACATTGAATACGTCAAAAAACGATAATTGGTTATATACCATCTCTCCAAAACAAAGTTTGATTCATTTGAATTTTAAGGAGATTTGGCAATACAGGGATTTGCTGTTTTTGTTTGTAAAAAGAGATGTGATTACGCTTTACAAACAAACCATTTTAGGGCCTTTGTGGTATTTTATCCAACCATTATTTACCTCTATTATTTTCACTTTGGTTTTTAATAATATTGCTGATATTGAAGTAGGCAAGGGTATTCCTGCATTTCTTTTTAATTTAGCAGGAATCACTTCTTGGAATTATTTTAGCGAATGTATTAAGGGCACAAGCGATACTTTTAAGAAAAACCAAAACATATTCGGAAAAGTATATTTCCCAAGGGTAATTATGCCCATGTCTACGGTAGTTTCAAATCTAATAAAGTTAGGTATTCAGCTTTTAGTATTCGTTTGCTTTTATATGTATTTTGTTTTTTTTACTGACAAAGCAAGCCATAGTTTGCCACAGATAGAATTAATTTTACTGCCCATTTTAATAGTTTTAATGGGGTTTTTAGGTTTAGGATTAGGAATGATAATTTCATCGATGACCACTAAATACAGAGATTTAACTTTCTTGGTGGGGTTTGGTGTACAATTGTTAATGTATGCATCGGCAGTCATGTACCCCATGGAACTTATTAAACAAAAGGTTGAAGCGGGCGTAATCCCAAAATTTGCAGGTGCGTTTATTGAATATAACCCAATGACAACAATAATAGAAATGTTCAGATATATGACCTTGGGAACTGGTGCTTTTAAAATGAGCGATCTTATTTACATAAGCGTAATATGTTTGGTTACTTTTTTGTTAGGGTTAATTGTTTTTAATAAAACCGAAAAAACTTTTATTGATACTATTTAGTTAAAACAAATGAAAATAAGACTATTTTGGTGGCAAGAAAAACGAGAAGACAGAAGAGAGAATTATGGCGATTTAATGTCTAAATATCTTGTTGAGAAAATTTCAAAGGAGAAGATAATAACTGTTAGTCATCCATCAAAACGTTTATATAAACACATATTTAAACATTATTTGGCTATCGGGAGCATTATATCGTCGGCTAATAAAAACTCGATCGTTTGGGGAAGTGGCATCATAAAAAAAGATGATAATATTCGCGATGCTAAATTTTTGGCAGTTAGAGGCCCAAAAACCAGAAAACGAGTTTTAGAAAAAGGCTTTAATTGCCTCGAATTTTATGGTGATCCTGCGTTATTAATGCCAGATTATTATAATCCTAAAATCGAAAAAAAATATAAACTTGGTATCATTCCACATTATGTAGATTATAAGGAAGTTAATAATTATTTTACAAATAATACTTCGGTAAATGTGATAGATTTATTAACTTATAATGTAGAAAAAACCACTGATGAAATTTTAGAGTGCGAACGCATCATCTCATCATCATTGCACGGTGTTATCGTTGCCCAAGCATATAAAATACCAGCGTTGTGGGTCAAGTTTTCCAATAAGTTATCTGGCGATAATATTAAGTTTTATGATTATTACGAATCGGTTGGAGTGCCATTTCAAGATGAAGTTTTTATAAACCCAAAAGACTTAAATGAAGCTTTAATTGAAAAACTATTAGATGAAAATAACCCTATTTTATTGGCAGATAATGCGCTATTGAAACAACGAAAAAAAGAATTAATGCAGTCTTGCCCTTTTAAATAAAAGTTATGAGTAATGATATTATTTTAGTAGCTAAAAATATTTCCAAACAATACCGTTTGGGACTTGTGGGCACGGGCACTATTAGCCATGATTTAAACCGTTGGTGGAGCAGAATTAGAGGAAAAGAAGACCCGTATTTAAAAGTGGGCGATGTTAACGATAGAAGCACCAAAGGAAACTCAGAGTATGTTTGGGCTTTGCAAGACATTAATTTTGAAGTACAGCGCGGCGAAGTACTTGGCATTATAGGAAAAAATGGAGCAGGAAAATCTACACTTTTAAAAATACTATCTAAAGTTACAGGGCCAACAACAGGCGAAATTAAAACCAAAGGACGCATTGCTTCTTTGTTGGAAGTTGGCACAGGATTTCATCCAGAAATGACAGGACGGGAAAACATATACCTTAACGGTGCAATTTTAGGAATGACCAAAGCTGAAATAAAATCTAAAATTGAAGATATTATCGATTTTTCAGGCTGCCAACGCTATATCGATACGCCAGTAAAACGCTATTCTTCAGGTATGACTGTGCGCTTAGCCTTTGCAGTTGCCGCTTTTTTAGAACCCGAAATTCTGGTAATTGACGAAGTGTTAGCTGTTGGCGATGCCGAATTTCAGAAAAAAGCCATCGGTAAAATGCGGGATATTAGCAAAGGCGAAGGACGAACCGTTTTGTTTGTCAGTCACAATATGGCAGCGGTTAAACGCTTGTGCACTCGTGGCGTTTTGTTGGAAAATGGTAAAATAGCCTATACGGGAAAAATCAATGACGTTATCGATGCGTACTTATCTTCAAGCAATAAAAACTTTTGTAACTATTTAAGAAGCAGTAATAAAAGCGGTACTTATATTAAATCCGTTAGTGTAAAAACAAGTACCAAAGGTAGACTGCACGAGTTTAATAAAGATTTAAAAATTGAAATAGAATTGCATTGTAATGCGACCATTAAAGAACCAGCAGTTTCATATCAAATATTGAACAACGAAAACGTTCCGATAATCCACGAACTCATTTTAAGAAACGACATTGCGTTCTGTAACAAAAAAGGAAAGTTCATATTAACATCAACTATAGAAAAAATCAAACTGTACCAAGGGCGTTATAGGCTGAATGTGTATTTTGCCGATAATTTCACAAAATCTAAATACGATACATTATTTGAAATTTGCCCGTTTGAAGTGATTAACGAAAACAAAAGGCCCTATTATTGGGCAGATGGTTCAGCGATTTATAAAGAAGACAAAACAAAATGGGAGGTAGTTTTAAAAGATGAATAATATAAAAAGCCCATTGTTTTTAAACGGAAAAAATGCAGAATTAATTGAAACCTTTGATTCTGAAACCATTATATCCAAATACAAAGCTTTGAATATTGAAGTAGCGCGCTTTTTTAAAACACCAAACATCAGCCTTTATAAATGCCAAAAAACAGGATATCGGTTTTATTATCCTTTTGAAATTGTTGGCGATGCAAGGTTTTACGAAGATTTATCAAAAAACAAATCAAATTATTATTCAGAACGATGGGAGCATAAAAGAGCATTGAATTATATTGAAAAACATGATCTGGTCTTGGAAATCGGGTCTGGTTTTGGAGCCTTCTTAAATATGCTAAAAGCCTCTAATATACAATCAGTTGGATTGGAATTAAATCCGTATGCCGCAGAAGTCTGTGCTAAAAACGGGTTAACAGTTAAAAATGAGCTTATCGAGAACGAAGCAAAAACAAACAAAGGCGTTTACAATGTGGTTTGTTCTTTTCAGGTTTTAGAGCATATTACCAACGTGCATAGTTTTATAAAAGCTTCCATTGATGCACTTAAAATAAACGGTAAATTAATTATTGGCGTACCAAATAACAACCCTTATTTGTTTGTAAACGATAAGTACCACACATTAAATTTACCGCCTCACCACGCCGGATTGTGGGATAAAAAAGCTCTAAAAGCTTTAGAAACCGTTTTTTCAATACAATTGGAGCGTATGGAATTTGAGCCTCTAAATGTGAATTACTCGTATTTTATTCATTTTCAAATAACCAATAACAAAAGTAAAACTTTAAGGTTTTTGTTAAGGGCGTTCAATAAAATGTCACCTGGTTTACTCAAATTCATTCTTTGTAAATTTATAAAGGGAAGAAATGTTTTAGCAGTATTTAAAAAAATATAAAATGGATAATTTTATTAATGTGCCGTTTACAAATTCTAATTTAGATGATTATATCATTCGAACTGCTATCTTTAATGCGATAAAAGAAAACATTGATTTATTTGAAGGTGATTTATTGGATGTTGGATGTGGTAAAATGCCGTATAAAGATTATATTTTGCAGCATTCAAAAGCTGAAAATTATACGGGATTAGATATCGAAACTGCATTGCCCTATGATAGCAAAGTTAAGCCAGATTATACTTGGGATGCCATTAAAATGCCTTTCGAAGATAATTCGTTTCATTGTGCTTTCGGAACAGAGGTTTTAGAGCATTGCCCAAAGCCCGAAGTCATTTTAAAAGAAACCTATCGTGTTTTAAAACCCGGTGGCACTTTCTTTTTTACAGTACCTTTTTTATGGCCTTTGCACGAAGTACCAAATGATGCCTATCGATACACCCCTTTTTCCTTAGAACGTCATTTAAAGAATAGCGGATTTAAAGACATTCAAATTCAAGCTACTGGCGGTTGGCATGCCGCTATGGCGCAAATGTTGGGGTTGTGGGTTAAAAGAAGCGGGATTTCACGTAAAAAAAGAAAATGGATTTCCTTTGTTTTAAAGCCCATAATAAAGGGTTTAATTAACAAAGATCAACCTGAAAAAGTGGTGTTTAAAGAAGAACAAATGATAACCGGTTTATATGGATTTGCAAAAAAGTAGAATAGCAATTGTATCGCCCTCAAAGCATTCGTATTCCGAGACTTTTATACATGCACAAAAAAACGGATTAAAAGGCGATGTGTTTTATTATTACGATGGTGCATTGCCCAAATGTTTAGAAGGTTATGGTTTGTTGCTTTCTACCAGCGTTTCGGTTGTTAATAAATTAAAACGGCTATTAAAACTATCTCAATTTTCTGCTAACGAAACAGCTTTTATTCAATCATTAAAAAAGAATAAAATACAAGTTGTTTTAGCACAATACGGACCAACGGCACATAGAATACTCAACATTTGCAAATTTTTAAAGCTGCCGTTAGTCGTTCATTTTCATGGCTACGATGCTAGCGTTAACAGTACTATGGAACAGCATAATAATTATAAGGAAGTATTTGAGTACGCATCCAAAGTCATTGCAGTTTCTAAGCACATGGAAAAGAAGTTGATTACTTTAGGTTGCGACGCAGAAAAAGTCGTTTTTAATCCTTGTGCCCCACATAACGATTTTTTTAAAGTAGATGCAAAATTTACAAAAAAACAATTTGTTTCTGTTGCAAGATTCACCAATAAAAAAGCACCGTATTATACCATTCTAGCCTTTAAAAAAGTTGTGGAAGCACATCCGGATGCGCAACTAATTATGGCAGGAAACGGAGCATTGCTCAATACCTGTAATAACTTGGTATCGTTTTATGGCTTAGAAAATAATGTGCAATTTATTGGGGTAATTGATAGAGAAGTATTTATAAATTTATTAGAAAAATCTTTAGCTTTTATACAGCACTCAATAACTGCAGAAGATGGCGATAGCGAAGGCACACCAGTTGCGATTTTAGAAGCGAGTGCAGCAGGATTGCCTGTGGTTTCAACAGTTCATGCAGGAATTCCAGATGTTATCGAACATGGAAAAACAGGTTTGCTATCTAATGAGCATGATGTAAAAGCGATGAGTGAAAACATGCTAAAATTAATTGATAATATAACTTTAGCTAAACAATTGGGAACATCTGGAAAAACTAAAATCAAAACAGAATTTAATTTAGAAAAGCATTTAAAAACATTACAAAAAACTATTGAATTGGCTTAATTCCAATTTAGCTATTAATCATTTGTTATATTAGCAAAATACCCTAAACTTGTCTGAATTAATGGATTCATTGGTATCTATAATCATTCCCGCTTACAACCGCTCGCCATTAATTAGCGAAACTTTAAACAGCGTTTTAAACCAAACCTACACCAATTGGGAATGCATTATTATTGATGATGGATCGACCGATAATACCATAGAAATCGTTAAAGAATACACAGTCAAAGATTCTAGATTTGCAATTAAAAACCGACCTTCAGGAAAACCAAAAGGTGCCAATGCATGCAGAAATTACGGTTTAAAATTAAGTAAAGGCGAGTATATTTTGTTTCTTGATTCTGATGATATTTTAAAAAACACCTGTTTAGAAAACCGATTGAATGCCTTTAAAACATCGAAAAATATAGATTTTGTCATTGCAAATTCATCGTATATAAAAGATAATGTTTATTATAACAAACCTATTTGCGAATTTCCTAGTGATTATAGCTCAGAAAACTATCTTAAACTGTTTTTAAGTTATAAATTACCATGGACTATAATGAGTGTCCTCTGGAAAAGAGAGCTGATAAATAATTTTCAATTTGATGAAAACCTAATGCGTTTTCAGGACTTAGATTATCATATTTCTATTCTATCAAATAAAAAATATAATTTAACTAGGTTAAATTATGTCGATACATATTATCGCGTTGAGGATGAGAAAGTATTAAGTGAGAATTATATTGCTACTGTAATCAATAGTCTCAATTATTTTTTGAAAAAGCATATAAATCAAGATTATATTCAGAAAAAATATCCGAATAGTTTTAAAAATTTCATCTTGTTTTTTTTAGTAAATTACCTGTATCCAAATTATAAAAACCATAAATCAGAAATTCATAAAATTGAAGATATTATAAAGGATTCCAAATTGTTTTCTTCAAAAGAATCATACTTATTGAAAATCAAAAAGGCATTAATTACTAAAGATTTGGTAAACAAAAAAGGCTTTGGGATAAACAGATTTAATAAGCTCATAATGAAAGGTTTAGAGTATGAGTAAAATATCTATCATTGTGCCTTGTTATAACCAAGCTTCCTTTTTGTATGAAGCATTAAATTCGGTTTACAATCAAACGTTTAAAGATTGGAAATGTATTATTGTAAATGACGGCAGTACAGACAATACCGAAGAAATAGCATCCATTTGGGTGCAAAAAGACGAACGCTTTAAGTATGTTTCAAAACCAAACGGAGGCTTATCCCGCGCAAGAAATAAAGGAATAGAAATCAGTAACTCAAAATATATTTTTCCATTTGATGCGGATGATAAATTGCATCCAGATTATTTAGAAAAAGCCATTCCTATTTTGGAAAATGATGATGCTATTGAAGTATTGACCTCAAAAGTGCAATTTTTTGGAGTAAAAGAAAATGTATATCAATTACCAACTTATACTTTTGAAACCCTATTGCTTAAAAATTGTTTTATAGCCTGTTCTGTTTTTAAAAAAGAATCTTATTTAAAAGTTGGCGGTTACGATGAAAACCTAAAATCTTTTGAAGATTGGGACTTCTGGATTTCTGTTTTAAAACATGGCGGTAAAGCCTATGTTATTGATGAGGTTTTATATTATTACAGAAAACACGAAGCCAATTCGCTCTCCAACAGGTTTTATACCGACGGCGATTTTTACTACGGATTATACGATTATGTTTATAAGAAACACATCGATTCGTATTTAAAAGCATTTCCAAACTTTATATTTGTTTACAAAGATTATTTAAGGCTAAAAGCTTTTAACGAAAAGGTAAAAAAGAATATGCTTTTTAAAATATATGCCCAATTTAAAAAGATGTTTAAAAAGTAAATGCGCGAAGGCCAAAACATATCGAGAGACCAATTAATTGATAAAACACCTTATAACCATAGGGTGATCATGCCTTTATATATTCCAAATAATACAGGTTATTATAAAGATGCGTTTTCAATTTTCGAGATGTGTTTAAAATCCGTAAACAAAACGGCAAGTTCCAATATTGCTGTTTCTGTTGTGAGTAACGGTTGTAGTGATGACGTAAATAATGCATTGTTAAAGTTTTATCAAGAAGGCTTAATAAACGAGCTCATTATCGAAAAAGAACAAATAGGAAAATTAAATTGTATTTTAAAAGCCTTGAGAACTTCAGATGAACGCTTTTTAACCATAACAGATGCCGATGTTTTGTTTATGAATGATTGGGAAAATGAAATTATGAATGTGTTCGAGGCATTCCCCAAAGCATCAGCGGTAAGCCCAATTCCTGTTTTTAGAACCCAAAATCATTATACATCAAATATTATTTTTGATTACTTTTTTTCAAAGAAGATAACGTTTTCAGAAGTTAAAAATCCAGAAGCTTTAACTAAATTCGGAAAGAGCATTGGTTGGGAATGGTTAGACGAAAAATGGAAAGACGTTATTATGACTCTTGATGCTCCAAAGGGCGATTTAAAAGCCGTTGTGGGTTGTAATCATTGTACGGTAACTTACAAAAGAGAAATTTTTGAGAGTATACCCCATTGCAATTCAAAATACAAATTAGGAGGCGATAGCGAAGGTTTGTATTTAGATAAACCATCCATGTTTTATGATGGTTACAGGCTGGCAACTTATAATAATTATGCCTACCATTTAGGAAATAAAATAGAAGATTGGATGCTTGATGCTTTTAATAATTTGAAAGAATCAGGCAAAAAGGAATTCACGTTTAAAGCACCAATTTTAAAGAAATCCAAGCTGAGGCATATTATAAAAAATGTGGTTTTTAAAAAGATAATCGCTCGAAAGCCAATAAGAAAATGGTATTATTTAAGGAAAGGTTTGGGCAAGAATAAAGTCAACGATTTTGTTTAGAAAACGTTTAAATTAATGAAGATTTACAAATACTTTAAAGCTAAGGTTGCCGAGTTTAAGCGCAGGTTTATAACCAACTTAAACACAAAGCAAAACAAATCGGATGTCGATAGATGGAAGCAGAAAAAATGGCTTTTTGACGATTGGAACGAGCGCACCAAAATCATGGCACAATGGATTAAACCTAACTCAACTGTGTTGGAGTTTGGTGCCGCAAAAATGGCCTTAAAACAATTTTTGCCCAAAGGTGTTGTTTACACACCATCTGATATTGTTGATAGAGGCGAAGGCACTCTGGTATGCGATTTAAACCGAGAAATGCCAGATTTTAAACCTCAAGATGTTATCTTTTTTAGCGGTGTTTTAGAGTATATTTACGATGTTCCAAAATTGATAGAAAACTTGTCCAGCAAAACAAATCGGTTTATTATTTCTTACGGCACTTTTGATGTGTTTAATAGTGAAAAACATCGTAAAATAAACGGGTGGGTTAACACCTTTACAAACGATGAAATTCTAAGCATTTTTAAAAAAAACAATTTTGAACTGATTGAAACTGAAACTTGGAGAAAGCAAACCATTTACGTTTTCGATAAGCTAAAAAGCTAATGATTTCAATAATTTATCCATATCGTAATAGAGATATTCAAAGAGTAAAAAACTCTTTGGAATCTTTGCAGTTTCAAACAAATAAAGTTTTTGAAGTGCATTTTGTTAATTACGGATCGAATGAAAATTATACCCATCAAATTGAAAATTTACTTAAAGGTTTCAGCTTTGTAAACTACACTTATTTATACACCAAAAAACAACCTTGGAACAAATCCAAAGCCATAAATAGTGTGTTGAAAAACTTGGAAACTGGCTATTTTTTTGTGGCCGATATCGATATGATTTTTCATTCCACTTTTATTGATAAAGCATTAGAACTTTCAAAAAATAATGAAGCGTGGTATTTTCAAGTGGGGTTTTTAAGTGAAGAAGAATCAAAAACATCAAAAAAGTTTGAAGATTACACTATAAAATTTAAAAGTAATAAAGAGGCAACAGGTTTAACGATGTGCTCAGTAAAATCTGCTAAAGCCATTCGCGGATTCGACGAGTTTTATCATTTTTGGGGTTCAGAAGACTCCGATTTTCATGTAAGGCTTAAAAATTCTGGTTGTAATGTCAATTATTTTAATGAGAAACTTTTGATGCTGCACCAATGGCATAAAATATACAGGCACAAGGAAAGTGAAAGCTTAACTGCCGACTTGCAAGTGTCTGGTATTGTTCAGCTTAATAGTTGCTATTTAAAGCAAACTATTCAAAATAAAAAAACAATTGTTAATGGTAATGATTGGGGCGAAACACAAACCAAACAACAGTTTGAAAAGTTAGTTGCACATTCTAATAAGCAAAACAAATTAATTAGTAATGGCTGTGCAGAAATAGATTATTTTCTTTTTCAAGAATTACCAAATTTAAAACCTGGAATTTATAGTTTTCAAATACGTGCAAAACAACAAAATACCTCATTAAAAACAACCCTAAAAAGTGTACTTAAAAATAAAAAAACACAATGTTATTCACTTAAAACCATAAACGATAAACTATTATTCCATATCGTAAATTTTTATAGAAATAATCCGTACAATTACAATGTTTCAAAGGATTTAAAAAGTATTACATTTGTTATTGAAAAACCTTAAATCTTGTCGATGATATCAGTTGTAATCCGAAATAAAAATCAAGATAAAGCACTCGCGTTTTTATTAAAAAACTTAACGGAGCGCTATAAAGATGATGTTTCTGAAATTATAGTTATTGATAATCTTTCAACAGATAAAAGTGAATCCGTATCAAAGCAATATGGCGCACGATTTGTAACCATAAAAGACTTTAGTTACGGGGGAAGTGCAAATTTAGCTGCAAGCGAAGCCAAAAATGATATTGTTGTTATTTTTAGTGCGCACTCGTATCCTGTAAGCCACG
Organism: Hwangdonia seohaensis; assembly: GCF_031932625.1. Classification (NCBI taxonomy): domain Bacteria; kingdom Pseudomonadati; phylum Bacteroidota; class Flavobacteriia; order Flavobacteriales; family Flavobacteriaceae; genus Hwangdonia; species Hwangdonia seohaensis. The sequence goes on from NZ_JAVSCK010000003.1 coordinate 611,324, forward strand.
ATTTTTTTAAACTCATAAAAGAGAAATTTAAAGGCCGTAAAGATTTAGCGGGTTTACGTTGTTTGCATAGCACAATCGATTATAGGAATTTTATAAATAAAGTATCTGCACAAACCGACCCTAATAAATCTGGATTGATTTTTTCTGGATCTGCGTTTAATAGAAAAGTTTGGGAGCAACACTCTTTTAAAGATGATGTGGCAACTTTCGAGGACAAAGAATGGTCCAAAAGAGTGATTAAAGCAGGCTATAAAATAGAATTTGTAGCATCTATTTTCAGTTATGAAATTAAAAGAACAAAAGCACAGAAATTCTTTAGGTTTAAAAGCGATGTGGTTGGTAATTACCAATTATGGCATCAAGATTTGAGTTTGAAAAATGCTTTTAACGCTTTAGTAATGGGAACTTTCAGATTAATAAAGCACTTTGTAATTGATTTTTGGTACATTGTAAAACGATTTATATTTAGCTTAAAATTTGTGTTTAATAAACCTGAAAAGTTTGATTAATATGAGGAAAATAGGATTTATTCCACTTCGCAAAGGTTCAAAAGGCATTCTTAATAAAAACAAACGTAAAATGGTTGGCAGACCATTATTCACTTGGGTTTTAGGAGAAGCCATTTTTTCTGATTTAGATGAAATTTATGTTTATACAAACGACCAAGACATCATCGATTTTATAAACAAAGAATACCATTGGACAAACAAAGTAAAAGCGCTTTTAAGAAGTGTTGAAAGTGCAAGTGATACGGCCTCAACCGAATTTGCCATGCTGGAATTTGCTGAAGCTATAAACTACGATTTTGATGTTTTTTGCTTGCTTCAAGCCACATCGCCATTTACTAAAAGAGAAAATATTAATGAGTGTCTAAATAAATTGAATAATAATTACGATTCTGCTTTAACCGTTGTAAATACACACAGGTTTACTTGGAATGAAGACGGAACACCTGCTAATTATAATATTAACAATCGCCCAAGAAGGCAAGATTTTGATGGTTTATTGATTGAAAACGGTGCCGTTTACGTTACAGCTAAAAAGGCACTTCAAGACAGCAAAAATAGAATTAGTAATAATATTGCTTTGGTAAAAATGCCAGAGGATTCTTTGCACGAAATAGATTCTGAAAACGATTGGACGGTTGTTGAACAACTACTTATTAACCGACAAAAAAAAGAAAGAAAACCAAGTAAAATCACACATATAGTATTGGATGTTGATGGCGTATTTACAGATGGCACAATTACTTACACCAAAGATGGCGAGCATACCAAAAGCTTTGATATGCGTGATGGCATGGGACTTGAAATTTTAAGACAATTTGGAGTTGAGGTTATGATTATGACTTCGGAACAATCAGAATTGGTTGCAAAACGCATGCAAAAGTTAAAAATTGAACATGTGTTTTTAGGCGTAAAAGATAAATATAGCTTGCTTCAAAATATCATTCAAAAAGAAAACATATCCATTAATAATGTAGCATATTTAGGTGACGATGTTAACGATTTAACCAATATTTGTAGCGTGGGCTGGTCTTTAGCTCCAAACAATGCCACGGATATTGTAAAACTACATGCCGATGTTGTGCTATCAAAAAACTCGGGAGCGGGAGCCATACGGGAAGCTTGCGAGTTTATAATAAATTATAATAAAAGATTTTAATTGCCCTAACCCAATGAATACATACAAAAAACCTTATGTTATTGCCGAAATTGGTTGCAACCATAAAGGCGATATGGAGATTGCCAAAGAGCTTATAAAAGTGGCTAAAATATTCTGTAATGTTGATGCTGTAAAGTTTCAAAAGCGACATAATAAAGAGTTGTTAACCGAAGCGCAATACAATCAGCCACATCCAAATCCAGCAAATTCTTATGGCGATACTTATGGCGCACATCGCGAATTTTTAGAGTTCGATGTAAATCAGCATAAAAAGCTTAAAGCATATTGTGAAGATATTGATATTACGTATTCAACCTCGGTTTGGGATCTTACTTCGGCTAAAGAAATCGCTTCAATTAACCCTGAATTTATTAAGATACCTTCGGCGTGCAATAACAATGCGGCAATGTTAAATTGGTTATGTGAAAATTATAAAGGAGAAATTCACATTTCAACAGGAATGACCACAAAAGATGAAATTGAAGCTTTGGTTAATCTGTTCAAAAAACAAAACAGAAATAAAGATTTAGTGCTTTATAATTGTACTTCGGGTTATCCCGTTCCGTTTGAAGATGTCTGCCTTTTAGACATCAACTTATTAATAGATAAATATAAAAATGACGTAAAACATATTGGTTTTTCGGGGCATCATTTAGGAATTGCAGTTGATGTTGCTGCATATACCTTAGGCGCAAATATTATTGAAAGACACTATACCATTGATAGAACTTGGAAAGGTACAGACCACGCCGCATCTTTGGAACCCATGGGTTTACGTAAATTATCGAGAGACTTAAATGCGGTTTACAGCGCTTTAAGTTTTAAAACCCAAGATATTTTACCAATTGAGCAAGTACAACGCGATAAATTAAAAAACCAAAAAGGATAATTTTATTTTGAAGAAGAAAAAAGTATTCGTTTTTTTCCCCGATGGTGTTGGTTTAAGAAATTTCGCTTTTACCGATTTTAAGAATATCGGCGAACAAAAGGGTTTTGATATTATCTATTGGAACAACACCATTTTTTCGTTAAAAGACAATTTGGGTTTTAATGAAGTTAAAATAGAAGACCATTCGGCGCATCCACTTTTGCCCATATATTCAAGAGCAAGAAAACGCGCAGAATTAAATGTTTCGCGAGATAAATTTAAGGATGATGTGTATCCAACTTATAAATTCCCATTCAATTATAAAGGCTTAAAGAATATATTTAAAAGCCTTTATACCAAGTGGTTGATTGGCTTGTATTCCTCAGAAAAGGGCATAGTTAAGCTCAGAAAAAAGATTAATAAGTTAGAACGCTCAACTTCAAAATATAAGTATTGCAAAGCACAGTTAGACGAGCATAAACCCGATTTAGTGTTTTGTACCACACAACGGGCCACACAATCTATTAGTGCGCTTTTGGCTGCTAAAGATTTAGGAATTCCCACAGTTGCATTTGTATATTCTTGGGATAACGTGCCTAAAGCCATGCAAGTGGTAGAGACCGATTATTATTTTGTGTGGAGCGATTTAATGAAGGAACAAGTGTTGCAATATTATCCGTTTATAAAAGAAGAACAAGTTTTTGTAACAGGAACGCCACAGTTTGAACCACATTACGACACTAGTTTAAAGCAATCTAGAGCAGAATTTTTTAAAGACTACAATCTTGATTTAAGCAAAAAATACATCTGCTATTCGGGAGATGATGAAACCACTTCTCCATTAGATCAATATTATTTAGAAGATTTAGCAAACGCAGTTAGAAAATTAAACGCCAAAGACGAAAACTTAGGCATAATTTACAGAAAATGTCCAGTTGATTTTACTACTAGATATAATGCTGTTATTGAAGCCAATAAAGATATTATTAAAATTTTAGACCCCATTTGGAAGCAAGTTGGTAGTCAATGGAATCAAGTATTACCAACTCCAGATGACTTTAAAATGCTCTATAATGTTTGTGAACATAGCGAGTTTGTAACCAATGTGTGTTCATCAACCGTATTCGATTTCGTTGCACATAGGAAACCATGTATTTATTACAATTATGAGCAACCACAATTAAAAAAAGGTATTCGTGATATTGGACAAAATTATAAATATGTACATTTTAGAAGTATGCCAAGTGATAAAGCAGTAATTTTTTGTACCGATAAAAACGATTTAGAAGGTTTGGTAAAGCAGATTTTAAATGGTAAACTTTCGAATATTGATGAAGGAAAAAAGTGGTTTGAAGTAATTGCTGGTAAAACACCAACTAAAGCTTCAGAGAAAATATGGAACGCTATAGAATCTGTTTTAAATTAAGAATAACCTAGAATTATGAATATTGGTTTTATCACACCTGAATATCCGCACCAGAAAATAAAATATGCAGCAGGAATAGGAACCAGCATAAAAAACCTGGCTATTGCTTTGGTAAAAAAAGGGGTCAAGGTTACTGTTTTTGTTTATCACCAAAATAGTAATGAAGTTTTTGTTGATGGAGGTGTAGAAATTCATTCAATAAAAACAAAAAGATTTAAAATAGCTACTTGGTTTTTTTATAGAAAACATGTTCAAAATTACGTAAGACAAATTGTAAAAAGGAATGAGATACAACTTTTAGAGGCGCCAGATTGGACAGGTATTACTGCTTTTATGGTGTTTAAAGTACCTTTAGTTATTAGATTTCATGGGAGTGATGCGTACTTTTGTAAACTGGAAAAAAGAAAGCAAAAGTTCAAGAATTTTATGTTTGAAAAGCTTGCTTTAAAGCAAGCAACAGCTTTTATAGCACCAACTAATTATGCTAGTAACGAAACAAAAAAAATATTTGGTTTAGATAAAAAAAAGATAAAAACGATTCATTACGGTCTAGAATTAGAAAATTTTGAGAATGATACCCCTGTGAATTATAACAAAAACACCATTTTGTATATTGGAACAATCATTAGAAAAAAAGGTGTTTTAGAACTCGCCCAAATATTTAATAAGGTTATTGAAACAAATTCAGAAGCGCAGTTAATTTTGATTGGAGGTGATGCTACAGACATTAAAACCGGAAATGTTTCAACATATAGTTTGATGCAAAATATTTTTTCCGCGAAAGCGAAAGAACAATCAAATTATTTAGGAAAGATACCTTATGAAGATGTAAAAGAGTACATTAAAAAGGCTCAAGTTTGTGCATTTCCGTCATTTGCTGAAACTTTAGGGATGGTTACTATCGAATCTATGGCATTGAAAAGACCCGTTGTAAATACAAGCATAGGTTGGGCACAAGAATTAATTGATGATGGCGAAAACGGGTTTTTGGTGCATCCTTCAAAAATAAATGATTACGCATCTAGAATTATTGAGTTGTTTAACGATGAAAATTTGTGCCTAGAAATAGGGATAGCGGCTAGAAAAAAAGTGGAAACCCTTTTTGATATTGAAAAAAATGCTGATATAAATATAGCATATTATAAATCTATTTTGAATACATGATTCTTTTAATGCATAACAATGAGGTAGTAATTGAAATTATTGATTTGGATTCTAAAAAATCGATTTCTCTTACTACTCGGGTAATCATTGATGAGTTATTTAATCAAGCGCAAATCAATTCGGAGAGTATACTTGTTTGGTGCCACGAATCTCTAAAAGAACATATTAATATTGAAGGTATAAAGGCATCTTTTCATCTTAAAAACATGATGCTTTCTTATGGGGAAAACCCATATTTTTCCAACCGGATTGGTTATGTTGAAGACTCTCCATTTTTAAAAGTAAATAAAACCGTAAAATACCCAACATGGTTAATGAGCAGTCAAGTTGGCGCTATTTACGCATCGCAGCTATTAAAGTTTAAAAACAAAATAAAGATAGACGATACTTTCGATTTTGTTTTAAACGCCATAGCAAAACAAGGCATGCCCAATGGTTTGTTTTGTTATTCCGAGCCTAAACTTTTAAATAAGAACGCCGCTTTAATTCATTCTGAAACAGCTTCAAACGTTCAATTGTTTAAGTTTGTAAAACTACATTATAAAAGTGTTTGGAGCATTTTATTACTTCTTAATATAATGATTAATGAAGGCAAGTTTCCTATATGGGCTTTTGTTCGGAATTTGCTTAAAAGACAACAAAAATTCAAGTTGAAATTTGATTTAGAACCTCTTGAGAAACAAGTTATAAAAACGAGCTCGACAATAGATGTTATTATTCCAACCATCGGGAGAAAAGAATATTTGCATAATGTGTTAAAAGACTTGTCAAATCAAGCTTTATTGCCCACAAAGGTGATTATTGTTGAACAAAATGAAGCTATTAATAGTAAAACGGAATTGAATTTTATTAAAAATGAAAAGTGGCCTTTTAGTATTGTTCATAAATTTATACATCAAACAGGAGCATGCAACGCCCGTAATTTGGCTTTAAAAGAAACAACATCAAACTATGTTTTTTTTGCTGATGATGACATAAGATTTAATGAAAATTTATTGTTAAATAGCATTAATTTTATGCATGAGAATTATATAAATGCGCTGACCTTAAGTTGTTTAAGGAAAGATGAAGTAGAAGTTTTTAAAACCACATTTCAGTGGTCGTCATTTGGTTCGGGTTGTAGTATCGTAAAACGTGAAGTTTTAAATAAAACCGAATTTAAGGTAGCTTATGAACATGGTTTTGGAGAAGATGCCGATTATGGCATGCAATTGCGACATTTAGGATCAGATGTAATTTACTATCCAAAAGAAAAAATAACCCATTTAAAAGCGCCAATTGGTGGCTTTCGTGAACCTTACAAACATCCGTGGCAAAGGGAAGGCGAGGTGCAACCCAAACCTTCACCAACAGTAATGCTGAATCGATTGAATAACTCAACACCACAACAAGTATTGGGTTACAGAACCAAGCTGTTTTTTAAATATTACAAAACGCAAAAAGTTAAAAATCCTATTGCATATTATAAACGGTTTAAAAAACAATGGGCACAAAGTTTGTTTTGGGCAAATATTTTAAAAGAACAAGATAAATAAATGAAATTTTCATTAATTATATGTACCTATATGCGGAGCGAACCTTTATTGAAGTTGCTGTTTTCAGTAAAGGAACAAACCCTATATCCAAATGAAATATTAATTATCGATGGCTCAATTGATGATAAAACGAAACAACTATTTAAAAACCATACCTTTAAAAACCTAAATTATTATAAAGTTGAAGAAAAGGACAGAGGCCTAACCAAACAACGTAATTTCGGAATTAATTTAGTTGATGAAACTTCAGAAATTATTTGTTTTTTAGACGACGATATTATTGTGAAACCAAATTACTTTGAAAATTTATTAACTACCTACAAAGCAAAACAAGATGCTTTGGCTGTTGGCGGTTATATTTTAAATGATAATGTATGGAAGTTGTCCGATAATAAAAACAATAACAACAATTTCTATTTTGATGGCTGGATGCGAATTGAACCCTCACGTTTTAAACTAAGACGAAAGTTTGGTTTGTTTCCAGATAAAATACCCGGTTTTTTCCCAACCTTTGCCCACGGAAGGTCTGTTGGTTTTTTACCGCCTTCTGGAAAAATTTATCAAGTGGAACAAATTATGGGGGGCGTATCGTCATATAAAAAAGAGATTTTTCAGCAACTTAATTTTTCAACCTATTTTGAAGGCTACGGATTGTACGAAGATGCCGATTTTAGTTTACGGCTCTCAAAAATAGGTAAGCTTTACGTAAACACTGCTGCCCAATTGTACCATTATCACGACGATTCGGGCAGACCAAATAAGTACAAATATGGGAAAATGGTAGTAAGAAACGGGTGGTATGTTTGGCGTGTAAAATACCCAAAACCCACTTTAAAAGCCAGAATAAAATGGAACGCCACTTCGTTTTTATTAACGATTATCAGGTTTACAAATGTTGTAAATACAAATAAGAAGAAAGAGGCTTTAACCGAAAGTTTGGGTAGGATAGTAGGTTGGTGGTCATTAGTTTTTAATAAACCAAAAGTGCAATTATGAGGTTTTTAATCATTTCGCACACCAAACATAAGCAGCAAAATAATGTGCTTTATGCTTATGCGCCTTATGTTCGCGAAATGAATTTATGGTTAAAATATGTAGATGAAATTGAAATTGTAGCTCCAAAAATAAAGACTCCTATTTCAACTATCGAAATGGCGTACAGACATGATAATATTCGCCTTAACACCGTACCCTCAATAGCATTTACTTCGATTAAAAAGGGGTTAGAATCCTTTATTAAAATTCCAATAATTTTCATTTCTATTTTTCAGGCCTGCAAAAGAGCCGACCATATTCATTTACGTTGCCCCGGAAATATTGGGCTTTTGGGGAGTTTGGTTCAAATATGTTTTCCAAAAAAAATAAAAACCGCAAAATACGCTGGCAATTGGGATCCAAAAAGCAAACAACCATTAAGTTACAAATTTCAACAATGGATTTTAAGCAACACGTTTTTTACTAAAAATATGCAAGTGTTGGTTTATGGCCATTGGAAAAACCAAGCCAAAAATATTAAGCCGTTTTTTACGGCCTCATTTTCTGAAAAAGATAGAGTTAAGGTTGAAGAACGCGATTATAATAACAGGTTGCACTTTGTTTTTATAGGGACTTTGGTAAAAGGAAAACGACCCCTTTTTGCTATTAAATTGGTGGAACAATTAAAAAAAGAAAACAAAAATGTTTTTTTGGAACTTTATGGGGAAGGACTTTTAAAAGAAACGCTCAACGATTATGTAATTAAAAATGGTTTAAAAGATGTTGTTTTATTTAAAGGCAACCATAGCGCGTCGATAATTAAACACACGCTGAAAAGAGCACATTTTTTAATACTGGCATCAAAGTCCGAAGGCTGGCCCAAAGCCATTGCCGAAGCTATGTTTTTCGGAACTATTCCAATTGCTACCAAAATTTCGTGTCTACCGTTTATGCTTGATTATGGAAATCGCGGTATTTTGATTGATGAAAATTTGGATACGGCCATCCATCACCTTACGAATCATTTAAAAAATGAATCGCTCTTAAAATCTATTTCGAAAAACGCTAGTAATTGGTCTCAAAATTATACTTTAGAAGCCTTTGAAAAAGAAATTGTTAAATTGTTAAAGCCACAATGAAAGTATTACAATTAATAGATTCTTTACAAACTGGAGGTGCAGAACGCACTGCGGTAAATTATGCTAATTTACTGGCTGATTTAATTGATAAATCTTTTTTGTGCGCAACACGTTTAGAAGGTGCGTTAAAAACAACCATAGACAAAGATGTTGGATATGTGTTCTTAAATAAAAAAAACACCATCGATTTTAAAGCCATAAAAAAACTGAATGCATTTATTAAAATGCACGACATTGATTTTGTGCACGCGCATTCTACATCCTATGTGCAAGCAGCTATTTTAAAAATATTTAATAGTCGTATTCAGGTCATATGGCATGATCATAATGGAAATAGAAATTCCCACGGCTTATTTAAAAATTTGGTGTTAAAGTTCTGCTCGATTTTTTTTAATAAAGTAATTGTGGTCAACACCAATTTAAAGCTTTGGGCAGAAAAAAACCTATTTACAAAAAACATATACTACCTATCTAATTTTTCTGTTTTAACAGAAGAAAAACAACGCACAGTTTTAAAAGGAAATATCGGGAAACGTATTGTTTGTTTGGCAAATTTAAGGCATCCCAAAAACCATATACTGCTTTTAAATGCATTTAAAAATATTTCAGACTATAAAACTGATTGGAGTTTACACTTAATAGGCGAAGATTTTAACGATGCCTATTCAAACCAAATAATAGCATATATTATTGAAAACAAACTAGAGGATCACGTTTTTTTATATGGCTTAAGGCAAGATATAAATTATATTTTATCACAATGTGATATTGGGGTATTATCCTCGTCATCAGAAGGGTTACCATTGTCTTTGTTAGAATACGGATTAGCTAAACTAGCTGTTGTAGCTACTAATGTTGGCGATTGTAATAAAGTGATAACTAACAATTCAGAAGGTATATTGGTAAATTCTAATGATGTAGATGCATTTTCAAAAGGCTTATTAAAATATATCAATAATGAAGACGAGCGCACACAAGCTGGCGAAATGCTGTATAAAAATGTAACTAATAATTTTAGTGCTAAAAAAAACTTAGAGCAATTAATTTCAATTTATAACAAAGCGTGAAACAGTATAGTTACATAACGTTAATCGTGTTTCATGTGGCTTTAGCTGTGGGCATATTTATTTTTGAGCCCTTATCTAAAGTTTACTTTATAGCCATTCTAGCTATTAGTTTATACAGCATCATAAATGCTCCAGCAAAAAAACGATATGTATATGTTTTGGGAGCGTGTGCGTATGTGGTTGGTTCAGAGGTGTTTTTAAGGATGACTGGAGGCAATTTTATATACGAAGCATCAAAGTATTTTGTTATTTTATTTGTTTTGTTAGGTATGGCTTTGGGCGATGGTATTGGTAAAAAATCATATATATACTTTATGTATATTTTGGCTTTAATACCCGGCATTGTTGTGGCAGCTAATACACTGGGTTTTGAAACCAATGTAAGGACAGCCATTGCTTTTAACTTAAGCGGACCAATTTGTTTAGGAATAGTGGCCTTATACAGTTACAAACGAAATGTATCAATTATAGCATTACAGAATATTTTATTAGCCGCAGTTTTACCAATAATAACTACAACAGCTTATTTGTTTTTATATAACCCCAGTATTGAAGCCGTTTTGTCTGGAACTCAGTCAAATTTTGAAGCTTCAGGAGGGTTTGGGCCAAATCAAGTGTCAACCGTATTGGGTTTAGGTGTTTTTTTATTGGCAGGCAGATTGTTTTTGCAATCCAAAACACTTTTTTTAAAGATTTTAAACGTTTCAATATTAGGCTTAATGGCATACAGGGCTATCATCACATTTAGTAGAGGGGGCGTTTTCGTTGCCGTTGTCATAATTTTAGCTTTTATTGCTGTGTTTTATTTTAAATCTTCGTCCAAAACAAAGCTACGGCTAACGTTTACATTACTGATTTTAGGATTGGCAATATTGTTAACATGGTATGTTAGCTCTTTTAATACAGGAGGCTTAATAGATAAACGTTATAATAATCAAGACGCAATTGGCAGAACAAAAGACGATGTAACCACGGGAAGGACAGGTTTGCTAACAAACGAATTAAACGAATTTTTCGAAAATCCATTTTTAGGCGTTGGCGTTGGTAAATTAAAGGAGTTACGATTTGAAAAAGAAGGCATACAAGCTGCATCACATAACGAAATGAGTAGAATAATTGGAGAACACGGTATTTTTGGCGTGGTAGCATTTTCAATAATATTGCTAGCACCATTGTTTTTAAGGTTTAAAAACAAAAAAAACATATATTTCTTTTCCTTTTACTTATTTTGGTTTTTAACCATTAACCATTCATCCATGCGTATCGCAGCACCCGCTTTTATTTATGGCTTATGTCTGTTAAATATTCAGTTTGAAAAGCGAACAAAGAAAAAAAGCATATCAATTAAAAATGCATCGTCGCGAATAACAAATGACATCTAACCCATTAAAAAGCAATAAAACTTTAACAGATGAAAAACCTATTGTACATAGGAAACAAATTATCAAACAAGGGTAAAACAGTAACCTCTATTGAAGTTTTTGGGAAGTTGCTTGAAGCTGAAGGTTTTGTAATAAAAACAGCTTCAAGTAAAACAAACAAGGTGTTTAGAATGGTTGATATGTTATATCATGTAATGAAGTACAGAAAAGAATCGCATTTTGTGCTAATCGATACATACAGCACTTCTAATTTTTATTACGCGTTTTTAGTTAGTCAATTTTGTAGGCTGTTAAATTTAAAGTACATTCCAATATTACATGGAGGAAATTTACCCAGTCGATTAAAATCGCACCCAAAATTATCAAAATCTATATTTAATTACGCGTATAAAAATGTGGCGCCATCAAAGTATACACAATCTAATTTTGAAGCCTTGGGATATTCAAATTTAGTTTGTATTCCCAATAGTATCGAAATAAAAAATTACCCGTTTAAGGCACGTCACTTTGATAAGGTGAAACTATTGTGGGTGCGTTCGTTTTCAAAAATCTATAATCCATTATTGGCCATAAAGGTTTTAAAAGCCTTAAATGACGACCAGATCGATGCGGAACTTTGTATGGTCGGTCCAGAAAATGATGGGAGTTTAGAAGAAGCAAAAAAATATGCTGAAACGCTTAATGTAAAAGTAACCTTTACTGGAAAATTAGAAAAAGAAGCATGGATTAACTTATCTAAAAGCTTCAATATTTTTATAAATACCACCGATTTAGACAATATGCCTGTAAGCGTTATTGAAGCCATGGCGTTGGGCTTGCCTGTAGTTTCCACAGATGTAGGTGGTATGCCTTATTTAATAACCAATAACAAGCATGGTATATTGGTAAAACCCAATAATGTTGAAGCGTTTATAGAAGCCATAAAAAAAATTAAAAACCAACCAGAACTAACAAAATTAATGATGGCTTCTGCCAGAAGTAAAGTAGAGGAATTGGATTGGAATACAGTTAAAAACCTATGGATTAAACTCTTAAAATAATTAGAGCATAATTAAATTTACTTACTATATTTATAGTCTCTCGATTTTCACTTAAAACATGTCAAAAAAAGGAATTCATTTTAATATTTCCGAACGTAAAGTTCTACTGCGAATATTCGATATTATTTCCGTGCTAAGTGTATTGTATTTTGTAAGCGATACATTCGATTTTGACTATTTTACCATTACCAAAGAAAACTGGACCTGGGTTTTTGTATTAATAATTTATATATTGGTTTTTGGTACAATTTTCGAATTGTACGATTTGCAAAAAGCGAGCAAGATAGAAACGGTGTCGGCTAACATAGTGTTAACAGTGTCTATTACAGTTTTGTTCTATTTTTTAACACCATTTTTCACACCTGTATTACCGGTTAATCGACTACAAATCCTATACTTTTATTTCGCAATTCTGTTTGCACTTTTTGTTTGGAGACTGGCATACATAACCTTTGTGGTGTCGCCCAGATTTTATAAAAAAGTACTTATTGTGGGTGAAACATCCAATATTCAAGCTATTGTTGAGGCTTTTAATGTTGCAGATCCGAATTATAAAATAGTGGGCTTTATTAATTGTGAAGACAATAAAACCGATAAAATTAAATTTAAAGGAATTGTTGAGTACAGTCCCAAGCAAATTTATCAGGTTATTAAAGATGAAAACATATCCGAAGTCGTTATAGCGAGTTACAATTCCGAAACCATAACCCCAACCATTTACAAAGACCTTATTACACTTTTAGAAGGCGGATTTCCCATAAACGAATATACACAGGTTTACGAGGATTTAACCCGTAGAATTCCCATACAATTCATCGGAAAGGATTTTTACAAGTATTTTCCGTTTAGCCGAAGCAACCAAAATAAACTGTATTTATTTTTTCATCGATTTTTCGATATGCTCATTGCGGTAATGGGTGTTTTGGTCGGGATTATTTTATTGCCATTAATCCTTTTGGGAAATGCTATTGGCAATAGAGGAACGCTTTTTTATTCCCAAGAGCGCATCGGTAAACACGGAAACCTTTTTAGGATTATCAAATTCAGAAGCATGATTAAAAATGCTGAAAAAGAAGGTGCGGTTTGGGCAAAGAAAAACGATGCCAGAATTACCAAATTCGGTAAATTTTTAAGACATTCAAGGTTAGATGAAATCCCACAATTTTGGAATATTTTAATGGGTGATATGAGTTTGATCGGCCCAAGGCCAGAGCGTCCGTATTTTGTTAGAGAACTATCTCAATTACTTCCGTTTTACGAAACCCGCCATATCATTAAACCAGGGTTAACAGGTTGGGCGCAGGTAAAAACCAGATACGGCTCATCGGTTGATGATAGCCTTCTTAAACTTCAATACGATTTGTATTATATTAAACATCGAAGCTTTTTTCTGGACATGAATATTCTTGTAAAAACGCTAAGTACCGTGATATTTTTTAGAGGACAGTGATTTTGTGTTCAGTTTTCAGTCGAAGTATTCAGTCACAGTCTCAGTTTTTAGTATATCATGGTTTCGGTCAAAACTCCGTGCACCTCTGTGAATCTCAGTGAATCTCTGCGAAATAATTTAGTCTCGGTTTTCAGTCGCAGTTTTCAATCATTTAACATTAAAATATTTTATCAAATACACATATCTAATAAAAAGGGCGATTAAAAGCGGAATTAATCCAATGGCAAACACTTGTACGCCAATTAGCCAATGCAGGGTCATTAAACAAAGTAAAATGACCAATAGCTTTAAATATTTAACAAACCAATTGCTAGGTTTCTTTTTTAAGAGTTGCGGTATCACTAATAAATTAAGTGCAAAAGCCCAAAGTAAATTGTAGTTTTGGTGTGTTCCGGTGTGGTCGGTTGCAAACCAAAGCAATAAAATAAATACACCAACAATGCCTGTAATGCTGAACAAGACAACGTCCAGCCATGTGCTGCGTTTTTCATTTTTTCGGTCGTTGTAAGTGATATATAATATGAGTAATCCTACAAACCCAAAAACGAATAACGGACTGGTAAAAAACGACGTTGGTTTAACTCTGTTTTTTTGTTGAAAAAGTATTTTGCTTTCCTTTACCAACGGCTCGTTATTGGTTTTAATAGTTGCATTTTCAAAGAATTTATAAATAAACTCAGGTAAAAACATGTGCTGTTCGGGTGTTGCTTTTCTGTCGATTACCGAACCTAAAGCCACATCAATCCCCAAACTTCCCCAAGAATTTTTGTTGAGGTTATTATGAATTAAAGTTCTAAAAGTTTCATGTTTAAAGCCTTTGGGTTCGTTAAAAGTAATGTTGTCATTTAAAGCAATTTTGGTAACATCCTTAATTTTAGTCGCACAATTATCAAAAAAGAACTCATATAAATACTCCCTGTTTTCTGGCTTGTAGTTATTGACCAAAAAATTATAAAGCCTTTGTTTCTCCAGTTGCGAAAGATTTAAAACTTGTTCTTTAACCGTTCTATCTTGTCTAATGTAATAACTTAAAAGATCATAATAATCACTTTTTCCAAGCGAATAATTTAATTTGCCAGTTGCAAATTTTAAATAAAAATAAGGTGTCGAAAAATTAAAAAGACCATAATCATACGTTTTATCAAGATTTAGGGACTCATCTTTTATTCTAAAAGCGTTATGTCCAAAAGCGTCATTTAAAGAATTCCCGGGTCCAATAGTTAATACACTAATTTTGGCTTCGTTTGACAATTCAATTTGTTGCCCAAATGAAGTTTTAATACATAAAAGAAAACATAAAAGAAGTAGTGTTTTTTTCATTTAAAATTGTTTTTTTGGCTTTAGCATGATTTTATTTAACAAATACTTTTTAATGAGCTTATCTAAAAATACTTAAGTCGAGTTTTAATGAAAACACATTCGAGTATAAGGCTACACTCTGGTCGCCAATATCGGTAAACGCATAATCTATTTGAACGCCGTTATATTTAAAACCCACACCAAAACTGGGTTGAAAGCTCAATTGCTCGGTGTTATCTATTTGCATTTCGTTTTGAAAATTACCAACACCAGCACGTAAATAAACCATATCGACATAGCCAAACTCAAAGCCTATAGCTGGATTTATACTGGCGAATGATGATGAAATAACATCGTTGTTTTCCTCGAACCGAACATTTAAATTAACCGCTGTTAACAAGGTGTAGTCCACATTAAAATCGACTAATTTTGAAACTCCTATTTGTAGTTTCGGTATGGTGATTTCGGTAGTTTCTGGTAATTCTTGATTTTGGCCTGCAACCGCATTTTGTATTTTGGCAAACTCGTCCTCGTCAATGGCCCAAGCATTAAACGTGGTGGTGATATCGCGCGCCATAACACCAAATTTCCAATTGTTTTTGGTTTCAAACTGAATGCCAACATCAAAACCAAAACCCCAAGACGCCGCAAAATCGCCAATAACGCGTCTTATAATTTTCGCATTTACCCCATAATTTAAACCTTGAACCGGAAGTTTTCTAGCATACGAAAAGGTTAACCCGTAATCGGCAGTCGAAAACAAACTAATTCTGTCGTAATTAATATTGCCCTGTGCATCAATTAACTGTGTGGTATTTAAAATGTCATCAACCGCAAAACGAATTAGCGAAATGCCCACAGCACTTCTGTTATCAATAGGCATCGCAAAGGCCGCATAATCGTAATTGGCAATATTGGCAAAGTAACTGGAGTGCATCAAAGCGAGCTGATTGTCTTCAAGATTTAATAACCCCGCAGGATTCCAATAGCCGGAATTCACATCGTTGGTATGCGCCGTAACCGCGCTACTCATGCCCAAAGCTGCGGCATCAACGCCAATATTCATAAACTCGTTGGAGTATTTTCTAACGGTTTGAGCGCATAGGGTTAGTGTTAAAAAGCAAAATAATGTGGTTATGTAAGCCTTCAATCGCTATTTTTTTTACAAAGATGCATATAATTTATCACCTAATAAACTTGAAATAATAATAGATATTGTTTGATAGTTGTTTTTCACAGCAATAGTTTGTTATTTTTACATCTCTAAAAATTAAATTTATGAAGCGATATATTCCGAATGCACTCACTCTTTTAAACCTATTTTCAGGATGTATTGCCGTAATTTTTGTCGTTAACGATAGTTTTGTTGCAGCGGCTTTGTTTGTTTTTCTCGGAATTTTCTTTGATTTTTTTGATGGTTTTGCAGCACGAAAATTAAACGTACAAAGCGAATTGGGCGTGCAATTGGACTCTTTGGCGGATATGGTTACCAGCGGATTGGTACCCGGAATTGTTATGTTTAAACTTATAGGGTTAACGCAACGTGTTTGGACAGATGATTTTTACGACCACGACAGTTACAATTCGCTTTTAGAAATAACGAGTGGAAGTTTTTTGCCGTTTTTAGGATTGGCAATTACATTGGCATCGGCCTATCGATTGGCAAAATTCAATATTGATACCGAACAACAAAGCTATTTTAAAGGATTACCAACACCGGCAAATGCTTTACTTATATTGTCGTTGCCGCTAATTATGGAATATCAGAATAGCGATTTAATAAACTCTATAATTTTAAATCAGTGGTTTTTAATGGGATTAACCGTTTTTAGTTGTTGGATATTAAATGCAAACACTAAACTCTTCGCCTTAAAATTTAAAGATTGGAATTTTAAAAACAATGCCACACGCTACATTTTTATACTGCTCTGTGTGGTGCTGCTAATTATAATTCAGTTTGCGGCCATCCCAATTATTATAATACTTTATATTTCCATGTCTGTTTTAGACAACCTAACATCAAAATAGCATATATGGCATCAGGGTTTTTTGCAATATTCGACGACATAGCGGCTTTAATGGACGATGTTGTGGTAATGAGTAAAATAAGTACAAAAAAAACAGCAGGTATTTTGGGCGATGACTTAGCGGTGAATGCCGAAAAAGCCACTGGGTTTGTTTCCTCAAGAGAGCTGCCCGTTTTATGGGCCATTACCAAAGGTTCTTTTTTAAATAAATTAATCATTTTACCCATTGCCTTTTTGCTTAGTGCATTTGCGCCATGGGCGGTTACATTGGCTTTGATTTTGGGCGGTGTGTATTTAGCTTTTGAAGGCGCAGAAAAAATATACGGATTTTTTGTGCCCCACGAACACGCTAAAGTTGAAACTAAACCTGAAAATCTTTCAAAAGAAGCTATTTTAAAAAATGAAAAAACCAAGATTAAATCGGCTATACTTACCGATTTTATTTTGTCGGTAGAAATTGTAATTATTGCTTTGGGGACGGTTTTAGGAAGACCTATTTTGTTTCAAATTATAGTGGTTTCCATTGTTGCAATTATTGCTACCGTTGGCGTTTATGGTATTGTAGCCCTTATTGTGAGAATGGACGATTTTGGTTATAAGCTTGTAAAAATGAGCAGCAAAGAAAAAAGTGTTTCAAAGTTTATCGGTAACTTTTTAATAAATGCATTGCCTGTTGTTATTAAAAGTTTAGCGGTAATTGGTACGATAGCTTTACTGTTGGTTTCAGGCGGCATTTTTGTCCATAATATTGAATTTCTTCATCACTTTTTAGAGATTTTGCCGTCTATTTTAAGGGACTTTATTGTTGGGTTGTTGGTTGGTTTAATAGCGGTTTTCGTGGTTAAGGCTTTTAAGCGTATTTTTAAAAGAAAGGTTGACAAAGAATAATACAGGCTCTGTCATTCCTGCGCAGGCAGGAATCCACTTGTTTAACTTGAAATTTTCAATGCATAAAACCATTCATCAATATTATTTATACATTTTAACCAATAAAACTTATGGCACGTTATACATTGGTGTTACAAACGATTTGGAGCGCAGAATGTTTGAGCATAAAAACAAATTAGTCGAAGGGGTTACTAAAAAATACGGTTTATGTAAACTCTTGTATTTTGAAACCTATCAATTTGTAAATGATGCTATTAAAAGAGAAAAAAACATGAAAAAGTGGAAACGACAATGGAAAATTGATTTGATTGAAAAAGATAACCCTAATTGGAAAGATTTATCCAAAGATTGGACTTATTTAGTTGATTAGGGAATTTGTATAAAATTGGAATAACCTTAACCTTTAAGTGGATTCCTGCCTGCGCAGGAATGACAAACAAAAAAAGTAAAAGAATTAAGAGACACCAAAGTCACTTTGAAGTCTCATCAATCTAAATAATTTAGATTCACAAAAGCCATAAATATTTTTTTCAAAGTAGAATAATTATTGCTCTTTTAGTGGATTCCTGCCTGCGCAGGAATGACAAACAACTTAGTAACGACATACAAACTAACCAATAAAAATTACTAAATGACACTTAGTGTCTACTCACGGATTTTCTTTTTACGCAACTCGAAGTTTTGGCCTAAATATACTTTGCGCACCATCTCGTCTTCAGCTAATTCTTCAGGTTTTCCGGCTTTTAAAATACCGCCTTCAAACATTAAATAGGTTCTATCGGTAATGGCCAGGGTTTCTTGTACGTTGTGGTCGGTAATTAAAATACCGATATTTTTTTTGGTAAGTTGGGCTACAATCCGCTGAATATCTTCAACCGCCACGGGATCTACTCCTGCAAAAGGCTCGTCCAATAAAATAAAACTAGGGTCGGTTGCCAAAGCACGGGCAATTTCGGTACGTCTCCGCTCGCCACCCGACAATAAATCGCCGCGGCTTTTTCGAATATGGCCCAAACCAAACTCTTCAATTAACGATTCCATTTTATCGTGTTGCTGTTTTTTACTCAGTTTTGTAAGTTGCAACACGCTTAAAATATTATCTTCAATACTTAGTTTTCTAAACACCGAGGCTTCTTGCGCCAAATACCCAATACCGTTTTGCGCTCGTTTGTACATGGGATATTTGGTAATTTCGGTATCATCTAAAAAAATATGTCCGCCATTGGGTTTTATCAAACCCACAATCATGTAAAACGAGGTGGTTTTACCGGCACCATTTGGTCCCAGAAGTCCAACAATTTCACCTTGGTTTACCTCAAGTGAAACATCTTTTACAACTTTTCGTCCGCTGTAGGACTTCATTAAATTTTCGGCTCTTAAAATCATATCTTTAAATACTAAACGCTAAAAATAGTAAAATCATATAGGCTATTATAACGCAAGGTTCATTTTTATCTTATTGCTGTGCCCATCTGCGCAGCAACCAATAATCTATTTGTCTTTGGCTTCTAAAGCATCCCAAAATTCGTAAGCACGACGCAAATGCGGAATAACAATGGTGCCGCCAATTAAATTCGCGATACTTAAAGTTTCAATAACCTGTGCTTTTGGTATGCCTTCTTTATAACAGGTTTCAAGATGGTATTTTACGCAATCGTCGCAACGTAAAACCATGGATGCCACTAAGCCTAAAAGCTCTTTTGTTTTAACATCTAAAGCGCCTTCCGCGAAAGCGTTGGTATCTAAATTAAAGATGCGCTTAATAACTTTGTTGTTATCGGCGAGAATTTTATCGTTCATTCTCTGGCGATATTCATTAAATTCGGTAACGATATCAGACATGCTTTTTTTCTTTTCTTTTTTGATTTCTAATAACGATTTTAGAAATATAAATACTTATTTGATATAAAACTATAATTGGGATGGCTACTATAACTTGACTCGCGATATCTGGAGGCGTTATAATGGCTGAAAGTATAAGTACAACTACGAGGGCGTATTTTCGATATTTTCTTAATATTTCGGGTGTAACCAATCCTATTTTGGTTAAAAAATAGATGATGATGGGCAGTTCGAAAATCAATCCTGAAGCCAACGCAGAAGACCGCACCAGAGCAATATACGAACCAATATCGATTTGATTGTCTACCGCATCAGAAATGCTGTAATTGGCTAAAAAATTAAGTGATAAAGGCGTTACAATGTAATATCCAAACAATACGCCAATAAAAAACAAGAGCGATGAAATGATGATAAAACCACGCGAATGCCTGCGCTCGTTTGAATGCAGCCCCGGACTGATAAATTTCCATAATTGGTAAACAACATAGGGGAATGATATAATGAAACCTGCTAAAATAGCGGTCCAAATATCTGCCGAAAACTGACCGGCCATGGTACGGTTTTGCAGTATCATGGGCATTTCATCGGCACAAAACGTAGTGTCCAGACCTATAAAATTTGCAGCATTACATAAAAAATTATAGGTTGGAAAACTCATTTCCAAGGGTGCAAAAATGATCTCATCAAAAATAAATCGGCTAAAAATAAAAGCCAAGGTTGCCACTAAAATTACCGCTATACAAATGCGTATTAAATGCCAGCGTAAATCTTCAAGATGGTCTAAAAAAGACATCTCATTAATATTCTTTTTCGCCATTATATAATGCCTTCTTTAATTAAATCGTGTAAATGTACCACACCTGCATAATTGCCATTGTCTTCAACAAGTAACTGAGAAATACCGTTGGTTTCCATAACTTCTAAAGCATCAACAGCCATGGCATCTACATTGATGTGTTTGGGGTTTGAGCTCATAATATCTTTGGCGGTTAAACCAGAAAAATCCTCCACTTTGGTTAACATTCTACGTAAATCGCCATCGGTAATGATACCAATAATTTTTCCGTTTTCAACCACAGCGGCAACGCCCAACATTTTTTCTGTAATTTCAATTATAATATTTTTAATGCTCGTATCTAACTGTACTTGTGGCTTTTCGTTTACGGAGGAGATATCATGAACCCGTAAATACAATTTCTTTCCTAAAGCACCACCGGGGTGGTATTTGGCAAAATCGTTGCTCGAAAAACCTCGTAACTCCAATAAACAAACGGCAAGCGCATCGCCAATTACCAATTGTGCCGTTGTGCTTGTTGTTGGTGCCAAATTATTTGGGCAGGCTTCCTGTTCGACATAAGCGTTTAAAACAAAGTCTGCCTGTTGCCCTAAAAACGAATCTATGTTACCGGTAATGGCAATCATTTTGTTTTTGGCACTTTTTATTAAAGGCACCAAAACTTTAATTTCGGGTGTGTTTCCGCTTTTCGAAATGCAAATGACCACATCGTCTTTAAGGATTAACCCTAAATCGCCATGAATGGCATCGGCGGCATGCATAAAAATGGCAGGCGTTCCGGTGGAGTTTAAGGTGGCTACAATTTTATTGGCTATAATGGCACTTTTGCCAATTCCTGTAATAATTACGCGTCCTTTGGAGTTGTAAATTAGTTTTACCGCATGGGCAAAATCATCGGTAATAAGAGAAACTAAGTTAGAAATGGCCTTACTTTCCATTTCAATAGTGTGTTTGGCAGTACCAATAATAGAAATTTCGTCTTTCAAAATTTATTATATTTTTTGGTTGAAGCTTTAAAGATTTTGTTATCTTTAAATGTTAATCCATATTGAATTTTTATTGTAAATTCGAATTGCGTTACAAAACTAACGAAAAAAACATGAGGGTTCTCTAAATACACTGCTAAATTAATGAATATCATACTTAGAAATGGTGTATTTTTTATCGCGTAAATTAATTTTTTATTTTATCAATGTTAACAGCAAAAAGTGACATTCATTCTGCATTAAAAAAGTATTTTGGATTTAACAAATTCAAGGGATTGCAGGAAGATGTAATTAAAAGTATTTTATCAGGAAACCATACGTTTGTAATTATGCCAACAGGGGGCGGAAAGTCGCTTTGTTACCAACTTCCAGCATTAATGCAAGAAGGCACAGCCATTGTGGTGTCTCCGTTAATAGCCCTGATGAAAAATCAGGTAGATGCCATTAGAGGTCTTTCAAATGAAGAAGGTGTGGCGCATGTATTAAATTCTTCATTAAATAAAACCGAGGTAAAGCGCGTTAAAGAAGATATTGTTAACGGCATTACCAAACTGCTTTACGTGGCACCAGAATCGTTAACCAAAGAGGAAAACGTAGAGTTTTTACGCTCTGTAAAAGTGTCTTTTATGGCTATTGACGAGGCCCATTGTATAAGTGAATGGGGACACGATTTTAGGCCGGAATATAGAAATCTCCGCAATATAAAGGAACGTATTGGTGACGATATCCCCATAATTGGTTTAACCGCTACAGCAACGCCAAAGGTACAGGAAGATATTATAAAAAACTTAGGTATTGCCGGCGCTACAACGTTTAAAGCGTCATTTAACAGACCAAATTTATATTACGAGGTACGCCCAAAAACAAAAAACGTCGATGCCGATATTATTCGATTTATTAAACAAAACGAAGGAAAATCCGGTATTGTTTACTGTTTAAGCCGAAAGCGTGTTGAAGAACTGGCACAGGTATTACAGGTAAACGGTATTAAAGCAGTGCCATACCATGCCGGTTTAGATGCCAAAACCAGATCGAGCCATCAAGATAAATTTTTAATGGAAGATGTAGATGTTGTTGTGGCCACAATTGCCTTTGGGATGGGTATCGATAAGCCCGATGTGCGCTTTGTAATCCATCACGATATTCCTAAGAGCATAGAAAGTTATTATCAAGAAACCGGTCGAGCCGGTCGCGATGGGGGCGAAGGCCATTGTTTGGCGTTTTACGCTTATAAAGACATAGAAAAGCTAGAGAAATTTATGTCTGGCAAACCCGTTGCCGAACAAGAAATTGGGCACGCATTGTTGCAAGAAGTTGTCGCTTTCGCGGAAACATCCATATCGCGTAGAAAATTCATTTTACATTATTTTGGCGAGGAGTTTGACAATGAAACAGGAGAAGGTGGCGATATGGACGATAACGTACGTTACCCCAAAAAGCAAAAAGAAGCTAAAAACGATGTTAAGCTACTATTGGAAACCATTGATAAAACCAACGAAAAATACAAATCCAAGGATTTGGTAAATGTGCTCATCGGGAAAGAAAACGCTTTGATAAACTCGCATAAAACCAACGAACAAGACTTTTTTGGTAAAGGTAAAGCGCAAGACAACAAACATTGGATGGCCTTATTGCGGCAAGTATTGGTTTCGGGGTATCTTAAAAAGGATATTGAAACTTATGGCGTTATAAAGTTAACGGATTCCGGTAAGGCATTTATTAAAAAGCCAGTGTCGTTTATGATGACCGAAGACCATATTTTTGAAGGTGAACAAGAAGACGGCAGCATCATTACCGCCGAAAAAGGAGGTGGCGCCGTAGCTGATGATGTGTTAATGGGCATGCTTAAGGATTTGCGTAAAAAAAATGCAAAAAAACTGGGTGTTCCGCCGTTTGTTATTTTTCAAGATCCGTCGTTGGAAGACATGGCTTTAAAATATCCCATTACCATGTCCGAGCTTAGTAACGTGCATGGTGTTGGCGACGGCAAAGCAAAAAAATACGGTAAAGATTTTATCGACCTTATTTCAAAATATGTCGAGGAAAACGACATTACGCGTCCAGACGATTTGGTGGTAAAATCTACGGGCAGCAACTCTGCAAATAAGCTGTATATCATTCAAAATGTAGACCGAAAATTACCTTTGGATGATATTGCGTCGTCTAAAAAAATGTCTATGGAAGATTTTATAAAAGAAATGGAAGCCATAGTATATTCTGGCACCAAGCTGAATATAAATTATTGGATTGATGAGATTCTGGACGAAGACCAACAAGAGGAAATCCACGAGTATTTTATGGAATCTGATTCTGATAGTATCGATGATGCCATTGAGGAATTTGATGGCGATTATGACGATGAGGAATTGCGTTTATACCGTATAAAATTCATTAGCGAAGTAGCTAATTAGATTTCAAATTAATAAGTCTTTGGGCGTTACCACAAGGGTCGGGCTTTACGCTATATCTTTTTTTAACGTCATAGCGAGGACGAAGATAGCCTGCACTGAGCGCAGTCGAAGTGTGGCTATCTGTTGAATTTTAGTTCAAAACAAAGCCGTAATTTCTCTTTTCTTAAAAAAGGATGCCGCTGCAATCCCTAACGCAATTATCTGCTAAGGTATTTTTATAATCGATAAATAGATTTATTTTTTTTAGTTGTTGATTCCGCGTGTTGGCTGTGGTTTTTATTTATGTTAATCTATTTACTATTCTGTTTAGTTGATTTTCTGTTAATACAGGTTCAAAGTATTTTATATAATCATTCATTTCTCGTAATAGTTTTATTTTTACGTACTTAAATTTAGATTTTGGTTTATTATTAATCATTACAATGAGATTTCGTATAGGAATTTGTTGCTCTCCCCAATGATGTTCATTTAATGTTATATTCTCTGAAAGATATACATAAAGCGCAAAATTGGACCTTTCAATTTGTTCAATCGGTGACCTTAAACTAATAGAATCGACAGATGATTTACTCCAGTTTTTCGTTTCTATTATAAAAATTCCTGCTCTTGAAATCAAAAGATGATCAACTTGTATAGAATAGATTCTCTGATTGTGTTTTTTGTAAAAAATGGGATGAGAAAAATTTAAATTAAAATCATTAATCAGAATATAATCATCTGAAAGTCTTTTTATTTCTTTAACAACTAAGTTTTCACCTATTGCTCCTGAAATTAGATTTCTTGAATTTTCTAAAACATTACGAGTATATTCTAATTTTTCAATTTTAGGTTTTGCTCTTTTTTCAATTAAGTTTTGTTTTTCAGTTTCATATTTTTTTATGAAATGTTCATCAATTTCAATATTTTTAATTATCTCTTTTGCAGAAGAGTTTATCTGTTTAGTTTTAGTTTTTACAAAATTATTGTACTGATTTTTTAGAAAATAAAGATTGATACTTGAGAGCATTTTTCTTAAAAAGTTTTCGCCTTTATTATTATATATAAAATCAATTTTTGTCTTTAAATCAGAAATTATATTGTTAATTTTTTCCGTCTCTAAATTGATTATTTCAGCTTTTTTCTGAATTCTTTGTTCGAGGTTGGTACACGTTTCAAAAAATTCTTTATCTAATTCATCGGAAGTGTCATTAAGAATTGTTAGTTTTTCAGAGTTGTAATTTGATAAAAAATCATTAATTTGTTTTACAGAACTAAATCTGGAAATTCCTTTATCCTCTAATTCAAATTTTAAGGATTTTAACGATTCTATTGTTCCAAATATTCGTGCCATTTATGACTTCTCAAATTACAGCCAACGGTTTTGTTTATGATTAGTGGCGGATTTAAGCACCCAATTTAGCAAATAAAAACCGAATAGAAAATCCGCGAGGATTTTCCGAGTAGGCTAGAACCAAGCAATTATTTTTACACGGTGTTGTAGCCAGTTACTTAATCAAAATCCACCATAAATCCGATACCAGTTTTTGTCAAGTTTCCAATTGTTTTTCGGATTCTCTTTTAATTTTTGTTCGAGGTCAGCAATTCTTCCTTTATCATCTGAATAAACAAAAAGAGTAGAAGGTGAATCGAAAAAATTTCTAAAAACCCAAAATTGAACTGTAACCGAATTATTTTCCTTGTTTTTATATACCCAAACATCGTTTCCTCCATTTGAAACAATTGGAAACTCAAAAGGCAATTCAAAAATTCCGTTTCCGCTTATACCTTTTCCTTTTATCTCGTTTCGCTTAATTTGTTGTACAATTTCAGTTCTTTTATTTTTCAAAATTGTCCAGTCCGTTTTTTCAATTATTCCGTTTGGGATTTTTCGGTGGAAAGTCAGAATGAATAGTAGAATAAAAACGATAACTTTTAAAACTCGAAACTTGGTCAAGTTTTTACGTTCACTAATCAGTTTCACAATTTGAAATAATGCTACAATTCCAAAAATCAAACTCATTCCGAGCCAAATGAAAGCAAGTATGAAAAAATTCGTGTAATAGAAGTTAATCAGCGTAATTAAAATCCAAATTACAATAATCCAAATCAGAGTTTTCTTTTTTATCGATGAGGTTCGTTTTAATTGGCTACAACTCATTATATAATAACTTTTATTACTCATATCCCCTAAATAAGTCAAGATATGATACGTTATTTGTCGTTGTTATCACGTAAATATAATTAATTTTTCTTACAGAATTACACTAAAAAAGGTATCACTATTTAATCTAATCTTTCTTTATAGCATTCAATGGTGTGTTAAATATAATCTCATGCTTTTTTGCAGTTAACCTTAAGGCATTGATACGTGCTTTATCAAATTTTTCAACGTCTTCTTTTTCAATTTGAAAATCGATTCTGGTTATAAATCGGTTCGACACATTTGAATGATCCGATTGAAACTCATCCATATCCGATTTTAAATCCAATTTAAAATCGGTGCCTTCAATGTTAAGTTTAGCACCTTTCATGGTTTTAATTTTAAAAGCACCCACAATTATGGTAATGACGTAATGGTAGCCACCAAGTTCTTTAGTGCTGGCATATAGCACGTTTTTTTCAGATATGGCAAATGCGTCATCTGTAATGGAATTGATGATGTCTTCGGTGTGGTTATCAACATGAGTGCGTTCCATGGCACGCCTATTTCCAAAAGCGGCCAAAATTTTATCCAAGTTTAATTTCATAATCTAAGTTTCAAAAAAAAAATCTATTGTTTAACAACTTGCGCATGGTACATAAAACCGTTTTGCCAACGCTTAAAACGGGCATCGAATTTATCAGCAAAAACCAGATATTGGCATTTGCCGATACTTTCTGGCGTACGGGTGGCTTCTGCGAAATTATTGTTTCTAAATAAAAAATCGGCGTCTTCAACAATGCAAATTTGTAGCTTATTCAAATTTATGCCGTTTAGGTAAAACAATCTGTTCAAGCGTTTTGGTGTGGCAATCACGATGTCGGTGCCTTCGTAAATCTCGTCGCGCTGTATATCGATACTGTGTTCGTCGTAAGCGCAGTACACCCTTAAATCGGTGCCGCGTTTAAAGGCATTAAACTCTAACTCTAAATTTAAAGCGGCTTGTTTGTCTTTTACAAAAATTAAGGCTCTTGGTGCATCTTCAACGGCATGTTTTAATTTCTGGATAACGCTAATAACGATGCTTGTGGTTTTGCCACTTCCTTCTGGGGCGATAACAAACAAACTTGCACCTCCTTTTATGTTGGGTAAAATTTGTTTTTGAAGCGGTAAAGGTTCTTTAAATCCTTTGTGATTAATGGCATCTGTTAACGGTTCAATTAATTTTTTAAAAGACATATAAGATTTTCTTTAAGCTGTAAAGGTAGGTTTTTAAATACCTACGAGTATTAACGCTTAATTGATTTTTAGAAAATAATTAGTTTACTTTTGCCCCATGCAAAACAACAACACTTATAAGTTTGAGTTTGTCGCTTTAATGGCATCATTAATGTCTATTGTGGCTTTATCCATAGATGCTTTATTGCCGGCTTTACCCGAAATAGGGTATGATTTAGGGGTTACAAATCCGGCCGACAAACAACTGCTTATCACCATGATATTTTTGGGTTTGGGTTTTGGGCAACTCCTTTTTGGACCGCTTTCAGATAGTTTTGGAAGAAAACCCATAGTTTATATTGGATTTCTCGTTTTTATTGTGGCGAGTATTATCTGCGTAACGACTAAAAGTTTTGAGGTGATGATTTTAGGGCGGATACTACAGGGTTTTGGACTATCGTCTCCCAGAAGCCTGAGTATGTCTATGATTAGGGATTCTTTTAGCGGTAATTATATGGCAAAAATACTATCGATTGTGGTTATGTTTTTTATTTTGGTACCGGTGGTTGCCCCAACTTTAGGCCAGCTTTTGCTCTATCTTTTCAACTGGAAATCGATATTTCATTTTAACTTGATATTTGGCGTTTTAATAATGCTTTGGTTTTGGTTACGGCAACCCGAAACACTGCCCAAAAGCAAGCGTATTAAGTTTAACAGTCGCCTGTTTATTGATGGTGTAAAAGAGTTTTTTAAGTATAAAGAAGCGGTGGCTTTTACTATGGTTTCCGGTTTTATTACGGGGTCTTTTTTGGTGTATTTAAGCACCTCGCAACAAATTTTTCAAGAGCAATATAATTTGGCAGAAATGTTCCCGTATATTTTTGCGAGTTTAGCGATTTCCGTAGGTTTGGCAACCTTTTTAAATAGCCGGTTTGTGGTTAAATATGGCATGTTGAAAATTGCCTTTGTGTCTTGTATAGCTTACGCTTTAATTTCGGTTTTATATGTGGTTTTGTTTTCATCGGGAGAAAACCCGAGCATTACCGTTTTGTTGAGCTTTTTTGCATTACAGTTTTTTGCTGTTGGTTTTTTATTCGGGAATTTACGGGCCTTAGCCATGCAACCTTTAGGGCATATTGCCGGGATTGGCGCTGCTTTAAATGGGTTTGTTTCAACGGTTATGGCAGTGCCCATCGCTAACTATATTGGGGGTTTTGTAACCACTTCGGTATTGCCGTTATTTATTGGGTTTTCTATATTTGGAGTCCTTTCTCTATTGGTTTTTATAATCGTGAAGAGAAAAGTTACATTTATAAATGCATAAGTTATAATTTATAAATAGTGTGTTTTTATAACATCGATATGCCAGATTTCGTGACCAAGAATAATGAAAGCGGCAGCTCGGGCAGATAGGGTGTTTTCAGAAGCTGTACCAACAAATTTTAAATCTTCGTCGCTCAAACTATTTAATAAGGTGATGGAGTTTTTCCTAACTGACGAATATTCCAAAAGTAACGTTGCCATAGATTTTTTATGGGCTTGAGAAGGCATAATATAATCGTCTTGATTGAAACCAGGCAATGGTGTTTTATCATGTCTTGCGATACGAAAGCAGCGATACATAAAAACACGTTCGGTATCAATAATATGCTGAAAAACTTCTTTTACACTCCATTTGCCTTCTGCGTATCTGTATTCTAATTTTTCTGATGGAATGGAATGAAAAAATTGCAATACATTATCTAAACCTTCAGTAAAACCATCAATTAAAGCCAAGTTTTCCGGAAGCTTTTTAATATAAGGACCATAATATGAATTGTATTCGGTGGGATTTAAATCTTTTACTGTCATAATTACGGGTTTAAATTTTGGCTTGATAGGTGTATAAATCGTAATACCTGCCACGTTTTTCAATTAACTCGTCATGCTTGCCTCTTTCTACAATATGGCCAGCTTCAATAACTAAAATTTGGTCGGCCTTTCTTATGGTACTTAGGCGGTGCGCAATTACGATAGTGGTTCGGTCTTTAATCAATTCGCTTAAACTTTTTTGAATAAGCGCTTCACTTTCGGTATCTAAACTTGAGGTTGCTTCATCTAAAATAATAATTTTTGGATTTGCCAAAATAGCCCTTGCTATAGCCAAACGCTGACGTTGCCCTCCGGATAGTTTTACACCTCGTTCGCCAATTAAAGTTTCTAAACCATCATCAAACCTATCGGTAAATTCATTTACATAAGCGGCTTTTACGGCGTTTTGTAATTCTGCTTCGGTAGCATTTGGCCTTGGAAACATTATGTTTTCTTTTATGGTGCCTTCAAATAAAAATTCGTCTTGTAAAACCACGCCCAAATATTTACGATAACTACTCAGTTTAACTTTTGATAAATCTTGATTATCAATAGTAACTTTGCCGAGTTTTGGTGTTAAAAACGTAGCCGATAATCCTGCAATGGTTGATTTACCAGAACCCGAGCTGCCCACCAAAGCCGTTACAGAGCCTGCGGGTGCTTTAAAGTTGATATTATGGAGCACGTCTTTACCTGCTTCATAAGAAAAAGAGACATCTTCAAAGTCAATATTTCCATGGAGTGTTTCTAGTGTAATGTCTCGATCTTGGTTATCTTTCTCCGAGGTCATATTCATCAATTCTTCGGTTCTGTCTAAACCCGCCAATGCTTCCGTTAATTGGCTGCCAATATTGCTCATTTGTACAATGGGTGCAATCATAAAACCGAGTATTAAGGTGAAGAATAAAAAATCGCCGGTTGTCATTTCACTTTGAATCATATAATAACCTCCAATTCCCATAATACCAGTGGTAGCAACACCAATTAAAAAGGTAGATGCGCTTGTCATAAATGCAGTAGCCGTCAAGCTCTTTTTTACATTTTTATATAATTTTTCAACACCTTTTTCGAACACCAAATTCTCTTGATTTTCAGCATTAAAAGCTTTTATAACCCTAACTCCCGCTAAAGTTTCCGTTAGCCTGCCAGTTACTTCGGCGTTAATCTTTCCTCGAATTCTAAAAATAGGACGAATATATTTGAAAGCCCTTAGTGCGATGTAGCCGAATATGGAAAGCGGAACAAATACAAAAAGTGTCATCCAAGGGTTTAGTTTTATTAAAATGATGAGCGACACAATGGCTGTAAAAGAACCGCCAACCAACTGTACCAAGCCAGTGCCAATAAGGTTTCTTACACCTTCAACGTCACTCATAATTCTGGAAACCAAAGCGCCCGATTTTGTATTGTCGAAAAAACTAATTGGTAAAGTCAGAACTTTTTTCTGCACTTGAGCCCGCAATTCGCTTATTAAATATTGTGCCTGTACACTTAATATGCGCGTTAATAAAAATGATGTTACCGCTTGAATTGTTATGGCGCCTATAACGATGGCAATTAAATAATACAGTTGCGTATAATCTTTGTTTGGAACAACATCGTCTAGCAAAACCTTACTCTGCCAAGGCAAAACCAAACCTGCCAAACTTTTTATAACTATTAAAATTAAACCAATAAAAACAAGATTTCGCCGTGGCCAAATAATGGTTTTAAAAGCTTGTGCCATGGTTATTTTCGATTGTGTTTTAGGGGATTTTATATTGTGTTTCATTCAGTTTCGTATTAAAAGATCTTTTTTCCGATAGGTAATTGGTGTAAATGTAAAATTAAAAAACCACTCAAAAGGAGTGGTTTTTTAATTTATAATAAGAATTATAAACAATTTTACTACATGCGTTTCGCCTTTTTTGCTAGTTTGGCAGCCTTTTTCTCTTTTGGTGTTAAAAGGGGTTCTTTTTTTACGTTTTTCTTTGCGTCTTGAGATTTTGCCATATTTTTATTCACTTTAAGTGTTAATTGAACAAGGTAGTTAAATTTAGGTTTAATTATTTACCTTATTACAAATATTAAGTTAAAGTTGAATAATAACAATGTTGCTTGTTGATTTCTTATATTTACGAGTATAATTTTAGTGTTAATGATAGAAAATAAATTAGGCAAATCACTTTCAAATGGTGCAGTTAAAAATTTTAAGATGAACCATTTGAAAGCTTCAATTGAAGGCAAACTACTGCTGAATTTTAAACATATTTAATATACAAAACACAGCATTTTAATGAAAAATTCTATAGCAGAACGGGTCAGTGATTTTTTGAAGAACCATCCGCCCTTTGACTTATTGGACGCTAAAAAACTTCTTAATATAGCAGAGGAAGTGGTTATTATTTATCTGGAAAAAGGCGATGTTTTGTTTAAACAAGGCACCAGTTTTAACAATCACTTTTATATGGTTAGAAATGGTGGCATCAGCTTAACATATTCCAACAATAACACGCAAGAAGTTGTTTCCATTAGCGATGCCGGTGATATATTTGGCGTAAGACCTTTAATCGCACAAGAAAATTATAAACTTACTGCGTCTGCCCACGAAGAGTCTATAGTTTATGGCATTCCTATTGATAGTTTTAGATTGGCGGCCGAAAACAATTCCAAGGTATATAAATATCTTATTACAGCCTTCGCAACCAATGCTTACGACGCTTATACCACCAAAGAAACCCATGAGATTTTTGTAGATTACCTACCCAGTAATTCGCGAGATATTGCTAATTTTCAAACGGCCAATTATACCAAAAAACCCGTTACATGTGGTGTTAATTCATCATTAAAAGAGGCCGCCTTAAAAATGAGCAAAAACAAAATTGGGTATATAGTTGTTATCGACGACACTAAAAAACCAGTAGGTATTATTACAAATAGCGATATAAAAAATAAAATCGCGACGGGTATATTTCCTATTGATACGGTGGTAACCAATATTATGAGCTCGCCCGTTATAACAAATAAAAGGAACCTAACCGTTGCAGATGGCCAATTGCAAATGATAAAACATAATATTGCCCACTTGTGTATTACCAAAGACGGTACGGTAAATTCTAAACTGGTAGGCGTATTAACAAATCACCATATTTTGGTAGCATTGGGCAACAATCCAACAGCTATTTTAAAGGAAATAATACGGGCAAAACGCACAAAAAAATTACGTAATGCGCGATTAAAAGCCGACACGTTACTCAAAAACTATTTAGAACAAAACATTCCCATTACACATATTACAAAGGTAATTTCTAAAATTAACGATGCCCTTACGGTAAAGGCGATAGAAATTGCGCTGCCGAAAATGCCAACACCTCCGCCCGTAAAGTTTTCGTGGCTGGCCATTGGGAGCCAAGGCAGGAAAGAACAATTGCTGTACACCGATCAAGACAATGCCCTGGTGTTTGAAGATGTGCCCGAAGCAAAATACGAGGAAACCCAAGCTTATTTTTTAGAGCTTTCAAAATATGTTACAAAATCATTAAATAAAATAGGATTCGAATATTGCGAAGCCGACATGATGGCGAGCAATAGTGCCTGGTGCAAATCTATTTCTGAATGGAAAAGCCAATTTAAGGAATGGATATTAACACCCGGTGAGGAGGCTGTGCTGTTATCTTCTATTTTTTTTGATTATAGTATGGTTTACGGAAGTCAAAACCTAACCGATGAGATAACGGATACCATTTATGAAGCATTGGAAGAAAGCAATTTGTTTTATAAACTATTGGCGCAAGATGCCGTAAAAAGCCCTTCGCCCTTAGGGTTTTTTAAACAGTTTTTAGTAGAAAAAAATGGAGAACAAAAAGATATGTTCAACATAAAAAACAGAGGGCTTATGCCTTTAGTTGATGCAGCGCGGTTACTGGTGTTAACCAAACATATAAAAGGCATAAACAATACTTTTGAACGTTATGAAAAACTAGCCGAAATTGAACCCGCTAATAAGGAGTTATACGAATCTTGCTCTTACGCCTTTAAAGCACTTACAAAGTTTAAAACAAAACAAGGTTTGCAACACAATAACTCTGGAAAATTTATTGATTTGGAAACACTGTCCAAAGAAGAAAAATTAAAGCTGAAACGCTGCTTTAAGCCTATTGATGAAATCCAAAAAACGCTAATTCTAAGGTTTGATTTAAAAACTTTACCAATATGATATTAAATTGGTTTAAACGAAAAAAAAGAAACTATCCCGATTTTTGGTTGCGCTATTTAGAGACTTTCAGCAATACTAAAAAGGAAACTATAGCAACTACCAGATTTGTGGCCTTTGATACGGAGACCACTGGATTTGACAAAAAAAAGGATAGGGTATTATCTATTGGGGCTGTTTCTATTTTAGATAAATCGATTGAAGTAAACAAAAGTTACGAGGTGTATTTGAAACAAGATGTTTTTAGTAACAAAACCGTCGAGATACATGGCATATTAAAAACAGGGTCTTTAAAAAAAGTCTCTGAATTGGAGGCTGTTATATCTTTTTTAGCGTATATAAAAGATGCTGTATTGGTAGCGCACCACGCCAATTTCGATAAAGACATGGTGAACGAAATGCTATTGAGACATGGCTTAGGAAAATTAAAAAATGAATTTATAGATACGGGTTATTTGTTTAGTAAATCTAAGCATATTATATATCGGGAAAACCTAAAAGACCATTACACATTAGACGATTTATGTGCCGAACTTAATGTGCCAAAAGTAGATAGACACACAGCGAGTGGCGACGCCCTTATTACGGCCATTGTGTTTTTAAAGATATTAACGCGATTAAATAGGCGCAAGCACTTAAATTGGGATTATCTTTTAAATAAATGATGCATAATTATTGGACTAGGGCAGTTAGTGTGTCGCATGGCCCGCACCACTAGGAATTCTAATTTTTTCTACAATTTCCTGTACGTCTTTTGGCGGTGCTTTAGTAAATTTCATAATGGTAATGGATACTATAAAATTAAGCACCATGGCAACCGAACCAAAACCTTCGGGAGAAATGCCAAACCACCATTCGCTTTTATCCGGCAGCACGTCATCAAACCAACCCAATTTATACTTAATCATGTACAGCAACATCGCCGTGATTCCCACAACCATACCTGCAATAGCACCTTCTTTATTCATGCGTTTGTAAAAAATCCCTAAAATAATGGCAGGGAAAAACGAAGCGGCTGCCAAACCAAAAGCCAATGCAACCACAGCGGCGACAAACCCCGGCGGGTTTATGCCAAAATACCCAGCAACACAAACCGCTCCAACAGCCGATAAGCGCGCTGCAACCAGTTCGCCTTTTTCAGAAATTGACGGTTTGATTATTTTTTTGATTAAATCATGAGATACCGACGATGAAATCACCAACAACAAACCTGCTGCTGTTGATAGTGCTGCCGCTAATCCACCAGCGGCAACCAAAGCTATAACCCAATTTGGGAGTTTCGCAATTTCGGGGTTTGCCAATACCATAATATCTCTATCGACAGTTAATTCGTTTTTATTTTCATCGGCCACGTAAGAGATTAATCCGTCTTCATTTTTGTCATTAAACGTGATAAGTCCCGTAGTTTCCCATTTTTTAAACCAATCCGGCACATCTGCATACGGTTGGTTTGAAACGGTTTCAATCATATTCGTTCTGGCAAATACGGCTACCGCTGGTGCTGTGGTATATAAAACAACAATTAAAAGCAATGCGATTCCTGCGGATTTTCTGGCGTCCTTAACCCGTTTTACGGTAAAGAAACGAACAATAACATGAGGTAAACCGGCCGTTCCAACCATTAAAGCAAGTGTTATTGCAAAAACATCTATTAACGATTTGGAGCCTTCGGTATATTCGGCGAAGCCCAACTCGGTACTCAATCCGTCTAATTTATCCAATAAATACGTTCCGGAACCATCTGCCAATTCACTGCCAAATCCCATTTGCGGAATGGGGTTTCCCGTCATTTGAATGGAAATAAAAATAGCAGGCACCATAAAGGCGAATATCAACACACAATATTGAGCCACCTGTGTATACGTGATGCCTTTCATTCCGCCTAAAACGGCATAAAACAAAACGATAAGCATGCCTATGATGACGCCCGTATTGATATCGACTTCCAAAAAGCGGGAAAATACGATACCAACACCGCGCATTTGTCCGGCAACATAGGTAAACGATACCAGTAAAGCACAAAACACAGCCACGATACGCGCCGTTTTTGAATAATATCTGTCGCCAATAAAATCGGGAACGGTAAACTTTCCGAACTTTCGTAAATAGGGTGCCAGCAATAATGCGAGCAGTACATAGCCACCTGTCCATCCCATTAAATACACGGCGCCATCGTATCCGGCAAACGATATAATACCCGCCATTGATATAAAGGATGCAGCACTCATCCAATCGGCTGCCGTTGCCATGCCGTTGGCCAAAGGCGAAACGCCTCCACCGGCAACATAAAAATCTTTTGTAGAACCAGCTCTGGACCAAATGGCAATTCCAATATATAAGGTGAAGGTTAAGCCAACTAAAATGTAGGTCCAATTTTGAACGCTTATCTGTTCGGCTATCAATAAACTATTCATCATAGCCATATTTTTTATCGAGTTTGTTCATTAATCTAACGTAAATGAAGATTAGGATAACAAACACGTACATAGACCCTTGTTGTGCAAACCAAAACCCGAGTTTAAATCCGCCTACTTTTATTTCATTTAAAATATCCTTAAAAATGATACCAGCGCCGAAAGATACCAGAAACCAAATGGTAAGCAGTATGAGTACAATTTTTATATTTTCTTTCCAGTACGCTTTAGGTTTGTTTTGATGGGTCATGCTTTATTTTCTTTTAAACGTTTTTTATAAGCAGCCAATTCTTTTACAACTTTTGGTGCCAATATGATAGTGGATAACATGGTTGGGATTGCCATTAAAGCAAACACGCCATCGATAAGATTTATCATCATATCCAAGGTTGTGGTTGCACCTAAAATAATACTGGCAATATAGAAATAGTTGTAGTAATGCATTTTATCCGCTCCGATTAAAAACGACAAACATTTTGAGCCATAATATGAAAATGAGAACAATGAAGATATACTAAACACCGCAATACAGACCAAAAGCAAATACTTGCCAAATCCAGGCATGGCATTACCAAAAGCATTGGCGGTTAAGCTCACACCGTTGTCGGCCGTGGTTTCCCAAACACCGGTAACCAAAATGGCTAAAGCGGTAAGTGTACACACAATTAAGGTATCGATTGCTGGTCCCAACATAGCTACTAAACCTTCGCGAACAG
The DNA here is from genome assembly GCF_031932625.1 of Hwangdonia seohaensis. Lineage (NCBI taxonomy): Bacteria > Pseudomonadati > Bacteroidota > Flavobacteriia > Flavobacteriales > Flavobacteriaceae > Hwangdonia > Hwangdonia seohaensis. Next base: position 647,794 of record NZ_JAVSCK010000003.1, read on the forward strand.
GCTCGTCGGTTTTTGCAGCGCCATGGGCTAGGGGAGCGGTACCAATACCCGCTTCGTTTGAAAAAGCACCACGTTTAATGCCCAATAAAATCAATCCGCCTACAACACCGCCAAAAAAAGCATCGCCTTTAAAGTTATTGGCCGCAAAAGCATCCGTAAAAATCATGGCAAAATACTTTGGAACCACATCAATATGTACAACCAAAATAATCATAACAGAAACAAAATAAAGCAGTACCATGGACGGCACGAGTTTAGATGCCGTTTTGCTGATACGCTTAATACCGCCAAGTATTACCACGGCTGTAATACTAACCAAAACCAGTCCAACAATTAAGTTAGATGAGAACCCAACTTCCACGCCATTTGGTGCAAGTAAAATATGGTTAATAGCTTGCGTGAGCTGATTGACATTAAAAACGGGCAAAGCCCCAACCAAACCGCACACACTAAACATAATAGCCAGAGGTTTCCAAGATTTGCCCAAACCTTCTACAATAAAATACATGGGGCCGCCTTGTAATTCGCCATTACTGTCTTTACCTCTAAACATAATGGCCAAGGTTGAGGTAAAAAATTTGGTGGACATTCCAACCACGGCACTAACCCACATCCAGAAAACAGCTCCCGGACCACCAATGGAAATGGCCACGGCAACCCCTGCAATATTCCCCATGCCAATAGTAGACGACAATGCCGTAGTTAAAGCTTGGAAATGACTGATTTGCCCCGGGTCGTTTGGGTCGTCGTACCTGCCGCGAAGCACTTGAATGGCATGCCCAATTAAACGAAATGTTCCGAACCTCGACCGAATGAGTACATACAATCCGCCACCAATAAGAAGTATAAGCAAAGGCAATCCCCAAACTGCACTGGAAAAATCGGCAGTCAGTTGTGTAAGTTGTTCCATAAAAATGAATTAGTTTTCGTTATAAATGTATGAAAGATGCGTGAAACTATTAAAAATGTTTATACTTTAATAGGAATATGTCATAAAATTTATTGAAATAAAAATTACCTTAGCGTACGTTACTAGCTAATTAAAACACGCTTTTGTATGGCATACGACGAATTTTTAGCCGATAGGATACGGCAACAATTAAAAGAAAAACACGTGATTTTTACCGAACTGAAAATGATGGGTGGCCTATGTTTTAAGGTCGATAACAAAATGCTTTGTGGGATACATATCGATAAGAAATTTGGCGATAGTTTGCTTATGGCCAGAGTTGGTGAAGAAGCTTATGCACACGAAATTAACCATACCCATTGTTTACCCATGGATTTTACGGGTCGCCCCATGCGCGGCTATATTTTTGTAACCCCAGAGGGTTTTGATGCCGAAGTTGATTTGTCGCGTTATTTAGATTTGTGTTTGGCCTTTAATTCTTTGGCAAAAGCGAGTAAAAAGAAAAAATAATTAAGACTTTAAGTTTTATATTTGTTGATATTTATGCTTATTTCTATAGTTGGCCACCATTTAAAATGCCACAATCCTAATAATGATAATTGCAATAGACGAATCCGGTAGTTTTAATAAAGATTCAAATGATTTAAATTTATTTGTTGCTGCCCATATATTGTCTGAAAATGGACAATTGGAAATAAAGAGAAAACAATTTGAAAATTGGGAAAATGGCATTGCAGAAAAATTTATAGATAAAAATGGCGAAGTTAAGGGACAATTATTGGGTAAAGTTGAATTAAGAGATTTTCTAAAGAATGTGGTTCTTCAAAAACCTGAAGTTGGATTTTCAATTGTATCGATAATTCCAAAAAATAATAATTCAGAGGTAATAAACAAACATCATCGTTCGCAAATCGTGCAATTAGATTACAGCAAAGAATTATTTATAGAAAATAATGCGATTAAGAAAAACGTGAATTTTTTTGACCAATTCACAAAATGGCTGAATAAAAGAAATGAATCACAATTTCTTAAAATGCTTTGTTTAAAAAACTGTATTTATGAAAGCTTCTATAATGGTTTTGTCTTTGGCATTATAACTGAATTGAACGATGAGTTAATAAATCTCAAATTTAAAATAGACAATGATTTCATTTCCAACGACAACAAATATTGGAAAGGTTATCTTCTCAAATTCCTTGAGGAACACAGTAAAAGAAAACTTATACCAATATTAGATACTTGGACGGATAATCACCCTGTAATTCAAAAATATGTGAAAAACGGTAGATTTAATTTGAATATCCCGTTTAAGGAAAATCTTGATTTTTTTGATTCTAAAGATAATTTTGAAATTAGAATTGCAGATATTGCTGCTATAATTGTAAACAGAAATTTTAATTCGCAAGGATATAAATCTCTATACCAAAGTTTAAGAAAAAGATTATTAGGAAAAGATGGTCATTCCCAATTAGTTTTTAATGATTTTAATTTTGATAAAACAATGGAACAATTTAAGAGAGATTCCGAAAAGAAAAAAGGTGGTTAACAACGAACCAAGTTAAAAAACAAGTAATTTTAAGCTAATTTAGAAACAAGTTCTCATCATAAGGTAATCCGAATTTAGCAATGGCAAAAGCTTGTTTTAACAACTTGTTCACTTAATCATGAAACAACCCATATACAAACGCGCTATGATGAAAAACCTCATTATAATTTTACACCTACTTTTTGGTTTTAATATCGTTGTTTCACAAAGTTCCCAAATTTTAATTACGGGAAAAGTTTTAGAAAGCAATAACAACCTTCCTATTGAATACGCTACAATAGCCATATTGGATAATAATTCCAAAAAACCATTAACGGGCACAATAACTTCTGAAGATGGTACATTTTCCATCCGTACAACCGGCACTAATTACTATATTGAGGTTAGCTTTATGGGTTATGAAACAAAGATTTTTAACGATTTTGAAATAATAAACAACACGATAGATTTGCAGACCATTATACTGTCGGTAGACAATCATGCTTTAGATGAGGTTGTGGTTCGTGCCGAAAAATCCCAATTGGAATTTAAGTTGGATAAACGTGTGTTTCATGTCGGTACAGATTTAAGTTCTACTGGTGCCAGCTCATTAGAGGTTTTAAATAGCATTCCCTCGGTAAATGTGAATATTGAAGGCGAAGTTAGTTTAAGGGGCAGTCAAGGCGTGCAAATACTCATAAACGGAAAGCCGTCGGTTTTAGCCACTGCAGATGGCAATGCGCTAGGTAGTATTACTGCAGATATGATTGAAAAAATAGAGGTTATTACCAATCCTTCTGCTAAACACGACGCTGAAGGCACATCGGGAATTATAAATATCATTATTAAAAAATCAGAAAAACGCGGTGTAAATGGGTCGGCGACTTTAAATGTTGGCGTACCAAATAGCAATAGTTTTGGTTTAAGCGTTAATAAACGTACCGAAAAATTCAACCTGTTTAGCCAATTGGGTTTTGGCATTCGCACCTATCCGGATGAACGAAAATCTATTAATCAAGATTTAATAAACGGCACAACAATAACCAGTTTTGGCGAAAGTGAATTTGATGAAAAATTTGCAAACATCCTTATTGGAACCGATTATCACATCAATGCTAATAACGTGATAACGCTTTCGGGTTCTTATGCTTACGAGGTTGAAGACCAGTTCTCAAAAACCAATTTTAGTCAAACCGATGCTTCCAATTCGGCTACCGATAGCTGGCTGCGCAACGAAATAACCGAAGCAGACAACCCCAAATTGCGTTACGAATTGCAATACAAAAAGAATTTTAAGAGACACAAAGATCAAAGTTTATTGTTTAGTGCTTTAGGAAATTCTTTTAGAAAAGACCAATTTTCAGATTTTGAGAATACCGTTGTTTTAGGTAACGATGATGATTTTAAACAAAAAACACGTACGGATTACACCTTGGAAGATTACACGTTTAAGTTGGACTATACCCATCCTTTTTTAGAAAAATACACGATCGAGACAGGTTCGCAGTATGTTATAAATAGCGTGTCAAACGATTTTGCAGTAAGTGATTTGGTTAATGATGAATGGATTAACAATCCTGATTTAACCAATGTATTCGATTTCAACCAAAAGGTTTTGGGTATTTACACCACTGCCGCGTACGAAGGCGATACTTGGGGAATTAAACTAGGTGTAAGGCTTGAAAACACCAATCTTGATACCTTGTTGCAAACAACTAACGAACAAAACGGAGATAATTATACAAACTTGTTTCCCAGCATTCATACGTCTTATAAAATAAACGATAATTTTTCATTACAAGCCGGCTTTTCCAAAAGAATACGACGCCCTGGTTTAAGGGAATTAAATCCGTTTTCAAACATTCGAAACAATTTTAGCATTTCTACCGGTAACCCCGATTTAAAACCGGAATACACAGATTCATACGAGATTACCAGCATTCATAAAATTGGTAAAACCACATTAAATTTTAGTTTATACAACCGCTATACCGTTGATGTGGTTGAGCGTATTTCTACTTTTAGCAATAACGTAAGCACTTCGAGACCAGAAAATGTAGGCACAAATACCACCACGGGTTTTGAAGCCAACGGAAAATATGCTCCAACCAATTGGTTTTCCGTTAATGGCGATTTTAATATAAATTATTTTTACAGAAAAGGGGTGTTTGAAACAGTTTCTTTCGATTTTAAAGGCAATCAATGGGCAACGAGCTTAACGACAAAATTTAAACTTCCTTCCGAATTTGATTTAGAAATATCGGGCGATTATAGGTCCAGATACAAAACGGTGCAAAATGAAATTGCCGATAATTTTTTTACAGATATGGGCTTAAGAAAAAAAATCCTAAAAGGAAAAGTTATTTTAAATTTGAGTATTCGCGATGTTTTTGCTTCTAGAATAGATGAATCGACCACCAATCAACCAGATTTTTATTTGTTTAATAGCAGAAAGCGCGGACGTTTTGTAATATTTGGTGTGAGCTATGGCTTTGGAAAAGGCGAAGCCATGGAATTTTCAGGACAAAGAAGACGCTAGATTAACTTAAAAATTTTAACAATGAAAAAAGTATACTCCGTTGAAGAATACATTGAAGAAAACGCTCTTTTTAGTGAAGCGTTAAACATTTTACGAGCTATAATAAACTCGACCGAACTTGAAGAAACCGTTAAATGGAGCGCACCCGTTTATACCTTGAACAATAAAAACGTTATTGGTTTAGGAGCTTTTAAAAACCATTTCGGGATTTGGTTTTTTAACGGCGTGTTTTTAAAAGACAAGCACAATGTATTGGTAAACGCCCAGGAAGAAAAAACAAAAGCCTTACGACAAATGCGTTTTGAATCGGTTAGCGATATCGATAAAAACGTGGTTTTAGCTTACGTTAAAGAAGCCATTGAAAACCAAAAATTGGGCAAAGAAATTAAACCGGACCGAAGCAAGAAAGAAACCGTTGTTCCGCCAGAGTTAAAGGCTGTTTTGGTAAACGATTTAAAAATCGGTTTTGAAAGTTTATCGGCTTACAAACAGCGCGAATATTGCGAATATATCAGTTCTGCAAAACGGGAAGCCACCAAACAAACACGCTTGGAAAAAATCAAGCCCATGATTTTACAAAGTGTTGGTTTAAATGATAAGTATAAGAATTGTTGATTTTAAAAATTATGTCTTTCCGAACACTTTTGAAATCAAAATATATTTTGATTGCGCATACTTAAGCGAAGCTTATGAGGAGGCATCTCATAATTAAGAGAATTCTCGTCGCTGGTTCCTCGCTCTGTTGAAATGACACATCAAATGATAAACAATAAAAAAAAGCTTCCGATTCGGAAGCTTTTTCTGTTAAACTGAACTTGTTTCAGTTTCTTATTATTCTATTAAAAGTGTTCTGCGATTCTGAAATACTGATATAAATTCAGCACAAGTGAATTCAGAATAACAATGTCTAAACACCTATTTTTTTGCTACTACCGGTGCATTTAGTTTGCTACTCATTTCCATAGAAATCGCAGAGCGTTCAAACTTTACTTTCCCAGACATGGTTTCAATAACACAGCTGCCATCTTTATCGTTAAGCTCTAAAATTTTACCGTGCATACCGCTTTTGGTAATTATTTTATCGCCACGTTTTAATTCGGCTGCAAACTTCTTTTCTTTTTTTGCACGTTTCATTTGTGGTGCAATCATAAAAAAGTAGATCACTACAAACATTAATATAAACGGCATAAATTGCCCTATTCCTTCTCCCATTGTTATTGTTTTTTAATCGTGGTTGTGCCCTTCGTGACCTGGTCGTGTACTAGATTTTACCGGTTTACTTGGTGCTGTTAAAGTTGGTTGTGGTGTTGTGGTTTTAGCGTTTGGATCTGGTTTTACAAAAGCTGAAATTCTTACAACCTCTGTTCCCTTTTCGGTATTTGCTGTAATCGTTACGGCTTTTGAGACTTTGTTTTGCCCCGTGCCGTTAAATTTTACTGTAAATTCTCCAGACTCGCCTGGTGCTAATGGCTCCCTGCTCCAATCTTGAGGAACGGTACAACCGCAAGTACTTTTAATATCGGTAATTACTAAAGGTGCATCACCGGTGTTTGTATATTTAAACACTGTTTCCACGTTTGTTTTCGCTTCAATTTCGCCAAAATCGTGTTCTGTTTTATCAAACTCTAATTTTGGGAATTTAGACGATACGGCATCTCTTTCTGCTGCTGCTGCCAAATTGCTTTCTTCAATTTTTTTAGCGGCATTTTCTTTACATGATGTAAAAGCGATTAAGCACATGGCGCTCAATCCTAATATTACTTTTTTCATTTTAAATGGTTTTTATCATTTGGGGTGTAAAAATAACAATTATTTAACCGATTAAAAACTTTTATTATACTCTTAACAGATTATTACATTAAGCCGCGCCCTATTTTATTCAAATTCCCGTCGGCGGTATATTCTTTTACCAACTTATCTAAAATACCGTTAATAAAAATACTGCTTTTTGGGGTTGAATATTCTTTGGCTATTTCTAAATATTCGTTAATGGTTACTTTTACGGGAATTGAAGTAAAATGCTTCAGTTCGCAAATGGCCATTTGAAGCAACACATAGTCTACATTGGCAATACGGTCGGTATCCCAATTTTTGGTTTTTTGTTCTATCTCTTCACTTAGCGCCGTTTTATTTAAAAACGTTTTTCTAAACAGTTCAATTGCAAATTGTTTATCCTCGGTATCTTTATACAATTGGGGCGTGAAATGATTTTCCGGCGATGTGAGCTTAACTTTTCTAAGTAACTTTAAAATCGTGGTGTTTACCGTTGGAAGATCGTCTAACCAAGTTAGGTTTTTGTCTTCCATATAATCGTAAAGCTTGTCGTTTGGCGCAATGATTTCTTTAAAAATATCAACTATAAAATTTTTGTCTTCTTTAAAATCAGACACTTTGGTTTGCATATATTCTTTGTACAAATCACTGGAAATAATAGCTTTAAATATAATATCGACATACTCGTTATCTAAATTCCAATTGGTGATTTTGTACGTTTCAAGCTGATTTTTTAGCATCGTATTGCTTTTAAGTATGTGCAATACTTGATTGTTAACAAATTTCCGGTTCGGGTCTTTGTCTTCTTTGGTTGCTAAATGTTTATTCTGTTTTTTTTGTAAATCGGTTTCGGCTCTTTTTTGCACTTCAATAAGTAGCGCCATTAACAATAGGTACAGGTTGTACATATTATCTATACTAAACAGTAAAAACTTCTGGTCCTTGCTAAAGTCGTCGCTTTCGCCGCCTTTAAAGGCATATAGGGTTTGCATTACTTTTACACGAATATGTCTTCTGTTTAGCATCATTACAAAGAACTTTAAATTATAAAAACGAAAATTTAAGTGATTTTTCGTGCTGCAAAAATAATACTATTTTAAAAAAACACTTCATATTAAATTAATTTATTTAGGCTTTATTTAACAATGAGAAGTTTAAAGGTAAATCGATTAATGGTTTTAATCTATTATCTTTGTTTCTTCAAATTAAAGTACCGATACCGTTATACATGAAGGAACTTCAGCATTTAAACAAATACTTTTTAAAATACAAAACACACCTTTTAATAGGTAGCGTAATTACTGTTGTTGCCCGCATTTTTTTGCTTTTTACACCGCGTTATGTAAAAGAAATTTTTGTAACCATTGAAAGGTATACTGATAATATTATCACCAAAGATGTGTTTAAAGCAGAATTAACCGAAGCTATTTTGTACATTGTTGGAGCCGCTGTATTTGCCGGCATACTTACTTTTTTTATGCGCCAGACCATAATAAATGTGTCGCGTTATATTGAATACGATTTAAAAAACGAAATTTATGCGCAGTACCAAAAACTCTCGTTAAATTTCTACAAAAAAAACAGGACAGGTGATTTAATGAATCGGATAAGCGAAGACGTAAGTCGTGTGCGCATGTACGCAGGTCCTGCTTTAATGTACAGTATCAATACCGTAACGCTTTTTATAATTGTATTAATTTACATGTTTAATGCGGCTCCAAAACTGGCGCTGTACACCATTGCGCCCTTACCCGTTTTATCGATTGCGATATATAAATTAAGCCGGGAAATACATAAACGCAGTACCATAGTGCAACAATACCTATCGAAACTATCAACTTATACACAAGAGTCTTTTAGTGGTATTTCGGTAATAAAAGCTTATGGTATCGAACCTTTAACGGCTACAAATTTTAAAACCCTTTCGGCTACCAGTAAAGAAAAACAGGTTAGTTTGGCTAAAGTGCAGGCTTTGTTTTTTCCGATGATGATTTTACTTATTGGCGTGAGCAATTTGTTGGTGATTTACATTGGTGGCATGCAGTATATAAATGGCGAAATTGAAAGTTTGGGTACCATTGCAGAGTTTATTATTTACGTAAATATGCTCACATGGCCTGTGGCTACGGTGGGTTGGGTAACATCCATAGTACAGCAGGCTGAGGCATCGCAAAAACGTATAAATGAGTTTTTAAAGATTGAACCCGAAATAAAAAACAACACGGTTAATCATACCGAAATTACTGGAGATATTACCTTTAACAAGGTGTCTTTTACTTATGACGACACCAATATTCAGGCTTTAAAAAATGTAAGTTTCGAAATCAAAGAAGGCGAAACACTGGCAATTTTAGGGAAAACAGGCTCGGGAAAATCCACTATTTTGGATTTGATAGGAAGGCTTTACGATATTGACGCGGGGTCGATAACAATAAACGGTACCGAAATACATCAGCTGAATCTTAACGATTTGAGAAACAACATTGGTTATGTGCCACAAGATGCTTTTTTGTTTTCAGATTCCATAAAAAACAACATCAGGTTCGGAAAAGAAGATGCCACAGACGAGGATGTTATTGAAGCGGCAAAAAACGCACAAGTACACAAAAATATTATAAAATTTAACGAAGGCTACAACACGGTTTTGGGTGAGCGCGGGATTACACTTTCGGGCGGACAAAAACAGCGTGTATCTATTGCACGAGCCATTATTAAATCGCCCAAGATTTTATTGTTTGATGATTGTTTATCGGCGGTCGATACCGAAACCGAAGAGAAAATCCTTGAAAACCTGAACAAATTATCAAAAGGAAAAACAACGCTGATTGTAAGCCATAGAGTGTCTTCTGCCAAAAATGCCGATAAAATCATTGTGCTGGAAAACGGTGAAATTGTACAAAAAGGAAATCACGATTCACTGATTAATGCCGACGGTTATTACAAAGATTTGTATTTAAAACAACTAAGTGAAGCAGACTCCAAATAAATGGGAAACTAACTGGAATTAAGACAGATACATTGTTCTATTTTTCAATAAAACCCAACAAATATGAACTTAAAAAAAAGAAAACTCAATATTTGTTGGTTAATATGCGATTTTTTTAGATTTTTGATACAAATAACAAAGTATTCAACAAATTTCTAAATAACTATGAATAATAATGACATGATGGAGCGCGAAGAGATTTTTTCAAAAGTATTACGAGCTGGAAGACGCACCTATTTTTTTGACGTAAGAGCTACTAAAGCAGAAGATTATTACCTGACTATTACCGAAAGCAAAAAGTTTACTAATGATGATGGTTCTTATCATTATAAAAAACATAAAATATATATTTACAAAGAGGATTTTGCTGAATTTAAAGATATTCTTGCTGAAATGACCGATTATATCATTAAAGAAAAAGGCGATGAAGTGATTAGTGAACGTCATCAAAAAGACTTTAAAAAAGAATATAACAACAATGAACCAAGGGTTACTGAAGATGAGTTAAAAACCCCTGAAAGTTTCACGGATATAGATTTTGAAGATATTTAACAGACTTCTTTAGTCTTCAATAAATTATAAATAACGCGCCACCATTTCACCATTTATCTTTATGGGTGGCTTTGTGAATCATGTATGTTTTACAGGGCGAATAGAGTAGTGCTAAACGCCCATCCAAACCATATAAACTACAAAAAGGGAATAGCCGTAGTAATTCTTTTAAATATGCAAAACTACTAACGGTGTTATAGTTTACCTTTTGTTTTTAAGAGTTTTTGCTGTTGCTTAATGGTAAGTGTGCTTCCGTCATGGCTCCAACCTGGAGCAGCAAAGGCGTACATGAATTTATGGTACCAGTTTTTAGACTTTTTCATGTCGTTCCAAATATCTTTATATTCATGCGTTAAAATAATTAATGGATTATATGAATTTGGAGCTTTTGAAACACCATATTTAATATCGATGGTGTCGTCAAGCTCTTTCCAAGTTCCAAAGATTTTATCAAAAATATTTAAAAACCCGCCATGATTTTTATCCATGTATTCTAAATTTTGAGCATGATGTACTTGATGCATGGTATGGGTGTTGAACACTTTTTCAATAATACCCATTTTAGGAATATAAACAGAATGTAATTGAAATTGCCATAAGGCTTCAATGCCCAAACACACCACCAACATTTCCGGAGGAAAACCAAGTGCCGGTATCCACATATAGAAAAAGGGTTTGTAAAAAATAGTAAACCAACCGTTTCTTACGGCAGTACCCAGATTAAAATTATCTGAAGAATGATGCACCACATGGGCAGCCCAAAGAAAGCGTACATTATGGTTTTGGCGATGAAACCAATAATAACTAAAATCGTCAAGTAGTTGGCAAATTATCCAAATATACCATGCATATCCAAACGATTTCCATCCCATGATATTGGTGCGAATACCGTCTATTTCCGGATTGAAAACTTCGTAAACAAAATTAAAAAGCACAATGGCAGCTATGGTTTTTGTAAGGGGTGCTATAATGGTAGAGCCAATGCCCATTGTTAAACTCGCGGCCAAATCTTTCCAATGGTATAAATCTTTTTTGTCTTTTTTGTGTTTGCTATAAGATAATTCTAGTAAGATAAAACCAAGAAAACAAGGAACACCATAAACTAATGGGTTAGTAAAATTCATTAAAATATTATCGTTTGCTCAAAAATAGGTCGATTTTTATCCTTAGGCAGTTTATATTAGATTTTTTTGAAAACAAAAATCCTGTATCTACTTTAACGGGTAGATACAGGATAAATTATATTTATGCTATGTTATTTAGCTAAAACAGTTTCTTTTTTATTTGAAAAATCAACTTCAATTTGATTATTTAAAATATCATCAAAGGTTTCTCTTTTTCGTATTAAATGCGCTTTGTTATTATACCATAAAACCTCTGCAGGTCGGTAACGCGAGTTGTAATTGCTGGCCATTGAAAAACAATAGGCACCGGCATTTTTAAAGCATAAAATATCGCCTTCGCTAATTTCATTAATACGCCTGTTGTTTCCAAAGGTGTCGGTTTCGCAAATATAACCTACAACGGTGTAAAAACGCTCGCGACCGTTAGGGTTGGAAATATTAATAATATCGTGATGCGACCCATAAAACATGGGACGAATTAAATGGTTAAATCCAGAATCAACTTGAGCAAAAACCGTTGAGGTGGTTTGTTTTACAGCGTTTACGGTGGTTAAAAACCTTCCGGATTCACTCACTAAAAATTTTCCGGGTTCAAATGCTAGGGTTAACTCCTTACCGTAATCTTTACAAAATTGATTGAATTTTGAAGATAGCTTTTTCCCTAATTCTTCAATATTGGTTTCAATATCACCGTCTTTATAGGGTACTTTAAAACCCGAACCAAAATCGATAAAGTCTAAATTTTTGAATTGTTTTGCAGTTTCAAAAAGTATTTCGCTTGCATATAAAAACACATCAATATCTAGAATATCGCTGCCCGTATGCATATGAATTCCATTAATGGTCATTTTGGTATTCTCAACAATGCGCAGTAAATGCGGAATTTGATGAATTGAAATGCCAAATTTGGAATCGATATGACCCACAGAAATATTGCTGTTTCCGCCAGCCATAACATGCGGGTTAATACGAATACAAACCGGAACATTGGGGTGCTTCGTACCAAATTGCTCTAAAATAGCGAGGTTATCAATATTTATTTGAACACCTAATTTTGCAGCTTCTTCAATTTCAGAAAGCGACACGCCGTTGGGTGTAAAAATAATTTCTTCGGGTAAAAAGCCTGCAGCTAAACCCAATTGAACCTCTTGGATGGAAACGGTATCAATTCCAGAGCCTAAGCTTTTAAAAAGTTTTAAAATTGAAATATTCGATAAGGCTTTTACGGCATAATTCAACTTTAAGGTTTTAACATTCTTAAAAGCATTGGTTAAGCGGTTATATTGTGCTGTAATTTTTTCAGCATCGTAAACGTAAACAGGACTTCCGTATTCTTTTGCTATGTTGAGCAACTGATTATTGGTCATAAGTACAACATTATTTTTTTCAAAGATATTTCATTATTTTCAAAATAAAATTAATAAACACAAAATTAATTAAATTACACAAAATGTTAAATATATAACAAATTATGGGGTGCAATTTTAATTTTCCTCATTCTTAAATAAAACATTAGTGTAATTAATAGCGATTATTTACATTTGTGCATCTTAAACTATTAAGCAAGTTATGAATTTACACGAATATCAAGGTAAAGAAATATTAAGCACCTTTGGAGTGCGTATTCAGCGCGGAATTGTTGCTCAAAATGCACAAGAAGCGGTTGCAGCAGCAAAACAATTAACACAGGAAACAGGTACGAGTTGGCATGTTATTAAAGCACAAGTTCATGCCGGCGGACGAGGTAAAGGTGGCGGTGTAAAGCTTGCAAAAAATTTACAGGAAGTAGAAACCATTGCTGGACAAATTATTGGGATGAACTTAATTACTCCCCAAACTTCTGCCGAAGGTAAACGCGTGCATCAGGTTTTAATTGCCGAGGATGTGTATTACCCAGGCGAAAGTGAAACCAGTGAGTTTTATATGTCGGTTTTATTAAACCGTGGTACGGGGCGTAATATGATTATGTATTCTACCGAAGGTGGGATGGATATTGAAACCGTAGCTGAAGAAACACCACATTTAATTTTTACCGAAGAAATAGATCCATCGGTAGGTTTAATGCCGTTTCAAGCAAGACGTGTGGCTTTCAATTTAGGATTATCCGGATTGGCATTTAAGGAAATGACAAAGTTTGTTTCTAATCTTTATACGGCTTATGTGAAATCGGATTCGTCTTTATTTGAAATAAATCCCGTTTTAAAAACAAGCGATAATAAAATAATGGCTGTTGATGCCAAGGTAACCATTGACGATAATGCCTTATACAGACATAAAAATTATGTTGATTTACGTGATATTCGCGAAGAAAGTGCCATTGAAGTTGAAGCGGGAGAACTCGGTTTGAATTATGTGGATTTAGACGGAAACGTGGGTTGTATGGTTAACGGTGCTGGTTTAGCCATGGCTACCATGGATTTAATTAAACAAGCCGGTGGTGAGCCAGCAAACTTTTTAGATGTTGGCGGAACTGCTGATGCCGCACGTGTTGAAGCGGCTTTTAAAATTATTTTGAAAGACCCAGCGGTTAAAGCTATATTAATTAACATTTTTGGAGGTATTGTACGTTGCGACCGTGTGGCGCAGGGTGTTATTGATGCGTACAAAAACATGGGCAATATTACCGTACCAATTATTGTGCGTTTACAAGGTACCAATGCAGATATAGCAAAGGAATTAATTGATAATTCCGGTTTAGATGTAATGAGTGCTACGGAGTTTCAAGAAGCTGCCGATAAAGTACAGGAAGTTTTGGGTTAATAAACCTATAGTTATATAATAAAAAAAAAGAGCAACTATATCAGTTGCTCTTTTTTTGTGTTTTGGCTTCGCCCTTTTTTGGCATAGGCCCTCGTAAATGAATCACCAAACCATTTAAAAAATTTCTTAAAATTTGGTCGCCACATTCCATGTATTTGGGGTGGTCTTCTTTTCTGAAAAAAGCTCCAAGTTCGCTTTTGGAAATTCTAAAATCCACAAGACTTAAAATCTTTACAATATCATCATCTCTCAGTTTTAGAGCGACTCGTAATTTTTTTAAAATATCGTTATTAGTCATAAATAATAATATATCGTTTTTTCAATCAATGCATTTCATCGATTTAATTTTCAAGAATACACGTTCTTGACGTTTTTAATTTTTCATAAAGATACTTTAAATAATGATTTTATGCTCAAATAATAAATGCTAAAATTATTCATTTAATTTATTGATAATGAGAAAATTAGTTAAAAAAATGCTTTAATGGCATGTTATTTCACCTCTGTGTTTTACGTAAAAATCGGATAAAAAAAATGGGTTTATGATGAAATAATTAAAATCTTCGATTAATAACGCCCTGTTTTTCGATAAGTTACATTATATCTACGATTATCAAAGAACTCTTCTGTGTATCTTTATACTATAATTAATTAATCCCTTCAAGTCATGATTAATAGAGTCGAAAAATTGAGTCTTCTATCCGAAATGATTGCTTTTGCAAAATATGATAAAGACATAAAAAACATAGAATATAACTTTTTGTTGGGTGTGGCCAAACAACTTGAAATATCTCGTGAAGATTTTGAATATTTAATAGAACATCCAGTTACTTATACACATTTAAAATCGCATAGCGAGCGCATCGTTCAGTTTCACAGGTTGGTTTTACTAATGAATATTGAACAGGAATACGGCGATGAAAACAACTCTGCGGGTGTTGTAAAGCTTTATAATTTTGGGTTGAGAATGGGATTGAGCCACGAATCGATAACCAAGGTTTTGTATTTAATGGAAAGTTTTCCAAATAAGATTGTTCCACCAGACGTATTAATAGATATTTTTAAAACACAGTACAATTAAATTTTTATCTGCTAAGTTTAATTTACTTGTGTTGTGAAGCCCTTTTTGGGTTATGGAAAAGCTAAAGGTTTACACTTTTAGCTTTTCTAGTTTATTTTGGTAGCTTTTTATTTCGTCTCGTAGTTGGGCCGCCACAATAAAATCCAGGGCTTTAGCGGCTTCTTCCATAATTTTGCGCTTTTCGCGAATTTTCTTTTCCAGTTCTGGTTTACTTAAATAGGCGCTTTCCGGTTCGGCGGCTTTGGCGGCTTCCAATTCGTAACTATAGGTGCTTACCGAGTTTTTAGATAAGGCATTGTCCAAACTTTTGTTCAGTGCCGTCGGGGTAATGTTATTTGCCGTATTGTAAGCAATTTGTTTTTCACGTCGGTAATTGGTTTCATCAATGGTTTTCTGCATGCTTTTGGTAATTTTATCGGCATACATAATGGCCTTCCCGTTTAGGTGTCGTGCGGCTCGTCCAACGGTTTGGGTCAGTGAACGGGCCGAACGTAAAAAGCCTTCTTTATCGGCATCTAAAATAGCAACAAGCGATACTTCGGGTAAATCTAACCCTTCACGAAGGAGGTTTACACCAACTAAAACATCAAACAAACCTTTACGTAAATCTTGCATAATTTCAACGCGCTCTAAAGTATCGACATCACTGTGAATATAACGACAACGTATTTGAATGCGATCCAAATATTTGGTCAATTCCTCAGCCATACGTTTGGTTAACGTGGTTACCAAAGTACGTTCGTCTTTTTCAACACGTTGCTGAATTTCTTCAATTAAATCGTCAATCTGGTTTAAGCTTGGTCGAACCTCGATAACTGGATCTAGCAATCCCGTTGGACGAATCACCTGTTCCACATAAATACCATCGGATTTTTGAAGTTCGTAATCTGCGGGCGTCGCACTTACATAAATAACTTGATTTTGTAAGGCTTCAAATTCCTCAAATTTTAATGGCCGATTATCCATAGCGGCGGGTAATCTAAAACCATATTCCACTAAGTTTTCTTTTCGGCTTCTATCGCCGCCATACATAGCGTGCACTTGCGAAATGGTAACGTGGCTTTCATCGACCACCATTAAATAATCCTCTGGAAAATAATCCAATAAACAGAATGGTCGGGTTCCGGGTTGCCTGCCGTCCAAATACCGCGAATAGTTTTCAATACCTGAGCAATAGCCCAATTCGCGTATCATTTCCAAATCGAATTCGGTGCGCTCTTTCAGGCGTTTTGCCTCCAAATGTTTACCGATTTCTTTAAAATAATCGTACTGTTTTACCAAATCATCCTGAATTTCTTTGATGGCACCTTGCAAAACTTCAGGCGAGGTTACAAACATGTTCGCTGGATAAATGGTAAGGATGTCATATTTTTCAATGACTTCGTTGGTTTGTATGTTAAAGGATTCAATATCTTCAATTTCATCGCCAAAAAAGTGAATTCTAAAGGCATCATCGGCGTAACTCGGAAAAATATCAACCGTATCGCCTTTTATCCTAAAATTACCGTGATTGAATTCGCCTTCGGTACGCGAGTACAAACTTTGTACCAATTGATGCAATAATTTGGTGCGCGAAATTACCTGATCTCTTTTAAGGGTGATGACGTTTTTTTGAAATTCGACCGGGTTCCCAATACCATATAAACAGGATACGGATGCCACAACTATAACATCACGACGGCCAGAAAGCAACGAAGATGTTGTACTTAAACGCATCTTTTCGATTTCTTCGTTAATGGATAAATCTTTTTCTATGTAAACGCCTGAAACGGGAATGTAAGCTTCGGGTTGATAATAATCGTAATACGATACAAAATACTCGACAGCATTCTCAGGAAAGAACTGTTTAAACTCAGAATATAATTGCGCGGCGAGCGTTTTATTATGCGCCAACACCAAAGTAGGGCGTTGCATGTCTTCAATCACATTGGCAACGGTAAAGGTTTTTCCCGATCCGGTTACACCGAGTAAAGTTTGGTACTTTTCATCCGTATTAATGCCATTGACCAACTGCTTTATGGCTTGCGGTTGATCGCCGGTAGGTTTGAATTCTGAATCTATTTTGAATTTCATTTTGCAAAATTACACAAAATATATGGGTTAGCGTTTTAGGGTGAAATGCCCCATAAACTGCCTGCCATCTTCGAGAAAAACTTTAAACCAATAATCGTCGGCGTTTAACAATTCGCCATTAAAAGTACCGTCCCAACCAGCAGATGCGGTTTGAATTTGTTTAATTAATTTTCCGTAGCGATCAAATATTTGAATGGTGCTATGGGGTTGAAACTGATTATTTACACCTAAAATTTGCCAATAGTCGTTATCGCCATCGCCATTGGGTGTAAAATATTTAGGATAACCTATAACAGATATTTCAATGGAACTTGTGCCACAGCCTTTTTTATCCCGCACATAAATGGTGTGAAAACCTGCTTTTATATTATCGAAAAAAGGTTCGTCTTGATAGAATGAAAACTCTTCATCCAAAGCATACTCATAATCTCCGAGTCCGAGATTGGTTTCATTTATGGTGATTGAATTATTATCTGAAATATCAACAATCGAAATATCATTTAAAGTAATGGTAGCAAGTTCCGATGCATTTACAAAAACATCACGAGTTCTTGAGCATCCGGTGCCATCGGTTTTTGTGAGTGTAATGGAATAAGTTCCGGGTGTTGAAACCGTTAAAGTAGGGGTGTTGGACAGTGTCGTTCCATCTTCGTAAACCCATTCATAAAGATAATTTTCTGAAGAATTAGCTTCCAAAGGATCTAAAAAAATTGTAAAAGTGGGGTCGGAAGAACAAACAATTTGGGGCGTTTCAATAGAAAAATCGGGTAAAGGATTTACTACAAAATCAATATTTGTAGATGCTGTACAGGTAGGATTTATGGGGTTTACAACATCAACCCTAATGCTTTGCGTTCTCGAAACAAATGGATTTGGTAGCGACGGACTATTGGTAATTTGATTCCCGAATTCATCTAAATACGTATAGTAAACTTCCATGCCCGTTTGCATCCCCAAAATGGTATTTTGGATGGTTGAGGTATCAAAATGATGTAACCCATCTGCGTCATCTAATCCATCATCGCCATCGCAAACTGCGGGTATGGTAACGAGGTTTGCAACAGGTTGTGCGTCAACAATAAACGTAATGGTTGTTTCATCGTAACATGGGCCATCGGGGTCTGCTGTTGCATTATTTGTTACACGAGCGGTAATGGTTTGGCTTGCTGTTAAAAAAGGGTTTGGTAACGGACTTGGTAAAGGTGTATTGTTTTCATCAAAATAAGTAACCGACACATCAGCAAGCGACTGCCCGTTGAGTATATCGGTTTCAATTTGTGACGTGTCAAACGGGTAGTTTATTACCGTATCGGTTGTGTCGAAATCACATTGTCTATCAACCGTTACAGGGTTTGCCGTGGGCAATGCTTCAACATTTAGTAAGTTGGTGAACTCTTTTAAACCTAAACAATTATTACCCAAATCGCTCTTTACTCGTACCCAAATTCTTTGTGTATTGGGAACGTTTGTATTTTGATAATTGGCAATATCGGTTATTTCATTTGTTTCCAATTCAGCATCTGTTTGACTTTCGTAAAAATGTACAGTAACGCTAAATGTTGAAAAAACAGTATTTGAAATATGGTTTTTAAGAGCGGACATATCAAAAGTAGAAATACCATCTCTATTATTTAATCCATCGTCACAAAGAGAAATTGGCGGCGGGTTATATTGGTCTAAAGCTGCGCTTGAAGGATTTACCTCTAATGTTAAAGGAACTACCCTAAAACAACCGTTAGGATGTTCAACTCTGATCCAAATTGTCTCTGGGGTGAAACCAATGCCATCTTGATAATTGGACGGATTTATAACGGGGTTTGTTGCATTTTCGGCCTGATTCTGGTTTTCATAATAGCTAAAAGTAAGTCCTTCGCTTAAATAACTAGGGTTTATTTCTTCTTTAATAGAATCGAGGGTTAAATTAAAATATGCTTGTCCGTCGTTTGCTGCATCATCACATTGACTATATGTACTTGGGTAATTGGCATTTGGTAATGGTAGCACTTCAATGTTAAAAGAAGTCTCTGTGTAACAGGATGGGTTTAAATTGTTCGTTAACCGCACATAAATGGTTTGTCCGCTAGCCGAAGTATTTACAAAAGCATTCGGTGTTGTAATTTGAGTTGTGTAAGCCGAATCAGTAAAGTATGCAATTGTGAAATCTGATGAAGACTGACCATTTAAAATTTCGGTTTCTTTTAAGGTTAAATCGAATACATTATAGCCGTCGGTATCAGTGCCAGAAGTGGTGTTATCGCAGTAACTAAGTGCACTTATGGGTTGGTTAATTACCGTGGAGTAAACTTCCAAATTGAAGTTAGTTGTGGTATAACAAATATTGCCCAATAATTGGGTGTTGTTTTCTACCCGTGCATAAATGGTTGCATTATCGCTGTTATACATGTTTGGCAATGGGGAATTTCCCGTGTCGGCATCGGCTTGAGAACTATGATAGGTAATTGTTACGCCGCTATCTGCGTTTATAAAATTGTTTTGCGAAGTTAAATCGAATAACGCTGTGCCATCACCGGTGTCATCGCACAATTGCATATTGGGCGCGATGTTGGCATAGGTTTTATTATAAGTTAAAACCTCTGATAAAAAATGACATTTAGAATTAAGTAAATTGGCTAAACTGTGGGCAAATTTAAGCCGTATTAAATGCGTTGAGTTTGAGTTAGCAGGTATGGTATGGTTTAAAACGCTTGACGTTTCATTTGGAATATCAACCCATACACCTGGACTAGTAGATTCCTGCCATTGCATGGCAAAGCTGTTAGGGACATTGCCCGATAAACTAATGGAATTATTAGAGACATCGGTGATACAAAATGAATTGTTATTGGAGTTACTTGTTAATTGGTCAATGCTATCAATTACCGGACCGCATGGCCTTATTTGAATATCATCAATGGCCAAATCGTTTCCATCTAAGCCAGCAACATTGTTTTTTAACATAAAATAGATGTTCTCGGTTCCCGATGGCACGGAAAAAACGAGACTCCTGCGATGCCATCTGTTGGTGCCCACGCCTTCAATGGGACCTGTGTCTGTTTCAACAATGCTACCAATATTCTGGTCGTTAATATCCGTGAAACCAATTATTAGCTTAATATTTGGGTCTATAAAGTAATCGGGTGCATTTGTTTTTGCAAACCAAGCAGAAAGTTCATATTCTATATCATCACACAGGCCATCAATCTTTTGGGCATAAAATACATTTAAATCTTCCTTGGCATCGCAATAATATAAGTAGCCATTCGTGTTTCCGGTATGGTCTGGAAAATCATCATTCCAATCGGCACCATTGGGAGCAGCGTCTTTAGGGGTTTTCATTATGCCATATTGGTCTTGACCAACATTTCCGGTTCCCACGTACGTGTACAAATCGGCAGGCCTGAAATTTGGATGTACATTGTTTGGGTCTTGATTTAGGGAAGGACCAAGTCTCGCTGTACCCGAACCAAAATTTTCTTCAAAAACAGCGACACCAAACGTACAGTTTGTTTGGGATTGAATGGAGTTACAGAAAAAAGTAAATAGTGTGATAAAACATATAGTAACGATATATAATCGAATTTTTAATTTCTTCTTATAAAAAATCATACAATCAAATATGTTAATGCACATTATATTAAAGGAGCGACTAAAATATAGTATTTAATTAAGTTGAACTTATAAAAAAGTTAAAGGTTTAATTATTTAAGATGAAGTGAGTTGTATTAGTGTTGAGGTGTTGTATTCAAATGAATTTTATCATAAGCGATTGTGTCTGTTTCTGTTCTTTTTTTTCCATTTAAAGAAAATATGATTTGAGTTTATTATTGGTTGCTTAATAGTTATTTGCTATATTGAATGTTGTAACATTCTTGAACAAAGCCTTGAAAACAATTAGAGTATTACTTCATCCAATTGAAAAAACCGAATCAGTTAGAATAGATTTTGAAACTGAATTGAATGAAACTGATGTTTATGAAAGTTTGAAACTTGTAGACTACAAAATCTATCAATTTATTCAAAATGACTATTTGTATAAAATGAAAATGAATGAACTCGATTCTGAAAACATAAAGTACCATAAATTTAAACGTGAAAAAACAACTTGGTTCGGGCTTTTTAAAAAATCTGTAACAGATATTCTTATTCATCCAAAAAGCGGATTTTATTACCCATATGATTTTGGACATTACTTTTATCTATTCACTAAACATAAAATCAATATCAACGATTTTGAGAATTGGTTAAATCTTCATTTTTCAAATCCATTTGCGGATTTTGATAAGTGTTGGGGAATTGGAGTAAGTAAAGGTTTTAAGTTATTGAATAAAGATGATTACTTTTTGATTACTAATCATGATTTACAAAGTGATATCGGAATTACAGCGAGTGAAATTGTAGCTGATAAATTATTAGAAAAACTTGATGCCATTGAAAATCACAAAAAATTAGTATTCGAAAGAAAATAAAGCGCGTTACACAAAATGTAGAATTAATTCCTAGGGATAACATTTTACCGCTTTAAAGCAAAATGACCCCGAATATCGAAAGCTTCACCATTTTGAATCACTTTTGCCACAAACCAATAATCGTCCGAGGGCATATTCTGGCCGTTAAAAGTCCCGTCCCAACCAATTGAAGTGTGTGGGAGTGTTTTTAATAATTTGCCATGTCGGTTATAAATATAAACCACGGTTCCTGGAATTTCCTGTACGCCAACAATATGCCAGGTATCGAAAGTACCATCGTTATTTGGGGTTACAAATTTTGGGATATCAACAACAACAACCTCGGTGGTTACGTCTTTACAACCGTTTAAATCGCGTATAGTTACTATGTGAAGACCAAAAGTTACGTTTTCAAAAACATTTGATGTTTGTGGTTCGCCATCATCTAAAATAAACACATAATCGCCAATACCGCTAACATCAACAGTTATACTATTGGGGTCTGCAAAATCAACTTTAGTTGTAAAATTAATGGTGGCATCTTCAGATTCAATAACCGTAAAGTTTTTGGTATACGAGCAGTCTGAACCTATAATATAAGGTGTTGTAACGGTTACCCAATAATCGCCAATATCCGTGACATCATCTAAAACAATTTCGGTCGACGTTTCGCCAGTAGACCATAAATAGGTGTCGTTTGGGTTTCCGGTATCTGCACTAATAATCAACGGTAAGTCGTTTATACAAAGTGGCACAAAATCATCAATGGGAATTATTGGATTTGGATTTATTCGAGTTGCAAATTGCGAAACGGCATAACATCCTGTATTGTTGTTTTGAATGCGAGCAAAAATAACTTCACCATCAAAAGCAGCGTGCAAATTTGGTAATGCATTTGTAGCAGCTTCGGCATTTGTAACATCGCTATAATACGTAACCGTATGTATTGAAGCATTTTGTGAGCCAATTATTGCACTGGCGCTTGCCGATAAATCAAATTCAAAAAAGCCATCATAATCATCATCACATTCCACCAAATCTGGAGATGTATTTGCAATGGGATTTGCATTTATTTGTAAGTTGAAAGGCACTGTTATTGGACAATTGACCAACGGATCGTTAACCCTTACATAAATAATATGATTACTAGCAGTATAGTTGAACGTGGTCCCAATAGGGTTTTGATCGTTATCAGCATCATTTTGGTTATCGTGATACGAAATGCTTACAGCGCTTGGGTCGTTAACAATTTGGGCATCTACGGTTGCTAAATTAAACGTGGCGGTATCGTTATCACAAATTTCAATGGTACCAATATTATTGGTTGGCGGAGGAGAAACAACAACCAGATCCAGCGGAATAACACTAAAACAACCGGTTAAGGTATTGGCAACCTTAATATAAACCGTTTTTGTGTCTGACATGTAATTTGTTGGATCTGTAATTTCGTTGCTGTTGTCTAAACCATCATTTTGATTAATGTCTGAAAAATTTTCAAAGTAATTGGTGATGAGGTTATTTTGTAATCTGTCATTAATTTGAAAATCGGCATCTTCTAAATTAAAGCTTACAAAACCATCGTAATCGGTATCGCAGTTTTCAAAAGGTGTTGCATCCGTTAAATCGGGCGATGCAATGATGTTTATACCCAATTCTTCAACAACATAACAAAACGATGCGCTATTTTCTATTCTTACATAAAGCGATTGCGGATTTGAAACATTGGTATATTGCAGTGGTTGCGGGTTCAGATTATCTTCGGCATCTTGTCGGTTTAAATGAAATGTAACATTAAGATTATCTGGTGAGCCTTGGGATATTTCGGTAACCTTTTCTGATAAATCGAAAACATGAATTTGGTCGTTGGTAATGTCATCACAAATCAAATACGGGTTAAACGCATTGTAAACAGGATCGGACGATACTTGTATTGTAAACGAAGATGTTGCAGAGCATGTGGCATCGGTAATATTCTCGACACGAACATATATGGTTTGCGACGGACTTGTATTTTGGTACACTACATTTTTATCAATAGGAATTGTAAAAGCCGCATCTTCAAAATAATAGACTTCTTTCCCTGTTTGACCGTTTAAAATTTCGGCATCTTTATCTACCAATAAAAAATCTGCTGTAAACGTGCCATCGTCGTTACATATTTGAAATGGGGTTATGTCCGGAATTACGGGTGTGGTGTTTACGGTAATTTCATATTCCACAATATTATAACACCCCAGGCTATCGTTATTTCCAACCCGAATGTAAACGATTTGCGTGTTGGCATTATAACTGGTGGTGTTTGTAATTGGGTTGACGTTATTATCGGCATCATCAAAGGAATTGAAAAAATCGATGTCAAGTCCTGTTGGGTTCGCTACAACCTCAGAGATAGCACCATCAAGATTGATGATTGAAAATCCATCTTCAGGGTTGCTGTCATTATCGCAAATCACTTCTGGACTTGGCGATGTCGCAGCTGGCGCTACAAAAATTTCAATATCAAAGGGGTTGATGGTGCTACAGCCCGTATTTATATTTTCAATGCGTGCGAAAATGGTTTCTATCGGACCGGTATTGGTGTAAAACGGAGGTAACTGGTTAGTGTTATTTTCGGCATCTGTATTGGTGGGGTAGTATCTTACTTCAAAATCTGTATTTCCGTTGGTTACAATATCGTCTAGAGATGCCAAATCGATGCTAACAATACCATCATCATCGGTATCGCAATACGGTAATGGTGTTGCGGGATTGAATAATATAACAGGGTTTACCAATAATGTTATTTCTGAAAAATCAGAACAACCACTGGCAGTATCATCTATTTTGATATATAAGGTTGTGGGGCTGGTCGCGGGATATAGTATGCTATCATCCAAAGGGTTTGTATCGGTGTCCCTATCAGTTTCGGTTTCATAAAACGTAACGAAAATATTAGGTAATTCATCCGCAATATAAAGGGCAACTGTAGTTAAGTCAAATGCTAAAGTATCGGTGGCATCATCATTTGTATCACATAAGGCAAAATCGCCCGTATCTGTGCCTGTAAGCAGTAAATTGGTATGAACTTCAAGTGGCACTATGGATGCACAACCCGTATTATCGTCTACAATTCTTATGTAAAGCGTGGCGTTTCCGGGTTCTAATAAAGCATTTTGATATTGATAATTGGTTTCGTTTGCAATTGGATTATCTCCCGATTGAGCATCGGGCAAGGTTTCATGAAAGGTAAAGGTTACTCCAGTCAAGCCCATTAAAACATCGTTGATGACTTGTGTTAAATCGAATTCGGCACTACCATCATGATCCATATCACAGGCATCTAAATACTGAGTATCCCTATTTACAATTGGACTTGTTGTAATATTAATGGTTAAAGATGATGAGGAGTTTACACAACCCGTTTGCGTATCAATTACCCTTATGTAAACCACTTCAGTTGGTGTGTTTGTGTTAACATATGGTATAGGGATTGGGTTTGCCCCACTGTCTGCATCGGCACTAGTGTAATGATAACTTACTAGTAAATTGCTTTGTCCGCCTGTTATTTCGTCGTCTTTTTGAGTTAAATCTATAACGGTGTATCCATCAGGTTGGGTGTCGCTATCGCATACCTCTAAATCTGTTGGGTCAGTTATGGTTGGTACTGGATTTACTATTAAATTAAATGTAGTAAACCCATAGCAACCCGAATCGTTATCTTGAATACGGACATAAATGGTTTGTGGATTTACGGTATTGGAAAAATTACCCGAAACAGGATTTACATTGTTTCTGGCATCGGCATCGGATAAATGATAAGAGAAGTCATAATTTGAAAAAGGAATATTATTAATGACCTCGGTGTTTTTGGAGCTAAGATCAAATACTTCAGTTTCATCACCACTAATATCATCGCATAATATATAGTCTGTTACCTGGTTAATGGGCTCTTCGGTATTTAAAACGACTACGATTTCGTCGGTTTCAACACAAGCAGTACCATTTAAATCTACAGTTACTTCAACTCTATACGTACCATCTTGAGTGGCGCTTATTGTTGAGAGCGTTGTTGCTAACGGGCTGTTATCTAAAAACCAAGCATAAGTTGCGAGTGGATTGTCTATATCGGCATCTAAGGTTACTGAAGGCGCGCATGTGGAAACATCTTCGCCCAAATCTAAAATTTTAAAACTATTACCTTCAATAAAAACAGCCGAATCAAAAGAACCATCGGTTTGATCGGCAATTACCAATTTTATATGATATTGAACATAAGGTGTTATGGTTGCTTGAGCTGTTAAAACGGTGGTTCTGCCATTATAATTGGTGTCACCAACGTTGTATCCATCAAAATACTGGTCGTTTTGAGCTGGACAAACTCCAAAAATCTCATCATGTATGGTATTAGTATTAACCGGTGTTGAAGTACCAGGAACTAAGGCGATATTTTGATAGGGTAGTGGGCTACCGGTTTCTTTAATTAAAAACGCAAAACCATCGGAAAGCTGACAAGGGTTAATGCCGAAATATTCTTCGGATGCCAATAAATAATTAAATTGAAGCTGACTTGATATAGATACAATATCAAACTCGATGGAAGTGGCATTCAGAGTATTGGAAATCCCCAAAGCAGCTTCTAAATCCGGGTCTGTTCCCCAAACGGATGAGCCTTCGCTAAGTGTTGGTGTAGTTACACCATTTCCACCAGAGGTGGCATTACCAGTGGAAAGCATAATACCATTTTGAAAAGGGAAGTTGGAACTTGCACGGTCAAATTGTGCATAACTTGAAAAACCACTGGCGCTTCCGTTTACAAACGAGGTAATATTAGTAATTTCAACACAACTATTTTGTACCAGGTTGTCTTCTATAAGTTGTTGTAAACCAACAGAATCATCGACAGAAATTTGTTGCGAAAACGCATAGCTACCCCAAAGCAAAAGTAGTCCTAATAAGTAGTTAACAAATTTCATAGCAGTAGGTTTCTTTTTTATTTGGAAAACTCAATTGAATATGCAAACTGAATTCATTATGAAAAATAGACTTTTTTCAGATGAAGCGCAAAATATAACCGATAAAATACAATTTTAATTGGTTTTCATGATTAATTAATTAATATTTTAGTGTAAAATGATTTTTAAAAATCCTTCCATCTTGTAAGGTGACCGCAAACCAGTAATCGTCGGCGGGCAGTTTTTCGCCATTAAAGAGTCCGTCCCAACCTTCGCCCAAAGGGTTCAACTGTTTTATCAACTTGCCAAACCTGTTAAAGATGAGGATGTTGGTATTGGGCTGGAACATGCCGGAAATGCCTTGGACCTGCCAGGTATCGTTGTCGCCATCGTTATTGGGCGTGAAAAATTTGGGGAATCCGATAACCGACACCAGGTCTTGCACGGTGCCACAGTTGTTTTTAATGTCGCGGACGGTTAGGGTGTAAATGCCCGGTGAAACGTTTTCGAACATATTGCTTTCCTGATAGGGTGCGTACACCACATTGTTCTCGTCCAGCAATCGGTACTCGTAAACCCCTTCGCCAGAAACCAAAACGGTAATGGTATTGTTTTGGGTGGCATCGACCACTTCAATGGTTTCAAAAGTGGCAATGTTTGAGGGTTCTACGGTAATGGTGCGTTGTTTGGTGCAGCCATTGGCATTGGTAACCGTTACGTTGTAAGTGCCCGCTTGATTTACATTGATTTGATAGGTGCTTTCCCCGGTAGACCAACTGTAGGTATAGTTTGAAGGCGAATCGTTTATTACCGCGGCGTCCAAAGCGATGGTGTCCGGGAAAAAGTTGAGGCAATAATACGCCAAAGCTTCGGTTTCAATATTCGGCAGCTCGTTTACGGTCAGGGCCACTTCGCTTATGCCGTAGCAGTTGTTGGCGTTTTCAACCCGCGCATAAATAATTTGTGAGTACGGATTTGTGTTTGTAAATGAGGTTCCTAAATTATTAGTTTCAAGTAAAGCATCATCATATGTTTCGTAGTAGGCAATGGTCAAGCCGGTTGGAAGGCCGCTCACAATAGCGCTATCGGCATCGCTCAGGTTAAAGTTGAAAAAACCGTCTTCAGCACCATCGTCATCACAGGCAATAAGCTGGGTATCGCCGGAATCGGTGACGCTTACATTCAGGGTCAGTTCCGAAGGTGAGGAGCAACCCGTTGCATCGTTGACCACGTCCACGTAAATGGTTTGCGGATTGCTAGTGTTGGTAAAGGCGTTGCCGTCAACTTGGGCGGTCCTCGCCGCATCGGTATAAAACCTGGTTGAAAGTCCGGAGACGTTGTTGGTTAAAACAGCGTTCGCTTGGTTGAGGTTGAACAGCGTGCGCCCATCGGCCGTACCATCCTCGTCGCACTGCAACAGGGTGTGGTTGAAGGCTTCGGGGTTTAAATACACGACTAAATTTAAAGGCGTAACATTTTTACAATCTGTATTTAAGGCATCTTCAATTCTCACAAAAACCTGTTCGTTAAACGGTGTTGAATTATAATAAGGATTTGGCAAAGGGTTTGCCCGATTTTCGGCATCAAACTGTGAAGTATGATAGGTAATATTGAAATCTGCTGGATTTTGACCATTTAAAATTTCAGTATTTCTAGAGGATAAATCAAAATTTACGCGCCCATTTGTGTTGTTTCCATCAGTGGCGTCATCACAAAGTTCGTAATCTGTTGGCGGTGCAAAGTTGGGGCCCAAATTTACATCCAATTGAAAGCTAGTCAATTCAAAACATCCCGTAGTGTTATTGGTGATTCTGGCATGAATGGTTTGTGGATTATTAATGTTGGTGTATGGACTACTTAATTCATTTATCCCAATATTGGCATCACTTATATTTTCGTGATACGATATGGTAATATCGCTTTGTGTTCCCGTAATTAAACTATTGTTGGCAGATAAGTCGAATGTAGTAAATCCATCATTAAAAGGCGCCACGACATCGCAACTTTCTAAATTTAAAGGAGTACCATTTGCATTGGATTGATCCGAAGGTGGATCGGAAAATTGTGCAGTTCCAGTCCATTGCAAACTAAAAGGGCTGTTGCCAATGGGTCTATCTATTACTATAAAATAAGTTTCTCCAGCCAGTACGTCCAACCACCTTACGAAGCTGTCGCCATCAGCACCGGGGCCTTCGGCAGTATCGCTTGATGACGCATTCATTCCTGTTAAGTTGTTGCCTTGGCCAGCTGCTTGCGGATTTGTTGTTGAGCATCTAATGGCTTGCCCTATATTGCTACAGGAAACATTTGGACCAAATACAAAAAAATCATAATCTTCACTTATAGCCGTGCTATTTGGGGTTAATGTAAAGCCCAAAGTACCGCTGGTTACTAAAGTAACTTTTAACCAAACACTGTTGTTTTCTTGACTGGAACAATTGTTGGAACCGCTTAGTTCCTGAGTGCCAACACCACTAACATCAAGGTTGATATTTGAGTTTCCACAAGCGATAACGGCGTCAATACAATCCGTTGGCTGTTGCCCTCGTACAATATTATACTGCAATAGAAAAATGAATATAACGAATAATTTTGGGGCTAATTTCAAATGTTTAGTATTTTAAAGTAAAATGGTTTTTTAATACCCGTCCATCCTGCAGGGTGACCGCAAACCAGTAATCGTCGGCGGGCAGTTTTTCGCCATTAAAGAGTCCGTCCCAACCGTCGCCCAAAGGGTTCAACTGTTTTATCAACTTGCCAAACCTTTTAAAGATGAGGATGTTGGTGTTGGGCTGGAACATGCCGGAAATCCCTTGGACCTGCCAGGTATCGTTGTCGCCATCGTTATTGGGCGTAAAAAACTTGGGGAACCCGATAACCGACACCAGGTCTTGCACGGTGCCGCAGTTGTTTTTAATGTCGCGGACGGTTAGGGTGTAAATGCCCGGTGAAACGTTTTCGAACATATTGCTTTCCTGATAGGGTGCGTACACCACATTGTTCTCGTCCAGCAATCGGTACTCGTAAACCCCTTCGCCAGAAACCAAAACGGTAATGGTATTGTTTTGGGTGGCATCGACCACTTCAATGGTTTCAAAAGTGGCAATGTTTGAGGGTTCTACGGTAATGGTGCGTTGTTTGGTGCAGCCATTGGCATTGGTAACCGTTACGTTGTAAGTGCCCGCTTGATTTACATTGATTTGATAGGTGCTTTCCCCGGTAGACCAACTGTAGGTATAGTTTGAAGGCGAATCGTTTATTACCGCGGCGTCCAAAGCGATGGTGTCCGGGAAAAAGTTGAGGCAATAATACGCCAAAGCTTCGGTTTCAATATTCGGCAGCTCGTTTACGGTCAGGGCCACTTCGCTTATGCCGTAGCAGTTGTTGGCGTTTTCAACCCGCGCATAAATAATTTGTGAGTACGGATTTGTGTTTGTAAATGAGGTTCCTAAATTATTAGTTTCAAGTAAAGCATCATCATATGTTTCGTAGTAGGCAATGGTCAAGCCGGTTGGAAGGCCGCTCACAATAGCGCTATCGGCATCGCTCAGGTTAAAGTTGAAAAAACCGTCTTCAGCACCATCGTCATCACAGGCAATAAGCTGGGTATCGCCGGAATCGGTGACGCTTACATTCAGGGTCAGTTCCGAAGGAGAGGAGCATCCCGTTGCATCGTTGACCACGTCCACGTAAATGGTTTGCGGATTACTTGTGTTGGTAAAGGCGTTGCCGTCAACTTGGGCGGTCCTCGCCGCATCGGTATAAAACCTGGTTGAAAGTCCCGCGACGTTGTTGGTTAAAACAGCGTTCGCTTGGTTGAGGTTGAACAGCGTAAGCCCATCGGCAGTGCCATCCTCGTCGCACTGCAACAGGGTGTGGTTGAAGGCTTCGGGGTTTGGATTAAAAACCACAAAGGCTTCACCTTCAATGGCACAGTCACCGTTATTGGGATCAATATAAACTTCGTAATGCCCATTTTGAGTAACCACTAAATCATAATCACTTTCAGCTAAAGGATTTCCATCACGGGTCCAGCTATAGGAAGCACCAGTTATTTGGTCGGCCGTTAAAGTGTACGTATCATTGACACAAAGCGCAAGGTTTATGGAATTCCTGCCGTTTTTAATAATGTCTATTTTTTCATTAAAAAAAGAAGCTATAAAAGGCGGCAACCCTTGTGACGAATTATTTGGTGAAACACTAATGGCATTGTGGCTATAGTTTGCACTAAAACCAACACCGTTCGGATTATTGATTACCCCAAGATAAGGTAAGCCATCGTTGTAAGTTGCGCTTAAAGCTCTGTAAATTTTACCGTTTGGACCAAGTTGCAAACCACCTCTATATAATTCTCGATCATCTATAACAAATGAAGATGTAGAAATATTTGATGCTAGAAGATTGTATTGGAGTAATGATGAGGTGTGATTTGATGGGATATTATTGTTGGCCGGCGTTTCAAAATCGAAAAAATTGTTATACGAATGCACATAAAGCAACTGACTGTTTGGTGAAAATTCTACACCATAACTCGCATAATTAACAGATGGTAAATTAAGTTCCAATTGATTGCTTACAACACCTGTGGTTGCGTCGAAATCATACAAATACAAACCATCTCTAACATTGGCACATGCCACTTTTTCGCCATCGGGCGAGAGTTTTAAATAGCCTCGTGCATCAGAAACAAAAAGACTAAACGTTGAAGCGACCGATGTGGTGTTAACGCCTAAATTGTTAACTTCAAAAGCGTGAAAGGTGTTAAAAATATCTGCATCGCCATTTTCTGATGCTAGGGTAAGCACCCAAATGGATTTGGTAATGCAATCCTTTAAAACCGCCGTAATTTTTTCGGAACAACGCTGAAGTAAATTTGTGTTTCTAGTAGTAACTGCACCTAGGCCACCATCTAAAGTCATGTCGACTTGCGAATAGTTCAAACCGAAATCATTTCCGTCAAGACCATTATCAACTGTGAAAATGTAATAAATATTGTCATCGTCTGGTTTAGGTACAATAATAGCAGATTGTGTACTGGACGAATCGCCATACAAGCCCAAGCCGTTCATCATGGTGGCATGGTTTTTATTCCAAACGCGAGTGCCATCTGTATAAAACAACAAATTCCCAGAACTGTCTGATATGGATGCACAACCTTCGTTTGTAAATAATTGCCCATCACTTACTGAGGTCACAGAATTGTTGACTTGGTTAAATTTTATGCCACCACCAAAGCCAAAGTACCAATTGGCGGCTTCACTTTGGGCAAAACCATTTAAACCGATTAAACAGCTTATTAAGAATATGGCAATTTTTTTCATCTTTCAGTAGCGAATGCCACCAAAGGTATTATAAATCTCGCTTTTTTAATAATCTGTACGATAAAAAGATAAATAGAGCAGTCCAACCTATTACAATGGCAAATTCGTGCCAATGTACAGCATAGTCATAAGCTAATTCTCCTTTGTCTGGAAACTTAGTCATGGCTATACGTTGGAATGGTTGGTCGATTAATTTATACATGGATTTTAACGGAAAGAAGTTTTGAATCCTTTCTGCAATATTAGCATCAAATTTCCAAACGATTAATCCAAATACAATCCATTCTAAAATATATAAAATGAATAAAAAGGCCAATGCAAAGGCAGATCGTTTTACGAGCATCCCAAAAAACAAACACAAACTAAAAAAGGCAATAAGCTTAACAAAATAGGCGAGTATAAACTCGGTTTCCCTGAGCACAATGGAAGCTTCGGTATAGCTGGAATAGTACAAACCAATACATAGCGAAATAAAACTTATTAATACTGTAGAAACAAACGAAAAGAAAATAATGGTGTAGAATTTTGATAGGATAAATTCCTTTTTACTTAACCCGTCAATTAAGTTTTGTTTGATGGTTTTGTTGCTGTATTCGTTACCAATCATACTTACAACTACAATGGCAAAAAAGAACTTGAATTGCGATGCGAAAAAGGTGGTTAAATGCCATATAATCGGGAAGTTGAAAATGCCCAATTCACCCAATTCCAATGTAAAAAAACCGAATACATTAATCCTTAATGAGGATAATAATATAACAAAGAAAGGCAGAATGAACGATACGAATATGAGTATTTTACTGGTTCTGTTAAGTAGCAGTTTTTGTAATTCTAAGTTTAAAAGACGTAACATAAAGTTAGTTTGTATTTTGGTTGGATTTAGTTTTATTTATTGTCTGTTAATTGTAAAAATTGTTCTTCTAAACTCTCTTTACGCTGTACTAAATGGGTGAGTATAATACCGTTTTCAAAAAGGTATTTATTAAAGTCTTCAGAAAGCATCGGTTCGTTTAAAAAAGCGGTTATCAATCCATCTTTTTCTTTTATCGATTTGAACGAAGCATTGTTTTCCAAAAGTTTTATCAAATCCTTTTGCTTGTTACATTTCAATTCAAAAAAACCGTGACTTGAAATCATTTCGTCAACACGACCCGAATATAATTTTACGCCTTTGCGCAATACCACAACGTGCGAGCATACTTTTTCAACTTCATCCAACAAATGCGATGCCAGTAAAATGGTGGTGCCTTTGGCTGCAATTTGCTTAATGATTTCCCGAATTTGATGAATACCTTGGGGGTCCAACCCATTTGTGGGTTCGTCTAAAATTAAAATTTCCGGATCGTTTAATAGTGCCGAGGCAATGGCTAAACGCTGTTTCATCCCTAAAGAATAGGTTCTAAACTTACTGTCTTTTCTATCTAACAAGCCAACAATTTCGAGCTTTTCTTCAACCTTGTTATAATCAACGCCTTTAATTTTGCAAACCAGTTTTAAATTCTGTGTCGCCGTCATATATGGGTAAAAGTTTGGTCGCTCAATTATGGCACCAACTTTTTTTAAGGCATCGTGTGTGGTTGTTTGCCCGTCAAACCATTTAAAATCGCCATGTGTTTTATTGACAACATTTAAAACAATGCCTAAGGTTGTGGATTTTCCGCTTCCGTTTGGTCCTAAAATGCCATAAACGTTACCTTTGTTAATGGTAAACGACAAATCTTTTACAGCGGTTAAATACCCAAATTTTTTGGTAAGATTATTAATTGTAAGTATTGGTTCCAATATGCGTGGTTTTTATGCTGAATTAATATCAACACGGTTAGTTATTAAAGTATGACGATGCTCAACTTGTTTTGTTACACGATTATCAATAAAAGCTTTAACTTTGAATAATTTTATAAATATATGCAAGATTTAAAAATATCTAAAAAAAAGCCATCGTTCCCAATATCGGATCAGTTGAACGACTATCTTTCTGAATACAACAGAAATATTGAAATTCCCATCTTTTATGATGATTTGTTGCGCTTTCAAGGTTCGGTAGTGGTTTATGATAAAGATGATAACGATACGTTGTGGATACGGGTTTATTATAACGATTACGAGCGCGAAGAGATAGATTTGTCTTTAAAAAAGGTGTACACCATTTTACATTCTGATGGTAACGAAAGCACCATTCCGTTTTTAAATGTTGATGCCATTGATTACTGCACCTTTGGAAACTCGAAACCATTTAGAATAAAAATCAGAAATATTTTAAATGACAATTACACCTATTTTTATGTGAAAACTGCCGATGCATCGCGTGTTTATGGGCTTGAACTGGAGCACATGCTATCGCCTTATAACCTGAATTTTTTGGTGTACAATAATACCTTGATAGAGGAGCACATTGCAGGAATTCCGGGTGATGAGTTTATAAAAAAGATGCTTCCAAATTGTTCTAAATCTGAAAAATCTCAAATCGCCAAAGAGTTTGTCAAGTTTAACGAACGCTGTATGATTAGGCTTTTGGGCGATATGCGCTCTTACAATTATGTAATTGTGCCCACCCACGATTTTGACCATGTGGTGTACAAAATAAGACCAATAGATTTTGACCAACAATGTTACGAAGGCAAGTTTAATATTTACAGGCCCCAGTTTTTTAAGGAAAATTTTGAAATGGTAGAATTGGTAGCCAATAGTTTCCAGAAATTTTCGATAGACCAATATAAAATTGAAGAACGCTCTACGCTTGTAAAACGGTTAAAAAGCTTTCACGGTAGGATAGATGAGCTTATGTCATGTATGCTTAACGATTCCATATCCAAAGATGCCAACATAGATTTGCTTAAAATGAAAATATTTGAGTATACCCAAGACGTAAACTTTAAGCGATGCAATAACATGGGGCAAATCCTTAAAGCGGCACTTGAGTTTTTGGTAAGAAATTATGAAGATGTCAACCTTAAAAGGCTTAAAGCTTAATTCCAGTTTTCATCAAAATCCAGATTGTCGTAGTCGTCAATATCCAGCTCGTCTTCAAATTCATTAAAGGTGTCATCATCATCAGCTTCAAATAATTTTTCTGGAGCGTTATCCGGTACTTGACCTTGCACAAACATAAGGTTGGGGTAGTCATAACCCTCCTCTTCCTCAACAATTTCAGCGAGCTCAACATAAAAGGTCCACATGCTTAAAAAGTCGTAAACGTAAATTAGTTTGGTTTGTGCTTCGTGCACCACGCTATCCAAAGCCGTTTCGTTCATTAAACGTGCAGAATTATCGTCGCTTAAATCGAACAACGAAATTTCTTCACCTTGATCCCATTGATCGTTGCTTAAATAGAACGATGCCATTTCAGAACCATCAAACCCAAAAGACTGCGTGATGATGTTGTGCAAATCCTCAAGCGTATCGGTTTCCCGGATTTCTACATCGCGAAAAACATCCTCTTCGGTATCGTTATCAAGTATAATTCTAAATCTGTAAATCATTCTGAAAAATTATTGCTGCAAAGATAAGTCTTTTTGTGCTATTTACTAAAACGGTGCAAGGTAAATGTCATGGCACTTAATAAGAAAAAAGCACCCATTTGATGCGCCACACCTAACCATAATGGTACGGCATATATTATAGTGAATACACCCAATAAAAATTGAAAACCAACCAAAATAAGCAAGGCATCTACACCTTTTTTCTGCAGATTCGTAAGCGTTAGTTTTCGAGCTTTTAACCATAAAATTACAATCGAAATGACTACGATATATGCTAAAGTGCGGTGAATAAATTGAATGCCACTTGGGTTTTCAATTAGGTTTTTATAGAAGGGTTCAAGGATATACACCGTGTGATGCATAAATTCATTTTCATTCATTAAAGGCCAGTGGTTATGCAGCAATCCAGCCTTTAGGCCAGCTACAAATGCACCATAAATTATCTGAACAATTAGGATTAAATAGCTTACGATAATAAGATTTCTAAATTTGGTGCTTATTGGTTTTTTGTTTGGGTAAATTAAATCCAAAGCCACCCAAAGTGTGGCCGCAAACGTGAGGAATGCTGTGGTTAAATGCGCCGCTAAACGGTAATGGCTTACATCGGGTCTATCAACCAACCCGCTTTTAACCATATACCAACCCAAAAAACCTTGAAAGCCACCAAGCACCAATAAAATTAGGCATTTTTTAATCGTTTTGTTGGTGAGCTGTTTGGTTGCAAGAAAGTATAAAAACGGAATGATAAACACCAAACCTATAAGCCTGCCAATAACACGGTGCAGCCATTCCCAGAAATAAATACTTTTAAAATCATCAATGGTGAAATGCGAATGCAATTTTTGGTATTCCGGGTATTGTTGGTACAGTTCGAAGGCCTCTTGCCACTCGGTATCGTTTAATGGCGGAATGGTGCCTGTTATTAATTTGTAATTTGATATGGACAATCCCGAATCGGTAAGCCTCGTAATGCCACCAACTACCACCATTATAAAAACGAGGACACAGCCCGTAAGTAGCCAGTAAATAACTTTTTTGTTGTCTTTCTTCATTTTCTGTCATTCCCGCTTTCGCGGAAATATTATTAATTAAAACTCAAATCGTTAGCTTATTTTTTTAGAACTTTCCTAAAACATAAACTGTTTTCTACATTTTTGTACGGTTCGAAATTTGGAATGGTGGCGTAATTATTTTTCTTATAAAACCCAACCGCTTCCACTTGACGAATACCGGTTTCTAAAACACAAGATTTATAACCCAATTCGTGGCTCCAAATTTCCAATGCGTTTAAAATTTTTGAAGCAACGCCTTGGCCTCGGTATTTTGGATTGGTGTACATGCGCTTGATTTCTACACTGTTTTTATCAAATTCCTTAAACGCACCGCAACCCACAGGGGTTTTATCCGAATAAGCCATTACAACGTGTTTTAATACATCAATGTTATTGTATTGGTTATAAAAATCATGCTCTTCACCATCAACAATAGCGAGGTAATTATCTAGTTGATTTACTAAATCTTTAAAGTCTTTATTATCAGAATTTGTCCTAACAATGTGCAACATTATTACGTTGATGCTTTTAAGCCCAAGCGTTTCCCCTCCTTTAACATGAGCTGATACGCAGCTTCATATTCATTAGGAATATCGCCTTCTAAAATGGCTTCTTTTATGGTTTCTTTTATCATGCCAATTTCGCGTGACGGTTTTAGGTTGAAGGCTTTCATAATCGCTTCACCGGAAATGGGCGGTTGAAAATTACGAACGTGGTCACGCGCTTCAACTTCTGTTATTTTTTCTCGAACTATTTTAAAGTTATTGTGATATTTTTTGAACTTTTTTGGATTTTTCGTGGTAATATCGGCTTCACAAAGTGTCATTAAATCTTCAATATATTCCCCAGCATCAAAAATCAAACGGCGAACGGCTGAATCTGTAACATCTTGCGCCAGGGCAATGGGTCGGGAACTCATAAACACCATTTTTTGTACAAATTTCATTTTGTCGTTTAAAGGCATTTTTAATCTTTTGAATAAACGATATACCATTTTTGAGCCTTCAAACTCGTGCCCGTGAAACGTCCAGCCTACTTTTTTGTTGAATTTTTTTGTTGGTGCCTTACCAATATCGTGTAATAAAGCGGCCCAACGCAACCACAGGTTATCAGTGTGTTTTGCAATATTATCAACAACCTCTAAAGTGTGGTAAAAATTATCTTTATGGCGTTGGCCTTCAATTTCGTCAATGCCTTTTAAAGCCGTAAGTTCTGGCAGAATATGCTGTAGCAAACCCGTTCTGTCCAATAGTAAAAACCCTATTGACGGCGTTTCGCTTTCCAAAATTTTATGAAGTTCGACAACAATCCGTTCGTTGGTTATAATTTTAATCCGATCGCAGTTTTTGCTAATGGATTTTAATGAATCTTCTTCAATTTTAAAATCGAGCTGTGTGGCAAAACGTATGGCGCGCATCATGCGTAGAGGGTCGTCGCTATAAGTAATATCGGGATTTAACGGCGTTTTTATAATTTGATTTTTTAAATCTTCAATGCCGTTAAACGGATCGAGTAAATCGCCAAATTTATCTTCGCTTAAATCTAAAGCCAGTGCATTAATTGTAAAATCCCGTCGATTTTGGTCGTCTTGTAAAGAACCATTTTCCACTATAGGATTTCGGCTGTTTTCGTTGTACGATTCTTTGCGAGCACCAACAAATTCTATTTCAATATCATCGTACCGAAGCATCGCCGTTCCGTACGTTTTAAAGATTTGAACCTTGGGTTTATTGGGCAAATTTTTGGCGACTTGTTTAGCGAGTTCAATCCCGCTGCCTATGGCCACAATATCAATGTCTTTGGCAGTGCCACGCTTTAAAATATAGTCGCGTACAAAACCACCAATAACATAGCTGTCTAAATTCAATGTTTTAGCAGATTGGGATATGATCTTAAAAATGGAATGCTTGAGTGCGGTTTTATAATTCATTTTTTTTGCTGCCACGAATTCACGAATGTTTTATAAAACAATTCTTTTGTGGTCTAATAAGTCTTTGTGAAAATTTGCTAAAATTGCGAGCTTACATTGCGATACTTTTAAATAATTTAAACATTGGGCAGTATGCTTATCGTGCAGGTTTTCGGTCGATTTTATTTCTAAAATAATTTTATCAAAAACTACAAAATCTGCATAAAATTTATGTTTTAACAACGCATCTTTATACGCAACGCCAAATTCTTTTTCTCTTTGAAATGGAATATTCAAGCTTCTTAGTTCGTATTCGATAGTATCTTTGTAAACAATTTCTGAAAAACCACTTCCCAAATTATTATAAACTTCAAATAAAGCCCCAACAATAGCGTAGCTTTCATCCTTATAAATAATTTTAGACATAAATATTCGTGTATTAGTGGCTATTTTTTATTCCCGAATCACCTTAACAATCCCGCTATTGCTCAATTTAATAATTGAAGAAGGTTTGTCGCAGATTTTTTCGTGATGCAAATTTACAACATAGTCCACACCTTTTAAAATGGCAGGCGCTATTTCTTTAAATGATTTAGGCGTAGGTTGTCCGCTAACATTTGCCGAGGTTGAAACAATGGCGCCATTAAGTTTTCTTGATAGTTGATAGCAAAAATCATCGTCGGGAATACGGATGGCTATCGTACCATCGTCTGAAATTAAATTTGAAGCCAAATGTTGTGCTTCATCATAAATGATTGTGATTGGTTTTTCAGAAATATCGATGATGCTATATGCGGCTTCGGGTATTTTTTTTACGTATTTTTTCAGCATTCTGTCGTCGGCAACCAAACAAATTAAAGCTTTGCTGTCCTCACGCTGTTTTAGTTTGTAAACCTTTTTAACCGCTTCAGGGTTTGTAGCATCACAG
Organism: Hwangdonia seohaensis; assembly: GCF_031932625.1. Taxonomy (NCBI): domain Bacteria; kingdom Pseudomonadati; phylum Bacteroidota; class Flavobacteriia; order Flavobacteriales; family Flavobacteriaceae; genus Hwangdonia; species Hwangdonia seohaensis. The sequence continues at coordinate 687,182 of NZ_JAVSCK010000003.1, forward strand.
CCAATACCCCAAACGGTATCGGTTGGATAGAGTATAAGTCCACCGTTTTTTAAGACTTGGAGTGCATTTTTAATCTCGGTATTCATCAAAAAATTTATGAAAGACTTTCTTTTTTTACCAATAAAACTTGATAGGCATCAATTAAAATTTTCCAATTTTTTTCAAGCATATAGGCGATTACGGTTTTGCCTTTTCCGCCGCCCGGTAACCCGCAATCGTCGATAAGTACTATGGAATCTTTATGCAATTTATCTTCGATGGTTTTAAATTCTTTTAAGTGATGCTCCTGACTTTTCATTTGAATCTCCGTATCGGTTTTTGAATAGTCGTAACTATCCAAATACAAGAAATCTACGGGTTCATCAAAGGTTTTAAGAAACGCTAACGAATCGTTTAAATGCACCGTAACCGTATCGTTTAAGTTTTGGTTGTCAACTTCGCTTTGCGAGCCTTTTACCGAATCTTCGCTAATATCAACAGAGTGCATTTTGGCATGGTTTTGCTGCGCCCATTTTCCAAAAACTATGGTCGCGCCACCATCGCCTTTGGTATTATTCAAGCCTTCTCTGGAAGTGCCGGTTTCAATAATGGTTTTAACTTTTCTTTCGTCCAGTAGTTTAAGTGTTTTTGCAAAAGTTATTCTGCGTCTTCTAAAATTATATTTAAAAGGCATAAACGGATATAATGATTTGTGTTTTGCGAATTTTATGGCATAGTGAATCAAGACTGCCAATAGGATAACTGCAATAATTATTTTAAAAATCATTATAGGTTTTTTTAATGGTTAGGTAGCAAATTTAGGATTTACTTTTTAAATAAAATGCTTTTATAAACTTCAATATATTGTTTTGCGGCGTCATTCCAATTAAAGCTTTTGGCGTGTTTTACGTAATTTTGGGATAATTCGGTTTTGTTTTTATTGAAAATATTTAAACCGTCTTTTAAAACTTTGGCCATGTATTTAGGTTCGAAATGATTCCAATAAAAAGCGTGTTCGCCGCCAATTTCGGGTAACGACGTGTTGTTTGATAGAAAAACGGGTTTCCCAAAACGCATGGCTTCAATGGGCGGAATACCAAAACCTTCGCGCAACGACGGAAACACAAACCCTTCGCAGTTTTGCATGTAATATTGTTTGTCCAATTCGGATATTTTTCCGGTGATGATAACGCGGCTTTCCAGTTTTAACTTTTTAATGGTGTCTTGCAATCTGCCACTGGCATACCCCGTATTGTTGTTGCCCGAAAGGATTAAATTGTATTCCGGCAAAAGCGCTAACATTTCAACTAGTGCATGAAAGTTTTTACGTTCGGTAAATTCGCCAATGCTAAATAGATATGGTTTTTTAGAAGTTAATTTCGGCTTATGGTTTTCGGGAATTTCAATATCGATAATCGGGTTGCCGTTATAAATAACGAATTCCGGTACATTTGGCACCCTAAAATATTGATGGGTAGATTGTTTTGCATAGTCCGAAATGTACGTAATGGCAGTGCTTCGGTTGAGTTTGTTTTGAAATTTGATGTTTCTTTCGTGGTTTAAATCGCTTGAAACTTCATCAATAAAATTGACATCGTGCACCGTTAACAAATACGGCATATCGTAATGGGGTTCAATTTTAATATTCTGATTTAAACAATGCCATAAATCGTATTTTTTCCTTATTCTAAAAGCTTTGTGCCGTCGTAACGAATAGTATTTTTTATAGTTAAAATATGTGCCGAATTCTTCCTTTAAAACATGGGTGTCTTTGGCGTGAAGCGTAATTTTAAAGCCCTCGATATTTGCATTATATAGCCCTTTTATTAAATGATAATTAAATTGGCCAAAGCCAAAATGTTGGTTCTTAATATTGTGCGATTCTAAAAAAATATGCTGCATGCCGTGTTTTTTACAAAGAAAAACAAATATAATATGAAATGCTTTGGATTTTTTAAAAGAAAAACTAATCGTAATATTGTGGCATGAATAAAGTGTTTCATAAAACCTACGAACCCTTTGAAAGCGAGCTCGATAATTTCATCGAAAATTTTGATGTGCTTGGTGAAGATTTTGGCAATCAAGAAAGAAATTCACTCAAATTATTTCAATTGGGTGATGAAACGATTAACGTTAAATCGTTTAAAGTTCCGCATTTAATCAATCAAATCGCGTATCGTTTTTTTAGAAAAAGCAAAGCGCAACGCTCATTTGAATACGCCAATACGCTGAAAGATTTAAACATCGGCACTCCACACCCTGTGGCGTATTACGAATTTAAAACTCCTTTTTTATTCAAAAAAAGCTATTATATAAGCGAGCAGATTGATTGCGATTATACGTACCGGGAATTAACAACCGATTTTAACATTCCAAATTACGATGCCATTCTCAGGGCCTTTACACGATTTACATTCGATTTGCACGAAAATGGGGTGCATTTTTTAGATCATTCCCCAGGAAATACGTTAATTAAAAAAACCGAAAAAGGTTACGATTTTTATTTGGTGGATTTAAACCGCATGGAGTTTAAGGATTTGGATTTTGAAACCCGGATTAAAAACTTTTCTAAATTGACCATTCATAAATCGATGGTTGAAGTGATGAGTGATGAATACGCCAAATGTTCCGGAGAAGATTACAATGCCATTTTTAATTTAATGTGGTACGAAACCGAAGCTTTTCAAGAAAAATACCACCGAAAAAGACGCTTAAAAAGGAAACTTAAATTTTGGAAGACCTATTGAGTTTTTTAAGTTCTTTATAGCGGTAATAAACCCCATAAGCACTTAAATAACAAATTTGAAAACCAGCTTTTCCATCTAAAATACCGAGCCTAAAAACATAGTTTACCACAAACTTGTAAAATGGCCTAAATATAAAATGGAAAACGTTGGCTTTTTTGCCTTTTTTAAAAAGCTCTAAGGCTTTTAGGCTTGCGTAATGTTCCATTTTTGTTTTATAGTGGGCAGCACTATCAAAACAATAATGTAACATGTTGTGTTTTAAAATACCACTTTTACCATCAATTTTGGGCATTTCGTGTACTATTTTATCTTCAATATATTTAACCTTGTTCCTTTTAAATAACCGGTAAGTGGTATCGGTTTGAAAGCCGCTAAAACGTATTCTTTTTTTCTTAAAATAATACAGCCGTTTAACCATAAATGCCGCAATATCCGTGGGATTGTTTACTGTAGTAATAATTTCGGTTTTTAATTTATCGGTTAAGCGCTCATCGGCATCAATAAACAAAACCCAGTCGTGAGTGGCCTGTTGCAAGGCAAAATTCCGTTGATCTGCAAAGTTTTTAAATTTGCGTTTTATGGTGGTAACGTGTTTAAATTCAGATAGCTTTTCAAGCGTTCCGTCTGTGCTAATGGAATCTACAACTATAATTTCGTCAGCGAAACTAATATTGTTTATAACGGCTTCAATGTGATTGATTTCGTTATAAGTGATGAGTAAAGCTGATATTTTACAATTTTTGTTTCTCAAAATATAAATTTATGGCATATATTTATAGTTGGTAAAAATAGTTATTTTTGTTTCAATGAAAGCATTAGATATTTCGGTAATTATTAGTACATACAATCATCCTGATTGGTTAGAAAAAGTATTTTGGAGCTACGAGTTTCAAACTTTTAAAAATTTTGAAGTTGTAATTGCTGATGATGGCTCTGATGAAGCTACAAGGCTACTAATCGATAAATTGAAAAGTGAAGTAAATTACCCTATTCAACATGTTTGGCATGAAGATAATGGTTTTCAAAAAACAATTATATTAAATAAGGCTATTGTAAAAAGCAAAGGGAAGTATTTAGTGTTTACCGATGGAGATTGTATTGCTAGACAAGATTTTTTAAAAGTACATGCTTATAAAAGGAGAAAGGGTTATTTTTTGTCTGGAGGTTATTTTAAACTACCAATGAATATTAGTAGTTTGATTTCCAAAGAAGATATAAAACAACAGTTGTGTTTTGATATTAATTGGCTCAAAGCTAATGGCTTAAAATCCTCATTTAAAAATAATAAAATTAGTGCTAGAGGTATTAAACAAATCCTTCTTAATACATTTACACCAACTACTAAATCTTGGAATGGGCATAATTCCTCTGGTTATAAAAGCGATATTATCGAAACCAACGGATTTGATGAACGTATGCAATATGGAGGGGAAGATAGAGAAATGGGAGAACGACTTTTTAATGCCGGATTAAAAGTTAAGCAAATTAGGTATTATGCAATTTGTTTACATTTAAATCATAAAAGAGGCTACGTAAAACCTGAAATGATTGAAAAAAATAAAAAAATAAGAGGCGAAACCAAACGTCATAAACGTAAACGAACTGCATTTGGAATTGTAAAGTAATGCTTATTCAATTGCCTTTACTTGATATAATTAACTACCTAAAAAATCCTCAAGTTTATCAATAAACAATTCGGGTTTAAAATTTTGATATAAAGCTAATGCTTCATTTTTGTATTCCTTTTCAGGTTTTGTGTACAATTCGGGCATGTAATCTTTTAAATGCACGCTTTGGTTGTTTTCATCTTCAAAAAGATTCCACGAGGCTTTGTCAATCCACGGGGAATAAATGGCAAAGGTCTTAATATTTAATGCTTTCGCCATATTTATAGCGCCACCTTCGTTGCCAATTACCGCAGCGCAATGATGCGTTATCGCTAAAAAATCCCTTAAACTTTTCCCGAAAACATGAAATTTAATATGCTTTTTTGTTTCGGTGTGGCATAAATTTAAAATGGCTTTAGCTTCAGTTTCTTGTTTCGGAATGTAATTAAACAGAATTTGTGCACTGGTTTTCTCAACAATGGCATCAATAACCTTAGCCATATAAGGAAACGGATAGGTTTTGTTTTCTCCGCTACCCAAAACGCTGATCATAAACAACTGTTTGTTTAAATCTATTTGATGTTTTTCTAAAAATTGTTTGCTATTCGAAATCTCGCTATCGGTTAAATAAATTTTCGGTTTAATCGATGTTGTCTCAATTCCTAAAGGCTGTAACAACTGCATTCTATTAATAATGGCTAAGCCAGATTTTCCATTAGTGCTTTGTTGTCTTTTTATATGATGATGATAGAAGAGCGAACTATAATATTTATAATAAGAAATTTTGATTTTTGCCTTAGAAAAAGCCGAAATCAAATTACTGGAAAGCTTTGAATAGACATCAATTACGACATCGTATTCACGCTTTCTAATAGCTTTAGCAAGCTTTAAAAGAGCAAGTTTACTAGATTCGGCTTCCTTGGTAAAAAAGATAAAATTATCAATAAACGGATGGTGCTCTACAACAGGAAAAGTATGCTCGTTAATCAAATAGTCCAACTGGGCATTTGGGTATTTCTGTCTAAGTGCCTCAAACAGTATACTGCTTGTAAGCACATCGCCAATCATTTTTTGTTGTATTACTAAAATTTTCATACTTCAAATTTAAAATCCCAAATTCCAAAAACTAAATTCCAATAAAAGTTTCTATTGGAATTTGGTTTTTTTACTTTTTGAAATTTACGAGCAGAGCGGGTTTAAACTGCTACATCGTGCTCGCGTAACGCATCGTTAAGCGATGTTTTTTTGTTGGTACTTTCTTTACGCTTACCAATTATTAAAGCACAAGGTACATTATAGCTGCCCGACGGAAAATCTTTAGCGTAACTGCCCGGAATAACCACAGAACGTGCGGGTACTCTACCTTTATATTCAATTGGCTCATCACCAGTAACATCTATTATTTTTGTACTCATCGTTAAAACCACACCAGCGCCTAAAACCGCTTCGGTCTCTACGCGAACGCCTTCAACAACTATACAGCGACTGCCAATAAAGGCATTGTCCTCAATAATTACGGGTGCTGCTTGTAAAGGTTCTAAAACGCCACCAATACCAACACCACCAGATAAGTGTACGTTTTTGCCAATTTGCGCACAGCTACCAACAGTGGCCCAAGTATCAACCATAGTGCCCTCATCAACATAGGCACCAATATTTACATAACTCGGCATTAATATGGTACCGCTGGAAATGTAGGCTCCGTGGCGTGCAACTGCATGCGGTACAACACGTATGCCTTTTTCTGCATAACCTCTTTTTAAAGGAATTTTATCATGAAATTCCATGGGCCCAGCTTCAATAGTTTCCATTTTTTGGATAGGGAAGTATAAAACCACGGCTTTTTTAACCCATTCGTTAACCTGCCATCCATTTGCAATTGGTTTGGCCACTCGCAGTTCGCCTTTATCTAATAACTCGATAACGCTTCTAATGGCAGAGGTTGTTGATTCTTCCTTTAAAAGATCTCTGTTGTTCCAAGCGTTTTCAATGGTTTGTTGTAATTCTGTCATTGGTAATTATATTTTAAGCAAATATAATGTCTATCATTCGAAAAACTAAGGGAAACGGCTATAATATCCGTTGCATATTTGGTAAAAATTACAGCTTTATATAACGAATTTTATAAAAATATAAAGATGATTTTCACTTTTAATGAAACAAATAAATCGGTAAAATGCAATTCGAGAGTATTTAATCCATGAAAACATGCTGTTTGTCTGTTCGTCGATAGAAATCATACCGTTTTCTAATCATCGAGAATCTAAGGTCTTATAACTAATTTATTGTGTTAAACTTTAATGCGCTTCTATATTTGAACCATCAAACAAATAAACCTGATGAAAACAAAGATTTACACATTATTAGTTTTATTACTTTCTTTTTCTTTTGCAAACGCTCAAGATACTGTAGTAAAAGTTGAAACTGAAAATACGATTACGGTTTCTGACAATAATGAAGATGTTACTATTACTGTTGAAAGTGATGAGAATGTTGTAAATAAAGTAGAAGTTAAAACGGATAAAACTGAAGCTACCGAAGTAAAAGAAAATATAGCACGAACTAATAGCGATATCAGAGTATATTTAAACCGTGTAAGAAAGGTTGAAAATATTAAATGGTTATTTCCTAAAATAAATAAGGCTAAAGTAGCATAAAAAGAAAGTTCAAAATTAATATTTAAGGTTAAATTACTGGAAAGACTGTCTGTAAAGACGGTCTTTTTTATTTTATTAAAAAATAATTCTTGAGGATAATTTGTCTCAAGATTTCCATTGAAATTGTCATTCCCGTGAAATCGCAAGATTTATGAATTCATTATTATAAAATCATTAAGCAATGAATAAAACTGGGATCTAAATAAAGGATTCAATAGAATTCTTTATTACTTTTGCGCAAAAGGTATTTATGGCTCGCATTTTAGCAATAGATTATGGTAAAAAGAGAACTGGAATAGCGGTAACAGACGAGTTGCAGATTATTGCTTCAGGCCTAACCACTGTCGATACCAAAGTACTTATTCAGTTTTTAAAAGACTATACAAGTAAAGAAAAAGTGGAGTTGTTTTTAGTGGGCGAGCCTAAGCAAATGGATAATACAGCTTCTGAAAGCGAAACACTCATACAACCATTTTTAATAAAGCTAGAGAAGCAATTCCCTGATACTCCAATAGTTAGGGTCGACGAGCGCTTTACCTCAAAAATGGCTTTTCAAACCATGATTGATAGTGGTTTAAAAAAGCAACAACGCAAAAACAAAGCCCTAATTGACGAGATTAGCGCCACACTTATTTTGCAAAGTTATTTATATTCCAAATAATTTTTTTTTATCATAAGAAAATATGTACTTTTAATTTTTTATTTACAAAACCTAACCTTATTTATTATGAAAAAAAATTACATTATTTTATTATTGATTTCTGTATTCAGCTTTAGTCTAGCATATGCAGAGCCTTGTCCCAACGGTGGAGGTACAACTTCTTCTGGGGGCACAAAAATCTTTTTATCTTACTTGCCGGCAACCTCTTTTTGTGTAAACAGGCCCGCCAGCATTGAGGTTAATGGAACCTCTACCTTTACACTGGAAGTAGCTTCCTGCTCCGAAACTACATCTGTTTATAACCTTACAAGCGGTCCAGCTATTGTTGGTCAGGATTTTACAATAACATCTGGTTTCGATACCAATTGTTCATATTCTGGAGGTACGCTGCCTGTAGATAAAAACACTCTTGAAGCTAATATGGAAATATCCCCTAATCCACTTAAAAGCGATAATACACTAAAATTGTCATTTGCTTTTCCGGTAAAGGCCAGTATTGGTGTTTATAATATTACTGGAAAAAGAATAATTGAAGATAATATGAGTAACCAAGATAATAAGGAACTTAACATTGCCCATTTGCCTAATGGCATTTATATCTTGAATATTTCAACCGAAAAAGCAACTGCTATTAGAAAAATTGTAGTAGCGCGGTAATGAAACTTGTTATAAAAAAAACTCCTTTTTAAGGAGTTTTTTTTATGCCCAAAAACCGCTAATTAACTAGTAAGTATTGTATTTTTGCAAAAATTAAATATTGAAACCGGAATGATTTTACCAATTGTAGCCTATGGCGACGCTGTTTTAAAAAAGAAATGTGCCGATATTACCAAAGAATACCCAAATTTAGATGCACTTCTAGAAAACATGTTCGAAACCATGTACAATGCTTTTGGCGTTGGTTTGGCAGCTCCACAAATAGGATTACCAATTCGTTTGTTTTTAGTCGATACAACTCCATTTTCTGAAGACGAAGAGCTTTCAGAAGACGAGCAAAAAGCGTTAAAAGGGTTTAAACGTGTTTTTATCAACGCTAAAATTATAAAAGAGGAAGGCGACGAATGGGCATTCAACGAAGGCTGTTTGAGCATTCCAGATGTTAGGGAAGATGTGTTTAGGCAACCAAAAATTACGGTTGAATATTTGGATGAGCATTTTAAAAAACACACCGAAGTTTTTGATGGTTTAATTGCCAGAGTGATTCAGCATGAATACGATCATATTGAAGGCATTTTGTTCACCGACAAATTATCAAGCTTAAAAAAACGCTTGATAAAAGGAAAACTAAATAATATTTCCAAAGGAAAAATCAATGTCGATTACCGCATGCGTTTTCCGGTCCAAAAAAAGAAACGATAATAGTTGCATCATTGTATTAAACAGTTGATATTTGCCACTTTCAAAAAAATAAAAATTTATGGGTTTAGATAAAGTTTTAGCCATTTCGGGAAAACCAGGTTTATTCAAATTAATTGCGCAAACCAGAGGCGGTTTTGTTGCAGAGTCCTTAATAGATAACAAGCGTATATCTGTAAGTTTACAGCAAAACGTAAGCGTTTTAAGCGAAATTGCAATATATACTTTAACCGAAGAAATTCCATTAAGAGATGTGTTGGCGAAGATTAAAGAAAAAGAAAACGGCGAGCCAACAAGCATTAAACCAAAAGACAGTAAAGATAAATTAGAAGAATATTTCTTTGACGTGTTGCCAGAATACGATGAAGATAGGGTGTATGCAAGCGATATAAAAAAGGTTTTGCAATGGTACAACTTATTGCAACAACACAATATGTTAGAGCTGTTGGACGGTAATAAAGAGGAGACAAAAACCCAAGATGAAGAAGAATAGTTTAAGCTATTTTAAATAGAAGAAACCTCCAAAATTTGGAGGTTTTTTTATGCCTTTTTTTAAGAGTAATTTAAGATATGTAAGGATATAAAAAGTGTTTTAAGTGCTTTATTTTGGTTAGTTTTGAGGAGTTGTTTTACATTATATTTTTTATACATCATGAAAATTAATAAGCCCAAAAAAAGTACCATCGTTTTTTTAATCATTGTAGCCGTTTTATTAATTCCGCAAACTCGAAAACCTATACAAGTGTTTGTTCAGAAAGGCTTAGCGTTAATTGGCCCATCCATAATAGATGATAATAAGCAGTCTAGTATAGCGGATTACAATTGGAAGTTGAAAGATGAAAGCGGAACCATTTTTAATTTCGAAGAAAACAAAGAAAAAGTCATATTGATTAATTTTTGGGCCACTTGGTGTCCGCCGTGTATTGCGGAAATGCCTAGTCTTCAAAAACTTTACGATGACTATAACGATAAAATTGAGTTTGTATTTGTTTCAGATGAATCATTCAAAAAAATAAATTCGTATTTAGAAAAAAACAACTATACTTTTAAGGTTTATAATGAAGCTTCAAGATCAGATTTCTTCGATGTGAGAGGTATTCCAAGAACGTTTTTAATTGACAAGCAAGGCAAGGTGGTAATTGATAAAACTGGTGCTGCCAATTGGAACAGCGATTCGGTTAGAAATACCATTGATGCGTTGCTTAAAAAATAGAACGCTTTAATATGTTTTCTTTTTTCATAAAATTTGCTATAATTTTAATGCCTATAAAAAAGGATATTTATGAAAATTGTGGTATTAGATGGTTACACCCTTAATCCAGGTGATTTAAGTTGGGAAGGCATTGAGCAATTTGGCGATTTGGTGGTTTATGACCGAACGGGTTTTGATACTGAAGAAATCATAAAAAACATAGGAGATGCAGAGGCTGTTTTTACCAATAAAACACCTTTACCAAAAGCTGTTTTAACACAAGTGCCTCACTTAAAATACATTAGTGTTTTGGCAACTGGTTACAATATAATCGACGTTGAAGTTGCAAAGACCTTAGGCATTGTAGTTGCCAATGTGCCCACATACGGAACACAGGCTGTTGCGCAATTTGCTATGGCATTACTGTTAGAGATGTGCCATCATGTTGGCGATCATTCTAAAGCAGTAAAAGATGGCGAGTGGACCAAATCATTGGATTTTTGTTTTTGGAATACACCACTAATAGAGTTGGATGGAAAAACCATGGGCATTATTGGTTTTGGGCAAATTGGTCAAGCCACTGCCAAAATAGCCCAAGCTTTTGGATTGAATATTTTGGCTTATAACCGAAGCAAAAACCTAGAATTAGAAACAGAAACTTGCAAATATGTTTCGCTGGACGAATTATTAAAATCATCAGATATCATTAGTTTGCACTGTCCACAAACCAAGGCTACAACCGGCATTATCAACAAAAATAATATTGATAAAATGAAAGATGGCGTAATGGTAATAAATACATCTCGTGGCGGATTGATAGTTGAGGAAGATTTAAAAGAGGCCCTAAACTCGGGTAAAGTATCAGGGGCAGCCGTTGATGTGGTTGAAGCAGAACCGATACAAGCAGATAACCCCTTGTTAAAAGCTAAAAACTGTATTATTACGCCACACATTGCTTGGGCGCCAAAGGCATCTCGAACTAGAATGATGGAAACTGCAGTTGAAAATTTAAAAGCTTATTTAAATGGGCATCCAATTAATGTGGTCAATTAGCGGTTTTTTAGCATAAAACTGTTGTAAAACCCATTTTTGCTTTTAATCAGAAACAATACTGATCTTCTAATTATTAATACCTTTGCAATTAATACTAATGGCTAATATGAGTATTCGGAATATCAAGTGCCTTAACTGTGGTATTTATAATGTTAACAGAGATTATTGCTCTAATTGCAATGCGGTTTTATCGTATAAAAAACGTCGTGAATTAGCATACAAAAAAGAAGAAGAAGCCCGTTTGGAACGACGCCGTTTGGAAAAAGAAAACAACCCGTCGTTTTATGCAAGATACAAAGACCATCGTTTTTTTCTTGTGCGTGCATTTGTGAAGCTACTTAGGTCCATTTGGGTGGTTGTAATGTCTATTGGTATGTTTATCGCTTGGATAATAACAACTATTGCGGCATGAAGATTTTAAAACATCCTCTATTTATAATAGTTTGCATCATGGCCATTGGTATTTATGTGTCAAAAATAAGTCATGTGGCATTACCTAATTGGGTCTATTTTTATCTGGGTGATTTACTGTGTATGCCTTTTGTTTTAAGTTTATGTTTGGTGGCAGTTCGCATAATAAAAAACGACGATAGTTTATATATTCCGTTGGGACCTATTATAGCGTTAACAGCATTTTATGCCTTGTATTTTGAGTGGTTGTTGCCGCAGTACAATGCCCGTTATACTGGTGATATTATTGATGTTGTCATGTATATTCTAGGTTCAGCCCTGTTTTATGTATTTCAAAAACGATTAAGTTGGTAGTGTTTTAGACGCACTTTAAAACCACAAGTTCTTAACTAAAGCGTTCTAAAAAAAGCCTTTATAAAACTCAGGGAAAAAAGAGAGGACATAATTTTTATGTCTTCAAAAAAAGAAGATTCCTCATCAAGAAATTTAAACAAGGTTTCCACCGAATTTTCAACATAAAACTGTTGGAATATCCATTCGCCTTTATGGTTTTCATCTTTTAAAACCTTTAAAAACACTTTATCATAAAACTTGTATTTGCTTTTAAACAAATGGTTTGAAAGCGTTTTGTTGGCTTTTATATTCTCAATAATTTTTGCAGTCTTTTTTTCGGTGTGTTTAAACGAATAGCCCGTAGAACCTTTAACCCAACCACCGCCTGTGCCAATTTTAGTGATGCGCCTGGTGTTGTGTTTTTCAAAAGGAAAACTGGTCATTGGTATTTGTCCGGTTTCGGTTTCAACAATGGTATAATTGTCAATTTTCAGATATTCCTTAATATAGGTTTTAATGAATTTGTCATAAATTTCTTCATCTACAAGCTGCTCGGTAAAATAAGTAAACTCCACCAAAGCTTCGGTTTTCGAGAATGGCAAAACGTAAGTGAATGTAGTTTGGTTGCCGTCTTTTAAACGATAATCCATCATAATAACTTTAGAATCATCAAACGCCTTATAATCAGTGTTAATGATCCAACCTTTAAAATGTTGGATGATGGAAATACCGTGATTTGGATTTACTGAAAAGGATTCCGGAATTCGGCTATCAAATAAATGGACAGCTGTAAAAGTATTTTGTCTGGTGGTTACAAATACGCTGCCGTTTTCTTCTTTAACAGATTCCACACGGTCTATTATAAAATGAATGTTATTGTTTTTTTTCAGCTTTGCTTTGGCTTCTTTATAAAAATCAATAGAACGAATGGATTTATAAACATAGGGCTTTAGCTGTAAATCGATGATTTTTTTTGAAGTAATTACCGATGCTTTTCTCCAGGATTTATGAATGATATTATTCCATTGAGAATCTTCGGTTTCCCAAAAACTCCAGGTTTTGTCGTTTACGTTTTTTTCAGAAGAGTCGATTAACGCAATTTCCTTATCATTAAAAAACGCATCGGAAGCCATTTTTAAAGCCAGTTGGAAACCCGCTAAACCATTTCCTATAATGATGTAATCGAAATGGGATTTATCAAACATCGAATATAAAAGGTGTTATTTTTTAAAATATTTAAAAGGCACGAACAGCATCCCGAAACATTCGCCCTTTTCTTTGCCTAAGTGCTTGTGGTGTATTTTGTGGGCACGCCGTACACCTTTGGCGTACCAATTATTGGCGTTTCTAAAGAGTTTAAAACGCTGGTGAATAAAAATATCGTGTACAATAAAATACGATAAGCCGTAAGCGAAAATACCAATGCCAATGGGCAGACCAATCCAAAGCTCGTTATACCTCCAAAGCAAAAAAAAGGTAATGCTAACTATGGCGTAAAAAATAAAAAACAAATCGTTGCGCTCAAACCAACTATCGTGGTCTTTTTTATGATGGTCTTTATGTAAATGCCATAAAAACCCGTGCATGATATATTTATGTGTAAACCACGCCATAAATTCCATAAAGCAATACGTGCCTAAAAAAACAAGTATCCAAAGTAAAGTTTGCATAGCTTAAAATTACATTAATTTTAGTTGATATTTTACATAACTTCGCATTAAGAGTTCTACTTTTTTCGGGTTTGAAACTCTAATGCGTGTATTTTTAATTTGTAAAGCTGGTGTTTTTTTTAGTTTCTTCAATAACTGTCTGTAATATCTGTATGCCATAAATACACCAAATTTGGCTTCAATAGGCAACTTTTTTATACCGCTCAATCCTTTTTCAAAATCCAATTCAATATCATCAATGATGTTTTGTTTAGAGGTTTCATCAAGGTTTTTCAAATCTGTATTCGGAAAATAAGTTCGGTTCAATCCTTCAAAGTCTGCTTTTAAATCTCTTAAAAAATTCACTTTTTGAAACGCAGAGCCCAATGCCATAGCCGTTTCCTTTAGTTCATTGTATTTTTCGGCATCGCCTTTTACAAATACTTTTAAACACATGAGCCCAACAACATCGGCCGAACCATAAATGTATGCTTTAAATTCCTCTTCGGTTAAATATTTGGTTTTGTGTAAATCCATTCGCATACTATTCATAAAGTCATCAACTAAATCTTTATCGATGTTGTATTTGTGAAAGGTGTGTTGAAATGAATTTAATATAGGGTTTAAGCTGATTTTATGTTTTAAGGCGAGTTCTAAATCTTCATTAAATCTATTAAATAGCACTTCTTTGTTGTAATTATGGAAAGAATCAACAATTTCGTCTGCAAAACGCACAAAACCATAAATGTTATAAATATGACCTCTTATAGTACCATGCAACATTTTTGTAGCCAACGAAAAAGACGTGCTGTACGTTTTGGTTACAAGCTTGCTGGAATTATACGAAACGGTATCGAAAAGTGATTTCATGTTATTAACTATGGTGTTTAGATACGAGGTTTGCCACTAATTTTCCTGAGATTAACGATGGTGGTACTCCGGGACCAGGGACCGTTAATTGCCCCGTGAAATACAAATTGCTTACTTTTTTACTTTTTAATTTAGGTCTTAAAAAGGCTGTTTGAAGTAGCGTATTAGCCATACCGTAAGCGTTGCCTTTGTATGAATTGTAATCGTTTATAAAATCGTTAATGCAAAAACTTTCCTTAAATATAATATTGTTTTTTACACTTTGCGAGGTTAAATTTTCAAATCTTGTAATTATTTTTTCAAAGTATTGCTCTCTAAGTTCTTGGGTGTCTTCAAGACCCGGTGCAAGCGGAATTAAAAATATGCCGGCTTCTTTTCCTTCGGGGGCGGTACTAGAATCGGTTTTACTGGGGAAACTGGCATAAAAAAGTGGATTTTCCGGCCATTTTGGGTTATCGTAAATCGCTTTGGCGTGGGTTTCAAAATCTACATCAAAAAATAAAGTGTGATGATTTACATGTTTTAGTTTCTTGTTAAAACCAACATAAAACAGTAGGGAAGATGGAGCGAATATTTTTTTGCTCCAATATTTTTCTGAGTACTGTCTGTATGGTTTTTCCAAAAGGGTTTCGGTATGATGATAATCTGCGCCACTAACTACAATATCAGAAATATAGGTTTCACCGTTTGAAACAATGCCTTTAGCCACACTGTTTTTAACGATGATTTTATCAATAGGAGAATTTGTTTTAATGGTTACACCAAGCTCTCTTGCGAGGTTTTCCATAGCTAAAATTACTTGATACATGCCTTTTTTGGGGTGAAATGTGCCCAAACCAAAATCGGCATAATTCATAAAACTGTAAAATGATGGTGTGTCACTGGGTTTGGCGCCTAAAAATAAAACGGGGAATTCTAAAATTTTAATCAATCTCTCGTTTTTAAATTCCTTTCTAACATTTCTTTTTATGGTGCTAAAAAACTGATTGATTTTTTTAACGGTTGTTGGTGTGATGAGTTCTAATGGAGAAATTCCCGGGTTGTAAACCAAATCTTTTATGGCCACATCGTAATTATCTTTAGCGTCTTTAATAAATTTTTTCAGTTTATTGGAACTTCCGGATTCTTCTTTTTCAAACGCTAGAATAATTTTTTCGAGAGTGTCTTCAATGGTGATAAAATCGTCTTTTCCAAAATAAACGCTGTAAGCTGGGTTCAGCTTTTCTAATGTATAATAATCTGAAGGTTTTTTGTTGAAATCGGCAAAGAACCGCTCAAAAACATCGGGCATCCAATACCAAGTGGGACCAATATCAAAAACAAATCCGTCTTTTTTAAGTTGCCTTGCGCGACCACCAATGGTTTTGTTTTTTTCAAAAATGGTTACGCTGTAGCCCTCTTGTGCTAAATAACAAGAAGCAGCTAACGACGAAAATCCTGAGCCTATTATATTTACTGTTTGTTTCATTTGTTTAACAAATATACAAAAAAGTTAAACAAATATACAAATTAATTATAAATCTTTTATCAGGTTTTCAATAGAATTAAACACATTTATCTTCTTTGGTAGCTTTGATAATTCTACAGAAGCGAGTTTTGGTCCTAAAACCAAAAAATCAGAGGTTTTGTCTATTAGCAACAATTCGTTAAATTTATTTAAATAATCTTCAATGGTTTCTGCTTCAGGATATATTGTGAAATAGGATATAAATGTGATGTCGTCAAAAAATTCGTGTAAATCTTTTAAACTATCCATGGGGACGCTTTCGCCAAGAAAAATAGTGTGGTAACCTTTGCTTCTTAATTGATAGTTTATAAATAACAAACCAATATCGTGAATTTCATTTTCCGGCAAAAACAGCACAAAGGTTTTTGATTTTGGTTTAGGTTCTAAACTTTGTAACCTTTCAATATTTATAAGAATTTTTTGTTTTATGTGATTGGATATAAAATGTTCGTTCGCAGGTGTAATGGTGCTTGTTTGCCATAGCAACCCAACGTCGTTTAGTAAAGGCAGAAAAACAGTGTAAAATATTTCGCTAAAGGTTTTCTTTTCTATAAGGTTATTGTAGGTGTTGTAAAAAAGAACTTGATCAAAATTAATCATGGCCATTTTAAAGGCGTTAATCGCATGGTCTTCCACCTGAGCCCTGGACGCAATTTCTCTAACTTTTATTGGTATTTCTTCTTCTTTTAAATTCGCAATTTTGGAGATTTTTAATCCGTTGTTGTTTAAATAAGAGATGTTTAATAGTTTTTGTAAACTGGATAAACTGTAATTTCTAATATTGGTTTCTGTTCTGTTTGGGCTAAGTAAGTTATAGCGTTTTTCCCAAATTCTTATGGTGTGAGCCTTTATACCGCTAAGGTTTTCCAAATCTTTTATGCTGAAGTTGACCTGAATATTGTTCATTTATAATTAATTTATGTTAAACAAAAATATAAATAATAATCAATAAATTGGCCAAATAAAACTAAATACTTGATATGGGAATTTTTTTTTGAAGTAAAAGTGCGCACGAGAAGATTCGAACTTCCACATCCTAAACGGATACTGGCCCCTCAAGCCAGCGCGTCTACCAATTCCGCCACGTGCGCATAATGAAGAGTGCAAAAATAAAGAAAGTTAAGTGAATAAACTCAACTTTTTCGTCACTGATTTTTGAAATTTCAATTTAATTCTGAATTTTAGGCAATCGCAGGTTTTTGATCAATTATTAAAAACTAGGATGAGCAGGTGATAGGTTTATTGAATTTTTAATACATCAAATTTGTTTTCATTCATATTCAGTATTAATACAAAGGTTAAATAGACGGTGTAGACCTAAAATAATTTCAGCCACACCATACACGAGGTTTGCTTAATTTCATATAATTTTGAAAAAAATGCTTTAATCAATTTAAAGAATACTATAATTGTTAAAGTAAAATTTGAGTTAAGTTGAACCTGGTTATCATAATTTAAAAACAAACTATGGGTTTTAAAAAAGTAAGTCTAAAGGATATTTCAAAAGAATTAGGGGTCTCTCAGTCTTTGATTTCATTTGTTATGAATGGAAAAGCAAAAGAGATGCGGGTAAGTGATGCCATGGTTGAAAAAATACTTAAAAAAGCAGATGAAATGGGCTATAAAGCCAACCCCATGGCTCAAGCTTTAAGAACGGGAAAATCGAATACCATTGGACTTATAGTTGCAGATATTTCAAATTCATTTTATTCTAAAATAGCTCGTAGCATTGAAGATGAGGCGACCGAACATGGGTATCATGTAATTTTTGGAAGCTCGGACGAGAGTGATAAAAGATCTACAGAGTTGATCAATTTATTTTATGACAAAAAAATTGATGGCCTAATTATATCTCCAGCCAAAGGCGATCGAGATAATTTATTGAAGTTGCAAAACGATGGCTTTCCCATAGTATTAATAGATAGATATTTTTCAGAAAACGAAAGCAATATCGTAGTGGCCAATAATTTATCGGGATCTTATGAGATTGTAAAAAGGTTAATTAAAAATGGCAATAAAAAAATAGGATACATTACCCACGGAACGGATTCTTCGGTGGTGATGTACAGATATCAAGGGTATGTTCAAGCACTTGAAGAGTTTGAATTAGAACTCAATCACCAAATAATTAGAGAGGTTTCCCATATTAATAATGAGAAAGAAATAGAATCTAATGTTAAGGATTTGATAGAGAACCACAATATTGACTCGATTTTTTTCTTTAACAATACCATGGCCATTGAAGGCGGAAAGATCATTAGGGAATACAACAAGTTAAGTGGTAGAAATTTGGGAATTGGTTGTTTTGACAGTTCTAGATATTTGGAGTTATTGGATATTCCTTATGTTTCCGCAGTTCAACAAGTTGAAAAATTAGGCGAAGTTTCAATGAGGCTGTTAATGCGCCAAATAAATTCAGTTTCTCAACTGAATGAAAAAAAAGTATTAACAGCAAGACTTATAGATAAACTTAACTAAAATAGGGCGGTTTGCTCTGTTTAGAGGAATTAAAAAATCAGAACCAATCGTTTTATTGAAAATTCAATTAGGATTTTAACAAATAATTATATATTATTGTAAGCTAAATGGATTTAGCAATACATTTTTAATGATTTTAAGTTCAGAACAATTAAAGTGTTTTTTTTATATCATAATTCGCTAAATCGATTTAGCAATCAACTATTAACCAATTGGAGGCTATAAAACTCCTCCTTAACTAATTTAAAACCATACTTAGTATGAAAAAACTTAAACTCTGCAGGCTTCTTTTATTAAAAAAGCCTTACAAACAATTAAAAACCAGTTATTTGTTACTGGTATTAGTGTTTGCTACATGTAATATGTATGCAAATATTAATTTGTTGCCCGCTTTAGGAGATGGCGTTTCTGAAAATGTTTTTCAGGAGGTTATTATTACGGGTACAATTACCGACAAGAACGGAGCGCCACTACCAGGTGCTAACGTATTAGCCAAAGGAACTTCGGTTGGTGTGGTGTCCAATTTTGATGGAGACTACACAATAAAGGTGCCCGACGGTGTAACAGCCTTGGTAGTTTCTTTTATTGGTTTTGCGGAACAAGAAATAAACATTGATGGAAGAACAGAAATCAATATAACATTATTGGAATCTGCTGAAGGATTAAATGAAGTTGTCGTAACCGCTTTAGGGATTAAAAGGTCTAAAAGATCTTTGGCCTATTCCATTACAAAAATTGATGGTGATGATTTTACCGAAAATAGAGAAACCAACGTTGCTTATGGTTTAGCCGGTAAGGTAGCTGGTGTAAATGTAACAAAACCGGCATCGGGACCTGGTGGAACTGCACGTGTTTTAATTCGTGGTAACTCCTCATTAACAGGTAATAACCAACCATTATATGTTATTGATGGGATTCCTATTGATAATACCAATAGAGGTTCTGCCGGCGAATGGGGCGGATCTGATGGTGGTGATGGTATTGGTAATATCAATCCGGATGATATCGAAACCATGTCTGTGTTAAAAGGTAATTCTGCAGCAGCACTTTATGGATCTCAAGCATCCAATGGTGTTATTTTGATAACAACTAAAAAAGGTAAAACCAATCAGGGGCTTCAAGTAGAGGTTAATTCGAACTATGTTTTTGAAGAAGCGATTAATCATTTAGACCCTCAAACGGAATATGGCTCTGGGCTTTTAGGCCAGAAACCAGCAACACAGGCGGAGGCTTGGGATGCCGGCGAATTTTCGTGGGGAGCCAAATTAGATGGATCGAGTGTAATTCAATTTGATGGGGTAAGCAGACCGTATTCCTATTCAGGAAACAATTTTGATAAATTCTACAAAACCGGAAGCACATTTACAAATACCATTGCATTAAGTGGTGGTTCAGATAATATAGGTTATAGATTTTCTGCTTCTAATATGGAAAACGAAAGTATTATGCCCAATTCCGGGTTGAAAAGACAAACCTTAAGTGTTAATATGCATGGTAAAGCATTGAATGATAAATTATCATTTCAAACCAGTGCACAATACATTTTACAGGATGTAAGAAACAGACCTCAGTTAGCGGATTCCCCATGGAATGCGCACTATACCGTTTGGCAATTACCAGTTACAACAAACATTCTTGATTTAAGAGGAGATCCTAACAGGTTGGGAGCCAATGCCGAAGATGCAACTCATTTATATGGTTCTACCATGGGACAAAAAGGCTATGAGTTGTTGCCAACTAGCTCCATTTGGATGCAAAATCCTTATTGGGCAGCATATCAACAAACAAATAATATTTCCAAGAATCGTTTAATTGCAAGTTCTTCTTTTCAGTATGAAGTTAATGAGTGGGTGTATGTTAAAGCTAGAGGAGGAATTGATCAATCTGATCGTTTAACTGAAGATGTTTTTCCAACGGGAACCGGACATAATTTAAATGGCGGAATGAATCAAGGTCAATACAAATACAAACAAACAAATTTTGACATCATGGTAGGTTCAAATCATGAATTCGATAATGGTATTGCCTATGATTTCTTAGCAGGTGCTAATAAAATGAGATTGCAAGAAGATGGAACTTACGCTTACGGTAATAACTTTGCCTTACCATTTTTCTACTCTATAGCAAATGGAATTAATAACGGAGGTAGTAGCTCTTTTGCAAAATTAGGATCACATTCTGTTTACGGTCAAGCCGAAATTTCATATAATAATTGGCTGTTTTTAACAGGTTCAGCTAGAAATGATTGGTTCTCTGTATTGGATGGGAGAGATATTTTTTACCCATCGGTTGGATTAAGTGCTGTTTTATCAGATGTTCTTAATCTACCTGAAATATTCGATTATGCCAAAGTGAGAACTTCTTGGGCTCAAGTAGGTGGGGTAGGAGACATTAGTGCATATTCTTTAAATCAGAACTATGGTTTAGGAAGAGCACAATTGGGTATTCCTCGTGGCGCTTTAAGTGGTAGCTCTGTAAGAAATGCAAACCTTAACCCGCTACTTGTAACAGAGTTGGAATTAGGTTTTAACGTTCAGCTTTTAAACAATAGGTTAGGGGTAGATTTTTCATACTACGACAAAAAAACCGAGGACGATATTCTAAATGCTGGAATTTCTTATACTTCTGGATATAATTCAACGGTAGTAAATATTGGTGAACTTTCTAATAAAGGAGTTGAGCTTTTACTAACAGGAACACCTGTTGTAACAGAAAACTTTAAGTGGGATGTTTCATTTAACATGAGCTATAATAAAAGTAAAGTGATTAGTTTGGTTGACCCTGAAAATGACGATGAGCGATTTAATATAGGGTTAAGTAGAGCCAGACATGCTTGGGTAACACATATTGAAGGCAAGCCTTTCGGGCAAATTACGGGAAGCCAATACCTCAGGGATTCTAATGGCGAAATAGCATTGGATGCCAACGGATTGCCGCAAGTAGATACTGATGCCGGTACGGTTGCTTTTGGTACGGGTGTACATCCATTTAATGCCGGTTTACAAAACAGTTTTAAATATAAAGATTGGCGTTTAAGTTTCTTAATCGATATGCGAGATGGAGCAGTAGGGCATAGTGGAACCAATCAGCAATTATACCGAAGAGGGGTACATAAAAACACCTTGGTTGGTCGTGAAACAGGCCTTGGCGGAAACCCAGCAAGTGAAATTAGAAATTATTACACTAAAATTTTCAACGATATTGCAGAAGAATTTATTTACGATGCAGGATTTGTAAAATTAAGAGAACTATCGATTGGCTATAATGTGCCTTCAAAATTCTTGGATAAAACCTTTATACGTAAGGCAAGTATTTCGGCAGTAGGACGAAACCTTTGGTTAATTCACTCAAACGTTGATAATATTGACCCGGAATCCAGCTATAACGCCAGCAATGCACAAGGATTGGATTTCTTCGCGATGCCACAGTCAACCACGTTTGGATTTAATGTGAATCTTACTTTTTAGTAATAAAAAAAATAAATATATAGTATTATGAAAATAAATAAAATTAGCATAAAAATTGCATATTTTTTCGTGGCAATTATGGCTTTTTCTATCACATCATGTGCAGACGAATTAGCGGAATTGAATGAAAATCCTAATGCAATTGAAGACCTGCCATATGGACTTCAACTCACAGAAGTACAATTAGATGCTCCCGGTGGGCGATACGAAATGCGTAGAGTCGCTCTAGGTTGGGGGTTATCATCCATTCAGCAACTAGCCGATGTTAACATCGCTACAAGTTTATTGCCAGGAGATAAATACATAGACTTTATTGATTATAGCTATGCTTTGTACGATAGATATTTTTTACAGGAATGTAAAGAAGTTGTCGATTTTGTAGCGCGTACAGCCGAAGATCCGGAAGCTGTAAACTACAACGCTATGGGACGTATTTTAAAGGTAATGTCTTTTCATAAGGTAACAGATATGTATGGCGACATTCCGTATTCTGAAGCAGGCCAAGGCTTTTTAAGCAATAATTGGTTTCCAGCTTACGATAGACAACAAGACATTTACCTAGACATGCTTAGTGAATTGGAGGCTGCTGCGGCACAATTAAGTGGTTCAGCCGAAAATCCGGGTTCACAAGATGTTATGTATGGTGGTGATATTACGCAATGGAGAAAATTAGCCTATTCAATGATGTTAAGATTAGGGCTTAGGTTATCAAAAGTAGACCCAGCCGCTTCGGAAGCATGGGTTAAAAAAGCGATTACAGGTGGTGTTATGACTAGCGTAAATGATGTGGCCAAAGTAGAGCACGAAATAGGAGGAGTTACAAGTCCTATTGGAGACTCGTTTGAAGCCGATAAATTTATGAGATTGAGCGATACCTTTGTCAGCTGGATGGAAGACCGTAACGATCCTAGATTGGATATACTATCTTGGGTAGAATCTGGCGGACCGCACCAAGGTTTACCAAACGGATTAGATCCTACCACACTGGCATCATCTGGACCAGCGGGAGGAGATCTTTTGGATTATTCGCAAGTCAATCCAGCGTTAGTGCTACAGGATTCACCTTCAATGTTTATAACCTATGCCGAAGTAGAATTTATGCTAGCCGAGGCGGCTGTTCGCGGATGGCACACAGGAGATGCCGAGACCCATTATAACAACGGTGTTCGCGCCGCTATGGCAAACTGGGGCTTTTATGGTGTAGCAGCACCTAGCACTGGTGATGTAGATGCGTATTTAGCAGCCAATCCATATGATGCAGGAAATGCTTTGGAAGTGATAGGTGAACAGTTTTGGGCTGCAACATTCTTAAATCCATGGGAAGGCTTTTCAAACTGGAGACGTACTGGATATCCTGTATTAACGCCAGTAAACTATCCTGGAAATGCTACAGGTGGAACTATTGCTAGACGAATGAAATATCCTATTGTTGAGTTTAGTGTAAATGGAGATAATGTAAATGCAGCCATTGCAAATCAAGGTCCAAATGAATATACTACCAGAATTTGGTGGGATAAAAATTAAATAATTTGGACCATAAAAATAAATCGCCTTTTTTCATACTTAAAGACCGATTTAGTTAGTTTTTTAGAGTTAGTTTAAAAAAGGTAGACCTTACCAATAGATCTGCCTTTTTTTTTAGAATTTTTTATGCTGAACAAATTAATTATTTACTAACTAGCTTTTTGAATAAATTGCCTTATGTTGTAGATTTATCAAACCGTATAAAATAATTATAGCTTGTATAAATGAATGTTATATTTAAAAATAAAACAGCCTATTTGATCGCGCTAATTGCGTTTACCAATACTATTTTAAATTCTCAGAATTTTAATGGTGATATTAAAAATAATACGCTTTTTGAATTAAAGGAATCATCGAGTACAGGGATATCTTTTAATAATGTAATTGAAGATACTCCAGAGGCAAATGTGTTGATCTATGAAGCCTTTTATAACGGTGGCGGTGTTGCTATTGGCGATTTTAATAATGATGGGTTACCAGATATTTATTTTGCCGGAAATCAGGTTGAAGATAAGCTTTATTTAAACCTAGGCGATTTTAAGTTTAAAGACATTACCCAATCCGCAGGAATTTTAAATCGAGGCGGATGGTCAACAGGCGTAAGTATTGTTGATATTAATGGCGATGGCTTCAAAGATATTTATCTATGTAAAAGTTTATACGACGACAAACCGCATTTAAGAATAAACGAATTGTACATTAATAACGGCGATTTAACTTTTACCGAATCGGCCGCAACTTATCGCGTAAATGATCCTTGGAGAAGCATGCACGCCAATTTTTTTGATTATGACAAAGATGGCGATTTCGACTTGTTTTTAATCAACCAAGCTCCAAACCCTTCCATGTTATCCAATTTAAAAGGAAAAAACTGGTTAGACCCAAAATTGACTTATCGGTTTTTAAAGAACAACAATGGGGTTTTTGAAGAGGTTACCAAAAGCGCCGGATTGGAAAATGTGGGATATGGCCTTAGTGCCGTTACCGCAGATTTTAATAATGATGGTTGGCCAGATTTATATGTAGCTAATGATTATGAAGCCCCTGACTTTTTATACATTAATAATCAAGACGGTACTTTTACCAATAAAATTAACGAGTATTTAAGTCATATTTCGTTTTTTAGTATGGGCTCCGATGTTGGCGATATTAATAACGATGGGCTTTTAGACCTCGCTGTTGTTGATATGGTTGCAGAAGACAATTTTAGGATAAAATCAAATATGTCGGGAATGAATCCCCAAGAATTTTTGAATATCGTTAATTTAAACGGCCACTATCAATATATGTACAACACCATACAATTAAACAGAGGCTTAACCAAAACCAACGATTTGCTATTTAGCGATGTGGGTCAAATTATGGGCGCTTCAAGTACCGATTGGAGTTGGTCGCCAATATTTGCCGATTTTGATAACAATGGTTTTAAAGACCTTTTTGTTACAAACGGAATAAAACGCGATGTTAGAAATACCGATGCTTTAAAAAAGATAGATGAGTATTTAAATGAACTATCAGAAAAACATCCATCAAAAAACCTTGTAAATAATGTGCCGGAATTAAAAAAGGTAGTTTCAATTGAAAAAATGCTAGGGTTTTTCCCGGTACAAAAACTACCAAACTACACCTTTAAAAATAACGGTGATTTAAAATTTGAAAAAGCGGGGGAAACATGGGGTTTAAATCAAAACTCTTTTTCATCTGGTGCCGCTTATGGCGATTTGGATAACGATGGCGATTTAGATTTGGTGGTTAATAATGTAGATGATATGGCGTTTGTTTATGAAAATAATTCAAATAAAATATCAAATAACAATTACCTCAATATAAAATTTAAGGAGGACAATAAACACAAAAGTTTCTTTGGCACTCGGGCAACCGTTTATTACAATGGCAACCAACAAGTAAGCGAATTAACCAGCGCCAGAGGGTTTTATTCCAGTAGCGAAGATATCATTCATTTTGGTTTAGGGGCTGTTAAAAAACTAGATAGTCTGGTTATACAATGGTACAATGGTGGTCGGTCGGTTATTAATAAAGTGAAAACCAACCAAACACTTGTTTTGGACAGATCGGACTTAAAATCGTTTCCCGATTTAACCGTAAAAGCGCCCTCAAACACGATTTTTGAAGATGTAACCGAAGCCTTGGATATGAATCACACACATAAAGAAAATATTTTTGATGATTATGAAAGGGAAGTGCTCATGCCGCACAAAATGTCGGTTCTCGGGCCTAGTTTAGCGGTTGGCGATATAAATAATGACGGAAGAGAAGACTTTTTCGTTGGCGGTTCTGTGGGAGAAAATGGCAGTTTTTTTATCCAGAATGAATCAGGGAAGTTTACGCAATTAAACGATGAGTTCTATAAAAGTTACGTGTACCACGAAGATATGGGCGCATGTTTGTTTGATGCCGATTTAGATGGCGATTTAGACTTGTATGTTTCAAGTGGAGGTAACGAATACGATGCAGGTAACGGTTTGTATCAAGATCGATTATACCTTAATGATGGCTCGGGAAAATTTACATTAGCTAAGAATACTTTGCCTGAATTAAGAGCTAGTGGCGGAAAAGTAATTCGAGCCGATTACGATGGCGATGGCGATATCGACCTCTTTGTTTGCGGCAGGCAAGTTCCCGGTAGATACCCCGAACCGGCAGATAGTTATTTGCTTAAAAATAATTTAAAAGAAACAGGAACCTTAACTTTTGAAAAAATAGTCAATGATGAATTTCAAAAATTAGGCATGGTAACAGATGCTAATTGGACAGATTATGACAACGACAATGATTTGGATTTGATTTTAGTTGGCGAATGGATGCCCGTTACAATTTTTGAAAACAACAAGGGGCATTTTAAAAATATCAATACCAATTCCAATCTTTCAAACACTACCGGATGGTGGTACAGTATAGCATCGGCGGATATAGATAACGATGGCGATGACGATTATATTATTGGAAACCTGGGCTTAAATTATAAGTATAAAGCGAGCACTGAAGAGCCCTTTACCGTTAACTATGGCGATTTTGACCAAAACGGTAAAAACGATATTGTTTTGGGCTATTATAATTATGGCGAACACTATCCGTTAAGAGGGCGCTCGTGCTCAACCCAACAAATACCTGAGTTAAAAAAGAAATTTAAAAGCTATAACGAATTTGCAGGAGCAAGTTTAATTGATGTTTATAGTTCCGATTTGTTAAATCAATCCTTAGAATACAAAGCCAGTACATTCAGCAGTATTTGCTTGGAAAATTTGGGCAATGGAAAATTTAAAATCCATGAATTACCAAGAATGGCTCAATTGTCATCTATAAACGGAATTATTATTGACGATGTTGACAACGATGGAAAAAAAGATGTTATCATAGCCGGTAACATGTACGGATCAGAAGTTGAAACCCCTCGAAACGATGCAAGCGTAGGCTTGTTTTTAAAAGGAAATGGAGACTGTACGTTTAGCGAGGTTGCCATGCAAGAGAGTGGATTAAGTTTGCCTTATGATGTTAAAAAACTAAAAACCATTCATATAAATGGAAAAAAACACATGGTTGTAGGAATTAATGATGGCCCAATAAAAATAATTAAGTACGAGTAAATCCTATAAAATGCATAAAAGTCGTTTAATCATATTAACTGTTTGTTTTTCAATATTGATTTTTGCCGGTTTTAAAGGCAATTCTCAAGAGAGCGAGCCACTGTTCACCCTACTTTCAAGTGAACACACCCATATTGATTTTAACAACACCATTGAAGATGAAATTGAGCACAATATCTTAATTTATTCCAACTATTACGGTGGTGCCGGCGTTGGGGTTGGCGATTTTAACAACGATGGTTTACAGGATGTTTTTTTCGCCGGAAACTTAGTTGGCGATCGTTTATATTTGAATAAAGGGGAATTTCGGTTTGAAGACATAACGCAATCTTCGGGCATTTTGGATAATGGTGGTTGGTCTTCCGGCGTTATTATTGGTGATATCAATAATGATGGTTGGCAGGATATTTACGTAACTAGGGAATTATACGATGGCAACCCAGAAATCCGAAGAAATAAATTATATATAAATACCTCTAAAGATAATCCAAATGGTAAAATTACTTTTAAGGAATTATCAAAAGCCTACGGTTTGGATAATTCTGAAAGAACAAGACACGCCACTTTTTTAGACTATAATAAAGATGGTTATTTGGATGTGTTTTTGCTAAATCAACCTCCAAATCCTGGGAATTATTCAAACATGTATTACGTTGATCGTAAACAAGAACGATTTGCTCCAAGGCTTTATAAAAATAATGGTAATGAAACGTTTTCAGATGTAACCTCAAAAGCAGGACTCTTAAAATTGGGCAATGCAAATAGCATTTCGGTTTTTGATGCCAATAATGATGGTTGGCAAGATATTTACATAGCACACGATTTTAAAGCACCAGATGCGCTTTATTTAAACAATACGGACGGCACGTTTAAAAATGTTGCCGATGAATCGCTGCGTCATATTTCCTATTTCAGTATGGGCGTTGATGCTGCAGATATCAATAACGATGGCAACCTCGATGTCATGGTTTTAGATATGGTCGCAGAAGACAATTACCGCATTAAATCGAATATGAGTGGCATGAATCCACAGTCGTTTTGGAATATTGTAAATAGCGGAGGCCATTACCAATACATGTTTAATACGTTACAGCTCAATCAAGGGGTTTTTTCAAACACACCACAGTTTAGTGATGTGGCACAACTGGCAGGTGTATCGAGTACAGACTGGAGTTGGTCCAATGTCATGGCCGATTTTGATAACGATGGCTTTAAGGATATTTACGTAACCAATGGGCTGTTTCGAGATATTAGAAATACAGATTCAGATAAAGAAGTTGGAAAATACATTACCAAAGTAGCCGACGATTTTGTGAAAAACAATCCAACAGCGGGCGATGTTACCCTTTGGGAAATTTTAGATTTAGATGAAGCCCTTAGTCTGGTGCCTTCAGTAAAAATTTCAAATTATGCCTTTAAAAATAAGGATGGACTAACTTTCGAAAAAGTTTCGGAAGCCTGGGGATTGGACCAAAAAACATTTTCGGCAGGTTGCGCTTATGCCGATTTTGATAATGATGGCGATTTAGATTTAGTGGTCAATAATGTAAATGATTTGGCCTCTATTTATAAAAACAACAGTAATGAAAATCCCAACAATCATTTTTTACGGGTGGTGCTTACAAATACCGAATCTAATCAATCATTGCTCGGATCAAGGGTTGAAATTACGCAAGGCAACACAACACAACTTTATGAATTTACAAGCGTACGGGGTATGTATTCCTCAAGTGAACAAGTTGCTCATTTTGGGTTAAAAGATAACAGTAATATTAGCACTATCTCCATTACTTGGCCAAACCAACAACAAAGCGTTTTAAGTAATATTAAACCAAATCAGCTGTTAACTGTCGATTTTGGTTCATCTAAAAAAGTCAACCCAACAATACCGCAACCCAAACAGACCTTATTTACCGAAACCCATAATTTTAATCACGTTCATAAAGAAAATATTTTTGACGACTTTGATAAACAGGTTTTATTGCCTCATAAACAATCTCAATTTGGTCCAGCATTGACAACAGGCGACATTAATGGCGATGGATTGGAAGACGTATTCGTTGGTGCTGCAACGGGTTTTCCCGCTGCGATATATGTTCAAAATAAAAAAGGCTTCTTTAAAAAAGCCGTTCAAAATTCATTTTTAGAGGATGCTAAATTTGAAGATATTGATGCATTGTTTTTAGACATGGATGGCGATGGTGATTTAGATTTATATGTGGTAAGCGGCGGCAACGCATGGGAAGCCAATTCTATACACTACCAAGATCGTATTTATGTAAATAACGGAAAAGGAAAATTCACCGTTTCAAAAAAGGCACTGCCAAAATTTACTGAAAGTGGTGCTTGTGTGCGTCCTTTTGATTATGATAACGACGGCGATTTGGATTTATTTATAGGTGGGCGCCATAACCCATGGGATTATCCCGCGCCAACAAATAGCCGCATTTTAAAAAACGAAAACGGCATTTTCAAAGATGTTACTAAATCAATCGCTAAAGACCTTTTAAAAATTGGATTGGTTACAGATGCGGTTTGGATGGATTATAACAACGACGGTCTTACAGATATAATTTTAACCGGCGAATGGATGCCCATTACATTTATTAAAAACACTGGTGAATCATTTGTAAAGGACGCTAGCAATAATGGTTTATCAAACTCTGAAGGCTGGTGGTATAGCATTGAGGCAAGCGATATGGATAACGATGGTGACCTCGATCTGGTTGCTGGAAACTTAGGGTTAAACTATAAATATCAAGCAGCAATTGAAGCACCTTTTGAAGTCCATTATGACGATTTTGATGACAACGGAAATAAAGATATTGTATTGAGTTACTATAATTTTGGCGAACAATTTCCGCTAAGGGGCAGGTCGTGTTCTTCACAACAGGTTCCCAAAATCGCCAAGGAAATTAAAACCTATAATTTATTTGCATCATTGAATCTTAAAGATGTGTATGGCGAATCTAATCTGGCAACGGCCTTACATTATCAGGCTAAAACCTTTGCTAGTGCGTACATTGAAAATCAAGGCGATGGTAGTTTTAAGTCCACACCACTTCCCAACGAAGCCCAATTTTCTAACATCGATGATTTTATTTTAGAAGATTTTGATGAAGATGGTCATAAAGATATTTTATTCGTGGGTAATATGTATCCTGTAGAAATTGAAACCACCAGAAACGATGCCGGTGTTGGCCTTTATTTAAAAGGGGACGGAAAGGGTAATTTTAAAGCAGTAAATTCAAGTGAAAGCGGCTTTTTTGTACCTGAGGATGCCCAAAGTATGGCAAAAATTAAAGTGAAGAATGGTGAATTAATAATCGTAGCTGTGAACAATGATGTATTAAAGAGTTTCAAATTAAAAGCAAATTAAAAAATGAAAATAATCTCAACAAACCCTTCTCGAAATTACGAGCCTATTGGAGAGGTGCAGATGACCTCAAATATAGAGATTGAAGCTTTGGTTAAAAGCGCCCATAGAGCTCAAAAAAAATGGGAAAAGGTTAGCTTGTCTAAACGAATTTCGTATTTGAATGAATTGCTAAATCGATTTAGTTTAGAGCGTGATAAGTTGTCCCAACTGTCCAGTAAAGAAATGGGAATGCCTATTTCCCAAGCAAGGGGAGATATGGAAAATGGGATAAACTATTTTTCATGGTATCTCGAAAATGCATCAAAATACTTGAGTCCCGAAATAACTTATCAAAAAAACGGGGAGATAAACGAGGTGCATTATATGCCAATAGGTGTTGTGGCTTCAGTTATTTCATGGAATTTTCCTTTTTCTATTTTTGTGTGGCAGGTCATCCAAAACTTGATTGTTGGTAATGTGGTAATTTTTAAACATTCAGAAGAAACGCCGTTATTTGGAAAAGAAATAGAAAGAATTTTTAAAGAATCCAATATCCCCGAAGGTGTTTTTACAGAAGTTTTTGGGGGAAAAGAAACGGGTGAGTTTTTAATGCAACAAGATGTTGACATGATTACGTTTACCGGAAGTTCAAAAGTCGGTAAAAAACTGTATCAAATTGGAGCAGAAAAATTCATTCCCGTATTGATGGAATTAGGAGGTTCTGCTCCGGGAATTGTTTTTGAAGATGCCGATTTAGATAATATAATAGAAAGTTTATACATTAAACGTTTTTTAAATTGTGGCCAATGTTGCGATGGATTAAAACGACTGATTGTACATGAAAGCAGATGGGATGAAACTATCGAAAAACTATCCGAAATAATAGGAAATAAAAAGTTCGGACTGTCTGAAGATGAAGCTACCCAAATAGGGCCGCTGACATCAAAAACACAAGTTGATACCATTGAGAAACAAGTTAATGATGCGATAAATAAAGGTGCTAAGGCAATTATTGGCGGGAAGCGACCCAAGCATTTAAAAGGGGCGTTTTTTGAGCCTACCATTTTGGTTAATGTAACAAAGGATATGGCCGTTTGGAACGAGGAAGTTTTCGGACCTGTATTACCCGTAGTGTCCTTTAAAAATTATGACGAGGCTATAGGCTTGGCGAATGATACAAAATATGGTTTGGGCGGATATGTTTTTACTGAAGATAAAGAGCTCTTTAATCAAACTGTTTTTGATGTTAAAACGGGAATGTTGGCCCATAACAGTACAAGTTATGTAAAACCTTGTAACCCCTTTGGAGGCATAAAAGACTCTGGTATGAGTAGGGAAAACGGAAAATTTGGATTTCACGATGTTTGTCAAATCAAAATAATTTAAAGAGATGAATAAAAACAATTTTCACTAAAAATTAAATTTATGGACAAATTTGTACTCTCTAACCTAGACCTAGGTATAATCATCGGGTATTTTATATTTATAATGATATTGGGTTTTTTCATTGGTAAAAAACTAAAATCCGCCGATGATTATTTCCTAGCCGGAAGATCCATGATTTGGCCATTTATAGGTGTTTCCTTATTCGCATCAAATATTTCAAATGCTAACCTACTGGGATTAGCAGGGGAAGCCTACGAATCTGGAATTGCTGTTTTTAATTATGATTGGATAGCGGTAGTTGTACTCGTACTGTTTGCAATCTTTATTTTACCGATATACTTAAAATCCAAAATGTTCACTTTACCTGAATATTTGGAAAAGCGGTTTGACCAGCGTTCGCGACTTTACTTTTCAGCCTTAACTTTAGTTGGTAACATTGTTATAGAAGCGGCTGCGGTTTTATTTGCCGGCGCTTTAGTCGTGCAATTAGTATTTCCAGACATTCCCGTTTGGCAAATTGTAACCGTATTAGCTGTGGTTGCCGGTGCTTATACAATATCAGGTGGTTTGAGTGCGGTAATTTATACCGATGCAATTCAAGCCTTGTTACTCGTTATGGGGTCTGTAATTATAACGGTTATCGCTTATAATTCTATTGGTGGTGTCGACGGTATTCGTGAAGTAGCAACCACGGGAACATTAAATCTTATAAAACCAGCGGATGACAAAGCGTTGCCGTGGCCTGCACTTATAGTGAGTTTGCCTTTGCTCGGTTTTTATTATTGGACAACAAATCAATTCATCACCCAAAGAATACTGAGCGCAAAAAGTATAGATCATGGTCGGTGGGGTGTTTTATTCGCAGGTTTTTTAAAACTGATAACCTTGTTCATTATGATATTACCAGGCGTTATGGCAAGAAAACTTTATCCCAATCTCGAAAACGCAGATTTGGTATTGCCTACCATGATATTCGATTTATTACCACAAGGTATTATAGGTTTAGTTGTGGCAGGCATAATAGCGGCATTAATGTCGAGTTTAGATTCTACTTTAAATTCTGCATCTACATTAGTCACAATGGATTTTGTACATAAATTTAAACCCAATCTCAACACAAAACAGTTAATGAATGTTGGCCGGATAACCACGGTTTTATTTATGGTTTTCGCAGTGCTTTGGGCACCTCAGATAGCAAAATTCGATTCATTATTTAGGTATTTGCAAACCATGTTATCTTATATAACCCCACCAATTGCAGCTGTGTTTTTATTCGGGTTATTTTGGAAAAAAACGACCTCTAATGCAGCATTCAACTCTTTATTGATAGGAATGGCAACAGGAATAATCATATTTTTAAATAATGTCATTTTCGAAAGTATTGATATCCATTTCTTATATGTGGTTCCGGTATTATTTACGGCAACGAGTCTCTCTTTGATAATAATTAGCCTGTACTCCAAGGAAACCAAAAAAGATGTAGAGGCATTCATGTGGAGTAGGGAGATTTTTAACCAAGAAACAATCGAATTAAAAAATAAAAAATGGTACTTGAATTATAGAATCTTATCCATTATTCTTTTAATAATAACCGCAATTTTAGTGTACATATTTAGATAAAAAAACATAATAAGATGATAGAAAGCAATAACAATAAAACCAAAAACAAATTGAATATTAATAGTCTTATCTCTAAAATGACACTGGCAGAAAAAGTGTCTATTATCCATGCATCGCAAAAATTTGAATCGGGAGGCGTAGAACGCCTAGGTATAGATAATTTGGTGGTTTCCGATGGACCTCATGGAATTCGTCCAGAATTAATTCCAGATATAGTCGCTTTTGTTCAGGCGGGAAGAGACGACGATTTTTCAGTTTATTTACCAACCGAATTGGCTTTAGCTTCAACATGGAATATTGATTTCGCTTACGAGTTTGGTAAAACTTTAGGTACAGAAGCTAGGTATAGAAAAAAAGAAGTCTTGTTGGGCCCAGGCATAAATATTATCAGAACACCTCTTAACGGGCGGAATTTCGAATACTTGAGCGAGGATCCGTATTTAACAAAAACATTTGCCGTAAAATACATTATCGGTGTTCAGGACCAAGGTGTGGCGGCGTGTGCCAAACATTTGGTGGCCAACAACCAAGAATGGGAAAGGTTTACCATAAGCTCGGAAATGGATGAAAGAACACTGCAGGAAATATATTTACCAGCTTTTAAAGCTGCGGTTTTAGAGGGCGATGTAAAATCCATTATGGGCGCTTACAATAAATTTAGAGGGCAATATTGCTGCCATAATGATTATATATTAAATCATATTTTAAAAGAAAAATGGGGGTTCGAAGGCTTGGTGATGTCCGATTGGAATGGCACCCACGATACCATTGAGGCCGGTAATAACGGGCTCGACCTCGAAATGGGAACCGAACAAGAATGGGACAATTACTATATGGCAAACCCGTTAATTGAAGCTGTTAACAACAACCAAGTGCCCATGTCTAAAATAGACGATAAGGTAAAACGGGTTCTTAAAGTAATGGCTTTTGTTAGGGATTTTGATACCAGTGGTTTGGAAGCTTTGGATACAGACAAGCACGACCATTTTGCGTTAAAAGTTGCCAGAGAGTCTATTGTTTTACTTAAAAACGAAAATCAACTTTTACCGCTAAATCCTTTGAGATTGAAAAAAGTATTAGTGGTTGGTTCAAATGCTACCAGAAAACACGCTATAGAAGGCGGAAGCTCACAAGTTAAAGCACGATATGAAGTAACGCCGTTAGAAGGGATTCAAAATCATTTTAAAGATGTAGAAATTACATATTGCCAAGGCTACTCAGAAGATGAGGATGCAAATGCTGATGCGTTAAGGGAAGAAGCTGTAAACGCAGCAAAAAACGCCGATGCTGTTATTGTTGTTGGTGGACTTAACCATACGGGACATGACAGGGAATATATTGACAGAGTGGACATGAATTTGCCTTATGGTCAAGACGATTTAATCGAGGCCTTGGTCGATGCAAATCCAAACACGATAGTCTCTTTGGTTGCAGGAACACCAAATAATATGAGCTGTTGGATTGATAAAACCCCTGCGGTAATTCAGGCTTGGTACAACGGTATGGAAGGCGGTAACGCTTTAGCGGAAGTGCTTATTGGAAAAACAAACCCATCTGGTAAACTTACCATTACTTTCCCTAAAAGACTCACCGATTCTCCGGCGCATTCAAGTCCAAAATCATATCCAGGAGTTGATGGGAAAGTGTTTTATGATGAAGGAATTATGGTGGGTTACAGACATTACGATACGCATAAAATAAAACCCCAATTTTGTTTTGGCCACGGGTTGTCGTACACTTCTTTTTCGTACAGTAACCTGAGTGTCTCAAATTCAAAGTTAACAGATGATAAAGAAACCATTCAAGTTAAATTTAACGTGGAAAATTCGGGGAGCTTAACGGGGTCAGAAATTAGTCAATTATACATTGCTCCAAAAAACAGTTTGGTAAAAAAGGCGGCAAAAGAATTAAAAGGATTTTCGAAAGTGAAATTGAATCCCAATGAAAATCAAAATATAGAACTGACTTTAACCAAAATCGAATTTCAACATTTTGATGAGAATACAAACGAATGGGCTGTCGAGGCTGGGAGTTACGATATTTTAATAGGAAGCTCTTCCGAAAATATACATCTCGCCACAACGATTGACGTCGAATAATAAATTGGACAAATAGCAAGCGGCATTAACAACTAAATTTTTTTTTTGAGCTTTTATGGAACAAATATTTCAGCATTTAAAAAGTAAAATTAAAGGCGAGGTTTTAACCGATGCTGCATCATTAGGGATGTATTCAACAGATGCTAGTATTTATCAAATTAAACCGATAGCCATTGTACTGCCAAAAGATGCTGATGATGTTGGTATCGCTATAAACACTGCTTTTGCCAATAATATTGCCATTTTACCTAGAGGTGCTGGTACAAGTTTAGCGGGACAAACCGTTGGGAAATCTATGATATTGGATTTTTCAAAATATATGAATGCCATCATTGAAATTAACGAAACCGAAAAATGGGTTCGTGTGCAACCGGGCATGGCAAGAGACGATTTAAACGCTGTTTTGGCGCCTTTAGGTTTGCATTTTGCACCCGATCCCGCAACCAGTAGTAGAGCCAATGTTGGTGGTATGGTGGGAAATAATTCATCGGGTACCAAAAGTGTTTTGTTCGGAAAAACGGTAGACCACGTCTTGGAAGCCCATGTTATTCTAGCCGAAGGAACACCCTTGCATTTAAAGAATTATTCACCGGAAGAATATCAAAAAAAAGCAGCACAAAACAATCGTGAAGGCGAAATTTATAAAACATTCAAAAATTTAGTACTTCAAAATCAAGAAGAAATAAAAGCCCGTTTTCCAAAGGTTATGCGGCGCGTTGGCGGTTATAATTTAGACGAGTTTGTCTATACTGATAATTGGAACTTAAGCAAACTTATTTGCGGCAGTGAAGGAACGCTTGCCACAACGGTGGAACTAAAATTGAATCTCGTTGATCTTCCCAAACATAAATCCGTTTGTGTGGTGCATTTTGCTGAATTGCTGGAAGCTATTTCCGCTGTCGAATCGATGTTGGAATTCAATCCTTCCGCAGTAGAAATTTTAGATAAAACGGTGGTTGGGTTGAGCAGAGAAAATTTATTGACAAAACACCACTGTCATTTTATCGAAGGTAATCCGGCTGCAATTCTTATAGTTGAATTTTATGGAGATACCAAAGCGGATGTGATGGACAGGCCTCAAAAAATGATAGCCTATTTAAAAGAGAATAACTTTGGATATGCCTATCCTTTATTCCCGGAAGGAAAATCCTATGATGATGTTTGGGTAGTGCGTAAAAAAGGATTGGGTTTGATGCTCGGTTTAAAAGGAAACAAAAAACCTTTACCGTTTATTGAAGATGCTGGGATACCCTCAGAATCATTACCCGAATACATAGACCAAGTATTAAAGGTTTGCGAAAAACACCAAACCAAGGCTGCAATGTACGCCCATGCAAGCGTTGGTGTTATTCATGTAAGACCTATTTTAGATTTAAGATTGGCAGAAGATATTGAACGACTAAAAAACATTACCGAGGATACTTTTGAGTTGGTCATGAAATACAAAGGGTCGTGGAGCGGAGAGCACGGAGATGGATTGGTAAGAAGCGCCTATAATAAACGGTTTTTTGGCGATACACTTTACAATGTCTTTATGGATATTAAAAAGCTAATGGATCCTAAAAACTTAATGAATCCGGGAAAAATCATTGAAGCTCAAACCATTGAGAAGAATTTAAGATATGGGGTTAACTATAAAGATGAAAAGGTAAAAACCGAATACAATTATAAAGCCGAAGAAGGATTTGAAGCCGCAGTACATATGTGTTCTGGTGTTGGTGAATGCCGAAAGGTTTTGGGCGGAACAATGTGCCCTAGTTTTAAGGCTACCAGAGATGAAGAACATTCTACACGCGGGCGAGCCAATGCGTTGCGCTTAGCCATGTCAAACCAATTGGGGGCAAATGCACTTTCCGGTAAAAGATTGCATGAGGTGATGGATTTATGTTTGTCCTGTAAAGCTTGCAAGTCCGAATGCCCAAGCAATGTGGATATGGCTAAAATGAAGGGTGACGTATTGCAAATGTATTACGACCAAAATAGGATATCTTTTAGGGATAAATTGATACGCGACTCTTCCAAGGTGGCAAATAAAATTTCTGGAGCCACGTCGGGCATTGTAAACGCCATTCAAAAATCGAGTATATTTAAGTATATTTTAGAAAAAGCTGCGGGTTTTGATAAACGTAGAACCCTACCGGATTTTGCGAAAGAACCTTTTTATAAATGGTTTGCTAAAAATGCGTTTAAAACAAACAAAGGGAGCAAAAAAGTTGTTTTGTTTGCTGATACCTATTTAAATTATCACGAGCCACAAGTTGGAATTTCAGCACTCGAATTATTGAATTCCTGTGGTTATGAAGTTGTTTTAGCAAATGTGGGCTGTTGCCAACGTCCAAAAATTTCCCATGGATTTTTAAGAGATGCGAAACGTGAAGGTGCAAAAACCATTGAGGGATTAAAACCTTTTTTGGACCAAGGATTAAAAATTGTGGTGTGCGAACCAAGTTGTGCTTCGGCATTAAACGATGATTTGCCGGATTTAATTAGCAACCAAGAAACAGCAGAACAATTAAAAAATG
The DNA here is from genome assembly GCF_031932625.1 of Hwangdonia seohaensis. Classification (NCBI taxonomy): domain Bacteria; kingdom Pseudomonadati; phylum Bacteroidota; class Flavobacteriia; order Flavobacteriales; family Flavobacteriaceae; genus Hwangdonia; species Hwangdonia seohaensis. The sequence goes on from NZ_JAVSCK010000003.1 coordinate 725,263, forward strand.
GTGTTATGATGATTGATGTTTTCCTATCGGATGAATATAATAACGGCAGGTTGGATGTGGATTTTGAACCCGTATCAGAACAAATTGTAATTCACGGACATTGCCATCAAAAGGCCCTTTACGGCACAAGTGCCATGAAATCATTGTTAAAAAATTCTAAGAAAGACGTGTCGGAGATTCCATCCGGTTGTTGCGGAATGGCAGGGTCTTTTGGTTATGAAAAAGAGCATTACGACTTGTCGAAAAAGATTGGTGAAGACATTTTATTTCCCGCGGTTAATAAACTAAAAAAAGATTCAGAATTGGTGGCTTGCGGATTTAGTTGTCGCCATCAAATCGAACATTTTACAGAAGCAAAACCAAAACATTTTGTTGAGGTTATTCGAGCTATAAAAAAATAAGATTTTTAAAATATAAATTATCATGAGACAGATAAACGAGCTAAACACGAGTAACAGAATTTTAATGGGACCAGGCCCAAGCGATGTGCACCCAAGGGTATTAAAGGCGATGTCTACCCCATTGGTCGGCCATTTGGATCCGGAGTTTTTAGAAGTCATGGACGATATTAAACAAATGACACAGCAAACCCTAAAAACCAAAAACCCATTAACGTTTGTGGTTTCTGCACCCGGAAGTGCCGGTATGGAAACCTGTTTGGTAAACCTGTTGGAACCGGGCGATGAAGCTGTAATTTGTATCCATGGAGTTTTTGGAACTAGACTAGTAGATATTGCTGAGCGTTGTGGTGCTAAAGTGATAAAAGTAGAATCAGAATGGGGCAAACCAATAAATCCAAACGAAGTTAAGAAAGCCTTAGCAAGGTGTAAACCTAAGTTGCTTGCCATAGTTCATGCGGAAACATCAACCGGTGTTTTGCAACCGTTGGAAGAAATTAGTAAACTCACAAAGGAGTCGGGTGCTTTATTGGTTGTAGATGCGGTTACCTCATATTGTGGTGTCGATTTAAGGGTTGATGAATGGGGCATTGATGCTTTGTATTCGGGAAGCCAAAAGTGCTTAAGTGCGCCTCCGGGATTATCGCCAGTTACTTTCAGTCAAGCTGCTATTGATGTTTTGGATCATAGAAAAACAAAGGTTCAAAGTTGGTTTTTAGACCTCACTATGGTCAAGAATTATTGGGAAGGCGCCAAAAGGGCTTATCATCACACAGCTCCTGTTTCCGCGATGTTTGCCATGAGGGAATCGCTCAGGTTGGTATTGGAAGAAGGATTGGAAAATCGGTTTAAAAGACATCAACAAAACCATGAATTGTTAAGAGATGGATTAGAAAATTTAGGATTTGAGTTTTTGGTAGAAAAAGAATATAGATTGCCCATGTTAAACGCCGTTAAAATCCCTAAAGGATTAGACGAACTCGCCATAAGAAAACAATTATTAAACGAATATAATATTGAAGTTGGAGGAGGCTTAGGGCCATTTGCCGGAATAATTTGGCGCGTTGGATTAATGGGCGAGAGTGCCACTATAAATCATGTAAATATGCTATTGGGAGCTTTAAAAACCATAATCAAATAGAAGATTTCAACATGAAATATGTACTGTTTAATCCTATAAATCAAACCAAAAATCATTTATACCACAATAACTTTTTAAGAATGAATTCATTGATGGCATGAAATGAATATTATTAAAATAAAACTTTGAATCATGGTTAGAAAACAAATAAACATTTTCATATTTTTTTTAATGCTTTTCCAATTTGTAGCAGCACAGGAAAAGTATGAACCTAATTGGGAATCAATTGATACAAGACCGGTAGCTCCTTGGTTTGAAGATGCTAAATTTGGTATTTTTATTCATTGGGGACCTTATTCCGTTCCGGCTTGGAGCCCTAAAGGAACCTATGCCGAATGGTATCAATATTGGATGCAAAACAAAACCCTTTCGGGCAATGGCAAATTTACGGGAAAGGAAGTTTACAATCACCATGTAGAAACCTACGGAGCGGATTTTAGTTATTACGACTTCGGAAAAATGTTTACCGCCAAAAGCTATAATGCCGATAAATGGGCGAAACTTTTTGAAGACGCCGGTGCAAAATACATGATTATTACCTCAAAACACCACGATGGTTTTACATTGTGGCCTAGCGAAACAGCAAATAAATCATGGGGTTTTAATTGGAATGCCAAGGACCTTGGTGCAAAAAGGGATTTATTAAAAGAACTAGAACTTGCGGTTAAGAAAACAGATGTAAAGTTTGGAACCTATTATTCTTTTTTGGAGTGGTTCAATCCAATTTATATCAAAGACAAAGAGAAGTTTGCCGTAGAACACGCGAAACCCCAATTTCAAGAACTTGTCGAAAATTATAAACCAGATTTAATATGGTCAGATGGTGATTGGGGCATGAGTCCTGAGCAATGGCGTTCTCCCCAATTGTTAACATGGCTGTTCAATGAATCTTCAATCGGTGACTCGGTAGTTATTAATGATAGATGGGGAGATGGCACAAGATTTAACCATGCCGGTTATTATACGAGCGAATACGGTTCGGAATTGGATGGAAGCAAGCCTTGGGAAGAATGTAGAGGTCTTGGTTTTTCTTTCGGATATAACAAAAATGAAGATGCTTGGGATTACGCTTCCGAAAGAACATTAATTTATTTATTGTTAAATGTGGTAAGCCACGGAGGAAATTTATTGTTGGATATAGGCCCTGATGCAGACGGTAATATCCCACCAATTATGCAAGATAGGTTATTGGCCATGGGAGAATGGTTGAATGTAAATGGCGATGCTATCTACGGAACAAGAAAGTGGAAGCATGCCAGCCAATGGTCAGAAAAAGGTATAAAAAACTGGAAACCGGAAGGTGTTCATTACATGCCCAATAACGTAATTATAAAACAAACCATCGACCCCGAACCAGGATATGCGGTACGTGAAATATTCTTCACAAAGAAAGGCGAAGATGTTTTTGCCATTGTGCCCAAGTGGCCAAAAGACACGTTAGAGATTCGCGATATAAAAGTTTCCAAAAACACTGAAATTACTTTGGTGGGTACCGATATTAAGATCGATTTCGAACAAAAAGGAAAAGATATCATTTTAAATATTCCTTGTTTGTCGCCAGAAGAACTGCCATGTAAATATGCTTATGCGTTTAAAATATCACAGTAGATAAAAAATCAAACACATCATTAAACGCGATAAGTTTTCGAAATTCAAAAAAATAAAAATATTAAGTATGAATAATAAGCAATTTGCAGTTCAACTATTCATTTTCATATTCAGTTTGAGTATGTTAGGGCAAAGTAATTCAGATTTCGAATCAAAATTTACCGTTGCGCATTTAAAATCGGCACCCGTTAAACTCATTCCCTTTCCGCAAGAGTATAAATGGCAAGATGGATATTTGAATTTATCAGAAGTTACCATTGATTCAAAAGAAATAAGCAATCAAAACACTGTTGTATTATCAGAATTAAAATCAATATTAAGTGCGAACAATATAAAAGTATTGGCAAACGCTTCCGCCTTCATAACTTTCAAAAAGGATAAAAAAATTAAAGATGAAGGGTATAAATTAAAAGTTGCAAAAAAAGGGATATCCATCGCTTCATCATCAGAAAGCGGTCGTTTTTATGCTTTGCAAACTTTACGACAATTAATCGATAATGCCCAAGTGCCTTTCGTGGATATTTCAGATTGGCCTCAACATGCTTTTCGGGGCTATATGATTGATGTTGGAAGAAATTACCAAAGTATGGAGAGCCTAAAAAAGCAGCTGGATATTATGGCAGCGTATAAGTTAAACAAGTTTCATTGGCATTTAACCGACAGGCCAGCTTGGAGAATAGAAAGCAAATTATATCCTGAACTTACATATAGCAACAACCATAGACAGACCAGAGACCCGGGAATCTATTATACCTATGATGAAATACGAGAAATTTTTAAATATGCCAAAGACAGACACATTCAAGTAATTCCTGAAATTGATATGCCGGGGCATAGCGATTCCTTTGTAACATCTACCGGAGTTAAGATGGAATCTGAAAAAGGCATGGAAATTTTAGAAGGTGTTTTAAATGAATTTTTCACTGAAATCCCTCAAGAAGACTGCCCCATAATCCATATTGGCTCTGATGAAGTAAAAATCCCCAACCCCAAAGGATTTATAGCCGCCATGGTAAAAATCTGTAAAGATGCCAACCGAGAAGTTGTCGTATGGCATCCCGGATTAGAGGTTGATGATGATGTTATTCACCAAACTTGGATTGCGGAAGATGTTAAACCCGGTAATTTTAGGGAAATAGATTCATGGCATAATTATGTGAACGGTGCAGAGCCCATGATGCAAATCCAAAGGCTGTTTTTCAGACCTATCGGGTTTCCTTCAGTGAATAACGTTATTGGCGGCACGCTCTGTTTTTGGCCCGATGTAAATTTAAAACACGAATCGGAGGCCTTTGAGCAAAACCCGGTTTATTCTTCCATGTTAACTTACGCTTGGACAACCTGGACAGCTGATTTAGCAAAAGGATACCCGGAATATTACACCAAAATGCCATCAAAAGACACAAAGGCATTAGATTATTACAGTGCTTTTGAAGATATTATATTGTATCATAAAGAGAAATACTTTTCAAATGAGCCGTTTCCGTATTTCCGACAAAATGATAAAGAATGGCAACTTATAGGGCCTTTTAATGGCGATGATGGCGATGTGATATTAAAGGAAATGAAAGAGACTTATAATTATGGCGATACGATTTTATCTTGGAAAAATGCCATTGGAAATACCATTGTAATGAAGGAGCGTTGGATGCTGACTGGACACTTTGAAGATGCTAAAGTAGTACAAACGGTTTATGCCATGACTTATATACATTCGGATGAAAACCGTGAAATTGAAGCTATGATTGGATTTGAAACCGCTTTAAGAGCAAATAAAATATATTTAGGAGTTCCTAAAATTGGTTCTTGGGATCCCGCAGGAGGAAATATTTGGGTAAACAACAATCCGGTTGCTCCACCTTTATGGGAAAATGCAGGTTGGAAACCCTCTAAGCAAACAGGTTGGGGCTCAAAAGTAGATCAAGAAATTCCTTGGGAAGAACAAGACTTCTATTGGACCAGAACACCGACTAAAATACAATTAAATAAAGGTTGGAATACCGTTTTTGTGAAAATTCCCCGTGCTACTACCTATCAAAATTGGATGTTTACTTTTATTCCAACAGATATGAGTGGGTTACGATTTAGCCCTGATAAAAACTAGGATGCAAAAGAATAGTTGGCAGCCTAAAAACTTGCAAACTTTTCTTTCATGTTCAGTTAATAGATTTGTAGAATTCGATAAGCTTGCTAAACTTTTTATAAAGCTTAAGTTTTTTGCTCTCGTTAGTAAGTCCAATTTTACAGTAAGTTTACATCTTTTAAAATATATTCTTTAAGCTTTGGATCGTCAGTATTAAGATCGGTAACCATGGTGCCAATATCTTTTAGGCTACAAACATCATAATTATGCCTTACGTTTAATTTATTTGAGGTAGCTAAATAAACAATCCTGTCAGAGGCATCAATCATGGCCTTTTTTATTATAGAAACCTCGTAGCCTTCATCTGTTATACCTTGCTCAATATCTACACCGCTTACACCTATAAAACAGATGTTTGCTCTTATGTTAGAGAGATATTGGATAACATCAATGCCTGTTGTAACCATTGAGTTTCTATGAATTTTACCTCCAATAAATATAGTTTCTATTAATGGATGTTCGGTTAATTGCATGGCTATAGGCAGGCTATAGGTGTAAATGGTTGCTTTTATGTTTTTTGGAAATAATTTAGCAAGCATTAGGTTTGTGGTGCCTCCGCTCATAATAATAACCAAACCATCTTCCAATAAAGTAATGGCTTTTTGAGCTATAAGAATTTTGCTTTCTCGATTGTATATAACATCTTCATTATAATGATAAAGTTTTTGGATAGTTGAGATGGCACCACCATGTATTTTAGTTAATAATCCGCGCTCATCCAATTGTTTAATATCTCTTCGTATGGTATCTTCAGAAACGTTTAGTTTTTCAGATAAACTAATAGAACTCACTTTTCTGCTAATATTTACTTCATCAATTATTTTTTGTTGACGTTCTTTTTTTTTCATTTAAATCTGTTTTAAATATAACAAAAATGCGAAATTGTGTATTAATATAAGTGTTTTTTTGCGTGTTTATGCTTGTAAACTTGCATGTTTGAAAAACAAATAATGGGTTTCGGCATCGCTATTGCTAACTTTTGCTAATGTATAAAATTATGGGTACTTCTAAAATAATAATTTTATTAAACGCTTAAATTAAAGGTAATTGTTTTTCGTGTTATGGAACAGGATTAATGATTAAATATAGCGTTTACAAGTCTTTTTTAACATGAATCGTGATAAATGTTATCCTTATAAATATTGTTTTTCTTATAAGCACAGAATTAGTTTTGTTATTAAAGCAGCGTTTAATTTATATCGGAGGTTTAAAAAAATACAATAATTAAGTATCGCTTCAACTAATAAATTTGCTTTTTTATGGTTAATCGCATTATCATTCTATTAAATTTTTGCTGTTTTTCTTTTTTTGTGATAAATAAGGTGTGATTTAATAGGATTATTGCATTAAAATAGTAGTTAATTACAGTTTATTTGTATTAAATACGCATATTTTTGCAAAAAAAGTGCTGTTTTGTAATTTGTTTTTATATTTTTACAGAAACTACAAATACTATAACTTATATGAAAAATTATTATTATCAAATGCTCACCTTGTTAATGGTGTTTTTTGTGCATAGTGCTTTTGCGCAATCTGCATCCATTTCTGGTGTTGTTACAGAAAAAGGAACAGGTATACCTTTAGTTGGCGTAAATGTTATTATTGATGGCACTTCAGAAGGAAGTGTTACGGATTTTGATGGTAAGTACGCTATTCAAGCAAACGATGTTGCAGGTAAATCGATTGTTTTTAGCTTTATCGGTTTTAAAACTGTTACTCAAGTTTTAACTGGCGAAAACCAAGTAATGAACATCGCGATGGAAGAAGATGCAACTAGCCTTGATCAGGTGGTTGTAACAGCTTTAGGGATTAAAAGAGAGGCAAAGGCCTTGGGTTACGCCCTGAGTAAGGTTGATGGCGATGAATTATCGCAAGTAAAAACCACAAGTGCTGTAAACTCATTGCAGGGTCGCGTTGCAGGGGTTAATATTTCAACTAGTAGCACTGGTGCTTCCGGTTCAAGTAGGGTAATTATCCGTGGTGCAAGTTCCTTAACAGGCAACAATCAACCATTGTATGTAGTTGATGGTATACCGGTTATAAACAACACAAATGGTTCGGTTGTAGGCCCTACGAATGATGGAACTGGTGATGGTGGCGACGATATATCATCACTTAATCCTGATGATATCGAATCTGTTTCCGTATTGAAAGGTAGTTCAGCTTCAGCACTTTACGGTTCGTTGGCCTCAAATGGTGTTATTATGATTACCACAAAATCAGGAAAAGGACAAAAGAACCTAGGTATAGAGTACTCTAGTTCGTATACGTTTGATAGGATAAATACAAGTCTTCAAGATATGCAAACCATATATGGGCAAGGAAACAATAGGCTGAAACCAGGATATGAATACGATGTAAATAATAATCCGGTAGAAATTTCAAATGTTGAAAATGCTATTGATGATTCTTTTGTAAGTTCATTACAATCTTGGGGTGCTATAATGGATGGTTCGCTGGTATATAATTGGGATGGCGTTAAAAGGCCGTACAGTTACAAAGGCAATAATTTAGATAAGTTTTATGATACGGGCACAACGGCAGTAAACACCTTGGCATTAACAAAAGGAGGTGATGGATACAACTACCGTTTTTCTTTTTCTAATTTAGAAAACAAAGATATTTTCCCAGGATCGACTTTAAACAGAAAATCATTATCGTTAAATGCATCGGCTGAGATTAATCCCAGATTAACTTCAATAATTAATGCTAAATATGTTATTGAAAAAGTACACAACCGTATTAATATTGGAGACACGCCAGGAAATGCAAATACAGTAGCGTTTGTGTTGCCTAGTAGTTTAGATATTTACGATTTAAAACCGGGGTCTAATACAGAAGGAACAGAGCTTCTATTTCAGCCAAGTCAATTTATTTCAAACCCATATTGGGCCGTCAATGATTTTAATAATGATGACAGGAAAAACAGACTAACCGCATCTACCAATTTACGTTACGATATAACAGATTGGTTGTATGCATCTGGTCGTGCTGGTATTGATACCTACGATTTGTCAAGAAGAAATGTAACACCTTACGGAACGGCTTATCGTCCTGCGGGTCAATTAGAGCAAAGAAAAGCTACGTATTCATCTTTTAATGCAGATGTTATGCTAGGGATAGATAAGGCTATTACTGGTAAAATATCAACTAATTCTATTATTGGTGCCAATACAAGAACGTCAACTTTTGACCAGTTAAGCGCGCTTGGGAGAGGTTTTATTGTAATTGGTTTAGAGGATTTAAACAATACAACTTTACCCGAACCAACCAATAGTTATTCTAAAACCAAAACCAATTCGTTGTACGGTTCTTTTGAATTTGATTACGATAAATTCTTTTACCTCACATTTACAGGAAGAAATGATTGGTTCTCAACCCTGTCTTTTCCTGGTAAACAAACTCCAAATAACGACTTTTACTGGTCTGTAAGTAGTAGTTTATTGTTAAACGAGGCTTTAAATCTGCCAGATGTTTTTACTTATACTAAGTTAAGGGCAAGTTATGCGCAAGTGGCCGGAGGTGCTAGAAATGCCTATGCCTTAAATTTAGACTACGCTATAACAGGGTCGTTCCAAGGACAATCATTTGGACAATTAAATGGAAACTCTATACCTAACCCTAATTTGGTGCCGTTTCAAAAAACAGAATACGAATTTGGTTTAGATGCGAGATTTTTTAATAATCGTTTAAATCTTGATGTCGCTTATTACCATAACCAAACCACTAATGACATTGTTAGGGCCGCGGCGTCGCAATCATCTGGTTTTACATCATCGATCCTAAATATTGGTGAATTGGAAAATAAAGGAGTTGAATTGTTAATTGGTGGTACGCCTATTAAAACCGAGAATTTTTCATGGAACACATCGTTTAACTTAGGTTTTAACGAAAGTAAAATTATTTCTACGGATGATGAAGATACACCCATAAATGTTGATGGCAGCCAAACCCGATCAAGAACAGCGATAATTTCCCATATCGTTGGCGAAAACTACGGTGTAATTTTTGGATCGTCTTATAAGAGAGATGAAGACGGAAACATTATGTACGATATTAGTGGTACAATTCCAAGACCCATTCAAGGAGAAAATAAAATATTAGGGCAAGGTGTTGCGCCTTATACATTAGGTTTTTCAAATACCTTTAGATACAAAAACGTATCATTAGGGTTTTTAATTGATGCCAAATTTGGTGGAAGCGTGCATTCAGGCACCAATAGAGAATTGATGTTAAGAGGATTACATAAAAAAACGCTCGAAGGTAGAGAAACAGGCTTAGTTGTTTCGGGAATCGACGATGCTACTGGTCAGCCATTTACAGCAACTGTAGCACCAGAAAATTTAAGAACGTATTATGGCCGAATTGGAGAAGAGAGCGCAGGTATATCTGAGGAGTTTGTTTACAGTACCGACTTCATTAAATTTAGAGAGCTAAGTTTGTCGTATAATTTGCCAAAAGATATTCTGAAAAATATTTTTATTAATGATTTAAGAGTTTCATTAATTGGTAGAAACCTTTTCTTTATTCATAAGGAAATTGACAATGTTGACCCGGAAGCAGCTTTAAACAACCTGAATTCCCAAGGCATTGAAAGATTCGGAATACCATCAACCAGAAGCTATGGTTTTTCTGTAAATGTTAAATTTTAAAAAGAAAAGAAAAATGAAAAAAATACTTATTTTACTAGCAATAGTTGTAACGTTTGGATCTTGCGATGAAGGCTTTGAGGAGCTTAACGTAAATCCTACAAAACCAACACAGCTCGACCCTTCAACAAAGTTAACCTATATTCAGTTACATACTGGAGGCAGTAACTACGTTGCTTATTTATTTTGGAACGTTATTCATTTAATGCAGAATGTTCAGCACCTAAACAACACCTCTTATGTTTCATTTTTATATAAAGAAGGAAATACACATTGGCTTTTTGAAGAGCAATTTAAAACTACGGTTAAAAATATAGTTGATCTAGAGGCTCAATTAGAAGCAAGTACAAGCCCTACAGCAACCACCGATTTGGCCATAGCGAAAGTGCAACGGGTTCTTATATTTAGTAGAATTACCGATGCTTACGGAGATATCCCTTATAGCGAAGCTGGTAGAGGCTTTTTAGAAGGTATTCGTTTTCCAAAGTACGATAAGCAAAGCGATATCTATGCCGATATGTTGGCAACGCTAGAAAGTGCTGCCGCTACATTAAGCTCTGGAGGCGATAGCTCTTTTGGATCTGCCGACTTGTTATTTGCCGGCGATACTGCAAAATGGCGAAAATTTGCAAATTCACTCATGTTGCGTTTAGCTATGCGCATGGTAAACGTCGATGAAGCTGGAGCTCAAGCTTGGGCTACCAAAGCCATTAACGGAGGTGTTATGACAAGCAATGATGATATTGCCTATACCCAATATGAAGACTCTGCTAATGATGGAGGTCCAAATGTTAACCCGCTTACAAAATGTTTTACGTCAAGAGGACCTACCCAAGTGAAAATCTCTAAGACCTTTATGGATTTTATGAAGGATAGAAACGATCCAAGAGTATCGGTATTATGCTCAACGGTTGATGGAAACACGGATTTTGCACTACAATTTGGTCAAGATATAAACGACCCAACTAGAGGCACAGCAAATTCGAAACCGAACATTAACATTTTTGGAGGCTCTGGAGTTATTGTTTATGATGCGCCTTTTTTCTTTCAAACTTATGCTGAAGTAGAATTTATGTTAGCTGAAGCAGCAGAACGTTGGGGATTAGCTGGAGGCGATGTTGAAGCGCATTACAACGCAGGTGTAACTGCCGCAATGAGTTATTTGTCTTTATATGGCAATGGTGTTAATATTACATCTACTCAAATTCACGATTATTTAGCAGCTAATCCATTTGTGCCTACGGATGCCTTAAAAATGATTAATGAGCAATATTGGGTAGCCACGTTTGGAAATGGCTTAGAAACCTTTTCAAATTGGAAAAGATCGGGGTATCCTGTTTTGGTTCCCGCAGATGTTGCAGACCTTGTTTCAGATGGCCAAATACCAAGAAGATTACCATATCCAGGTTCTGAAAAATTAAACAACCCAGAAAATGTTGCTGCCGCTATCGAGCAACAAGGTGGCGACTCCTTGTTAACCAGAATGTGGTGGGATGTAAATTAAATCAATAAAAAGAGATAGATTTAATATTTTGATGTAATTACAGTTTTAAGCCTCATTAATATAGTTAGTGTTTAGTTTTGAGTTAGTAATTGAGGTGAGGGAAATCAGTTTATTACTCTCACCTCTTTTTTTAATTGGTGTATTTAAGCTCAAAGAGTTTATTATGAAAAAAGTTAGAACAGGTCTTGATGTATTGATAAACAACGAAGGCTTGCAAAAAACTTTCAACGGGAATGTGGCATTGCTTTGCCATAACGCTTCTGTTGATGCTACCTGTGTGCACGCTGCATTTAGATTTAAAGAACTATTTGGGGCTAGGTTTGTAAAATTATTTGGACCACAGCATGGTTTTAATACCGATGCTCAAGATAATATGATTGAAACCGATCATTACATACATCCTTATTTCAATATACCTGTGTATTCGTTGTATTCTGAAACACTTATACCCACAGACGATATGCTAAAGGGTATCGATTATTTATTTGTTGATTTTCAAGATGTTGGGTGCTGCATGTACACATACATTTACACACTTACGCTTCTACTGGAAAAATGCAGTGATAAAGACATTCAAGTTGTTGTATTAGATCGCCCCAATCCAGTAAACGGAATAGACACGGAAGGCAATATTTTAGATTTAAAGTTCGAGTCTTTTATAGGAAGGCACCCTATACCTGTGCGCCACGGTATGACTATTGGCGAAGTGGCATTGATGCATCAAAAGTTTTGGACAAAAAAGAAAACCAACCTTAAAATAATAAAAATGCAATACTGGGAGCGTAATATGTATTTTGAAGATACTAAACTGCCATGGTTGTTGCCTTCTCCTAATATCCCGAGAATTGAAACTACATTCACCTTTCCGTCAACCGTTTTGTTTAAAGGTACCAACTTAAGCGAGGGACGCGGTACCACCCAATCTTTGGAAATAATGGGGCATCCAAAAATCAATTCATTTTCATTTTATAGCAATCATTTATCAAACAGGGTAAAACAGTCTAAACTAAAAGGGGTTGAACTTCGGCCTATAACATTTACACCTACTTTTGATAAAAAAGCGAATGAAGTTTGTGGTGGTTTTCAGGTTCATGTTTTAGATAGAACAACTTTTAGGCCTTGGCGTGTTGGTCAATTTATAATACGCGAATTATACCATTATTTAGGCAATGATTTTGAATGGAAAAACCCGCCTTTTGAATATAACTACAGGCAAATGCCCATAGATATTATTAACGGAACGGATAAATTACGGCATTGGGTAGAAAATAACGATTCTATGGATATGTTGGATGATTTTGAACATTTAAAAGATTACAGATTACAACTCAACGACATAAAAATTTATTAATAAAACAATATAAATGAACGCCACATTAATTCTAATAATTATTGCATCCTATTTTGGAGTGTTAATGTTAATATCGCATTTCGTTTCCAAAAAATCCAGTGACGAATCTTTTTATACGGGCGATAGGGAATCGCCGTGGCAGGTCGTTGCTTTTGGTATGATTGGTGCCGTATTATCGGGTGTTACATTCGTGTCAATTCCCGGTATGGTGGGCACCAATTACTTTTATTACTTACAGTTTGTTTTTGGTAACGTTGTGGGATATGTGTTTATAACCTACATCTTAATTCCTATTTATTACGATTTAAAATTGGTTTCAATATACACCTATTTAGAAACGCGATTCGGGATAAGAACCTATAAAACAGGCTCATTGTTTTTCTTGATATCACAATCTTTTGGAGCTGCTTTAAGATTGTTGCTTGCCGCAAAAATTTTACAATACGCGGTATTTGATGCCTTTAATATCCCATTTTATATAACCGTACTTTTAATACTGGTTTTAATATGGGTGTACACGCACAGATCGGGTATTAAAACCATTGTTTGGACAGATACGCTTCAAACATTTTTTTTGCTAATGGCAGCCATTGTAACTATTTATGTGACTAAAGATGCTTTAAACTTGAGTTTTTCAGAAACCATTTCAACAGTTACAAAACACGAGTATTTTAAGGTTTTCGATTGGGATTTCAATTCGGGAAACAACTTTTTTAAACAGTTTATTTCTGGGGTTTTAATTGCCATTGCCATGGTTGGTTTAGATCAAAATATGATGCAAAAAACATTAACCTGCAAAAACAAAAAAGAAGCCCAGCGTAACATTTTAACATTTAGTCTCATTTTAGCGGTTACCCAATTTTTGTTTTTGGGCTTGGGTGTGATGCTATATTTGTATGCTGAAAAGTTCGGTATTCAACTGGAAATTGAAAACGGAAAATTCATTAATACCGATGCTTTATTCCCGATGCTTTCATTAAATCATTTTGGAATCATAGCCAGTATCAGTTTTATTTTAGGAATTACCGCAGCGTCATTTTCAAGTGCAGATTCTGCGTTAACCGCTTTAACAACATCGTTTACCCACGATTTTTTAGATATTCAGCATAAAAGTTCCAAACAAAAAAAGCAGCTTAAAAATAGAGTGCTATTCGGTTTTTCAGCAATAATTTTTACCATTATAATGCTGTTTTCAGAAAGTAAAGGCGATGTTATTTCAACCATTTTTAAGGTCGCCGGTTACACGTATGGGCCATTATTGGGGCTTTATATGTTCGGGATTTTCACCAAAATAAAAATTAAAGATGCTGCGGTGCCTTTTATATGCATTGTAATGCCGTTGATAACCTACTTTTTAAACGATGTCTTTATTCGCTGGTATAATTTTGATTTTGGATTTATGAACGTTTTTGTAAATGCACTATTAACCGTTGTAGGTTTAATGATTATGAAAAGGAAGTAGTGAAACTTAAAATAATCAATATGAAAAATAAGCTTACCACAGAACAGGCTTCCGGTTATAACGATCTGGAAAAAATGAGTACCGTTGATTTGCTCTCAAACATGAATAAAGAAGACAAAACAGTGGCTTATACAGTTGAAAAAGTGCTTCCTTCAATTGAGAAATTGGTAGAGGATATTTACAGTAAAATGAAGTCTGGCGGCAGATTATTTTATATAGGCGCGGGAACAAGTGGTCGATTGGGTGTTCTCGATGCCTCTGAATGTCCACCAACGTATGGCGTACCAGATAATTTGGTAATCGGACTTATTGCAGGAGGCGATATGGCACTTAGAAAAGCGGTGGAAAACGCCGAAGACGATACCGAAATGGCATGGAAAGATTTACAAGAATACAACATTACAAAAAACGATGTGCTTATAGGAATCGCCGCATCGGGCACAACGCCCTATGTTATTGGCGGGGTTACAGCAGCAAAAAAACATGGCATCATCACGGGCTGTATTACCTGCAATAAAAACTCGCCGCTGTCTTTAGAAGTAGATCATCCAATCGAATTGGTTGTTGGCCCCGAGTTTGTTACGGGAAGCACCAGAATGAAAGCGGGAACGGCACAAAAACTGGTTTTAAACATGATCTCGACAACGGTTATGATTAAACTGGGAAGGGTAAGAGGCAACAAAATGGTAAACATGCAACTGTCAAACAAAAAACTTGTTAAAAGAGGGGTTGACATGATTATGAACGAACTTAAAGTTGACGAAGAAAAAGCAAACCAGCTATTATCTAAACACCAAAGCATTAGGGAAGCCATTGACACATTTAATTTAAATAACAAAAATGAATAAGTTTCTAGTTATATCCGTAATTTCTGTTTTTGGTTTTATCTCGTGTAATTCCAATAAAAAACAACCTAATAGCAACCCAACAAGTATCGATTTGAGCACGCAATGGGTAGATAGCTTGTATAATAACATGTCTCTTAAGGAAAAAGTAGGGCAATTATTTATGGTCGCTGCCTATTCAAATCGAGATAGTATCCATACGGGTTTTATCAAAAATCTTATTCAGGATTACCATATTGGAGGTCTAATATTTTTTCAAGGAAACCCCGTAAATCAAGCAAACCAAACCAACAAGTACCAAGCCATCTCTAAAGTGCCTTTGTTTATAGGTGTCGATGGCGAATGGGGTTTAAACATGAGGCTGGATAGCACCTCAAAATACCCATATAACATGACGCTTGGAGCTATAAAACAAAATCATGTTATTGAGCGTATTGGAAAACAAATAGGAAAGGACTGTAAAAGGTTAGGGATTCACATAAACTTTGCTCCCGTAGTCGATATCAATACAAACCCAAAAAATCCTATAATTGGTGTCCGTTCTTTTGGAGAGGATAAAATCAACGTAACAAAAAAAGCCATTGCGTTTACCGAGGGTTTACAAAGCGAAGGCGTATTGGCATGTGCGAAACATTTTCCTGGGCATGGCGATACTGATACAGACTCGCACAAAACATTGCCTACCGTTTCCTTTACAAAAGAACGGATTGATTCGGTTGAACTTTACCCGTACAAGCAATTGTTCAACAAAGGCATTGCGGGCGTTATGGTTGCCCATTTAAATGTGCCTGGTTTAGAGCAAGAAAACGGATTGCCTTCTTTTCTGTCGCATCAAATAGTTACAAATGTTTTAAAAGAAAGATTAGCATTTAAAGGACTCATTTTTACAGATGCCTTAAATATGAAGGGAGCCGCAAATTATAAAGAACCGGGAGATATAGATTTAGCGGCGTTTAAAGCAGGTAACGATGTATTGCTTTTTACTGAAGATGCTCCCAAAGCCATTTCTAAAATTATGGAGGCATACAATACCAACGAAATAACCGAGGAGCGCTTATCCCATTCCATAAAAAAGATTCTTACCGCTAAATTTAATGCAGACTTAAATCAATTTAAACCTATTGCGGTAAATAATCTTTTAAATGATTTGAATAAAGGTATCAATGATGCTTTGTATGAAGAGGCTATCAATAATGCGATTACGCTAATAAAAAATGACGATGCTGTTTTGCCATTACAAAAAAAATCAAATGAAAAAATAGCATTCTTAAAATTAGGAGATGGAGGAGACGAAACGTTTTTAAATGCCATAAAATTAAAAACCAATGTTACTGATGTTTCCAATTTATCACAAAAAAATCTATCAAACGAACTTAAAAAATACGATAAGATAATTGTTGGTTACCACCGTTTAAATAGTAGGATAACCAAAGCTATATCGAATAAAGATAGAATGTTAATTGAAAACCTGTCAAAAAACCATAAGGTAATTTTAACTGTATTTGCAAGCCAGTACAGTTTACAAAACCTGTCTCTTGAAAATGTTGAAGGTGTTATTGTTTCCTATGAAAATTCAGAATGGGCAAACAATATTTCTGCACAAATTATTTTTGGAGAAACCGAAGCCAAAGGAGAATTACCAGCCTCAATATCAAAAACTTTTCCTATGCATTATAGTATGTCAATGATACAAAACGATTAAACAAATTTTTGTTTAACTACAAACATATTAATAATCCTAAAACGTAGAAAAAATGAAAAAAAACTTACCACACAAATTATTATTTGTATTAATTTTTGCAATATTTCAAACGGTTTCAGCACAAGAGTTAATTACAAAAGGCGCGCACCAATTACAAAAAGAGGAATTTGGAAAAATAACCACAGATGTTAACAAATCTGATGTAAAAAATAAAACAGAGCCTATTATTGGTTTAAATCAATCAAAAGCAACCACCTTAAACAAAAAGGTATTTGGGTTTTTGCCTTATTGGGAACAGAGTGCTGGCGCGCACAGCAACATTCAATACGATTTATTAACCCATATTGCGTGTTTTGATTTTTTGGTGCAATTAGATGGGTCTATAAGCAAACCTGTTGGTTGGCCTTGGACTACCGAAATAAATGCTGCCCATGCGGCGGGCACCAAAGTAATTATGACCGTTGTTAACTTTGGTGGGGCAGACGGAGCTGATGCCGTTGCCTGGGAATTATTTACTAATACCGCTAAAAGAGATATTTTCTTTGCCAATGTTAAAAGTATAATTCAAACCTATAACTTAGATGGGGTTAATATAGATTTTGAAGGTATGACCTCAGCTCACAGAGGTGCAGAATTGAATACTTTTATGGCAGAATTAACGGCGTATATACATGCTGAATTACCGGGCAAAGAAGTGTCTTTTGATGGGCCTGCTGTAAATTGGGGAGGATGGATTATTGATGATTTGGTAAACAGTGTAGATTATTTGATTGTTATGGCATACGATTATACGGGATCTTTTAGCTCAAATTCCGGTCCGGTGGCACCATTAACACATCACACGTCTTGGAAACGCTTTGTTACAAGAACCATAGAAACGGGTACTTATGCGGTGCCAACCGCTAATAATCCAGAAAAGTTAATTTTGGCAGTGCCGTACTACGGCCAACATTGGAAAACGGCAACAAATGCTCCCGAGTCCACGGTAACCGACTATGTAGGTTCAACCAGATATAGAAATACTGTTACTGAGGCTGATAACTACGGTGGGTTTATTTGGAATTCGGATTTTCAATCGCCTTGGTACAGGTGGAACGACGGAACCGATTGGAATCAGGTTTGGGCAGATAATGAATTAAGCATTTCAAAAAAGTTCGATTTAGCTATTACTAATAATTTAGGAGGCGTAGGTATGTGGGCATTAAATTATGATGGCGGCCGACCAGAACTTTGGGATTTGATAAACACAAAATTTGGTGCAACAGCTTCATTAAGTGATGTTTATAGTGGGGAAATCAAAATTTATCCAAATCCAACCTCAGATTTTGTTCACATCTCAAATAATAAATCTATAATAGGTGTCAAAATGGAAATGTTTAGTATTTTAGGTGCATCTGTTTTAAAAGTATCCAAAGATTCTAAAACCATAAATATGAGTCATTTAGAAAACGGAATGTATTTTTTAAAGATTGAAGATGAAAACGGAAAGCAAGCAACTTTAAAAATTGTAAAATCAAATTAAAATTTAAGGCACACCTTAAAACCATAATTTAAAAACACACACATGTTATGAAATATATTGTATTACTCTTTTTAGCCTTAACAGCTTGTAATTCGACAACTAAAAAAAAGCAAGCTATAAATGACGCTGTCGTAAACCAACCCGTGGAAACTAAAGCAATTGTTACGGGAGCAAATCAAACCAGCAAATATTTGCATCTTTTACAAGGTAAAAACGTAGGCGTTGTGGCCAACCAAACCAGTGTTATTTTTAAGGACGAAAGCGGTGAGTCGCACACCCATATCGTCGATTCGCTTTTGGCGTTAAACGTAAATGTTACCAAGGTATTTGCACCAGAGCACGGTTTTAGAGGTGTTGCTGATGCTGGCGAATATATTGAGGATGGCGTAGATGAAAAAACGGGCTTACCTATTTTTTCACTTTATGGAAAAAACAGAAAACCACCTAAAGAATTTTTAGAAGGTATAGATGTTATGCTTTTTGATGTTCAGGATGTTGGGGTTCGGTTTTACACTTATATATCCACGCTTCATTACGTTATGGAAACTTCCGCAGAACTCAATATTCCGGTAATTGTGTTAGATCGTCCAAATCCTAACGGCCATTATATCGATGGGCCTATTTTAGAAGAAGACGTTACGAGTTTTGTGGGCATGCATCCCGTTCCCATTGTTTATGGGATGACCATTGGCGAGTACGGAAAGATGATAAATGGAGAAAAATGGTTGGATAACGAAATCCAATGCGACCTTACTGTCGTGCCATTACAACATTATACCCATGATTCGGAATATGATTTGCCCATAAAACCGTCGCCTAATCTGCCCAATGCGAAATCTATTAATTTATATCCGAGCGTGTGTTTTTTTGAAGGCACTACGGTGAGTTGCGGACGCGGAACCGAAATGCAATTCCAAATTTTCGGTGCACCTTTTTTACCTGAGGAGACATTTGATTTCAGTTTTACCCCTCAGCCAAATTTTGGGGCTAAAACACCCAAACACCAAGGAGAACTATGCTTCGGAAGGGATTTAAGAGATGTTGAACGACTGTCTGAGGTTAAACTCGATTGGTTAATTGAAGCTTATAAAGCCACAGCAGATAAAACCAAGTTTTTTAATAACTTCTTTCCTAAATTGGCAGGAACTCAAAAATTACGGGAACAAATAGAAAGTGGTCTTTCTGAAGAAGCGATTAAGGAAACATGGAAACCCGGATTGGAAGCATTTAGCAAAACCAGGGAAAAATACGTGTTGTATAAATAAAAGGATTGGATGAATATTGAAACCTCTACCGCAAAGGATTTTAATGCATTATCAACTATTTTGGAAGGCGAGTTGTTTACCGATGCACTCCACAAAACCATTTATGCCACCGATGCCTCTGTTTACAGAAAGTTGCCTTTAGGCGTTGCATATCCAAAAAGCAATCAGGATTTAAAAGCGCTGATTGAGTTTGCTACAATCAATAAAATCACGCTTATTCCAAGGGCTGCGGGTACCTCGTTAGCGGGTCAATGTGTGGGCGATGGTTTGGTGGTAGACCTATCAAAACACTTCACTAAAATTGTAAGTTTTGATGAGCAAAATAAAACCATAACCGTACAGCCAGGAGTAATACGGGATGAGCTTAATAATTTCCTAAAACCCTACGGACTTTTTTTTGGCCCCAATACATCCACAAGCAATCGGTGCATGATTGGTGGTATGGTAGGAAACAATTCTTCGGGGACAACCTCCATTAAATATGGCGTTACACGAGATAAAGTACTGCGGTTAAAAACCATTTTAAGTGATGGTTCCGAGGTGATTTTTGAGGATTTAAACACAGAAGAATTTCTTTTAAAAACGAAAGGGAAAAGTTTAGAGAGCAGCATTTATAAAACTTTACACCACGAGCTTTCCAATACCGATAACCAATTAGAGATAAAAAACGAATTTCCTAAGCCTTCCATCCATAGAAGAAATAATGGCTACGCCGTCGATGAGTTGTTAAAATCAAAAATATTTGGAGGCGATGAGTCTCAAATCAACCTGTCAAAATTAATGGCAGGTAGCGAGGGTACTTTGGCATTTACGACGGAAATCACCTTAAAATTAGACGACGTTCCACCATCCAAAAACATAATGGTGGCAGCGCATTTTCATTCCATTGAAGCCAGTATGAAAGCCGTGGTAATTGCCATGAAGCACAATTTATACACCTGCGAATTAATGGATAAAACCATTTTGGATTGTACCAAAAATAATAGGGAACAAATCAAAAACAGGTTTTTCGTTGAAGATGATCCGAAAGCAATTCTTATGTTGGAAATCTGTACCGATAACGATGCAGATTCCAATGCCTTGGCAGACGCTTTAATTTCTGATTTGCAAAAAAATAAATTAGGCTATGCTTTTCCAAAATTAATTGGGAATCAAATAAATCAAGCTTTAGAACTTAGAAAAGCCGGATTGGGTTTGCTCGGAAATATTATAGGCGACAATAAAGCCGTTGCCTGTATTGAAGATACCGCAGTCGATTTAAAGGATTTGCCAAATTATATTGCTGAGTTTTCAAAAATGATGGAAGATTTCGGACAAAATGCGGTGTACTATGCGCATGCTGGTGCTGGCGAATTGCACTTAAGGCCCATTCTTAATTTGAAAAAACAAGAAGATGTCGTGCTGTTCAGGGAAATAACGTCCAAAACCGCAGAATTGGTTAAAAAATATGGGGGCTCTTTTAGTGGCGAGCATGGAGATGGCATTGTGCGAGCAGAGTTTATACCTAAAATGATAGGCGAAAAAAACTATGCCCTTTTAAAACGAATCAAACAAACCTTCGACCCCAATAATGTATTCAACAAAGGAAAGATTATCGATGCCTTTTCAATGGACGAAAACCTGAGGTACGAGGTAGATCGGGTGGAGCCGGATATAAAAACCATTCAGGATTTTTCCGATAGTTTAGGCATTTTAAGAGCTGCCGAAAAATGTAATGGTTCTGGCGACTGCAGAAAGCTTCCGGATGCCGGTGGTACCATGTGCCCCAGTTACAGAGCAACAAAAAATGAAAAAGACACCACTCGGGCAAGGGCAAATGCATTACGGGAATTTTTAACGCATTCCGATAAAAAAAACAAGTTCAATCACAAAGAATTGTATGAGGTTTTCGATTTGTGTTTAAGCTGTAAAGCATGTGCCAGCGAGTGCCCGAGTAATGTGGATATAGCAACTTTAAAGGCAGAGTTTTTATATCAATATCACAAAGAAAACGGTCTGCCTTTAAGAAGTAAACTCTTTGGAAATAGCACGAACCTTAATAAGTTAGGCAGCATAACGCCACGGTTAACCAATTTTTTGTTGAATACCAAAATCACCAAAAACTTTTTGGGGATTGCATCACAACGAAGCATTCCAAAATTGGAAGCGATTACATTTTTCAATTGGTACAAAAAGAACAAAAAAAGGCTTGATACCGCGCCCTGCAAAAACGGTGAGGTTTATCTTTTTATAGATGAATTTGTGAATTATTACGATGTGCCTGTTGGTATTGACGCCATCGAACTTTTAACAACATTGGGTTACAAAGTAAATATCACTAATCATAAAGAAAGCGGTCGTGGTTTTATATCCAAAGGCATGTTGGGAAAAGCAAAAAAACTGGCTGATTTTAACGTTAGGTTTTTTAAGAATCGTATTTTTGAGGATGTTCCGTTAGTAGGTTTGGAACCTTCTGCAATTTTAACCTTTAGGGATGAATACGTAAGACTTGCAGACGATAAAGAAGCTGCAAAAAATATTGCCAAACACACCTTTACCGTTGAAGAGTTTATAACAGGTGAATTAAACGATGGACGAATAAATTCCAACCAGTTTACAGCAGAAAAACAGGTGGTTAAAATTCATGGGCATTGCCATCAAAAAGCTTTGAGTAGCATGGAATCAGCTTTTAAAATGCTTAGCATTCCTAAAAACTATACCGTTACAATCATTAATTCCGGTTGCTGCGGAATGGCAGGTTCCTTTGGTTATGAAAAAGAACATTATGCATTAAGTATGCAGGTGGGTGAGGACACCCTGTTTCCAAAAATAAGAAACATGGTCGACCAAACGATTATTGTCGCTTCGGGTACGAGTTGCCGCCATCAAATTAAAGACGGCACAGATAAAAACGCTAAACATGCCATAAGTGTGTTAAGGGCAGCACTTTTGCAACAAAATTGAGTGTTCGCTTTTAAAAAGAAAGAACGTTAAGTTTAATAATTTAAACCATAATATGGGTACAGCTATAACATATGTTGAAACCAAAAGAACGCAATCTATTGATGTTTTTAGGGCAGTAACCATGTTCTTGATGATTTTTGTAAACGATATTCCATCTTTAAAAGAAGTGCCAAATTGGTTAAAGCACACGGCGGCACAAGAAGATGGGATGGGGCTGTCGGATGTTGTATTTCCATTATTTTTATTTATCGTAGGCCTTTCAATTCCTCTGGCTATAAACACCAGAAGAAAAAAGGGATATAATGAAGTCTCCACAGCAATGCATATTGTTTCCAGGACCATTGCTTTATTGGTTATGGGCGTGTTAATGGTAAATATTGGTCGGATTAATCCCGATTTGATGCCTTTTGGAAAAAGTGTTTGGCAAATATTAATGACGGTGGGAATTATGCTAGTCTGGCTGTATTACAAACCTATTGCATACTTAACCAAAGCAGGGGTAATCGCGTTAAAATGTTTAGGCATAGGTATTTTATTGTATTTGGTTTTTGTGTTTAAAGGCGGAACAGCCGATAATCTCATAGGAATAAAGCCTTATTGGTGGGGGATTTTAGGATTGATTGGTTGGGCATACCTTTTAAATGCATTCTTTTTTATGTTTTTGGGCTCTAAAATAAGATATATCATTTTAGGGTGGTTGCTGTTGTTTTTGTTCAATATCCAAGAGTTTGGGTATTTCACAGACTTGCCATCTTTTAAAATTGTGGTTAGTGCTTCCAATCATTTATTGGTGATGCTAGGCGTGTTATGCACTGTTTTGCTGTTGCGTTATAAAGAGCAAAAAAATGAAAATAGATTTTTGTGGATTCTATTGGTTATTGGAGTAGCTCTAATTGCCCTTGGGTTTTTTATCAGACCATCATTTATAATTTCAAAAATATTGGCTACACCTTCATGGACCATTATTTGTGGCGGCATATCATTTTTGTTATTTGGCCTATTTTATATTGTTGTTGATAAATGGGGGCAATCTGCATGGGCCAACATTATAAAACCGGCGGGAACCAGCACCCTTACTTGTTATTTATTGCCATTTTTAATATATCCCTTAATGTCTTTATTGAATTTTAGATGGCCTGAATTTGCAACACATGGTTGGGCAGGTATTATAAAATCATTGCTTTTTGCCCTGGTTGTTATAATAATAACGGGAGGTTTAGAGAGAATAAAAATTAAACTGAAAGTGTAAACTTAATGCTTAATAAAGGTCGATTGATTTTAAGTTACATTCCGAAGGAATAAAGTCAATTTATAATTATTATTAATCCAGCATCGTGTTTAAAGACACAAATTGATATCCCTTATGCTTTAATGTTTTAATGAGGTTTTCCAATTCCAAATAAAATTTATCCGTACGATCGGGGTGTGTACCAATGTGGCTTAAAAGTAAAAAACCGTGGAGTGATTCCTCAGATTCATAATCTAAAATAGACTTGTAAATAGTTTTGGTACTTTTATAGTTTTTGTCTTTGGGCGTAGTGTAATCGGCATGTGAAAGTGTTCCTTTTGTAAAGTTAATAAGCGACAGGTTGTTCTTCTTGGTCCACGAGGTAATGGTGCTATCGTTCCATTCGTAAGGTGGCAAATAGTAGTTGGCATCGGTTTTGTTGATGCCGAATTTTTTCATTTCAGAATAATTCAATTTTAAATCTTCGTTAAACTCGCTTTCGGTTACCAACAGTTTTTTGTCTGCTGTCCAATCATTATACAACAAATGTTTGTTGGAATGCGCTCCCAAATAATGGCCATCTTTTTTTAAATCTGAAATAAGTGCGTGAAATTCTTTATTTCAATAAAAATCACCTGTAAAAAAGAATGAAGCTTTAATGTTTTCCTGCTTCAAAACTTGTAAAATATGAGTGCCACCGTCGGCATATTCGTGACCGGAAAACATCAAATGAATGTTCTTCTCTTTGAGGTTTCCCCGTACAATAGCACCCGTTAAATCTAATTCACGGTTTTCTTTTTTTACTTTTTTTTTACATCGGCTTCCAAAGAAGCTAAATAAAACACCAAACAAGCGGTACCGTCCATGGTGGGTTCGTTTGTAGAATAATCGCCAACATCGTCATGATAGACCACAAAATCCGATTGAAAATCGGCATAAGGGTCGGCGTTAAGTAGCTGTAACCCTTTAAGATTATTGTAAATAGACCCATAAACAGGACCATCGACCAATCCGCCATCGGTTTGGTAACCGTGTAAATGATTTAGTGAGGAATGCGGATAAATAGGGGAGTCGCCGTAACCTTCTGGCAGTCCAACTATCATGCTGGTTCCCCACGGGTTGCATCCAAACAGCCAATCCCTTAAGGCAGCTTCCATTTCCAAATAGGTGTCATCTCCTGTTAATTCTCTGTAAGCTTTGGCTTGAGTTAAAGTAGCTGTAACCAAATTATTGGAGCACCAAATAAATGGCACGCCGATAAGGAATGGATTGTCTTTACCACGTTGCGCAACAGCTTCTAAACCAAATTTATAATAGTCTGTTACGGTTTTTTTATCATCTGTATTAGCAATAAGAGCCAACTCGTTATGCCCCGCGTTGTAGAACGGATAATATTGATAGTGCTTTGCTGTGTCTTGTCCCATCCAAGGCGTTACTTTTTCAGAAGACGCATAATTTAAAGCTTCACTGTAATAGGTTTTGTCGTTTGTGAGTTTGTAAAGCGTGGCAGCGGCCAATTCCATGTCGTCGTACCAATTATCTTCCTCGTAAAAATACGGCGATGTGGCTGGAGCTGTTTGCATGGTACCTGGTTTCGTTTTTCCAAAGGCATAAGCGTCTTTGGCTTTTTGGGTTAACTTTTCGGTATACTCAGGAAAAAAAGGCGCTAATACCTCTGCACCAATTCCAAAGGAAGACGCAAATTTCCCGGCAGTCGATGATACACCGGTGGTTCGGTTTTTGTTTTTAAACAAACCTTGAATTTCTCCATTAACAAAATAAACCGGTCTGCCTTTAAATTCTGGGTGATAAACAACACTATCTTTGTTTGGTAATCTGTATCCGGCATGATCTCTGTCATCGGCAATTTGGTTGTAATATTCTGTTGACGACGGATTCATTTTAATAAGCCAATCCATGCCAAATTTAGCTTCGTCAATAACATCAGGAATACCGTTGGAACCTTCTAATCCATATGCTTGGTGAGTATCTCCAAAAGCTTCGGGATTTTCTCTGTAAGCGTATAGCAATTGATAAATAGCATTGGCAGAAGTTGCGGTATATTGGAGGTAATCTGTAGCATCATGCCAACCTCCTGCAACATCAATATAAGAGCCGTCGGGTTTTTCGGGATGGTAAATAATAAAACCATCATCTACGTGACAGGAGTCTTTAAGATACGGATTGAACCCACAACGTTGCTGTCTCATGTATTTTAAGAGAAAATCGGCAGTGCCATCATACACATTATCGTCAATTCTAAAAACAGGCGATTTGGTGTTTTTGGCCATGATGTAATAACTGCCAACTTCGTTGAAATCTGAAAAATCCAAGCGGTAAGATGTTTCAAACGGTCCAAACCAGCCTTTAGCTTCAACGCTGTTAAAAGACGCCACAATGGCATCGGTCTTTGAGTTGTGCAGGGTAAATTCCTTAACCGTTATATTATCTTTTGATCCGATAACAGCCACTTTAATGGTATTGGGTTGATATCCCATTTGGTTGATTCTAATCCAGGATTGATGTTCTTCTTCAGAACATCCCAAATTCAAAAAAGCTATAACAAAAAGAAGAGCTAAATGTCTCATAAAATGTAGTGTGTTTCGTAACAGTTGGTTAAAACTAATTAAATTTATACACTAATTAAAGGTTTTATGCTTTGTTTTTTGAAAGTGTGGCGCATCAATAAAAAGAATGTCGCTACTTAAGATGAAAATCGGGCCAAATGTAAAAAATGAAGCAGATTTAATTACATTTGTTTTTGTTAACACTAAATTTTTAAGTTGAATATATTTGAGATTATTGGTTGGTTTGGGGCCTTGTTATTTATTTTCGCTTATCTATTATTAAGCTTTAATAAGATTAAGGCAGACAAAACACCCTACCAATTAATGAATGTTTTGGGGGCGATATGCCTCATGATTAATTCGTACAAGATAGACGACGACCCTAATTTTATATTAAATTTTGTATGGATGTGTATTGGGGTAATTGCCATTATGAGTATTATCCGAGCTAAAAGTAAATAGTTTCTTTTAAGTGATTTCCACGGTCATGTCCATGTTTAAAATTTCGAAAGCCGCTTTTTTGTACTGCAGCAATTTTTCATTATAAACTTCTTCATCATCAAATAAGGATAGGTAATAATACACCCCTTCAACCATTATAAAAATAAGGTCTGACGTTTGTTTTGAATTTTCAATTTGTAAATGGCCATCTATTTTTGCCGCCTCTATAACTTCGGATAATAATTGCCTTAAATGATTGTGCAGTTCTTTAAATTCGGTTTTAATTCTTTGACTTCTAAAAATTAAGCTGAAACAACTGTAAAACACACCATCATCAAAAAGCGCATTCCACTCCCTGGAAAATAAGTTGTCCACTACTTTAATAAGTCGGTCTCTGCTATTTAGCTGTTCTTCTTCAGCAAGATAAATAAACCTGTAGCTTTCTAAAATAAAATTAATTAATCCAAAAATAAGCTCTTCTTTTGAAGTGAAATAGTGGATTATCAAACTAGGATTTACTCCCATTTCTTTTGCCACTTTGGCAATCGAGGCATTTTCTAAACCTTCTCTTTTGGCTACATTGTAAAACGCCGAAACAATCTCTTTTTGCCTGGTTTTCTTTAAGCTTTTTCTACCCATGCTACGAATATAAACATAATTTTTTTTTCAATAAAAATAAATTGATTGAACGTTTATTTAATTTAATTTTTATATTAGCCAAACGTTTATTGAGATTCTTTACGAAAAATGCAACAAACGTTGTTAATCATTACGAACTAAACAATTCAAATTATTATGAAACAAACTTTACTTAGTTTTTCCTTTCGGAAGAAAAAAAACCAAAAACTGCTATCGTTGCTGTTTTTTTTCGCTTTTACTATGATCTGTTGGGGGCAGGACATAGTTATTAATGGAAAAGTTACAGACTCGAATTCGAAGCAACCCATTCCAGGTGTAAATATTGTTGTTAAAGGAACAACAATTGGAGATGCAACCGATTTTGACGGAAACTTTTCGCTCACTGTTCCCTCTAAACAATCTGTTTTGGTTATTTCCTATATTGGGTTTATTACCCAGGAAATTACAGTTGGCGACACCAATTTTTTTACCATTGAGTTAATTGAGGATGCCGCTCAATTAGATGAGGTTGTAGTAACGGCCCTTGGTATTAAAAAAGAGACAAAATCATTGGGTTACGCTGTGCAGGAGGTAAAAGGCGAATCTATGGTAAAAGCGCGAGAGCCTAATGTAATTAACTCGTTAACAGGTAAGGTTGCTGGTTTAACCATTAGAAACAGTACCGATTTATTTGCCGACCCAAGCATTTCGTTAAGAGGTGGTACACCCTTAATTGTTATTGATGGAATTCCTAGTACCGACAACGATTATTGGAAATTAAATGCCGATGATATTGCCGAAATAAGTGTGCTAAAAGGTGCCACGGCATCTGCACTTTATGGATCGATTGGTAGAAGTGGTGCTTTAATGATTACCACAAAACGAGGAGAAAATGGCGTTACAAGAGTAGACTACAACACAAGTGCTATGTTTCAGCCTAGTTATATTCGTATTCCAAACGTTCAAACAACCTATGGCAACGGTGATAACGGGTCGTATGCTTACGTAAATGGCGGCGGCGGCGGTACCGAAGGTGGTGGTTGGATTTGGGGCCCAAAATTAGATCAGTTAGATCCGTCAACCCCAAGTGGTTTTAACGAAGTTGTTCAGTATAACAGCCCTATCGACCCCAATACAGGTAACCGTATTCCAATCCCATTTATTTCAAGAGGAAAGGACAATGTTAAAAATTTCTTCGATACCGGACTGATTTATACGAACAATATCTCTGTTAGTGGCGGAAACGATAAAGGTAACTTTAGGGTAACAACATCTCATATATATCAAAAAGGGGTTGCGCCAAATACGGGACTTAACAATTCATCATTTGGGGTTTCTGGTGGTTATAACCTTATGGAAAAACTAAAGGTTGATGCCTCATTAACGTATAATAAACAATACACTAAAAACTTCCCACAAACGGGATATGGTCCACACAACCAATTGTACAACTTGGTATTATGGACTGGCGTTGATGTAGATGTACGGGATTTAAGAGATTATTGGGCCGAAGGTCAAGAAGGCGTGCAACAAAAACACTTTAATACCTCTTGGTATAATAACCCCTATTTTATTGCCTACGAAGCCTTACAAGGTTACTATAAAGACAATACTTATGGGAACTTAAATATTAATTACGACCCAACTGAGGATTTTACAGTTAATTTTAGAACAGGATTTAACTCGTCTACAACCAATAGAGATTGGAAAGAACCGCAAAGTATTATAGGTTACGGTTCCTTATCTAAAGGTGACTATTTTTTAAATAGCTCGACCTCTTTTTCTTTAAACGCCGATCTTATCGCATCGTACACAAAAGAAATAAATGAAGACCTAAAATTAAATGCAAGTGTAGGTGCTTCAACGCGGTATTGGGATAATAGAAACCTATCCTTACGTACCGATGGTTTAACTATTCCCGATTATTACAATACAGCAAATTCAATAAACCCATTAAAGGGCTCAAATTGGTATGGTAAAGAGTTGGTGAATAGTATTTACACTACTTTGGATGTTGAGTTTTTACAAGCGCTTTACTTAGGTATTACTGGCAGACAAGATTGGGTATCCACCTTACCGGTAAAAAACAATAATTTCTTTTATCCATCGGTTTCTTTTTCTGCCGTACTTTCAGATTTAGTTGATTTTGGAGACCCAATTTC
This sequence comes from Hwangdonia seohaensis, assembly GCF_031932625.1. Classification (NCBI taxonomy): domain Bacteria; kingdom Pseudomonadati; phylum Bacteroidota; class Flavobacteriia; order Flavobacteriales; family Flavobacteriaceae; genus Hwangdonia; species Hwangdonia seohaensis. The sequence goes on from NZ_JAVSCK010000003.1 coordinate 754,812, forward strand.
ATTTGTAAAACTTAGAGGATCTTGGGCTAATGTGTCAGACGGTAGAACAGGGTCAACCTATTCTCACTTAACGGCGTACAACAATGGGATAAGTTGGAACAATAACTCTTCATTAAACTACCCGAGCACCTTATTAAATGATAATATTAATCCTGAAACTTCCGATACTTATGAAGTAGGTTTGGATATCAGGTTTTTTAAGAGCAGATTAAAGCTTGATGCCACTTATTACAGCATCAAAGAAACCAATAACATTGTTACCGTGCCCATTTCAATAACCTCTGGATTTGGTTCTCGATTAATTAACGGAAACGAATACGCCAGAAAAGGCGTTGAATTTATAGTAGCGGGAACCCCGATAAAATCTGATGATTTTAGATGGGATATTGCCACCAACTGGAGCAGTAGCCACAGAACATTAGAAAGTGTTTACGATGGTTCCGATCGTATTGGAAACATCAAAGTTGGTTCTAGAACGGATCAAATATATTCTACACCGTACTTAAAAACACCGGGCGGACAGTTAATATATGGCTCTAATGGATTTCCGTTAAACGATACTTTTTCAAGAAGAAGAGGCTATTCGGATGCTAATTGGGTGTATGGTTTCCAAAACACTTTTACCTATAAAGATTTTAGCTTAAATGTTGCTTTTGATGGCAGACTTGGAGGTATTATTTACTCTACAACAAATCAAAAAATGTGGTGGAGTGGCACGCACCCAGGAACCGTAAACGAGCACAGGGAAGCGGCCAACAATGGCGTAGATTCTTTTATTGGTCCAGGTGTTGTGGTTGTTGGCGGTGATGTGGAATACGATATTTTTGGAAACATAACCAATGATACACGTGTTTATGCACCAAACACAACCAAAATAAATTACATCTCTTGGAACAAAAACACGAGCAATGCCGTTTTTGATCATTATTACAGTCAATCGTTCTTAAAGTTAAGAGAGGTAATGCTTACTTATAACATTCCGGAAAAGTATACAAGTGCGCTAAATATTGACAAAGCATCTATTTCATTTGTGGGAAGAAATTTGGCCTTATGGTCCGATTTACCAAATGTTGATCCAGATTCAGGTTTTGATAATCTTCAAACACCTTCAACAAGAAACATAGGATTTAACTTGAACGTGTCATTCTAAAAAAAAAAAACAAAAGATGAAAAATATAAAACTCTTATACAGCTTAATATTACTTTTTACATTGGGAAGCTGTACGAATTTTGACGATTTTCAAATCGATCCCAATAGAACCACAAAAGGCGACCCTAGTTTGCTTTTAACAGGAATTCAAATCAGTGCATTCAATATTGTATCAACAGATGCCGCCTTTGCAAGTAGGCAAATGGTAAATGTAGAGCACAATAACACGTATCAATTATATGGTTGGCAGCGTAGTGGATTTGGCACGTACAACAATTTAAGACAGGTTTTGAAAATGGAAGAGGAAGCTACATTGGCTGGTAAAACAGCTTACGCGGCCTTGGGTAAATTTTTCAGGTCTTATTTTATTATGGACCTCACCCGAACCTTTGGCGATGTACCGTACAGCGAAGCGCTTAAAGGAAGTACCGATGAGCCCATTTTTACAGCAAAGTACGATAAGCAGGAAGATATTTATATTGGTATTCTTGATGAATTGGACGAAGCAAATTCTATGTTAGCTACTGAAACCGGCACGATTAGCGGCGACCTTATTTACGACGGTGATTTATCAAAATGGCGCAAAGCGATAAACGCATTGAGCTTACGAATTCTGATTACATTGTCTAAAAAAGAAGGCAATTCTAACGTAGGTGTGGTTAGCAGATTTAATGCCATTGTGAATAATCCGAGTCAATATCCCATATTTACATCAAATGATGATAATACTGCATTGCCTTATTATGATTTAGACGGTAACGAATACCCATATTTTAATTCCAATCAAATTAAAACGAATTATTACATGGACGAATCGTTTATAAATCATCTTAAAGACAGAGAAGATCCAAGGCTGTTTGCTTTTGCTCAACGCGAAGAAAATGGTGCAAATCTCCCCGAAGATGATTTTAATGCTTATGGCGGTTTACCCGGAAGCGATTTGGCCTCGGCAAATTCTGCTAGAGTATCTCAAGGCGAAGGCTCACTGATTGCAGAAAGATACTATAACGATCCCGTAAACGAGCCAAGTATTGCCATAGGTTATGCCGAGGTGCAGTTTATATTAGCAGAAGCAGCAGCCAGAGGATGGACCAGCGGAGATGCCAGTGAGCATTACCAAAATGGTATTCGTGCTTCAATGGAATTTTACAATATAGACAGCGCTGCCATTAATATGTACTTATCAAACCCGCAAATAGTTTACAATGCATCGCAAGGCATTGAAATGATAATAACACAGAAATATTTATCATTTTTTATGAACTCAGGTTGGGAAGCATTTTACAACCAAAGAAGAACCGGATTTCCAGAATTTTCTACCGATGGACCGGGCATTCTAAATGACGGCATGATCCCAAAACGATGGATGTATCCAGAAAGTGAAATTCAGTCAAACAGAGAAAACCTTGAAGCCGCCATTAGCAGTCAATATCCTAATGGAGACACTGTAAACGGTGACATGTGGTTACTTAAAAATGAATAAAAAAATAAATACCTAAACAATGAAAAATATTAAATCATTCATCTTATTACTATCCTTGGTTGCAGTTGTTTCTTGTAGCAGCGACGATAGTATTACAGATCCCGTATATGAGTTTATTGCGTTTCAAGCCGAATCGGTAACAATAAACGAATTTGATGCCAGCACATCACCAGAACCCATTGTTATTGATTTATTGGGCTATGAACCCAAAGAAGATATTACCATTAATCTTTCAGTTGTAGAAAACAATGCTACGGAGGGTGTGGATTATACCTTGTCTACCAGAACCTTGTTGATAGAAAAAGGGAATTACACCTCTGAGCCTTTGTTAGTAAGCACTATCGACAATGTAACCGGTAGTTTGGAGGATAGAAGTATCGATATCTATATAGAAAGTACCAGCAACCCTAACCTTAATATCGGGTTGGGATTGGACAGTCCAACAAAAGCATTTATAAGAGTGAACATCGCCGACGATGAGTGTAGCTCAACCACCGATGTTTTTAATACTACAAATGTGCAAAACGAAACGCCGTGGGGCACCTTCCCAGTCGTGGGAAGTGTTAATGGAGACGTCGTGACCTTTCATGGCGATTTAATTGCCTATGGCCCTTTCCCTAATGCAAAAGTTGATATTACCTTAACGCCGGTGGCACAAGGTGCTACAAAGGGGAGCGCAACCTTCGATCAACAAGTTGCCGGAACCGATAACGATGGGTATGTTTATGCCTTTAGTCAAGTTGGAGAAGGTACTTACGATGTGTGCTCAGGAACAGTTAGCGTCGAGTACGATGTGGTTTACGAGTCAGGAGGTGACTGGGTGTATTGGTACACCATCACCAATAAATTTAAGCTTCCATAAGAATTGAGTTTTTTAAATAGTGTTATGTTTTGGGGAAGAAGATTGTTAGTTTTTCTTCTTCCCCTTTTTTGTTTGCTCATTGCACAACACTCATAAAGTAGAGATGAATTCATTTTTCAATCAGTTTAAAGAAATAAAAAAATGTATTACTTAGGTCTGGACGTCGGAAATTCAACAATAAAAGTTGCATTAACCAACGGGCATTCAGGCGAAAAAGTAAATACGTTTCAAGTGCCTATAAATGAAATAAAATCATTTCAAAGTGAAGGGACTGGTTCTGATTATGAAAGTTTTTGGCTCTTGGTTTGTTCGGCAATTAAGAATTTGATAACCGATTCAAAAATTGATGCGAAAAAGATTTCAGGGATTGGAATTTCCTATCAAATGCAAGAACTGGCTCTTATAAATGCAGACCCTCAACAAACAAAAGAAACGGTAACTTTTAAAAATTTATCGGTTTCGGATTTGAAGTGGTTATCGGAAAATGACCGAAATAAATATAATCAAATTGATAAATTTATTTTGCTTGGAGATTTTATAACGTTTAAATTAACCCATACTATTTCTACCACAAAAGACGGACTTTCAGAACTGGGTTTATGGCATTGTGAAACCGATGCGTTGGATGAAGATGCCTTGCACCGTTATCAGATTAAAAAAAGCATGATACCCACAATAGTCGAAAATTTTAGAAACCAAGGGCTAGTTACCCCGGATGCTTCCCAAGACACAGGCATACCGGTTGGAACGCCCATACTGTTCAGGGCAGCACATCAAGCGAGTACGGCACTGGCCACAAATATTTTTAACCCCGGCGAAGTAGCCATATCAACACAATCGCCAACACGAATTTATGCCTTAACCAATTCGTCTAACCCGAATCAAAATATAAGTATTGGCTATAATGTACCAATCGGGAAATCGGTAGTTTTCAAAGGCGGTTATTTGCAGTACGAGTGGTTAAAAAAACAATTTAAGGAAAGCTCTTATGACATCATGGATCGCAAAGCCTCCGAAATTCCAATTGGGGCAGAAGGCGTTAACGTTTTTCCTTTTGGAAATGGTGCTGAATGCATGTTGAAAAATGCAAATATTGGCACCATTATTAAAGGTGTAAATTTAAAAAATCATTCAAAAGGACACGTATTTCGAGCAACTTTAGAAGGGATTGCATTTGCTATGGTTTATGCCATGGAAAATTTAAAAACCAACGGAATTGAGGTACATACCATTAACGCGGTAAACGATATGTTATTTCAATCAGAGGTATTTGTAAATACCTTAACTTCGTTAGTCGAGTTGAAAATTGAAACTTATAACACCGATTTGGCAGTTAATGCTGCTCGAGCTTGTTGTTTGCACCTTGGTGATTTTAAACAATACCAAGACATCATTTATAAAAATGATCATGCCCAAACCTTTGAGTTGTTAAAAAACAGAGAACCCTATATAGAAGCCTATCAACATTGGAAAAACGAATTGGAAATTATTTTAAAAAATCATTTATGAGTCGATACATACTATTATTATTTACTGTTCTTGTTTGTTCATCTTGCCATAACACGCAAAATGAAAAGAAGGAAAAAGAAGATACAACACCAAAACCTACAGCGCTTAAAGTAATGACCTTTAATATTTGGCAAGAAGGCACCATGGTAGCCAATGGATTAGATAAAATAAGAGACATTATTTTGTCCACCGATCCAGATATTGTAAGCTTTACCGAAGTTAGAAATTACAATGATGAAGACTGGACGGCAAAAATTTTAAAAAAACTAAAAGATAAAGGCGTTGATTATTTTGGCAAGTTTGCCGGTGGCGATGTGTCGTTAATAAGTAAATATCCCATTACGGCATCCAAAGTTGTTTATAATGGTGAAGGCTCTGTGGTAAAGTACGATATAAAACTAAATTCCGGAACTATTGTAGTGGCAGCAGCGCATTTAGATTATACGGGTTACGCCTGTTATTTACCTCGCGGATACTATGGCGGTACTCCAAATTGGAATCTTATTAAAGATGAAAATGGCAACAAATCACCAGTTACCAATGTTGATGAAATTTTAGCTTATAACAAAAAATCGACACGGGACGAACAAATCGCGGCATTCTTAAATTCAGTAAAAAGCGAAACAAATCCTGTCATTTTAATGGGCGATTTCAACGAACCGTCACATTTAGATTGGACCGAAAAAGCCGCAAATCGTTTTGACCATAATGGTGTGGTTATTAACTGGCCAAGTACTTATACACTTTTTCTAAAAGGATTTATCGATGCTTATAGAAATTTTCACCCAAACGAACTTACCCATCCGGGAATCACTTGGCCATCATTAGTACACGGCAAAGATTCAACAAGTTGGACACCACTTTCGGATGAACGCGACAGAATTGATTTTATTTTCTATAAGGGCCATAATATAAAAACCACATCGGCAGCTATGGTGGGGCCAAAAGCATCCTATGCCTATAATGAATTGGTATCAACGTACACCTCCGAAGAAAATTTTGTTGCAGATACTTTGGAATGGCCCTCAGACCATAAAGCGGTCATGGTTACCTTAATGTTTGAATAAAGACCAAAAAATTAAAAATAAATGATAATGTTGAATGCGAATGGGTGTAAAAAACGAAATATGAAAAGCCACTTTCTTATTATATACTTATTTTTAATTGCAGTATCGGCAAGTGCAAAAACATCGACAATTGAACAAAAAATGCCTGCACTCAAAATACAGAGAACAATTATTAAGGCAGAAAAATTTGGGGTTATTCCAAACACCTCAAAGGATATGGCACCATTTCTTAATGATTTGATTAAAGAGGCTTCTAAATATGCGAATGTAACCATCGAGTTTCAAAAGGGCAGATACGACGTTTGGCCAGAGCATTCACCAAAACGCGACTATTTTATATCGAACACTTCAAGTGAAATTGAATGCCCTTCCAAAACTAAAACCATAGCGTTGTTATTGGAAGGTTTTGAGAATATCACTATTGAGGGCAATGGGGCACTTTTTATAATCCATGAGAAGATGACCAATTTTGCTTTTGTGAATTGTAACGGCGTAAAAATGCAAAACATCAGTTTTGACTATAAGCGAGCTACCATGTCTGAGCTGAAACTCGAATCGGTATCGAGCAATAGCATTACCGCAAGTGTCAATTCAGGCTCTAATTTTTTAATTACAAATAATGGTCATATTGAATTTTACGGTGATAATTGGAAGCTTAAAAACCATCACACCATTGCCGTAAATCCAGAGCTTTCCGCTTGGTATTATAGCGATTTTGGTCCTCTATTAAAAAGCCAAGCAAAACATGTCGCTCCTGATAAAGTGGTTTTTGACGGCGATTTTTCTAACACCAATTACAAACAGGGACAGGTACTAACTGTACGTGACCCGATTAGGGATCAAGTGGGTGGTTTTATTGGATATAGCAAGAATATTGGATTAAAAAATGTCAATATGCATTATATGCATGGCATGGGGATTGTAAGCCAGTTTTCAGAAAATATTACATATGATGGCGTTAAGGTTCAGCCTCGAAAAGAAACAGGTAGGATTATTGCGGCGTTTGCTGATAGTTTTCATTTTTCGGGTTGTAAAGGGCAGATTACTATTAAAAACTGTACGACTTCCGGTGCCCATGACGACGCTGTAAATATTCATGGAACTCATTTAAAAGTTATGGAAAAAGTAGCTAACAATAAAATTAATTTAAAGTTTATGCATCATCAAACTTATGGTTTTGATGCTTTTTTTAAAGGCGATACTTTAAGTTTTATAAAACCTAAAAGTTTACAAAATTACGGTAACGGAATTGTAAAGACGGTATCAAAAATAAGTGACCGAATGGTGCAAATAACCTTGGATAATGATTTGCCTGAAGGTTTTAAAATTGGCGATGTGGTTGAAAATATAACATGGACACCATCAGTATTAATTAAAAATAATTATTTTTCAGGAACAAACACGCGAGGCGTATTATTGACGACAAGAAGAAAAAGCATCATAGAGGATAATGTTTTTTACAGAACGGGAATGCATGCCATTTTAATAGCGAATGATGCTTCTAGTTGGTACGAATCGGGTGTTGTACGAGATGTTACCATTAAGGGAAATCAATTTATAGAATGTGGTTATAATCAGGTTCCGAACAATTATATTATTAATATTTGGCCAGAAAATCATGAAGAAGTCCCCAACTATTTTGTTCATGAAAATATAGTTGTGGAAAACAACCTGTTTAAGGTGTTTGATACTCCTATTCTAAAGGCAAAAAGCACAAAAGGATTGGTGTTCAAAAATAACCAAATTGTGTCTTCAGACATTTTTAGTCGTCTAAAAGGCAATAAGCCTTCATTTTATTTTCAACAGTGTCAAGATGTATTTGTAGAATTGAATAAAACAAACCTTGGTACATTTGATTCGATAGAAACAAAAAATATGTTGAATAGTGACATATCAATAAAAAATACGAAGTAGCACCAAACTAATTTTAAACAGGTAAATGAAAAAATTAATAAAACTATCAATAAGCACCTATCTCATTTTAATAACGGTATCTTCCTTTGCTCAGGAAAACAATGCGTTAGAACTTTGGTATAACGAGCCAGCGAGCAATTGGATGACCGAGGCATTGCCCATAGGAAATGGTTACGTGGGTGCCATGTTTTTTGGAGGGATACACGAAGAACATATTCAATTTTCTGAAGGAATGCTTTGGTCTGGTGGCCCCGATTCCAATCCGGATTACAATATTGGCATCAGAAAAAATGCCCATAGTTTTTTGCCAGAAGTTAGAAAACTTTTAAAACAAGGAAAATCGGATGAGGCAGATAGAATTACAAAGTCCGAATTTACAGGAATCATTAATACAGGAAAACAATACAATGCTGATTTTGGCGACTACGGCGCCCAACAAACCATGGGCGATATCTATGTGAAAGTTGGGCAATCGGGAGAAGTTTCAAACTATAAGCGAAGCCTTGATATTAGTAAAGCGTTGGGGGAAGTTGAATATAATATTGGTAATAAAAATTACCGGCGCACTTATTTTGGAAATTATCCCAGCAAGGTTATGGTCTATCGTTTTGAAAGCTCGGTTAAAACCGATTACGAAATTCGCTTTAAGAGTCCGCATACAAAAATCATTCAAAATTTTAACGATGGGGTGTATGCCTTTGAAGGGAAAGTTGCCGATAACGGAATGCCATTCGAAACCAAAATAGCCTTAAAATTATCCGACGGAAAAATAACGTATAAAGATGGCGTCATTTATATAAAGGACGCTAAAGATGTTGTACTGTTAAATACATCTTCTACGGCTTATACCTTAACCTATCCCACCTATAAAGGGAACGATTATAAAGCTGATAACGAAAAAGTATTGCAAGAATTGGCAAGTAAATCTTTTGATGATTTAAAAAGAGAACATGTTCAAGATTATTCAAATTTATTCAATCGTGTTAGTTTAAATTTGGGACAAAGTACTCAGGTTGCTGTCCCCACAAATGAAAGATTGCAGGCTTATTTTAACGGTTCGGAAGACGCTGGCTTAGAAAGTCTATACTTTCAATACGCACGTTATTTAATGATTTCGGCAAGTCGCCCAAGCAGTATGTCTATGCATTTGCAAGGTAAATGGAATAACTCCACAAATCCGCCTTGGGCAGCCGATTACCACAGCAACATCAATTTAGAAATGATTTATTGGCCGGCAGAATTAACCAATCTGTCAGAATGCCACGTGCCATTTTTGGATTATATTGAAAGTTTGGTTGAACCCGGTAAACTTACAGCTAAAGAATTTTTCAATACCCGAGGATGGATGACAAATACCATGACCAATGCCTATGGTTACACATCGCCAGGGTGGGGCATTCCTTGGGGGTTCTTTCCCGGTGGTGCTGCATGGTTTTCCCAACACCTTTGGGATCATTATGATTTTACACAAGACGAAGAGTTTTTAAGAAAACAGGCTTACCCCGTAATGAAAGAAGCCGCATGGTTTTGGATCGATTATCTTACGAAGGACGAAAACGGTAAATTGGTTTCGATGCCATCGTATTCACCCGAGCATGGAGGCATTTCAAAGGGTGCTTCAATGGATCATCAAATCGCTTGGGACATACTGAACAACTGTATAAAAGCCGCTGAGGTTTTAGAAATTGATGATGCATTCACAACAAAAGCAATACAAACCAGAGATGCTATTTTGCCGCCTCAAATTGGGTCTTGGGGACAACTACAGGAATGGGCCGAAGATGTTGATGACCCCAACAATAAGCACCGCCACATTTCACATTTATTTGCACTGCATCCCGGAAATCAAATATCAACCACCCACACGCCCAAATTGGCCGAAGCAGCGAGAATAACCTTAAATGCCCGAGGTGATAGCGGTACGGGTTGGTCGCGAGCGTGGAAACTTAACTTTTGGGCACGTTTAAATGATGGCAATCGAGCGCATAAAATGCTGAAAAACTTATTAAAGCCGGTGTCCAGCACCAATGTTGAAATGTCCACATCCGGTGGAACGTATGCCAATTTACTATGTGCGCACCCGCCATTTCAACTCGATGGAAATATGGGCGGTGCCGCAGGAATGGTGGAAATGTTGCTGCAGTCGCAATCGGGAATTATCGAATTGCTGCCCGCATTACCCGATGCATGGCAAAATGGAGAGGTAAAAGGATTAAAGGCCCGTGGGGGTTTTGAGGTAGATATCCTCTGGAAAGACGGTCGCGTTACAAAAGCTACAATTAAGGGCAAGCCCAATCAATCATCTAAACTTAAAGTAAATAATAAAACCATAGCGTTTCAATTAAATGCCGATGGTGTTTACGGATTTTCAGATAGAAACTAGAACAATAAACCACAAAGAATATGAAATTTAAATACTGCATTTTATTATCGTTAAGCATAGCATTTTCGTTCACCGAAATCAAAGCTCAAAACAAAGTACTTATTTTAGGAATCGACGGTTGCCGACCCGATGCTTTGTTGGCTGCCAAAACACCTCATTTAGATAATTTGTGGAAAAACGGAGCCTATTCATTTAAAGCAAAAACCGATGACTTAAGTTGGAGCGGTGTTTGTTGGACCGGTATGCTTACGGGGGTTTGGAAGGATAAACATAAAGTAATGGGCAACCAATATTTAAATCCGAACATTGCAGAATACCCTCATTTTTTTAACTTGGCAAAACAGCAACAACCGGATTTACGTACCTATTCCATAGCCAACTGGTCACCAGTTCATAAAATTCTTCAAGACAATGATGCCACGGTTGTAAAACATAAACTAACCGATGGATTGGTTACCAGAAGTGTCGTAAAAACACTTAAAAAAGAAGATGTTGATGTGATGTTTGTCCATTTGGATAATGTAGATCATGCGGGTCATAAATATGGGTATGCGATTGACAATTCGAAATATATTGAGTCTATTGAAAAAACCGATAAAAAAATAGGTAGAATAGTCAAAGCACTTCAAAAACGAAAAAATTATGATAACGAAAACTGGCTTATTTTAGTGTCAACCGATCATGGTGGAAGTGGCACAAATCACGGAAAGGCCATTCCGGAGCACACTACCATATTTTATATAGCATCGGGAAAAGATGTTGAGAAAGGGGAAATTAAAAAACAGGTTTATGTCATTGATGTGGCGGTAACGGCCCTTAAACATTTAAACATTGATTTAATGGAAGCATGGAATTTGGACGGCAGCGTTTCTGGGTTGAAACAGTAATTCTTATATTTAAATAGTTTAATAAAAAAGACATGTTGCATATAAAAACTAAATTTCAATTTTTAACTGGACTCTTGTTTTTATTAACTTTTGTTTCCTGTAATTTGGGAAAAAATGGTGCAGCTGTCTCCAATTCTATATTTATTTCACCACAAGGGAATGATGCCAATAAGGGCTCAAAAGATAACCCTTTTAAAACTTTGGATAAGGCTAAAGATGTCATCAGAAAATCAAATGGTAAAAAAAACACTGTTTATTTGCGAGCGGGCACTTACAATCTATCGACTTCTTTTATCTTAGAAAAAGAAGATTCCGGAAGTAAAGAATCTCCTGTGGTTTATAAAGCTTACGAAAACGAAAAGGTTTCTATTTCTGGGGGTATTCAATTACCACTATCTCAAATAAAAGACATAAAGGACCCTACCATAATAAAAAGGTTGCTACCGCACATAGCGCAAAACGTAGTTGTTATTGACCTAAAAGAACTTAACATCAGCCAGTACGGGGAATTCGGACCACGAGGATTTAACCGACCATATATTGCTGCTCCCAACGAATTGATTATAAATGGAAAAGCACTTGATATTGCCCGATGGCCAAATAAAGGAGAAGAAGCCATTCCAATTGGTGAAATACTTTTTAAAGGATCTATTCCCAGAAATGGAGACTACACCAACAAAGGGGCGGTATTTAAATGGAATACTTCAAGGCCTAAAAGGTGGCTAAATGCTCAAGATGTTTACATAACGGGATTATTTAATTATGGATATGCGGGTGATGCCATTAAATTAAAAGAAATTAATCAGGAAGACGAAACCTTTACTACATTACAACCGCACTTATATGGTTTTGAAAATAAACACCCATGGAACAATTGGGTAGCTTTGAATGTGTTGGAAGAAATAGATGTGCCCGGGGAATATTTTATCGATAAAAAAAATGAGAAAGTCTATTTTTATCCACCAAAAGAACAGCCATTATCTACCATCCAACTTTCGGTAATAGAGCAACCATTGGTGCAATTAATTAATGCTTCACACATTATTTTGGACGGCATTACATTTGAGTGTTCTCGTGGCATGGGGGTTTATATTGAAGGCGGTAATAGTTGTTTGATAACCAATAGCGTTTTTAAAAATTTAGGTTTGGTAGCTATCAATATTGGCATGGGAGTCGAGCCGGATACAAAAATGCAGCATGAATTTACGGGCAAACCCATTTCAGGAGCTATTGGTAGTTTGTATTCCCATTTGTACAAAAACCCTACCTTCAACAGAAATGCTGGTACAAATCATGGCATTACAAATTGTGAAATTTTAAATATGGGTGCCGGTGGTATTATATTGGGAGGCGGGAACCGCATTACACTCGAACCTGGAAATAATTATGTAAAAAACTGCCAAATTTATAATTTTAACAGGCTCGATAAAACCTATAAATCGGGAATAAATATTGACGGCGTTGGAAATAAAATACAAAATTGTATAATCCGTGATGCGCCGGGTACGGCCATATATTTACATGGCAATGATCATATTATAGAGTACAATGAAGTGCATCATGTAATGATGGACGGGGACGATCAAGGCGCCTATTATTTAGGTAGAGACCCAAGCGAATTTAACAATATTGTCCGTTACAATTATTTTCACCACATCGGTATTTCACCAACTGCACATTCCACTTTTTGCCTGTATTACGATGATGGTTCTTGTGGCAATCAAGCTTATGGCAATGTGTTTTATAAAGCTGGTAACCACTCTACGATTATTATTGGAGGCGGAAAGTATAATAAAATATTTAATAATGTATTTATAGATTGCAATCGGGGCATTCAAACTGGCGATAGGTTAAAGCATTGGTCCAAGGCATTGCTGGACAAGGGCGGTTTGTTCGAAGAACGTTTAAACCTAGTTAAATACAATCAAGGGATATACGCTAAAAAGTATCCCGAATTGGCAAATTATTGGGAGGATTCACCTGCCGACCCATCCAATGCTATTTACAACAATGTGTTTGTTCATACTAAAGAACTCATTAATAAAAGATTTGAAAAAACAAGTTTCTCCAACAATTGGGAAACCGATGCGGACCCTGGGTTTGTAGATATGAAAAACCAACAATTTGGATTTAAAAAGGATGCTAAAGTTTTTGATACAATTCCCGATTTTAAAAATATACCTTTTGAAAAAATGGGACTTTATCACAAGCTCTGAATGAAAAGAGTTGCATGAATTATGAATCGAATAACATGAAAATCACAATATCAACCAATCCGAAGTTTAACGGAGAATCTTTTAAGGAGCCTAGTTTTTTAAGAATTATTTTGAAAGTTTAACAACATTAAATAAAGTAATATTAACACGACAATAACTCAATATGAATAGAATAACCAAAAAACATATTAACGTTTTAATTACATTTTTTATATCCATCGTAATGACTAATCTTAATAGCAATGCACAAAGTAAAGTTGAAATAAACTCCGACTGGAAATTTAGACAGACCAATATTGGCGAATGGCTTTCGGCTACTGTTCCGGGTACGGTTCACACCGATTTGTTACATAATAAAATTATTGAAGACCCTTATTATCGCACCAATGAAAAGGATTTGCAATGGATTGATAAGGTTAACTGGGAGTACAAAACCACTTTTAATCTAAACCAATCCGTGTTAAGCAAAGAAAATATAGAAATCATCTTCAATGGTTTGGATACCTATGCCGATGTTTACTTAAACGATTCAAAAATTCTATCGGCAGATAATATGTTTAGAACCTGGAAAATCGATGCTAAACCATGGCTTAAAAGCGGTGAAAACGAATTGCATATTGTTTTTCAATCGCCAATTAACAAAGGATTGGAACTTTACGAAAAATTCGGATTGCCACTACCGGCCAATAACGATCAATCTGAAAATGGAGGATTAGGTGAAAACAGAGTGAGTGTGCACACCAGAAAAGCGGGCTATCACTACGGTTGGGATTGGGGCCCACGATTTGCCACTTCTGGGATATGGAGACCCATTGAAATCAATGCGTGGAACACCGCGCAAATAGATAATAGTTATATCGTAACACAAAACATAAAAAACAATACTGCTCAAATAGCAGCAACGGCAACCATCAATTCATCAACCGGTGGTAATTACAAACTAATCACAAAATTAGATGGTAAAAAAGTAGCTGAAAATAGCGCTTTACTTGATAAGGGCATACAAGAAATAAAATCCAATTTCAAGATTAAAAACCCAAAATTATGGTGGCCAGTGGGCTTGGGCGATGCACATTTATATACCGTAACGCAAGAACTCTATTTAAACAACACCTTAATTGATACAAAAGAAACCAAAACTGGAGTTAGAACCGCTAAACTAATTCAAAAAGAAGATGCCGATAAAAGCGGACGAAGTTTCTATTTTGAAGTGAATGGCATTCCTGTTTTTGGTAAAGGCGCCAATTATATTCCAAACGATCTTTTCTTGCCAAGGGTAACTTTAGAAGATTACAAAACCGTTATAAATTCGGCAGTTGAAGCCAATATGAATATGCTTCGCATTTGGGGCGGTGGTATTTATGAAAACGATGAGTTTTATGAATTATGTGATGAAAAAGGCATTATGGTTTGGCAAGATTTTATGTTTGCATGCAGCATGTATCCCGATACGCCAGAACTGCAGGAAAGCATAAAGCAAGAAGCCATTGATAATGTACAGCGATTAAGAAATCACCCGTCCATTGTTTTGTGGTGTGGTAATAATGAAATTGAAGTGGCTTGGTCTGAATACGACCATTCCCGTGGTTGGGGCGGTTGGCGAAAATCGTACCCAAGAGCACAACAAAACAAGATTTGGGCTGCTTACGAAACCATTTTTCACGATATTCTTCCAAAAGTCGTTGCTTCTGAAACTGAAGCCATAGATTATTGGAAGTCATCGCCTTCGGCAGGCCCGGAACAGGTGGCGACTTATAATACAACTTCCGGAGACATTCATTATTGGGGCGTTTGGCATGGGCTGCATCCTTTTTCCGATTTCAATAACCACGTAGGGCGCTTTATGAGCGAGTACGGATTTCAGTCGTTTCCTGAATTTTCAACGGTAAAAAAATATACCATTCCTTCAGATTGGGACATCGAATCGGAAGTTATGGCAGCACATCAGCGTAGTGGTATTGGCAATTTACGCATTAAGCAATATATGGAAAGCCATTACAAAACACCAAAAGATTTTGAGTCCTTTTTATATGTAAGTCAGCTGTTACAGGCTAAAGCCATAAAGGAAGCCCTTGAAGTCCACAGAAGGCGCATGCCATACTGTATGGGGTCTTTATATTGGCAGTTAAACGATTGTTGGCCGGTAGCGAGTTGGTCGAGTATGGATTACTATAAAAATTGGAAAGCGCAACAATATATGGCGAAAAAAGCTTTTGAACCCATTCACGTTTCTCCAAAAATATCCGATAGTAAAGTGGAATTTTATGTGGTATCCGATAAGTTAAAAAGCCAAAAAGCCGTATTGAAAATAACTGCAATGGATTTTAATGGAAACATTATAAGTTCAACAAAAAATAATATTAACATTCAGCCCAATACCAGTACTATGTATCACACCGCTGAAATGGCCTCATTGATAAATGAATACGAAAAGCAAGACCTTGTGGTGCTTTCTGAAGTAATAATTAAAAATAAAATAGTGTCGGAAAACATCACCTATTTTGCCGAACCTAAAGATTTAAAACTTTTAAAACCGGAAATAATTAAAACATTCAGTATTTCTAAAGACGGAAAAACACATCTTACTTTGAGTTCGAAAACATTGGTGAAAGATGTCTTTATAACGGTAAGTGGCACGTCTTTAAAGTTATCGGATAATTATTTCGACCTCATACCAAATACTAAAAAAGAAATAGAAATTGGAAACCAATCGATAGATATAACTGCCGTGGAGATTACAACATTGTTCGATTCCTATAGCAATTAGAAAAATAAATTAAATATGAAGATGAAAAAAATCATGCTTTTCAGGTATGTGTTTATAACTATTTTAACCATGGGTTTATTTGTGTCTTGTGAAGAAAACGCAACACCCAAAAACATATTACCAGAAACCATAACCATTAAAGGCGATAAGTTTGTTGATGAAGGGGGAAGAGAAATTATTCTTAATGGAATAAACATCGTCAGTAAGAATAAGGAAGAAGGCTATATTTTTCAAAGTGGTCCGGAGTTGTATGAAAACTTAAAGAAATGGGGTGTTAATTGCATTCGGTTCATCATAATTTGGGATGGCTTAGAGCCCGAACCCGGTGTTTACAACGAAGCCTATCTAAAAGAAATTGATAAACGGATCCAATGGGCAGAACAAAACAATATTTTTGTGGTGCTGGATATGCACCAAGATCTTTTCAGTGTAAAATATAGCGATGGCGCTCCGGAATGGGCCACTTTAGATGAAGGCAAACCACATACGGAAGGTGCCATTTGGAGCGATGCCTATATGCTAAGTGAAGCCGTTCAAACCGCATTTGATAATTTTTGGCAAAACAAACCAGCCTCAGACGGTATTGGAATTCAAGACCGTTATGCCGCCCTTTGGCAGCACATTGCCAAACGGTATGCCGATAACAGCACGGTAATTGGTTACGACATTATGAATGAGCCTTTTCCGGGTTCATCCGGAGTGCAATCTACTATGGTTTTGCTTTCGGCCTACGGGCAACTGCACTATAAATTAACAGGTGAAGTACTCACCGAAAAGCAATTGGGAGACATGTGGAGCGATGAAAAAGGTAGAATGGAGGCTTTAAAAATCCTATCGAACAGGGAAAATTATCATTTTGTGTTTAGCCAATTGTTTGAGCTTAACCGACAATTTGAGGTTAATCACTTGCAGAACATGTATCAAAAGGTAAGTGCGGCAATACGGGAAGTCGATACAAAACACATCCTGTTTTTAGAGCACAGTTACTATAGCAATACAGGTGTGGCAAGTAGTATTGAAAGAACAACCTTGGCTGATGGCGAGCCCGATCCCTTGGTGGCGTATGCGCCACATGGTTATGATTTGGTAACCGATACCGATGCCGTGGCAAACGCCTCTAACGAGCGGGTGGCTTATATTTACGATCAAATAAAAAGTAAGGGTGAACAACTGAAAATGCCCGTGTGGCTTGGTGAGTGGGGCGCGTTTTACGGCAATTCGGAAAGTGTGATTCCTGCGGCAAAAAACGCCATTTCGCTTATTGAAAAGCACCTTTTTGGAAATGCGTATTGGTCCTATGACCCCGGAACTGGAAATTTGCGATATTTTAATGAGGTTTTGGTGCGATCTTATCCGGTTGCCGTTAACGGTACATTACTTAATTATAAAAACAATTTCGATGAAAAATCCTTTGAAATGCATTGGGAAGAAGATGTAAACAATCAAAATTCCACAATAATTTTTGTGCCCCAGCTTTCAAAATTATCGCAAACATCAAAAGAGCAAATTCCAAATTTGGATATAAAAACAATACCTAATGGCGATTCGGGATGGCTTCTCGTTCCGCCATTGGAAAACCCTTCACAACGAACCATCAATATTCAGTTTGATTGATGTAGCGTAACTAGATTAACTTTTGCTATTACGGGTTAAACGAATTTATGCTTTTCTAAAAAGTCAAAAAAAGCTGCTAAATAAAAAAGCCATTTTGCAATTGCAAAATGGCTTTAAAATAAAAACTATTTTTAGTTTAAGACTTTGTAGCCTTAACTGTAATTTTTAATTCAATATCATCATTGATAAATTTATCGCCTAAATCGTCAAAAAATGATTTTGAGCCATATTTTACATTCCATTTAGAACGATCAATGGTAAAGGTTTCACTCGTTAAAGTTACCGCACCATCAGTGTTTGTAACCGTTACAGGAAATGTAACATTGTTTTTGGTGTCTTTAAGGGTTAAGTTTCCAGATAACATTGTTTTTCCTTCAACTTCATTTAAACCTGTAATTTCAAAAGCGGCGCTCGGGTGTTTTTCAACATGAAAAAAATCATCACTTTTTAGATGGCCGGTAAGTTTTCCGTGGTTCTTATCATCTTTCGGCATATCCAAAACTTCAATAGAGTTCATATCGATTAAAAACGTTCCGCTGTTAATTTGTCCGTCTTTTAGGTTAAGCACACCGTTTTCTATACTTATAGTTCCGAAGTGTGTTCCTGTTGGCTTAAATCCTTTCCACTCAATTGTAGATTCAGAAACGTTAGCCGTATATTTTTCAGCTGTAGCTTCGGTTGTTGCTACGGCTTCGGCTTCTTTTGTGTCGGCCTCTTTGGCTTTGTTTTTACAACTATTTAAACTTACAACCAATGTTGCGATAGTAAATATTGCAGCAATACTTTTTTTCATGTTATTTCGATTTTAGTGTTAATTTGCGAAATTAATCAAATTATTGCTCTTTTTTGTGAAAAAAATATTAAAATATTTTAATGACATTTTGACATTTTCACAATAATGGCAGTACTTTTGCCAACTCAAATTAGCATGTACATAAATTTTAAATACAATGTCGAAAAAAGATAAGAAAAATATAGAAAGCGAACAAACAGAAAACGTACATACCGAAACTGTTGATGTAGAAGAAACGATTGAAGAACAAACTGTTGAAGAAAAACTTCAAGACGAAATAAAACAAGAAAAAGATAAGTTTTTGCGCTTATTCGCGGAATTTGAAAACTACAAAAGAAGAACCTCTAAAGAGCGTATTGACTTGTTTTCAACAGCCAGCGAAGATGTGATGCTAAGCTTATTGCCGATACTTGATGATTTTGAGCGCGCTTTAACGCACATTGAGGAGGATAAAGAAGCTGAAGAACTGCGCAAGGGCGTATTGTTAATATACCAAAAACTGGTGAACACATTAGAGCAAAAAGGCCTAAAGGCTATGGTGATTAAAAAAGGTGACGATTTTAATGCCGACAATCATGAAGCCATTACGCAAATAGCAGCACCAACCAACGATTTAAAAGGAAAAATTATTGATGTTGTTGAGAAAGGCTATAAACTGGGAGAAAAAATAATTCGTTTTCCTAAAGTTGTAATTGGGCAATAAATAATATTAATTTAAAAAAGTTTTTTCTTTAAGAAAGAATTTAAAAAAAAATATGGCTAAAAGAGACTATTACGAAATATTAGGAGTTAGCAAAAGCGCAAGTACTGCCGAAATTAAAAAGGCATACCGTAAAAAAGCGATAGAATTTCACCCCGATAAAAATCCAGATGATAAAGGAGCCGAGGCAAAATTTAAAGAAGCAGCCGAAGCTTACGAGGTATTAAGTAACGCCGATAAAAAAGCACGTTACGACCAATTTGGGCATCAGGCCTTCGAGAATGGCGGTGGCGGATTTAACGGCGGCGGCATGAATATGGAAGATATATTCAGTCAGTTTGGTGATATATTCGGCGGTGGTTTTGGCGGCGGATTTTCCGGTTTTGGCGGTGGCGGTGGCCAGCGTAGGGTAAAAGGCAGCAACCTTCGTATTCGTGTAAAACTAACACTTGAGGAAATTGCCAACGGCGTTGAGAAAAAAATAAAGGTTAAACGTAAAGTACAAGCTCCGGGAACCACTTATAAAACCTGTCCTACCTGTAATGGTAGCGGGCAAGTTACCCGTATTACAAACACCATTTTAGGGCGTATGCAAACCTCTGCACCGTGTAATGTTTGTGGTGGTGCAGGACAAACTTTGGATAAAAAACCTGCCGATGCCGATGCACAAGGCTTAAAGGTTGCCGAAGAAACCGTATCAATAAAAATACCCGCTGGTGTTGTAGATGGCATGCAGCTTAAAGTATCCGGAAAAGGAAACGATGCACCAGGAAATGGAATTTCTGGCGATTTATTGGTGGCCATCGAAGAGGAAAACCACGCTACTTTACAACGCGAAGGCGATAACTTGCATTACGATTTATATGTGAGTTATCCGGATGCCGTATTAGGCACTTCAAAAGAAATTGATACCGTTACCGGAAAAGTGCGCATTAAGGTTGAAGCTGGTGTGCAATCGGGTAAAATTTTACGCTTACGCGGAAAAGGTATCCCAAGTATTAATGGTTACGGCAAAGGCGATCTCTTGGTACATGTAAACGTTTGGACCCCTAAAACATTAAACAAACAGCAAAAAGAATTTTTTGAAAGCATGAGAGATGACGAGCATTTTTCACCTAAACCAGAAAGTTCGGATAAATCATTTTTTGAAAAGGTAAAAGATATGTTTTCCTAGTTATTGGAAAATATAAAGTTCTCTTGTAGTTTTAGCTTTAATTGCAAAAAAAAACCTATATTTGAACTATCACTAATTAATTTTAGTGATAATTTTTCTTTTTCATAGCAATTTTTTTCCCATCCTTAATTTTTTTAAGGGTGGGTTTTGTTTTTAGTGAGGTTCCGTATTTTAAAATCGCAAAGCGATGAATAAAATATAGTAAACCGAACTAATCCTGATGCATATCGGGATCTCATGATCCATTTTTTTCACCCGATTTAAAAAAGTTTAACCATCTTCTCTCAGTTACTCTGTAACATTTAATATATTTACCAGACTTATTTTAAACACTAAAAATTTTTAAATGAATAATCTGTTAGTGGCTCATTCGGTCTCTAAGAATTTTGGCGATTTTAAAGCTTTAAACAACGTTTCCATTGAAGTACCCAAAGGCAGTATTTTTGGTTTGCTGGGGCCAAATGGCGCGGGAAAAACAACGCTCATCCGAATTATAAACCAAATAACCATGCCAGATACCGGTACGGTACATTTAGATGGCGAATTGCTAAATCAACAGCATATAAGGGATATAGGCTATTTGCCGGAAGAGCGCGGTTTGTACAAATCGATGAAAGTAGGCGAGCAGGCCCTGTATTTGGCACAATTAAAAGGCTTGAGTAAAGCCGAGGCTAAAACCCGATTAAAATATTGGTTTGAACGTTTGGAAATTGGTGATTGGTGGAATAAAAAAATCCAAGAACTATCAAAAGGCATGGCGCAAAAAATACAGTTTGTGATAACCGTTTTGCACGAACCGAAACTGTTGATTTTCGATGAACCCTTTTCGGGCTTCGACCCCATAAACGCCAACTTAATTAAAGACGAAATTTTGCGCTTACGCGAAAATGGTGCCACCATTATTTTTTCAACACACCGTATGGAATCTGTTGAGGAGTTGTGCGATGATATTGCACTGTTGCATCAGTCAAATAAAATATTGGATGGTAAATTGATTGATGTTAAGCGTCAATACAAAACCAACACCTACGAGGTTGGTGTTAAAACCGCAGACAACAGCAGTTTACAACAAGAATTATCCGAAAAATTCAGGGTTTCAAAAGCTAATTTTAAAACTTTGGATGATGAGCTGAAACTGAATGTTAAGCTTAACAACGGCGAAAAACCAAACGATTTTTTATCCTATTTAACCACAAAGGGAGAAGTGTCCCATTTTGTTGAATTAATCCCAAGTGTTAACGATATATTTATTCAAACCGTACAGAATAATTAATCGAAAAAGAATGCTTTGGGATTTTGTCTCAGAGTTGCCGTTAAAATTTTCATTCCCGAGAAGACGGGAATCTAAAATACAGAATTTTTAGAATTAAAAATTATTTATTTAATGAATCATTTACCACTTATAATAAAGCGCGAATATTTAACGAAAGTTAAAAATAAATCATTTATAATTATGACTATTTTAAGTCCTATTATTATGATAGCGCTTATCTCGGTTGTTGCCTATTTGTCGCAGTTAAACAATAACAAAACCCGTATTATTTCTGTTTTAGATGAATCTGAAATGCTGAAAGATGTATTTAAAAACACAGAAAATACGACCTATCATATTTTAGAAAACATGTCTTTAACCGATGCTAAAACCATCGTTAAGGAAACCTCTAATTACGGTTTGTTGCATATTGAAAAGTTTGATGATTTTGATGTGCTTTCAGAGCATATTAAATTTTATTCGGAAGAATCGCCATCGTTGTCGTTAATTTCTGGGTTAGAATCGAAAATCGAAAAAAAACTGACCAATTTAAAACTTCAGCAAAAAGGGGTAGATATTGAAATGATTAAGGCCTCAAAAATAAACGTGAATTTGGCGCAAGAAAGTTTTGAAGGTGAAAAAACATCTAAAATAGATAGTGTGGTTAAACTCATTTTTGGTGGGCTTGCGGGCTATTTATTATTCATGTTTATCATCATTTATGGCAATATGATCATGCGTAGCGTTATTGAAGAGAAAACCAGCCGAATTATTGAGGTTATCATTTCATCTGTAAAACCAGTGCAACTCATGCTTGGTAAAATTATTGGCACATCGTTGGCAGGTATCACGCAGTTTGTAATTTGGTTGATTTTGGGCGGTGTTTTAATGGCTATCGTATCTGCTATTTTTGGAATAGATATGGTACAATCGCCACAACAAGACATGATGCAGCAAGCCATGGAAAACCCGGAAGTAAATATGAAAGTTCAAGATGTTTTAACGGCATTTTATAATTTGCCAATTATAAATTTAATTGTGGCGTTCATCTTGTTTTTTATTAGCGGCTATTTATTGTACAGTTCGCTATACGCCGCTATTGGAGCTGCCGTAGATAACGAAACCGATACCCAACAGTTTATGTTGCCTATTTTAATGCCATTAATATTGGCGGTTTATATTGGTATTTTTACGGTTATTGAAGACCCTCACGGAACGGTTTCAACGGTGTTTTCGTTTATACCATTTACCTCCCCCGTGGTTATGTTAATGCGTATTCCTTTTGGCGTGCCTTTATGGCAGCAGTTGGTATCTTTATTGCTGTTAATTGCTACCTTTATGTTTACCGTTTGGTTTGCGGCAAAAATTTATAGGGTTGGGATTTTAATGTATGGCAAAAAACCAAGTTATAAAGAATTAATAAAATGGATTAGGTATTAAATGCAAGATAACGTAAAAGATAAAATAGAAGACGAGGTAGAATCGTTAGGTGATGCCATTACCGAAAGCACGGTGTGGGAGAAATTCGTAGAGTTTCTTGAATTTAGAATTATAAATTTCACGTATGGCACCGGGGAAAATGCATACGATGTGGTACTGAGAGTGAAGTATATTTTGCTCGTAATTATAGTGATTGTGGCAACCACGTATATATTACGATGGATAAAAAACTTGGTTACCAAAAACATGCCCAAGGAAGATAAAGCAAAATTTACCACTGTTTTTTCTTTTGCAAGATGGGTAATTTATCTTATAGTAGTTTTAATAATTTTCGACTCAATAGGTATTAAGGTTACGGCAATTTTTGCGGCTTCTGCGGCCTTGTTAATAGGTGTTGGTTTAGCGTTGCAAACCTTATTTCAAGATATTATTTCGGGCATTTTCATACTCGTAGACCAGTCCGTTCACGTTGGAGATATTATAGAACTTGAAGGGAAGGTTGGGCGCGTTGAGGAAATTAAACTACGTACAACACGTGCTGTAACCATTGATAATAAAGTCCTTATTATTCCAAATCACCTTTACTTGACAAACAGTCTTTATAATTGGACACAAAATGATATATCAACCAGAGAATCGGTTAGTATTGGTGTGGCCTACGGTAGCGATGTACAGCTGGTAAAAAAATTATTGATTCAAGCCGCCAGTACACATCCAGATGTAATAAGCGAACCAGAACCAACCGTTTTGTTCACTGATTTTGGAGATAGCTCATTAAATTTCAAGCTAGTTTTTACTATTAACGATAGCTTTAAGGCACAGTATCCTAAAAGTGATATTCGATTTGAAATAGACAGATTATTCAGGGAAAACAATATCAGCATTCCTTTTCCGCAGCGCGATATACATATTGTTCAAAAGAAAGAATAGACTAATTTAAAAATACAAATATTAAACATGATTAAGCAAAAATTGAGAAATGTATATGTGTTGTTTCTAATTTTTGCATGTCCATTTTTAAATGCCCAACTCACAGATTTGGCACGATTGGAATACTCTTTTATTCCCAAAAACAAATCAGAGGACCAATACACCAGATTACGGGCACTTGTGAATTATCCCATTGAAACCAAAAACAAATCCTATTTAATATTGGGCGCAGAGTATAATCGCGTTATTCTAAATCTTGAAGATAATTACCCTTTTGATACCGCGGGTTTAAATGTGATTCATATTATAGATTTGAATATTGGCTATACTTTTAAATGGAACGAATCATGGCGTGTTGGCGCAAAATTTAATCCTAGAATTGCTTCAACCTTAACCAAAAGTCTGGTATCCGATGATTATTTTATGAATGGTGGGCTATATTTTATAAATGATAGAACAAAGGACGAAAGTTTAAAACGCCCATATCGATTAATTTTAGGACTAACCTATAACGCCACAACCGGGATACCGTTCCCTTTACCATTTGTAAGCTATTACAGGGAAATTAGCGAAAAATGGAGTTTTAATGCTGGCGTGCCCAAATCCAATTTAAAATATACCTTTAACGAAAAAAATAATTTACAGGCCTTTATAGGTTTGGACGGATATATGGCTCATTTGCAGGAGCCATCTATTGTAAACGGTAAAAATGTAGATCATATTTCACTATCTGTCGCAATTGGCGGATTTGGGTACGAATATTGCTTTACTAAACATTTTGTCGCTTATGTGTACACCGGCTATACATTCAGATTAAATAATGTATTACGAAATGAAAATAGAAAAGAAGTTTATAAATTGAGCGACGTAAACACGTTTTATTTAAGAACAGGATTAAAATTTAAAATATAATTATGTCTAAAATATTAATAATAGAAGACGAAGCAGCCATCAGAAGGGTTTTGGTTAAAATTCTTTCTGAAGAAAGCGATACCTATCAAGTTGAAGAGGCCGAGGACGGATTAAGTGGCATTGAAAAAATAAAAAACGACGATTTCGACTTGGTGTTATGCGATATAAAAATGCCAAAAATGGATGGTGTTGAAGTATTGGAAGCTGTTAAAAAAATAAAACCGGAAACCCCAATGGTTATGATTTCTGGCCACGGCGATTTAGATACCGCAGTAAACACGATGCGTTTAGGAGCTTTCGATTACATATCGAAACCACCAGATTTAAACCGATTGTTAAATACGGTTAGAAATGCATTGGACAGAAAAGAGCTTGTGGTTGAAAACAAACTGCTTAAAAAGAAAGTGGGCAAGAATTTCCAAATGATAGGCGAGAGCAAACCCATTTCCAACATAAAAGCTATTATTGAAAAAGTAGCCCCAACCGATGCCCGTGTGCTTATTACAGGACCAAACGGAACCGGAAAAGAGCTCGTTGCACATTGGTTGCATCAAAAAAGTGAGCGCTCAAAAGGCCCGATGATTGAGGTAAATTGTGCAGCCATACCAAGCGAACTTATTGAAAGCGAATTGTTTGGTCACGTAAAAGGCGCCTTTACCAGTGCCAATAAAGACCGCGCCGGAAAATTTGAAGCGGCCAATGGTGGTACTATTTTTTTAGATGAAATAGGGGATATGAGTTTGTCGGCGCAAGCAAAAGTATTGCGTGCCTTACAAGAAAGCCGCATCCAACGAGTTGGTAGCGATAAAGACATAAAAGTTAATGTGCGCGTAGTAGCGGCAACCAATAAGGATTTAAAAAAGGAAATTGAAGAAGGTAAATTCCGTGAAGATTTGTACCACCGATTGGCGGTTATTTTAATACAAGTCCCAGCCTTAAATGATAGGCGCGACGATATTCCTTTGCTTATCGATTATTTTTCCGATAAGATTGCCGGCGAACAAGGCACCGTTAAAAAAGCATTTTCAGATAAAGCCGTTAAGTTGTTACAGGATTACGACTGGACTGGTAATATTCGAGAACTTCGTAACGTAGTTGAACGCTTAATTATTTTAGGCGGAACTGAAGTTAGTGAAAGTGATGTAAAGATGTTTGCGAGCAAATAGAACAATTTATAAATAAGACCTGTCAAGTTTTTTTAAACCTGACAGGTTTATTAATTCAATCTATTTTTCGCATAATTTAAGCTGCGATAAATAATTTGAAGCCAAAGTTTTAAGATTGTTTATATAATGGCTTTTTATGGCTTCAATATTTTTTGTAGATATATCAATTGGTGCATCAACTTCTTTTAATGCAACATGATTGCAATCGCAAACCGCTAAAGCTTCGTTATAAGATTTAATGTTTGATGCTATAGCTGTTTTATAAGATACAATTAATTGCTCTTTTTCAAGCAGTAACGCTTTTTCTTCTTGCTGCGCTAATTTGTTTTTTATTTCGGCTGCTTTAAGTTTTAAAGCTTCCTGTTGCTTTTTTAATGCCAATTGCTCATTTTGTAAATCGGAAAGCTCCGAGCTTTCATCCGCTTCAACAACAGTTGGTGTATTGGAATAGGCGCATTTATCAATTTCAATAACACTTTCTTTACTTAAATCCCTGGCGCGTTTTACAAAAAAACGACCATCTTCATACGTTTCGGTATCCTCGACTTTGGCTAATAAATCTATGCTTTTGTTGCTTAGTTTTAATGCGGTTTCGCAACCGCAATCTTTTAAGGTCTTTTTTGATAGCTTAAAAGCTTCCAACGAGCGGTTCGCATAATATTTTAAATGGCTTATATTGTTTGATTCGTAAGCGTCTTTTACGTGCGAATAGGCATTTACAAGATAGGAGTTCGCCTCGTCGCAGTCAGCGGTTTGCGCGTTAAGGTTTAAAGTAGTTACCAAAACTAAAAGGAAGTAAAAGTATTTCATAAATTTGGGGTTAATATTAAGTAGGTGCGACGAATATATTAAAAACAAAGCGGTTTGCCGTGTAGTTCGTCGAAATTATACCGCTAACTTGTTTTCAACAAAGCCATTTATATTGCTTTTTACTTCATTTGGAATGTTGCCATCTTCAACCCAAGTGTGTAAATCGCCCAAATAATTCATACCTAAATAATTGGCTGATGCCACGAAAGGGCCATTAAATCCTTCAATTAAATCGTTGCTGTTGCTGGTACTTATCATGGCCATGTTTTTGCCTCGCAATTGTCTGCCAAGGGGTTTGTGTATGCGTATTAAATCGGAAATCCTATCGAAAAACACTTTCATATGCCCGCTCATCGTGTACCAATAAACGGGTGTTGCAAAAATTATGGTGTCGTAATTCGCTATAATATTTGTAATTAAAGCTATAAAATCATCATCTGCATTTTTATAGTCATAATCATAATGCCCTATGTTTTTAGCGTGCAAATCAATAACATCAAAATGGTATTCTAAAGCTAAATAATTTACAATGCGTTCTGTATCGCCCTTGGGTCTTGCGCTTCCTTGTATAATTACGGTTTTATTCATTTTATAATTTCAGTAAAACGAAGTAACGCAATTATTAAGATTTAAAAACGAATTCGTTATAGAAACAAATAATGTCAATAGAGATAAAATTGATATCATTTTTATATATTTAAAAACCATAACAAATACGATACATTTTGAAAAAAATTGATACCAACGATTTTAAAATCACCTCTAAAATTAAATTAAGCGAACAACCTTCCAATTATGCTTTAAACGCTTCAAAAGACGAGATAAAAGATGCCTTGCAATTTGTAAGTAAAAAACTCGGGAAGCTACAAAACACCATGTACGCCCACGATAAATATGCGGTTTTGGTGTGTATACAAGGCATGGATACTTCCGGGAAAGACAGTTTAATTCGCGAGGTTTTTAAAAATTTCAATGCACGGGGTGTCGTGTCGCATAGTTTTAAAGTACCCACCGACTTAGAGTTGGGGCACGACTATTTATGGCGCCATTACATCGCATTGCCAGAGCGTGGAAAATTTGCTATTTTTAACCGAACACATTACGAAAACGTGCTGGTAACACGCGTGCACCCCAATTATATATTAAATGAAAGGATTCCTTCGGTAAATTCTGTTGATGATATCGATGATGCTTTTTGGGACAAACGCTTCGAGCAAATCAATAATTTTGAAAAGCATATTGCCGAAAATGGCACCATTATATTTAAGTTTTATTTAAACCTTTCAAAAGACGAACAAAAAAACAGGTTGCTTCGCCGTTTGAATAAAAAGGAAAAACATTGGAAATTTTCACCAGACGATTTAAAGGAGCGTGCCCTTTGGGACAAATACCAAAACTGTTACGAAGATGCCATTAACCGCACCTCAAAACCACATGCGCCTTGGTACAATATTCCTGCAAACGACAAGCCCACAGCCCGCTACATTGTCGCCAAAATCATGTTCGACACCCTGAGCCAATACACCGATATTAAAGAGCCAGAGCTAGATGATGAAGTAAAAGCAAACCTAGTGGAATACATAAATTTACTAAACAACGAGTAGTATTATTTGGGCGTTTTAACACGCTTTCCGCTATATCTTTTTAAAACGTCATTGCGAAGGCGGAACAAATGGTGCAATCTGTCTAATTTTAGTTTTAAGCTGTTTTAGTGCTATTAATTTTTAAAAAGGATGCCGCATCAATCGTTAACGCACTTGCCGCGGGTAATTAAAACAAATTTATGTTTCAAGTTAGCACTCAACTTTCAATAAATAGTATATTTAAACTTTAAAATAATTTAAGTTTGTCATTTCTGCGACTTGTGCTGTACTTGTTTCAGTAAAGCAGGAATCCACTTAATAGCAATTCATATGAAACGAATCTTTTTATTAATAACATTATCAAGTTCCATAATTAGTTTTTCCCAAACCGACGAACAGGTTATAAGAGAAATTTATACCCAATCCCTAACAAACGGTAAAAGTTACGATTGGTTAAATCATTTGTCAAACCAAATAGGAGGGCGGTTGTCAGGTTCTTTAAATGCCGAAAAAGCGGTGGCGTACACCAAGGCAGAACTTGAAAAATTAGGATTAGATAAAGTGTGGTTGCAACCCGTTATGGTTCCAAAATGGGTGCGTGGCGCCAAAGAATTTGCCTATATCGAAACGGCTCCCAGTGGTTTTGGCACCAAAAAAACCACGAACGTAAACATTTGTGCATTGGGCGGCTCCATAGCAACTCCAGCAATGGGGCTTAAAGCAAATATTGTTGAAGTTAAAAACTTTGATGAGCTAGGGATTTTAGGAAAAGAACATATTGAAGGTAAAATCGTGTTTTACAATCGGCCGATGCAACCCGATGTTATTAGTACTTTCGAGGCCTACGGAGGTTGCGTAAACCAACGCTATATGGGTGCCGTTGAAGCTGCCAAATACGGTGCTGTGGGTGTTATTGTGCGCTCCATGAATTTACGATTGGACGATTTGCCACATACGGGCAGCATGACTTATGGCAACCTGCCTGTTAATAAACGCATTCCGTCTGCGGCTATAAGCACTAATGATGCGGAATTGTTGAGCTCGATGTTAAAGCTGGACAAATCGCTAAAATTCTATTTTAAGCAAAATTGCAAACAGTTGGACGATGTGTTGTCGCATAACGTGATTGGCGAAATTACCGGAAGCGAATTCCCTAATGAATACATTATAGTTGGCGGCCATTTAGATTCATGGGATTTAGGTGATGGCTCGCACGACGATGGTGCCGGAGTGGTACAGTCTATGGACGTTTTAAGGCTATTAAAGGAGTCTGGAATTAAGCCAAAACGCAGTATCAGAGTCGTATTGTTTATGAATGAGGAAAACGGATTGCGGGGCGGCAATAAATACGCCGAGGTTGCCAAACAGAAAGGTGAAAACCACATATTTGCATTGGAAAGTGATGCGGGCGGATTTACACCGAGAGGTTTTAGTTTCGATTGTAACGATGCCAGTTTCAATCAAATATTAAGTTGGAAGCCTTTATTTAAACCGTATTTTATCCATTATTTTGAAAGGGGCGGAAGCGGTGCCGATGTTGGCCCGTTAAAAAGCAACACCAATGTATTGGCAGGTTTACGTCCGGATTCCCAACGGTATTTCGATCACCATCATGCCGCCAACGACACCTTTGAGCACGTTAATAAACGCGAGCTGGAATTGGGCGCGGCAACCATGACCGCATTGGTGTATTTGTATGATAAATATGGGGTGAATCCAATATTGAATGACGACCAAATAAAGGATTGATTTAAACTTTTTTATATGTGGGAAGAAAAACTGAAAATTTACGACGAACTCGTTAATAAATGCCCGAGATTTGAGCGAAAAGGAAAATCGATGATTTATACTTCGGCAAATGGGTATATGTTTTCATTGCTGAATAAGGCCGGTGAAATAGGCATTCGATTTTCAAAAGAGGTACAAGAAGAATACATAAAAGCATTCAGTTCCTCAACATATAAATCTTACGGTGCGGTCATGAAAGGTTATGTGTTAATTCCAGACCACATGCTTGAAGATTTAGATAACGTCGCAAATTATTTAAACGAAAGTTACGATTATGTTATGACTTTAAATCCTAAATAAAATGAAGAAATTCACTCTAATAATAGCCTTAATATTAACAACAGTTGTTATGGCACAATCTGAAGAAAAATTACCGTACTACGAAATTCCGGAATATCCGGAAACTTATACCGCAGGAACCGTAGCCGCTAGAATGGTTGATGGTTTGGGCTTTAGATATTATTGGGCAACCGAAGGCTTACGACAAGAAGACCTGAATTATAAACCCAGTGAAAGCGGACGAACGAGTGCTGAAACCATCGATCATTTATTGGGATTATCTAATTTTCTACTGAATGCTTTATCCGAAGAAAAAAGAGATGAAAACCAAAAGGAATTTACCTTTGAACAAAAACGAAAACAAACCCTGTTAAACATTAAGGAGGCTTCGGAAATTTTAAAAGCAACCGAAGATATTTCTAAATTTGATAACGATAGATTTCCGTTTTGGAATCTTATTAACGGGCCAATTGCAGATGCGCTTTGGCATTGCGGACAAGTGGTGATGCTTCGGCGTGCCTCGGGAAATCCATTCAATTCAAAAGTGAGTGTTTTCAGTGGGAAGCTAAGAGAGTAATTACAGTGTTTTTCAACTTAGCAATGAATAAATAATCAGCATTTTGCCATCTTTTTTCCATCGAATCCAACCATGGCCTTTCATATTAAAATTGTAATCCAGCAACGCCACGTACATCCATTCGTCCTTAATTTTTAGTGGCCGCATAAAACTGTACGGCGTGTTTATGGTGCCCGCTTCTTCAAAGGGTCTTGTAAAGATATTATGAATTTCGGGATTGGGAAACTCCACGCTATTAATGCCCAAAAGAAACTCGGGCCAATACATTAATTTCCCAGCATAGCGGTCAACAAAACCGGTTTGGTTGTTAGTGGTGTTAACGGTGACTTCAATAAAATCATGGGATATGGATTGAACTTTAAAATACAGCATATCGTAATCTAATTTTAAATGATCGGGCACTAACCAAGGCGGTGCGGTAGCAATATCAAAACCACCGTATTCCAATTGTTTAAAGGTGATACTGTCTATTGGCGTATGCTCTTGAACCGATTTTCCTTGGGTTAAATTACCGTAAAAATAGAGGGTTTTGTTCTCGTGGAAATTTGGGGTAAACATGCCCAAACCCATATGACTTTTGGGTTTAATAGCTGAATTGTTTTTAGCAACCATCGCTATGGTTTTTGCTGTTTTATTTTCAACCGGAGCGGTCGGTCTTTTTGTTTTTTGTTGCTCCATTTTTTGTTGTTCTTTTTCTTTTTGGCGTTTTTGATATTTAATAGTAAAATATGCAAACGAAGTGGCAATAATTAAAGCCAACAAAACATTGATTTTTATAATAAAATGCCTTTTTAAATTATAGGCTAAAACAAGTGCTAAACACAAGCCAATAAAAGCGCCAATAACACCGTAGCCAAAAACAATAGCGCCGCCTGCTAACATTTGCCCTTTTCCGGCTTCGGTGATTCCTGCGTAAATCAGCCCTAAAAAGAAAAAGGCGATTAGTGCTAAAAAGTACATTAAAAAACTAAAGGGTTTAAACAGTTGATGTGCCATAATTAAAAATGAATTATTTTGGTAGCGGTTTCTCCTTGTTTAACTTCAATGGTAAAGGTTTCTTTTTTGCCAGCGTATTCTTTTTTTACAGCACTAACTTTGACTTCGTAAATTCCAGGGTTTAATATAAATTCTCTGGGGTTGCTGCTATTTGATGTGTAGGTTCTACTGCCTGCTACATTTTTACCAGATATTTTTTCCTTAATGCTTACTACGGCATCTACTAGTGTTTCTCCACTTTTCACACCAATCATAGCAATGCCTGTTTTAAAATTATGCGAAACTTCAATGGTTTTACCGGGTTCAACTATAACATCTTCAATTGTGTATTTGGTTTCTAAACCTTTCATGCGTAAACCCATAACTTCAATATCGTAAGTACCGGGGTTTACTTCAATGGTTTGCGTTCTTCCATAAGTTCTACTGCCACCAACAACTTCTCCATCTTGAGTTTTTACTTTACTTGTGGCATCCCAACCTTCATTATTATTAAGTGTTAAAAGATTGATTTTTCCGCCATCAAAACTTACCGTTTTATGTCCGATTTTGTCTTTAATACTTTCAATATTTATTGTAGTTCCTTTAATTTTGGTGTTTTCTAAAGGGTTGACAATCATTTTATATTTTCCAGGAGGCAGATACACCCAACCCGTATCGCGATAGGTTCTTGTGCCATCAACTTCTTTATTTGTATCCGCCTTTACTATTTTAACCCAAGCATCAACAGGTTTGCCGTTTTTTGCGGCAAAAATGGAAAAATTGCCTTTTGGATCATCAATGGTTTGCGATGTAGCTTCGGTAAGCCCTTCACTTAAACCACTGGCGTTTGAAGCATCGTAATACGTTCCACCACCAGCATCGGTAGCACACTTCAATTGTTCAGTTTCACTTTCTTTAAGTCCGAAGCCTACAATATGAAGTTTAAAGTCGATACCTTCGGTTTTTGCCGTTGAAACCACATCGCAAATATCACCATCGCAAGATTCAATGCCATCGGTAATTAAAATAATGGTCGCTTTGGTGTTACTGTTTTTTAATGAATTTATGGCCAGTGCAGCCGAACGTGCCAAAGGCGTTTTTCCTAAAGCGTTCATACCGCTTACCGCATTTGTAATTTGACTTTTGGATGCGTTTTGTAAATCGACCAAAAACTCAATGTCGCTGCAATCGCCTTTTTTGTTATGTCCGTAAGCCATTAACCCAATATTTTGGTTATCCGGTAGATTGTTTACGGCTGTTGCCAATACTTCCGAAGCAATTTCCTTTTTTGTTTTACCATCAAGTTGACCCCACATGGAGCCACTGGCATCGTAGATAAATAAGATTGGAGATGGTGCTTTTTGTTCTTGTGCCGAAGTTTGAAAGATTAAACCTAAAGCACAAAAGAGAGGGATTAATAGCTTCATAATTAATGATTTTATTAAAAATAATAAAAATTTAAGTAAGTTTGGGCTATATGCTTAAAAAACAGGCGGTTAATGGTGTGTCTTGTCGTCCTAAAATTTACAAAAATCGTTATCGTTATTTGTAGTGGTTTTTTTATATTTATAAACTAACCTAACCGACAATGAATAAACTTATTATAATTTTTTTTTTAACATCTTTTGTTGCGATATCGCAAAACCAGACGGACTTATCGTATTATCTTTCACAAGACATAAGTTATAACAAAAATATCCCAACGCCAGAAAACATTATTGAACATCAAGTTGGCGAATGGCACGTAACACACGACAAACTCGTGCAATATATGTACGCCCTTGCTGAGGCATCGGATAGAATTACTTTAGAAGATAGAGGCAAAACCTTTGAAAACCGGCCGCTTTTATTGCTAACAATCACTTCACCTAAAAACCATCAAAATATCGATGCTATTCGTAAAAAGCATATCGATGCAACCAATAATGACGGCGTAAATACAGCCGATATGCCCATTGTGGTTTATCAAGGGTTTTCCATTCATGGAAACGAACCCAGTGGTTCCAATTCGAGTTTGCTGCTAGCATATCATTTAGCTGCTGCAGAAGATGATTACATAAACGCATTGTTGGATAATACGGTTGTTTTGTTAGACCCATGTTTAAATCCTGATGGTTTACAGCGTTTTGCCTATTGGGCAAATACCAATAAAAACATCAATTTAAACCCAGATCCAAACGATAGGGAATATAGTGAGGTTTGGCCCGGTGGAAGAACCAATCATTATTGGTTTGATATGAACCGCGATTGGTTGCCCGTGCAATTGCCGGAATCTCGTGCAAGAATAGAATCCTTTCATAAATGGTTGCCAAATATTCTAACCGACCACCATGAAATGGGAACGAACACCACGTTTTTTTTTCAACCAGGTATTCCTTCAAGAACACATCCTTTAACACCTAAATTGAATCAGGAACTGACAAAAAAAATCGGGAATTTCCATGCGGAAGCATTAAACAAAATAGGCTCTTTATACTATTCGGAAGAAAGCTATGATGATTTTTATTACGGCAAAGGCTCTACATTTCCGGATATAAACGGCGGTATTGGAATTTTATTTGAGCAAGCCAGCTCTAGAGGGCATATGCAGGAAAGCGAAAACGGTGTTTTAACTTTTCCGTTTACCATCAGGAATCAACTCACCACCGCATTATCCACATTGAAAGCCGCAACAAATATGCGCGAAGCTATTTTAAGCTACCAACACGATTTTTATAAAAATGCCAGACAAGAAGCCGCGAAACAAGCAACCAAGGCGATTGTTTTTGGTGATGAAAAAGATGCTGCAAAAACCTATCATTTGGCAGAAATATTAAATCGGCATAACATTAAATTCCACGATATAAAACAAGATTTTACCGCAAACGGAAAACGTTTTAAAAAAGGGTATAGTTACATCGTTCCTAAAAACCAGAAAAACACTCGATTAATCAATGCTATGTTTGAAAAACGCACCACGTTTCAAGATAGTTTGTTTTACGATATTTCTGCATGGACCTTGCCTTTGGCATTTAATTTGGACTATGCCGAAAATGTTTCAACAAATAATTTGGGTGAGCGAATAATCGATTTTCAGCCCAAAGACGGTAAGGTTTCAAAGCGAAGTAATTACGCTTATTTGTTGGAATGGCACGAATATTATGCGCCAAAACTGTTGAATCAGCTTCTAAAAAAGGGTGTTCGTACCAAAGTGGCCTTGAAGCCTTTTAGCATGAATAATAAAGATTATGACTATGGAACGCTTTTAATTCCTGTTCAAAATCAAAAATTAAATGGCGAAGATTTGTACGCGCTTTTAAACAAATTAGCCAAAGAGAACCATGTGCAAATTGATGGGGTACATACAGGGTTAACAGATGGGATAGATTTAGGAAGCCGGAAATTTAAAACTTTGGAAAAACCAAAAATCGCTTTGTTGGTTGGCGATGGCATAACCTCTTACGACGCTGGCGAAATTTGGCATTTATTTGATACGCGTTTTAATATTACGGCAACAAAACTAGACACCAAAACCATTAACCGTGCAGATTTAAATCGCTACAACACCATCGTTGTCCCAAATATGAGGTCTTTAAATGTATCGAACACCAAAAAACTTAAGGCTTGGATAGAAAACGGAGGCACCCTCATTGGATTTAGAAATACCGTAAAATGGCTTAAAGAAAAAGAATTTGTTAAGTTGGAATTTAAGAAAACCAATGTGCAGGCCAAAAACATAAGCTTTGACGAAAAAAGCGATTTTAATGGCGCTCAGGTTATTGGTGGTGCTATTTTTGAAGCAAAACAAGACCGATCGCATCCTATAAATTTCGGGTATAAAAATGATAAAATAGCGTTGTTTAGAAACACCACCGTTTTTATAAAAGCAGATTCTTTAAGCTATAACAACCCCATACAATACACAAAAAATCCGCTTTTAAGCGGTTACATTTCCAAACCTAATTTAGATGTTTTGGCAGAAACCGTTCCTGTTCAAATTAAAAAATTAGGAAAAGGCAAAGTGGTTGCCTTTACGGATAACACCAATTTTAGAGCGTTTTGGTATGGCACAAACAAACTGTTTTTAAATGCTATTTTCTTTAGAAAGGAATTATAATTTTACAGCTAAAAGTGAAATTATCAAAACTGAAACCACATAGATTAATGCGATTTTAATACCGAATAAAAAAGTTAAAAACAACCAAACAATTAAAAGATAAAAAGGCACTAAAGTGATGGCGATGGCAAATCTAAAAGTAGATAGAAACTCAATCTCGTCTATTTTTGGTTGTACCACAAACTTCCAGATTAAATAGGGTATAAGGAGGTTTAAAATCAGTAATGCTTTAAATATCAATCGGATTCCTTTTATTTTTGGTTTCCGATTCGTTTCACAGTTTTCAAAATGATTTGCAATGCAGGAATTTACTGCTTTCGGGTTTAAATAATCAACTTGCAAACGGTTTAATGTCGCTGCAGTTTCATCATAATTATCCGATGGTATGTGCGTGGTTAACTGTGCTATTTCAGATTGGATTCTGGCCTTTAATTTCAGCACATCCTCGTTTCTGTTTTCTGAAATAAAATTTTTGGCGGATAATGGTTTTCCAAAATATATGGATGTACTATCCGGGAATTTTTCAGCATTTTCAAAATTTAAACCCACGGGAATTATTTGTAAATCCGTATCAGGATATTTTTCCAAAGTATCAAATACAATTCTTGTAAAACCTTTGCTTAATGGCCTTACGGCGCGTTTTAAATTATGGCTACCTTCAGGAAAAATAACAATAGCTTCATTTTTGTTTAGCAGTTCGGTGCAGGTTTCAAATATGGCATTATTATTTGTTATGTTGCTCCAGCCATCGCGAACTCTATAAACGGGAAGCATTTGTAAACTCATCAAAAGCTTGCTTACCAATGTCTTTTTAAAAACTGCGGCCCGTGTTAAAAAGTACGAAAACCTACCACTTTTTGTTGCAATTAATAAGGCATCCAACAAGGCGTTTTGATGATTGCTCAACAATAAAATGGGTTTGTTTTTTGATACGTTTTCAACATGGTAAATTTTTATTCTTCTGAAATAAAAAAACATGCCAATACTTAAATATAATCGAACGCTATATAACCAGATAAATTTCAATATGCTAAACTTCTTTTTTTATGAGACCAAAACCAAGCCAATAACAAGCCGGAAACAATATGCCAAATGCCCCAAAAGGCTGCTAAAATAGCCATACCGCCAATACCGTCAAAAAATGTGAAAATGAGCAATAACCCTAAACCTGAATTTTGGATTCCTGTTTCTATCGCTAGTGTTTTTTGATTTTTAAATGACAATTTAAATAGGCGAGCCACTAAAAACCCAACCATAATGGCCAATATATTATGACTGATTCCTATGAATAAAACATGGTGGATATAGTTGTTAAAAACTTCTAGATTTTTTGAGAATGCCAAAATTACTATGGCTATAAATATAACAATGGATAAAGGCTTTAAGATTTTGGAAAGTTTATCGGCTAACAATTCATTTTTATATCTTAACAACATCCCTAAAATTAATGGCATACCGAGAATAAGAACAACAAGTTTTACCAACTCAAAAGGTTCTAATTGTACGGTTATTAAAATTTCCGCTGTGGGTTGGTATAAATTTCCGTAAAGTTGAAAATTAAAAGGCGTCATAACCATGGCCAAAAACGTAGCAAATGCCGTTAAACTAACTGATAGCGCAGTGTTTCCTTTAGCCAAACTCGTCATGAAATTAGACACGTTTCCCCCGGGGCACGCTGCTACCATCATCATTCCCAAGGCAATACTTGGTTGGGGTTTTATAAGCAGTATAAACAAAAACGTTACAAAAGGCAGCAAGACAAATTGCGATACAATGCCCAATAAAACCAGCTTGGGTTGTTTGATTAAATTCTTGAAATCACTTAGCGAAATCCCCAATGCAACCCCGAACATAACCAATGCGAGCGCAACATTTAAAACCCAAAGGGCGTTGGTGTCAAAATTTATCTGAACGTTGTCTAATTGCTGCATACACTAAGAAACGGGCGTTCCGTTTTTTACCCTGTTTTCTGGGTTTAAAAGAATAACATCTTCACCATTTACAGCACCTAAAACCAAACATTCGCTCATAAATTTGGCAATCTGTTTTTTAGGAAAATTTACAATAGCTACAATTTGCTTATTTAACAAGGCGTCATTGGTATACAAGGTGGTTATTTGTGCAGAAGATTTTTTAATGCCTAAATCCCCAAAATCGATAGTGAGCTGGTAAGCGGGTTGTCGCGCTTCGGGAAAATCGTTTACCTCTATAATGGTGCCCACTCGCAAATCTACTTTCGTAAAATCTTCAAAAGTTATCGTGTTATTCATTTTTTAAAAATACAATTTACCAAATGAATTTTAAAATGGTTCCTGGAAATTTTAAATTATATTTTATTTAAATGAACTAGAAACAAATTTCACACGCTCTTTTAAAGTTTTTTAGTAGAAAATGACGAACTTTGAATAAACTGAAAATTATGGCACGTACACCTTCAAATATGGTTCCTTTGGGAACACAGGCTCCAGATTTCAACTTGTTCGACACGGTTTCCGGAAAAAAATTAACGCTTCAAAATTTAAAGGGAAACAAGGCAACGGTGATTATGTTTATTTGCAACCACTGTCCGTTTGTCATTCATGTAAACGCAGAACTGGTTGCTATAGCAAACGCTTACGCTGAAAAAGGTGTGTCTTTTATTGGCATTTCCAGTAACGATGTGGTAAATTATCCGCAAGATTCTCCAGAAAAAATGACCGTTCAAGCTAAAAAAGAAGGGTATCCATTTCCTTATTTATATGATGAAACCCAAGATATCGCTAAAGCTTACGATGCGGCTTGCACACCAGATATTTATGTTTTTAACGCCGATTTAAAACTGGATTATAGGGGACAAATAGACGATTCGCGCCCTGCCAACGGATTGCCAGTTACCGGAAAAGATTTGCGGCATGCCTTAGATTGTCTATTGGCAAACAAAGAAAACACCCAATTGCAAAAGCCAAGTATTGGGTGTAATATTAAATGGAAAACATCAGATTAAAGCGACTTTACAAATGGTGAGGCTGTCTGAAAAATCTAATTCTATTTCAGGTTAAGCTTGTCGAAATATTTTAGCTTATTAAATAATCAATTTCGCTTTTCGATAAGCTCAACCTGACAACTTAAATTCAAAAAACTCTTTAGGTCGTCACTTCGTTCTTTGGAAACATAGAATAAAGGTTAATTGGTAATACTGCCAGAACCGGAAACCTTAGTGTCTTTTTTAGGGTTTCCTTTGTAAACAATGTCGCCAGAACCTGCTACTCTTGCTTTTAAATTATCAGTGCTTACCACTTCGGCATCACCTGAACCCGCTACGGAAACCTCGGTATTGTTGGCTTGTAAATCGAATCCGTGAAAATCGCCAGAGCCGGCAACTTTGGCTTTTAAATAATTAGTGCTGCCTTTTAATGTGAGATCGCCCGAACCCGCTATGGAGCCTTCAACAGATGTGGTTTTAACATCTAAAACTATATCGCCCGAACCTGCTAAAGCAACAACTAAATTGGTTGCATTTATCACGTCTTTATTCCATAAATCGCCGGAACCCGCAAGCGCTACTTTGTTGATGTCCTTAAACGGAATCGTGATTTTTATGGTTTTGTTTTTACTTGATTTAAGGTTTTTACCTTTTTTCACCTTTACTTTTAAAACATTGTCTTTTACTTCGGTAACAATGTACTCAAGCAAATTGTCCTCCCCTTCAATGGTAATGTTTCCTTCGTTTCCGCTTACTAATATAAAATCCATGTGGCCGGCACATTTAATGGCGTCGTAGCTATCTGTAGTTCTGGTAACCGTGGTCAGGTTGCCATTGCCTTTAATGGATTTTGATTGTGCGTAAGCCGTTGTTGCCAAAAGCAAGCTTGCAAAAACCAATAAGGTTTGTTTTTTGATTAATGTTTTCATCTGTTCGTTTTTTGATTAATGATTGTTAGTTTTTTGATAATGATACACTGCCGTAATCGGATTCTATTTTAATGGTATTGCCTGAATTGGCATTTCCGTAGTGTCCGTTATAATATTTCCCTGTTCCGTTTTCTTTTTTTGTTGAAAATTGCAAACCATCGCTACTTTTAAGAGATGCGTAATCTAAATCAATTTCAAAATTGAAATGGTAGTTGGGTGCAAAGCCTATTTTAATGCCAGTGTACTCCGAGTCAATGCTTATGTTTCCAGCATTTTGCGTCATGTTGCCTATTTTTATAGCTCCGTAATCTGCTTTAAGCGAAACGCTTTTATAAACATCTCCAATTATAGTGGTTAAATAGTCGCCGTTTCCTGTTATATTATTCGCTTTTTCAATTTTCATGCTGCCGTAATCACAATTATATGTGACATCTTCGGCGGTTTCAATTTTTGAATTTGTATAGTCGGCGTTTATGTCTATACTATTGGTTTTCGAGACTGTAAACTCACTGTAATCCGCATTGATTTTTCCGCTTTTTATGTATTCAAAATAGCAGCCTTTACTGTAATCAAAGTTTATTGAATTATTATCGGCAAGCAATTCCTTGGTGGTTATTTTTCCGTAATCGCAGTTTAGTTTGGCATGACCTTCAAGTTTATCAACATTTATATTTCCGTAGTCATTATTTAAGGCTACGCTATTGGTAATAGGAATTTTAACAATGTAGTTTATTTTCATGCTTACTTTGTTTTTGCCATTCCAATTCCACCACGATTTTGATTTGCTTTTATTGAATTTTGTTTTTGCCGACACACTTTTAGATGATGCTTCGAAATCCACAGTAATATCATTGAGTTTTTCTTGAACCTTTTCTTCGTCGTTTCCAGTAGTGGTAATGGTAATTTCGAAAACGATTCTGTTATCGTTCCAAGTTACGACATCAATGTTTCCATAGCTGTTATCAACGCTTAACAAGGCATTTGATGCGACTGAATACTCTTTATTAATGGTTTTTTTCTTGGTGTATTTCCCCCCTTTATCTGTTGCTGCAGTAACAAAAAACGGCAACATAAATAACATTATTAGTGTTTTAAATGGTAATGTTAGTTTCATGGCTTAAGTTTTTAAATTGTTTGATTGTATTGATTTGTTGTAATGTGTTTTGTAATAAATCTATCCTATTCTGAAAATTTGAAATCATGGCATATATAACCCGATTATCGTCGCCACTTTCAGCTAAATCGTCTTTTAACGATTCGTATTCAGTCTCTAAAGCTTTCATTCTTCGCATGGTATCTTCAATTAAAATTTTGGTTTCTGGCGAAGATTCATTTTCAATTTTACTTAATTCCTCGGCAATTGTTGAGGCAAAAAAGTTCTGGGTTTCGGCCATTTTAGGCGATACGCTTGCCAAATCGTTAGGCACTTCATTTTTATTCAACCCAATAAAAAACGTAATCAATAAAGCTAAAGAGGCGGCTACACCAATTAAGGGTTTTAATAAACGACGCCTTTGTTTATCAGCTTTAACCAGTGGTAGCGCGCCATTTTTATTCAATTTATCTAAAAACCGTTGCTCGTGATCTGCTGAAGGTGCTTCAACATCAAAATCGTTTTCCAGTCTTTTAAATAGTTTATCTAAAGTATCGTGACTCATCTTTTTTTATTTTAATTGTGTATTACCACTTGTAATTTTTGCCTTAAACTTGCTTTGGCCCGCGATATGGTTGTTCGGCAATTGGCGTTTGAGATATTCATAATCTCGCTTATTTCCTCGTAATCGTAACCTTCAATCAGGTTTAAGGTTAAAGCAATTCTGTATGTATCCTTTAAGGTTTTCATGGTGCTTAAAACATGTTGCGCTTTAAGGTTTGTAAACTCATAATGGCTATCGATACCCGCGTTGTTGTCTTCAACTTTATACAGAACATCATCTAAAGGAACCTCGTTGTTTTTACAGTTTTTTTTATAGTGATAAATACTGTTGTTTATTACAATTCGTTTTAACCATGCGCCAAATATTTTTACGTCTTTTAGACTCTCTAGTTTTGTAAACGCCAACAAAAAAGAGTCTTGCATAACATCTTCCGCCTCAAAATTGTTT
Organism: Hwangdonia seohaensis; assembly: GCF_031932625.1. Taxonomy (NCBI): domain Bacteria; kingdom Pseudomonadati; phylum Bacteroidota; class Flavobacteriia; order Flavobacteriales; family Flavobacteriaceae; genus Hwangdonia; species Hwangdonia seohaensis. The sequence continues at coordinate 797,135 of NZ_JAVSCK010000003.1, forward strand.
TTTACAATTCGGAGGGCTGTGTTGTACATGGCCTTGTAATAGCGGTTGTAAATTTCCAATTGCGCAGATTGGTTTTTGGCTATACAAAGCTTTACAAGTTGTTCAGTATTTAAATTAGTTGGCGTCAAAAAAAAACAAATTGTTATAGTATAGATTAAGAAGGTTTTGGTTTGTTACAGTTTGAGGAAAAAAAATTAAATCGTAACATAAGGTAGGATTTAATTTTGCGAGTGGAATGTGAAAAAAGCTTATTCGGATGTAACAATAGATTCCGCCCACGCTATAGCGTCATCTAAATTGCTAAATACAGCGAAAGGTTTTTTTAAGAAAGTTTTTTCAATTTCAGCATTGCTCAATGCGACGTTGTTTTTTGAAACAACTGCAAATCCTGCTAGGTTTTCTATTTTAGAAGTACGGGTGTAATTAACAGGATCCACCGAGTACGAATTTACACGATGCGTTATGTACACAAATTTTTTATTTGGAAAATAAGTTTCGGCGATATCTTCCAAAATTTTATTGGATTCCATGGTTACGGTAACCCCCTCATTAATTACAGAAACAACATAATTATCATAGACATCTATGGTCGCAATTGAAAAGGTTAATGTTGTTTTCATAAATCTAATATAGACAATTTTCACAAAAAAAAAGCTCAAAAGATTAATTTTGAGCTTTTTTAATAAGTTGAAAAATGAAGCACTACGACTCTGTCGGTTTTTCTGATTTTTCAATAGTGATTTTAAGTTCTTGCGATTTTTTATCCAAATCGATTTTAATCTTATCGCCTTCTTGAACGTGCGAAGTAATGATTTCTTCGGCCAACGCATCTTCAATGTATTTTTGAATAGCTCGTTTAAGTGGCCTTGCGCCATATTGCTTATCGAAACCTTTGTCTGCTATATAATCTTTTGCGCTTTTGGTAAGCTTTAAAACATAGCCTAAATCTTCAATTCGTAATAACAGTTTGTCCAATTCGATATCAATAATTTTGTTGATATCTTCTTTTTCCAAAGGATTGAAAACAACAACGTCATCAATTCTATTTAAAAACTCCGGTGCGAACGATTTTTTTAGTGCATTCTCAATAATCTTGACTGCATTGGCATCTTCCTGCGCTTTTTGCGACGCGGTTCCAAAACCAATACCTGTTCCGAAATCCTTAAGTTTTCGGGCACCAATATTAGAAGTCATGATAATTATGGTGTTTCTAAAATCAATTTTTCGGCCTAAACTATCGGTTAAATAACCATCGTCAAGTACTTGCAATAGCATGTTAAACACATCTGGATGTGCTTTTTCAATTTCATCTAAAAGAATAACGGCATACGGCTTGCGTCTTACTTTCTCGGTTAATTGTCCGCCTTCTTCATAACCTACGTATCCTGGAGGCGCACCAATTAATCTTGAAATGGCAAATTTTTCCATGTATTCGCTCATATCTATTCTTACCAAAGAGTCTTCGCTATCAAATAATTCGCGCGATAGCACTTTGGCCAACTGCGTTTTACCAACACCGGTTTGCCCTAAAAATATAAATGAACCAATTGGTTTGTTTGGGTCTTTAAGCCCCGCACGATTACGCTGTATAGCTTTAACCACCTTGGCAACCGCTTCGTCTTGTCCAATAACTTTTCCTTTAATAAGGTTTGGCAATTCGGCAAGTTTATTGATTTCGGTTTGTGCAATCCTGTTTACGGGAATGCCCGTCATCATCGATACCACATCGGCTACATTGTCCTCGGTAACAATTTCGCGGTGTTGTTTGGTTTCTTCTTCCCATTTTTCTTGAGCTGTAGCCAATTCTTTTTCAATGCGTTTTTCATCATCTCGAAGTTTGGCGGCTTCCTCATATTTTTGCTTTTTAACAACCGAATTCTTGGTTTCCTTAACCGTTTCAAGCTGTTTTTCCAGTTCAAGAATTTGCTTCGGAACATCAATATTTGTAATGTGAACACGCGACCCAGCTTCGTCTAAAGCGTCAATGGCTTTGTCTGGTAAAAAGCGTTCGGTCATATACCTATTGGTTAATTTCACACAAGCTTCAATAGCCTCTTGTGTATAATCTACGTTATGATGCTCTTCGTATTTGCCCTTAATGTTATTGAGGATTTCAATGGTTTCCGCAACCGTAGTGGGTTCTACTATAACTTTTTGGAAACGACGCTCTAAAGCACCATCTTTTTCAATGTACTGTCTGTATTCATCAAGTGTTGTGGCGCCAATACATTGTATTTCTCCGCGTGCCAACGCCGGTTTAAACATGTTTGAAGCATCTAAACTTCCTGTGGCGCCACCGGCACCAACAATGGTGTGGATTTCGTCAATAAACAAAATCACATCGTCGTTTTTTTCAAGCTCGTTCATTACTGCTTTCATGCGTTCTTCAAACTGTCCGCGGTATTTAGTACCGGCAACCAAACTTGCCAAATCCAAGGTTACCACGCGTTTGTTAAACAAAATACGCGACACTTTTCGTTTTACAATGCGCAGCGCCAAACCTTCGGCAATGGCAGATTTACCAACTCCGGGTTCGCCAATTAAAAGCGGATTGTTTTTCTTTCGTCTACTTAAAACCTGCGACACGCGCTGGATTTCTTTTTCGCGGCCAACAACCGGGTCTAATTTTCCTTCATCGGCCATAGCGGTTAAATCGCGCCCAAAATTATCTAAAACAGGGGTTTTGGATTTTTTGTTTGCCTTACCCGATGGCGCATTAAATATATTGTCCTTTGCGGCATCGCCTTGCGCGCCGGTATCGTCATCTTGAAAAGATTCAGATTTTGGCTCTATATAATCGTTATCGTTCGTAATCATAAGTTTAAATTGTTCTTTTACATTGTCGTAATCGACTTTCAGCTTATTTAAAAGCTTGGTAGTGGGGTCGTTCTCATTTCTTAAAATACATAAAAGTAAATGAGCGGTATTTATTGACGTACTTTGAAATAATTTAGCCTCTAAAAATGTTGTTTTTAAAGCTCGTTCTGCTTGCCTTGTAAGGTGTAGGTTCTTTTTTTGGTTTGAAGCTACAGTTATATTGGGGTTTGCAGGACTTAAAATTTCTACTTTTCGCCTTAAGTGATTCAAATCAATTTCTAAGGCATTTAAAATGTTGATGGCTTTACCGTCGCCATCGCGCAATAGCCCAAGCATTAAGTGTTCGGTGCCAATAAAATCGTGCCCCAATCTTAGCGCTTCTTCTTTGCTAAATGCAATTACATCTTTTACTCTTGGTGAAAAATTATCATCCATAACTTGTTCCTTTCTGCATTAAAAATAATAATAATAGTTTATTAAAGGCAAAAACTGTTCCTTAAATTGCTAATTGACGAAAAAATCTTTATAAAATCAAAATTTTTACCCGCATACTTATTAACTAAAAAAGGATGTGAAATTGTTAATAAAAAACATGAAAAAATATGATTGAAAGTCTTACTATGACTAATGAAAGTTATATATTAGCATGTTTTGAAAAATTCATAAAAACTTAATTAAAATATTTATGGAAGAAGGAGAAAAATTGATCCCTATTAATATTGAAGATGAGATGAAATCGGCTTACATTGATTATTCAATGTCGGTCATTGTGTCACGTGCCTTACCCGATGTAAGAGATGGCTTAAAGCCAGTACACAGACGTGTGCTTTACGGGATGCACGAATTAGGTGTTAGGGCAAACTCAGCACATAAAAAATCTGCAAGAATTGTAGGGGAGGTTTTAGGTAAGTATCACCCGCACGGAGATACTTCGGTTTACGACGCTATGGTGCGTATGGCGCAAGAATGGAGTTTGCGCTATATGTTGGTTGATGGCCAAGGAAACTTTGGCTCTATTGACGGCGATAGTCCTGCAGCAATGCGTTATACCGAAGCGCGTATGCGTAAAATATCTGAGGATATGCTGGCGGATATTGACAAGGAAACCGTAGATCATAAATTAAATTTTGATGATACGCTGCAAGAGCCAACCGTTTTGCCAACCCGTATTCCTGGGCTTTTGGTAAATGGCGCTTCGGGTATTGCCGTGGGTATGGCAACCAATATGCCACCGCACAATTTAACCGAAGTGGTAAACGGAACCATTGCATATATTGAAAATAACGATATTGAAATTGACGAACTTATACAGCACATTAAAGCACCCGATTTTCCAACAGGTGGAACCATTTATGGCTACGATGGCGTAAAGGAAGCATTTCACACCGGTCGCGGACGTATTGTTATGCGTGCCAAAGCCAATATTGAAGAGGTAAACGGGCGCGAATGTATTGTCGTGGAAGAGATTCCGTATCAGGTGAATAAAGCAGATATGATTAAAAAAACTGCAGACTTGGTAAACGATAAAAAAATGGATGGTATTGCAACCATTCGCGATGAATCCGATAGAAACGGTATGCGCATTGTTTACGTTTTAAAACGTGATGCCATTCCAAATATCGTTCTAAATAAATTATTCAAATACACCGCATTACAATCATCTTTTAGTGTTAATAATATTGCGCTGGTAAATGGACGTCCGCAATTATTGAATTTAAAAGAGCTCATTCATTATTTTGTTGAGCACAGACACGAGGTTGTGGTGCGCCGTACAACTTACGAGTTGCGCAAAGCGGAAGAACGCGCCCATATTTTAGAAGGATTGATTATAGCTTCGGATAACATTGACGAGGTTATTAAAATTATAAGAGCATCATCAAATGCCGATGAAGCCCGCGAGAAATTAATCGAACGTTTTAAACTTTCAGAAATTCAAGCGAAAGCCATTGTCGAAATGCGTTTACGTCAGCTTACAGGTTTAGAGCAGGACAAACTGCGTTCGGAGTACGATGATTTAATGCTTACCATTGAAGATTTAAAAGATATTCTTGATAAAAAAGAACGTCGCATGGACATCATTAAAAGCGAATTGGAAGTTGTAAGGGATAAATATGGTGATGAGCGTCGTTCAACTATTGAATATGCAGGTGGCGATTTAAGTATCGAAGATATGATTCCGGATGAAAAAGTGGTCATCACAATTTCGCATGCCGGTTATATCAAGCGTACCTCATTAACCGAATACAAAACACAAAATAGAGGTGGCGTTGGTCAAAAAGCATCAACAACACGTAACGAAGATTTCTTAGAGCATCTATTTGTGGGTACCAACCATCAATATATGCTGTTCTTCACCCAAAAAGGAAAGTGTTTCTGGATGCGCGTTTACGAGATTCCAGAAGGCAGTAAAACCTCAAAAGGTCGAGCTATTCAAAATCTTATAAATATTGAGCAAGACGATAAAGTAATGGCTTTCATTTGTACTCAAGATTTAAAGGACGAAGCGTATATAAACAGCCATTATGTCATTATGGCAACTAAAAAAGGTCAAGTTAAAAAGACCTCTTTAGAGCAATATTCGCGTCCGCGTACCAACGGAATCAATGCGATAACCATTAAAGAAGATGATGTATTATTAGAAGCGAAGCTAACTACTGGCGAAAGCCAAGTAATGCTAGCCTTAAAATCTGGTAAGGCCATCCGTTTTGAAGAAGCCAAAACCAGACCAATGGGTCGTGGTGCCTCTGGTGTTCGCGGTATTCGTTTGCAAGACGAAAAAACCGATGAGGTTGTTGGAATGATTGCGGTTGATGATATGGAGAGTGATATCCTTGTCGTTTCAGAAAATGGTTATGGAAAACGCTCAAGTTTAGAGGACTACAGAATTACCAATAGAGGCGGAAAAGGTGTAAAAACTATTTCTATTACAGAAAAAACAGGTAACTTAGTGTCGATTAAGAACGTAACCGATGACGATGATTTAATGATTATCAACAAATCGGGAATTGCTATTCGAATGGCCGTTCAAGATTTAAGGGTTATGGGAAGAGCCACCCAAGGGGTTAAATTAATTAACCTAAAAGGAAACGACTCTATTGCGGCTGTTGCCAAAGTAATGCATGATGAAGATGAGGTTGAATTAGATGAAAATGGTAATACGATAAATCCAGAAACCATTGAAAATACTGATGCTTCAGAAGATGGCACAACTCTTGATAATAATAACAACGAAAACAAAAATGACAATTAACTAAATATTATTAATAAAATGAAAAAACAATTAATTATAGCTTTAGCCATCTCAATAAGTGCATTTTCATTTGCACAAAAAAAAGAATTGAGATCTGCAGAAAAAGCTATTAAAGGAAACAATTTTGCAGAAGCAAAAGCAGCACTTAATCAAGCTGAGGCTTTAATGACTTCTATGGACGACAAAAACAAAGCCAAATATTATTACTTGTTAGGGCAAGCGCTTTACGCAAATGGGGCAGGCTCAAGTCAAGATATTGATAAGGCTTTAGAGAGCTTAGAAAATGTTAATGGCGCTTATGGTGATGAGGTTACTGCGTTAAAGCAAACCATGACTAACGACATTTTAACAAAAGGAAATCAGGCCTACGAAGACAAAGATTTTTCAACTGCTTCAAAACACTTTGAGCATGCTTACCGAACGTCTACAAAAGACACCTTGTTTCTTTATTACGCTGCCGCTACAGCTGTGAATGTTCAAGAATATGATAGAGCTTTAAAGCTATACGAAGAGCTTAAACAGTTAGATTATACCGGCATTCAAAAAGAATACTTTGCTACTAATGTTGAAACTGGTGAAGAAGAGGTGCTAGATAAAACAAATCGCGATCTTTTTGTAAAAGCTAAAAGCCATATTAAACCAGGTGAACGATTAACGGAATCTAAAAAAGCCGAAATCGTTAAAAATGTAGCTCTTATTTACGTAAGCCAAGGCAATAACGAAAAGGCATTAGAGGCTATGAAAGATGCTAGGGCAGAAAGTCCTGACGATATTAACTTGTTACTTTCTGAAGCCAACGTGCATTTTAAAATGGGTAACAAGGAAGAGTTTAAAAAGCTATTGGAAATAGCAACTCAAAAAGACCCTGAAAATGCCGAGTTGCAATATAACTTGGGTGTAATTGCCGCAGAATCTGAAGATACTGAAGGTGCAAAAAAATATTACGATAAGGCTATCGAATTAGACCCAAACTATATAAATGCTTATATAAATATGGCGGCCTTAATTTTAAATGGTGAGCAAGCTATTATTGAGGAAATGAACGGTTTGGGAACTTCTAAAAAAGATGATTTACGCTATGACGAGTTAAGAGAAGAGCGTCAAAATATATACAAAAGCGCCATACCTTATTTAGATAAAGCCATAGCTATTGATTCAAAAAACATAAATGCTGCTAAAACATTAATGAATATTTACAGTGTTATTGGCGAAACAGCTAAATATAAAGCAATGAAAGAAAGAGTTGAAGCTATTGAAGCTGGAAACTAATTTTTGATTGTATTTTAAAATTGTGCTTTAAAAAGCCATAAAAAAACTGCCCCCGAAATTTAAAAATTTCGGGGGCAGTTTTTTTATGCGCTAATATGGTTGGGAAATTAATAGAACGCTAAAGTTGTTTATTCGGTGGTTTCTTCCATGGTGTGGTAAACGTTTTGCACATCATCATCTTCTTCAAGTTTTTCCAATAGCTTTTCAACATCTTCAGCTTGTTCTGTTGTTAATTGCTTAGTCACCTGCGGTATGCGTTCAAATCCCGAAGATAATATTTCAATGTCACGGTTTTCCAATTCGGCCTGAATGGCTCCAAAACTTTCAAAAGGCGCGTAAATTAAAATGCCATCGTCATCGGCAAATACTTCTTCGGCACCAAAATCAATAAACTCCAATTCTATTTCCTCTGGGTCTAAACCTTCGGCATTAATTCTAAAATTACAAGTGTGGTCGAACATAAAAACCACCGATCCCGATGTGCCTAAACTACCTTCACATTTATTAAAATAACTGCGAACGTTGGCTACGGTACGTGTGTTGTTATCGGTTGCCGTTTCCACCAAAACGGCAATACCGTGTGGTGCGTAGCCTTCAAAAATCACTTCTTTATAGTCGCCTTGGTTTTTATCGCTGGCACGTTTTATAGCGCGCTCAATGTTATCTTTAGGCATGTTCACGGCCTTCGCATTTTGTATAACAGCACGCAAACGCGAATTGCTATCTGGGTCTGGACCACCTTCTTTAACCGCCATTACAATATCTTTACCAATGCGTGTAAAGGCTTTGCTCATTGCAGACCAACGCTTCATTTTCCTTGCTTTTCTAAACTCGAAAGCTCTTCCCATAATATGTTGAGTTGTTTGTTGTTAATTTGTTAAACTGAATTAAAACGTAAAAATAAAAAAAGTAAGCAGAACTGAAAGTTTCTATTATTGTTAATGGTTTTTGTGACCAAAAACAAATACTGAAAACTACCGCTGCCCACTGAATACGCTATTCGTCGTCCGGCTCTACAATATGCTCTATGGCTTTTGCCAATTTAAAATCTTTATTGGTTACCCCATTGGCATCGTGCGTTGATAAAGATATGGTAAGCACATTGTACACGTTGCTCCAATTTGGGTGGTGGTTTAAGGCTTCGCATTCAAAAGCAATTCTGCTCATGGCGCTAAAGCAATCTTTAAAATTTTCGAATTCAAATTCGGCGTGAATCGCATCATCATAATACTCCCAATCTGGTAAATGCAATAATTTTTTTTCTATGTCGTCTTTTGATAGTTTACTCATAATTTATGTTTTAAATTTATAGTTACACTGCTCTTATTTCAAGCATTAAGATCCATTAAATTTTTAATTCCGTTAATATATCTTGACTTAATAACTGCAGGTTTCTTGGTAATAGATTATATTTTGGCAATACCGCTAAATACCTGTCGTCGTTAGTCGTGTAAACCTGTTTAAATAAGGCTTTAGGGTTGCCCAATGATTTAACCATTTCCTTAATAAAATCGTCGTGGTGCACCAAATCGGTACTTCCTAAATGGAAGATACCCGATTTATTTCTGTTGATTATATAATGTGTTTGTTGTGTTACTTTAGTGTCGGTTGTTACATTCATAATTAAATTTGGAAATACCTCGATAGCCGTTTTGTTTTTTATGTGCTGAAGTATTTCCAACACACGGGGCGACTGATTTCCAAAAACCATGGGCAAGCGTAAAATGGCGACTTGTTTTTTAGGTAATCGCAATAACATGTTTTCAATTTTTATTTTAAAATGCCCATAAATACTATTACTGTATGTTTTATCGGTTTCGTAGCTTGGATACTTGCTGTAGGCGTCAAAAACATTTGCAGACGATAGAAATATTAGTTTTATCTTATTTAGAAACACATATTCCGCAAGATGTTGATGCACTAAAACTTGCTTTGAAAAATCGCCACGAAGCGCCGAAATAATTATAGTTGGCTTTACAATATCCAGAATTTCGTAAACATCATCTTCTTCAATATTATACTGAAAAAAGTGATGGTTTTTTTCCAGCGTTTTGTTTGTTATGTTATACGTGCCAAAAGTTCTAAAATAGGAGCAGAGCTCCTTGTAAATGGCACCGCCTAAAAATCCGCTTGCTCCTAAAATTAAAATAATATGCTTGTTTTCTTGCCTTTTCATAATTCAACCACAACATAGAAGCTATTCTAAAAAATGGATAGTTTGGTTTTTGTAGTAAATTTTGCCAAAGCCAACATACCTAATTTTGAATTTCCTTTTTTATTAAGTCCAGGCGACCACGTTGAAATTACAAATTTATCTGGAAGTAATGCAACAATGCCACCACCAACACCACTTTTTCCTGGAAGCCCAACTTCAAAGGCAAATTCCCCTGCTTCATCATAAAAACCACATGTTAGCATTAAGGCATTTACACGTTTTACTTGTCCGTCTGTAATGTGTAATTTATCTTGTAAACACCTGCCATTATTTGCAAACAAATAAAAGGCGTTTGATAGTTGACTACACGACATTTCAATAGAACATTGGTGAAAGTAGAAATCTAAAACTTCATCAACTGGGTTTTGTAAATTTTTAAAAGATTTTAAAAGATTAGCTGCCGCATAATTTTTAAAACCAGTTAGTTTTTCTGAAAGTGCCACATCTTTATTAAAGCAAATCGTATTATCGCCTGTAAGATCTCTTAAATAGCTTAAGAAATCCTCTTTTGGATTTTTTAAGTTTGAAACCAAAATATCAGCAATTACAATAGCTCCAGAATTTATTAATGGGTTTCTAGGAATTCCATTTTCAATTTCTAATAATGCCAATTGATTAAATTTATGTCCAGATGGTTCTACGTCAATACGTTCCCAAATAGCTTCGCCAATAAGTTCCATTGCTTTAGATAAAGCTAGAACTTTAGATATACTTTGTATTGAAAAACGCTTTTTATAATCACCAATGCCATAACTTTTCCCATCAGAAGTTCTTAAATGAATACCAAAATTATTTTTGTCAATATGTTCTAATTCAGGAATATATGAAGCCACTATGCCTTTATCAGAAGCATTAATAGCATCTTGGTAAATACTTTCTAAAATGACTTGAAAATCTGGCATAAATTATTTATAAAACGGCAATTTTATAACCGTTGCAGGAATTGCATTTTTACGTATTTGGATGTTTATTTTACTGTCTACCGCGGCAAAAACATTTGGCACATAGCCTAAGCCAATTCCAATACCTAAACTGGGGCTCATTGTACCCGAGGTAACGGTGCCTATTTTTTGTCCGTTGCCATCAACAATATCGTAACCTTGGCGCGGAATGCCACGATCATCCAATTTAAAAGCTACTAATTTGCGTTCTGTTCCACGTTCTTTTTCCGCTTTAAGTGCTTCGGAATTTGTAAAATCCTTTGTGAATTTTAATATCCATCCTAAACCTGCTTCAAGCGGCGAGGTAGTATCGTCAATATCATTTCCGTAAAGGCAATAACCCATTTCTAAACGCAAAGTATCGCGTGCCGCTAAACCAATAGGTTTGATGCCGTAATCTGCACCGGCTTCGAAAACCTTGTCCCAAATTTGCTTAACCTCGGCATTTTTGCAATAAATTTCAAAACCACCGCTGCCCGTATAACCGGTTGCCGAAATAATAACATGCTCGATACCGGCAAAATCACCGACCACAAAATTGTAGAATTTTATAGCGGATAAGTCATGGCTTGTTAAAGCTTGCATCGCTTCAATGGCTTTTGGGCCTTGAATGGCGAGTAATGCGTAGTCTTCGCTTAAATTGCGCATGGTGGCACCAACATCGTTTTTAGACTGAATCCAGTTCCAATCTTTTTCAATATTACTGGCGTTAACAACCAATAAATAGGATTGTTCTTTAAGTTTATAAATAATTAAATCGTCAATAATACCACCGTCATCATTTGGTAAACAACTGTATTGGGCTTTTCCAATAGTTAATTTACTGGCATCGTTACTGCTTACTTTTTGGATTAAATCCAGCGCGTGTTCGCCTTCAATTAAAAACTCGCCCATGTGCGATACATCAAACACGCCAACAGATTTTCTAACGGTTTCGTGTTCTGCATTTACACCTTCGTACTGCACGGGCATATTGTAACCGGCAAAAGGTACCATTTTTGCTCCGAGAGCTATGTGTGTTTGATTTAAAGCTGTGTTTTTCATTGAGAATAATTATTTTATCATTCCCGCGAAGGAGGGAATCTCATTAATTTATATCTAAAACAAATGTATTGAATTTTTATAGATTTCGCTTTCGCGGAAAGGAAAATATTGCGCGAAAACCCATTGAATTTAATGAAGTTTTAAAAGATGTTTAATCTGTTTTATTTTAAAGGAAAAAAAATAAAAAAAACCTGAACAAGAATTTTGTTGTCCAGGTTTTAAATTTAATATAAAATGGATGGGTTTTAAAGCACAAGCGATAAACCTAAAATAAGTTGATCGGGGCGCGTGTCTAACCTATTATCCACATTAATGCCGTTGTTGTCTAAAAAAGTAGCTTCGTTGTTGCTTAAACCTCTTTCGTATCGCACATCAATACCGAGCTTGTTAAAATTAAGTCCGATACCAAAATTAAGTCCAACCGAAAAATCATTTTCTATTTTGTTAATGGACAGGTTGGATGCTTTAAAATCGGTATCTAAAATATATTGAAATGAGGGGCCACCAAAAACACTAATGGGACCTAGCACTTTTAAACCGACAAGCATAGGCGCATCAATTTTTTGCATGTTAAAGCTATTGTTGTTGTAATCGCTTTTTGTGCTTGTGTAAACCAACTCGGGTTTAAAAAAAACTTGCTTTCCAATTTTACCGAACACGCCAAAGTGATACCCTATATTTCTGTCGGGATGTTCGGCATTGCTACTTATAGATTCAAAATAATTGCCATTGGCATTGTAGTTTAAACCAGCCTTAAAACCAAAGCCAGTAGCGGTTTGTGCGTAAGTGGCCGTTGATATCGATACTAAAAATAATAAGGTAATAAAAAATGAATTCTTCATAATTGTTCGTTTTTTGTGATTTTGAGGTATAGTATCAAAAACGTTGCCAAACGAAAATTATTTCTTTAGTACGGACTTATTTAAAAATAAAAAAGGTCCTTTTAAATGAATAAAAGAACCTTTTTTTATAAAATTTATCTGTTATTTTCTACCGATAACAGTCTGTACTTTTTCAATAATCGACGCACTGTTTAAACCGTATTTTTCCATGAGTTGGGCCGGTGTTCCAGATTCTCCAAAGGTATCGTTGGTTGCCACAAATTCTTGCGGCGTAGGGTTGTGTAACGCTAATGTTCTGGCAACACTTTCGCCTAAACCACCTAAAAAGTTATGCTCTTCGGCCGTAACAACACATCTGGTTTTTGCAACCGATTCCAAAATTGCCTTTTCATCCAAGGGCTTAATGGTGTGGATGTTTATCACTTCAGCAGAAATTCCTTTTTCGTGCAACACTTTTGAGGCTTCCAAAGCTTCCCAAACCAAATGGCCTGTAGCTACAATGGTAACATCGGTGCCTTCGGTAAGCTTTAAGGCTTTACCGATTTCGAATTTTTGATTTTCCGGCGTAAACACAGGGACTGCAGGTCTTCCAAAACGTAAATAAACAGGACCTTCGTGGTCTGCAATAGCAATGGTGGCTGCTTTGGTTTGGTTGTAATCGCAGGTATTGATTACCGTCATGCCCGGAAGCATTTTCATCAATCCAATATCTTCAAGAATTTGGTGTGTGGCACCATCTTCACCTAAAGTCAAGCCCGCATGCGAAGCACATATTTTCACATTTTTACCCGAATAGGCGATAGATTGACGAATTTGGTCGTAAACCCTTCCCGTTGAAAAATTGGCAAAAGTACCCGTAAACGGAATTTTTCCGCCAATGGTTAAACCAGCAGCAATGCCCATCATGTTGGCTTCGGCAATTCCCACTTGGAAGAAACGCTCAGGGTTTTCTTTAATAAATTGATCCATTTTCAACGACCCAATTAAATCGGCACAAAGTGCTACAACATTGGGGTTGGTTCTACCTAATTCGGTTAGTCCCGCTCCAAAACCGCTTCGTGTATCTTTTTTTTCTGTGTATGTGTATGTTTTCATTTTTCTTTTTAATTGGGAATTAATAATCGCCTAAAGTTTCTGCATTTTGAGCTAAAGCACTTTCCAATTGCTTGTCGTTTGGTGCTTTTCCGTGCCACGCGTGTGTGTGCATCATAAAATCAACACCGTTACCCATCATGGTTTTTAACAAAACACAAACCGGTTTTCCTTTTCCTGTTTCCGCCTTTGCTTCTGCCATACCTTTTAAAATGGCTTCAATATTGTTGCCTTCTTCAATGTCTATAACCGTCCAGCCAAAAGCTTCAAATTTAGCTTTAATGCTTCCCATGGGCAAAACATCGTCTGTAGCACCATCAATTTGCTTTCCGTTTAAATCTATGGTAGAAATTAAGTTGTCTACTTTTTTAGCCGAAGCGTACATAATGGCTTCCCAATTTTGACCTTCCTGCAACTCGCCATCGCCGTGTAAGGAGTACACCAAATGCTTGTCGCCATTCAGTTTTTTAGCTTGAGCAGCACCTAAAGCAACACTCATGCCTTGACCTAAGGAACCAGAAGCGATTCTTATTCCCGGTAAGCCTTCGTGTGTTGTTGGATGCCCTTGTAAACGCGAATTAATCAATCTGAAGGTATTTAATTCATCTACCGAAAAATAACCCGTTCTCGCCAACACACTGTAATAAACCGGGGAAATGTGCCCGTTTGATAAAAAGAAAAGGTCTTCACCAATACCATCCATATCAAAATGGTCTTTTCTATCCATAATTTCACTATAAAGTGCTACAAAAAATTCAGCGCATCCTAATGAACCTCCAGGGTGACCAGAATTTACTTTATGCACCATTCGTAAAATATCCCTACGAACCTGCGTTGTTAAATCTTCTAATTGTTGTGTGTTTGGCATGTTTAAATTATTAGTTTTTTTGCGCGACAAAAATAATCTTTTAAATACCCTTAACAAAATAGATATGATGCATTTATTAACTAATTATGAAGATTTGCTAACAATTGAAAATTTTATTTTAAGATTCGTTGTTAATTAATTTTATTGCAATTGGTTAAAGGCGTTTTTACATCCATAAATTTTATTAAATGTTTAAGAGCAAAAGCCGTTTTGTTATTTATCTTTACTCAGGCATTCTAATTTTTATTAAATAAGACTTCGTGAACCTTTATGCAACTTGAAAATAAAATAAAATAAAAAAATTATGTAGGTTTGCCAGCGACAGATTTTAAATTTATGACATTCGAATTAAAAGCGAAAGACACCCAAAGTAATGCCAGGGCAGGAAAAATAACAACAGACCACGGGGTTATTGAAACCCCAATTTTTATGCCCGTTGGTACGGTAGCAACTGTAAAAGGCGTGCATCAGCGTGAGTTAAAAGACGATATAAACCCCGATATTATTTTGGGGAATACCTATCATTTATACTTACGTCCGCAAACCCATATTTTGGAAAAAGCGGGCGGATTGCATAAGTTTATGAATTGGGATAGGAATATTTTAACCGATTCGGGTGGCTATCAAGTGTATTCGTTGTCTGCAAATAGAAAAATAAAAGAAGAGGGCGTTAAGTTTAAATCTCATATTGACGGAAGTTACCATACATTTACCCCTGAAAATGTAATGGAAATACAACGTACCATTGGAGCCGATATTATTATGGCTTTTGATGAGTGCACACCATATCCGTGCGATTATAATTATGCGAAACGTTCGATGCACATGACCCATCGTTGGTTGGACCGTTGCATCAATCATTTAGAAAAAACACCATTAAAATACGATTACAATCAGGCTTTTTTTCCAATCGTTCAAGGCAGTACGTATAAAGATTTACGAAAACAATCGGCCGAATATATTGCAAATGCAGGTGCTGTGGGTAATGCCATTGGCGGATTATCGGTGGGCGAACCCGCCGAAGAAATGTACGCGATGACCGAGGTTGTAACCGATATTCTTCCCCAAGATAAACCGCGATATTTAATGGGTGTTGGGACGCCAATCAATATTTTAGAAAATATAGCGTTAGGTGTAGATATGTTTGATTGCGTTATGCCAACGCGTAATGCCCGAAACGGCATGCTGTTTACGGCACATGGTTCAATCAACATTAAAAATTTAAAATGGGCCGATGATTTTTCGCCAGTTGACGAGATGGGCATCACTTTTGTAGATACCGAATACAGCAAAGCTTATTTAAGACATTTATTTACGGTTAACGAGCTGTTGGGTAAACAAATTGCAACCATTCACAACTTAGGTTTTTATATGTGGTTGGTTCGCGAAGCGAGAAAACATATATTAGCGGGAGATTTTAGAGTTTGGAAAGACAAAATGGTAAAACAAATGGATAACCGCCTTTAATATTAAGATTATAGAGATTAGAATATAAAATAGAGATAAAATTGATAATATTTAATGAGTCTTTTCTCTAGCATCTTTTTTCTTACCTCTAAAAAATAAATATGAAATTGAATTGAAAATACTAGACTGGTACATATTAAAACGCTATTTGTTTACATTTTTTATGATGCTGCTATTGTTTATTCCTATTGGGATAACCGTACATCTTGCAGAAAAAATTGGTAAAATTCTTGAAAACGAAGTGCCTTTTGATGCCGTTATGCTGTATCTGCTTGATTTCACCATCTATTTTGCCCATTTATTATTTCCGTTGTTTTTATTCCTATCGGTTATTTGGTTTACTTCGAAACTGGCCAACAATACCGAAATTATTGCTTTTTTAAGTTCCGGGGTATCGTTCTCAAGATTTTTAAAACCGTATTTAATCGGCGCCTTTTTTGTCGCTATTTTAGCACTTATATTGGGTTTGTATTTGGCACCAAAAGCAAGTCAGGGGTTTAACGATTTTAGCTATAAATATTTTAAAAAAGGTAGAAAAGTTGCCGAAAACCAGAATGTTTTTAGGCAAATTAACGACAATGATTTTATTTACGTGAGCAGTTTCGATCTTAAAAACAAACAAGGCAGTAACTTTACTTTAGAGCATATAGAGGACAATAAGCTCGTTTACAAAATAAAAGCGAGCACCATAAAATTTATTGATAAAGACAGCACGTATCAACTGCGGAATTACACTAAACGCACCGTTGGTGAATTTGATGATATTCTTGAAAGCGCAACAAAGAAAGACACCGTTTTTAGTTTTGATATTGAAGATTTAACACCGGTTATTTATATTGCCGAAACGCTTTCTTATGGCGATTTAACCGATTTTATTGCCAAAGAAGAAAAACGTGGGTCTTCCAATATTGGGCGCTATAAATTGGTGCTTTACAGAAAATGGAGTTTACCGGTTTCGGTATTCATATTAACCATTATTGCGGTAGCCGTATCGTCTATAAAAAGGCGCGGAGGCATGGGTGTTAATTTAGCTGTGGGCATTTGTATTGCCATGGTTTTTGTGTTTTTCGATAAAATATTTGGTGTTATGGCAGAACAGTCAAATTTCCCGCCGGTTATTGCGGTATGGTTTCCTAATGTCATTTTTGGTATTTTAGCCATATATCTTTTACGTAATGCCAAACGCTAAACTCAAAAACTACTTACATCTTCATTTTCTAGTTTTTATTGCAGGCTTTACTGCTATTTTAGGCGAGTTAATTACAATTAGTGCGGTTTCTTTGGTTTGGTTTAGAATGGTTATGGCTTCCGTTTTAATGTTAGCCTATATTAAAATTGCCAAAGTAAAATTAAAAGTGTCACCCAAAGCCATTATTAAGTTTTCGCTGGCAGGCATCATTATCGCCTTGCATTGGATTACCTTTTTCGGCGCTATTGATGCATCCAATATTTCAATCACATTGGCCATGTTTTCAACGGGTGCTTTTTTCGCCTCTTTTATCGAGCCTGTTATTTATAAACGTGCCATAATTTGGTATGAAATTATTTTCGGAATCATCGTAATTATCGGTGTTTTTGTCATAACCCAAAGTGAATTCAAATATATTAATGGGATTATTTTGGGCATTTCATCGGCTTTCTTTTCGTCGTTATTCGCCGTGCTAAACGGTAGTTTTTTAAAACAACATACCGCCACCGTTATTTCATTTTATGAATTTTTAAGCGGCGTATTGTTTATATCGATTTATATATTCTTTTTTGGGGGCGGATTTTCTGCGGAATTTTTCAATTTAAGCACTTCAGATTTCGGCTATCTTTTTATTTTGGCTTCCATTTGTACGGCTTATGCCTTTATTGCCTCGGTGTACGTTATGAAACTTATAAGCCCCTATACCGTTGTGTTAACCTATAATTTAGAACCTATTTACGGTATTTTATTGGCCATTGTTCTTTTCCCTGAAAAGGAAAAAATGACTCCGGAATTTTATTATGGCGCTATTGTAATTATTGCAACGGTTATGCTAAATGGCGTTATAAAAAACATAAGAACGTTAAAAAGAAACCCTTCTTAACAGAATAACAAAATTAAAGTTTTTATATTTACTCAAATCATACCAATTTGATAATTAAGGTTTCGTGATATTAAAATTTTATTTCGTTTCGTTTGTAATTTTAAAACAAAATAAAATATGTAATTTTGTACCCTAACCAAGATTAATAGTCCAAACAAAAAATTCTTATGGAATATTTAGAATTTGAATTACCAATTAAAGACCTAGAAGACCAATTGCTAAAATGCAAGGTAATCGGAGAAGAAAGTGAAGTTGATGTTACCGAAACTTGTTCGCAAATTGAAAAGAAACTAAAAGCGACCCAAAAAGATATTTATAAAAACCTAACGCCATGGCAGCGTGTGCAATTATCGCGTCACCCTAACAGACCATATACTATGGACTATATTAAGGCCATTTGCGGGAATTCGTTTTTAGAACTCCACGGCGATAGAAGCTTTAAGGATGATAAAGCCATGATTGGTGGCTTGGGAAAAATTGGCGACCAAAGTTTTATGTTTATTGGTCAGCAAAAAGGCTACAATACTAAAACGCGCCAATACCGTAATTTTGGTATGGCCAACCCTGAAGGATACCGTAAAGCCTTGCGTTTAATGAAATCTGCCGAAAAATTCGGAATTCCAGTGGTTACCCTATTAGATACGCCTGGAGCTTACCCTGGTTTAGAAGCTGAAGAACGCGGACAAGGAGAAGCAATTGCTAGAAATATTTTAGAAATGACACGTTTAAAAGTACCTATTATCACCATAGTTGTAGGCGAAGGAGCCTCTGGCGGTGCTTTGGGCATTGGCGTAGGCGATAGGGTGCTTATGTTGGAAAATACATGGTATTCGGTAATCTCACCGGAATCCTGCTCTTCTATACTTTGGCGCAGTTGGGAGCATAAGGAAGAAGCGGCAAAAGCTTTAAAACTGACTGCTACCGATATGAAAAAACTAAAGTTGGTAGACGAAATTATAAAAGAACCACTTGGTGGCGCACATCGAGATAGGGAAAAAACATTTACCTCTGTGAGCAACACAATTTTAAAAACTTTTGACGCACTTAAAAACTTATCACCAAAAGATTTGGTGTCTCAGCGTATGGATAAATATATGCAAATGGGAGTTTTTAAGGGGTAAGCCTTTTAAAATAGCAACAATGCAAAATCTGAAGTTAACAACTTCAGATTTTTTTATGGTTATTGACAATATTTATAAGTTATTAACAGTTAAATTGTTAACTAAAGGTTAACAATCAAGATTCACTTTTCATACTAAAACACATACAAATTAATTACTTTCGTAGTTATGAAACAACCTAACCAAATCCAAGGATATAAAGTAGATAAAAGCACTATCATTAGTCTTGAAAAAGGAAAGATTCCACCACAAGCTATTGATTTAGAGGAAGTTGTGTTGGGTGCGATGATGATTGATAAAAAGGGGGTTGACGAGGTTATCGATATTTTAAGTCCAGAAGCATTTTACAAAGAAGCGCATCAGCATATTTTTGAAGCTATTTTTCATTTGTTCGAAAACAGCGAACCTGTAGACTTATTAACCGTTTCTACGCAGTTAAAGAAGAATTCTAAGCTGGAATTGTCGGGTGGCGATTTTTATTTGATTTCGCTTACACAAAAAGTGTCATCTTCGGCGCATATCGAGTTTCATGCACGTATCATATTACAGAAATTCATCCAACGCAGTTTAATAAAAATTTCAAGTGAGATCATTGAAGATTCTTATGATGAAACCAAAGACGTTTTCGATTTATTGGATAAAGCCGAGGCTAAACTTTACGAAGTTACCCAAGGAAACATAAAAAAATCGAGTGAAACCGCACAGGATTTAGTTATTCAAGCCAAAAAGAAAATTGAGGAAATTTCAAATAAAGAAGGCTTAAGTGGTATTCCAACAGGATTTAACAAACTCGATAAATTAACATCGGGTTGGCAGCCATCCGATTTAATTATTGTGGCGGCACGTCCGGGTATGGGTAAAACGGCCTTAACCTTGTCTATGGCTCGAAATATTGCCGTTGATCAAAATATACCCGTTGCTTTCTTTTCTTTGGAAATGGCATCGGTACAATTGATTACCCGTTTAATTTCTAGTGAAACGGGATTGTCGTCCGAAAAATTACGAACCGGAAAACTGGAAAAACACGAGTGGGAACAGCTTAACGTAAAAGTAAAAGGCTTGGAAAAAGCACCGCTATTTATTGATGATACACCGTCACTTTCCATTTTCGATTTACGTGCCAAAGCACGCCGATTATCATCACAACACGGTATAAAATTGATTATGATTGATTACTTGCAATTAATGACCGGTGGCAGTAGCCATGGCGGAAATCGTGAGCAAGAAATCTCGATGATTTCAAGAAACCTGAAAGCTTTGGCAAAAGAGTTGAACGTGCCTGTAATAGCCTTATCGCAGTTATCGCGAGCTGTGGAAACCCGTGGTGGCAGCAAGCGTCCCTTATTATCGGATTTACGTGAATCGGGTGCGATTGAGCAAGATGCCGATATTGTATCGTTTATTTACAGACCCGAATATTATAAAATTGACGAATGGGACGATGATGAGCGTTCGCCAACCGAAGGTCAAGCAGAATTTATCGTGGCAAAACACCGTAATGGTGGTTTGGAAAACATACGTTTAAAGTTTATCGGGCATTTAGGTAAGTTTGATAATTTAGATGATTTTGATTCGCCTTTCGAGTTTCATTCTAAAATGAATGCCGCCGCCAATGATGACACGTTTAAAACGGATAATTTTAAAGCAAGTCCGGACCAAGCCTTTGGTAGCTCGTTTAATGAGGATGATGAAAGTGATGTACCGTTTTAAAGCTACTTTGTCATTCCTGCGGAGGCAGGAATCCACTTTTATTTAAGCTTTTAAAAACAAAATGCAATTAACTTTTAGTTTCTAATGTTATTAGAACAAAACGTTAAATCATTTTTAAAGGCATATTTTTTAAGTATCTTTCGGTATAAATAATTAATTGTCATTTCGAGCGCAGCGAGAAATCCTATTAAAGTTATTTCCCAATTTTGAAAAAGATATTTTTCACATTATTATTGATTGTTATAGGGTTTAAATCCTATGCGTCCTACATCCTCATTCCTATGGATGCAGAGAGTCAAAAAAATCATTTGAAGGCTTACGGTATAACCTATTGGACGCTAAATAAGCAGCTAAAAATAAAATGGCTGCTCAATTATCGTGGCGGTTCGTTTTTATTGCCCGATACCGAAGAAATTCAACGCGAATGCCAAATACGGGGAGTTTCGTTTGAAGTGATTTCCAATTCAAAAGCAGAAACTATTTTAGAAGATATTAGCAGTCCGAGTAAAAACATGGAAGCCGTAGTTTTAGAAAAAGCACCTAAAATTGCCGTTTACACGCCTTATGGCAAACAACCTTGGGACGATGCCGTAACCATGGTGTTGCAGTATGCTGAAATTCCTTATGAAACCGTTTACGACGAAGAGGTTTTAAACGACGGTTTGTTGCTGTTCGATTGGCTGCATTTACACCACGAAGATTTTACGGGACAGTTTGGTAAATTTTACGGAGCTTACAGGTCTGCAAATTGGTATATTCAAGAAAAAAAGGATGCCGAAGCATTGGCTGCAAAATTGGGTTACAGTAAGGTTTCTGATGCGAAACTTGATGTGGCCTTAAAAATCAGGGACTATGTTATTGGTGGTGGTTTTATGTTTGCCATGTGTAGCGCGACCGATAGTTTTGATATCGCATTATCGGCCGAAGGCATCGATATTTGCGAACCCATGTTTGATGGCGATGGCAGCACTCCCGGATATCAAAATAAAATAGATTACAACAAAACCTTTGCTTTTACAGATTTTACTTTAGAAACAAATCCTAGTATTTATGAGTTTTCGTCAATAGATATGACCAGAAAGCGCATGATTCGTAAAACGGTGGACTATTTTTCCTTAATGGAATTTTCGGCTAAATGGGATCCCATTCCAACCATGCTATGCCAAAACCACACCGCTTTGGTAAAAGGATTTATGGGACAAACCACGGCCTTTACGAGAGATGAAATAAAATCGAATGTATTGGTAATGGGCGAAAACAAATCTAATGGAGAAGCCAAATATATTCATGGCATAAAAGGAAAAGGGTTTTTTACGTTTTATGGCGGGCACGACCCCGAAGATTATCAGCATAGGGTAGGCGATGCCAAAACCGAATTGGATTTACACCCAACCTCTCCAGGGTATCGATTGATTTTGAATAATGTGCTGTTTCCGGCGGCAAGAAAGAAAAAGCAGAAAACTTAATTTAATCTTGCCCCGATTTTATTACTGTTAAAGCATTATTAGTAATAACCCTTTGTGCATTTTGAATGAAAATAATTTCAATATGTCAGTTCGAGTGATTTTGAGGAACGAAAAATTGTATCGAGAACCCATTCATGGTTCAAAAATTCTTATTCTCGATACAAATTTTACTCATTTCAATCGTAAAATTCACTCGAATTGACAGAATTTTGCCAAAATGCACCAAGGCTTAGTAATACCTTATTTTCACCCAAACCTCGGCATCATTTTTTTTGACTTCGGAAACAAATGCCTTTGAACTTGGTCGCCAACCTTCTTTGTTTTTTGTGGAATTGAAATTAGCCCTTCTGTACGTAATTCTGTTAGTAGACTTTACCATCTTAATAATATCGTTTTCTTTTGGTTTTGAATCCTCTATTGATGCTATTTGACCTACCTTTTCCAATCCGCGTCTCCAAATAATTTTCGCTATTTGACCTTTGGTTGGTTGTACATAAGGCCCATTTTCGGTTTCGTTGCCAACATACAACCATCCTGTTTCACCAATAGAACCGGACTTTTTAATATTTGATATGGCAGAATTCATATCAAGCGAATCACGTTTGATTCCCCAAATATTTGTCAGGTATTCTATATAGTCTTCAACGGAATTTGCCTTTTCAATATGATTCCAATATTGTTCTGGTTGTAAACTGTTTTTTAAATCATCATAAAGCTTCTTATTTATTGAGTCTGATTTTTTAAGGTCTTTATAAGTTTCAGTCGCTTTTATTGTTAAAACATCAATTTGATCTGCTTGTAAATCCATTTGCTTTCTGGTAGTGCTAACATAATACAAAAACCCTACGAGCATGGCAACTATAATATAATAAGCCCATTGATAGCGCTTGTCCTTTTTTTCAATTTCCTTAATTTTATCATCGATACGTTTCATTCTTTTCTAATTTAAATTTTTATATAATTATAAAACTCGGTGTTAAATTTTTCAATTTCAGTATCCGATAATTTATTCATAACACGTGTTAAACGCTCACGTTTTAGTTTTAATAGCTCCATTAAATCTATATTTCGTTCTCGTTTTTTAATAGCTCCAAAGGGATTAATGGATAATAAATTCAAAGCCAAACTTCCTGTTGCGGCAATCCAAAAAGGTACTGTAATAAAATTTGTAAAGCCTAAAAAAGCAAATGTAATAAGGCTTAAAACGCCAACAATAACAATCATCTTCCAGCTTTTTTTAATGCCTTTTTCGTGCATTTTAGAGGCCCGATTTATTTCATCTTCTGAAACTAATAAATCTTCAAGATCAACCTCCGTTTGAATGGCTTTTCCTGTAGATTCCTCAGTTGTATTTGCAATAACCTTTTTTGGCGCTTCAGACACACCAATAAGTTTGAGTACTTTTTTTAGGTTGGCCGAGGCTTTTTCTTTTAACCCGAGAAAAGACAAAATATCATGTATCGCTTTATCCGGGTTGTTGGTTAAATCTGCATATTGCCTACGTTGCCAACGCATAGGTAATTTACATTCTTCAATAAGGATAGGGACCATTTTCTTTTTGGTGTTAATGGCAATGGAAACCTCGTCCTGAACATTGGGCGACTCGACGGAAGTTGGTGATAAAATAAGCATTAAAGTTCCTGATTTTTCCAAGGCTTCCTCGATGGCATCGTCCCAGTTTTCACCGAGACCAATACCTAGTTGGTCTATCCAAACGTTTACGCCCAAGCTTTGCAATTCTTTAACAAGTCCGATAGCGAAGGGTCTATCTTTACTTGAGTAGCTTACAAAAATAGTTTCTGCACTCATGTTATTCGTTTTTAGTTGGTTAGGATTAATTAAGGAGATGTCAATATAGTCATTTTTTGATTAGATTATTAATTTTTTTTTAATAAAGATTCATTTTATTACAATGGTAACCAGTTGTTTATACTGCTAATTGATTCTGAAAGTTATCTTGTAAAAAGTTGAGATTAACTTAATAATTGCGCTTTTAAAAACTGTGTAAATTCATCATCATCTATATTTGTTAAGGCAACATATCCAGCGTACGCATTGGTATGCATAGACACTTTTTCCCTAATGGGTATATTTGTTGAAGCTTTGATGTAAAACTCTTTGGCGCGCTCTAAATTTCCTAAATACATGTTTGCTTCGGCAACGGTGGCATATTTCCAAAGATTATCATCGCAATGCTCCGTGGCTTTCAATGCTTGATTTGCGTATTTTTTCATTTCCGATTTTCCGGTTTCAGGGTCGGTTACAATACTTAAAAAAGCCAAATTGATGGCATGATAATAAATTTGGGAATAAGCTTCATTTTCAACCGAAATTTCCAAGGCTTTACTATAATAATCACGGGATAACTGGCTGGATTTATACGAATAGGTTTTTAAATAATCGCGTTTATGCCTTCCGGCGATTATTCCCATTAAATCCGTATTGTTTTTTGCCATGGGGTGATGGTTTAGTATCTCATAAACTTCGTCTTTACGTTCAAGCCCTTCCAATGCAAAAATGAGTTGGGTTAAGCCTCTTTTGTCGAGATCGTCTTTTATGGGAAGCAGCTTTTTAACTACGGCATCATACTTGCCCAAGGTTAAATTTATTTCTTCTTTATTGGTATATTGATTAAAGAATTTACTTCCTGTTAAGCTGTTTAAAATTAAAGCGTAGGCATCGTCTTTTTCGCTGTCCGGTTTTACTATTTGTAAATGTTTGCCATCCACAATTTCGCAATATTCTTGACCAAAGGGTTTGTGGCAAGAATCGATTGAAACATATTCATCTTCTGATGAAGCCGCTACCTTTAGTTTAAAAGGATACGCATTGTTGAAGGTGTCTTTCCATTGGTTGCGAAGCGATGTTATGTAATCACCTTCACTACTCAGTTCGCTATATTTTTTGTTCCATTGTTTGGCAAGCACTTCTGGAGCAATGCCGTTACTGGGCGTGCCGAACATAATGAGATGCGAAATTCTATTTCTATGGTCTTCGTCCAGTCCTAAAATGGCTTTTTGCGCAACTAATCCGCCCAAACTGTGCGCAACGATTGCTATGCGATTGTAATCTTTGAATTTATATTTTATGGATGTTTTTAAGAAACCGGCAATTTTATCTACGTCAAGAATAGCACCCCAAATATCTTTTCCCAATTTTGGCTGTACAACAGGCGAATACCCCAGGGGTTTCATGGCCCAACCATCAAAATTGGAATCGGCCTGCAACATTTTCGGGATATTGCCAAAGGTATCTTTTGATTCTCCGGAGAAACCATGAACAAAAAGCAATAGGTTGTTTCCTTCCCCTCGTTCCCAAGATTCCAAATCACTACTTTTTGAAGCTACGGATTCAACCTGTTGCGCTTGAACCTTAAATTTATTGGTAACGATTTTCTCTTTAAAACTTTTGGGAATATAACTAATAACAAAGTCGCTATTCATTTGAAGGTTTGCGTAAGGCGTTTGGTCCTTAACAATGTCGCTGCGTTCCTTAAGTGTTTTAATCAACTCAGGAATTCGGGTGAATACATAATTAACGGTTTCCACCATTCTAATGTATTCATCGGCAAAAAAGTGTTTATGCTTAGCGTTTAGTGCCTCAATAAAGGACGTTGTAAGCACGCTGTAATCATCGTTATTATCGCCCCACGATAACTCTTCGGCTTGAGACGAGGCTATAATTACCATGCCTTGTTCGTCATCGATTTCCTGGGCGATGCCTTCTAAGTCTTCAGATTTATGAAGCGTATTTTGGGCCGTGTTTTTTGAAATGGTTTGCGAAATAATATCGTCTTTTCCGTCAAAAAAACCTCCAGAATGGCAACAGTCAAACATGATAATCATTCTTTTTGATTTCATTTGACTGAGTTTCTCCCTTAATTTCTCTCCCAATATTAAGCTTTCGCTGGTAGCTCCATAGGGCAATAAGTATGAGCGCCCTTCGTGATATCCACCATGCCCGGAATAAAATAAAAGGAAAGATGAGTTCTCATCAATTTTGGTTATGTAATTATCAATGGCCGTATTAATGTTTTCGGTTGTGGCTTCTTTATCGAGTAGGAGCGTGATGTTCTCTTCTTTGTAGCCACACAATTCTTGATTGGTTAACACATCAAAAATAGCTTGAGCGTCCCTAAGCACTTGGGTGGTTTTTTGTTCATTGTCCACACCAATAATCAAAGCGTATGCGTTATCTAGTTTTTTCATATTGAATTTACAATGATATTTTGTTGAATAATGTTTTCATTTGAATAACCTGATTAGAAGTAATCTTTGGAGAATTTAAGCCAATATTGTTCAGCTCTATTAGGGTTTTTAACTGACGCGCTTTTTGATTATTGATGATGTCATGATCGGCTAAAGTGGTTGTTAATGCAAAATTCGAGGCACCATTGGTAGCGATTCCTTTTGTAGCTGCCATGTTTTTTAGGGTTTGGTTAATAGCATCTTGTAATTCCATCAACTCCTGATATGGGGTTTCGGCATGACTCTTTTTGGGAACTATTTTTGAATCTTTGGGAATAATGCTGCTTCCATCTTTTGGGATGATGCTGGAGCCATCTTTTGCGGTTATTTCCAAAGACCCCAACCCAATTAACTTTGAGGCTTCTTGCAGTTTGTCGTCAATAAAGTTCATTTCAAAACCTTGCGCACCGGCTTTAATTGAACCTAAGCTACCAATAACTTTTCCTATGTGTTCTCTAAAAAAAAGTAATCCCGCCAATACGGTTAATGGCCAAATAATAACGTCTAGTAAATTTATTAATTCTTGCATGGCTTTTTTTTTGGTTAGTATTATATGGTTTTGTTTTTCCAAAAATTCATTATTTGATTAATGAATTCTGGCGTGTTTTTAATGGTTTTAAAATGATAATCGTGTTGAAACGTGGTTGGTGTGTAATTAAACCCTTGGGCCACAGATTTTTTTAGAAATTCTATGGCTTTGTCTTTTTCGCCCATTGATGCATGGTACTGCGCCCAACCGTAATCGATAGCTCCAAACTGATAATCGGTTCTTAAACCGTTTAGTTTTTCAATTTGAGTTTTGGCAGCTTCAGAGTGGCCGTTTTTAAAATAACTTATGGCTAACAATACCAAATATTCAATATTATGGGGTTCAGTTTCGTGTAGCGATTTATATAAATCTTCAGCATTTGTATAATCACCTTTATAATAATAGGCCGTGGCGAGATCGGGCTTAGTGGTAATCGCATTGCTGTTTGAAATAACTTTATTAAAATAGGTATCTGCTTCAGCTTTTTTATTGGCATTTAAAAACTGCATTCCGGTAAATACATTTAAATAATCCATATCTTCATTTGACGCCGTTAAAGCATAGTGCGACAGGTATTTTTCAAGCTCTATAATTTTACCGGATTTCACATAGGCACTTAATAACGGACGCTTTAAATAATTGGCCTCAATAATGTTTGTAACGGGCGCTAATATTTTTATAACGTTGTTGTACTTACCAAGTTCAACGTCGGCAAGTCCTTTAACATAATATCTAAAGCCGCAGCGTGTACAATTGTCTAAAACCATGTCTTCCATAGGGATTTCATTGTATATGGCGTCAATGTCTTCAGGTCTATTAACATATTGCAGGGCAATGGTCATGGTGGTTTGATTGGTGTTCATATCCAAAGAAGCCACATCGTATTCTTTTTTAATAGCGCGATAGGTTTTGTCGTTTTTTCCGCTAATAATGGATTCGTAGAAAAGCATCCAGTTTTTTTGTCTTGCGTTTAATGTTGAATTTGTTGCAACGGTTTTTATTAGTGAATCTGTAATCGAAAATAAACCTTTGTTGTAATAGTAAGCCATAAGATGGGCTTTTGGTTCGAAAAAATCCAAATCGTTTTTAATGGCTTTGTTTAAGTATTCCAAGTGGATTTTGTCATTTTCAATATTATCCAACGCATTTATTAAATACTGATAGGCTTCATAATTAGGGGGTGTTTCTTCGTAGTATGAAGCTACTTGATTATTGTTTTTCTTTATATAACCAGACTCATCTTGTCGGTCTTCAGTCGATAAATACCCAAGAACATCTTGTTTTAATTTTTCCGCACAATCCAACGGTGCATTGGGGTCGCACTTAATGGTTTCAAAAGAGATTAGTGTTTTGTCAACCAAACCATCTTTTATGGAACCCTGCAAAAACAACGTGTCTTTTTCCATGTAAAAAGTGCCCTCAATAACCTTACCTGGTTTTAGGTAGTTTTTTAGAAGATTGTTTAAATCTATTGATTTTCCGGCTTGAGATTTTATAACACTGGTATAATCGCTAACAATTTTAGATGAAATCACTTGGCCAACTTCATTTTCGGTAATGCCGTGGCTAATATACCTCGCCGCTATTCTGCCCACATTGTCTAAATCTGTATTGCCCGTTGTGTTTTCAAAATCCAAAACAGCAATTTTATCGTTTCCCTTTAATGCCTTTAATGAAATCTTTTCCCCAAAATTATTTTTAAAAATGAGGGTAATGGCAATACCAGAAAGCAAACCAATAACAAATAAAGACGAAAAGTACATTTTTTGAAATGCACTTTTGTTATACGGTGTTGTTGGGTCTTGGGTTTGTTGTATTTCGTGTTTAAGAAGCCTAAACTTCCATACATAGTAAATATAAATCGGGAACCCAAACAACAGAATAACGATGAGATAGGTAACACTTTTTTCAGGAAGTCCGAGGGGCGAAGTTATAAGTGCTAATACTTGCAATACTACCCAGCTCGATACTATATAAATAGAAAGCATTTTAAAAACTCCCTTTTTATGGCACTCTTTAACGAAACCTTTTAGGTTCATTTTTCAGTTGATTAAT
The DNA here is from genome assembly GCF_031932625.1 of Hwangdonia seohaensis. NCBI lineage: Bacteria > Pseudomonadati > Bacteroidota > Flavobacteriia > Flavobacteriales > Flavobacteriaceae > Hwangdonia > Hwangdonia seohaensis. Next base: position 826,140 of record NZ_JAVSCK010000003.1, read on the forward strand.
TGAAGTGGTTAAGAGTAAATGGGATTAATAGCTTGCTAAAGTTACATTTTTTCACTAATATAGAGCATAATTAACTTTAAAAATATATATCATGGCAAGTAACAAAAACTCTGATACTATTCATCCAAAGGACGGAAGTAGTATCATCCCAAAAGACGGAAGCAGTATTAAACCAAAAGACGGCTCTAGCATCATTCCAAAAGATGGAAGCAGTATTAAACCAAAAGACGGCTCTAGCATCATTCCAAAAGACGGAAGCAGTATTAAACCAAAAGATAAAAGACATTAAACCTTACTGTTATTTGAAATAGATACTATTCAATGATTAAATCTTGCCCTATATTTTAAGCAATTGAAAACATAAAAAAACCGAGACAGAAATGGCTCGGTTTTTTTATTGGACCCAAATAGCAAATCATTCCTCAACAAAAAAGTGCTCTTTTAAACTTAAGTGTATTTGTTGCAAATGAAAGTTGATGGTAGTTCAAATCGCAACGCGTATAAAAACTACTTTTCGCGCTATAAAAATGAAGTAAATTTTTAAATTGATTAATCAACCAGCTCAATGGTTCTTTGGAAAGTGTAGATAAACCCATCAGCACCGGTACCAGTTGTTGTTATGTTTTTGTCAATTGTTAACGTGTTTTGAGAAATCTCAAAATTACCAAATTCGATATCATCTATGGTCAAAAAGGTTTTTCCGCTAGGACCTTGAATAACATCAAATTCATAAGTTCCGGAATCCAGCGCATCCTCAATCGTGTCGTCATCATTATTATTTTCAACAACAAGCGTTTTGGTTGCATCGTTAAAAGCCCATACAATGGTATCAAGGCTAAATGTTTCATTTACGCCGGCAACACCACCAGTTACGTTAACCAAGTGCCATAAATATTTTACTTTTTGAGGGTCTATGGGGTCTTCACTGGTTGAACAGCTTGAAAAACTAAACAAACAACTTAAAACGATTAGAATAGACTTCTTCATTATTTAAAATTTTAAAGATTTAGGATTTTATATATAGATGATAAAAAAACCAAAAGGTTGCGTTGAAATAATTTTAAATAGTGATTTATGGTTCGAAAAAGAGCGTTTTTTTCTATTTCTTATACTTAACTTTGTTAAAACAACCATGTTAATTCGAATTCTGATTCTATGAAATTTTTCAAGCTGCTCATATTCTTCCTCTTTTTGGTAACGGTTTCCTGTAAAAATAAAGTGCCGGCAAAAGCAGGCGTTATTCCACAGCCCAACCTAATCGAGTATCAACAAGGCACATTTATGGTTTCTGAAAATACGGTAATTGTTTCTGAAAATTCTGAAGAAGGAAAACGCATCGCAGCTGAATTGATTTCTTTTTTTGATAAAAACTTCAATTTAAAACTAAATACCTCGACCAAAATTCAGGACAATGCCATTCAATTAATAATATCTGAAGATGGCGATAATAAGGAAGCGTATCAACTTAACGTGACTAAAAAAGGTGTTTCAATAACAGGGAAAACCTACCATGGCGTGTTTTATGGGGTACAAACCTTAAAGCAGTTGCTAACGCCCAAAACATTGATTAATGCACCGATACTTCATTTTGTTCATATTAAAGATGCACCCGAATTTGGTTGGCGTGGTATGATGTTGGACGTGTCGCGGCATTTTTTCCCTAAAGATTCCGTTAAAAAAGTAATCGACATTTTAGCCATGCACAAAATGAATAAATTCCATTGGCATTTGGTTGATGGCATTGGTTGGAGGATTCAAATTGATAAGTATCCGGAATTAATCAAAAAAGGGGCTTGGAGAAAAGTAAAGGAAAACAAAAAACCGTGGGAAGATTTTGAGGCAACTTATAAGGATACCGAAGGTGAGGTTTACGGCGGATTTTATACCAAAGCTGATATTAAAGAGGTTGTGGCATACGCTGCCGAACGGTATATTGATGTGATTCCTGAAATTGAAATGCCCGGGCATTCTGAAGCGGCACTGCAATGTTATCCGGAATTTACTTGTGATGGCGAAGGTACATCCGGGGTGTATTGCGCCGGTAACGATGGATCTTTTGAGTTTTTACAGAATATAATTAGCGAGGTTGTGCCACTGTTTCCGTATAAATATTTACATATTGGTGGCGATGAGGTTGGTAAATCGGCTTGGTTAAATTGTAAAAAATGCCAAAAAAGAATGCAGGATGAAAATCTTGAAAATGCCGAAGAATTACAAAGCTATTTTGTAAAACGTATGGAAGAATTCATCCATTCGAAAAATAAAAAATTAATTGGGTGGGACGAAATACTGGAAGGTGGTTTGCCGGAGCGAGCCACTGTTATGTCGTGGCGCGGATTCGAGGGTGGTATAGAAGCCGCCAATGCAGGGCACGATGTAGTAATGTCGCCCGGGTCTCCTTTGTATTTTGATCACAATCAAGGCAAAAGCGAGTTCGAGCCACCATCTTGGGGCGGCTACAACAACTTGCTCAAGGTTTACGATTTTAATCCCGTTCCCGATGCTATTGCAGCAGATAAAAGGCATCATATTCTTGGTGGACAAGCCAATCTTTGGACCGAACAGATTAAAACTTTAAGTCATGCACAATATATGATGTTGCCCAGGTTGAGTGCGTTGTCTGAAGCACTTTGGACAAGCCCTAACCAAAAAAACAAGAATGAATTCATAAAAAGAATAGATGTTCATTTTGATAGATTTGAGGAACTAAACTACCATTTCGCGGGGAGCTCACTGGCACCAGATTATAACGTAACTTATAATAAAGCTGATAAAACCTTTGTGCTTGAATTGAAAAACGAATTGGGTATAAATGAGATTAGATATACTTTAGACGGTACGGCACCAATAGTAAATTCAGAATTATATACGACGCCAATACGCTACACCAAGCCCATTAATGTACACGCACAAGCCTTTAGAAACGGGGAGCCTATTGGTTTTCCTTTAAAGAAAATGTTTTCCACCGGTTTTGGCGATAAATGCAAGGTTACATATACCCATCCTTATAACGAAAGTTACAGCGGCGGAGGCGAACAGGCTTTGTTTAATAATAAGTTTGCAAACCCAAGAGGCGACGACCCCAATTGGCAAGGGCTTCCTAAAAAGGACTTCGAAGTAATTATCGATTTGGGAGAACCCAATGCATTATCTTATGTTGGTTTAAACTTTTTTCAGCACATTGGGGCTACTTCCGTTATGTTGCCAACTCAAGTGGTTATTGGTATTTCGGAAGATGGTAAAACCTATCAAATCGTTTTGGATGAAACTTTGGAAACCATAAAGGACAGAGACCCTATTATAAAAAGAATAGAAACTGAATTTGAAAAGCAAGACGTTTCCTTTATTAAAATTTCGGCAAAAAATAGAGGTCAATTACCAGAATGGCATATTCGAAACGGTGATGCTTGGGTATTTGTTGATGAGGTTACGGTAAAATAAAACATCAAATTTCCATGAAATTTTTTCAAAAAGAAATACAGTTAAAAGCACAATCAAGAGGGTTTCATTTGATTACGGACGCTATTTTAGAGGCGATACCAGAAATTAGAGCCATTAAAATAGGGCAGATGCAGGTGTTTATAAAGCATACATCGGCGAGTTTAACCATAAATGAAAATGCTGATTATACGGTGAGAACCGATTTTGAAAGTCATTTCAATAAAATGATTCCTGAAAACGCACCGTATTACGAGCATACTTACGAAGGGCCTGATGATATGCCCGCACATATTAAAGCATCGGTTTTAGGCGCTTCGGTACTCATACCAATAAGCAACGGAAAACTAAATTTAGGGATTTGGCAAGGGGTTTATTTGTGTGAACACAGAAACTCTGGTGGTTCAAGAAAACTTGTAATTACCGCCTACGGGATTTGAGTTCTTTAAGGAATCTTTATTTTTTCCTCCTTGTCAATAATTAATTTTTGTAAAATGTGTTCAACCCCAAACTCATCATTGGTCTTGGTTTCAAATCGCGCTGTTTGCTTTACCACCTCATGGGCGTTTTTCATGGCATAGCTAAAATAGCCTTGTTTTAGCATTTCTATATCATTATGGTAATCGCCAAAAACCATCGTTTCTTCAGCTGAAATTTGATACGAATCTTGCAACAATTTAATGGCATGACCTTTATTGGCCAAATTATCGGAAATATCCACCCAATGTCTGGCCGAGGTTTTTACTTTAAAATGAGCTTCTAAATGCTTTACATGCGGATAGATATGTTTTTCTGAATTTTCTTCGTGGTAAAGAGAAACCTTGTAAATATCTTCATTAATCTCATCGATGTTTTCAATAATTTGAAAACTCGGATAATACTCAGTTAAAACATCCGATAAGGCTGTCGAGTTCTTTGTTATAAAAGCCTTGGTTTTTCCGCAGAAAACGGGGTGTGCATTTTCTAATGAATCAATCAGAGCTGTAATTTCTGAAAGCTTATCTGTTTTTATGGGCGTAGATAGTAGGGTTTCGTCTCTTTTAGATACAAGTCCGCCATTTTCCGAAACTATAATAATATCGTTTTTTATACCGTTAAGTTTCTGGGTAATGCTATAGTGGGGCCTGCCACTGGCGGCTACAAACAACACGCCGTGGTCTGTCATTTTATTGAATAATTTAAAAAACTCGGGACTCACTTGGTGCTTCGAGTTTAGGAGCGTACCGTCCATATCGGTAACCACTAATTTTACTTTTGATAGATTCATGCCAGGGTTGTTTTAATAATTTGCAAAAGTAACACTCCTTTGATAGAGAATTGTTTTTTAAAAGTTAATTTTAGTTAAACAAAAAAAATCCGATTCAATTAAGAACCGGATTTTTATATTAAGCGAATAATATGATTTTACAATAGGCGAAACGCCTTATTTAATTTTCTCTACTACAGCTTTAAAAGCCTCTGGGTTATTCATGGCTAAATCCGCTAAAACCTTACGGTTTAATTCAATGTCATTAGCTCTTAATTTCCCCATAAATTGAGAATAAGATAAACCATGTTCTCTGGCTCCAGCGTTAATACGCGTAATCCATAAAGCACGGAATGTTCTTTTTTTGTTTCTACGGTCTCTGTACGAATATTGCATCGCTTTGTCAACCGCATTTTTTGCTACTGTCCAAACGTTTTTACGACGTCCGAAATAGCCTTTTGCTTGTTTAATTACCTTTTTTCTTCTGGCTCTTTTGGCTACAGAATTTACTGATCTTGGCATAATTTTAATTGTTTTTTGTAGTAGGCGGCCGATAATCGGTACTTCTAACTTCGTACTCCTATCTTCGTACTTGGTTGCCTAACTCCAGGGTTTATAAATTGTTTTAACCGGTTAAAACGCTGTTACTTTAAACGCAACATGGTTTTAACATTGTCTTCGTCAGCCTTATGTACTAAAGTATCATGGGTTAACGCTAGCTTACGCTTTTTAGATTTCTTTGTTAAGATGTGACTCTTAAAAGCGTGCTTTCTTTTAATTTTACCAGTACCCGTAAGCTTAAAACGCTTTTTGGCACTAGATTTTGTTTTCATTTTAGGCATTTTTTCTCCTAGTTTTTTAATTATTTCGCTTAATTGCTTTTGTGCCGAATCTTTTTTCGGCGTCGTATTGTTTTACTAAAATTTCTACCTTGGTATAAGCCGTAGGGTCAAATCTAGTATTAACTATTCATTACTTTTTGGGAGCAATAAACATCGTCATTCGTTTACCTTCTAAACGAGGCATTTGCTCAACTTTCCCAAATTCTTCAAGGTCTTGGGCTAATCTTAATAACAAAATCTGGCCTTGCTCCTTAAATATGATTGAACGTCCTTTAAAGAATACAAAAGCTTTTAATTTTGCACCTTCTTTTAAGAACTTCTCAGCATGTTTCTTTTTAAATTCGTAATCGTGGTCATCAGTTTGAGGACCAAAACGAATTTCTTTAATTGTTACTTTGGTGGCTTTAGATTTTAAAGCTTTGTCCCGTTTCTTTTGTTCATAAAGAAACTTCTTATAATCCATAACCTTACATACCGGAGGATCAGCATTTGGTGAAATCTCTACAAGATCTAATTCCTGCTCGTTTGCTATTCTCATAGCATCACCTTTGGTATAAATACCAATTTCTACGTTGTCTCCAACAAGGCGTACTTTTTGCGCTGTAATCTTAGAGTTAATCTTATGTTTATCCTCTTGTGAAACCCTTCTGGGTTGATGTCTTCTTCTAATTGCTATGGCGTTATGGTTTTAAATTAAACTTATTGTTTTTTAAAATGATTTTAATGTTTTTTTAATATCTTCTTTTATTATTTCAGTGAAAGCCTCTAAGGTAATCATTCCTAAATCTGCACCACCGTGTTGTCTAACCGTAATTTTGCCTTCTTGCTCTTCTTGCTCACCAATAATAATCATATAAGGGTGTTTCTGCATCTCTGCTTCACGTATTTTTTTCCCTATAGTCTCATTTCTATGGTCAACGAGGGCGCGAATTTCGTTATTTTCTAGCAAATTTAAAACTTTTTCAGAGTATTTTTCATATTTCTCGCTAATTGATAATATAATTGTTTGAATTGGCATCAACCAAATAGGAAAATTTCCGCCTGTATGTTCAAGCAATAAAGCTACAAAACGCTCCATGCTGCCAAACGGTGCACGGTGTATCATAATAGGTCTGTGTAGCTCATTGTCACTGCCTTTATAGGTTAAATCGAAACGTTCGGGCAGGGTGTAATCTACCTGAATAGTACCCAATTGCCACTTTCTGCCTAAAGCATCTTTAACCATAAAGTCCAATTTTGGCCCATAAAAAGCAGCCTCGCCAGTTTCAATTACATAATTTAAGCCTTTTTCTTCGGCAGCATTTATAATGGCTTGCTCCGCTTTTTCCCAATTTTCAACAGTACCAATGTATTTGTCTGGATTTTCCGGATCCCTTACAGAAACCTGTGCCGTAAAATTTTCAAATCCTAAGGAACCAAATACATAAAGCACCAAATCTATCACATCCTTAAATTCCTTATCCAATTGCTCTGGCGTACAAAACAGGTGGGCATCATCTTGAGTAAAACCGCGTACACGGGTTAAACCGTGCAGTTCGCCACTTTGTTCGTATCTGTAAACGGTGCCAAATTCAGCAAAGCGTTTTGGTAAATCTTTATAGCTCCATGGACTGCTTTTGTAAATTTCGCAATGGTGCGGACAATTCATGGGCTTTAATAAAAACTCTTCATCTTCTTTTGGAGTCTTAATCGGCTGAAAACTATCTGCCCCATATTTTTCATAATGACCGGAGGTTACATATAATTCTTTTTGGCCAATATGTGGTGTTACTACCATTTCGTAACCCGCTTTCTTTTGTGCCGCTTTTAAAAAGTTCTCTAAACGCTCGCGTAAGGCAGCACCTTTTGGAAGCCAAAGCGGTAAACCCTGTCCCACTTTTTGCGAAAACGTAAAAAGCTCCAACTCTTTGCCAAGTTTCCTGTGGTCACGCTTTTTGGCCTCTTCGAGCAGCTCCAAATATTCGGTAAGCTCCTTTTGCTTTGGGAACGAAATACCATAAACACGGGTTAGTTGCGGTTTGTTTTCATCACCGCGCCAATAAGCACCGGCAACACTCAATACCTTAACCGCTTTTATAATACTGGTGTTGGGTATATGTCCGCCGCGGCACAAATCGGTAAAAGTCGAGTGGTCGCAAAACGTAATCGTGCCATCTTCCAAGTTCTCTATCAGTTCCGTTTTAAACGGGTTGTCCTTATATAGTTCCAGCGCATCGGCCTTACTTGCCGAACGCATTTTAAAATCGTGTTTGCCACGGGCAATCTCCAACATTTTGTTTTCAATCGCTTTAAAATCCTTTTCCGAAACCACATGCTCGCCAAAATCTACATCATAGTAAAACCCGTTTTCAATAGCAGGGCCAATGGTAAGTTTGGCATCAGGATACAATTCCTCAATAGCCTGTGCCAAAACGTGTGCCGAAGAATGCCAAAATGCCGTTTTACCTTCATCATCCCGCCATGTATATAAAACCAAAGCGCCATCGGTGGTTAACGGTGTAACGGTTTCTACGGTTGTACCATTAAAATTGGCCGAAATTACATTCCGCGCAAATCCTTCACTTATGCTTTTGGCAACATCCATTGGTGTAACGTTCTCTTCAAACGTTTTCACACTGCCATCAGGTAATGTTATATGTATCATTAAAAAAAATTAAATTCAGTGTGCAAAGATACTAGTATAAATAAATCCACACAATACATATATAATATATATAGGTATAATTTTTTCAAGGGCGTTCCCCTGCCAAAAAAGCCAGGGTCGGGCTATCCGTTGCAAGTCTGCGCTCGTACCTCGCTGTGGGCTTTCCACTGCTATCCCTAACGCGGGCGTGCCGGCAAATGGCGCCGCGCAAAAACCGGCGTCGGTGCCGTCCCCAAAAAAAAAGGGCACCGATACCATAATATACGGCATACATTAAGTAGCGGTTCGCGCAAATGCCCGGGGCACAACCGCGCCGCCGCCGTGTTTTGCCAACGGCGCTCCCCGATTTCCAGTACGGCTGGATGCAGGGCCATGGGTTTCAGGTTTTTTT
>NZ_JAVSCK010000004.1:0-61030 GCF_031932625.1 Hwangdonia seohaensis
ATTCCGAACAGAGAAGTTAAGCCCGTTAGCGCCGATGGTACTGCATTTGTGGGAGAGTAGGTCGTTGCCTTTTTTGATCCTAAACCCGGTTTGGGATTTGTAAATCCCCAACATTGATTTGTTGGGGATTTTTTTTGTGCCAAACCGAAGCGGAAACGAGGGCACGTTAATCAAGCACGGGCCCTGGCGGACGGGCGCGGGAGCGATAGCAGTGGTCAGCTTTTGTAAAACTTCCATTTAAGGTTTTGCAAAACTGGTAACGGATAGCGCGGTTTTAGTTTTCTTAAAACCCGCCATAATAAATAATTCTGAAACCTTTACTTTGTGATTAAATGCTTATTCTTCTAAATTGTTTGTAAGAACCAATAATTGCGGGAAATCTGAAACTCCTTTTGAAACTTGTTTGAAGTATTCCCCAAATGTATGGAAATAGGATCCTAAAAAAATATCGATATCGCCATCATTATCATAGTCTGCGGCATCCATAGTTAGCCATTTTCCCGAGGCTGCTTCGGGGGTGGCATGCGCTTTAAACCCCATGTTTCCTTCGTTTGATAAATATATAAAGGACTGTTCTGGTTTATCGTGATCGTTGTAAAAGGCCGAGGCGGCAATATCTAAATCGCCATCGTTGTCGAAATCCCTTGCCAAGGCTTTACTTGCACCGTATAGTGGGTAAAAAAAGGTGTTTTCGAAATTGTCGTGGCCATCATTTATATATATTCTAACGCCATGGTAGTTTTTCCTAATTATGGAATAATCCCAATTATCGCCATTTGTCAACAGAATATCTTGATGGCCATCATTGTTGAAATCTGCCAATTCCAAATAACTCACGCCGTAAACTGGAGGAAATTTTAAAACCACCTTTTCTTCAAACATATTATTTCCCAAATTATAAAAAACGGATACTTGCTCGAATGCCTGCGCCATTAAAACGACAAGGTCTGGTTTGCCATCATGGTTTAAATCGGTAATTTCTACTTTTCTTGCTCCGGGCACGTTCTTTAATACATGTTCTTTTTCTGGGTTAAAGTTGTCGTACCAAAACAGTTTGCCCGTGTTATGGCCAAAACCGCAAATTACAACATCTTCTTTGTGGTCAGCATTTAAATCGGCCGTAGTAAAACTTACAGGTCTGGGTAAATTTTTAAGACTAGTGCTATTATAGAGTAGGCTCCCTAACTTTTGGTCGGAAGGACTAAATTTACCAATAGTTAATATTCTTGGAGAATTATTGGCTGGAAAGTCAATGTCTACCGCAGGACTTGGCATTTTCCAGGTTTTTTTGACAGACATTGTATTATCCAAAACATAAATTAAGTTGCTGGCATCGCCCACGTACAATAGGTTTTTTGACTCATCGAATTTCAACATGGACGTTCTTGGGAAGCCTTTGTTGTTGATAAAAACCTTTTTGGTTTGGAATAAAGAAAGGTAGTCAATTTTTTTAGATTCTAAGTTTTGTTTTAGGGGTTTATTCGGAGCTTCGTTTAAATAGTAGTCCGTAATTTTTGCCCATTGTTCCTCGGTTATTATTGGCTCATCGGGGTAAATGCCTAACGATTTTACTAAATCGAGATCTTCTTTTGGTGTGCCCGCAAATGGATCTACGCCGGGAATTTTAATCCCCATTCTCATTCCCATATTGGGAAGCACATGGTTAGCCCAAGTGCCTTTATCAAGTAATTCTGGTTCTGGAAATTGATGACAGATTTTACAATAAATTTGTGCTAATTCCTTACCGGAACGTACAGTGTCTTGCGTGTATATCCTGTTTTGTAGGCTATATATTTCGGTTGTTTTACGGTTGTTAAAGAAAAATAAGTTTATTAAAATTAGAATAAAAATTATAAAAGCAAAATTTGCTGTTTTTAAAAATGCCATTGGTATGCTTATTTATAATTTAAATATAAAATAAAATTATTCAAAATGGGCTACTTAAATATATTTAAAACATATAAACCGGCTTTGACTTATTTAGAGTTTGTTGGGAAATTAGGAATAGATTGCTTGGTGCTTAATGAAGTGCTTTTTGCTTGTCCAAACAAGAAGGCGTATTTAAAAACAAAAAATCCCGTAAACATAAATGTTTCGGGATTTTTTTGTGGTACCTCCAGGAATAAAACCCTATTAATTATATCTTTTTTTGAAACAGGTATATAATGCCTTAAACCCCTATAAAATTAAATACTTTAGAGGGGTTTTTATTTTATTTACATTAAGTAGCATTAATAAATATTAAATGTTTTTAATAAAATGTAACCCCCAAACGTAACCCCCAATTAATATTTTGATTATATTTAAATGTTCAAAACTTATATTATGGCAAAAGTTAATTTTTACATTAATAAAAAGAATCCTGACAAGGAATACACTATTAATGTTTTTCTGCAAAATGGCAGAAAAGGAAAGTTTAAAAAATCTACAGGATTAAAAATTATTGGGAAGCATTGGGATGATTTGAAACAAGCTCCACTACCTGAATCTAAAACAGGGGAAAGAAATTATTATCAACTTAGACGAAAGTTGCCTAAACTAAAGGCGAAAATTTTAGAATCAACTATTGAAGCTAATTATAACAATGAAACCATAAATAGTGAATGGTTATCAAAAGTAATTGAAGTATTTTTTGGCAGGTCATCTGCAGATATCGATTTTATTTACTTGTCTGACTATGCTAATCACTTTATAGATATTTTGCCTTATCGTATTCAAAAGAATGGTGTTACTGGAGTAAGTGAAAGTACAGTTAAATTATATGTAACTACACTTAATAAAATTATAGAGTTTGAAAAACTAAAAAGAAAACGTTTTAAAATTGAGGAGGTAAATCTTAAATTTCATACTGACTTTATACAATTTTTAAGTAAAGTTCAAAAGCTTAACTTAAACACTATAGGCAAGTATATTAAATGTTTAAAAACTATTTTAAAAAATGCTAAGCAATACGGTCTTAAAATTAATAAGGAAGTCGAAAGTGATGCGTTTAGAAGTACTAAAGAAGATATTTATTTTGTAACACTAAATACTGATGAGATAGATAAAATATTTAATCTCGATTTGACTAATACTCCATATTTAGACAATGCTAGAAATTGGTTAATAATTGGGGTTTGGACTGGTGCAAGGGTTAGCGATTTATTAAAGTTAGATAATTCAAATATCAATAATAACTTCATAGAGTATAAATCACAAAAAACAAAGCAAAAAATAATACTACCAATTCATTGGCAAGTGCAAAGCGTTATTGATCGAAACGAGGGAAATTTTCCACACAAAATATCTAACCAACGTTATAACGATTGGATAAAAGAAGTTTGTAAACTAGCAGGAATTAACGAAGTATGCAAAGGATCTGTTTTTATTACTAAGAAAACAAAAAGCAATAAAAAAGAGAAAACACCTCAACGCAAAAAAGTAGGTACCTATCCAAAATGGAAATTAGTAAGTACTCATACTGCAAGAAGATCGTTTGCAACTAATCATTATGGAGTTTTACCAACTCCAGTCATAATGTCTGCCACCGGTCATACTACAGAAAGAATGTTGTTAGCTTATATTAGGAAAACCGCAAAAGATAATGCTTTAGTATTCCAGGAGTTTTGGAAAAAAGAAAAAATGAAACAACAAAAGGAAACAAAACTAAAAGTTATAAAAACCGCTAATTAATTCTAATCGTTCAAAACATAATAATGAGCTTAAAAAAAACAGTGGAAGATTGGAAACGTCAAAACAATGATCCATTAGGGTATTGGTTATCTCAACTGGATGAAAATCAATTAAAGTTAATGGAGGAAGTTAAAAATCGTTTTAACTCGCGTATAGATTGGTTTAGTGAATTAACATTACAGGAGTTAAGGTGTAAAATAGATATGCACATATCTTATGAAGCAAAAAGGCAGGTTTTAAATAAAATTCATTCAAAAATAATAGATAAGGAGGAGTTTATTCCTCGTTTTAGAGATATTATAAATAGGGATGATTATGGGTTAATTAATGAAGAGTTATACCCGGAGTTTATATTTGATAAACAGGTTATAGGTTTGTCGTCGCCTTGGGTATTTGAAGAAAACGAAATTATAGCTATTGAGTATTTAGAAAATGTTATAGTGGTTAATGCAGTAGAGAGATTACTTGATATTTTAAAGGATGAGGAAATCAATGGGGATACAAGATTTATGGATTTACCTAAATGGAAAAAAGTTTTACTAAAATTAGGCAATAGATTTACATATAGGGAGGGGAAATATCCAACTGCTAAATATTCTATTATACATATTTGGATGAATGATAATAAATTATTAAATGAAGTTACTTTTAATGATTACAGACAATTTTTAAAGGTAAATTTTAAAGAAGAATTAGTAGATTATGAATTTACTAGATTGGATAAAAATATAGAAAGAAGTAGTGCTCAATATACTAATAATGAAAAAGAGTTAAGCTTTATTTATAATAATAAATAATTATATAAAATTACTCATTAAGAAATGAGTAAAGATGAGTTTTAATAAAGTAAATCGTCGCGCACCTTTGATGTTAAATTTTAAAAACATTAAAAATTATGGCAGACGTAACACAAACACACAACACAACTCCGGAGGAATTAATAGAGAAATTTTTAAAGGGAGTAGATGAAAGATTTGAAGATCTTAAGAAAAACTTCACACCGCGTGAACCAGATGAATTATTAACAACTAAGGAGTTAGAGAAAGAATTAAAAATTAGTGCAGTAACTCGTTGGAATTGGGAAAAAAAGAAAATACTAACCCCTAGAAAAATTGGAGCGCGCACCTACTATTTAAGAAGTGAAATAAAGGAACTTTTATTAAACTCTAATAAGTAGGTTATGGATGCACAATTAAAAAACTTTCATTTTACGAGGTGGGTATATGATGTTAAATATTTAGGTAAGGTTTTTATCGAATTTAGATTAGATCAACGTATTGATATTTATAGCACACTTAAACACGAAAGGTATGAACTAGCAATACGAACAGAATTAGAACCTTTTAAAAAAATTAACTCAAAAACTAAAGGAGCTAATTTATATTTTAGGAGTTGTTTTCCGCATGACCCTAAGGATGAAACCGCCTTGTTTCCCACACAATATGAAAATATTTTTTATGGGGATATTATATATTTTACAAATAATGAAAAAAGAAAAGTGTTAGTGTTTTTTCAGTTGGTTTTTGATGAAAACAGAATGATAGTTGATGTCTTTGATGATTTTTATACAAAAGCAGCTGCAGAAAGAAATAAGCTTTTAAACTGGCATCCTTGGTATGTAAAAAAAGCACCCCTAAGGAGTGCTTTGAAGTCGTTCAAAACTTTAATGGCCTATAATAAAAAACCATATGCAAGATAATAAAAACAACGGAGCAATACCACAAACACATTATTATTATGGAGGGTATATTAATTTTAAAGCTTTTAGAGATTACCATTTAAATAATGGATTGGATGATAATTATTTTAAATCAAATCACTGTTTAGTTTTAGCATTTATAGTTGAGAAGTTTCATAAACATGATAATACCCCGCATATAATTCATAACAATAAAAAATACATCTTAGTAAACACTAATTTTATAGTGGATAATCTAATTTATTTAAAGGTAAAAAGTAGAACAGTAAAAAATTATTTAGAAGCTTTCAAGAAGAATAACTTAATTAGTGTAGAAGTTAGAAATGAAAATAGTCGCTATGTCAATGTTAATAGTGAATTAATAAAGCTTTGTTATGATATTCATTATGCAATAAGGCCAATTAACTTTTTACAAAAGAATAAACCGGAGTTGTGGAAAATGTTTATGAATGAATGGGAAGTTTATTTTGAATCTAAACAAAGCTTTAAAAAGTTTGTGGATGATTTTAATGATACTAGAGATATTGAAGAATATAGTTATAATACAAAAACTATATACGAACATCTTTTAAATTCTGTACATTATCATATCTATGGGAAAGGAAAAGTAAGGGAGTTAAAAAATAATTAGCTATGCAAACAAATGCACACCTCCTATGCAATGAAATGCACACCTCCTATGCAATGAAATGCACCAATAATATATATATTAAATAAGTAAATAAAAAGGAGTATATAAAAGGTTTGATGCACATCTTTTAATGTTTTAAAATTAAAAGGGGGGGTAAGGTAAAATCCTTCGAATTGAATAATAGTGTACATCGCCACTTAATCAAAATTTTACTCGGTGTAACTTTTGAGGGGGGGGTTGTAAGCAGTGAATATATCTTTAAATTATGAATAATTATTAATCTTAAATATTATATCTATGAAAACACAAAACACAAAAAACAATGATGTTATTTTCTTTGAAAATTTTTATAATCATTTGCCATTTTGCCGAACAGTACATGAAGCGTTTTTTAAGGCAAATAAAGACTATTTTAATTTACATAAGTCTTTCAAATATTTGTCATATGAACAATTTAAAAAAAACAATGCTTAATATCTTAATTTAAGTAAAACCGTTGTTTAAACGAGCGTTTTAAACAATGCTTTAACGTTGTTTCTTTTTGATTTGGATATATTGTATGCTAGCTCCAACAAAATGCAGACAAATTAACGCTAAAGAAGAAATTTAAAAGAATGTAACCCCCAAACGTAACCCCTAAACAACAAAAAACCCCTATAAATAGGGGTTTGTATGTGGTACCTCCAGGAATCGAACCAGGGACACAAGGATTTTCAGTCCTTTGCTCTACCAACTGAGCTAAGGTACCTCGCCAAAGCGGTTGCAAATATATATTCATTTTTGTTATTCGCCAAAATAAAAATACAAAAAATTATGGTTTTGTGGTATATAATTGATGCAAGAGTCTTTAAAAATTAATATTATAATATAATTAAGAATTTAATTGTTACCGGTTTTGTAAATTTAGCGTTTTAATTGGATATGAATTTAATTGTAGATGTTGGTAATACTTATGTGAAACTTGCTGTTTTTAAGGGTGATGCTATTAAAAGAAAGGATGTGATTAAACTTAATCACCTTTTAAACCATATTGAATTATTGAAAAAGGAATATAATTCGATTACAAAAGTAATTATATCCTCGGTAGGAAAGTTAAAGAAGGAAACCGTTAATCACATCGATAAACACTATAATGTAATACTCTTAAATTCTGATACCAAACTGCCTTTTACAAATTTATACAGCACACCAAAAACCTTGGGCATAGATAGAATAGCATTGGTTAGTGCATCGGTACATCAATTTCCGGATAATAACGCTTTAATAATTGATGCGGGTACCTGCATTACTTATGATTTTGTTAGCAACAAAAACGAATATTTGGGAGGCGCCATATCGCCAGGGATTCGGATGCGCTATAAATCGTTACATAATTTAACGGCCAATTTGCCGTTATTAGAAACAGAAATCCCAAATTCCATAACAGGAAACTCCACAAACGCTTCAATACATTCTGGAGTAGTGCATGGCGTTTTAAAAGAAATTGAAGGGGTGATAAAGGAATATGAACAAAAATATTCAGATTTAACAGTTATTTTAACAGGAGGCGATGCTAATTTCTTGTCAAAACAATTAAAAAGTAGCATATTTGCCAACTCTAATTTTCTTTTAGAGGGACTAAACTATATTTTACAATTTAATTCAAACTAATGATAAAAAAACTTGTAATAGTTTTTATTGCGTTTTTTGCAATTCAGAGTTACGCTCAACAAGGTACTGCTTCGCCATATTCGTTTTATGGAATTGGGAGCCTTAAATTTAAAGGCACTGTTGAAAATAGAAGTATGGGCGGATTGAGCATTTATACCGATAGTATTCATATTAATTTACGAAATCCGGCGTCGTATGCGAGCGAAAATTTAGCTTTTTACAATAACGAAACACGACCTGTTAAATTTACGGTTGGCGGCAGTTATTCAAGCATAGATTTAAAAAGCAATTCGGGCAACGATAAAGCTACGGCAACCACATTTGATTATTTGGCCTTGTCTGTGCCTATGGGCAAGTTCGGTTTGGGTTTTGGTTTAATGCCATACACGGCAGTGGGCTATAAGCTGGAATCGCTTAACGATTCCGGAGATCCCGTAAACAGGTTTAGAGGCGAAGGCGGTGTTAATAAAGCATATATAGGACTTGGGTACTTGCTCGCAAAAGGTTTGAGTGTTGGCGTTGATGCCCATTATAACTTCGGAAATGTCCAGAATGCAACCATTGAGTTTCTTTATGATGATGAAGGCGTGCTTACCCAATATCAATCCCGTGAAGCTAACCGATCGGATTTAAGCGGATTGAGTTTTAATATTGGTTTATCCTATAAAAAGATGTTATCGGAAAAACTAGAGCTGGTTTCCGGTATTACATTTTCACCCGAAAGCAGTTTAACATCGCAAAACAAGCGTACGTTTTCTGCAATAACAATCAATCCCACTACCGGACAGGAATTTGCAAACCCGGGAAGCACTATTGATGTGGACCTTGAAGCCATTGGTTTAAAAGAAACCGATTTAATTATTCCATCTAAATTTTCATTTGGTGCCGGAATTGGCGAACCGAGAAAATGGTTTATTGGTGGTGAGTATACATCTCAAAAAACCAGTAATTTTTCTAATGCACTTTACAGTAGCAGCGCTACCCAATATGAAGATGCATCAACAATTTCGTTTGGTGGATTTTTTATTCCTAACTACAATACGCTCGACGGCTACTTTAAACGCGTTGTTTATAGAGCAGGTATTCGATCGGAAAAAACAGGATTAAATATAAATAACGAATCCATAAAAGAGTTTGGCATATCTTTTGGAGTAGGTTTACCAGTTGGAGATATTAGAGTGTTTTCTAATGCCAATATAGGTTTCGAAATAGGTAAGCGCGGAACCAAAAACAGTAACTTAATTCAAGAGAATTTTGTAAATTTCCAATTAAGCTTATCTTTGAACGATAGATGGTTCAATAAAAGGAAGTATGACTAACAACATAAAACTATTATCATGAAGGCGAAAATTACACTATTAACATTATTATTCTTAGGATTGAGCATTGGTTTTGCCCAACAAAATGAAGAGGATATGGCTACCCTGTCGATTATGACAGAGTACGCTAAAGCAAAAAACTACGAGGCCGCTTATAAACCATTTATGGAGCTTAGGCAGCGTAATCCTAAATTTAACAGGGCTATTTACGTATACGGTGAGAAAATTTTAGATGATAAAATTGAAAAATCTACCGGAGCAGACAAAGTAGCCTATGTAAACGACCTTGTAAAACTATGGGAAGAAAGAGGCACGTACTTTGCCAGCAAAACGCCTAAAGGTGAATATGCTGCAAAAGCTTGTCAACTCATGTACGATAATAAGGATATTTTAAATAAAACTGATGCAGAGCTTTACGAGTGTTTCGATGCGGCTTATAAGCTAGATAAAGCCACATTTACAAACCCTAAAAGTTTATACACCTATTTTTCTTTAATGGTAGAATTGTTTGATGCCGGTAAAAAACCCGCTCAAGATTTATTTAATAAATACGATGATGTTGTTGAAAAGATTGAAGGCGAAATTGAAAACTACTCTGAAAAACTAAATAAATTAGTTGAAAAAGAAGATGCCGGAACTCCATTAACAAGTAAAGAAGGCAGATATAAAAAATCGTATTCTAGCTATTTAAGAGCTTACGATAAAATTTCAGAAAGTGTTGATAGTAAATTGGGTAAAAGAGCAAATTGCGAAAACCTAATTCCGCTGTATCAAAGAGACTTTGAAACCTTTAAAAATGATGCCGTTTGGTTAAGACGTGCCGTAAGCAGAATGTTTAATAAAGAATGTACCGATGACCCTTTATATATTAAACTGGTAAAAGCTTATGATGAAACGGCTCCTTCTGCAGACACAAAATACTTTGTTGCAGGATTGTTATTAAAAGAAAACAAAGAAACCGAGGCAATTAGCTATTTCAAACAGTCGTTCGATTTAGAAAAGGACGATTATAAAAAAGGTAAATTGGCTTATAGAATAGGCACTATTCTTAAAAGCAAAGGGAGATATGGGCAAGCCAGAGGATATTTTAGAGATGCTTTAAAACTCAATCCTTCAAATGGCCGTCCGCATTTATCAATTGCAGCTATGTATGCAGCAAGTGCCAATAGTTGTGGCGATACCACTTTTAATAAAAGAGCCGTGTATTGGTTAGCAGCAGACGAGGCAAGAAAAGCAGGACGTGTAGACCCAACATTAAAAAGTGCAGCAGCACAATCGGCTACAAGTTATTCGGCCAAAGCACCTTCTAAATCAGATATATTTAGTGCCGCCAATTCTGGTGAAGTTATTAAAATTGGTTGTTGGATTGGGGCTTCTGTTACCGTGCCATCGGTTTGAAAAAAGAACTAAAGTATTGAATATGTATTCAATATAGTTAATGAAAAGAACATATAAATATTACATTTTAAACATAGTCACAGCAATTGTTGTGGCTATGTTTTTTTCGTGTAAAGACAACTTTAAAGAGGTGCAGAAAATGGGCATATCTGAAAACGAGCCCATAGGCATTGCCGAAAACATTAATTTAGTACACACAGATTCTGGTAAGGTTAAGGCCATTCTATTAAGCCCGAAAATGTTAAACTATCAAAACAGGGATTTCCCTTTTTTTGAATTCCCCAATGGAATTACTTTGGATTTATTGGATGACGAAAACAAAAAAAATGTGGTTGTGGCCGATTACGCCATTAATTACAGTGAAACTAACCTTATAGATTTGCAAGGCAATGTAAAAATAACAACCAGTACAAACGACACCTTGTATGCCGAACAATTGTTTTACGACCAGAAAAAAGAATGGTTATTTACAAATAAACCAGTAACTTTTATAACGGGTTTAGACGTAATAAACGGCAATGGTTTCGATTCCAATAAAAATTTTACTAATGCCGAAGTCCTTGAGGTAACGGGTACAATTACACTTGACGAATAAGTGGGGCTCATCAAATTCCGCATCCCTATTTTAATTATCTTTGCGGTAATTTAATTTAAGATTCAAAAATGAAATATTCTAAGATTTTTCAATACGCTTATTTAGTATTTGCCGTTTTATTTATTTACGATGGGATTTCAAAATGGAATGACGGCACAAACGGCGCCTATGTTTCATTTGCGTTGGCAGCATTGGCTGTTTTTATATTCTTCTTTAGAAGAAAATTTGCCAAAAAAATCGAAAAAAGCAACAACTCAAAATAAATGAGCATTTATGCCATTATCATAATTGTATCATTATTGCTATCGGCCTTTTTTTCGGGTATGGAGATTGCTTACATATCGTCAAACAAAATCCATATCGAAATTGAAAAAAAGCAAGACGGTATCCTCGCAAAGATATTAAGTAGGCTTACGGCAAAACCATCAAAGTTTATTACAACCATGCTAATTGGCAACAATATAGCGCTGGTGGTATATGGCTTTTTTATGGGCGATGTATTGGTTAATTGGTTTCAGTCTTTACTGCCCACCACTTCGGGTTTTGTAAATTACATGCTTACCGATTTAAGTTTATTATCGCAAACCGTTATATCAACCCTTGTTATTTTAATAACTGCAGAGTTTTTGCCCAAAGTATTCTTTCAAATTTATTCAAACACACTTATTAAAGTGCTGGCAGTTCCTGCTTATATTTTTTATGTGCTGTTTACCTTTATTTCAGATTTTGTTATTTGGATTTCAGATTTTTTACTCAAACATCTTTTTAAAACCGAAGGCGATCAAATTCAATTGGCTTTTACAAAAATAGAATTGGGCAATTATATTAGTGAGCAAATGGAATCGGTTGAAGCGCATGACGATGTGGATTCCGAGATTCAAATATTTCAAAACGCCTTGGAGTTTTCCGATGTTAAAGCACGCGAAGTGATGATACCCAGAACCGAGATTATCGCCGTGGAAATTAACGAGTCGATTAAAACCCTTAACGCACTTTTTACCGAAACAGGTTGCACCAAAATTTTGGTGTACAAAGAAACGGTGGACGATATTTTAGGCTACGTGCATTCCTTCGAGCTGTTTAAAAAACCCAAAACCATAAAATCTGCCATGTTACCGGTGGAGTATATTCCGGAAACGGTGCTCATAAAAGATGTGCTAAATGTACTCACTAAAAAGCGCAAAAGTATAGCTGTTGTTTTGGATGAATATGGCGGAACATCGGGCATTATGACGGTTGAGGATATTGTTGAAGAGCTTTTTGGCGAGATTGAAGATGAGCACGATACCGTAGATTTAATTGAAGAGAAAATTGATGAGGATACCTTTACGCTTTCGGCGCGATTGGAAGTCGATTATTTAAATGAAACCTACAAATTGAATCTTCCCGAAAATGAAAATTACGAGACTTTAGGCGGTTTGATTGTTAACCAAACCGAACAAATTCCGGCTCAAGCCGATATTGTTATTATCGAGGGGTTTCAGTTTACTGTTTTAGAGGTATCAACCACTAAAATCGATTTGGTAGAGCTAAAATGTTTGGATGAAGATTGATGTTGTTGGCAGTGTTCAGTAAACGGTTTTCAGTCATCGGTCTTCAGTCAATCAATCTTCCATCTTATAAGTAAACAAATCCCAAATAACGCTTTCATTATTAAATAGAAAATGGTATTTTCGCGCACTGTATTTTATCAATATAACAGATTTTATATACTAACAACTTAATAAGCTAAATCCCAAATCAGGATTTTTTAAATTTTAATTACAAATGGCAGTTTTAAATAAGATTAGACAACGTTCACTATTTTTAATATTAATTATAGCATTGGCATTATTTTCTTTTGTTTTGGCAGATTTATTTAAAAATAGCGATGCGCTAACATCTAAATCGCAAAATATCGTAGCGACTATAAACGGTAAGGATATTACTCGCGAAGACTTTTTACAAAAAGTGGAAATAGCACAAAAACGTGCAGGCGCATCGGCGACAAATACACAAGTAATGAACAGTGTTTGGGAGCAAGAAGTGAGACAAGCCGTAATGGAAACGCAATACGAAGCCTTAGGGATTTCTATTGAAAAAGATCAAATGCGTGATTTGTTAAAAACAGCTATGGCAACCAATCCTGAGTTTTTAAATGAAGCGGGTATGTTTGACGAAAACAAGTTAAACGAATTTATTGCCAACCTTAAAGAGCTTTCGCCGCAACCCGGTTTTATTGGTGGTCAGCCATTAACCTTTGCCGATTGGGTAAATTACGAGAAGCAATTAGCTAACAATGCCCTAAATCAAAACTACTTTAACTTGGTAAAAGCAGGTTTAACAGGTACGCTTGCCGAAGGTGCAATAGAGCATAAGTTACAAGGCGATAAAGTAGATATTAAGTATGTGCAAGTGCCTTTTTCATCGGTTGCAGATAGCACGATTAAGGTTTCAAAATCTGATATTTCAGAGTATATCAAAAAACACAAAAAGCAATTTGAAGTTGAAGCTTCAAGAGACATCAGATATGTTGAGTTTAAAGAGGCGGCAACCATTGAAGATGAAAATGCTATAAAAGAAGAATTAACAAAACTATTAAACGATAGAGAAGAATATAGCGAAGGCCTAAAGGCTAACGAAACCATTGCAGGATTTTCTAAAACAGAGGATAACGAAAGGTTTGTTAACTCAAACTCCGATATTAAATTTGATAGTCGTTTTGTTTTTAAATCGTCGTTACCAACAAGCGTTGCCGACAGTATTTTTAACCTTAACGAAGGTGAGATTTACGGGCCATATAAAGACAATGGGTATTTTAAAGTATCTAAAGTTGCGGCGGTTAAACAAATTCCAGATTCAGCAAAAGTACGTCATATATTGATTCCGTTTTTAGGAGCCCAATCGGCTGCACCGGATGTTACACAATCTGAAGCGCAAGCTAAAGCTACTGCCGATAGTCTTTTAACTGTTTTAAAATCTAACAAATCTAAGTTTGGCGATTTTGTAAAAGAATATTCTTCAGACCAAGGAAGCATTCAAAACGAAGGACGTTACGATTGGCATCCGTACAACACCATGGTGCCGGAATTCAACGATTTTGAATTTGAAGGTAAAGTAGGTGATTTGGGTGTGGTTAAAACGATTTTCGGTTATCATATTATTGAAATCGAAGGACAAAAGAACAAAAAGAGAGCCGTACAAGTTGCTACCATAGCACGTAAAATCGAACCGTCTGAAGCCACAATTTCAAAAGTGTTTAGAGATGCCGCCAACTTTGAAAGAAAAGCAGCAGAAAACGATTTTCAAGAGATAGCCACCGAAAACAAATTTACGGTGCGACCCGTAAACGGTATAAAAGCATTGGACGAAAATATCCCTGGCGTCGGTAACCAACGACCAATTGTACGTTGGACTTTTGAAGAAGGTGTAGAAGTAGGCGCGATTAAGCGTTTTAACGTGACTGACGGTTATGTTATTGCACAATTGGTGGCAAAGCATAAAGAAGGGCTGCAAAGCGTTGAGGATGCGTCGGCAATTGCTATACCTGCGATACGTAAAGAGAAAAAAGCTAAAATTATTAGAGATAGAATAACCGTAAATACTTTAGAGGATTTGGCTGCTGCCGAAAACACCACGGTAAGAACGGCTTCGGCGGTTACCATGAAATCCCCAACCCTTGCGGGTGCCGGTAGAGAGCCTATTATTGTTGGGGCTGCTTTTGGATTGAACGAAGGCGAAACTTCTCAGTTAATTGATGGCGCCAATGGTGTTTACATGATTCAAGTTACAAAGGTAACACCAGCGGTTGAGTTGGACAATTACCAAACCTATGCCAATCAAGTAGAAGCTCAAAAAGTAAGTGTTGTAACGGCTAAATTATATACTGCTTTAAAGGAAGCTGCTGCTATTGAAGATAATAGAGCTAAAACTCAAATTCAATAAAAAAATAGCACATAGATTATATAAAAAAGCCTCGTTTATCGAGGCTTTTTTTATTAAACAGCTATCGGGGTTACTATTTGTTTTTTGTATTCATTTGGTGTTATATCGTATTTTTCCTTAAATATTTTCGAAAAATAGCTTCGGCTGGTAAAGCCAATGGTATAAACTATTTGAGAAATGTTTAAGTCTGTTGTCAATATTAAATTTCGTGCGGATTCTAACCTAACATGTCTAATATATTCTGTTACGGTTCGCGTGTATAAAAATTTAAAACCATCTTGGAGCTTTGCTTGAGATAAGCCGGTGTCTGATGCCAATTGTTCTAAAGAATAATTTTTTGCAGGATTTTTTAATATGGCTTCACCAAGTTTTCTAACCTTAATAAGCTCACTTTTAATTAGCGAAGTTGGTAAGGGCACACCTTGCTGAAGTTTGTTATGTCGCTGAATGTGCAAGGTTAAAATCTCATAAACCTTAGCTTCAATTTTTAAAACCCGGAGCATGCCTTTGGCTTTAAGATTTCGAGTTTTTTTAACCAGGTCTGCCATTTTTAGGTTTAAAGTACCATAGTGGATAAACCTGTTTTCATGATCTGTGTCCAGAAAAATTTCATAAAGCTTTTTGTTTAGTGTAGAGACATTGGTGGTCCGCTTTTTCAAAAAGCGTTTTCGTATAATTTGAATAACATTAATTTCTAGTTTGGTATCCTTAGGAAAATGAATATAGTTAATGCCGCTGCTTTTGTTTGTGAATATTAAAGAATGGTATGGTTCTACCAACTCTTCTCTGTTATCTACGCCAAATCGATGTTTAAAGCTACCGCTTAAAGCATAAATAAACCTAATGGGGTTGTAGGCATCGGCATGCATTTTAAGCCTTATTTCATCTTTAAATGTAATGTTGTAATCCAAAAGGTTTACGCCCCAATCGTAGGGTATAAAACGGATGCTGCCTTCTGCCAAATCGTTATCAACAATTAAGGTACATTCGCTCCACAGTTCAAGTATGGTGCCGCCAATATGGTTCTGAATGTCTTCAAGAATTTCTTTTGAATTGTTGGCTTTGATTTCAATTTCTATCATAAAAAACTATGTGTTTAAATGTAACAGAGGCTCTAAGTCTATATACGTGTAATTAATTTCTCCCAGATGTTCATATACATTTTCACCTTTTTTTAAATCGCCCCAATATAAATTATTGTCCAATTCATTCATATCGTATTGCCGCAGTAAATTTTCAGATATTAATAAATATTCGTCTTTTGGCACTTTATTTTTAAGTAGCTTATGGGCAATAATAACATCTTCTCCCATAAGTTTTATGTGTTTTCCTATTTGCACGGTATCAATCTCATGCCCATAGTGCAAAATAATTTTTAACCCCAGGGTTTTTGGTGTTTTATGGCTGTCTTCGTTGTTATCGTGCGTTACTTTTAAGATATGTAATTGCTTGTAAAATTCTTTGTAAAAATAAATGCATTGATTTACCAATATTTTTAAAGGCGGTAATTTACCGGCTTTATAAAACAAAACAGCATCGCCTTCAATTTCTGAAACCTTTAAACCAATTTCGTTTGAATAAATAATTTTATTCAATAAAGCAGGAATAATTTTAGAGCTTAAATCAGAATCTGTTTCGCTCATAAATTGTGTAAAACCACTTATATCCGGAATACATATTAACATTGGGCTTTGCTTCATTTAATTGCTTATTTAATAAAAAATAAGCTAAAGATAGTTTATTAAACGATTAATAAAAGTGCAAGTTCGGAAAAAGCTAATAAAAATAGCATTAGAGTTAATCATTATTTTGATTGAACAAAGCCTAAACTACTAAGTGTTTTAATTTTGGGTAATAAGCAAAATGAGACAAGAAAACATAAATAAAACAAAATGAAGAACATATTTGAAGCCATAAGAAAAGACCACGACACGCAAAGAAAATTACTCAAAAAATTAGTTGAGACCTCTGGAGATACAAAAGAAGGGAAACAAACTTTTAAAGCGCTTAAAAACGAATTGGAAGTGCATGCCAATGCAGAAGAGCGTCATTTTTACAAACCCTTAATTAGTAATGATATGATGCAGGAAAAAGCGAGACACGGTATTGCAGAGCATCATGAAATTGACGAATTAATTGAGAAGTTGGAGGAAACAGAATTTGATTCTCCAGCTTGGTTAAAGTATGCCAAAGATTTAAAACACAAAGTAGAGCACCATTTAGAAGATGAGGAGCATACGTTTTTTCAATTAGCAGGCAAGGTATTTTCTGAAACCAAAAAGGAAAGTTTAGCAAAAGATTACACCAATTATATGCATGCTAATCTGTAGCATTTTATTGATATGAGTTAATAACTAATGGATTTGCACTAAATAAAAGCCATGCCATTAGCTAATTTTACAATAGCAAACAAAAGTAAATGTGTTGTTATTAACACAGATGTAAACCAGTAGGCATCTTAAAATAAATTACTGCTAATATAAAAACATATAATTATGAGTACTTACACAGAAGAAATTGGAGATAAGTTAAATGACTTATTGGAGAAAACCTACGATGCCGAAAAAGGGTTTAAAAAGGCAGCAGATAAAGTTGATAACGCGGCTTTGAAATCTTATTTTAAACAAAAAGCACAAGAGCGTTATGGTTTTGGGCACGAATTAAAATCTGAAATAAAAACTTTTGGACAAGATGTAGACAAAGGCGGAAGCCTTAAAGGATCGGCACACAGAACCTGGATGGATGTAAAAGCCTTATTCTCATCCGATAATGAAGAGTCGATGCTCGAAGAAGCCATTCGAGGTGAAAAATCGGCCATTGAAGAGTATAGCGATGTTATTAATGAAACAAGCTTGCCCATGAGCACAAAATCAATTTTAGAGTCCCAAAAAAATAAAATTGAAAACGGCTTATCTAAAATTAAAACTTTAGAGGATTTAAGCTAAAATCCGCATAAATTTTAAAAAGACAATTTATTATTTTATTACAGTTAAAAGTTTGGCTATTTGAGTCAACAAAAACTATATAATAACACTAATATTGAACTTGGTTGGTTAGTGAATGAGACCTTGGTGTATTTCTAATATATCAGGGTCTTTTTGTATTTCAATAAAAAGGATATTCTTTTTATTTGCGTTAACATCAACCTTATAAGAGTTAACCTAACTTTAAATAAAATGCCACATTTGTAATATGGAATTCGATAGTCGGATTTCTTAATATTAACCATTAAAACCATATAATTATGTTACGTTGGACAATAATATTTATAATCATCGCAGTAATCGCTGGAGTTTTAGGATTTGGAGGCATCGCGGGAGCATCTGCAGGTATTGCAAAAATTTTCTTCTTTATTTTTATAGTTCTTTTTATTTTATCATTACTAAAAGGTGTTATTAAAAAGTAGATAGAACACTAAGCCAATTATTAACTTTAAAACACAATCACAATGAAAAAAATAGCAAAAGTATTTTTAATTTTATTTACCATTTCAACGGTATTTACAAGTTGTAGAGAAACAACAGGCGACAAGGTAGAGGATGCCGTAGAAGATGTAGCCGATGATGTTGAAGATGCTGTAGATTAATTAAACAATAAAAACAAAGCATATCAAATAGAACTTATTTTTAATAGGTTCTATTTTTTTTATGCACATGCTGTAATTTATAAAATCATATCCTCAAACGGAATGATGGTTTTAAATCCTTTTTGGCTAAAATAATGTGTAGGATTGTTAAGGGAAGCCACTAAAATAAAATCGCCTCCCCAAGCGCCAAGGCTTTTTATGCCGCCATTAAAATCGTTAAACAAGCTTGCTTTTACAGGACTTTGTTTTATGATTTTTGAAATGATGTTTTCGTGTTTTTCGATAAGAAATATAAAATTTTCAAGTGTTTTACAAGAGATGATATTTTGGGTAATGTCGTTTATTTCTGAAATAGAGTCCGATAAATTTGATCTATAGTTTTTATATTGCGCAATCCCATCCCGACTATTTTGTTTTTCATTGAGATACACAAAATATAGGTGGTTTTTAAATGAAGGATTAAAATCTATTTCGTCAATGTTTCTCTTTTTGTCGTGTTTTATCGTGTCACCTTGAGCGCAGTCGAAAGGTTTTTTTAGTATTCCTTCGTTAAATAATTGATAGGTAATTGCAGTATTGTGTTGCGCACAAGCAATATCGTAGCCGCTACCGCCAAAGGTGTTTTCTAAAAGTTTATAGGCATCAACTTGCGCCCATTGTGCCATATTGTTTACTAAGGTAGAGGAGGTGCCCAACCCCCAATGTCTTGGAAAATCTAGTTTTGTAGTGATTTTGAATCCTCCATTACTATTTAAAAAATCAGGGTTGAGTTGTTTTGTGGCATTTAATATTTGAAGCAATCTATCTGAAATAGTGTTGTTATTTCGAACGGAGTGAGAAATCTCATTTTTTATAATTTCAAAAGTATCCTCAAACCAAACACTTCCTTTTTCATCCAAACTTCTCCAAATAAGTTTGGATTCGTTTATGGGTTCAACCTCTAACGATTGTCCGTATTTAGTTGGTATGGCTAACGATAAAGCACCGTCGAGCACCACGTATTCGCCCGTTAATAAAAGTTTTCCGTTTGAATTAAATGTTATATTGTTTAAGTTTTCAGCCATTTGAGGTGTTGTATTTGAAATTTTCGTGGTGTCTGAGGCACTCGTGGTGTCTGAGGCACTGAAGACACCTTATCTCGATAAGCTAAAGATAAATAAGGCAATTTTTCAAAATTATTTTCTATTAAAGTTTCTTTCTTTTCTCTACTCCATCCTTGTATTTGTTTTTCCTATAAAACGCTTCGCCTATGTTTTCAAATTCCTCACAATAAACTAGTTTTATTGGGAGCCTTTTTCTTGTATGATTTGCACCTAAACCGTTTTGATGTTGTTGAATTTTTAGTTCTAAATCAATAGTGCTTCCAGTGTAATAACTTCCGTCGCTACATTCTAATATGTAAACGTATCCTTTTTGCATTTTAGTTGGTTTGTGCCTTCGAGAGCCTCAGGCACCATTACGTAACTTATTTAAAGCCTCAACAACTGCACTATGGGTTACCGTATTGGTTTTAAAATGTTCGGTTAATAAGATCTTTTCGTTATCGCTAGCTTCAAATTGGTTTAGGATATTCATCAAATGCATTTTCATGTGGCCCTGTTGGATGCCCGTTGTGGTTAACGAACGCAGTGCCGCAAAATTTTGTGCTAAACCAGCAACGGCAACAATTTGCATCAACTCTTTAGCAGAGGGTTTATGTAACAATTCTAAAGCTAGTTTTACTAACGGATGCAAGCCTGTAAGGCCGCCAACAGTACCGAGCGCCAAGGGGATTTCCATCCAAAATGTAAATATGCCACCCTCAATTTTTGAATGCGATAAGCTGCTGTATGTTCCATGCCGCGATGCGTAAGCGTGCACCCCAGCTTCAACAGCTCTAAAGTCATTTCCGGTTGCCAAAACCACAGCATCAATACCATTCATTATACCTTTGTTGTGCGTTACGGCACGGTAGGGTTCTATCTCGGCAATGTTAACAGCTTGCACAAATTTAGTGGCGAAATCTTCTCCCGAAATCGAATCGTCTTCCTTCAAATCTTCAACCTTACAGCTAACTTCGGCGCGCACTAAACAATCGGGAACGTAATTGGATAAAATGCTCATAACGATTTGAATGTGCTTTTCATCTTCAGAAAAACCGTCAAATACTAAAGCTTCGTTTTTAAAAGTATCCGCAAACTGTTCTAAACACGAATTTATAAAATTGGCGCCCATGGCATCTAAGGTCTCAAAAGATCCGTGCAATTGGTAATACCCTTTTATATCGTTGGTTTTATCGCGCAATTCAATATCAATAATACCACCGCCTCGGGCTTCCATGTTTTTGGTAATGGGTTTTGCATCCTCAATAAGCTTTGGTTTTACATGCTTAAAAAAACGTTGTAATTTATTAAAATCGCCATGGTACATAAAGTGGACTTGCCCAATTTTGGTTGTAGACATAACGGTGGCTTTAAAGCCGCCTCTATCCAACCAAAATTTTGCCGCTTTACTTGCGGCTGCCACCACCGAACTTTCCTCGATTGCCATGGGTATGGTATAAAGCGTGTTGTTTATTAAAAAATTTGGCGCTACACCAAGTGGCAAATAATAATTGGTTATGGTGTTTTCGATAAACTCGTCGTGCAATTGTTGCAGTTTTTCGTTGCTGCTCCAATACTGTTTTAAAACGCGTTTTGCTTCTTCGGTATTTGAAAAATAGGTGTTTACAATCCAATCAATTTTTTTTGATTTTGAAAGCTTAGAAAACCCAGAAATTGTTTTGCTCATTTATTAACTCATTTACAGCACAAATATACCATTCTTGGTATGAAAATTGAAGGCTTAGTTTTCACATTCGTCCATTTAACTGTTAATAGTGTCGGTTTTTTGCATAATTTTTAGTAAACTTGACATCGTTTTGTCAAAAAAATAATTTAAATGAAAATTCTACGATTGCCCTTATTTATTTGTCTTTTCACTACCTTAATCTTATCGGCTCAAACTAAGCAAATTACACTTAACGAAATCTGGGATGGCACCTTTAGCACCAACAGTATGGATGTGTTGCATTCCATGAAAAACGGGAAGCAATATTCGGTGTTGAATTTTGATAGATATACGAGGTCGACTTCAATAGATATTTACGATTATAAAACGTTGAAAAAGATAAAAACGCTGGTAAATTCTTCCGATATCAACGAGCTTAATTATTTTACCGATTACACCTTTAGCGAAGATGAAAGCAAAATTATTTTGGCCACAAATGAAGAATCTATTTATAGAAGATCGACATTAGGAAATTATTATGTGTTTGATATTGATGATAAATCCATAACCTTAATTTCTGAAAACAGAATTCAAGAACCCACGTTTTCTCCCGATGGTACTAAGGTTGCCTATGGGTTTGAAAACAATTTATACTTTAAGGATTTACATACCGGTAGCACGACCCAAATTACTTTTGATGGTGAAAAAAACAAAATTATCAACGGGATTACCGATTGGGTTTACGAAGAAGAATTTGCTTTTGTTCGCGCTTTTGAATGGAACGCCGATAGCAATAAAATCGCTTTTATAAGGTTTGATGAAACCGATGTCCCAGAGTTTTCAATGGATGTTTACGGCACCGGATTATACCAAACACAGCAGGTGTTTAAGTACCCCAAAGCAGGTGAAAAGAATGCTGTGGTTTCGCTTTATATGTATCATTTGGATGCCAATAAAACAAACCCGGTTAAAGTAGGTAAGGCGTATTACGATTTTTATATTCCTAGAATTGAATGGACAAATAACCCCGATATTTTAAGTGCACAATACATGAATCGTCACCAAAACGAATTGGATTTATGGTTGATAAACGCCAAAACCAGCACCTCCAATTTAACACTTGCTGAAAAAGACGATGCCTATATTGACGTTACGGATAACCTAACTTTTTTAGAAGACAATAGTTTTATTTGGACCAGCGAAAAAGATGGTTACAACCATATTTATCATTATTCTGAAGAGGGCAAACTCATTAACCAAGTTACCAAAGGCAATTGGGAAGTCACGGATTACTATGGTTATGATGAAAAAGCGAATAGGATTTTTTATCAATCTGTTGAAAATGGTTCAATAAATCGCGATGTGTATTCTATTAAATTAAACGGTCGCGATAAAAAGCGATTGACAAAAAGCGAAGGCACAAACAATGCTTCATTCAGTGCGGATTTCTCATATTTTATCAATACCTTTTCAAGCGCCACTACGCCACCGGAATACACGTTAAACAGTGCATCTTCAGGAAACCTCATTAAAAGCATCAAGGATAACGATGTGTTGTCCAAAAAACTTTCCCACTATAAAACCTCAAAAAAAGAGTTTAGCACCATTCATGTAAACGGTAACGATTTGAACATGTGGATGGTTAAACCAGCCGATTTTGATGCTACAAAACAATACCCGTTGTTAATGTATCAATATTCGGGTCCAGGGTCTCAACAGGTGGCTAACCGTTGGAATAATTCAAACGATTATTGGTATCAGCATTTAGCGCAACAAGGATATATTGTGGGTTGTGTTGATGGTCGTGGTACCGGTTTTAAAGGCGCACAATTTAAAAAGATGACTCAAAATGAATTGGGCAAATACGAAGTTGAAGACCAAATTGATGCCGCAAAACAATTGGGAGCATTACCGTATATTGATGCCAGCAGAATAGGTATTTGGGGCTGGAGCTACGGTGGTTTTATGAGTAGCAATGCCTTGTTTAAGGGTAACGATGTATTTAAAATGGCCATAGCCGTTGCTCCCGTAACGAGTTGGCGTTTTTACGATACCATTTACACAGAACGCTACATGACAACACCACAGGAAAACCCAAGTGGCTACGACGATAATTCACCAATTAACCACGTCGATAAATTAAAGGGCGATTATTTGTTAATTCACGGTTCTGCCGATGATAACGTACATTTGCAAAACACCATGCGATTGGTTGAGGCTTTAATTCATGCTGATAAGCAGTTTGAATGGGCGGTTTACCCTGACGATAATCATAGTATTTACGGTGGAAACACAAGGTTACACCTCTATAAAAAAATGACTACTTTTATAAATTCTAAACTTGGCGATAAACGAGAAAAAGCCAAAGTAAACGAAACAAAAAAAGTAGATATAAAAGGATAAAATAATAACTAACTAACAATAAATTTATGGCAAATTCAGCTACAATTAAACAAAAAGAATTATTTGGACATCCGGTTGGGTTATATGTTCTGTTTTTTACCGAAATGTGGGAACGCTTTTCTTATTATGGAATGCGAGCTATTTTGGTGCTTTATTTAGTGCAGACAACATCTGATACAAACCCTGGATTGGGATGGACCAACGGAGAAGCTTTAGCGCTTTACGGCTGGTATACCATGCTGGTTTATGTGATGTCAATTCCCGGAGGATGGATTGCCGATAAGTTTCTTGGGCAGAAAAAATCTGTACTTTATGGCGGAATAATATTAGTTGCAGGCCATAGTATTTTGGCTGTTGAACAAATGTGGGCTTTTTATTCAGGTTTGGCTTTAATCATAGCTGGAGTTGGGATGTTAAAACCGAACATTTCTACTATGGTTGGTGGGTTGTATAAGCAAGGGGATATTCGAAGAGATAAGGGATTCACTATCTTTTATATAGGAATAAACGTTGGTGCCTTTTTATCTAGTTTAATTGTTGGTTATGTAGGCGAAGTACATGGTTGGCATTACGGTTTTGGATTAGCCGGAATTGGTATGACATTAGGGTTAATTCAGTATGTTGTAGGACAAAAACATTTAAGGCACGTGGGTAACTTTCTTGGGGCTTCTCAAAATTCAGATGATAAAGAGCTGATGAAAAAACCTTTAACTAAAATAGAAAAGGATCGCGTGATTGTTCTGTTTATATCATTTTTATTGGTAATTGTTTTTTGGGGTGCATTCGAACAAGCGGGTGGATTAATGAATATTTATGCCAAAGAAAATACCAATAGAATGCTCATGGGCTGGGAAGTGCCTGCATCTTGGTTTCAATCCTTAAATGCCATGTTTATTATTTTCTTAGGAACATCGGTGGCTCTTTATTGGGCAAATAGAAAATTAAAAGGAAAAATATCAACTTCTTTATTTAAAATGATAGTTGGGTTAATTATAATGGGAACAGGGTTTTTCTTTATGTCGGCTGCAGCTTCAGAATTTAACAGCACGGGTTCTTCCGCTATGTATTGGTTAGTGCTGGCTTACTTGTTTCACACAGTTGGTGAATTATGTATTTCTCCAGTTGCATTATCATATATAACAAAACTTGCTCCAGTGAAGTATGCTTCGTTAATGATGGGAGTTTATTTTGCCATGACTGGTTTTGGTAATAAACTTGCGGGATTATTAGGCGAATCGGCTGAAGGTTTGGGAGAGCTTACGGTATTTACGGGAATAGCTGTTTTCTGTGTGGTGTTTGGAGTTCTAGTGATGTTATTCAGGAAGAAACTGGAAACTTTAACCCATGGCGCCGAAGATAATGAAAGAACAATGCATGAGGAGGCTGAAGGTTTCGAATTAGCAGATAATCAATAAACTATTTAAAAACCTCATAAATTTTTATGGGGTTTTCTTCATTAAAACCATTAAATATTCTTTTTATGAATACCGATATCGAAAATCTATTTAAAGACAAGGTAATAGGGCATCCAGCAGGATTATTTGTATTGTTTTTTACCGAAATGTGGGAGCGCTTTTCCTTTTATGGGATGCGTATTTTATTGGTGCTGTTTTTAACGGCGCCTATAATAAGTGATAACCCAGGTTGGGAATGGCCCCGCGAACATGCTTTGGCTTTAATTGGTACTTATGCTTCGCTGTTATACTTAACGCCAATTATAGGTGGATGGATTGCCGATAAAATTACAGGATATCGTGTAGCCGTTGTTATTGGCTGTTTAATAATGACGCTTGGCCACGCTTCTATGGCCTTAGAAACTACCTCGTCTTTTTATATAGGTTTAGCCTTGCTTGTTATTGGTACCGGTTTTTTCAAACCAAATATTACATCGATTATTTCTGAAATGTACAAGGGGAAGGAGTCTAAAAAGGATGGCGCATATACCATTTTTTATATGGGTGTTAATGCCGGGGCATTTTTTGGGATGATGCTTTGTGGCTATTTGGCTGAAAATTATGGTTGGCCTTGGGGCTTTGGTTTAGCTGGGATTTTTATGTTTTTAGGCATGTTGCAATTTTGGTTGGCTAAAGATTTGTTTGGAAATGTAGGGGGAAAACCGTCATTGAAACACGTGGTTGAAATTCCTCAGAATATTAATGAAGAAGCCCCTAAAGAACAAGAAGAATCCGCTGTTGATGAAAAACTGAATCCGTTTACCGCTTTCGATAAAATATTAATTGTTTTATCTTCCGTAGGAGGCTTGCTCTATCTTTTTAATGACCCTTTAGAGAAAATAGAAGGAACTAGTTTAATGCCTTTTGAAGTTGGTGGCTTAAGTGGCTCTAGCTTTATAGTGCTTTTAGCTTTGGCATTGTTCTTAGTTTTACTGGTAACGCGTATTGCCAGATATTTGCCTATTGTTAGAGATAGAATTATTGCTGTATCTATTTTTGGTGTGTTTACCGTGTTCTTCTTCGCCTTTTTTGAGCAATCTTTAGGGTCAATGACCTTGTTCGCTAGAGATTACACTGATAGAACCTTAGTTGGAAACTCTGCCATGATCTTTAAAATAGTTGACGCCTTATTAACTACTGTACCTTTAATTATTATTACTTGGGTGCTTTACTTGTTGGTAAAAAAGACCTTTGCTAAAATCGGACTATCTAA
The DNA here is from genome assembly GCF_031932625.1 of Hwangdonia seohaensis. Classification (NCBI taxonomy): domain Bacteria; kingdom Pseudomonadati; phylum Bacteroidota; class Flavobacteriia; order Flavobacteriales; family Flavobacteriaceae; genus Hwangdonia; species Hwangdonia seohaensis. Next base: position 26,293 of record NZ_JAVSCK010000004.1, read on the forward strand.
CGTTGTATTAGCTATTGCGTTCGCTGGAATTTGGTTTTTGGTTATTTTTAGATTGGTAAATAAATTCACCGAAGAAGGTCACGAAATTGAAGCCACTTGGTTTGGTATTCTAAACTCGTTCTTTATAATAACATTGGCGCCCTTGTTTTCTAAATGGTGGGAGAGTAAATACAACCCCAGTGCCGCAATGAAGTACGGTTTAGGTTTAATCTTGTTAGGTTTAGGTTTTGCGATTTTATCCTACGGAGCATCTGGCATTCCTTCAGGAGCTCAAACAGCATCGGTTAGTATTGTATTCTTAATATTAGCATACTTATTACATACTATGGGAGAACTGTGTTTATCACCAGTTGGGTTATCGTATTTAAGCAAATTGGTGCCTGCCAGAATGATTGGTTTTATGTTTGGAGTTTGGTATTTAGCCATTGCAGTAGGGCAAAAGGCTGCCGGAACTATGGGTGGCATGATTGATAAAATATCCGAACAATATTCACTTGGTACTTTCTTTTTAATATTTACCTTAATTCCGATGGGAGTTGGATTAATTTCCATTTTGTTAAACCCATTACTCAAAAAACTAATGCATGGTGTTCGTTAATCGAAAAAAGTGTTAAAAATTATTCAAAAAGCTCCTCTTTAGGAGCTTTTTTTGTAAGTTCGGAACAAATTTTGCAACTTAGATTACTATGAAAAATACAGTACTTATATTACTATTGGCCGTTTTAACATCGGCTAGTGGTTTCGCACAAAAAATAAATTGGGTTACTTTTCAAGAGGCTTTAGAGCTTCAAAAGAAAAGCCCTAAAAAAATTATGATGGACGTTTACACCAACTGGTGTGGCCCATGTAAATTGTTAGATCGCAACACCTTTCAAAATAAAGAAGTTGCCGATTATGTTAATGCACATTATTATGCCGTTAAGTTTAATGGCGAAGGGAACGAAAGTGTAAACTACAAAGAAAAAACATTTTCTAACCCTAGATATAATCCTGCAAATGCGAATAGACGTAACACGCCACATGAATTGGCGGGATATTTTCAAGTTAGTGCATACCCAACCATCGTATTTATTGATGAAAAGGGTGAATTGATTTTTCCATTACGTGGTTACCAAACTCCGGCACAATTAGAGTTATATCTAAAAATGTTTAAAGAAGACGACCATAAAACGATAAAGACCCAAGAAGAGTTTAATGCCTATTACAAAGCGTTTAAGTCTGAATTTGAAGGTTGAAAATTAGCTTCTTGAAATTTTTTATTTCAAGATTTCAAAAATTTGTCATTCCCGAGACATCGGGAATCCATTTTAATAATCAATAATAAAAGCTCCCTTTTTACTGGTTTGGTGAAAAGGGAGTTTTTTCTTTTCGCAAATAGCTTCCCATTGCTTAATGTAAGATTTGTAATTACTGCCATCGGCAATGATGTTTTTCGGTTTTATGGAATCAATTAGTCTATTCAAATTTATTTTAGGCGATTGTCTCAACAACACATAATCGGGTTGAAACGATTTGATATTGTAAACACCTAAACTATCAACAACTAAAAGCGTTTTATCATTTAAAATATAAATAGATTTTAGCGTATCTTTTTTAATGGTTTTTATATGATTTCCAACCGTGTAATCTTTTATTATTTTATTTTTTGAAGCCGTTAAGCTATCAAAATCGTGAGCAACCAAAAGGCTGTGGTTTACGCTGTTTCCCAGTAAACTATACCGACTTTTATGAAACACTATAAATTCATTTGAAGTGTTTTTGTAATGTGTATAAATAAAAGCACATTGAATGCATATTACCGAAACGAGTAGCAATTTTAAATTTGAGAAGCTGCGTTTCTTCAAAAATTTCACAAGTGCAATAATGCCTAAATAGAAAGTGAAAACATAAACTAATCCAAAAGCAATATCTTTTAAAAGAAAAGCTTCTTGTTTAGAGACCCAACCCACAAAACCGTTCATACCGCTAATAATATAACCGTAAATTTCGGCAAAAAAGTTTGGGAGTATGTTTATTGCTGCCAATAGAATCACTAGAATTCCCAATCCTAGAATGAGCCCTAAAAATGGAATAATGACCAAATTCGAAATAAAAAACAACCCCGGAAACTGATGGAAGTAAAATAAACTAACCGGTATTATTCCAAATTGTGCCGAAACCGTTACGGTAAGCGTGTGCCAATATTTGTCGAGAAACCAGTTTTTTGGCCGCCATAAATTATACAGCATCGGGTCTATGGCAACAATGGCAAAAACGGCTAAGTAGCTTAACTGGAAACCAACATCGAATAAAAACAAGGGTTTAAAAAGTAAAATGACAAACATGGAAATGGCCAAAGTGTTGTAAACATTGGTAGGCCGCTTTAAATTCATGGCAATGGCAACAATGCTAAACATGGTTACGGCCCTGGTTACCGACGCCGACAAACCAGCAATTAAAGCAAAACACCACAAGCATAAAACGAGTAAAATGGCTTTAATAAGTTTGCCGTGTTTTAAGCGTTCAATGGGTTTAAAAACAAAGGTTAAAATGAGTAAAATAATACCCACATGCAATCCAGAAACAGCTAAAATATGTATAGCACCGGCATTCGTGTAACTGGTGTAAACTTCTTCGCTAATGTCTTGTCGTTGCCCAAGTAATAAAGCGTTAATTATAGCGAGTTCATCGGGTTTAAAATGATAGGGTTCGAGTTTTAAATTGATGTGTTCGCGAATATTATCGGCCATCCCAAATAAGGTGTGCCTATCGGAACTTATCTTTAAAAGCGATGTGTTTACAGTAAATATTTGATGGTAAATGTATTTCTTTTCGAGGTACTTTTTATAATCAAATTGATGTGGATTTAATGGATGAATAAGATTCTGAAAAGCGATATTCCCAATAACGATATCGTCTACTTTTAATGCGGATTGCGTCGTGTCCTTTTGAATGTTTAACAATGATTTTCCCGAAACCATTTTGTCGTTGATTTTTAATATGTCAATAACGTATTTATCGTAATAATTCCCCGGTTTTAAAACTTCTCTAATTCTAAATGTTACGGTTTCCAGTGAATCTTTTTCAACTGAAATAAATTTTGAATAATGATTCGAAAAGTTTTTTTGATTATGAAAAGACGTGGTTAAAACCCCAATAAAAATCATTAAAATGTAAGCAGCAATACCAAACCAAATGGTTTTGACAAATTGTTTTCTTGCCATTAAAAAAAAGATAGATAAAATAACCAGTAACCCCACCGTTATGTATATACTTAAACGGATGGAAATAGGGAATAAGTACGAAATGAGGATTCCTAAAATTAAGAAACACGTTAATTTAATAATGGTGAAATTGAGTAACTTCATACAACCGAAAGTTACTAAAAAAACTATAATCCCAAATGAATTTTGAAATCAACAATATCCGAGTAAAATTGTTCGATACCGAGAAAGACCTAATCTAATTGGCTTAATTTGGTGTTGCCGTTGTTTGTTAAAGTCAGAGACAAGCCTTGATTCTAAATTCTTAAAGCGTAGCACTGTAAAATATTTTTTTAAAGAACACGCCTTGCTTGAACAAAGGCGTAATACCAATAGCGTTCGGATAGCTCCGAAGTTATAACGCCGTTGCTTGTGGTTGAATGAATAAACTCTACGCGCCCCACTTCCGACGTTGTTACAATGCCCACATGGTTCACTTTTCGGCTGTTTTTTTTGGTAGCAAAAAATAGCAAATCGCCTTTTTTAACTTCTTTTAGGTCTATCCAATCGCCAGTAATGGCCAAGGCTTTTGTGGTTCTGGGAAGCGAAATGGCTTCACTTTTAAACGCCGTATAAATTAAGCCCGAACAATCCATTCCTTTTTTTGTGGTGCCACCATATTTATAGCGTGTGCCTTCAAATTTTTTAGCGTAATCGATAATGTTTTCAGCTTTATAAAGTGGTTCGGTTTCGGGTTTTTTAACAACTACTTTCGGTTTTTTTGTTACAGATTTCGAAGATTTGCAGCCGCTAAAGCCTGCCATTAACAAAAGTATTAAAAGAAACTTCTTCATATTTATGCTTTAATGGATTTGTAAATAAGTTTAGCCGTTTTCTCGCTAGCACCTTTACCTCCAAGTTTTTTTTCTAAATCGTAATAATCTAAAAATAGCTGCTTTCTTTTTTCAGAGCTCAGTATTGATTCCAATTCTTTTTTCAGTCTTTTTTTATTGAAATCATTTTGGATAAGCTCCGTAACCACTTCTCTGTCCATAATTAAATTAACCAAAGAAATAAATTTTAAAGTAATAATCCGTTTTGCTATTTGGTACGAAATATTACTGGCCTTATAGCATACCACTTGCGGTATTTTAAACAAGGCCGCTTCAAGGGTGGCGGTGCCAGAAGTTACCAACGCCGCTGTGGAAACACTTAACAAATCGTATGTTTTATTGTCGATAAACCGAACGTTGGGGTTTTTAATAAAGGTTTTGTAGAACGCATAATCCTGACTTGGTGCCCCCGCAATAACAAATTGATAATCTGTAAAATGGTTAGCTAAACTAAGCATTACAGAAAGCATTTTTGTGATTTCCTGTTTTCGGCTGCCCGGTAAAAGTGCAATAATTGGTTTGTTGCTTAGGTTGTAAGTGGTTCTAAAATCAAATTCGTTAACCTGTGTTCTGTCGGCAATGGCATCAATTAAAGGATGCCCAACAAAAGTAACATCGTAATCAAATTTGTTTTTATAAAACTCTTTTTCAAAAGGCAGGATAACGTACATCGCATCAATGTCCCTTTTAATAGCGTGTACTCTATTGGCCCTGGATGCCCAAACTTGTGGCGAAATGTAATAATTGGTTCTAAAACCTTTTTGTTTTGCCCATTTTGCAATACGTAAATTAAACCCCGAATTGTCTATAAAAATGATGACGTCCGGATTAAAAGATTCGATATCTTTTTTACAAAACGAAATGTCTTTAAATATCTTATTGAGATTCAAAATTACTTCAATAAACCCCATAAAAGCACGCTCTTTATAATGCTTTACCAAAGTACCGCCAACATTTTGCATAAGGTCGCCGCCCCAAAACCTAAAGTTAGCATTAACATCTTCTTTTTGCAGTGCTTTCATTAAGTTGGAGGCGTGTAAATCGCCCGATGCTTCGCCAGCAATAATATAGTACTTCATGCGATTATTTTATATTTTTAAGCAAATCGCTTTGATTTAAAAAAGTTTAAATACAAAGGTAAAAACAGCGATAAAAACAGTGATTAACAAAACGCCCCTGGCGCGATAATCCTGTTTCTTTTTTATAAAGATAAAAAAAGCAGCCAGATTTAAAATAGCTCCTAAACTTATTAATTTACCCAAAAAACCTTCGGCAGCGGCACTTTTTATTACGGTAGTAAAATCGTCACCGCCGCCTAAAAAAGTTGCCGCTAAAATGAGGCCGATAGCGTTAGCGATCAATCCTACAAACATGCCTATAAAAATTTCTTTTTTCATTTACTTAAATTTTGAAACAATCCGTTATTTAGTAATTCAATTGGTATGGGTTTTCAGTTTATGCCATTACCGGTTTAAATTCCAGTTGTTTAATGTTTTTATATGTTTGTGCGCCGTTAAATCGAATTGTGTTGGCACTACCGAAACATAATTGTTTTCCAATGCCCATTCGTCGGTGTCTTCGCCGCTATCCAAATTAACAAATTTGCCCGAAAGCCAATAATAGTCCCTCCCTTGGGGATTTTGTCGTTTGTCAAATGCTTCAACCCAATTGGCTTTTGCTTGTCGGCAGATTTTTATGCCTTTTATTTGTTCTTTTGAAACATTTGGGATGTTCACATTTAAAACCACACCTTCAGGGATGCCGTGTTTTAAGGCGTTCTCGGTAATGGTTTTAACAAACGGTTTACAGGCTTCAAAATTAGCTTTCCAATTGTAATCCAATAACGAAAATCCAATAGCAGGAATGCCCTCAATACCGGCCTCAATGGCGGCACTCATCGTACCAGAATAAATCACGTTAATAGAAGAGTTGGAGCCGTGGTTTATGCCAGAAACGCACAAATCGGGTTTTCTGTCCAATATTTCCCTAACGCCAAGTTTTACGCAGTCGGCAGGAGTTCCGGAACAGCAATATTCCAATTGTGACTCGTTATCGGAATTTATTTGCCAAACGTACAATGTCGAGTTTATGGTAATGGCATGCCCCATGCCACTTTGCGGGCTATCGGGTGCAACAACTACAACATCGCCAATGGTATTTATTACTTCAATTAAAGCCCTAATGCCCGGAGCATTAATGCCATCGTCGTTAGTTACTAAAATCAGAGGTCTTTTTGTCATATTTTGGTTGTAAATACACCGCTAAAATACATAATTTAGTCAGCAAACACTTAATTTCTTTGCTTTAACAAAAAATTAGTAGCAAATGTCTGTGTTGGCATGGTTTTTTCTTTATTTTAGTGAAAAATAACAATTGATTTTTTCTAAATCGGAGTTGTTTTTTAAAATTCAAGAAAAAGATAAACAGATGAAAAATATTATGAAGAGGAATTATAAAGTATTGCTGTTAATGGTGTTGCTGGCATTTGCATCATGTAGTTTTACCACTAAAACATTTGATGATTCTGATAAAGATAAATTGCTAATCCACATTATTAAAAATGTTTTGGAACAACTTCATTTCGATCCTATTGCTATGGATGATGAATTTTCGGAAGCCTTATTTTCAGGTTATATAGAAACCGTCGATCCCCTAAAACGTTATTTCTACGAATCGGACATTAAAGATTTTGAAAATTATAAATTTACGATAGATGATCAGTTAAAAGTTTCAGACATCACCTTTTTTAATGTGACGCACGAGCGTATGTTAAAACGAATTCAGGAAGCTAAATCGCTTTACAAGGAAGTGCTAGCACAACCCTTTGATTATTCCAAAGATGAGGTTTTCGATACGAATTCGGAAAACACCGCTTACGCCAAAAACCGAAAAGAATTAAAAGAGCGTTGGAGGCAACAACTTAAGTTTTCAACACTTACAAATTACGATGACATCTTTACACAGGAACGGCAAGCTAAAGAAAAGGACCCATCCTATGTTATGAAAACCGAGGAAGCTATTGAAAAGGAAGCGCGAGAAGCTACCTTAAAATCCCTTGATATATATTTTAACGATAATATCGACGACTTAAAACGCGACGACTATTTTGCCGTTTATGTAAATGCTATTGTGGAAGAGTTCGACCCGCACACCTATTATTTGGCACCTCGTAGTAAAGAAGTTTTCGATCAGCGTATGTCTGGAAAACTCGAAGGTATCGGTGCCGGACTTCAAAAACGTATGGACTATATAAAAGTAACGTATTTGGTATCCGGTGGTCCCGCATGGCGAGGCAAAGAGCTGGAAATGGGCGATGTTATTTTAAAGGTAAAACAAGAGGATGAAGACGTGGCGGTTAGTATTGTTGGTATGCGAATAGACGATGCCATTAAGTTGATTAAAGGGCCAAAAGGCACTAAAGTAACCTTGACTATTAAAAAAGTTGATGGCTCCATTAAAGATATTACCATTACCAGGGATATTGTTGAGTTAGGCGAAACTTATGCCAAATCGTCATTGGTAGAGAAAAACAATAAAAAGTTTGGGGTTATAAATTTACCTTCGTTTTATTTGGATTTCAATGATTACAAAAAGCTTAACGCTGCAACCGATGTTAAAGAGGAAATTGAGCGTTTAAAGGCTGAAGGCATGCAAGGTTTGGTACTCGATTTACGTAACAACGGCGGTGGTTCGTTGCCGGCCGTGGTAGATATGGCAGGTTTGTTTATTGAAGAAGGCCCTATTGTGCAAGTACGCTCAACAGCAAAGCCCAAAGAGGTTTTAAAAGATAAGGATAAATCCATTACTTGGGATGGTCCATTGGTTATTTTGGTAAACGAAATATCTGCGTCAGCATCCGAAATTATGGCAGCGGCCATGCAAGATTACAAGCGCGCCATTATTATTGGAAGCAAACAAACGTATGGAAAAGGAACCGTGCAAAATGTGGTAAATTTAAACAATGTAGTTAGAAATAGTTCCAGTGGCGATTTGGGTTCGTTGGCCTTAACCACTCAAAAATATTACAGAATCAATGGCGGTTCGGTACAGTTGGAAGGTGTAAAAAGCGATGTTACGGTGCCCGGGCGATTCAGTTTTATAGATGTAGGCGAAAAAGATAAGCAAAACCCTTTGCCTTGGGACGAAATAGATGCTGCCAATTATACCGTTTGGGATGGTTATTTTGATTACGACGAAACCATTAAAAGAAGCAATGAGCGCATGCGTAATAACGAACAGTTAAAGCTTATTGAAGAGAATGCCAAATGGGTGAAAAGTAAAATTGACGATACCGTTGTGCCCTTAAAATATGAGGCTTATAAATCGGCCAATGATTTAAACGAAATGGAATCAAAACGCTTTGATGCGATATCAAATTACAAAACAAACTTAACCTTTACATCACATGCTTTTGAGAGAAATCTTTTTGAAAGTGACACCACGGATTTAAGGGAAAAACGCGAAAGATGGCATCAAAGCTTAAGTAAAGATGTCTACATTGAAGAGGCTTTAAATGTTCTTGAAGATTTAAAAATGTCATACACGATTAAAAAAGTAGCGACTGTAAAAGATTAGTTTTTGCAAGTGTATTGATTTTCGAATTCATTAAAATAAAAAACGCTCCAAAAGCTTAAAAACTTTTGGAGCGTTTTTGGTTTGTACTTAGTTATAGTTTTAAAGTGGTGTCTTTTTTTAAATCGATTATCATAGCATCTTCAACACCCAAATAACGTCTTGCACCTAAATACCTGTTTTTGTTGAAGGCGTCATAATTATCTGCTTCAGGGTTTATGGAGTTTATTCTAACTTGACTTGCGGCATGTATAAATTCGTTTTTATCATTGCCTAACCAAATGCCGACGTGGGTGGTACGCTGTTTGGTGCTATCGGTTGCTTTTTTGCCAAAAAACAATAAATCGCCTTTTTGTAAATTTTCAAAAGCCAAATTTGAATCCACAACTTCACCGGCGTTAATTTGTTGTGAAGCATCTCTCGGGATTACAAACCCATTCATTAAATACACTGTTTTGGTAAAGCCGCTACAATCCATTCCTTTGGTTGATGTGCCGCCCCATAAATAAGGCGAACCCACAAAACGTTTTGCGGTATTTTCAATTAAATCGCCGGAAGGCTGCACGGTTTTAATCCAATGGTTGTAAATAACAGCTTCCTTTTTATTGATGTAGCCCACACGACTATCAGGATAAGCTACTTTGTAAAAGTTTTTACCCGTTTCCAAAAGCGCTAATTGAGCACCTAAAACCAGGTCTGAAACAATAGGCGCATTTGCGTTTTTTGATGCGTAAGCATGCCCGAAAGTTTGGGTATATATTATTTTAGGGGCGGTTTGCCATGTATTTAGTTCTGCAGCGGTCATTAGCTTAACGCCACCGTGATCTACCCAAGAAATATAGCGATCGGGGGTTTGTATTAAATAAAAATCACCATCAATTTTCAGTACGTTTAAAACCGTTCCTAAAATGGCTTGTGTTGCCAATTCTGCCGAATGTTTGGGTTTTGAGCGTATGTTGGCTACCGAGTTATTAACAACGGCATATTTGGTTTTTCCAACAGATTTGTTGGGTAATAAATCGATGGTGTAATCAATATGAAACGCTCCGGTTTTATCAATTAAAGGCGTGAGTTGGTCATTAAAAATCGAAACAACGTCAGCGTTGGTGGTTTCTCCGGTAACGGATAAGGTTTTATCTTTTTTTTCTAGCTTAATATCAAAAACTTCAACCCGGGTATCTGGTGCATAAATGGTTTTTAGGCTGTCTTTTACCGCTTCAAAATCGTTTTGAAAGTTGCTTTGTTGTTTGTTGCAAGAGACTAAAAAAAGCACTGCGAATAGAATAATGTGATTTTTCATCAATTATAAATTTAGTAAGCTAAAATACTAAAACAAACTAAAATTACAGCTCCAGTTACCGTAATGATTTTGCTATGTATTGAAGGCCTAAAAGATAATTTATTTAAAGCTATTGAATACGAATAAGGTTGTGGTTGGGACCTTGGTAACTAAAAAGGATGGACCTGAAAAATTTGTATAGTGCAGCAGCTCACTTTTTTTTCAATTGTTTATGAGAGCCATCACAATTTGGAAATCTATTTGAAAGGCCACAAACGCAATCGTTCAGCCCTTTTCCTTTAAAGATTTTATCGGTATTTTCTATTATTCTCGAAATTCGGGTTTTTGCTTGTTTCGGCTTATAAAAATGTAAAAGATAGCCTCTTTTCCTACCTTCAGTTAGGTTATTAAAGGCATTTTCGAAATCTGGATTTTCTATGAATTTTTGTTTTAATTCTTCGGGTGTTTCAAAGTCTGAAGTTTTTTTCTTCCTTACTTTTAATCCCGCTTTTTCAACTTCAATGGCTTCATAGATATAGGCTTTAATTACGGGTTTAAGTGTTTCAATTTCCGATAGATTGGTGAATCGGATTTGTCGGGCGGATTGGGTGTTTTCTGTTTGTTGGATGAGAATACGATTTGGATCTTTCAATAATGCGCCCTTGTGGAAAAGTATAGCACAGTAATCTTTAAATCCATGAAGTAATGCAATATTCTTTTTGTTATAAGTATAGCATGGGTGCATCCATTTAATTTCCTCGGTCAATCCACAATTGGCTACGATGTCACGGAGTCTTGATAGCTCCTTTTGCCATTTGTTTAAATTGTCGAGATATGTATCAACTTCAAGGTTCATTTGCTCTCTATTATAAGGGTTTCTCAAATGTTGTACATAGCTTTTTGTTGCAAGACCTAAACGAAGTTCAGTTTTTTTTTCAACAAATCAAAAAAGAAAAGTTTAAGGAACTTTAGCTAGAAGATAACTCCATATTCCCATTCAACTCATCTATATAGTTTAAAACTTCATCTTTGCCGATGTCTTTGGTTGATGAGGTTATAAAGTAATTGGGCATGGTTTCCCAAGTTTCTAAAAGCACCTTTTTATAAGCTTCAACATATCTTTCGATAGCTTTGGGTTTCAGCTTGTCGGCCTTGGTAAAAATAATTGAAAACGGAATACCATTTTCACCCAGCCACTGCATAAATTCTAAATCGATAGGTTGCGGGTCATGCCTAATATCAACCAAAACAAAAGCGGTAACCAATTGCTCGCGCAACCCAAAATATTGGGTTATAAATTTTTGAAAAACCTTTTTTGCACTTTTTGAAACACGCGCGTAACCATAACCAGGTAAATCGACTAAATGCCAGTTTTTATTAATTAAAAAATGATTGATAAGTTGCGTTTTTCCTGGTCTGCCCGAAGTTTTTGCTAAACTTTTTCGGCTGGTTAACATATTGATTAACGACGATTTCCCAACGTTACTTCTACCAATAAATGCATATTCCGGCAACATACTTTTTGGGCATTTTGCAACATCGGAATTGCTCATTACAAATTCGGCAGTCTTGATTTTCATTTTTTGTCATTCCCGAGAATCCCGATAACTATCGGGATTCTCATTAATTATACTCGTTATGGTAATTTAAATTTTGCGTTTTTGCAACCAAGCATCGAGAATTTGGTTAAATTCATCGGGGTGTTCCATCATAGCGGCGTGTCCGCATTTGTCAATCCAAAACAACTCCGAATCCGGTAAAAGCTCGTTGAATTCCTCGGCAACCTCTGGCGGTGTAACCGTGTCGTTTTTACCCCAAATAATACAGGTTGGTGTTTGCATTTTCGGTAAATCCTTAGCCATATTGTGCCTAATCGCACTTTTGGCAATGGCCAGTGTTTTAATAAGTTTGTTGCGGTCGTTTACTGTTTTGTAAACCTCGTCGACTATGTCTTTTGTCGCAATTTCAGGGTCGTAAAACACATCTTGCGCTTTCTTTTTTATCACCTCGTAATCACTGCGTTTTGTATAGCCGCCACCCATAGCGCTCTCGTATAGGCCTGAGCTTCCGGTAATTATTAGGGCTTCTACTTTTTCTGGAAATAATTTGGTGTGGTATAAACCAATGTGTCCACCAAGCGAATTGCCTAACAAAATAACATCTTCATATCCCTTAAACTCAATAAAATCATGCAGATATTTGGCGAAACTTTTTACGTTGGTCTTAAGTAAAGACATGCTGTAAATTGGTAATTCGGGGATAATAATTTTATATCCTTTTTTGCTGAAAAAATTTGTGACAGAATCAAAATTGCTTAATCCGCCCATTAAACCGTGTAGAACAATAATGGGTTTGCCTTCTCCAACTTCAATATAGCTATAGTTCTTTTCTTTTCTTAAACGATGCGTCATTAACTGGTTAGTCTTTTTTCGTTTAAACAAATATAGTTATTTCATTCATATTTCAGCCATTTTAATTTAAGTAGGGAATAATTGTTTTTAAATGAAGATGTTAACAGTGTGTTTATAAAATTAGATTTTTTTGTAAGGGACTGATAGCAAGTGGTTAAAATATTTCCAGCCATTTATTATCTATTTAAAATGGTATTTAATCGAAAAATTATTAACAAAGTGCAACAAAGTGGTAAAATGTGGTAAAATTTTCGATATATTTGAAACTTAAACCTTAAAACGATTATAAATCGCTTTGAACTCATTAATAGGAACATACGATTGTAAAGTAGATGCCAAAGGCAGGCTTATGATGCCTTCTGGCATGAAAAAGCAATTGGCATCTGTTATAGAAGATGGGTTTGTGCTAAGGCGTTCGGTGTTTCAGCCGTGTTTGGAATTGTATCCCATGAGCGAGTGGCAAACCGTGATGCAAAAAATAAATAAGCTCAATAGGTTTAAAAAGAAGAACAACGATTTTATCCGTCGGTTTAATGCCGGTGCACGCATGGTGGATATTGATGGGAGTGGGCGTTTGTTGATTCCGAAAGACCTCATTGGATTTGCGGGTATTTCAAAAAACATCGTGATTTCTCCAGCGGTAAACATCATCGAAATCTGGGATAAAGATAAATACGAGCAAGCTATTGATGATGCCGCGATTGATTTTGCGGATTTAGCTGAAGAAGTTATGGGACAAGACGATGACGACCATGGAATATCATAACCCAGTTTTATTAAAAGAAACCGTTGATGGTTTAAATATAAAAGAAGATGGTGTTTATGTCGATGTCACTTTTGGCGGCGGCGGGCACAGTAAGGAAATCTTAAAACGACTTGGTAAACACGGAAAGTTGTTTGCTTTCGATCAGGATTTGGATGCTCTTGAAAACGCAATTAATGATGATCGGTTTACCTTAATACATGAGAATTTTAGATTCGTAAAACGGTTTTTAAGATTTCACGGTGTAAAAGAAGTGGATGGCATTTTGGCCGATTTTGGTGTGTCGTCACATCAATTTGATGTTGCCGAACGTGGTTTTTCAACACGTTTTGAAGCCGATTTGGATATGCGCATGAACCAGCAAAACGAGCTGTCTGCATTTAATGTGGTTAACGAATATGGAGAAGATCGCATAAAGCAAGTGTTGTTACAGTACGGTGAATTGCGCGCTGCTCCGGCCATGGCGAGATTAATTGTGGAGCATCGGGATAACGAGCCGATAAAAACAAGCGAGCAATTAAAAAAAGTATTGAAAAAGTTTTTGCCACCGCGAAATGAAAACAAAGTGTTGGCACAAATTTATCAAGCGATTCGGATTGAAGTGAATCAGGAAATTGAGGCGTTAAAAGAGTTTTTGATGCAAACACCGGAAATATTAAAAGTTGGTGGCCGTTTAAGTTTTATATCCTATCACTCTTTGGAGGACAGGTTGGTAAAGCGTTTTATAAGAAACGGATTGTTTGAAGGCGAACCAGAACGCGATATGTTCGGGAATTTTGAAGTACCGTTAAAAAAAGTAAACGGTTTAATTGTGCCATCAAAAGAAGAAATTAAAATAAATAGTAGGGCAAGAAGTGCGAAACTTCGAATTGCTGAAAAACTTTAATAGGGTGTCATTCTGAGGAGCATTTTTTGAGACGTGAGAATCTCTTGAATTGAAAAACGTTTATTAATAAATAAAAAGAAACAGATTGCCACGCCTAAAAAGGCTCACAATGATGAAAATTAAAAAGCTAGAATGAAAAAAAACATTTACAGTATATTAAAAGGAACATTTTTAGTGAGCGACGATTCGTTTAAAAATTGGCGCATGATTCTTTTTGTATCTGGTTTGGCTATTGTTATGATTGCAAGTTCGCACAGTGCCGATAAAAAGGTGTACGAAGTTGCACGATTAAAAAACGAAGTAAACGAAATGCGTTCGGCATTTATTGATGGCAGATCAAAACTGATGCGCCTCAAAATGGAATCGGCAGTCGTTAGTAAAATGAAAGAAAAAGGGCTGTCGCCATCGGTGATACCGCCCAAAAAAATAAAAGTAAAATCCCAAAATTAAAAAGCGAACCTTGGCAGTAAACGAGAAAGGCATATTAAACCGATTGTATTTTATAGCAGGATGTATGTTCATCTTCGGGGTTGCTGTGGTGTTTAAATTGCTGAGTATTCAATTTATACAAGGCGATAAATACAAAGCCATGGCAAGCGAGCGCATAATTAAAGATGTTGTTATTCCTGCCAACAGAGGCAATGTGTATTCGGCAAACGGGAATTTGTTGGCCACCTCGGTTCCTAAATACGATATTAGAATTGATGCCATTACGCCAACCTCAAAAACCTTCGAGAAATATTTAAAGCCATTGTGCGATTCACTATCAAAATTCTCGGGGAAATCGTCTAATTATTATCAAAAGGAAATCAGAAAAGCCCGAGCGAATAAAAACAGATATTATTTGTTGGCCAGAAATATTGGGTATTCGGATTATATCAGAATCAGAAACTTTCCATTGTTAAATCTTGGTGCTTTTAAAGGCGGATTAATTGTAAAACAAACTACAAAACGCGAGCATCCCATGGGTGGCATTGCACAACGTACCATTGGTTACGAGCGTTTTGATGAGGATGGTAATGTAACACGACCAGGGATTGATGGCGCGTACGGTATTCAGTATTTACGAGGCACGCCCGGAAAAAGAAAAAAACAGCAAATAGGAAAAGGTCAATGGAAACCGTTAAGCGACGCTAATGAAATTGAACCCAAAGATGGTTACGATGTGTACACCACCATTAATGTAAACATTCAAGATATCGCGCATCATGCACTTTTGGAGCAGTTGGAAAAATACAAGGCAGACCACGGTTGCGTGGTGGTCATGGAAACAGAAACGGGCGAGGTGAAAGCTATTTCTAATTTAGGTAGAAATAGTAAAGGCTATTATTACGAACGTTTGAATTATGCCGTTGGAGAATCTCACGAATCGGGTTCAACATTTAAACTCATGGCGCTCGCTGCAGCTCTTGAAGATAAGGTGATTGATACCAGTGATGTGGTTGATACCGAAAAAGGGATCTTGTCATTTTATGGAAAAAAAGTAAGAGATTCAAAACATGGCGGCTATGGTAAAATATCGGTAGCCAAAGCTTTTGAAGTGTCGTCAAATACAGGAATCGTTAAGATTATCGATGAGGCTTATGGGAAAAATCCAAGCAAGTTTGTCGATAGGCTTTACAGTATGAGCTTGAATGAAAAATTAGGATTGCCCATTATTGGCGAACCCAGTCCGATTATTCCAGACCCGAGAATAAAAAACAAACGCTGGAGCGGTATTGCATTGCAATGGATGGCGTATGGTTACGGTGTGTCGTTTACGCCACTGCAAACCCTAACATTTTATAACGCGATTGCCAATGATGGCGTAATGGTAAAACCGCAGTTTTTAAAAGAGGTTAAAGAGTTTGATGAAACCATTGTGCCTTTTGAAAAAGAGGTGATAAACGAGCGTATATGCTCGAAAGAAACTGTAGCCAAAGTGCAGCAATTATTAAAGAACGTGGTTGAGAAAAAGCACGGAACGGGTAATAAATTGTACTCTGAAAATTTCTCGATGGCAGGGAAAACGGGGACTTGTCAAAAAGATTACAGCGATAAGGAAAAACTGAATTACATCTCGTCGTTTGCGGGGTATTTTCCAGCGGATAACCCTAAGTATTCTTGCATTGTTGTTATCCACGAGCCAGATAAAAGTGTTGGGTATTACGGTGCCGATGTATCTGGGCCTGTTTTCAAAAAGATTGCTCAAAAAATATTTACCGATACGCCCATTATTGATGAGGTTGCGTCATTAGAAGTTAAAAGCGCATCAACTGAAAAAGAATACGAAAGCTTTTATAAAACAGCGCAGACCTATAAAACCATTATGCCAAACGTAGTTGGGTTGCCCGCTATGGATGCCGTGGCCTTATTGGAAAATATGGATGTAAACATTAAAGTGAAACTAAACGGTAGTGGCACTGTAAAAGAGCAATCTATCAGTAAAAACATAAAACTAAAAAACAATCAAACCATCGTTTTAAAAGCATCATGATAGTATTAAAGGACATACTGTACAAAGTAACCATCAACGCCGTTGTTGGGAGCACGAGTGTGTCTATAAATGCTATTCATTTCGATTCGCGAAACATTAAAAAAGCTGACTTGTTTGTCGCTATTAAAGGTCATGTGGTTGATGGGCATAAATTTATTGATGTCGCTATAAAAAACGGAGCCGTAGCCATTGTTTGCGAAACATTGCCGGAACATTTGGTTGATGGCGTTACCTATGTTGAAGTGGATAATTCCAACAGAGCTTTGGCGTTTATGGCATCAAATTTTTACGGTGCGCCTTCAGAAAATTTGAAGCTTGTTGGCGTTACGGGAACCAACGGAAAAACCACCGTGGCAAGTTTACTGTATCAATTGTTTAAAAAAGCGGGGTTTAAGGTCGGTTTGCTTTCAACGGTAAAAATAGTAGTCGATAATAAAACGTACAAAGCATCTCATACCACTCCAGATTCGTTAACCATAAATAGGTATTTAAAGGAAATGAACGAAGCCGGTGTCGAGTTTTGCTTCATGGAGGTGAGCTCTCACGGCATTCATCAAAATAGAATTGAGGGATTGTATTTTGAAGGCGGCATTTTCACCAATCTGTCTCACGATCATTTGGATTATCACAACACATTTTCGGAATACCGCGATGTAAAAAAAGTGTTTTTTGACAGTCTCTCGTCAAAAGCATTTGCACTTGTGAATACCGATGATAAAAACGGATTGGTCATGCTGCAAAATACAAAGGCGAAAAAGTACACCTATGCTTTAAAAGGCTATGCCGATTATAAAGCGCAGATATTGGAAAACCAGTTTGGTGGTTTATTGCTAAAAGTGAACGACAGTGAAGTATGGACGCGGCTTATCGGGAATTTCAATGCGTATAATGTATTGGCAATTTACGCTACCGCGGAATTATTGGGCTTGGAAAAAGTGGAGATTTTAAGGTTGATTAGTGAATTGGAAAGTGTTAGCGGGCGGTTTCAATACATCATTTCAGATGAAAAAATAACGGCCATTGTAGATTATGCACATACGCCTGATGCCTTAAAAAATGTGTTGGAAACCATTAATAGTATCCGTACCAAAAACGAAGCATTAATAACGGTTGTTGGTTGCGGTGGCGATAGAGACAAAACCAAGCGTCCAAAAATGGGACACATAGCCTCGGCATTAAGCACTAAAGTGATTTTTACAAGCGATAATCCGCGAAGCGAAAAACCGGAGGCCATTCTTGAAGATATTGAAAAAGGGGTCGAGCCTCAAAATTTTAAAAAAACAGTAACCATAACCGATAGAAAACAGGCTATTAAAACGGCCTGCCAAATGGCGCAACCTAACGATATTATTTTAATAGCGGGAAAAGGGCACGAAACCTATCAAGAAATTAAAGGCGAACGCTTTGATTTTGATGATTATAAAATAGTACAGGAATTTTTAAAACAATTACAGAAATAATTTTTGTCATTCCTGCGAAGGCAGGAATCCACAATAAATAATAAAAATAAGCAATAAAAAATAGTATAAATGCTGTATTACCTATTTGAATATTTAGAAAGCGAATTCCAAGTGCCGGGAGCAAGACTCTTTAGTTATTTAACTTTTAGAGCAGCATTGGTTATGATTTTATCATTGCTAATTTCTACTATTTACGGAAAAAGAATCATTCGTTTTCTTCAAAAAAAACAAATGGGAGAAACCATTAGGGATTTAGGATTGGAAGGTCAAAAAGAAAAGGCAGGCACGCCAACTATGGGTGGTATCATTATTATTCTTGCCACATTAATTCCGGTTTTGTTGTTCGCCAAACTAGAAAATATATACATTATTTTACTGATTATTACCACGCTTTGGATGGGGGTTATTGGTTTTCTAGACGATTATTTAAAGAAGTTTAAAAACGATAAAGACGGTTTAAAAGGACGTTTTAAAGTACTAGGGCAAATAGGTTTGGGAATCATTGTTGGAACCACATTGTTTTTTCATAGCGATGTGACCATGAAAGAAAAACTTCCGTTAGAAGTGCGGCAAGAGCTTTTAGCCGAAAATCCAAAAATAGAACCTTCAAAATTATTTGAAGACGAAATAAAATCAACCAAAACAACCATTCCTTTTGTAAAAGGAAACGAATTTGATTACGCAAAATTAATCACTTGGATAAGCCCGGATTTAGAAAAATACGCTTGGGTTATTTTTATTCTAGTTGCCATTTTTATAATAACTGCCGTGTCAAACGGTGCAAACCTTACCGATGGCATTGATGGATTAGCAGCCGGAACATCGGCCATAATTGTGCTCACTTTGGGCATTTTTGCTTGGGTTTCGGGTAATATTATTTTCTCTGAATACCTCAATATTATGTACATCCCACGAGTGGAAGAAATTACAATTTACATCGCCGCCTTTGTGGGTGCGCTCATTGGGTTTTTATGGTACAATGCTTTTCCGGCACAAGTGTTTATGGGCGATACGGGAAGTTTAACCATTGGCGGCATTATAGCGGTAATCGCCATAGCGGTGCGTAAAGAGTGGCTGATCCCTGTATTGTGCGGTATATTTTTAGCAGAAAATTTATCGGTGGTTATGCAAGTGAGCTGGTTTAAATATACCAAAAAGAAATACGGAGAAGGACGTCGCATTTTTAAAATGTCACCATTGCACCATCATTATCAAAAATCGGGGTATCACGAAAGTAAGATTGTAACGCGATTTTGGATTGTGGGCATACTGCTGGCTATTCTATCGATTGTAACATTGAAAATTCGATAGATGACACGGTTGGTGATTCTTGGCGGAGGAGAAAGTGGTGTGGGAACAGCGCTTTTGGGAAAAGCAAAAGGATACGATGTTTTTGTTTCCGATAAAGGAAAAATAAAAGAAAAATATAAACAAGTTCTTATACATAATGAGATTGAATGGGAAGATGAAAAGCATTCGGAACGTAAAATTTTGAAAGCCGATATCGTCATGAAAAGTCCGGGAATTCCAGATAAAGTGCCTTTGGTAAAACAAATTCGCGAATATCAAATTCCGGTGGTTTCAGAAATTGAGTTTGCATCAAAATTCACCGAAGCAACCATAGTAGGAATTACAGGAAGCAATGGTAAAACCACAACGGCAACCTTAACGCATCATATTTTAAAACAAGAGTTAAATGTGGGGTTGGCCGGCAATATTGGCGACAGTTTTGCAAAACAGATTTTAGAAGACGATTTTAAAAATTACGTGCTTGAGATTAGTAGTTTTCAGTTAGATGATATTATCGATTTTAAACCAAAAATAGCTGTGATTACCAATATAACGCCCGATCATTTAGATAGGTATAATAATCAATTTGAAAACTATATCGCTTCAAAATTTAGAATAGCGATGAATCAAACAAATAACGATTATTTGATTTACGATGCCGATGACGACGTGATTACCAATCATTTAAAAAACCATCCAGTTCAATCCACATTATTGCCATTTTCGTTGACAAAAACAATAAAAAATGGCGCGTATTTAGACAAACAAAATATAATAATAACAATAGATAACAACCAGATAATTATGCCAACAACAAATCTAGCATTAGAGGGAAAACACAACGTTAAAAATGCTATGGCTGCCTCGACAGTAGCACATTTATTAAAAATTAGAAAGCAAACCATTCGCGAAAGCTTAGAAAATTTTCAAGGTGTCGAGCATCGTTTGGAGAGTGTATTGAAAATCAATAAAGTGCAGTACATAAACGATTCAAAAGCAACCAATGTAAACGCGACATATTATGCTTTGGAAAGTATGGATGCACCTACGGTTTGGATTGTTGGCGGAACAGATAAAGGCAATAATTACGAAGAATTGTTTCAGTTTGTAAACGAAAAAGTAAAAGCCATTATTTGCTTGGGTGCCGATAATGAAAAGCTGATGCGCACGTTTGGAAATATGGTTGACATCATCGTTGAAACACAGTTTATGTCTGAAGCCGTAAAAATAGCTTATAAAATTGCCGAATCTGGAGATAACGTATTGTTGTCGCCAGCTTGTGCCAGTTTCGATTTGTTTGAAAATTACGAAGACCGAGGTCGTCAGTTTAAAAATGCAGTAAGAAATTTATAATAAAAGTGCAAACACTATTTAAAAACATAAAAGGAGATCGTTTGATTTGGGCTATTGTGGCGCTGTTGGCTATACTGTCGTTTTTACCAGTGTATAGTGCTGCAAGTAATTTGGCTTATCGGGGCGGAAACGGTAACACGTTTGCGTTTTTTGTCAAGCACTTTATGCATTTGTTTTTAGGGTTTGTTATTATGTATGGGGTGCATAAAATTCCATATCGATATTTTAAAGGCCTTTCGTTGGTGTTGGTTCCTGTGGCCTTGGTGTTGTTAGGCATTACCATGTTGCAAGGCACCACCATTGAAGGCGCAAATGCTAGTAGATGGATACAAATACCCATTGTGGGCATGTCGTTTCAAACTTCCACATTTGCATCGGTGGTATTAATGGTTTATGTAGCGCGTTATATGTCTAAAATAAAGGACA
Organism: Hwangdonia seohaensis; assembly: GCF_031932625.1. Taxonomy (NCBI): domain Bacteria; kingdom Pseudomonadati; phylum Bacteroidota; class Flavobacteriia; order Flavobacteriales; family Flavobacteriaceae; genus Hwangdonia; species Hwangdonia seohaensis. Next base: position 47,284 of record NZ_JAVSCK010000004.1, read on the forward strand.
AAGCGGTAACATTTAAAGAGTCTATATTGCCGCTTTGGTTGCCGGTTTTTTTGATATTGGTGCTCATACTTCCAGCTAACTTTTCAACGGCAGCCATTATGTTTTTAATGGTGGTTATGTTGGTTTTTTTGGGCGGATACCCCATTCGGTATTTAGCCGTAATTATAGGCTCGGGTGTTTTGGTGTTGGTGATGTTTGTGTTGATAGCAAAAGCATTTCCCGATGCTATGCCAAATAGGGTGGATACTTGGATGAGCCGAATAGAAAGTTTTTCCGACCCTGAAGATACCGTGGCCGATTACCAAATTGAAAAAGCCAAAATCGCCATTGCTTCTGGGGGTGTAAAAGGTGTTGGTCCGGGAAAAAGCATACAAAAGAATTTTTTACCGCAATCCTCATCCGATTTTATATTCGCCATAATTATCGAAGAATACGGGTTGTTGGGTGGCTTTACCATCATGATTTTATACATGTGGCTGTTGTTCAGAATCGTAATAGCAGCGCAGAAATCAGACACCATTTTTGGCAAACTATTAGTGCTTGGTGTGGGCTTGCCCATTGTGTTTCAGGCGTTAATTAATATGGCCGTGGCAGTAGAATTGTTCCCCGTTACAGGGCAAACCCTGCCGTTAATTAGTAGTGGAGGCACATCTATTTGGATGACCTGTTTAGCTATTGGTATCATACTAAGCGTAAGTGCAAAACGAGAAGAAATAAAAGAACAAGAAAACAGTGAAGATAATCCGTTAGAAATTCTATCGGAAGCGATTTAAGTTATCCTGCAAGGTTTCAAAAACCTTGTAGATTTATAAAAAAAACATTCGTGAATTAGTGGCAAAAAAAGACACATATAAAATTATCCTTTCCGGAGGAGGCACAGGCGGACACATTTATCCTGCTATTGCCATTGCAAACGAAATTAAGTCTCGTTATCCCGATGCTGAATTTTTATTTGTTGGTGCAAAAGACAGGATGGAAATGGAAAAAGTGCCCCAAGCAGGATATGATATTAAAGGCTTGTGGATTTCTGGAATTCAACGAAAACTGACTCTAAAAAACCTATCGTTTCCTTTTAAAGTGAACAGTAGCCTTTTTAAATCCAGAAAAATCATTAAGGCCTTTAAACCCGATATTGCCATTGGCACAGGTGGTTTTGCAAGCGGGCCATTGTTGTATGTGGCTGCTTCAAATAAGATTCCAACTTTAATACAAGAGCAGAATTCTTTTCCGGGCATTACAAATAAACTGTTGGGAAAAAAAGTGGATAAAATATGTGTGGCTTACGATAATTTAGAGCGGTTTTTCCCAAAAGATAAATTGATTAAAACAGGAAATCCAGTACGCCAGGATTTGTTGGATATTGACACTAAAACGGTTGAAGCCAAAAACCATTTTAATTTAAAACACGCAAAATTCACGCTTTTGGTCATTGGCGGCAGTTTGGGTTCAAGACGGATTAATGAGTTGATTGAAAAAGAATTGGATTTTTTAGATACTCAAAACGTGCAAATAATTTGGCAATGCGGCAAGCTGTATTACCAGCAATATAAAATTTACGGAAACACAAAAAACGTACAGGTCTATGAGTTTTTAAATAATATGGATTTTGCCTATGCCGCTGCCGATATTGTGATTTCCAGAGCTGGAGCCATTTCGGTATCGGAGTTGTGCATTGTGGGCAAACCCGTAATTTTTATACCGTCGCCAAATGTTGCCGAAGACCATCAAACCAAAAACGCCATGGCTGTGGTTAAAAATAATGCGGCATTAATTATAAAAGAAGAAGATTTAGATGCCGATTTCGAGAACAAGTTTTCGCAGTTAATCGCTTCCGCAGAAAAACAAAAAGAACTGGGGAAAAACATAAAAAAACTGGCATTGGTTAATGCCACAAAAGAAATAGTAGACGAAGTAGAAAAACTGCTCAAAAAATAAATGAATTTAAAAAGCAAACATAACATCTATTTTATTGGCATTGGCGGCATTGGCATGAGTGCTTTGGCGCGCTACTTTCACGCCAATAACAAACATGTGGCTGGTTATGATAAAACGCCAACTGCAATTACTGATGCGTTGTCGGCTTTAAATATTCAAATTCATTTTGATGATGACGTTGCAAACATTGATGCTAGTTTTTTAAACCCCGAAAACACTTTGGTGGTGTACACGCCGGCAATTCCTAAAAAGCACACCGAATTAAATTATTTTAAAGCGCATGGTTTTCAGGTGTTAAAACGCTCTGAGGTTTTAGGGTTGATAACCGAAAACACCTATTGCTTAGCCGTTGCAGGTACACACGGAAAAACAACAACAACTAGTATTCTAGGGCATTTAATGTATGAATGCGGTGTTGAATTAACGGCATTTTTAGGAGGCATTAGCGAAAATTATAATTCGAATTTAATATTAAAAGGAACTGAAGTTTCCGTGGTTGAGGCTGATGAGTTTGATAGATCATTTTTAACCTTATCGCCAGATTTGGCATGCATAACCTCCATGGATGCCGACCATTTGGACATTTATGGAGAAGCTTCAGAATTAATACATTCATTTAAGGATTTTTCAAAACGAATCAAGACCAACGGAAAGCTGTTTGTTAAAAACGGATTGCCATTAAAAGGCATCACTTATGGTATTGAAGACCATTCAGACTACAGCGTTCAAAATTTAAAAATAGAAAACGGTACCTATGTTTTTGATGTAAAAACACCAAAAACGGTACTTGAAAATTTAGAATTTAACCTACCTGGTAGACATAATTTGTCGAATGCATTAATAGCCTTGGCGATGGCTGTAGAATATGGTTGCCCACACCAACAGCTCGCCAAAGCTTTAGCATCTTATAAAGGTGTTAAACGTCGGTTTACCTATCAAATAAAAACCGAGGATTTAGTGTTTATTGACGATTATGCGCATCACCCAGAAGAAATCAATGCGGTGCATCAAGCGGTTCGGGAAATGTATCCTAAAAAAAGAATATTGGCTATTTTTCAGCCTCATTTGTACTCACGAACACGCGATTTTGTTGACGATTTTGCTAAAAGCCTAGCGCAGTTCGACGAAATTGTATTGTTAGATATTTATCCAGCTCGCGAAGCGCCCATTGAAGGCGTAACATCCAAGTGGTTGTTGGGTAAAATAAAAAATGAAAACAAGCAGTTGGTTAGTAAAGCCAATTTGTTAAAAACCATACAAAAAAGTCATGCCCAAATCATATTGACTATGGGGGCTGGCGATATTGGCGAAGAAGTAAAACACATTAAAAAAGAATTGAGCCTTGCGAGTTAACTGGAATTACATAAAAATGATTTGTCTGCTAGGGTTGGTAGTGTTTTTGTTTGCTTTTTCTTCAAGTAGAAACGGACAAAGAACAATTAGCAAACCGCAGGTGAAATTTATTGGCGAAAACAACCTTTTTATTACTAATGAGGCTGTTAGTAAATTGTTAATACAAAATTACAAAGGGGTTAAAAATGTACCCAAAGAAACTTTAGTTTTGAATGAATTAGAAAACGCCCTAAAATCTAATCCCATGATAAAAACTGCGGAAGTGTATGTTGCTGTTAATGGTACACTTAACGCGGAAATTGAACAAAAAACACCTATTGCAAGAGTAAGCACAAATGCGTCTTATTATATTGATGACGAAGGTTCATACATGCCGTTATCAAATAATTATTCGGCAAGAGTGCCGTTAGTTACTGGTTATGTTGAAAAAAATAATTTAAAAAATGTCTATAAAGTAGCCCATAAAATTAGGAACGATGATTTTCTGAAAAAGAATGTTATTGAAATTCATCAAAGTGCCAATAATAAAATCTACTTAAAACTTAGGCAATGTAATTTTATAGTTCAATTAGGCAACGTTGATTTTTTAGATAAGAAAATCAATAACCTAAAGGCGTTTTATCAAAAAAATCAAAAAGACAAAACGCTTAATAGCTATAGCAAAGTCAATTTGCAATTTGAAAACCAAGTAGTGTGCAGTAAACTAAATTGAATAAGTTAATAAACGGTGAAAGCATTGAATGTAAAACCTCAATGATTGAGCAAAACGTAAACCATGGAGCATAATTTAGCAGTAGGATTAGATATAGGAACCACAAAAATTGTGGCTATGATTGGTCGTAAAAACGAATACGGCAAAGTCGAAATTTTGGGTATTGGTAAATCTAAAAGTTTGGGTGTGCATCGTGGTGTGGTAAATAATATTACCCAAACCATTCAATCTATCCAACAGGCCGTTCAAGAGGCCGAAGCTGCAGCCGATATGAAAATTATTAGCGTAACCGTTGGTATTGCGGGGCAACATATACGCAGCCTTCAACATAGCGATTATATCACCCGTTCTAATTCTGAAACCGTTATTGACGATAACGATATTGACAGACTGATTAACCAAGTACACAAATTGGTGATGCTTCCCGGTGAAGAAATTATCCATGTGTTGCCACAAGAATATAAGGTTGATGGGCAAGCCGAAATAAAAGAACCCATCGGGATGTACGGCGGACGATTGGAAGCTAATTTCCATGTGGTTGTTGGGCAAGTATCGTCTATTCGAAATGTGGGGCGTTGCATTCAAAGTGCTGGTTTAAATTTAGAAGGCATCACCTTAGAACCATTGGCCTCATCAAATGCGGTATTGAGTCAAGAGGAAAAAGAAGCGGGCGTAGCATTAATCGATATTGGTGGCGGAACCACCGATTTAGCCATTTTTAGAGATGGTATCATTCGGCATACAGCGGTAATCCCATTTGGAGGCAATGTGATAACTGAAGATATAAAAGAAGGATGCTCCATCATTGAAAAACAAGCGGAGCTTTTAAAAATAAAATTTGGTTCGGCATGGCCCGGGGAAAATAAAGACAACGAGATTGTGTCTATTCCGGGGTTGCGAGGTAGAGAGCCAAAGGAAATCACTTTAAAAAACCTATCCAAAATAATTCATGCGCGTGTTGTTGAAATTGTAGAGCAGGTTTATGTTGAGATTAAAAACTACGGTCACGAAGAGCAAAAAAAGAAACTCATTGCGGGCATTGTGTTAACAGGCGGCGGCGCGCAGTTAAAACATTTAAAGCAATTGGTGGAATATATAACGGGCATGGACACCAGAATAGGCTACCCGAACGAGCATTTGGCAGGCGATAGTGATGAGGATATCACAAGCCCGCTGTACGCTACCGCAGTAGGTTTGGTTTTAGATGGCTTAAAACGTGAAGACCGAAAAAAGATTGAGCAACAGCAACAAAAAGAAATTGAAGAGGCTGAAGCTCCTAAAGAAGAAATAAAGGAAAAACCGGTTAAAGAACGACGCTCGTTCCTTGATAAGTTAACAGAACGCGTTAAAGATTTTTTAGATAACGCAGAATGATTATAAATCCATTGAATTAAAAATATAAAGTACAAAACCCCAGTAAAACAGAATTTATGAGCAGCAAAAAAGAATTCGAAAGCATTGCATTTGATTTACCGAAGAATCAATCAAATGTCATTAAAGTTATTGGCGTTGGCGGTGGCGGCAGCAATGCCATTAACCACATGTTCCAACAAGGTATTAAAGGCGTCGATTTTTACGTTTGTAATACCGATGCACAAGCCCTTCACAACAGTGGTGTTCCCAACAAAATCCAATTAGGCGTTAATTTAACCGAAGGATTGGGAGCGGGCGCGAACCCGGATATTGGCGAGCAATCGGCAGTTGAGAGTTTTGACGATATTTCAACCATGCTCGACACCAACACAAAAATGGTGTTTATAACGGCCGGAATGGGCGGAGGTACCGGAACCGGTGCGGCACCAATTATTGCTAAAATGGCAAAAGATTTGGATATATTAACCGTTGGTATTGTAACCATGCCTTTTGCTTTTGAAGGTAAAATGCGTATCGAGCAATCTCAAAAAGGTATTGAAAAATTACGGGATGTTGTCGATTCTTTAATCGTAATAAACAATAACAAACTTCGCGAGGTTTATGGAAACCTTGGCTTTAAAGCTGGTTTTTCAAAGGCCGACGAAGTGCTATCTACTGCTGCTCGTGGTATAGCTGAGGTTATTACGCATCACTACACACAAAACATCGATTTACGCGATGCCAAAACCGTTTTAAGCAATAGCGGAACGGCCATTATGGGGTCTGCCTTGGCATCCGGTCAAAACCGTGCGCAAGATGCTATTCGCAAAGCATTGGATTCACCATTATTAAACGATAATAAAATTACGGGCGCTAAAAATGTGTTGCTTTTAATTGTTTCCGGATCGCACGAAATTACCATTGACGAAATTGGGGAAATTAACGACCATATTCAAACCGAAGCCGGCCATGGTGCTAACATTATTATGGGTGTAGGCGAAGACGAGGCTTTAGAAGAATCCATTGCGGTTACTATTATTGCAACCGGTTTTAATATTGAACAGCAAGACGAGATTTCCAATACGGAAACCAAAAAAGTAGTGCACTCTTTAAACGAAGAAGAAGATATTAGCCTTAAAGCTAAAGATCCTGTAATTATTGAACCTATTGTTGAATTAGAAGAGAAAAAAGAAACACCGATTGTTAGGCATACTTTAGATTTAGATTTGGATGAAGAACCTGTAAAACCTACAAAAAAAGCGGTAGTAAAACAGGATATTGTTGACGATTTTTCAAAGGACATCAATTTAATTCCAACTTCAGAAATCATTAAAAATATCGATGTGGTTTATGATGAAGTAAAATCCAATCATATTGAAGAAGAGGATTTTATTATCAAGCCTGTAACAAAAATGTCTAGCGATGTTGAAAACATGACCGATGTTGAGGTGATTTCAGATTATATCGAAGAAGAACAACAAATCACACTAACTTTCGATTTGCCATTATCTTCAGATGCTGATGAAGACAGCAACAACGATGACGTTGTGTCGCATCAACTAAATGAAGAAGCAAAAAACATTCCGGTTAATGATTATGTGGAGCTTATAACCGTAAACGAAACCAACGAAAAAGGTGATATACGTTATGCTTTGGATGATTATGTTGAAGTGGAGTCTTCAATAAATAAAAAAGCATCAAAATCCAAGGACGTTGAAGAGGAAATTGACAACGATATTGTTTTTGAGAAAAAAGTTTTGCCTCAAGAAAATAATGAAGAATCGGCAAGCGAGGAGGTAGACCCATTGAATAGCCCAATTTCGGATTTATTGAAAGAACGCGCAGACGAACGCAGACGGAAGATGAAAGAGTTCAACTATAAATTCAATAGCGCTAAAATTGATGATATCGAAAAAACGCCCGCTTATAAACGTCAAGGCGTAAATTTAGAAGAAGCCAAACACTCCTCTGAAAACGATATGTCGCGAACCAGTATTGGTTTAGATGATAACGACGATATTCAATTGCGAAATAATAATTCTTTTCTACACGATAATGTAGACTAAAATTACACACATTGAACTTACTTGTTTATGCGCCCGAAAGGTTCCCTCAACTTTTCGGGTTTTTTATTTTATCATTTTTTTTAAAGCGATATAAACTTAGTTCTTTTATTAATTTGGAAAAGGATTTTTTTTGTTTTATAAATGATTTTTTAACTGAAGACAGTAAACTGAATACTGCATACTTTTTTATATCTTCGCATTTCAAATAAAAACCCATGAGTTTACAACACAATGTTATGTCGGCTTTAAAGGCAGCGATGAAAGCTAAAGACCAAACTGCTTTAACTGCGTTGCGCGCGGTTAAATCTGCTATTTTATTGGCGCAAACCGAAAGTGGTGCCAAGGCAGAATTAACCGAGGAGCAAGAGGTTAAAATACTTCAAAAACAAGTAAAACAGCGTAGGGACAGTGCTGCGATTTATTTGGAACAAGGGCGCGAAGATTTAGCTGCTCCCGAGTTGGCCGAAGCCGATGTTATTGCTCAGTTTTTACCGGAAGCTTTAAGCGATGAGGAAATAGAGAAAGTGGTGGTAATGACCATCGATTCAATAGGGGCAGAAGGCATGAAGGATATGGGGAAAGTTATGGGTATAGTTAGCAAAGAGTTGGCGGGACAAGCCGATGGAAAAACCATTTCTAATATAGTAAGACAAAAATTATCGTAATAGTACAATACAATTGGCTGCGTAGTTCAACTGGATAGAATATCAGATTTCGGCTCTGAGGGTTGGGGGTTCGAATCCCTCCGCGGTCACGAATAAATAGAAAAAGGATAAATAAAACTGAATTTACTCATAGTTTTATTTATCCTTTTTCTATTTTCAAAGCGGAGCTTTTAGGGATGCGCGCAGCGAATACTGTTCGTGGAAACTTAAAGTTTCACTTCATTCTTAATAAAAAAAAGTAAACCTAAAAGCGTAATTAATCCCTTTGGTGATTACAAATAAAAAAAGCCCTATAATGAAACTACAGGGCTTTTGGTTTTTTATAATTGTACCGTTTACCAGAATAAGGCGTATAAAACAGTTAGAATTATCATTACTGCAAACGACCCAATGTTAAACAATGGCGAGGTTTTAAACAGTTGCTTCGTAATTGGTATACCTTTTTCATCATCTGCGCCTTTGTGCTGTACATAACTAAATATCGCTATTACCAACATAGTTAAAAGTAACGTTAATCCCATTTGGTCCATAAATGGTACATCCACAAAGAACGGAGATGTTGACCATCCTTTTGGCGCTACTTTAAAGTACATCGCAATCGGAATTGAGGCCAATGCGCCAATAATAGCTGCTTTGTTTGTGGTTTTCTTCCAAAATAAACCTAATAAGAACACTGCTAAAATACCTGGACTCACTATTCCGGTGTATTCTTGTATAAACTGGAATGCTTGGTCTAGGTTTCCTAAGAGAGGTGCCACTATACAGGCGATCACCAAAGCGACAAACGCAGAGATTCTTCCCGTATTTACGGTAGCTTTATCGCTTGCGGTCTTATTGATGTATTGTTTGTAAATATCCATCGTAAAGATGGTAGATGTAGAGTTTAACATCGAGGCTAAAGAAGATACTATGGCAGCAGCTAGGGCAGCAAATGCTAGACCTTTAAGGCCGGTTGGCAAAAATTGCAATAACCAAGGGTAAGCTTTGTCCGCTTGCTCCAATGACGGTAGGTTTCTAGCGGCAACATCACCTAATCGTGCCATAATTTCCGGGTCATTAATCATTACATACGCAGCAATTCCAGGAATAACTACAATTAAAGGAATGATTAATTTTAATACCGCGGCAAATAAAATTCCTTTTTGAGCTTCTTTTAAAGATTTCGCCGCTAATGTTCTTTGAATGATATATTGGTTGAAACCCCAATAGTACAAGTTGGCTACCCACATACCACCAACAAGAACGCCAATACCCGGTAGGTTTTTGTATTCCGGATTGGATTTGTCAAGAATCATTTCAAAACGTTCAGGCACTTCTTCAAAAACAGTGGTTAATCCCGAAATAAATCCTTCGCCACCCGAAACGGTGTTTAGCGCTAAATAAGTGGTTACCAAACCTCCCAGTACCAAAAAGATAACTTGTATTACATCGGTCCAAGCCACGGCAGATAAACCTCCGTAAAGCGAATAGGCTGCAGCAAATAATGCTAATCCTATAACACCGTAAATTAATGGTATTCCTAAAATGGTGTTTAAGGCTAAGGAGCCTAAATATAAAACGGTGGTTAAATTCACAAATACATAAAGTGCAATCCAAAATACAGCGAGAATGGTTTTAAGGTTGGTAGAATAACGTTTCTCAACAAATTCCGGAATGGTATAAAGCCCTTTTTCAATAAAAATAGGCAAGAAATATTTACCGACAATTATAAGGGTAATGGCAGCCATCCACTCGTAAGATGCTATGGCAAGCCCTGATGCAAAACCAGAACCCGACATGCCTATAAATTGTTCAGCTGAAATATTAGCTGCAATTAATGATGCTCCAATAGCCCACCATGGCAGGGATTTGCTGGCCAAAAAATAATCTTCGGCGTTTTTTTGATGTCCTTTTTTGTCTCTAGAAACCCATAATCCTACGCCCAAAATTAAAATGGCGTATGAAATAAAGACCACATAGTCCCAAGTACCAAATCCTGCTGTCATAATGTAATAGTTAGTTTAGTTAGTATTAAAGCATCAAATATAGATATTTATTTTTAAAGACTTATAGTTTTAAATAAATAAAAAACAACTAGTAGGGTCTAGTAGGTTTTTATGATTTAAAATGCTACCTTTGTACTCGATATGATTTCAATTCAAGATAAAATAGGCATACCAAAATACAAGCAAATTGTATACTCCATTGAAGAGGCCATTACATCCGGTGTGCTTAAAAAAGGCGATCAGTTGCCATCGATTAATAAGGTTAAAGATGCGCATTCGCTTTCTAGAGACACGGTTTTAACGGCTTTTAACGAACTGAAAAACAGAGGAATTGTTCAATCTGTTGTCGGTAAAGGATACTACGTTTCCAGTGAGGATATCAATGTGAATCAGAAAGTGTTTTTGCTTTTCGATGAGTTAAACTCGTTTAAAGAAGATTTGTACAATTCGTTTTTAGAAGATTTGGGGGAGAACATCCAGGTAGATATTTTTTTCCATCATTTTAATACGACTATTTTTAGTAAACTGATTCACGACAATATTGGAGCCTATAATTACTATGTTATTATGCCGGCCAATTTGAACAATACAAATGCGGTTATTCAAAATCTGCCACAGGACAAGGTTTATATTTTAGATCAATTACATGATGATTTAAAACCCTATTCTGCCATTTACCAAAATTTTGAAAAAGATATTTTTAATGGCTTAAAAAAGGCATTGCATCTTATTGAAAAATATAAAAAACTAATTTTGCTTTTCCCTGAAGATAAGCAGCCGCAAGGTATGCTTAAAGGGTTTAAGTTATTTTGTGAAACCTATCATATTAACTATTCGGTTGTTGATTCACTTAAAAACAACACCCCGAAACCTGGTGAACTTTATGTTATTCCGGATGATAAAAACTTGCTTCGAATTATAAAATCATTTAAAAACAACAATTTGATATTGGCTCAGGATGTGGGCGTTATTTCGTATAATGATACCTTGCTCAAAGAAATTGTTGCTGATGGTATAACAACCATATCCACCGATTTTAATGCCATGGGAAAACAATTGGCAAGTATGATACGCAATAAAGAAGTGGGTAAAATTGTAAACCCGAATAACCTTATTTTAAGAAACTCGTTATAACCATTAAAACATAAATCATAGTGTACAGTATTAAACACCATAATGAAACCAATGTGTTGGAATTAAAAAATTCCGATGATTCGTTTTATGCCAAAATACATTTGAATGATGGCGCAAGTTTGCAAGAATTAATGCTTGACGGCAAATCGATCATAGTAGACTTAAACCCTTTGGTTTATGCCGAAACTTATGCGAGTGCTATTCTATTTCCGTTTGCAAATCGGATTAAAGATGGCGCTTATATTTTTAATAAAACCCGTTATCAGCTAGACACCAATAATAAATCTGAAAACAATGCGTTACACGGTTTGGTTTACAACAAAGCCTTTAAAATTATAGCGCACAAAGGCGGCAACGATTCCATTTCGGTTAAATTGGAATATGAGGAAAATGCATTGTCCAAAGGATTTCCGTTTACCTATACCATACAATTGGAGTATGTTTTTACTAAAGACACCATGAATTTATTGGTTTCGATTAAAAACACAAGTACAGCGTCGTTTCCCTTTACTTTGGGCTGGCATCCTTATTTTTTAAGTGAAAATTTATACGCCAGTAATTTAGAATTTTCAAGCCATCAAAAATTAAAGTTGGGAGAACGCAATATAACCATGGGTGTTGAAAACATCGAAGCCATTAAAACTTTTAATATTAAAGATAAAAAACTGGACGATTGTTGGATTTTAGATGATGATACCGTTAAATTCAACACGCCAACATATCAATTTGTGATTGAATCTTCTGAAGAAAATAATTTTTTACAGGTTTATACACCGCCAAAAGAAAACATTATTGCCATAGAGCCAACAACAGGTGTGTCGGATAGTTTTAATAACCAAATCGGGCTTAAAGTTTTAAAATCCAACGCGTCTTATCACATAGAATGGCGTTTAAAAATGATATAATAACTTAACACATAAAAAATGAATGCTGAATTAATTAACGCCGTAAAGACAACATATATTGAAACCTTTAACCAAAACCCTTTGCTTGTTTTTTCTCCTGGGCGAATTAACCTAATTGGCGAGCACACCGATTATAACGAAGGTTTTGTTTTTCCTGCCGCAGTAGATAAAGGTATTGCCGCAGCTATTCAAAAAAGCGATTCCGGGCATTGTACGGCAATAGCCTTGGATTTGGATAGTACGGTTGAATTTCACTTGGATAAATTAAAACCATCACCCGAGGGCAGTTGGGAAAATTATGTGCTTGGTGTAGTTGCCGAAATTCAAAAAAAGAATATAGTTGTAGGCAATTTTAATATCGTTTTTAAGGGCGATATTCCTGGAGGTGCCGGTATGTCATCTTCAGCAGCTCTGGAAAATAGTGTGGTTTTTGGGCTGAACGAACTATTTGATTTAGGGTTGACAAAGCACGATATGATTTTAATTTCACAAAAAGCAGAGCACAATTACGTGGGTGTTAAATGTGGGATTATGGACCAATACGCCAGCATGTTTGGGATAGAAAACAACGCGTTGCACTTAGATTGCAGAACGGTTGAATCTAAACCATTCGAAATTAATTTCAAGGATCATCAACTTATGCTAATAAACACGAATGTAAAGCATAGTTTGTCTGATAGCGCATATAACGATAGGCGAGCTGCTTGCGAAAATATTTCTGAATTACTAGGAATAAAAGCACTTCGTGATGCTACCGAAGCCGATTTGGAAAAAATTAAAGATAAAGTGACGCCAGAAAATTATCAAAAAGCGTTATACGTTATTCAGGAAAATAAAAGAACCATAAAAGCGGCTAAAGCTATTGAAGATAACGACCTTGAAACATTGGGAGCTTTAATCTATCAATCGCATGAAGGCTTATCAAATCAATATAAAGTGAGTTGTGATGAATTGGATTTTCTTGTTGAACAAGCCAAGAAGAATAAACATGTTTTAGGAGCCAGAATGATGGGTGGCGGTTTTGGAGGTTGCACCATTAATTTGGTTGCCAAATCCGAAGCAAAGGCTTTTACCGATGCAGCATCTAAAGCTTACAAAAATAAATTTGGTAAAGATTGCTCGGTGTATTTTGTGAAATTATCAAACGGCACCCATTTAGTAAAGTAGTACTTAATTATATCCACTAAAAATGAATACAGATTTACAAGATTACTCGCATAAAAGATTCAATATATTAACGGGCGAATGGGTGTTGGTGTCTCCGCATCGCGCCAAACGACCGTGGCAAGGACAAAACGAATCGGTCTCAAACGAGGTGCGCCCAACACACGACCCTAACTGTTATTTATGCGCCGGAAACACGAGGATTAACGGCGAAGTAAATCCAGATTATAAAGATGTTTTTGTATTTACAAACGATTTTGCTGCACTACAATCCAACTCCAAAACGTTTGCTTTAAATAACGGATTGTTTAAAGCCGAAAGCGAAACGGGAATTTGTAAAGTGATATGCTTTAGTCCAGACCACTCTAAAAGTTTGGCCGATATGGGTGTTGATGCCATTAACAAAGTGGTAAAAGTTTGGCAGGAAGAATACCAATTGCTCGGTGCAAACGAAACCATAAATAATGTCCAAATA
>NZ_JAVSCK010000004.1:61090-299365 GCF_031932625.1 Hwangdonia seohaensis
AGCCAGTCTACAATTCCAAACGAAGTTGAAAAGAAAGACAATCAGCAAAAAACCTACTATTCAAAAAATAAAAGCAGCCTTTTAGGCGATTATTTAAAACAGGAATTAGAAGCCAAAGAACGAATCATTTTTGAAAATGACGATTTTGTAGTGCTAATCCCTTTTTGGGCCATTTGGCCATTTGAAGCTATGATTGCACCAAAAAAACAATACAAAGATATTACCCAAATTTCTGAAAAGGAAAGTCTTGCGTATGCCGAAGCTATTTCGGTTTTAACCAAAGTTTACGATGCTTTATTTGCCTGTTCTTTCCCTTATTCCAGCGGTATCCACCAAGCGCCAACAAACGGTGAAGACAATAACCATTGGCATTGGCACATGAGTTTTTATCCGCCGTTATTAAGAAGTGCTACCGTAAAAAAGTTTATGGTAGGTTACGAAATGTTTGGTACGCCACAGCGCGACATCACTGCAGAACAAGCGGCACAACGACTACGTGATTTAGTTAAATAGAACTTGGGTTTTTAATTGTAAATTGCCGGAAACTATGTAAAGTAAAGGACAAATAAAATCTGGCAATTTTAACTTTTTAAAAACGTTTATGCTATATGCTTTATTTTTTTATTATTGAGACTTATACCTTGGGCAGTAAAGTTATATTGGGTATTCTGTTTGCGGTATTAGCCTATTTATTGCTTTATTTTGCTTTTAAAATGACCGAAATGGCATATGTTTTAAAGCATAAAAAGCCGTTGTACAATCACTTTTATATATTTTTAAAACAGCTAAATGAGTCGCAAAAAACAATTTTAAAAAATCGATTTTCGTTTTATAAGAAGTTATCGGATAAAGAAAAAAAATATTTCGAGCACCGTGTGGCCTTATTTATTAAAGACAAAGATTTTATTGGTAGGGACGGAAACAGGATTACCGATGAGATGAAAGTTTTAATCTCTGCCACTGCCGTAATGCTTACCTTCGGGTTTAGGGATTTTTATATTGGTGTAATTTCTAAAATTGTTATCTATCCTAAAAAGTTTTATTCCAATACCAATAAAGCCTATCACCGCGGTGAATTCAATCCTAAGCTAAAGGCCTTGGTGTTGTCTTGGGAAGATTTTATGGCGGGATTTAATGATGGAAACGATAATTTGAATTTGGGCATTCATGAATTTACACACGCCATTCATATAAACAGCATTAAGGAACGCGATGTAAGTTCCACCATTTTTAGCGATTCTTTTAAAGAGCTCACAAAGCTGTTATCAATAAATGAAGCTTTAAGGAACAGGCTTATGGCTTCAGATTATTTTCGAAAATATGCCTTTACAAATCAGTTTGAATTTGTTGCCGTAATCATCGAAAATTTTATTGAAACACCACAGGAATTCAAATCACAATTTCCCAAAGTTTATGCTAAAGTTAGGCAGATGCTTAATTTTAATGTGGCAGGTTATTGAGCGGAAAAAATAACTTGAATCCATGATTTTTATCATACTTTATTCGGTTTTTCATTTATACTTTTAATGTAGAATTTAAAACGGAATGCCATGAGAAAATTAACTCCAGTTTCAGAAATAATGACCAAAAACGTCATCGCTTTAACGCGGTCTGACAATTTAGATAGAGCCGAAATGCTTTTTAAAAGACACAACATTAGGCATATTCCTGTTGTAACCCAAGAGTCTATAATAGGGATGTTAAGCTATTCTGATTTACTTCGGATTAGTTTTGCCGATGCCACAAACGATGAGCGCAATGTAGATGCTGTGGTTTATAATATGTTTACCATTGAGCAGGTGATGACCAAAAACCTTGTTAGCGTAACAAGCGATACCACGATTAAAGAAGTTGCCAAAATTTTAGCCGAAAAAGAATTTCATGCACTACCAGTGGTCGACGATAGTATTTTAGTGGGTATTGTTACAACAACCGATTTAATAAAATATCTGCTAAAGCAGCTTTAAGAATTTGCAATAGCTTTTAAGCCTTTAATGGTTTCAAGTTGGTCGTCGCTTTTAAAAACATAACTACCGGCTACTAAAACGTCGGCACCAGAATCAATTAATTGCTTTGCATTTTTATCGGTAACGCCACCGTCAATTTCAATACGCGTTGAGGCGCCTTTTCGGTTTATGAGCGCTTTAAGTTGCTGCACTTTATTATAGGTGTTTTCAATAAAACTTTGGCCCCCAAAACCTGGGTTTACGCTCATTAGGCATACTAAATCAATGTCGTTAATAGTGTCTTCTAAAACATTGATGTTGGTATGCGGGTTTAAGGCAACACCGGCTTGCATGCCTTCGGCTTTTATAGCCTGAAGCGTGCGATGTAAATGGGTACAGGCCTCATAATGAACCGTTAATATATGGCTACCTAAATCGGCAAATGTTTTGATGTACCGGTCTGGATCCACAATCATTAAATGCACATCAATTGTTTTTTTAGCGTGTTTGGCAATAGCTTGTAAAACGGGCATGCCAAAAGAAATATTGGGCACAAAAACACCGTCCATAATATCAATATGAAACCAATCTGCTTCACTTTGGTTAACCATTTCTATATCGCGTTGAAGGTTTGCAAAGTCTGCCGCTAAAATTGATGGTGCAATTAATTTAGAACTCATTGTGTGGTATAATTTATTTGCGCAAAAATAGTATAAAAAAACAAACCCGCGGTAATCAGCCGCGGGTTCTTTCATCAATCAAAAAACGAACAGTTATGTGAAACTGTTTGTTGTCGTAATTTAGTCGTAATTTAATTACTAACCTAAATATGTTTTTAATATTTTACTTCTAGACGTATGTTTTAGCCTACGAATAGCTTTTTCTTTTATTTGTCGTACACGCTCTCGAGTTAAGTCGAAAGTTTCTCCAATTTCCTCTAAAGTCATTGGGTGTTGGTTTCCAAGTCCAAAATATAAACGAATAACATCTGCTTCACGAGGTGTTAAGGTTTCAAGGGCTCTTTCAATCTCCGTACGTAACGATTCATGCAACAGCTCTTTATCTGGATTTGGCGATTCACCACTGTTTAATACATCGTATAAGTTAGAATCTTCACCTTCAACTAATGGCGCATCCATACTTACGTGACGCCCGGAGTTTTTCATAGACTCCTTAACATCGTTAATCGTCATATCCAACTCTTTTGCAATTTCTTCGGCCGAAGGCGGACGCTCATGACTTTGCTCTAAAAAAGCAAACGTTTTATTGATTTTGTTAATAGAACCAATTTTATTTAATGGTAAACGTACAATACGCGATTGTTCAGCCAAGGCCTGTAAAATCGATTGACGAATCCACCAAACAGCGTAAGAAATAAATTTAAAACCACGTGTTTCATCAAAACGTTGTGCTGCTTTAATTAAGCCTAAATTGCCTTCGTTAATTAAATCTGGCAAAGTAAGTCCTTGGTTTTGGTATTGCTTAGCTACCGACACTACGAAACGTAAATTAGCTTTTGTTAATTTCTCTAAAGCTAGTTGGTCGCCAGCTTTAATACGTTGTGCTAATTCTACTTCTTCGTCTGCGGTAATTAAGTCAACTTTTCCTATTTCTTGAAGATATTTGTCTAACGATGCCGTTTCTCTGTTGGTAACCTGCTTCGTGATTTTAAGTTGTCTCATGTAATGTTCTCCTTTGTTTTTTAAGGATTGCTAATCCTGCTTCTATAGTTATACGTACAATCTTCAAAAAATGTTACAAAAAAATATAATTATTTTATGGGCATTCTTTTTTAAGACCCCAAAAGTTTAAAAAAGTCACATTGTCTAATATATTTTTGATAAAAAAAGGAAACTCTTGCTATCGTTAAGGTAGCGTGAATGTTTTCAATTGGAATCATTTAAATTTTTATAGGCTTTTTGTTGCTTAAATTTACCGCTTCAAGCATATCTTGTGTAAATTTATAATGACCGCGGGCAGTAATTATTTTAAACCGGTGCGATTTTAAGCTGCTTAATGTGTTTAAAAACAGCCATTTGGATTTGAGTTGATTGGGTTTTTCAGATTTTAAGCTTATATCGAAGTAATGCTTTCTGCCTTCTTTTGTGGCAACAATATCTGGGGTTATACTAATATCGCTTCCTACTTTCGAGAATGATTTTGGTGTTTCGTAACCATCAATATCGGCTTTAATGTTTTCAAAACCACGGCTTTCCAAATAGGCGATTGAATTTTCTAAAACGTCTGAATATTTGTCTTTATCTGCTTTTATCATAGCTAGTAATATAATGATTATTAGCAGAATAGCAAATTTTTAACTCGATTTAACGTTTTGTGAAAGGTTCTTCACTCAAAATCAAAAGGATCATTATCGATAATAATACGTTCTCTTAATCGGTTTATTTTTTGATGCATTCTTTTAAAAAACAGCGATCTGTCTTTTTCGCCGGCATTTACCAATAGTTTTGAAATACTCATTTGTTTCTCAAAAAAATCGAACATGAGCTCGCAAGTAGGTTGATGCTCAATTTTAAAATAGCTTATTACGGTGAACGGCGTAAAAAATACTTTTTGATGTGGTGTTTTTACCATAATGGTATTGCTCATGGTATGTATATCGTTAAAATATAAATTATAAGTAGCTTTATTTTTAGAGTCTATCAACGATTGTTGGATAGCCTGTTTTTCAACATGCCGTATCACATCTTCAATATCGGTACAAATAAGTAATGCCAATTCTTTGGACAGAGATCCTGCTTCAAAATAATACAGCACTTGCTGTAATGTGCCATTAATAGTAGTGTTATTCCAAATTTCGGTAATGTTTATATCTTTATAAACCTCACCTAATTTAAAGGCGTTTTCCAGCAACGAATCCGGAATATCTTTTATAAAATCGTCAAAGGAAACCTTGTTTCTTGTCATTTCTGTATCTACATCCTTTAACCAAACGTATATTTTATAACGCGATAAAAAAGAATCTTTAAGTGTGTGAAAAAGCGGAATATCCTTTGCCGAATAAATAATGGAAGCGCTCTTTAATTTTGTTAACGGATAAACGCTATTGTAGGATTGTTTTAGCCACATCTCCAAACCTTCTTTATTGTGTATGGGAGGCGATAAATCTGTAAGTATTGTGGTTTGGCTACCTACTTCAAATAACTTATTTAACGATATTTTATAATGTTTTGCAAGCTTTACGGTTTCTTCAAGCGACAAACTGGTTTTTAAGTTAATTCTGCGGTAAGCGGCATCGTAACCAATATCCAAAACACCTGCTATTTCATCTACAAATGAGGTGTTGTCATCCGCCTTTTCTTTTAAATATTGAATAAACTGATCTTGCATTATTTCAAAAATTGAAAGTAGGAAAGAGGATGATTTTGTGAAAATTAAGAAAAATAAATTGAATTCTTAGCAAATTAGTCTAATGATTATCAATAAATGCAAAGTAAATTTGAGTCATAATCTTTTAACATTCAATAAAATGAAATCTTCATACTCACATATTTTTCTGTTTTGGACGTTACCGAGTATTTCTATGGTTGAAGCCTATAAAAAAAAGTGCAAACTATTAAATAATGCCATGTATAGCATGAAGTCTATTGAAATTACAACCTTTCAAAATAAAATTTTAAAACTGAAAGAAATAGGCATTGAGTCTGGAAGATTTTATGGATTTGAAAGCATTAAGGGTGGAATTAAAAAGATAAGCTTAAACATTAACGATATAAAAAATATAATACTATTGTAAAACAATAAAACTAATGCCATCATGGGAACTAAAACAACACCATCTGCTTCATGGTTTTTCAGGATATTGGATAGCTATATTCGTTTAATAGTTGTTAGGAAAAGTTATAAAAAAGTTTTTTTTCGCAAAGCACCAAAACGAGCGACTTCAATTAACATAAATATTGCTTAGGTTATATTTGAAAAAATTACTCGTTAATAAATAACGATTTAAAATAATAAAACAATATTTTTGTAATCGATTGACTAATAGTTGTTTGCTTAAATTCCTTAAGGAGTTTCAGGCTTTTTTAAAAATTGCAACATCGAGATTATGGTTTTCCCTAAAATTAATTAAATCTTTTTTTAATTGTATTTAACCAACTGTAATTACTTGTGATAGTTAAAATTATTAATTTTCTTTTAATAGCTGGAGTTCTTCAAGGTTTTGGATTTAATCTTGTGACTGTTTTTGTAAAGAAAAGGTTCCATAAAGTAATTATATTCCTAAATTTAACGGTATTATTTATTTCATTAAACAATCTGCAAGCATGGTTAATTGATAGTGGGTTTACAAGTAAACTTTTCTTAATAAACCAGCTATTGGTGCCTTGGTATTTGTTAATATTTCCCATGTTTTATGCATTTACTGCAAATTTTCTGCGAGTAGAAAAAAAGGTAAATAGCTTTATCAAGCCCACATTAATCCTGTTTTTTACAGAAATGGTTATTAGGCTTTGCTTAATTTCTTATGTGTATTATGAAGTGCTAAATAGAGACATTTCTTTAATTGAAAAATACACAGCACTTGAAGAAATATGCAATGTGTTTTACTGCGTGTTCTTATTTGTAAACGCCAGCTTATTAATTTTTAGAAAACACGAAATGCTTGACTATATTTTAAGTTACGATGATTTAAAATGGATAAAATGGTTCATAAGATTAGGGAGCATCATTGTTTTATTTTGGATTACAGCTATTATTATAAAAAACATTTTTGACAATGATATGGCGTACTATCCTTTGCGTTTGGGGACATCGGTTTTGCTGTATTGGATTGGATACCAAGGATTCTATAAATACAATGTAGTACAAGACCGTATCTTTTTAAGAAGCACCATAAATGAAAACAAGGTACTGATTACGGATAATCCGCCGAATAAAACAGAAACCCAAAAAGATCGCATTGTTAATGAAAAACATCAAAAAGAATTTAATAACATAAAGCAACATATTATAAACAACAAACTCTATCTCGATCCTTTGTTGAGTATGGACACCATAACCTCGCAGTTGGGGATAAGTAAAAGTCATTTTTCTAAACTAATCAATACGTATAGTAAATATAATTTTTCAGATTTTATAAATTCCTTGCGGGTAGAGCAGGCCAAGAAATTCTTATCGAACGATGAATTTAGTGCCTACACCATTGTTGCTATTGGTTTGGAATGCGGATTTAATTCGAAATCCACATTTTATTCCGCTTTCAAGAAGTTTACTTCAGAAACACCCACCCTTTTTAGAGACCAATTTTAAACGTTTTAGTCCGAGATTATCTTTGGACATCCTAATTTTTACAACTTAGAGTATTTAGGATATTTGAACCGGTGATTGCTAATAATTTTACGATTAATAATAATCTTAAAACTATTAGTTATGATACCAGCACTTATTTTATATCTCATTAGAAGATTTAAAAGAAAATCGAGCTCAGCTAAAATAACTAACAAATTAATATCAAAAATAAAAAAGATAAGAGCGCTACTGTTCTTCGCTTTAATGATTTGTTTATCTGCGTTTACAAGTTTTAATAACTCTGAATCAATTACATACAACGTGATAAACGGCGATAAAACCATTGGAACCATTAAAACAATTAAAAATGGTTTTAAAGATTCTGAAACCTATACGCTTGAAAGTAATATTAAAGCAAAATTTCTATTTAAGTTTAATATTATAGGTAAAGAAAAATCTGTTTATAAAAAAGGCATATTAGTATTCTCTTCGGTATTTAGAACGGTAAACAACAAAACTAAAACGAACCATAAAATAGTTTTGGACGGCAATCATTACAACCTCGAATCCAATAAAAACTCTCAAGCATTAAATGTTAGCTTAATCAAGCAAAACCTTATAACACTTTATTACGAAGAACCCATTGGAATTTCATCCGTTTTCTGTGATAATATAAAACAAATGGCACCTGTAAAACCTATGGGTAAAGGGCAGTATAAGGTTGAGTTTACTAATGGGAAGTACAATGTTTTTCATTATAAGAATGGAAAATGCATCAAAATTGAAGCAAAAAGCACACTTTTTAATGTTGATTTAATACCTGTTAATCATGAATAGTTTACATGTTATTTGGATTATCATCGGTGTTATTTTCACCACTTATTTTATAATTAGTTTGATGTATAAAAAATTAGGCATTGGTAAATTGGAAAATGCTTTGGTGGTTGTAAACGGCTTAAGGTTTATAAATTTAAAACACATCATGGGTATCGTGCTTTTCGGGATTTTCCCTTTTGCAATGATGCCAGAATTAAGACATTTAATAAACACTATAGAGGTTCCAAAACTACACGTATTAATCCCTTTTGTAATTGTGTTTTTTCTTTCAGCTTTTATTTCTAATTTAAGTATAAAAAAGCATGTTAATATTGAAAAAATATATGCACAGCATTATAGTTTTTCAGATGCATGGGCTTATTTTATTATCAGATTTTGGTTTCTATTGTTCTACGAATTCTTTTTTAGAGGTGTGTTATTATTTATGTTTTTAGATCACGTAACTATAACAATAGCCATAGTGTGCAATGTTGTTTTATACATGCTAATACATGCTTTTGATTCGAAAAAGGAAATTTTAGGCACCATACCTTTCGGAATAATTTTATGCCTGTTAGCCTATTTTACAAATAGTGTTTGGTATGCTTTTTTAGTCCATCTTTCACTATCTGCCGTTTACGAAATTTCAATTTTTTATTACCTAACCTTAAAAAACAAAACCATATCATGAAGGTATTTTTAACAGGATCAACAGGATATGTTGGTCATCAATTGGCAATAAAACTGGCAAATCAAAATCTAAAAATTATAGCGCTAGTTAGGGATTTGAATTCTGAGAAGATTCCGAATCATAGAAATATTTTCCCGGTTCAAGGCAATGTGTGCGATTATGAATCTGTTGAAAAAAACATTAAAGGTTGCACCTATGTTTTTCATACCGCAGCATACACCAATTTAAAGAATAAAAGATTAGACAACTTTTATAATACCAATGTTGTTGGTACCGAAAATATCTTGAAAGCATCATTAAAACATAAAATTAAAAAAGTTATTTATACGAGTTCATTGGCTGTTTTTGGGCCCTCATATAAAGATGTTCCAATTACAGAAAACCAACCCAGATTGGTGTCTTATTCCAATGATTATGAATTGACTAAAAGTATTTCAGAAGAATTGGTTTTCAATTATATAAAAACAGGATTGCCATGTGCTATCTTGAATGTTTCAAGGGTTTATGGTCCAGGTTTAAAAACATTTTCAAGTGGCGTTAACAC
This sequence comes from Hwangdonia seohaensis, assembly GCF_031932625.1. Taxonomy (NCBI): domain Bacteria; kingdom Pseudomonadati; phylum Bacteroidota; class Flavobacteriia; order Flavobacteriales; family Flavobacteriaceae; genus Hwangdonia; species Hwangdonia seohaensis. The sequence continues at coordinate 70,335 of NZ_JAVSCK010000004.1, forward strand.
TTTAATTTCAAAAATAGCTAACAATGACTTTTTATTTGTACCTGCTAAATTACATGTTTCGGCAAATTATGTTTTTATAGAAGATGTTGTAAACGCACATGTTTTGGCAATGACTAATAGAGCTTCCGTTGGAAAATATATTATAGGTGGAGAAAATATTAGCTATGAAACCCTTTTTAAAAACATTAAGAATTTAACCAAAAGTAAAATTAGAATTATAAAAATTGATTTCGGAATTGTAAAAACAAGTTTAAAATGTATCAATGTTTTTAGAGGTTTTTTGGGCAAACCATCTGGAATTACCATACGTGTTTTAAACTCATTATTCGTTAACCGATTGTCCACTTCTCAAAAAGCAATTACAGATTTAGGGTATCGCATTACACCGTTAAATTCTGGGTTGACGCAAACCATTGAATATTTAAAACTTTCGTAATGAAAACTTATACTTTAATTACTGGTGCAAGCAGAGGTTTTGGAAAAGCTTTGGCTTTGGAATATGCTAAAAAACAGACGAATCTGGTATTGGTGGCTTTACCAAATTCGGGATTACTTTTGTTAAGTAATTTTTTGAAAGATAATTTTAAAATTGATGTTTTGGCTTTTGAAATCGATTTAAGCTCAAAGGAAAATTGTATACAACTATACAGTGAAATAAAAAGGGAAGGAGCGTCTGTAAAGTATTTAATAAATAATGCAGGCATGTTAAGCAATGGCCTTTTTGAAAATATGGATGAAGATTATTTTTTAAATCAAATAAATGTAAATGTTTCAACACCAACGCTTTTAATAAAATTGTTTATAGACGATTTTAAGGCCAATGCCCCATCGGGTATATTAAATGTAAGCAGTATGGCAAGTTTTTTTCATTTACCAAAAAAACAAGTTTATGGCGGTACAAAAGCATATCTGCTTTCCTTTTCAAAAAGTCTTAGAAAAGAATTAAAACCATACAACATATCGGTATCTATTGTTTGCCCGGGTGGGATGAACACCACTACCAATCTGTGTTTGCAAAACAGGACTTTAAGCGGGATTTCCAGAAGTTCTATTTTGAACCCCGAAGAAGCCGCAAAAATTACCGTTGATCAATTTACAAAAGGAAAAGAAGTCATTATTCCGGGAAAAATGAATAAAGTGTTTATGTTTTTAAACTCCATTTTACCTACTGGGATTAAGAATAGACTTACTAGCAATGCTATTTAATCAATCAATTAAACAATGGAATTTATGTGATCTAAATTCAGCTTAAAAACTTATATTATTTAGGCTTACACGCCTTTAAATATATGGAAAACTCGCTTCCTACATCAACCTCGCTAGTCACAATAACTTTTCCGCCCATGGATTCAATATGGGTTTTAGTAATAAATAAACCTATGCCAATGGCATCTTCGTTGCAATGAAACGTTTTGTACATTTGAAACAGCTTGTCGCCATATTTGTCTAAATCTATTCCTAAGCCATTATCTGCAATATTTAGAACTATATAATCATTTTGTAAATCGGTGGTGAGTTTAATTTTTGGCGGTCTTTTATCCGATCTGTATTTTATGGCATTGGTTAAAAAATTTAAAATAATGCTATCTAAATATGCGGGGATTCCTTTTACACAAAAATTCTCATCAACATCGTTTATTATGGTTGTATTTGTGTTTTTGGCAATTGCTTTAATATTGTAAATGGCCTTTTCAACATAATCGTATAAGTTTAAAGTTTCCGTTTCGCTTTCGTCTATTTCTTTAATTTTGGCAACCTGGGTTAAGTGCGCCATGGTTTCCTGTAAATTTTCGATTGCCTTTTTTAAAAGCACAAAATTTTCATTTTCATTTAATAAAGAAAAATCCTCTTCTAAAAATTCGGCAAGCATTGATAAATTGCCCGAGTGCGAGCGTAGATTATGCGTAATGATATCGGCAAAGGCAGTTAGGCGTTCATTCTGCTCTTTTACCACGCTAAGCATCATTTTTAATTTATTTTGACTTTTTTGATGGTTTGTAACATCTGTAAATTGCCAAATCATGTGTGGCCGCCCTTCTTTATAACTTACTAACGACACATATATTAAAATAGAAATAACGGAGCCGTTTTTATGGAAATAGCGTTGTTTAACGCGGTATTTGTCTATTTTTCCCTGAATTAAACTTTCGTACTTTTTTTCGTGAACGCCAAGATCCTCCCTAAATATGATATTGTCAATATTCATATTAAAAAGTTCTCTTCTTGAGTACCCGAAAATTTCGCAAACGCTATCGTTCACTTTTAACCAATCGCCCTCTAAATTTAAAATGGCGATACCATTATAAGTGTTATTAAAAATGCGTTCAAGGAAATATGAGGTATCTGAAAAGGTACCTTGGAGTTTTTCTGTTTTCATCTGTTAATCTTTTAAATTAATTTATAGTTGCTATTAATTAAAAGGGTTGGTTAACGATAAAAAACTTAACGCTTCTTAAGCATCTGTAAAAGTTACAAAAAAATTCGTAAAAACACAAAAAAACACTACATTTGCGGCTCGAAAGAAAGGCTTTCGTGTACATAAAAATCATTTACAACAATATTAGCATGTATTTAGATCAAAAAGAAAAAGAGAAAATTTTTAAAAAACACGGTAACAATGCAAAAGACACTGGTTCTGCAGAAGGACAGATTGCATTATTTACTTATCGGATTAATCACTTAACCGAACACTTGAAAAACAATCGTAAAGATTATAATACCGAGCGTTCGTTAGTGAAATTGGTAGGAAAGCGTCGTGCTTTACTAGATTACTTAACTAAGAAGGATGTTTTAAGATATCGTGCTATAGTTAAAGAATTAGGTTTAAGAAAATAAGAAAAAGAGGCTTTTTTAGCCTCTTTTTTGTTTTTGCGTTAGGGATTGCAGCGGCATCCTTTTTTGCCATTAAAAGCAAAAAAGATATAGCGGAAAGCCCGACCTTTAGGTAACGCCCAAATAACTTAACTCGAGCGTAGGAGTTTAAACCACGCAATAGAAGAAGCTAATTATAGTTTTTCATTGGTCAATCACACACACAACAACTACACACAACACAACGACCATTGTTTAACATGATTTGAGCATGATTGTGCTTGAATTACAAGAAAAAATTTATGATTCCAAAAGTTTTTAAAGAGGTTATTGACCTAGGGGACGGTAGAGAAATTTCTATCGAAACCGGAAAATTGGCAAAACAAGCGCATGGTAGCGTTGTTGTGCAATCTGGAAAATGTATGTTATTATGTACAGTTGTTTCCAATTACAAACAATCTGATGTCGACTTTTTACCGTTGACCGTAGATTACAGAGAAAAATTTGCTGCCTCGGGACGTTACCCGGGTGGTTTCTTTAAAAGAGAAGCAAGGCCTAGTGATGGTGAAGTATTGACCATGCGTTTGGTAGACCGGGTGCTACGTCCGTTATTCCCAAGAGATTATCACGCGGAAACCCAGGTGATGATTCAGTTAATGTCTCATGACGAAGACGTTATGCCTGATGCCATGGCTGGATTAGCTGCCTCTGCTGCGATTCAATTATCAGATTTCCCGTTTGAATGTCCAATCTCCGAAGCAAGAGTTGGTCGTATTAATGGCGAATTCGTTATTAACCCAACACGTGCTCAATTAGCAGATTCTGATATCGATATGATGATTGGAGCCTCTGCCGATTCCGTAATGATGGTTGAAGGTGAAATGGATGAGATTTCTGAAGAAGAAATGGCTGAAGCTATCAAGTTTGCACACGAAGCTATTAAAGAACAATGTGCTGCTCAAGTAAGATTGGCAGAAGCATTCGGAAAGAAAGAAGTTCGTGAATATGCTCCTGAAAGAACTGACGAGGATTTAGCGAAGAAAATTCATGATATGGCTTATGATAAAGTGTATGCTATTGCAAAAGCTGGATCTGCTAAACATGAAAGAAGCGCTGCATTTGAAGCCATCAAAGAAGAAATTAAGGCTACGTTCAGCGAAGAAGAATTAGAAGACTTCGGTGGCATGGTTTCAAAATATTACTATCAAGCTGAAAAAGCAGCTATTCGTGATTTAACCTTAAATGAAGGTTTGCGTTTAGACGGTAGAAAAACAGATGAAATCAGACCAATTTGGTGTGAGGTTGATTATTTACCATCAACACATGGTTCTGCACTTTTTACACGTGGAGAAACGCAAGCATTGGCTACGGTTACTTTAGGTACATCGAGAGAAGCAAACCAAATAGATATGCCATCTTTTGAAGGTGAAGAGCGTTTCTATTTACATTATAACTTCCCACCTTTCTCAACAGGTGAGGCAAGACCAATTCGTGGAACATCGCGTCGTGAGATAGGACATGGTAACTTAGCACAACGTGCTTTAAAAGGTATGGTGCCAGATGAAAGCCCTTATACCGTTCGTGTTGTTTCTGAAGTTTTAGAATCCAACGGATCGTCTTCTATGGCAACGGTTTGTGCAGGTACAATGGCGCTTATGGATGCCGGTGTTCAATTGATAAAACCAGTTTCTGGTATAGCTATGGGATTAATTTCCGATGGTGATTCTGGAAAGTATGCGGTTCTTTCTGATATTTTAGGTGATGAAGATCACTTAGGCGATATGGACTTTAAAGTAACGGGTACGGCAGATGGTATTACGGCTTGCCAAATGGATATTAAAGTAAAAGGTCTTTCTTATGAAATTCTTGTAAATGCATTAAAACAAGCTCGTGATGGTCGTTTGCATATCCTTGAGAAATTAACGGATACCATTGCCAAACCTAATGCTGAGGTTAAAGAGCATGCACCAACAATGGTTACAAGACGTATTCCTAATGAATTCATTGGCGCTTTAATTGGTCCTGGTGGAAAAGTAATTCAGGAATTACAAAAGGAAACGGATACGACTATTGTTATTAACGAAGACCCGGTAACCGAAGAAGGTATTGTTGAAATTTTAGGTGTTGGTAGTAAAGGTATTGATGCTGTTTTGGCAAAAATAGATTCTTTATTATTTAAGCCTGAAGTTGGTAGCGTTTATGAAGTTAAAGTAATTAAAATGCTCGATTTTGGCGCAGTTGTAGAATATATGGATGCTCCAGGAAACGAAGTATTGTTACATGTTTCTGAATTAGCTTGGGAACGTACTGAAAACGTATCGGATGTTGTGAATATGGGCGATGTTTTTGATGTGAAGTACTTTGGTGTTGACCCGAGAACCCGTAAAGAAAAAGTATCTCGTAAAGCTATTTTGCCAAAACCAGAAGGTTATGTGGCAAGACCGCCAAGAGATAACAACAATCGAGGTGGACGCGACAATAGAGGTAGAGACAATCGCGGACGTGATAATCGTCGTGACGACAGAAAACCTAGAGAGGATAAGAAAGAGGATTAAACTTCTTTAAAATCTATAATGTATTAAAGCCCGTTTCAAATTTTGAAACGGGCTTTTTGCTTTTACATCTTAAAACATTGTAGACAGACTGACTTTTTAATGCGTATTCAATCTAATGAAAAACCAAAATCACACTAGGAAAAAACCATTTTGAGCTGTTATATAAATAAATGTAAGATTTGACGCAACCATTTGTTAAGTTTTGTATCTATTAAGTAATAAACATTCTAAAAGCATGAAAATACTTGTAATTATAGCCATCCTTATTATTGTTAATTTGATTCTATTGGCTTTTAGTGTAAACAAAAAAACAGAACCTTGAAAACATTTAGGTTCTGTCTTTTAAAACGGAATTATTAATAACACTTAATTAATTCACTTCTGGCAAAAAACTATAGTTTTTGCTGTATTCTAGCATTTGGCCAGGAAATGTTTCCGGCTGTGTAACTTTAATAGCTATTATTTCTCCAGCTTCATTTTTTTCTGCAACTAAAACAGGATTTACAAAGCCACTGTACGGTGCCGATGTAAACTGTTTGTTTCGCTCTAAAACTTCAGCGTGAATGGCTTGGTCTACTTTTACGCCGTAACCTTCCACTAAAGCTTCAACTGCAGCATAATCACCTTCAGATTTTATACGTTGTGTTTCGCGCAATAACTGTCCAAATAAGTCGTGAAGCTTGTCGTAATCGTTAATATTAAAATAGGTTTTTCCATCGCGCGTTACTTTTTCAATAACATTATCGGCTTTTCCTTTTTCGTATGCCCAGGCCGAAACCCATTGTCTGTTACGCATGTGCGCTTCTTCAACATCGTCGCCTAAATTCAAACGGATCAATTGGGTCATCAATCCATTTCTAATATAGCCATCGTATGCAGCTTTTCCAACCGCTTTCCAATCTTTAACCAAACCTAATTCTTGTAATTTAGGATTGTATAAATAATAAAGTCCAACCAAGTCGGCACGACCTTCTTCAAGAGTTGAGGCATAGTTTTTTAGGGTTTCCTTGGTCTCGCCAACGCCAGGGTTTAATTGCCCCGAGGCGTGCCCAATTACTTCGTGTAATGCCGTATGCAATTTATCGGCCAATTGCCCGTGCTCTTCTTCCAGTTTTAATTCGTCGTCGTCATGCACAAACTCTTTTAAACGCCCTGAACTTCCAGCGTTATTGTATGCCTCGATAATATTCCCTAAAGACACCGACTTACTGCCAACCGCAGCACGAATCCAATTTGCATTGGGTAAGTTTACGCCAATGGGTGTGCTAGGTGAGGCATCGCCAGCTTCTCCGGCCACGTTTACCACTTTATAGGTTACACCAACCACATTTTTCTTTTTATGTGCGTCCATTAACGGTGCATTGTCTTCAAACCATTGGGCGTTATCCGATAACACTTTCATTTTTTGAGACATATCAAAATCATTGATTTGAACGATGTTTTCATAAGAGCCTCTATATCCAAGGGGGTCGTTATAGACTTCAATAAAACTATTAATGTAGTCTATATTTCCTTCCGTTGCTGCAGTCCACGCTACATTGTAGTCGTCCCATGTTTGCAAATCGCCCGTTTTGTAATAATCGATTAATAATCCAAGTGCATTGCCCTGTGCTTCGTTTTCAGCAACCCCTTTTGCCAATTCCAACCACTTAACAATTTCATCGATAGCAGAACCGTACAAACCGCCCGATTTATAAACACGTTCTTTTAACTCACCATTTTCCTTTACCAACTGCGAATTCAACCCATAAGATAAAGGCTTCAAAGGGTCTGGAGATTTCATCTTTCCGTAAAATGTCTCAACATCTTTGTTGGTAACATTTGGCCCATAAAAATTAACTGCCGAAAGCGCAACATTATCAACGCCTTTGGCTTGATTTACTTTTTTGGAATCGGCATCGTTAAAAATAACATCAAAAGCGTCACCTTCTAAAGTTGTACTGGTTTCAGCTAATAATCCTTTTAAATAATCTGAAGAAAATTCAGGTTTTAACTTATCGTTAGAGTAGTGGTGATGAATACCGTTACAAAACCAAACACGCTTTAAATAGGTTTCAAAAGCCTTCCAGTCATCAGTTGATTTATCGCCATTGTAATGGGCATAAACCTGCTCTAAGGCTTTTCTGATTTTAAGGTTATGTCGGTAATTTTGGTCCCACATAATATCTCTACCTGCCAAACCTGCTTGGGTTAAATAATACACCAATTTTTGCTCTTTTAAAGAGAGTTGCTCCCAACCTGGAATTTGATAGCGCAATATTTTAATATCGGCAAACTGTTCAACGTTATAATCAAATGCGGTTGATAGATTCTCTTTAACGCTATCGGTTTTCTTTTCAGATTTATCATTTCCGCACGATAACAAAAAGGTTGCTACTAAAGCAAGACTTAATACTGATTTTAATTTCATGTGTGTTTTTTAATTTGGTTATTCCTTAAAAAAGAACGAATTAAACCTAAATAATTTGTGGTATTTTCAAAATAAATAAGCTCCATTGTAATATTTTTATTTTTAGAGTAGCAAATGTAATAATTTATTAATCAAAGATTAAAATGATTATATTTGATTTTCAATATTTATTATATTTTTTTAAGATGAAAACACTAAAATACATTCTGTTTTTACTGCTTATTGGCATTATTGGAACCGCTATTTATATAGCCGTTCAGCCCAATGAGTTCGAAGTGACCAGAACACGTACCATTGAAGCGCCGGCTGCGGTAGTTTATGATAATGTAATCGATTTTAAAAACTGGGAAGCGTGGTCGTCCTGGGCGGAAGCCGATTCGGACATGACCATTACTTTGCCCGAGCAAACCAAAGGCGTTAAGGGCTCGTATTCTTGGGAAGACAAAGATGGTGTGGGCACCATGGAAATTACTGATGCGACACCCTATGTCTCGATACAACAGCGCATGCAATTTGCCGAATTCCCGCCATCGGATGTGAGTTGGAATTTTAACCCAAACGAGGATGGTTCAACAGACGTTAAATGGACGATTTCCGGAAAGAATTTACCCTTTGTTTTTAAAATGTTTTCCGTTTTAATGGGCGGCATGGAAAAACAAATTGGCCCACATTACGAGCGAAGCCTTGAGAAATTAGACAGTATCGTGGTTAATAGTATGAAGGCTTACATCATAAATATAGATGGTATTACCGAATATGGTGGCGGATTTTATATGTACAAAACAACATCGGCAACCGGGACAAATATTAGCCAAATTATGGGTGAGCAATATGGTGAGATTATGGGGTATATGGCAAGCCATTCCATTAAACAAACCGGCATGCCGTTTACTATTTATCACAATATGGATGTAGCAGAAAACGGTATTATTATGAGTCAAGCCATACCCGTGCAAAATAAAGTTACGGTAACCGGAGATAGTAATGTGCTTTGTGGTTACATTCCTAAAACCAGGGTTTTAAAAACCACCTTAAATGGCAATTATACCAATTTGCCAAAGGCATGGGAAGCCGCCATGAAACATTTAGAAATAAAAAATATCGAACAATCTGATATTCTTCCTTTTGAAATTTACCAAACCGATCCTGGGGAAGTGCCAAATCCAGCCAATTGGATTACCGAAATTTATATCCCGATAAAAGAATAACCTTGTAAATGAAGCAACTTTTATTGGTTTTTGTTGGCGGAGGTTTTGGTAGTGTGTTGCGCTTTGTAATTGGCAAATATTTAAATTCTACCGAAACCGGCATACCTTATGGCACCTTTGCGGCAAACATTATAGGCAGTTTGCTTATTGGTATCATTTTAGGGATGGCAGCCAAAAACGATGCGCTAACCCAAAATCAAACCTTGCTTTTGGCCACTGGTTTTTGTGGTGGCTTTACAACCTTTTCTACTTTTGCATACGAAAACCACGTGTTTTTAAAAGCCGGCGATTTTACAAGTTTTGCATTATACACCATTGGAAGTTTTGTAGTGGGATTTTTGGCCGTGTTTTTGGGGATGTTTTTGGTGAAATGAGATTTGACTTTGTCAGAAAAAAATATAACTTCGTTTGCTTGTGCTGTCCAATAGCTGTCGGGATTGTTTTAGTAACGTCGAATATAAATCATTAAAACGACGCATATCTGCGAGTCATTGTGCATAATCCTAAACCTAATCAAATGAATAATAATAAAGAGATAATTGACAAGCTTTTTGATGTTTGGTTTCAAGGTAAACATAAGTTGATTGAATTTGAAGCTACTTTTCCTGATAACAAAGAGTCAGAGGAATTAAAAGAAGACTTGCTGCCCGACTTTTGCGATACATTGATTGACTTTTACTGGAATTATTTCTTTCTTATAATAGCTAGACTGTTAGACCCACCTACTCAAGGACAACATAAGAATCTAACTCTATTTACTTTATCTGACCTTTTAAAAAAGAATAATAAATCTGAATGGAAAAATGTGTTAAAAAAAACAGATGAATTAAAAACAAAATTTCTGCCAGTTATAAAATACCGAAGAAAAAAGTTAGCTCATTTTGATTTTGACCATACTATTGGAAATGCTGATTTTGGAACTTCAACTCATATTGATGAGATAACTCATTTTTTTGATACAATGCTGGAATTAATAAATTTGACTTACAAACCACTTGGATTTGACATAAGAGTCCCAGTAATTATAAGTAGAGCGAGATTTAAGGGCGGAACCGAATTTAATAGAATATTATCTGAATATAAAAAGTGCTATGCACAACAGTAGCTAAAATTCACTGTGACTGAATGACTAATCGGAATTCAATGCAAGTTTGTTGTTTTTTCGCAACGAAATCATAACCGCAAACGCTAAACAAGCCTCCAAATCTCAATCCTTCCCAAAAGCCTTAACCCCGGCTTCAATCCTGGTTGTTAAATAGTTTTTTCGCGGTACAATGGGGCAAGAATATTTTTCGTTATATGCACAATAGGGGTTATAAGCTTTATTAAAATCTATGATAATGCTGTTGCCTTCGGGAATTCTGGCATCAATATAGCGTCCGCCACCATAACTTTCCAACCCGTTAGTTTCATCTAAAAAAGGCAGGAATAAATAATCTTCATAACCTTCTTCATTTATTAAACCTTGATTTTGATATATGTTCAACGTGAAGTTTTTTCCTTTTAAATCAAAATTTAATTCGCCATATTTTACATATTCCGGGGTTCTGTCTGTGGTGGTCTTCATTTTAAAAATAGGCTCGTTTGGTGTCCGTTTAAAACGTGCGTTTACGACGTAAGTTGAATCGAACTTAAAAAAATCCAAACCCTTAAAACCCTTTCGGTCTTTATCTTTTAATGGTGATGTTGTGGCATCCTTAAAATAAGAATTTTGCTCTTTCTGAAATTCGGTTTCACCTAAAACAGGATTTTTTTCTTGCCCACAAGCTACTACCGAAATGAGTAAAACGGCTAAAACTATTTTTTTCATTTTTAAAATTTAATGCGTTTCAAAAATGCAACTTACAAATATTTTATATAGATTTGTTGCTTACAATTAAGAAAAATGAATAATAACATCACTATTTATAGAAAGCAGTGGACCTCTTGTTTAAAGGCAAGTTGTTGGGCTTATTATATATTGTGGTGATAAGATTATAAAATATTACAATATTAAAAAGTCCGACTTCACAGTCGGACTTTTTATTTTTAGACAACTTTCAATTTAAAAATTACAGCGTATAGAAACAACTTGAACAACTGGAACCAATGAAAATACTATTCAACAATTACCTTGAATCTTTTAAAGGCCTATCGAAAGAAATTTGGTACCTCTCTTTAATAACATTAATTAATAGAGCCGGTACCATGGTTATTCCATTTTTATCGCTATACCTAACCAAAAACCTGGGTTTTAGTAAAGATGATGCGGGTTGGATTTTGGTTTTCTTCGGTTTAGGCTCGCTAATTGGGTCGTGGTTGGGCGGTTGGTTAACAGACAAAATTGGCTTTTACAAAGTGATGGTTTTAAGCCTATTTGTTACCGGTATTGGCTTTATTGGCCTGCAATACGTTACATCGTTTTGGGGTTTGTGTTTTGCCATATTGCTTATAATGGTCATTGCAGATACGTTTCGGCCTGCACTGTTTGTATCGTTAAAGACGTACAGCAAACCGGAAAACCAAACCAGGTCGTTAGCCTTAATTCGATTGGCCATTAATTTAGGAATGGGTGTTGGCCCAACATTGGCAGGCTTAATCATTGTGATGAAAGGTTATAATATGCTGTTTTGGATTGATGGCTTAACCTGTATAACGGCCATTGTTTTATTTAATATTTTGGTAAAAGAAGTTAAGCAAAAACCGAGTGCAGATGAAGGCGAAAAGATTATAAAAGCTAAAAATGTAATTTACAAAGACAGCTCGTATTGGATATTTATTGCGATATGTTTTTTAATGGGCATGACGTTTTTTCAATTGATAGTTACCATGCCCATCTATTACGAAGAGCAATTTGGTTTAAACGAATTTAACATCGGGCTAATCATGTTTATAAATGTGGCTATTATTGTTATTTTCGAAATGCCATTCATACATTTTCTGGAGAAAAAAAGTTTAAAGTCCACGCAATTTATCATCACATCTTGTATTTTGTTCGGGTTGAGTTTTTATGTGCTGTACAACAATTTCTGGCTAGGCATATTAATAGTAAGCATGGTTATAATAACGTTTGCCGAAATGTTGGGCTTTCCGTATACAAACGCATTTGCTTTAAAGCGTGCAAAAGACGGTTTCGAGGGCAGTTATATGGCGTTGTATGCTATGGCATTCTCCTTGGCACATATTTTCAGTTCTAAAATAGGATTGAGTATTGTGGCCAATTTTGGCTATCAAATCAATTGGTTGGTTACGGGCTCGTTTGCAGCCCTTGCCACGGTACTCGCTATATGGTTGCATAATAGGGTGAAACTGGATTTGTAATGCATTAAATCTGAATAATAATTTAAAAATGAAAAGGGATAAATATGAGTATGATTGAAAAATGGGAGAAACTACCGGTTTTTAAAAAAGCCATGGAAATACAAAAATTGGTTGACCATATCGTTGAATGTGTTGAACAATCTGATATTGACTTTGAGAATGACATTGAATCAGAAATGATAAAGAACAACCTGCATTTTTTAAGAGAAAACGCAATGATTATACCTGCAAAAATTGCTGGGGCAGCAGACGAGGATATGCTTTATGATATAAAAATGGAAAACGCCGCCATTATTAGAAAATCTGCTAGAGAACTTATTACCGATGCTAGAGGCATAGAAATGCACGGATTTAAAGATATTGAATATTTAGACCTGTTGAGAAATGAGGTAGAGACGTTTAGGGTTTTGTTTGCAGAATGGGTAAAAACCTTTGATTGTTGGAACTATATTATTGATAGATGGGGGCTTTTTAATCCACCGGGAATTAATTACGACGATAAAGACCCTGATGATGATTTGCCGTTTAATCCCGACGATTTTGAAGAATAGCCACTTACTCAATAGGCCTAATCTCATTGTGTTTTACTACCCGAGATAAAACAATTTGTGTTTTACTTTCGCCATAAATTATTAGCTGATCAATAAACTGCTCTAAATGTTTTTGGTTTTTTAAAACCACTTCCATCACTATGTTTTCGTCGCCTGTAATGCGGTAGCAATTTATAACCTCGTCGTAGGTTTTTACTTTTTCCAAAAACGGTTTTAGTTTACCCATAAAAGCACGTAAGGTAATAATGGCTTTAAACTGATACCCTAATTCAAACGGCGAAACTATGGTTTTATAATCTTCAATAACACCCAAATCTTCCATTTTTTTAATGCGCTCGGAAACCGCTGGCGAACTAACCCCAACCTGTCTTCCAATCTCCGCATTGGATTGTCTGGCATTCTGTTGCAAACACTTTAAAATCTTCTTATTCAGGCTATCTATACTCATTTAAGGAAATCAAACTGCAAAACATTAATATTTAAAGCAAATATACGTATTTACTTTAAAATCAAAAGAACAATGTGGATTCTTGTGAGTAATTTTGATAAAATTGCTTAAGAAAAAATAAAGATGTCATCTAATACCCCACAAAACCTATCGGAATTACCGATTTATAAAAAAGCATTAGATATTTTTGTCTTATCACAAAACATATCTTCGTATTTAAATCAAGATTTATCTGTTTTAAAAGAAGATGGGTCTGAAGACAATAACATTTACTTTTCCGGCGATATCGTTCAGCAATCAGTGTCCTTAGCTCCCGAAATTGCCAATGCGGAATTAGAGCGTTATTCAGAAAGAAGGCATAAACACATTGCTACGCTTAAGCGTATTACAAACTTACTTTATAAAAACTCGTACCGCTTAGAACGTGCCAATAGTAATGGTAAAGATTTTTTGCCCATTTTACGTAAAGAGCTCAAGAAATTCAAAAAATTGCAACGCACTTGGTTGCTGACTTTGTAAAATATCTTAGAGCTACTCTTTCCCTTTTTTTATAATAATAAACAGTTTCCTTTTTTTGATGTTTTTCAGATATAGATTGGTATGCGCTTTTGGCGTTGTATGAAGAATTTAATTCAGCCTAAAAACACGAGATACTAGTGGTAAATTAAACGGGTTGCGGAATTACTTTAAAAAGTATTTAATAGCAACAATGCCCAGTATAAAGGAAATAAAGGCGAGCAGCACCCAAAAACTACCTTTGTAAAAGCGTTTGTGAAGCTTTAAATCTTTGCGGTAAGAATAACCGATTACCACAGCAAAAACAATAAAAAATAAAACTCCAAAAATGATTTGACCTTTACTAAACATATAGTTATTTTTATGCAAATTTAATTAATAAGAACGATATTTTCGCTGTTGCGGAAATGAAATAAAACTTTAAATGAAAAATAAAATTGAGGCCGTAAAAGCATTTCATACCGCATTTAAAATAGGGCACAGGGAAACGCCAAAAGCCGATTTGGGATTAGCCAAAAACATGCTGCGCTACAAACTTATGCGAGAAGAAAACGAAGAATATTTAGAAGCCGCAACCAATAACGATTTAGTTGAAGTTGCCGATGCCCTGGGCGATATGCTTTATATTTTATGCGGAACCATTATTGAACACGGGATGCAACATAAAATTGAAGACGTGTTTAACGAAATTCAAAGAAGTAATATGAGCAAATTAGGTGAAAACGGACAGCCTATTTATCGTGAAGACGGCAAGGTGCTTAAAGGTCCCAATTATTTTAAACCAAATATTGAAGCTATTCTAGAAAAATAAGTTGATACAAATTTCACGAATTAACACTAATCATAACAGTACAAACCATTAGTGGAAATTCGTGAAATTTGTATCTTTTTGTTAAATTACTCTATAACGCCATCCAAAAGGATCTTCAACTTTGTTGGTTTGAATATCGGTAATGCGTTTCTTTAAAGAACTTGCATAGGTGTTTTCTAATTTTGGTAAATCAAAATCTTCATCTTTGTAACCAAAACCAGATATTGGAGAAATTACAGCAGCTGTTCCTGCACCAAACATCTCCTTTAAAGAGCCATTTTTAGCAGCTTCAACAACCTCGCTTACGGTAATTTTTCTAACCTCTACGGGAATGCCTTCTTTTTTCGCCAATTCAATAATACTTTTACGTGTAATGCCATCGAGAATTCTGTCGCTGGTTGGCCCCGTAATAAGGGTATCATTTATACGGATAAATATATTCATCGCACCCGCTTCTTCAATATATTCATGGGTGTTATCATCGGTCCAAATAACTTGTTGGTAGCCTTTTTCAATGGCTAATTGCGTGGGGTAAAACTGTCCGGCATAATTACCGCCAGCTTTAGCAAAACCAACACCACCATTGGCAGAACGCGAATATTTTTCTTCTATTAAAACCTTTAATTCACCAGCAAAATACGAGCCCGATGGTGCCGTGGCAATTACAAATTTATACTCATCGGCAGGCGATGCATGAAACCCTTTCCCTGTCGCAAAAATAAAAGGCCTTATGTATAACGAGCTGCCTTCGTTTTTAGGAATCCAGTCGCTATCCACCTTTAAAAGCGCTTTTAAACCTTCCATGAAATAAGCTTCAGGCAATTCTGGAATCGCAAGGCGTTTTGCTGAAATGTTCAATCGTTTAAAATTATCTAAAGGACGAAATAATAATATATTGTTATCGGTATCTTTATAGGCTTTCATACCTTCAAAAATAGATTGCCCGTAATGAAAAATCTTAGCAGAAGGATCTAAGGTAATCGGCGCATAAGGCACCACTTTGGGCGCTTGCCACTTTCCGTCTTTATAATCACATTCAAGCATGTGGTCAGAAAATGTTTTTCCAAAGCTTAAATGGTCAAAATCTACTTCATTAATTTTGGAATGTTTGGTTTTTATAACCTCGATATCATTCATTAAAGCATTCATAATTTACGTTGTTTTAGGCTGCAAATTTAAGGAAAAACGCAATTAAAAATGATATATTTGCAACAAATCGTTTAAAATTGAAAATTATATACAATGAAACCAATAACTTTAACAATTATCTGTCTGTTTGTGTTAAATTCTTGTAAAAACAAAGTAGAGAATCCACAAGAAAAGCAAATTGAAACTGAAAAAGTAGACTATGCATCCTTTGGAAACACTATAATTGCTGATGATGCAATTGCTGCGGCATCTATGGCAACACACTATAAAACCATGAGCGTGGGAGACAGCATTAATTCTAAAATGACTGCAACTGTTAACAAAGTGTGCCAATCTAAAGGCTGTTGGATGACTTTGGATTTGGGCGATAACGAAGAAGTGATGGTGAAATTTAAGGATTATGCCATTTTTATGCCTAAAGATATTGCAGGAAAAGAAGTGATTATAAATGGCAAAGCTTATGTAACCGAGGTTTCGGTTGATGAGCAGCGCCACTATGCCGAAGATGAAGGGCAATCTACCGAACAGATAGCAAGCATCACAGAGCCTAAAAAAACATATTCTTTTGAAGCCGATGGCGTATTATTAAAACAATAGTGTGCAACGCGAAATTGTAATAACAGCCGATGGCTCTACAACCATTCATTTACCGGAATGGGACGAGCAATACCACTCCAAACACGGCGCTATACAAGAGGCTTATCATGTGTTTATAAAACATGGTCTGCACTATTTTTGTGATTCAGGTGGAAGCAAAGAATCTCAAAAAGCAAGTCATGTTGTTGAGGGCGCAATTTGTAATTCTAATGAAATTTCGATATTGGAAATTGGTTTTGGAACGGGTTTAAACGCTTTTATTACTTTATTGGAAGCCGAAAAATTAAAAACCAATATTGCTTATTATGGTGTTGAGGCCTATCCTGTTTTAATGGATGAAATCAATCAATTAAATTACCCAAAAGAATTAAAAGCTGAAGATAAAGTTTCACTTTTTAACAAGTTGCATGAAGTTTCGTGGGAAGCATCGCATAAAATCACATCTCATTTTTCATTAACAAAACAAAATCGATTTTTTTCAAAAATTAAAGAAAAAGAGCGGTACAACATTATTTATTTTGATGCTTTTGGAGCCCGTGTTCAACCGGAATTATGGACGGAAAGTATATTCCAAAACATGTTTCATGCCCTTAAAGATAACGGGGTTTTAGTTACCTATTCTGCCAAAGGCAGTGTTAGGCGCGCTATGGAAGCCGTAGGTTTTAAAGTCCAGCGATTGCCCGGGCCTCCGGGAAAACGTGAAATGTTACGCGCTTGTAAAGAAGCGTAACATTCAGAGACTCCAAAAAATAAAATCTTGAGTTAAATGCTGAGGGCAACGAAACTTTCGGCAACCTCAAACCATTAAAGTATTGAACTAAATGGCCCGCATCAAAATTTAATCTTGATTAAGGGGTGTTTTGATTTATAAAACTTCGATTTTATTCCGGCTCAATTTAATTTTGTTTTCGTTCTCAAGTTGCTTTAGCAAACGCGAAATAACCACACGAGATGTGTGTAAATCTTCAGCAATATCCAAATGTTTTACAATGATGGTTTTTGAGTTGTCCATCTTTGTTTTATGGATTAAATACTTGTACAAACGCTCGTTCATTTTCATAAAAGCAAGATCGTCAATGGTTTCAAGCATTTCGCTAAACCGTGATTGGTAGCTTTCTAAAATGAAATTCCGCCAACTTTCGTTGTCATGAAACCATTTTTGCATAAACGCAACCGGTATCATGACTAAGCTTGAATCTTTTTCGGCAACCGCTCTCACTTTACTTTTTGAGCTGCCCATACAGCATGTTAGCGACATGGTGCAGGTTTCTCCGGTTTCCAAAAAGTAAATAAGCAAATCGTTTCCATCGTTATCTTCCCTAAGTATTTTTATACTACCACTTAACAAAAGCGGAATGTGTTTTAAGGTTTGGTCGATATCGATAACAATATCTTGCTTTTTAAACGTTTTAAATACACCAAATTGATAGATTTTTTTAATAAGATTATCATCTAAAAGGTGGTTGAAGTTTTGTTGTAATAATTCTTTAGACATGCTCAAAAATAACCATTTTGAAATTTGAAATAAAAGTTTGGTGGGGTTTTAATAAAAAATGTATATTTGCATCCACAAAAAAGGCCATGTGGCGCAACTGAATAGCGCACTTGATTACGGCTCAAGAGGTTGCAGGTTTGAATCCTGCCATGGTCACGAATAAATACAAAAGGGACAATTAAAAATGAGCGTGCTCACCATTTTATTTGTCCCTTTTTGTTTTCAAAACCTATTTGTAAAGGATACTCGCAACGAATAAAATAATACTTCGACAAGCTAAATATGGTATGGAACTAGATTTTAAGGCAGCCTCTTGTGCTTTACAATACATTTTATTTCCCCTTTTGCGCCGTTTAGTTTAAATTTGTGTGTTATTAATCATTTACTAAATAAGGATGTCGAAATTATTTGCGCTTAAAGGAAAAATTCAACATTACGCATGGGGCGGAACTGCATATATTCCTCAATTATTAGGAATAAAAAGCAATACCGAAAAATGTGCCGAATATTGGTTGGGTGCTCACGCCAATGCACCTTCTGTAATAACAACTGCTGCTGGTAGCCGGAATTTGGATAGCCATATAGCCTCAAACCCCAATGAAAGTTTAGGGGCTGAAATTGCTGAAAGCTTTGGGCGGTTACCTTTTCTTTTTAAAGTGTTAGATGTAAAGGATATGTTGTCCATTCAAGTGCATCCCACCAAAATAGAAGCCGAAAAAGGATTTAAACGTGAAAATGAATTGGGCATTCCGTTAACTGCGCCTCACAGAAATTACAAAGACGATAACCACAAGCCGGAAATTATGGTGGCGCTTAGCGAGTTTTGGTTGCTACACGGATTTTTGCCTAAGAATGAATTAATTGAAAGATTGAAAACTACTCCGGAATTTGTCGATTTGTTACCTGTTTTTACAGATTCAGGTTATTTTGGTTTGTATAAAAAAGTGATGGAGCAATCTGCTGAAGACAGCAACCGCATTTTAAAACCCTTGGTAAATCGGATTATGCCATTGTATTCGCAAGGAAATTTGGATAAATCAAGTCCCGATTATTGGGCGGCCAAAGCTGTGGATACGGCACCAGATACAGATGTTTTGGATAAAGGCATTTATTCCATCTACTTTTTCAATATTGTTAAAACCAATAAAGGTGAAGCTGTTTTTCAGGATGCCGGAATTCCGCATGCCTATCTCGAAGGACAAAATATGGAGCTTATGGCAAATTCCGATAATGTTTTACGTGGTGGCTTAACGCCAAAACACGTTGATGTGCCCGAGTTGTTAAAACATGTGGCTTTTGAGGAAACCAAACCAAATGTGATGCAAGGAACCTTGCAAGCCGATGGCATTGAGCGCATTTATAAAACGCCGGCACCAGATTTTGAATTGAGTAAAATAGATTTAAAACGATCGGAAAGCTATCAAGCGACATCAAAAACGGCACAAATTTTAATCGTTATTGAAGGCGAATCTACAATTTCAAGTGGCGAAAAAGTGTTGCATATCGGTAAGGGCGATTCGGTGTTTTTAGAAGCCAATTGTGCGTATAGTATAGCTGCACAAACAAACGCAACCCTTTATAAAGCTACTGCACCGTAAGGTTTTTTGTAGAATAAATCAATCCAAAGCTTGTTTTGTAACGTAAACGCGCCAGCCTATTATGGCCATTTGTAGTTTCGTGGCTTTTGCTAAATCCAGTTGTCGTTTCGAGTAGCTTGGTAAGACTATTTTGTTAACCTTTGCCAAAAATTTGAATACTTGCTTTTTCATTTGTAAAACCCTTATTAAAAGGTAAAAATAGTAAAACTTATTCTAGACTAAGTTTTACTTTTTTTTTGTGTTATATAATTGAAATTATAACCAAGATAATATCAATCATAATTTTAGCAAGAGTTATCATAATTATAGGGTTTTAAAGGTTAGTAAATGGTGTTATTTTATCAATGTTTTTTTAAGATATATTTTTTGGAATATATCCACCAAATGTTTTTGGGTAAATCTGTGAATTTGAATATAGGTTTGTAAGTAAAAAGACGATTTATGTTTCAGTATTTATGTGACGCTCTTTAAGATAGTTTTAAAATGTAATTTTAAACGATGTTAATTGTTGTAATTTGTAATAATTGTAGGGGTGTTTTTGAGTGATTTATAAAAACCAAGGCACTTTTGGTTAAAAAAAGGATGTTATTTGGCCATTTCATCTTTTATTTGATTTTTTGGCACAAAAAAAGACACTCTTTTTAGAGTGCCTTTTAGTTAATCTGTTTAGGTAGATTTAGTTTTTCTTTTTGGACGTAATTTCTACCACACCATCTTTAGCTTTTTTACCATATTTTTCAATGGCCGATTCGCCTTTAAGTACCGTTATGCTTTCAATATCGTTTGGATCAATGGCGTCAAATTTGTTTTTTCTAATTTTCTTACCGTCCAAAATATACAATGGTTCTTTATCACTGTCAGTGGAAATTTGGATTTTACCATTGCCATTACTTTTGCCAAAAGTTTTAATTTTATATGATTTGCCTTTAGATTCTCCACTTTTTAAAATAATAACATCTTCATCTTCATTCTTCCCATCGTTTTCAATAATAACCTCGACATTTTTATCGTCATCATCAGAAATATCTTCAACATTACTATGGCTTTCAACAATAGCATATTGTCCTTTTTTGCCATCATTTTTATTAAAATGAATGCTATCAGCTATAATCGCTTTTTTGTCTTTAAAAACATGTACAAAATCAGAAGTTATGAATGCATAACTGTTTTTGTTATTGGAGTGTAAAGTGTCTATCACTTTACCTGATTTAGAGATAACGTATTTGGTTTTTATTTCAGTGCCAAAACCAAACCCTTCACTATTTTGCCTGTAAGCAAAAGGTTTTATGGGTTTGTCGCCATTTAAGCTATAATTGCCAGAGCCATTTTTGGTTTTAAATTCAGCATAAATTGCAATAATTTCATTTTTTGAGTTTCGCTTTATTTTACTGAATTTTAAAGTCACACCCTTTTCTTTTCCTCTTTTTATGGCATTTTCAAAATCTTTATCTGTAAAATTTTTGGTAATGGTTACGTTAAAAGGTTTGATTTTTTGAGTGTTAGGGTTTTGTTTTGCAGTAGTTCGCTTGAGTTTCGTTTTAGAATTATGTGAGTTTTTGCTACTGCCAAAATCCAAGGTTTTGGAGTTATTAAAATCAAATTCATCATTAACTGTTTTTATGTGTTCAATACCTCCAACTCCACAAGTTTCTTCGTGTTTAAAATAATAAAAAGGTTCGATTGGTGACTGATCGCTATTATAAGTACAACTACCACCTTCAGTTTCAAATTTCGTTATAATTTTTGTAATTTCTCCTTTTGCATTTCGTTTTAATTCTGAATATGTAAAAACAACACCCATACTCTGTAGCTTTTTCTCAATCTTGTTTAAATCTTTGTCAGACAGATTTTTTCTAAAAATTATTTTTATTTTATCATTCTCTTTTGTGATTTCCTGCTGTTCTACTTTGTTTGTAATTTTAGTTGAGCTATCATTATCCAAAACCTTTTCAACATAAACCTCCTCCGTATTAAACCCCATTAAAAACAGGGCGAGAAAAGGCAGAACCAAGGCATATTTTAAAAGATTGATTTTTTTCGATTTTGATTTGTGTAACATAACGATTCGTTTTTTGATTAATGAACTGTAAAAATTATTGGTGATGGCGATGTGCTGATGAGGCACACTTGTTTTTAACAATAAATGCTGATAGCTTTTTTTGCAGCTCGATTGCTTTTGCGCTTTGTAATCGGCAATAAACTCCAGGTTTTGCTGTAAATCTTTTTTGTAAAACCAAGTAATTGGGTTAAACCAAAACACAATAGCAGCGAGTTGCGATATTAAAATGTCGATAGAATGGTATTGTTTTACATGCACTTTTTCATGGGCGATAATATGTTGTAACTCCGTATTGTCAAACTGATTTGGGTTAAAAACAATCCATCTAAAAAACGAAAAAGGCTGGGTTTCGTTTTGGGTTTCAATAAATGTAAATCCGTTTTGTCGCTGCTTTTTATTGTTTAAAATAAGTAAGGCCAACGAGCCCAATTGCACCAAAAATCGCAGGGAAAATAGAGCAACACCAATTGCATAAACAACAAGTGCATAATGCCAAATATTAAAAGGGGCTTCGGTCGTTTCAGCTATAGCTGAAGCATCGGTAACTTCAAAATTCTGAATGGGCATTGGCGTGTACTCAATATAAATAGGAATCACCACATAAGGCAGTGCAAAAGCGGTAATTAGCCCGATAAGCAAAAACCAACGATTGGACTGAAAAAAAGTGTCGCGCTGTAAAAACAGTTTGTAGCACAGGTAAAAAATGGCAATAACCGTACTGGCTTTAAGTAAATATTCCATGGTTATTTTTGTTTTTCAATTAATGCGATAATCTCCTTAAGCTCGTCCACGCTTATCTTTTCCTCTTTGGCAAAAAACGATACCATATTTTTATACGAGTTGTTAAAATAATTATCAATGGCCGCCGTCATAAACCGTTTTTTGTAATCCTCTTTAGTAACAATAGGGTAGTATTGGTGGGTTTTTCCGTAGGCATTATAAGCCACAAAACCCTTGTCTTCCAAATTTCTTATAATGGTCGATAACGTGTTGTAATGCGGCTTGTCGTCTGTAATTTCAGCAAGCACATCTTTTACAAAAGCCTTTTCAAGCCTCCATAAAATATGCATAATTTCTTCTTCTTTGTTTGTTAGTTTTTGCATTATTAAAGGTTATTTCATTTCCACGAAGGTGAAAATCTTTTTTAATTATTAATATTTGGGCGTGACCACAACCCTTCGACTGCGCTCAGGGCAAGTGGTCGGGCTTTCACTACTCGCTTCCTCCTGCGTCGGCGAGCTCAAACATGCCGTTCAATCCCTAACGCAATACAAACGTATAACTATTTTTGTAGTTATACAACTAAAATTGTAGTTATTTAACTAAAATTTAAGTTTTCAAGGCTGTGGCATAAGCAAATACCGCTGTATTATTTGGTCTCACAAAAACTTTCAACTTTTTAACTTCTAACTTTTAACTTTCATTTATCTTCGCAAAAAAATATATAATATGAGTATTCTTTGGGTTGTCCTTGGATTTATTTTATTGGTAATAGGAGGTGAGTTTTTAGTGCGCTCGTCCGTGGCTTTGTCATTTAAGTTTAGCATTTCTAAAATGGTAATTGGTATGACGGTGGTTTCATTCGCAACCTCGGCACCGGAATTATTGGTGAGTTTGCAGGCGGCACTTTCCGGTTCGCCAGCCATAGCCATTAACAATGTGGTGGGTTCCAATATTGCAAACATTGGTTTGGTATTGGGCATAACGGCCATGGTTGGTGCTATTTCGGTCGATAAATCATTTTATAAACTCAACTGGCCAGCGATGATGCTGTTTTCGGTGGCCTTGTATTATTTTCTTAAAAACGATAGTGTATTAACGGCATTTGAAGGCGCCATTTTGTTTGTGGGGCTGTTTTTGTTTCTATTTGTATTAATACGAAGTACAAAAAAAGATATTAATATAGAAGAAGTCGACGAAAGTCTAGCCGTAGTTTCCAATTTTAAAATCGGTTTGTGGTTGCTAATAGGCGCCACAGCGTTGTATTTTGGTAGCGAATGGTTGGTTGTTGGCGCAAAAGATATCGCCACGGCGGTTGGAGTGAGCGAAGCAGTAATAGGCGTGTCGTTAATAGCGGTAGGTACCAGTGTTCCGGAATTGGCTGCATCGGTTATTGCAGCGGCAAAACAGGAAAAAGCCATTTCGTTGGGTAATTTAATAGGCTCGAATATATTTAATATCGGCTCTGTTTTGGGGTTGACGGCCATGATAAAGCCAATTCCTGTGACCGAGCCGCAAATACTAACTAGCGATATTTTTTGGATGCTTGCTTTTTCAGCTGTTTTATTACCCATGATTTTTATAAAAAAACGCATGCAAATAAGCCGAATAAAAGGATTTGTTTTGGTAGTTGCTTACGGTATATTTATGTTTTTGGTGTTTAGCAAGGACAAGTTTTAGTTTGTGATACATTCACTTTGGCAATGTTGTGTAGAACAATGCTTTGTCGGAAAAATTGACTAACTTCGTTTAGCATTAGATATAAAGCACCTGTGCTGAGCTTAGTTGAAGCTTTGAATGATTTTATATCATGTCGTTGACAATAATATAACAAAATGAAAACCTACATACTTGATATAATTCCAAAGATTCAAAGATTTAGTCAAAAATTAGATAATTTGACCATTCTATTACATAAGCATTGGGTAATTTTAGATGAGGATTCCTCAAGAAAATGTGTTTTCATTTTTAGAGAAAAAGACAACCAATTATTAATTTCTAATGATGGAAAAATAGAGAAAGGTAATTGGGAGTATTTGGGAAACAATTCGCTTTTAATTGACCGAAAAGATGGCTCATTTCTTTTTAAACACGGATTTATAGATGATTATGTTCTTGCACTAAAAGTTGATGGTAAAGAAGAATATGCACTACTTGTAAATGAAAAATGGTTTGAGAAACAGTTAAAGTCTCTTGATAAAATTTTATCTTTTCTAAATGAAAGATATATTGAACAAAAAGAGCAACTTTCAATAACAATTCCGAATATTGAAACTCTAAATGCCAATTCTGAAAAGGAATCAACAAATCCACTTTCAATAAACGATTTCAGTAATAGTATTGATAAAATTAAAATCCCTGAATCTATTAAGAAAAACTTTTATTCCGAGAAATCGTTCTTGCTTTATTCAATTGAAGAAATAGATTATTACATAAAATTTTTTAAATCAAAAGAATACCCATTTTATGCAGCTCTTGTTCTTGACAAGAAAAATATTAAATTATCACCAAAATTACGACAGAATTTATTAATGGTAGCAAAAAGAGATTTTGGTTTAGAAACAATTAATGAAGTAATAAATACTATTGCCAACAACATTTATAATTAATGGCGAGTTCTCTTCTCTTGTTAAATTTAGTAACATCAAAGTAAAGAGAAATGTTAAACTCACCTCTCCAAAAAAAAGCAACTTTCAATTTAAAAACATAACCCTGAAAACAAGCCCGACCCTTTTTGCCCTGAGCGGAGTCGAAGGGCGGGGTAACGCCCAACTTCTCGATACAATTCTTTTAAACACATCAGAATCACTCGAAATGACATGCATTATATAAAAAACGCCAACAAATTAATGTTGGCGTTTTTTATGAACAAAAATGTTAATCTATAGGAATTAAATTTTTGCGGATTTAACGGTTTTAATAATTCTTCCCGCAATTTTATAAGGGTCTCCGTTTGACGCAGGGCGTCTGTCTTCCAACCAACCTTTCCAGCCTTTTTCAACCGTGATTATAGGAATACGGATGGAAGCGCCTCTATCTGAAACGCCGTAAGAGAAATCAGAAACGTGTGCCGTTTCGTGCAATCCGGTTAAACGCTCATCGTTAAACTCACCGTACACTTCGATGTGCTCATCTGTAACGGGCCTGAAGGCTTCACATATTTTTTCGTAAGTTTCTTTAGAACCACAAGTTCTTAAAGTGGTGTTGGAAAAGTTGGCGTGCATACCAGAACCATTCCAATCGCCTTTTACCGGTTTTGGGTGGTATTCGATATAGTAGCCATATTTTTCGGTTAATCTGTCTAATAGGTAACGGGCAATCCAAATTTCGTCTCCGGCTTTTTTGGCGCCTTTTGCAAATAATTGGAATTCCCATTGTCCCGGAGCAACTTCTTGGTTTATTCCCTCAAAGTTTAATCCGGCTTCAATACATAAATCGGCATGCTCTTCAACAAAATCCCTACCCCAAGTGTAGCGTCCGCCAACAGAACAGTAATATTTACCTTGTGGGCCAGGGAAACCACCACGTGGGAACCCTAGAGGTAAATCGGTTTTGGTATCCATTAAAAAATACTCTTGCTCAAAACCAAACCAGAAATCACCATTGTCATCATCAATCTGAGCTCTTGCATTTGAAGGGTGTGGTGTTCCGTCTGCACTTAAAACTTCAGCCATCACTAAGTAACCGTTTTTTCTTGTCGGGTCTGGATAAATAGCTACGGGTTTTAATAAACAGTCTGATGCGCCTCCAGAGGCTTGCTCGGTCGAGCTGCCGTCAAAAGACCAAATTGCGCAATCTTCTAATTTACCACTAAAGTCTTCTTCAACTTTAGTTTTGCTTCTCATGTTTTGTGTTGGTTCATGACCATCTAGCCATATATACTCTAATTTTGATTTTGCCATAATGAATAGTTTATAAATACAATATTTAAAATAATGACACAAATATAAAATTTTATGAAACACGGTATGTTTTATAGGGGTATTTTAATTAACAGTGGCTTTATTTTTATTTACCCCCTATTTTTTATGGGTTTATTTTATAATATGAACATAATTTTATGCTAAAATCTAAAAATTGTTAATAACAAACTTTTGTGTTTTATACTTTTATTGTTTTTGCTGTTTATTTTTGCACCTATAAATTTGTTGTAACATCTAAAAATTATACGAAATGTCAACTTTAAGATTTCACGCTATAAAAAAATCGCTTTCAGCCAAACCTGTACCCGTTGAAGAGAAAGAACGTCGCTCAGATATATTTGGTAAGAATGTGTTTAACGAAAATTCTATGCGCCAATACTTGACAAAAGATGCTTTTGCCGGAGTGATGAACGCCATTCAATATGGTAAAAAAATTGATAGAGCTATAGCAGACCAAGTGTCCTCTTCAATGAAAGATTGGGCGTTATCAAAAGGCGTTACACATTATACCCATTGGTTTCAGCCATTAACCGGGACAACTGCCGAAAAGCACGATGCTTTTTTTGAGACCATTGGAGATGGAATGGCCATCGAAAAATTTGGAGGTAGCCAATTGGTGCAACAAGAACCGGATGCCTCAAGTTTTCCAAGTGGCGGTATTCGAAATACCTTCGAGGCTCGTGGATATACGGCTTGGGATCCTACATCACCGGCATTTATTTATGGCACAACCCTTTGTATCCCTACCATTTTTGTGGCGTACACGGGAGAGGCCTTAGATTATAAAACCCCACTATTAAGGGCGCTACAAGCGGTTGATGGTGCAGCTACCGCAGTATGTAAATATTTTGATAAAAACGTAAAAAAAGTAACCTCGTCTTTAGGCTGGGAGCAAGAATATTTTTTAATCGATAAAACCTTGGCGGCCACCCGTCCGGATATTGCATTAACCGGCAGAACATTATTGGGGCACTCTGCAGCAAAAGGGCAACAATTGGACGACCATTATTTTGGCTCTATTCCTAGCAGGGCTTTAAACTATATGCGCGAGCTGGAAACCGAATGTATGCTTTTAGGTATTCCGGTAAAAACGAGACATAACGAGGTAGCCCCAAACCAATTTGAATTGGCGCCAATTTTTGAGGAAGCCAATTTAGCAGTCGACCATAATTCGTTGCTCATGGATATTATGGGTCGTGTGGCATCGCGCCATAATTTTAAGGTGCTATTACACGAAAAACCATTTGCGGGCATCAATGGCTCGGGTAAGCACAACAACTGGTCGCTGTCCACAGATACGGGGGTTAATTTATTGGCTCCGGGAAAAACGCCCATGAGTAATTTACAATTTTTAACCTTTTTTATAAATACCATAAAAGCGGTTAACAAGCACGAAGCACTATTACGGGCCACCATTGCTTCGGCGAGCAACGACCACAGATTGGGAGCCAACGAAGCACCTCCAGCCATTATTTCCGTGTTTATTGGCGAACAATTAACCAAGGTTTTAGAAGAATTGGAAGGCGTTACCAAAGGCAAATTATCACCTCAGGAAAAAACCGAATTAAAATTAAATGTAGTTGGTAAAATACCGGATGTTTTGTTGGACAATACCGATAGAAACCGCACATCGCCATTTGCATTTACGGGCAATAAATTCGAGTTTAGAGCCGTGGGTTCAACAGCTAATTGCGGCGACCCCATGACGGTTTTAAACACCATAGTTGCAAAGCAATTAAAAGACTTTAAAGTGGAAGTCGATAAGCTAATCGACGAAAAAGGTTTAAAGAAAGACGAAGCGATTTTTAATGTGTTGCGCGAATATATAAAAGCCTCAAAACGTATTTTGTTCGAAGGCAATGGCTATAGCGAAGCTTGGGAAAAGGAAGCCGAAAAAAGAGGGTTGAGCAATAATAAAACCACGCCCGATGCCCTAAAAGCTAAAATATCAAAAGATAGTATGGCCCTGTTTGAGGAAATGCAGGTAATGAGTAATATTGAAACCAAAGCGCGTTACGAAATAGAGGTTGAAGCCTATATTATGCACATTCAAATTGAAGGTCGGGTTTTGGGCGATATAGCGCGTAACCACATTGTTCCAACGGCGGTGAGATACCAAAACACCTTAATTGAAAACGTAAAAGGCCTCAAGGAAATTTTCGATGAAAAATTCAAGGAAGTTTCCAAAGAGCAACTCAATTTAATAGAGCAAATTTCAAATCATATAGAAAGCATCAACGCCAATGTTACGAAAATGATTAACGAAAGAAAAAAAGCCAATGCCATTCAAGATGTCGAAAAGAAAGCGCAGGCCTATTGCTTTAACGTAAAGCCCCTGTTCGAAGACATTCGTTACCATTGCGATAAGCTGGAATTGTTGGTAGACGACGAGATTTGGCCACTAACCAAGTACCGGGAGCTGCTGTTTACAAGGTAGTCCGTTTTTAGCAATCCCGTAACTTCGTGGTTTTCTAGAAGTTGGGCGTTACCCCGCCCTTCGACTCCGCTCAGGGCAAGAGGGGTCGGGCTTTCCGCTACAATCTTTTTAAAATGTTTGTTCAGGGAGCAAGCAATGTGTTTGCCTGTTAACACGGGCATTAAAGCAAAGTTTTTGCAAACCAATTTTAAAAAGGATTTCCACTGCAATCCCTAACGCGCTTATGTGCCGGCTTATGGTTTTAAATTAAAAGGGCTTTTGCTTTTTGCAGAGGCTCTTTTTTTTTTTCAATAAAATCGAATTCACATAAGCCCAATTTTCTATAAAAAACCAAATCTTTTCAATTACTTTTAAAATAAATTTTAGCTTCAGGCAACCTTTAGCACAACATTTGCGTCTTTATAAATAGAAGACCACATAAAATCCATTTTTTTTGAAAGTCATTCAACTCCATAAAAACGAATCCGAGCTTATTAAAAGAGCGATTAAAAACAATCGCGAAGCGCAACAGGTGTTGTTCGAGTGGCATGCCCCAAAAATGTTAAGCGTTTGCAGGTATTACATAAAAGATATACAACATGCCGAAGAAGCGATGCTTAACGGGTTTTTCAAGGTGTTTTCAAATTTAAAAAATTTTAAAAATGAAGGCAGTTTTGAGGGTTGGATACGGCGGATAATGATTCGGGAATCGATTTCGTTTTTACGACAGAAAAAAAACATGGAGTTTCCGGTTGAAGCTATTGAGCATAAAAACGATTACACCAACAACATTAAAACCGACATTGAAGTTGCCCAAATACAGCAACTTATAGACGCCCTTCCCGATGGCTATAAAGAGGTGTTTGTTATGTATGCCATTGAAGGTTACAAGCATTACGAAATTGCCAATATGCTAAACATTAGCGAGGGCGCATCAAAATCGCAGCTGTTTAAAGCACGCAAACAGCTTCAGGAAAGCATTAAAAAATTAAATAAAACAACAAGCTATGGCAGCAAATAAATTTGAAAAAAAGATTAAGGATAAACTTGAAAAAAGAACCATAAAACCATCTGCCGATGCGTGGAATAAATTATCTCACCGCTTAGAAAATCAAGAAGAAAAACGGAATAACAAAGCGTTTTGGTGGTTGGGCATTGCGGCAAGTATTATAGGTGTGTTATTGGTGGTTACCCAAGTTTTCAAGAATGATTCCGGTGAGCATGTTGCACCGCAAATTGTGGTAACACCAGAACTTGTTAAACAAGATGATATTTCGACAGGCTCAATAACCGCCGATAAAATAGCTAATGAAAAGGTTGAGCCTATTGAAGAAATTTCAGAAGATATCAAATCAAAAGAAGCTAATCAGTCCAATCAAATTCAAAAAAAACCAACTGTAATCAAACCTAATTTAATTAAAGAAACAACGCGTATTGTTGAAGAAAAAGATGTTCAAACCACAAAAGAAACCCATGTTGAGCCAGTCAAAATAATTTCTGAAAAGTTAACGCTCGAAGAACAGAAAATTAAGGAAGTCATAGCCCAGGTAAAAACCTTAAAAGACGGTAAAAACCAGGTTACGGAAAACGAAATTGAAGCCTTGTTAATTGAAGCTCAAAACGAAATCAAATTAAAACGATTATATAACGAAAGCACAAAAAAAGTTGATGCCTTGACACTGCTTCAAGATGTTGAAGACGAGCTCGACCAATCTTTTAGAGATCAGGTTTTTAAAGCTTTAAAAGAAAATTTTATTACGGTAAAAACGGCCGTGGCACAACGTAACGACTAAAAAAATCATCAAAATTCAATCGATAAATCAATACCCACTTTGGGCAAAAAACGAACAGTTATGCAAACCATTACAAAGTATTTAGCACTGGCGGTGCTGTGTTTAAATGTGCATTTAATCACTGCGCAAGACAGCATTTCAAACACCAATAATCATGAACAAATAAAGACTTTAAGAGCCTTAAAGGATAAGGTTAAAACCCAAGAACGCGAGTATTTAAAAGCCGAGGTTGAAGCCATAAACAAGCAATTGGACGGAAACGAGATTACTTTTGAGGAAGCCGAAAATTTAAAAAAGGAAGCGGCTAAAAAACATGCTTTGAATATTGAAAACCGCATAGCGATTATCAATAATAAAATTTCACTTTTAGAACGAAACGATGCTGTTTACAACAATGAAGAAGAGGAAGCCGATGATCAATTTGTTTTTAGAATTGGAAAGGGAGACGAAACCGATGACGAATTTATATTTATTGGTACAAAGGGAAGCGACAACCACAGACATCGAAAATACGACAGGCGAACCACTAGCGATTTGGTGCTGGCCTTTGGTTTAAACAACGCCATTGTTGAAGGCGATAACCTGGATAATTCGCCGTATAAATTTGGAGGCTCTCGGTTTTTCGAAATAGGTTGGGCGTGGAAAACCCGGGTATTTAAAAACTCGAATGTTTTACGTTTCAAATATGGCTATTCGTTTCAAATAAACGGATTGAAGCCAACCGACAATCGATATTTTGTTAGCCAAGGCAACCAAACCATGTTGGAGGTATTTCCTGAAAACCTTAAAAAATCGAAGTTATCCATAACCAATTTAGTGTTTCCTGTGCATTTTGAATTTGGCCCATCCAAAAAAATCGAAAAGGATGATTATTTTAGATATTCAACACGTAATAAGTTTAAAATTGGCCTTGGCGGATATGCAGGATTTAATATAGGAACGCGCCAAAAATTAAAATATTCAGTTGACGGAAACAGGCAAAAGGATAAAATAAAAGGCGGCTTAAACACCACTAATTTGGTGTACGGAATTAGTAGTTATATTGCTGTTGGCAGTACGGCATTATATGTAAAATACGATTTGTCACCCATTTTTAAAGACCAAGTTGCAGACCAGAACAACATCTCCATTGGTGTTAGGTTCGATATGGATTGATATTTATAAGTCGATTAATAAAATAAAAGAGTTTCAATATTGAAGCTCTTTTTGTTTTACTTCAAAATAGATTATATTACATTTACACATAAAATAAGTTTCTCCATTGATTGCACCATCGTCCATAGACCAAGTATTTGAAACCGCTCGTGTAGAGGAGGTTATAGGTGATTTTGTTCAGTTAAAAAAAGCGGGCAGTAACTTTAAAGGTTTAAGTCCGTTTTCCGATGAGCGTTCACCAAGTTTTATGGTATCGCCAGTAAAACAAATTTGGAAGGATTTTTCCAGTGGAAAAGGCGGTAATGTGGTGGCGTTTTTAATGGAACACGAGCATTTTACCTATCCCGAGGCCATTAGATATTTGGCCAAAAAATACAATATTGAAATTGAAGAAACCGTTCAGTCCGATGAGCAAAAACAGGCCGCGAACGAACGGGAAAGTTTGTATTTGGTAAGCGAATATGCGAGCAAGTATTTTCAAAATATATTGCATAAAACCGATCAGGGAAAATCAATAGGATTAAGCTATTTTAAAGAGCGCGGATTTACCGAAGATACCATTAAAAAATTCGATCTAGGGTATGCACTCGACGAGTGGCAAGCCTTTACCGACGAGGCCTTAAAACAAGGTTATAATATAGATTATCTCGAAAAAACAGGGCTCACCATTGTTAAGGATACCAAACGTTTCGACAGGTTTAAGGGGCGTGTTTTATTTCCCATAAAAAGTATGAGCGGCCGAATATTGGGGTTTGGCGGGCGTATTTTGATCAACGATAAAAAAGCGGCCAAATACCTAAACTCCCCAGAGAGCGATATTTACCATAAAAGTAAAGTATTGTACGGTATTTTCCATGCCAAACAAAGCATTGCCAAAGAGGATAATTGTTATTTAGTTGAAGGCTATACCGATGTAATCCAGTTTCATCAAACGGGTATAAAAAACGTAGTGTCTTCCTCTGGAACTGCCTTAACTTCCGATCAAATCAGGCTTATAAACAGGTTAACCAAAAACATCACGGTGTTATTTGATAGCGATGCGGCAGGTATGCGCGCTTCACTTCGCGGTATCGATTTAATTCTGGAGCAGGGCATGAATGTAAAAGTATGCACATTTCCCGATGGCGAAGACCCCGATAGCTTTGCAAAAAAGAATTCACTTGAAGAACTCGCCCTGTATTTAGAAGAAAACTCCAAAGACTTTATTCAGTTCAAAGCTTCGGTTTTATTTGAAGAATCCAAAAACGACCCCATAAAAAAAGCCGAAACCGTTAGGGATATTGTCAACAGCATTTCTAAAATACCGGACCGTATTAAAAAGGAAATCTACATTCAAGAATGTGCCAGAATTATGGACATTAGCGAAGCTGTTTTGTTTAGTACCTTGGCTCAAATCAATAAAAAGGAATTTCAAGAAGAAAATAAAAAATACCAAAACGAGCAAAAAGCCTTTGATGTAATTAAGAACCAACAGCCTGTAAAAAAGGTTGATGTGCAATATGTGTTGGAGCGAAAAATAATAGAAGTGCTATTGCTTTACGGAAACAAAACCGAAGATTTTGAAGATTTGGTTTTAAAGGAAAATGATAAAAACGAACTTATTTTAGAGCCCGTAATACAACAGGCCAAAGTGTTCGAAAAAGTGTTTTTGGATTTACAAGACGATGAAATGCAATTTTCGAACCCCCAATTTAAAACCCTGTATTACACCATTATTGATAGGCTCAACCAGACCGAGGATTTTGAATTGAAAACCTTTATCAATTCCGTAGACCAAGATATGGCAAACGAAATAACCACCATTTTAATGGATGATGAACGCTATGCTTTGGACGATTGGAACAGGATGAATATTTTCCCAAAAGGAAAAACAACAAGTATTGCGCAACTGGTTAGCGAAACCATTTTAAGTTTACGCTGCTTTTTAATAGACCAAAAAGTAAAAGAATTTCAGCAAGAAACATTGCATAACAAAATAGACACGAATAGAAATATACTTGAAGAAGTAAAAGACTATTCGAGTCTAAAAATGTTATTGTCCAGAAAGCTTAATCGCGTATTATAGCTCAGCTGAAAGTTTAGCTTGGTTAACAAGATCCACTAAATTGGTTACCTTTAGTTTTCTCATTAAACGCGCTTTGTAAGTACTTACCGTTTTCTCGTTAATGTTTAGCTCTTTAGAAATCTCTTTGTTTTTTCTACCAATAGTTAAAAGTTTTAAAACTTCTGACTCGCGAGTTGATAGTTTTTTGTAAAAAGATCCCGATTTGTTGCTTTTAGCACCAAAAGCTAATTGTTGCGTTAAGGCATCACTTAAATAAATACCACCTTCGTGAACCTTTAAAATGGCCTCGTTAATGGTAATGATGTTAACTGATTTAGAAATGAATCCTGAAGCCCCCGCTTTAATGGCGTTTATGCCATATACCTCTTCGGGCTGGCCACTAAAAATAAGGGTTTTTACGTTAGGATAATCCTTCTTTAAATAACGCAAAACGGTTAAACCGTTAAGTTTTGGGAAATCTACTTCTGTTAAAATAATGTCTACGTCATTGTTTTTGACAAAGTCTAAAATATCATCGCCATCGTTTACACTTCCCACAATTTTTATGTCTGAAGATGCCGAAAATAGATGTTCTAGACCCTTTCTGATAATTGGATGATTGTCTGCTATTAGTAATTTTATCATTATTAAGGGTTTTTATACTATTATAGCTGTGAGAGGTTTACAGCTATAATTGAGAGAGTTATATGGCTGTAAAGATAGTTTTTTTTGCTAACAATGCAATGATTATTTTAAATTTGTGGGAATTTCGCAAATAGGTATTGCAATCATTTTGTGTTTATTGGCCGTATTAAAGCGTTTGTAAA
This sequence comes from Hwangdonia seohaensis, assembly GCF_031932625.1. NCBI lineage: Bacteria > Pseudomonadati > Bacteroidota > Flavobacteriia > Flavobacteriales > Flavobacteriaceae > Hwangdonia > Hwangdonia seohaensis. The sequence goes on from NZ_JAVSCK010000004.1 coordinate 104,721, forward strand.
TTTTAAAAACGTCTTGCTCTCTACCAAGAAATTCCGATGCCGTTTTACCGGCTTGGTCCATTTTCATAGCCCACTCAAGCTCAGGGTATGACGCTCCAATTTGATCTTCATCACTCCGTGCATCGCCAAATAAACCATCACTTGGAGCCGCTTTCATAATGGATTCCGGAACGTCTAAAAATTCACCTAATTTATAAACTTCAGACTTTAATAAATCTGCAATAGGACTTAAATCTACGCCGCCATCGCCGTATTTGGTGTAAAAGCCTACCCCAAAATCCTCCACTTTATTACCGGTTCCGGCCACCAATAATTTATAAAGTCCTGCGTAATAGTAAAGGGTTGTCATGCGCAGGCGTGCTCTGGTATTTGCCAAGGCCATATCAATAGTGGCTTGGTCTCCGTCAAAAAACACCTCGCTTTTAAAGGTCTCGAAAACTGGTGTTAAATTGGTGCGTGTATCGTCAACATTATTAAACCGATGTTTTAATTGCGCAATGTGTTCTTGGGCTCTGGTAACGTGGCTCTCCGCTTGGTGTATTGGCATTTCAACACACAATACATTTAATCCCGTTTTGGCGCATAGTATTGAGGTTACTGCAGAATCGATGCCTCCTGAAATACCAATTACAAATCCGTTTACGCCAGCATTTGTCGCGTAATCTTTTAGCCAATTAACAATGTGATTTACCACTTTTTCTGTTTGCATATTTAACACAGTTTTTAATCTAAGAATAGTACCTTTGCAGACAAAAATAAAGGAAACGCCCAATTAATAAAAATCTATACCGTTTAAGTTATATTTAAAAGCCGAAATGGGCATTTAAAATATTAAATGGATGCCAACCATTTGATTGAAAACCGAATGAAAAGTTGTTTTTAAAATTTTAAGTAAATGAAAAATACAATCTTGTTATTTAGTGTTATTTTGTTAAGCATTTCTTGTAAAAAAGATAATACGTTACAAAAAAATATAGCTAAAATAAACACAGATATTAAAATTGAACGTTTTGACAGGTTGTTTGCCCAGGCAGATTCAAAAGATTTGCCAAAGCTAAAACAAGCCTACCCGTTTATGTTTTCTGAAAAATATTCAGATTCGTTTTGGATTGCCAAAAAAGCCGATACTTTACAAATTCAACTGTTTAATGAGGTTGCTAAAGCATTTACCAATTTTAACGACGTTGAAACTGAAATTGAATCGCTTTTCAATCATTTAAAATATTATTTTCCAGAATTCAATCCACCCAGAATCATTACCGTCACCAACGATGTAGATTATAGAAACCGGGTAATTGTTACCGATACCATTGCTGTAATCGCTTTGGATAATTATTTGGGAAGTGACCACGAATTTTACGGAGCCATCCCCAAATACATTAGAGCTCATTTTAATAAAGAACAGCTCGTTGTAGATTTGGCCGATGCATATGCAAAGAAATATATCTATCAATCGCAAAAAAGAACTTTGTTGGACGAAATGATTTATTCAGGGAAACTACTCTATTTTAAAGATAAGGTTATTCCTTTTAAAACTGATGCGGAGCGTATGGGCTATTCGCCCGAGCAGTTAACTTGGGCCATTGCAAACGAGAGTTATATTTGGCGCTATTTTGTGGAGCGCGAATTATTGTTTAGCACAGACTCAAAATTACCGAGCCGATTTATAAATCCTGCGCCTTTCACTAAATTTTATTTAGAAGAAATTGACGCCGATTCACCAGGGCGATTAGGACAATATATAGGTTGGCAAATTGTACGTGCTTACATGCAGCAAAACGATGTTGCTTTAAAAGACATGCTTATAAAATCTACTGAAGACATATTTAATAACACCAAGTTTAAACCACGTAAATAATGGCAAAAAATCACACCTCAAAAATAGAATTGAAAGTTGAATTGGATGAAAACAGAATTCCGGAAAGTTTGCAATGGACTGCTGAAGATGGTGGTATTACAAACCAAGAAGCCAAAGCGATGATGCTTTCTGTTTGGGACGCTGAAAGCCAAGAAACTCTGCGCATCGATTTATGGACCAAAGATATGCCCGTAGATGAAATGAAAGTGTTTTTTCATCAAACCTTAGTAACGATGAGCGATACGTTTAATAGGGCCACACAGGATGAAAAAATGACGGCAACCATGAAAGATTTTTGTGATTATTTTGCTGAAAAGTTGGAGCTGAAAAAATAATTTTTAAGTTCAAAGTTCAAAGTTCAAAGTTCAAAGTTCAAAGTTCAAAGTTCAAAGTTCAAAGTTCAAAGTTCAAAGTTCAAAGTTGTGTGCAGTAAAACCGAGATTGAATTATGTCACAGAGACTCAGAGAGATACGCAAAATTTTGACCAAAATGATCACTTATTGTAAACTGGGATTGCGTGTTTGGTTTTTGGAATCTAACTTTTTTGGGATTTGTAATTTCTCACCACTCATTGATTTTGTTTGAGTCCAGTTTGATGAAAATAAACAGTAAAATAGTGAATGCCCAAAGCCCGGAACCACCATAGCTAAACATCGGCAGTGGAATACCAATGGTTGGAATTAAACCCATTACCATGCCCACATTTATTAGGAAATGTATAAAAATAATGGATGCAACCCCATAACCGTACACTCTACTGAATTGTGATTTTTGGCGTTCGGCTAAATGTAAAATACGTATAATAAGAAGCACAAAAAGAACAACCACAAATGTGGTTCCTAAAAAACCCCACTCTTCGCCCACGGTACTAAAAATATAATCGGTATGTTGCTCGGGCACAAATTTTCCGGTGGTTCGTGTGCCTTCCATAAAGCCTCTTCCGGTTAAACCGCCAGAGCTAATGGCTTTTTCGGATTCATTCAAGTTATAGGCAAACGTTTTTTTCATTTGCTCTAATTTAACGGGGTCTTTTTCCAATCGAAGCCACAGACTAATACGGTCTTGTTGGTGTGGTTTTAGAAGATTCTGATAAAAGAATTTTATTCCAAAAGACACCACAATGGTTACTAATAAAATAAATAAAGATTGAAATAGGCGTAATTTCTTTTTTCTTAAAAAATGAAAACCAACAAGTATTAAAACGGCAATTATTGAGGTGATTGTAACGCCGAATTTTAAAGACAATATGGATACTATAATCAAGGAAACACCAATGGTTAAATAATATTTTGGCAATCCTTCGCGGTACAAAACAAAAAAGAATGCGCCGTAAACAATGGTGCTGCCCGTGTCGTTTTGCAAGAGTACTAAAATTGCGGGAATGGCAATAATTATAAGGGCTTTTAACTGATCTCTTAGCGTTTTGATGTTGGTGTTTAAATCGCTAACATGTTTTGCCACGGCCAAAGCCGTTGCCATTTTCGCGAACTCACTGGGTTGAATGGTCATTCCGCCAATGGCGTACCACGACGTGGCCCCGTTTACGTTTTTACCGAAAATAAAAAGTCCGATTAAGGAGAGCATCGAAACAATGTAAATAATACTTGAAAATCGTTCGTAAAACTTAGCATCAACCGCCAATAAAAGTACGATTAAACCAAGGGTTAGAAATATAAAAATGAGTTGTTTGCCGTAAGGTTGTGAGAAATCGAAATAGTCGATGGTACTTCCTGTATGCGAAGCCGACAAAATATTCAGATAACCAAAACCAACTAAAAGTAAGAAGAGAATAATGGTAATCCAATCGAATCTAAAATATTTATTCGTATCTCTAACCATTAATTTGTGGCTTTGCTAATGTTGTTTAAATGCTTTTTTAAACGATAGTATTCCTTATCATCAACAAGTTGTAATAAAGTTTGCCCATTAATTTTAAAAGGCTCTCCAGAATAAGGTTTGGCGTATTCATCTTCCAAACTGTGTTTTAACAACCAATCTTCCAAATCGGTTCTGGTAATCTCGCCTTTAATATGTTTTTCAATCATTAAACTGGCAATTTTTCCGGCGAAGCGGCTTCCCCAATAACCGTTTTCAACAAAAACGGCGATTGCTATTTTTGGATTGTCTTTAGGGGCAAAAGCCACAAAAATAGAGTGGTCTGTCAATTGTGTTTTCACACTGTCGATAATAGCAAAATTTTCAACCGTTCCTGTTTTTCCGCAAATATCAATATCCTTTACTTGTAACCATTTAGCGGTTCCGTTTTTATATACTTGGTGCATGCCTTCAATTACAGGCTCAAAATGCTGTTTGTCAATCGTTGTGTATTTAGGAGTCGTGAATTTTTCGGGAAGTGTTTCACCTTTAATGGATTTAATGATATGCGGCGTGTAAAAATGCCCTCTGTTGGCAATAGCTGCAATCATATTGGCCAGCTGAATGGGCGTTGTGGCCACTTCACCTTGTCCAATTGAATTGGAAATGGTGTAAGTTGAATAAAAGGTTCTAGGGTAAATCCTTTTGTAATAGTCTCTATCAGGAATTCTTCCTTTTTGCCCCACTTTTAAATCGTAGCCTAAAAAATTGCCCAATCCGAAACTTTTAGCATGATCGCTCCACACATCAATACCTTTTGAGGCACTACCCGTTTTGTCTAAAATTTTTCTGTAAGCCGTGGCGAAATAAGCGTTGCAGGATTCTTGAATACCACTAATCATATTGTTGCGCCTGCCTATGTAGCAATGGCATTTCATAAACCGATTTCCGTATCTGTAACCCGCATAGCAAGTAACGGTTTCGTTTGGGGTTAATACGCCTTCTTGCAAGCCAATAAGGGCGTTCATTAATTTAAAAGGTGACCCGGGTTCGTAAACCCCTTGCAGACTTCTATTAAATAGAGGTTTGGCGATAGAATCGTTAAAAAGTTTGGTAAAGTTTTTAGAGCGTTGTCTGCCAACCAAATCGTTGGGGTTATAAGTTGGGGCAGCTACCATAGCTAATATTTCGCCTGTAGACGGCTCGATAGCGATAACGCCACCACGTTTGTTTTGCATCAACAACTCGCCGTATTCTTGTAATTTGGCATCGATGGTAATGGTGATGTCTTTGCCCTGTTCGGGGATAGTATCGAATTCCCCACCTTTATACGGTCCAATATTTCTGTTAAATCGGTCTTTTTGAATGAACTTAATGCCTTTTACGCCTCGCAATATGTCTTCGTAGGAGGCCTCAACACCTTGTTTGCCAATTAAATCGCCCATTTTGTAATAGGGGTCGTTTTTAATATCTCTGGTGTTAACCTCGCCAATATCGCCTAAAACATTGGCGCCAATTGAGGTTTCGTACTTTCTAAGCGACCGTTTCTGAATATAGAAGCCATCAAATTTGCGCATCTTTTCTTGTAAAACGGCATAGTCTTCTTTTGATAAATGCGAAACGAAAACCGATGGCAATCGGGGCGAATAATGATAGGCCTTGTTGTACGTTTTTATAAACTGATCTTTGTCAATTTTTAATAAATCACAAAACTCAAGCGTGTCCAAAGGCTGCACTTCACGCGGAATAACCATCACGTCGTAAGAGGGTTGGTTGGCCACTAAAAGTTGTCCGTTTCTGTCGTAAACAAAACCGCGTTTCGGGTAATCGTAAACTTTTCTAATAGCATTGTCTTCAAATAAATTATGCGTATTTGAAGTGTATACTTGCAAGTAAAAAAGCCTTGCGATAAACACAAAACCAACAAGAATTACCGATATGAATAGTAAAAGTTGTCTCATTTAGATTTTCGACTAAAAATAATAGTTATTAAAACACAAAGTATTATAGTGAATATACTTGAGAATAACGTTTTTTGAAGGATTAAAATTATTTTGGAAATGCTAAAAATTTCCAAACAAAACAAAATGAAGTGATGCGCGATTACCATAATGGTGATGTAGATTAGTTTTGCGCCAAAATCTACGGTATTGAATTTCATGTTTTGATGTTCGTAAACCATGCCAAAAGAGAACTTTAATGCAACGGGTCTGGCATAGGCTATAAACACAGATGCCGCAGCGTTAATGCCGCCGGAGTCTAAGAATAAATCGACCGTTAAACCCAATAAAAAACTTAAGAAAATAAATAAAGACCGGTTGTTTTTTACAGGAAATAAAATGATGAAAAGAATATAAATATACGGATTGATGTAGCCCAAAAAATTAATATGGCTGCATATTAAAACCTGAATTAAAATAAGTGCTATAAAGCGGATGCTATTTAAAGAAATGATACCGTTCATTTAATGGGAATTTAACAAATTTGTAATTTCCTCAAAATCCTTGTTTTCTATAATATGAACATGCTCAAGGTTAGTCATGTCGTTAAAAAGCTTCACATTAATCTCATAATAATTTTCGGCAACATCCAATTCAAAATCCTCTACAACACCAATATCAATATTTTTTGGAAAGATTGAAGAGCGCCCCGAGGTAACAATCGTATCGCCTATGGCAACCGGTGCTATTTTTTCAACATCTATTAACTGCACGATGTTTGGCGATTCGCCGTCCCAAGTTAAAGAGCCAATATGATTGGTTTTTTTTAATCCTGCACTAATATTGCTTGTGGTGTTTAACACCGAAATAACCGTTGAATAATTTTTACTTGAGTTGTCTATAATACCTAAAACACCTTTACTGGTTATCACGCCAAAATCTTCTCTAATACTATCGTTTGTGCCTTTATTGATGAGTAAAAAATTATCGGTTAAAGAATAACTGTTCTTTATAATTTTTGCAGTTTGGATTCTATACAGTCCGTTGTACGTAACACTGTCTATATAGCTTGAGTCCAGTTGGTTTTCAGCATTAAACAAAAGCGCTTTTAATCGATTGTTCTCTTCGGCTAAAATCTGGTTTTGCGATTTTAAATTAAAATATTCACTAATGTTATTAACAGAATTGTAAACGCCACCGGTTAAAAAATTGGCAGAATTTATAAACTTGCTTTTGTGATAGGAATGCGATTGAATAGTAAAAACAATAGACACCGAAAACAGCAACAAGAACAACAAAAACCTTTTGTTTCTTATTATAAAATTAATAATCTGTTGCATGATTTAGGGACTGTTTTATGCTTTTATTTAATCAATACACTTTTGTATTTAGGTAAATTTTTAAGTGTAATTCCAGTACCTCTTACCACAGCTCGCAATGGGTCTTCGGCAATATAAACAGGAAGGTCTGTTTTTTGCGACAAGCGTTTATCCAAGCCACGTAACATCGATCCGCCACCAGCTAAATAAATACCGGTATTGTAAATATCGGCAGCCAATTCGGGAGGTGTTTGCGATAGGGTTTCCATAACCGCATCTTCAATTCGTAAAATAGATTTATCTAAAGCTTTTGCGATTTCACGGTACGAAATTTGAACTTGCTTCGGTTTCCCCGTTAACAAATCACGCCCTTGAACACTCATATCTTCAGGCGGTAATTCCAAATCCTCTGTAGCCGCACCAATCTGTATTTTTATCTTTTCGGCAGTACGCTCACCCACATACAAATTGTGTTGGGTACGCATGTAATACACAATATCGTTTGTAAATACATCACCGGCAATTTTAACCGATTTATCGCAAACAATGCCACCTAGGGCGATTACTGCAATTTCGGTGGTTCCGCCACCTATATCAACCACCATATTGCCTTTGGGTTGCATAATATCTACCCCAATACCAATAGCGGCCGCCATGGGTTCGTGAATTAAATACACTTCCTTTCCGTTAACACGTTCGGCACTTTCTTTTACCGCACGCATTTCAACCTCGGTAATCCCCGACGGAATACAAATAACCATACGCAACGCCGGCGTAAAAAACTTCTTTTTTAAAGCCGGTATGTTTTTAATAAACATACTTATCATTTGTTCCGAAGCATCAAAATCGGCAATTACCCCGTCTTTTAAGGGGCGAATCGTTTTAATGTTTTCATGCGTTTTGCCCTGCATTAAACTCGCTTGTTGGCCAACGGCAATTATTTTACCTGTAATTCTATCGCGCGCAACTATCGATGGCGCATCAACAACAACTTTGTCGTTATGTATAATAAGTGTATTTGCAGTACCTAAATCTATTGCAATCTCTTCGGTTAAGAAGTCAAAAAAGCCCATGTGCTATTAGTGGTTTTTAAAGGGTTGTTAACAAATCCTGTAAATGTAATAAAAGTAAATAAATATACCGAGTTTAAATGGCATACAAATGGCATCAAAATAAAGTATTAACTATTTATACGTAGTTTATCGATTTTTAGATGGTTTTTTTAAAGATTGTGGTGTTCCCTACGCTCATACCTACAAGGTTGGATGCTGAAACAAGTTCAGCACAAAAACCTTGCAGGATCGCTTCGGTCGGGCTTTCACTACTACTCGCTTCCTCCTACGTCGGCGAGCTCAAACAAACCGTTCAATCCCTAACGCAAATAACTGCTGTAGTTCAAAAAACTATCATGTTATTTTTAAACTTGCCAGATTTCTAAAACCTGGCAAGTTTAATTTTTTGGTAAGTATCGCAGTAATAATTTTAATGCTTAAAATGGCGTGTTCCGGTCATTACCATCGCCACGTTATTGGCGTTGCAATAATCAATGCTCAATTGGTCTTTTATCGAGCCACCCGGTTGGATTACCGCAGTAATACCCGCATTTTTAGCAATTTCCACACAGTCCGGAAACGGGAAAAAAGCATCACTTGCCATTACCGCACCGTTTAAATCAAATTTAAAAGTTCCAGCTTTATGGATAGCTTGCTCTAAAGCATCAACACGACTGGTTTGCCCCGTACCGCTAGCGCACAATTGTTTGTTTTTGGCTAAAACAATGGTATTCGATTTTGTATGCTTACAAATTTTCGATGCAAATATTAAATCCTCTAATTCGTTGTCCGTTGGATTCGTGTCTGTAACATTTTTTAAACCTTCAATAGTATCTGTAATGTTGTTTCTGTCTTGTACCAAAACACCGTTTAAACAGCTTCTTACATTGGTTTTTGGCATCTCCACATCATGAATTTCCAATAAAATCCTGTTCTTCTTGCCTTTTAACAATTCTAAAGCATCGGAAGCAAAAGATGGTGCAATAACCACCTCACAGAATAACTTGTGAATCTCCTCAGCCGTAGCCAAATCAATTTCTTTATTGCTAATTAAAACACCGCCAAAAGCCGAAACAGGATCACCAGCCAAAGCATCAAGATAAGCTTGGTGTAAGGTGTCGCGTTGCGCCAATCCACAGGCATTGTTGTGCTTTAAAATAGCAAAAGTAGGCGCGTCGTTTTTAAATTCCAGCATTAAATTAACCGCGGCATCAACATCTAAAAGATTGTTATAGCTTAGTTCTTTTCCGTGCAGTTTGGTAAACAGTTCGTCAAAATCGCCAAAGAAAAAGCCTCTTTGGTGTGGGTTTTCCCCATAGCGTAAAACCTTGCCTTTTGGTTCGCTGATTTTTAAAACCGCTTCATCATGGTTTTTGTTGAAGTAATTAAAAATAGCCGTGTCGTAATGCGATGATACATTAAACGCTTTTCCGGCAAAACGCTTTCTGCTTTCTTCTGAGATACTGCCGTTATTTTCAGAAATCAATTCTAAAAATTCCGCATAATCGTCAACAGAAGATACACAAATTACATCGGCAAAATTTTTGGCCGCCGCACGAATTAGCGAAATACCGCCAATATCAATCTTTTCAATAATATCCTGCTCGCTGGCGCCAGAAGCAACCGTTTTTTCAAAGGGATATAAATCCACAATCACCACATCGATCTGCGGAATGTTGTATGCTGCCAATTCTGCCACATCACCTTCATGGTTTTGACGATTCAAAATACCACCAAAAACCTTGGGATGCAATGTTTTTACGCGACCACCAAGAATGGAAGGGTAGGATGTAACCTCTTCAACCGGAACCACATCGATGCCTAAATCGTTAATAAATTTTTCGGTTCCACCCGTCGAGTAAATGGTAACGCCTTGTTCGTTTAACTTTTTTACAATTGGGGCTAATCCGTCTTTGCTAAAAACAGATATTAATGCGGATTTAATGGTTTTTTCGTTGCTCATGTTAGTGTGTTGTGTTTGATTTCCATATTCATGGGAATGACAGTATTATGGTTTTTCAATGTGATGCATTGAATGTGCTGTTTTAAAAATGCAAAAGTAGTTATTTCAACTAAAAAAAGGGGCTACTTGAAATTAAAAAAGAACAGCTTTTTTCAACGAAACAAAGAAGTTGTTAACATTAAGAGTTCAAAGTTCTAAGTTTAAAATTCAAAGTTGCTATAGGTAGAAATATTAAACCCAGAATTTTGAACTTTAAACCTAGAGTAGCTGTGCTACTTGAGTACAAACAAACTCCAAAAAGCGTTCGTCTGCTTCGGTAAACGGATCTGCTGTGTTGGAGTCGATGTCTATCTGTCCGATGTTTTTGCCGTTTACAAAAATGGGCACCACAATTTCAGCCTTTACGGTAATACTGCACGCAATATAATTATCTTGGGCGGCCACGTCGGGCACCACAAAATTTTGGTTGCTTAGGGCAACTTGACCGCAAATCCCTTTCCCGAACGGAATCACGGTATGGTCGGTTGGTTCGCCAACATAAGGTCCCAAATGCAATTCTTTTTTATCGCTATCTGCAAAATAAAAACCTACCCAATTGTAATAATCGATGTGGCGTTCCAATAACTGGCAAATCGATAATAAACGTTCGTCGGTAGTTTTATTGGTTTCGGAAATTATGGTTTCAACCTGCGGTTTTAGAGTTTCAAAATTCATAAATAAAAAACTTTTGGTAAAAGTATTTAAAAAGGTGTAAATTCGATATTTAGTTTAGAAAAAAAATAATCACCAAATTAATTAAAATCACTTTTTTGCAGGAACTCTTCACGAAATACAAATTAGTTATAAAGTTTATACTTACTTTTTTAATGGTATATGTATTGTTTTCCGTGATATATCATTTTTATTTAGAGTTTTCTGAAGGTTGCAAATTCTACCCGGATTATATAACACATTTGGTAGCCAAACAAACCGAGGATTTGCTAAATGGTTTTGGTTACAATACTCAGGTTTTACCGCATCCCGACGAGCCTTCGATGAAGGTGATTCTAAACGGCAACTATGTGGCCCGGGTTATTGAAGGGTGCAATGCGGCAAGCGTAATTATCTTGTTTATGTCGTTTGTATTTGCGTTTTCGGGCAAACTTAAAACCACCTTGTTTTTTATACTTTCGGGCAGTGTTTTAATATATGTCGTTAATTTATTTAGGATTGCCCTTATATGTGTCGCCCTTTACCATTACCCCGAACATCAAGAATTTTTACACGGGGTGCTGTTTCCGGCAATTATTTACGGCATGGTTTTTTTATTGTGGATTTTTTGGGTGAATCGGTTTTCAAACTTAAAAAACAAGCATGGGTAAGTTGGTAAAATACACATGGCTTTTTGTGGGTTTCGGATTGCTGATTTTAATCCGATGGTTTGAAAACGACTTGTTTTACGACCCCTATTTGGCATTTTTTAAAAACGATTATTTATATGCGGATAGCCCAAATGTTGATATGTTAAAAGCATCGGCATTCACGGTGCTAAGGTATGCTCTAAACACACTAATTTCCTTGGCTATTTTGTTTGTTGTTTTTAAAGATAAAGGCGTCGTCAAGTTTTCTGGGTTTATATATGTTGTTGCCTTTGTTTTACTAATGATAGGCTATCTGTACTTTGTTTTAAACCCAAAACAGGAAACCTATTACATCTTTTTTAATGTGCGTCGGTTTTTAATTCAGCCCATAATTTTAATCCTTTTATTGCCAGCGTTTTATTATCACAAACTAAAAAATTAACTGTTAATCATTTTATAAAACAGGGCGAATAATTTTAAGTTTTTGTATTTTGGCACTGTGATAAAACAGATTTTGCATAAAAGCTTTTCCATGCTACTAGCATTTTTAGTGTTGTTTTCAACGGTATCCTTTACTATTGAGAAACACTTTTGTGGCGATGTTTTAGTTGATGTTGCCATTTTTGTTGAAGCTGAAAAATGCGAAATGGAAGCTTTCGAGATTCAGCAAAAAATGACTTGCTGTAAAGACGAAATAAAGGTGATTAAAGGGCAAGACCAATTAAATGTGTCTTCGTTTGATGATTTGGAGTTCGAACACCAACAATTTTTAGCATCCTTTGTTTATTCATTCACCAATCTCTTCAAAACACTTAAAAAAGAGATTGTGCCCCATAAAGATTATGCGCCACCCATTCTGGTCTCAGACATACAGGTGCTTAATGATACTTTCCTGATTTGATTTATTATTTTTTGTAATTCCTGCGTGCCATACTGAATTTGTTGAAGTGACGGCAGGAACCTAATCGCACACTACAATTAATAAAACATCAAAATTTTACAATATTTCTAATAAATGAAACAAATAATATATATACTGTTCATGCTTCCCGTGCTCAGCTTTTCGCAAGACAAAATAAGCGGATTGATTATGGAAGCAAACGATAAAAACGAGCCTATAGGATTAGCCGGCGCTAACGTATATTGGCTCGATACCTCGGTTGGTGCGGTAACCGATATAGATGGAAAATTCACCATACCTTATAAAAAAGAATACACCAAATTAGTAATAAGTTATGTGGGTTTTAAAACCGACACTATTACCATTAGCAAACCAAAAATGGTGCGTCATTGGCTGCAGTCTACAGATAATTTAGATGCCGTAACGGTAACCTCCAGAAAACAGGCCACATCAAAATCGTACATGCAAGCCACTAACGTTTTTACGGTAAGTAGCGACGAACTGCTTAAAGCGGCATGCTGTAATTTGTCTGAGAGTTTTGAAACCAACCCGTCCATCGACGTTAATTTTGCCGATGCCGTTTCGGGTACCCGACAAATAAAAATGCTGGGTTTAACGAGTCCATATATTTTAATAGCGACCGAAAACATACCATCTATTCGCGGTGCATCGCAAGCCTTTGGAATGAGTTTTATACCCGGAACTTGGGTGGAGAGCATTCAAATTACCAAAGGTGCCGGAAGTGCCGTTAATGGTTTCGAGAGTATTGCAGGTCAAATAAATGCAGAATTGGTAAAACCAACAACCGATGCAAAGTTATTTGTAAACGCATACGCCAATGCCAACGGACGCTTGGAATTAAACACCCATTTAAACACGGCCATAAACGAGAAATGGAGTACAGGCCTCTATTTACACGGAAATCTTAGAGACGCAAAGCACGATAATAATAACGATACCTTTTTGGATATGCCTTTGCAAGAACAGGTTAACATCATGAACCGATGGCAATATACCGATACCGAAAAGGGCTTTGTAACCTTTGTAAACCTAAAGTTTTTAAATGATGAAAAACAAACGGGACAAGTCAATTTCAATCCTAAAACCGATAAGGGCACAACCAACGCTTGGGGCAGCGAAATTGATACGCGACGTTACGAAGTATCCACAAAATTTGGATATGTAAACCCAGAATTGCCGTGGCAAAATATTGGGGTGCAAACGGCTTATAGCAACCACAGACAAGAATCGTATTTTGGTTTAAATCAATACGATATTACACATAATAGCTTGTACGCCAATGCCATTTATAGTTCCATTATTAGCGATTCCAGACATAAAATTAAAACCGGCATCAGCTATACCTACGATCATTACGACGAGTTTGTAAATACAAATGATTACGAAAGAACCGAGCGTTCGGTGGGTGCATTTTTCGAGTATAATTTTGACAATCTCGACAAGCTGAACCTAACGGCCGGAATTCGTGTGGACAACCATAATTTAATGGGCACTTTTATTACGCCTAGATTTCATGCACGATACACGCCTTGGGAAAAATCGGCGTTACGGGCGTCGTTCGGTCGCGGTATTCGCAGCGCCAATATTTTTGCCGAAAACCAGAGTATATTTTCAACCTCGCGGTCCATTAATATTTTAAATACCGACGGTGATATTTATGGATTGGACCCGGAAATTGCTTGGAATTACGGCCTGTCTTTTCTACAAGGATTTAATCTTTTTAACAGAAAAGCCGATATTACTTTAGATTATTACCGCACCGATTTTCAAAACCAAGTGGTGGTAGATTTTGAAAACCCGCAGGAAGTCAATTTCTATAATTTAGATGGCGATAGTTATGCCAATAGCTTTCAAGTTGAATGGAATTATAATGTGTTTGAGCATTTCGATTTACGATTGGCGTACAAATATTACGATGTTAAAACCGACTATAATTCCGGTAAATTATCAAAACCGCTAGTGCCAACCAATCGTTTTTTTGCCAATGCCTCTTATGAAACGCACATGCACGAAAATGGTTCGCAGTGGAAATTTGATGCTACCTTTAATTGGTTGGGCGAACAGCGCTTTTCATCAACCGTGGGTAATCCTGCACCATATCAATTACCTGAAAACACACCAACACTTGGTACGTTAAATGCGCAAATAACCAAAGTATTTTCTTCTAAATTTGAAGTATATTTAGGCGGTGAAAACATAACAAACGTAAAACAAGATAATCCCATTTTAGGAGCGAACGATCCTTTTGGTTCAAATTTTGATACAACTTTTGTGTATGGCCCCATTTTTGGAGCAAGTTATTATGCCGGATTGCGGTTTAAAATAGAATAATCAGTCATTTCCTCGAAGGAGGGAATCTTATAAATGGAACTAATATATAAACCTGTCATGCTGAGCGCAGTCGAAGCATCTTATTAAAAAAAACAGATAAATAATAAATGAGATTCCCGTCTTCACGGGAATGAAAAAAACTTAATTATGAAAAAAATAATGATTTTAGCACTTATGCTAATAGGAGCAACAACCTTTGCACAAAACAAAAACCAAAAAGCCTCCATAGAAGTCGATGGCGTTTGTATGATGTGTAAAAACCGCATTGAAAAAGCCTGCTTAACCTCAAAGGGTGTAAAGTCTGCCGATTGGAACGTGAAAACCCACGAGTTAAAATTGATTTACGATGCCCGTAAAACCGATTTAAAAACCATACAGCAAACCATTGCCGATGTGGGGCACGATACCAAAGAAATAAAAGCATCCGACGAGGCCTATGCCAAAGTGCACACGTGTTGTAAATACCGCGACGATGAGGTGATTGATGACCATAAAGAAGACGGTGAAGAAAAACCTAAAAATTAGAAAACGTTATTATCAAAACCCAAACAATTTGTTTGGGTTTTTTGTTTTAGTGCTTTTGGTTTTGTGAGAAAAAAAGGATATTTTCGATAAACTGTGTATATAAACAATTTTAGTTATAAGTTTATATCAGAAAACGTTTTAGCCAATTAAAACCGAACTCAAAATGATATTTAATCTTAATCAAAAACAACATGAAATTAATCGACGAAAAGGATTGAGATTATTTGATATTGGTTGGAAAGAAGAAGATTTTCAAAAGATGATGTATGAAAATTTAGAAGTTCTTCTTCCCGAAGATGAATTACTTCTAATTATGCAATCTCACAAATGGCAGGAGGAACCAGACTTAATGGCAATCGATAAGAACGGAGACTTGTACATTTTTGAATTAAAGGCTTGGGAATCTCAAGATGTCAATTTATTACAAGTAATGAGATACGGACAAATTTATGGTCAATATCAATACGACGACCTAAATGAGTTGTTTTTAAAGCGCTTCCCAAATGAGGTTAGTTTAATTAGTGCATTAAATTCAAAATTTGATAGTGGTTTAAAAACGAGCAATATAAATACTAAACAAAAATTTATTTTAATAACAAATGGATTAGATTTTAAAACAAGAGCAGCTATTGAATACTGGGACAAACAAGGAGTGAGTATTTCAAGTTGGGTTTATAAAATTTATAAAGTAAATAAAGAAATCCTTCTTGACTTTGAAACTTACCGCAAAAATCCTAATCCTTACGAAGATATAGATGAAGGATACTATATTTTCAATACTAACATAAAACATGGATCAGAAGATGAAACGGATATGTTAGAAAACCATAAGGTCGCTGCATATTTTGAGCCTTGGAAGTTTAAAATTGAGCATCTGAATAAAGGAGATAAGGTTTTCTTATACAGTTCAGGTACGGGAATAGTGGCAAAAGGGATAGCGACAGATAAAATTAACAAAGGCAGATATCGTGATAATCCCAAATATTCAAACGAAGAATATTCAATGAAATTAAATAATTTTAAAATTTTGGAAAATCCAATACCTGCATCTGAAATAAAAAGAATTGCAGGTGTAAACTATGTATTTATGCAAACAATGTTTTCCATAGATAAAGAAACAGGTGAAAAACTATGGAAGAAAAAATAACTGGCTATAACACGTTATCGTTTAGGTGGGTAAAATACTAAATTCAAAGTTTTCGGCACTTAGCAAAGTTTATCTCATTCGGACAGATAAGAGCTTTTAAATCAGCCGCAAGAAAAATAAACAGCGTCAAAAAATCTTTACAGAACACTTCAAAATTCAAACACAAACCACTGAATTTTAAACAAGTAATTGTCCTTCATTTCAAAATTTAGTATCTTTACTCAGTCAAATCGTTTATTCACTCAATATAACTTTCATGGCAATCTTTCTTAGGATAGATTTGATGAAAACAAAATATTTATAATTATGAAAACACAGTTAAAATTCACACAGAAAAAAGCGTATCGCACCTTAGGTTTTGTCGCCATTTTTATGATGTCCACATTGGCATTTAATCCAATTTACGGACAAACAAAAAATGCGACTTCAGCCGAAACCCCGCAAAACGAGCGCATCGTTAAAGGCATTATCACCAATGATGAAGGGCCTGTAGAGAGCGCAAGTATTACATTAAAAGGTACTAAAGTAGGAACGGTGTCTAACAGCAAAGGCGAATTTACATTTCCGCAAGCACTAAAAACAGGCGATGTTCTGCTTATCAACTATTTGGGTTACGAAACCATTGCCATAAAAATTAAAGACGATACCTCGTTTATCAGACCGGTATTAAGCGAAGATTTAATTGAATTCGTGGGGGCTTTAAATACCAATAAACCTTATAAATCCAAACGCTCAAATTAGTAATTGCCACTTGATAGCCTTGTTTAAATGAAAATGATACGATATTTATTTTTGTTCATTTTTGTATTCCAATCCCATGCTCAAATTTCTGATTTTGATACTATTGATTTTAAAAAAGCAGATAGAATAGCGTTGGAGTACAAAAATGAAAGGCTTGATAATTTACCCGAATTGGTACATAAACTCACCTCGAATTTAAATACCGATGTTGAACGTTTCAGGGCAATTTTTACTTGGGTTTGCAATAACATTGCCAACGATTACGGCATGTATTCAAAAAACATGCGAAAGCGCCAACGTTTTAAAAACGATAGTGTTAAGCTTGAAAACTGGAACACCGAATTTAGAAAATCGACCCTTAAAAAACTCCTAAAAAACAATAGAACCATTTGCACGGGGTACGCTTATCTTTTAAAAGAGCTTGCAGATTTAGCCAATATTGAATGCGAAATGGTGCACGGTTTTGCAAAAACAAGTACGATAAACATTGCATCGCTCGACATGCCGAACCACACTTGGAATGCGGTTAAATTAAACGGCAAATGGTACCTTTGCGATCCCACTTGGGCAAGCGGTATTCCTAACCCGTCAACTTTTCAGTTTACATTTCATTATAACGATGGTTTCTTTTTGGCCAATCCCAAACTGTTTGTTATCGATCATTTTCCGGTCGACAAAAAATGGTTGCTTTTAGATGATGCCGACACAGCTTCATTTGAAACATTTTTAGAATCGCCTATAATTTACGGTCAGGCTTATGCGAATCTCAACAGCCATATTCAGCCTAAAAAGATGCATAATACCATTCAGAAAAACGAAAAAATCACCTTTGAGTTTCAACTACTTAAACCGGCAAATGTTAAAGATGTGACACTTTTAATTGATAGCGGCCATAACAGCAAGAAAATCCGACCGGAATCTACTTTTATAAAAAACGAATCCTTAATATTCGAATATAAATTCAAGCACACAGGCTTTTACGATGTACATTTTTTAATTGGTGAAGATTTAATTTCCACTTATACATTTAAAGTAAAAAGCTAAAACGGCATAAATACTGCTTTATTTAGTTGAAATATTTCGATGTAAATTTTTATAGCATATAATAGCGTAAAAATGTATTTTCGCTTTTTAAAATTATGAAAATGACAATGACTGAGTTTGAGCCTATTATAGAAGTTATAGAAGAGGCTTACGAAGTACCACATTTAAATGCCACCAGAAAAATTTCGGCATTATTGCCACACGATTATTACCAAACCGATAAAAAGTATCCGGTTTTATATCTTCAAGATGGGCAAAACCTATTTAATCCATCGGCCCAATATGGCGATTGGGCAATAGATAAATCGATGGCAAAATTAGCCGAAGAAGGGCTGAGCGATATTATAATTATAGCCATAGACCACGGCGAAGAGGAGCGTATTATTGAATACTTACCGTATTATCATCCACGTTTTGGTAAAGGCAAAGGGAATTTTTATATACAATTTATGATTGATAAATTAATTCCTTACATTAACAAGCATTACCGTACGTTAACCGATTTTGAGCATACGGGCATTGGCGGGAGCTCTATGGGTGGCTTGATAAGTTTGCACGCCGGTTTATCAAATCCCGGGGTTTTTGGTAAAATGATGATTTTTTCACCCAGTTTATGGATTTCGAGAATGATTTTTAACAACACCAAAACCTTTACACCATTAAACGAATCTAAAATTTATTTGTATGCTGGCGGACAAGAAAGCAAAGAGCATTTACCAAATGCTAGAATGCTGGAAACCATTATTAAAAACAAAATGGTGAAAGGGCATGCTATAGATTTTCATTTTTCGTTGAACGAATTGGGTAACCATTCCGAAGTGCATTGGCGCGAAGAATTCCCCAAAGCTGTAAAATGGCTTTTCTTTAATAAAAAAACATGATATATAAACACACACAGAGTTTAGATACAAAAAAGGATATCATAATTCCTTGTAAAAAAGGAAACCTAAAACGTCTGGCAGAATTCACGTCCATAAAAAACCTGGATTTTGAAGGCGATTTATCTACCTATCAACTCATTTATGGCGATGCCGGAAATAGAATTTATCTTTTGGGATTGGGCGAAGAGAAAGATGCCATAAAGATTGAAGATGCCTTTAGGAAGTTGGCTTTCGAAACCAAAAAGCATTGGAAAAAAAACATTCAGGTTGATGCGCAATCATTATCTGAAGATGCCGTAAAACAAGCGGTTATTGGTTTGGAATTATCCAATTATGAAATCGGTCAGTTTAAATCAGAAAAGAAAAAGCAAGCCGAATTAGTAGTCAATTTCATTTCAAAAAATGATATCGAAAATCAGCTTAAAGAGGGCAAATATACGGGCGAAACCACTAACCAAATTAAAGCTTTGGTTGATGCGCCGGCAAATTATAAAACACCAGAATTTTTAGGGGAATGGGCCACTAAATCTGCCAAAACATACGGTTATAAATGCACCGTTTTACACCAAAACGAGCTTAAAAAACAAGGCTTCGACGCGGTAATTGCTGTGGGCCAGGGCAGTGTTAATCCCCCGGTGGTCATCGTTACGGAATACATTACAAAGCCAAATGCCAAAATAGATATTGGTTTAGTGGGTAAGGGCATCACCTTTGATACGGGTGGGTTATCCATAAAACCATCCACCAATTTGCACTATATGAAAAGCGATATGGGTGGGGCAGCCGTGGTTTTAGGTGTTGTTGAGTTGGTGGCAAAATTAAAATTGGATGTTAATATTGTCGGTATTGTCGCTTCCGCGGAAAATGCGGTTGATAAAAACAGTTACAGACCGGGCGATGTGATAAACTCGTATTCAGGAAAAACCATTGAAATCATTGATACCGATGCCGAAGGGCGCTTGGTTTTAGCCGATGGATTGAGTTATTTAATTAAGGAATTCCAACCTGAAAAAATCATTGATATCGCCACTTTAACGGGCAGTGTGGTGCGAACTTTGGCGTTTTCTGCAGCGGGAATGTTTACCAATAATACCGAAATGGCAAAATCCATGTCGGATATCGGATTTAAAACCAACGAGCGCGTGTGGCAATTGCCATTGTTTGAAGATTTTGAAACCGATTTACACTCAGATATTGCAGATTTGCGTAACTTTAGTGGTAAACCTATCGCGGGGGCCATTAATGCCGCAAAATTTCTAGAGGCATTTACCGAGTCTCATAAAAATTGGATGCATTTGGATATTGCAGGTGTATCTTTTGGCGATTCGCCTTTTTCAAAAATGAAAAGCGCTTCGGGCTTTGGTGTTCAATTAATTACCAATTATGTAAAATCTTTAAACTAAAAAACATGTCTACACAGCCACTCAATTTCATTTGTATTTCCACTTATTTTAAGGGTGAAGATTTTTTAAAACGATGCAAAGCCGAGGGCAACCATGTGTATTTGTTAACCATGAAAAAGCTGGAACATGAAAATTGGCCATGGGAAGCGATAGATGATGTGTTTTATGTTGAAAATTGGAATGATAACGATGTTATTAAAGGGTTGGCGTACAAATACAGAAGCATCAAGTTTGACCGCTTTGTGGCATTAGACGATTTTGATGTTGAAAATGTAGCCGCCATACGCGAGCATTTCAGAATGCCGGGAATGGGCAGTACCACGGCGCGCTATTTTAGAGATAAATTGGCCATGCGTATCAAAGCAAAAGAAGAAGGGATAAATGTGCCTGAGTTTACAGCCTTGTTTAATGATGGTGCCATTAATAATTACGCCGATAATGTTAGTCCACCTTGGTTGTTAAAACCACGCTCGGAAGCATCGGCAGCAGGTATAAAAAAAATACATTCTAAAGACGAGCTTTGGGAAGTAGTGCATAGTTTGGGCGATGAACGCGACGATTTTTTAGTTGAAAAATTTGCTCCGGGCGATGTGTATCATGTCGATGGATTAAATGTTGACGGGAAAGTCCTTTTTTCTCGGGTAAGCAAATATTTAGATACGCCTTTTGAGGTTGCCCACGGGGGCGGTATTTTTAGGTCGGCCACTTGTGAAATGGGGTCGAAAACGGAAAAAGCATTAAGCAAAATGAATGCAGAAGTTATGAAAGCTTTTGGGATGCAGTTTGGCGCATCGCATACCGAGTTTATTGCATCAAAAGCCACGGGCGAGTTGTTTTTTTTGGAGACATCGTCAAGAGTTGGTGGTGCTAATTTAGCAGAAATGGTGGCCTTTGCCTCGGGTGTTAATTTATGGAGCGAATGGGCCAAAATAGAATCGGATACTTTAAAAAAACAAACCTATAGATTGCCAAAAATCCATGATAAATATGCTGGCATTGTGGTGTCTTTAAGTCGATATGAGCATCCCGATACCTCTAGTTTTTCCGATAAGGAAATTGTGTGGCGTATGAATAAACCATGGCATATTGGACTTATTGTGGTGTCGGAATCAAGCGAGCGTGTTTTAGAATTGTTGGATCTGTACACTACCCGTATTGCCAATGAGTTTCATGCGAGTTTGCCAGCACCGGACAGTTTAAGGGAATAGTCGGTTTTTAGCCGTTTTTGGATGTAATCGCCATTAATCAAATAAAAAATTATTAAAAGCTTCGTGTTTGTTTACGGAGCTTTTCTATTTTTATGGAAATCTATTTAAAATGAAACGTATCGCATTTGTATTAGTCGTTATTGTGTTTTTTTCTTGTAAGCAGGAAGATAAGTTTGTTCCTAGAAATATTTCTAAAGTTGAAATTAATCATCTTTTGGAAGATTCTTTATTGAATGTTAGGGCTTTGGAAATTATGAATGATACTGTTTTAATATTTCCTTTTGATAGATATACTGTTTATAGTAATGATATAGGTTACGATGAAGGGTTTTGGGTTGATACAGTTCATAGTACTTATCCCATTATGAATGAAGAGGTAGATACATTAAATGGAATTGGTAAAATTGAATCAAAACAGATTAGATCAATCGCATCAAACTATAATTCATTGTTTCTTCTTAATATAGAATCTCCTGCGTTTATTAATAAAATAAAACTTGATACAGTTTTACATGCAAATTTAAGATTACAAAAAGTGATCATGGTTGATGATAGCCCCAAAGCCTTTTACGACTCCATGGATTTTTGGAACGACAACGAAGGCATTGCCATTGGCGATCCAACCGAGGAATGTATGAGTATTATCATCACCCGCGACGGCGGGGAAACATGGACTAAACTATCTTGCGACGATTTACCAAAATCCAAAGCAGGCGAAGCGGCATTTGCAGCTAGCGATACCAATATTGCCATTGTTGGCGATAACACTTGGGTGGCCACAGGAGGAAAGGCAAGCAGGGTTTTGTATTCGCCAGATAAAGGTAAAACCTGGACCGTTTTTGAAACACCTATTGTTCAAGGATTGGAAACTACGGGTATGTATTCTATCGACTTTTATGATGAACTCACTGGGTTTGCTATTGGTGGTGATTACACCAAACCAGACGATAACGCTGCCAATAAAATAAGAACAGCCGATGGCGGAAAAACTTGGGAGCTGGTGGCACAAAACCAAAATCCCGGATACCGAAGCTGTGTGCAATACATCCCAAACGGTAGAGGGAAAGAGCTCGTTGCCATTGGTTTTAAAGGAATTGATTACAGTAACGATTATGGAAGTACGTGGAAGCGTTTAAGCGATGAAGGCTTTTACACCATCAGGTTTTTAAACGATAGTGTGGCTTATGCCGCTGGCGCAGGCAGGATTTCTAAGCTCACGTTTAGGGAGGAATGAATCTGTCTAAAAAAGTCTTTTTGGATTGTATCTGCCAGGTTGAGCTTGTCGAAACCAATCTTGATTATCAGTAAGTCAAAATATTTCGACAAGCTCAATATGACATAGAATTAGACTTTTCAGATAGCGGCATTCTAATTTCTGCTTTTACCTTCTTGTCTTCTTTTTTTAAATTGCTCAAATAGTTTTCTTTTAAAGCTTTCTTCAGCAATTTGCAATAACAGTATTTTTTTAGGGGAAATTATGGTTTTTAGTTTGCTGGCTAATTTAACACGTTCGTTGTGCAAACTGTTTTCAGCTTTATATAACCTATCTAATAATTCCTGGGATTTTTCATCCGTGAGCGTTTCATGATTGTCTTTAATTTCTTTGCGAATACTTCTAATGTCTTGATGTTTTAACTTATAAACATTATCGTCGTAAGCATTATATATGGGCCAAAACTGTTGCGCTTCCTTTTCGGTTAAGTTTAATTTTTCAGTAATATGCGCTACTTTAAGTGCTTTAATATGCTCTCTTCTTTCGTTTCCTTGAGAAAAGGCAGTTAATGTTAAACTTGCGAAAAGCATTGTTATTATAATTTTTTTCATGCTTGTTTTATATCTTTATTCTATTAATAAATCTTCAATGTCTGCGTTATCCAACAAATAATCTTCTAATGAATCTTCTGTGATATTGGTGTTTGTAAAAGCCTCCGAATTTAATTCTTCTTCAGTTAATAAGGTGGCTAGCTCGTAACTTGTAAAATCTTCTTCAGCTAAATAATTTTCGATGGATGCGGTTTCTAACGAATCGAAGGTCAGTTCTTCAGAAGTATTAAAAACAAGGTTAAACATAAGTATGATACTTGCCGCTACCGCTGAGGCATACGCCACTTTTTTCCATGTAAATAACGAGATGACTTTGGTGTCTCTTTGATTTTTAACCGCATTTAAAATGGTGTCATCAATCGTTTCAAAATAATCGTTTGGCACTTTAAAGCCCGTTGTTTTAATACCATCCAATTTATTGGAAGTTTTTAACTTAGCTAAAAGCTCGTCATCAAAAGACTCAAAGTAGTTATCTGGCGTTTTAAAGCCTGAAGATTTTATATTATGTAAATTCTTGTTTTTCATGGTATTAATTGGACTAATTTATACTTAAAAGGTTTAATTTTTAGTTAAATAGTCTTCTATTTTTTTAACGGCAATATGATAGGATGCTTTTAGTGCTCCTTCGCTGGTTTCCAATATATGTGCCATGTCTTTATATTTAATATCCTCAAAATACTTCATATTAAAAACCAATTGTTGTTTGTGCGGTAGCGTCGCAATGGCTTGTTGCAATTTTAACTGAATGGCATCGCCCTCAAAATAAACATCGGTGGTTAAATTGTTTATAGCTATTTGCTGCACCTCTTCACTTGTTACCTGTAATCGTTTTGCATTTTTATTGATGAACGTAATGGACTCGTTTGTGGCTATTCTGTACATCCAAGAAAACAGTTTGCTTTCCCCCTTAAAGTTATTAATATTTTTATAAATTTTTATGAACGTGTTTTGCAGCACATCATCGGCATCATCGTGCGATTTAACAATGTTTCGAATATGCCAATATAAGCGTTCCTTATAAAGTGTCAGCAAGGTTTTAAAAGCCTGCTCTTTATAGGTGTCAGATTTCAATTGTTCTAATAACTGTGCGTCGTCAATCAAAGAAAATAGTTTGGTTTTTAGACTATTAAATATAATAAAAGTTTAATGTGAATTTTTTTAATATTTTCTTAAGATTTTAAAGTGCTGATAGTCAATAGTTTGTCTTGAAAAACATCGATAAAGTGTATTGTTAATACGATTAAATGCAGTTTTTTCTTGTGTAGTCTGTTTTTTTACTTTATGTTTGTACCAGAAACCTACTTATGTTGCTAGTTTGTCCCCAAGTCTAGCAATGAATAAAAAAAGGATAGAAGCCCCAAATCTCTATCCTTTTTTGTTTTTTATATGTCTGTGCTTTTATTCAAAGCTCTGCATTTCCACTAATTTTTTATAAGTCCCATTTTTAGCAATGAGTTCGTTGTGCTGTCCTTTTTCATCAATTTGACCTTTCTTTAAAACCACAATTTCATCGGCATTTTGAATGGTTGATAAGCGGTGTGCGATAACGATGGATGTTCTGTTTTTCATCATATTTTCCAAAGCGACTTGCACCAAGCGTTCGCTTTCGGTGTCCAGTGCCGATGTGGCTTCGTCTAAAACCATAATTGGTGGACTTTTTAATACCGCACGGGCAATACTTAAACGTTGTTTTTGTCCGCCGGAAAGCTTGTTTCCGGAATCGCCAATATTGGTATTGATACCTTCGGGTAAATCTTTAACAAACTCCCAAGCGTTTGCCACTTTTAGCGCTTCAATGATGTCTTCGTCCGTAGCATCGTCGTTGCCCAATTTCATATTATTTTTTATGCTTTCGTTAAACAAAATGGCGTCTTGGGTTACAATGCCCAATTGCGCACGTAAAGAGCCCGTTGTTAAGTCGCGAATATCTATGCCATCAATTAAAATTTGTCCTTTATTTACATCGTAAAAACGGGTAATTAGGTTGGCTATGGTCGATTTTCCGCTACCAGACTGCCCAACAAGCGCGACGGTTTTTCCTTTGGGAATGGTTAAGGAAAAATCCTTTAAAACATAGTCGTCTTGATATTTAAAAGAAATATTGTCAAATTTAATTTCCGAATCGAAACTGGTTTTTTCAATAGCATTTTCTTTATCCTTTAAAGGATTTGGCGTGTCGATGATTTCTTGAATACGTTCCGCGGCAGCGCCACCTTTTTTAATGTTGTAAAGCGCTCTTGAAATGGCTTTTGCCGGTGTTAATATATTGTAAGACAGCCCCATGTAAACGAGAAATGTACTGCCGTCTAATTCAGAATCGCCAGTAAGCACCAAATTACCACCGTACCATAAAATAACGGCAATCATAAGAATGCCCAAGAATTCGCTACTTGGTGATGCTAAATTTTGACGGTTGAGCAACTTGTTTGAAAAATGGTAGAATCGCGTAGTGGATTCCTGAAATTGTTGGTTGAATTTTTCTTCAGCATTAAAACCTTTAATGATGCGTAGTCCCGTAAGTGTTTCTTCCAAAGCAGACAGAAATATACCCTGTTCTTTTTGAACACGATCTGATTTTCGTTTTAAACTTTTACCGATTTTTGAAATGATAAAGCCCATTACTGGGATGAAAATAAAAATAAACAAGGTGAGCTGCGGACTAATATACAGCATAATCGTGATGGTGAAAATAATGGTTAAAGGCTCTCTAACAATAAGCTCTAAAACCGATAAAAACGAATATTGCAAATCTAAAACATCACTGGTTACACGCGATAATATATCGCCTTTTCGTTGCTCGGAGAAATATGATAGCGGTAATTCTACCGTTTTTTTATAAACTTTATTTCTAATGTCCCTTATAACGCCATTTCTTAGGAATACTAAAAAATAATTGGCTAAATAGCCAAAAATATTTTTTAATAAAAACATAACAACTATCAATCCCACCACAAAAATCAATGCTTTCGAATCGTCTCCGCCGGTAAACTGGTGCATGTTGTAGGCTAACAAATTTTCAACATAATCGTCAATTTGCATTAAACCGGTATAAACGGGCTCGGTAGGAGCCATTTGCGCGATGGGTTGCCCTAAATCATCAAGAGGGTCTTTCTTGAAAATAACATCGAGCATGGGCTTTAATGCTACAAATGACAGGGTGCCAAATAAAGCAAAAAACACATTAGAAATAATGTGTCCTATGGCATAACGCTTATAAGGTTTTGCGTATTTTAGAATATTTATAAAGTGATTCATTAACTCAATTTCATGTCTTTTACAATCGCTGCTATTTTTTTGTCGAGTTGCGCTTCTACGGTTTTATACTCCGAAGCTGAATTTAAAGTGGTGTTAACACTCATATAAAATTTTATTTTTGGCTCCGTACCACTTGGTCTTAGTGCCACTTGGGTACCATCTTCGGTATAATAAATAAGCACATTTGATTTTGGGATATCAATAGGGCTTTCTTCTCCAGTAACCATATTTTTTGAAACCGATAATTGGTAGTCTTCAATTTTAGTTACTTTCGAGCCGTTAACTTCGGTTAGCGGGTTTTCGCGCGCATCAATCATCATTTGCTTTATTTCCTCGGCACCTTCAATTCCTTTTTTGGTCAATGCGATTAGGTGTTCTTTATAGAAGCCGTGTTCAACGTACAAGTCTATTAACTCTTTATAAACCGAACTGCCACTTGCATTAGCCTGAGCAGCAATTTCGCAAGCTAAAAGCGTTGAGGTTACCGCATCTTTGTCGCGTACAAAATCGCCCACCATGTAGCCAAAACTTTCTTCGCCACCACCAATAAAATTGAGGTCTTTGTTTTCGTGGATTAACTGAGCAATCCATTTAAAACCGGTAAGTACAATTTTACTCTCTACATTATACGATGCCGCAAGGGTGCTTAACAAAGGCGTTGAAACTATGGTAGAGGCAATAAATTCCTTTCCTGTAATTTTGCCTTGTTTTTTCCATTGTTTCAAAAGGAACTGCGTCATCATTAACATGGTTTGATTTCCGTTAAGCAATTGCAATTCGTTTTTTGTGTTGCGCACGGCAATGCCCAATCTGTCGCAATCTGGATCGGTACCAATAACAATATCGGCGTTAACTTTTTCGGCTAATTCCAAGGCCATTTTTAATGCCGCAGGTTCTTCTGGGTTTGGTGATGCTACGGTTGGGAAATCGCCATTTGGTACTTCCTGCTCCTTTACAATATGCACGTTTTTATAACCCGCACGTTTTAAGGTTTCTGGCACTGCCGTAATTGACGTGCCATGAAGTGAGGTAAACACAATGGTTAAATCGTCTTTCGCGGCTTGCGATGTGTTAAAACTTCCGTTGCTTACCGAAGCATTAATAAATGCATCATCAACCTCTTTTCCTATATATTCGATTAAATCGTTATTGGCTTTAAATTTAATGTCGGCATAATCTAAACTTTCTATCTCATTAATAATGGCATTGTCGTGCGGTGGTACTAATTGTCCGCCATCTTGCCAATATACTTTGTAACCGTTGTATTCCGGTGGATTGTGCGATGCTGTTAGCACGATACCACAGTGGCAGTTTAAGTATCTTAAAGCGAATGATAATTCTGGAGTTGCTCTTAAGTCCTCAAATAAATAGACTTTTATGCCGTTGGCCGAAAACACATCGGCCACTACTTTTGCCAACGATTTGCTATTATGTCTGCAATCGTAAGCAATTACGGCTTTTGGCGTTTCGTTAGGGAAAGATTTATGTAAATAATCACTTAAGCCTTGCGTGTTTTTTCCGAGGGTATATTTGTTGATTCTGTTGGTGCCAACACCCATAATACCACGCATTCCTCCAGTACCGAATTCTAAATTTTTATAAAAACTTTCTTGAATATCCTTTGGATTATTGGCGATGCTATCTTTGATGGTTTGCTGCGTTTCTTCATCGAAAGTTGGAGTTAACCACGAGTTTATTCTGTCTAAAATTTCTGGTTTAATGTGAATCATCTTTAAGCATTGATTAGTTGACAAACGCTAAAATAAGCATTTCGTTAGTTAGTTTATTGTTTTAAATTTAAGAAATATAATTTTTATAATTATAATAATTCAGCTCTAATATTTTAATTAAAATTCAATTCGTCTTTAATTAAATAGCGTTTTTTATTTTGCTTGGTACGTAAAATAATTTCGCCTAAAAAACCAGCAACAAAAAACTGGGTGCCAATTATCATTGTAGAAAGTGCTAGGTAAAATTGGGGGCGTTGGGTAATGAGTCGGCCCATGGGGTTTAAAAACAATTTGTCTATGCCTAAATAAATGGCAAAGCCAAAGCCAATGGCAAACATAATAAACCCTAAGGCACCAAATAAATGCATGGGGCGTTTACCAAAGCGCGACAAAAACCAAATGGTTATTAAATCTAAAAAACCGTGTACAAACCGGTTCATTCCAAATTTGGTTTCGCCATACTTTCTGGCTTGATGCTGAACTATTTTTTCGCCAATTTTTGAAAATCCTGCGTTTTTGGAAAGCACGGGGATATAGCGGTGCATTTCGCCATTAACATCAATGTTTTTTACAACATCCAGTTTGTAGGCCTTAAGACCGCAATTAAAATCGTTCAATTTTACACCCGAGGTTTTTCTGGCGGCCCAATTGAATAATTTTGACGGTAAATTTTTTGCTAACACCGAATCGTAGCGTTTCTTTTTCCAGCCCGAAACCAAATCGAAACCATCGTTTACAATCATATTGTACAGCTCGGGAATTTCATCTGGATTATCTTGTAAATCGGCATCCATGGTAATAACCACATCGCCTTGGGCTTTTTCAAAACCTGCGTGCAATGCTTGAGATTTTCCGAAGTTTTTTAAAAACCGAATGCCTTTTACTTGGTTATTTTGGTTAGATAGCTGGCTGATAATTTGCCAAGAATCATCGGTACTGCCATCGTCGATAAAAATGATTTCATACGAAAAATGATTGGACTGCATAACTTTAGCAATCCAATCATTTAATTCTGTTAGAGATTCTTGTTCGTTAAGTAGTGGTATAACTACAGATATATTCATTTATAAATTTCAAAATTATTTTCACTTCAAAAATACTGAAATTATGCTTCGTCTGGATTATTTTTTTTAACAACCAAAGCCACAATTAATCCAACAAGACTATAGCCAATAAGCTGAAATGCCAAAGATTGCAAAACCTTGCCCATGGCAAACATGCTTTCATCGGCTTCCATTTTTTCTACGGTTTCGGCAATAGCTTCTTCCGGTGCGCCAAAATTACGCATCATTTCAACAGTTGAATCCAATATTTTTTCTTTTAAAGCGACTGCTGCATCCGGGTCAATAAAATTAAAAATTAAAATACTCACCACGGTACTTATAGCTAAACCTAATGCTACTGTAATAAAATATGAAGTAAAAGCTTCTTTATAACTTATAAACCCGTTTAAAGCACCTCTGGATTTCATTGAAGATATAATCCCGAAAATGATAATTATAATGAGCATGCCAATACCAAACCACCATTTAGTAAATAAATCGAGGTTTACATAACCCAATAAGGTTAATAGCGATAAGACAATACCTAAATACAAACCGTAATTTGTAGCAACAGATTTAATAGATTTTTCCATAATATTTTGTTTAATTTGTTAGTTGATTAGTTAGTATTCAAAGATAACAAAACGTTACATTTTTAATACGAATAAAAAATATTAAAAAGTATTGTGCATTTGTAAAAAATGCGTAAATTTGCAGCTCGAAAATTATAAAGAATAAAAAGCGTTTAGCGATGAGAAAAGGTATACATCCAGAAAATTATAGATTAGTAGCATTTAAAGACATGTCTAACGATGATGTGTTTTTAACTAAATCTACTGCAGTTACTAATGAAACTTTAGAGGTTGATGGCGTAGAATATCCGCTTGTAAAAATGGAGATTTCAAGAACATCTCACCCATACTATACCGGTAAATCTAAATTGATAGATACTGCTGGTCGTATTGATAAATTTAAAAACAAATACGCTAAGTTTAAAAAATAAATTTAGCCGAATACATATTTAAAAGCCTTTCAAAATTGTTGAAAGGCTTTTTTTGTGCGCATAGGTGTTCTCGAACACAACGATAAGCTACTGTTTTACTAGGTAAAATGAGATACAACTTTTTGATGTAATGTTTATATTTGGCGTCTAAAAAATAAATTAAAGATGAACTACATTCTATTTGATGGTCCTTCGCGTATTAATTTATTACCGTTTACCTTTACAAGGCCTGTTGCAGATATTAGAGTAGGTATTTTAACCATTCGCGAAAAATGGGAAACCTATTTGGGCTCAACAATAACAACGGTAACCGAAGATTATTTGTCGGATAAATACCCGATGGTGGAAATGGACGAGAATGTTATGATAAACGCCTCCTATCTGCCAAACGAGACCTTAGTGTATCTGGTTGAAAATTTAAAGGAAAACCAAGCTATTTTTGATGGTGAATCCGTGGTTGCCTTTTATGCCAAAGATACCCAAGAAGATATAGATTTTGATACATACGAATCTGTTGAGCTTAATAGCGATGTTATAAAAATAGAGCACACTTGGGATATTTTTTCTAAAAACGGAGAAGCTATTCAAGAGGATTTTAACATAGTTACAAAAAACAGGAAATCCCAACCCATTTCGTCTACAAACAACATTGTGGCACCTGAACATATTTTTATAGAAGAAGGTGCCACCGTAGAATTTGCAACCCTTAACGCAAGCCTTGGACCCATATATATAGGTAAAGATGCTGTAATTATGGAAGGGGCACTTATTCGCGGTCCGTTGGCATTGTGCGATAGGGCCGGAATAAAAATGGGCACCAAAATTTATGGACCAACAACCATTGGACCTTGTAGTAGAGTAGGCGGGGAAATTAAAAATTCCGTGATTTTTCAAAACTCCAATAAAGGGCACGAAGGTTATTTGGGAAACTCGGTAATAGGTGAGTGGTGTAATTTAGGCGCCGACACCAATAACTCCAATCTTAAAAATAATTATGCCGAAGTACGCCTGTGGGATTACGAAACGGAAGGCTTTGCGAAAACCGGATTACAGTTTTGCGGACTCATGATGGGCGACCATAGTAAATGTGGCATAAACACCATGTTTAACACAGGAACCGTTGTTGGCGTTAACGCCAATATTTACGGTAGTGGTTTCCCAAGAAATTTTATTCCGAGTTTCAGTTGGGGCGGAAATGCCGGTTTTATAACTTATAAGCTTCCTAAAGCTATTGAAGTTGCCAAAGTGGTTATAAGTAGAAAAAATTTAGAATTCACGGAAAAAGACGAAGCCATATTCGAACACATTTTCGAAGAAACCAAAAAGTTCAGAAGAGATTAGTATAGTAATATACTGAAGTGGTGACTAGCTCTCAATAGGTTTAAATTCAAAATATTATATTTGTTTTTAAACCTTTTTTTTAATGAAGTTATTCTGCTATCTCGTCTTATTTGTTGGCTGCTTTGGGTTTTCCCAAACTGAAAGATATGAGATAACCAATTTAGAAATAAATAACGAGCACCCGCATTATGGATTGATGTGCGCCAGTGCCAACACAATTATTTTCACAACCTATTTTTTAACGAAAAAAGGAAAAGTAAAAAAGGTTTCAAGAAACACCGTACTCGCCATTTTTCAAGGTGAATTATCTGAAAACGGACAAATAATTAATATTTACCCCATTGGTGTTGATGCCAAATACGGTATTACGCGCATTACAAGTGCTGCGATATCACCTAACGGAAAGCAGCTCTTTTTAACTACAAATTATAGTGATAAAGACAGGCCGTCAGGCAGTTTTAAAGACACCAATTTTCATATAAAAGTAGGCGAGTATAATGAGGCTTTAGGTTGGACAAACTTTAAAGTGCTGCCCTTTTGCAACCCAAAATTTTCGTATGCGCATCCCAGTTTAAGTGCCGATGGCAAAACCCTTTATTTTACTGCCAATATTAGAGGAGGCAAGGAAACCACAAAAGGCGGATCGGATATTTTTAAGGTTGATGTTTTAGAAAACGGAAATTATAGCGAACCTAAAAATTTGGGCAGTAAAGTAAACTCGTATAGCAAGGAAATGTTTCCGTTTATAAGTGCAGATAATACCTTGTATTTTGCGTCAAACCGACCAAACGGTTATGGCGGATTCGATATTTACAAAAGCACAATGAATGCCGATGGTGCATTTTTAAAAGCCATAAAAATGCCAAAACCCATAAATAGCAATAAGGACGATTTTTCCTTTATAATTGACGCCCAAAACAAAACGGGTTACTTTTCATCAAAAAGAAATGAAGGAAAAGGCGATGATGATGTTTATTTCTTCACGATAAATCGATAATAGCTATATTTAGAAATTAATATAAAACCCAAGATTAGAATGTTAGGAATTTTACTTATTTATTTTATTGGAAAAAGATTTTATGATTTATCGGTAGACTATCAGCAAAATAAATGGCTGTATGCTATATTAAGTGTTGTTGTTTATTACACAGGAACTTTTTTGGCTGGATTAATTTTAGGAGTTTTAATTGCGTTAGGCATCATGGATTTAGACCCTGAAAACACCTTTGTTATTAGTATAATTACTGTACCATTTGGATTGGGCTTCGTGTACTTGTTTTATATTTTATTAGAAAAAAAATGGAAAAAAACAGTTGTCGTTATTAAAGATGAAATAAATGATATTGGAAAACACTAATGAATTAATTTTCTTATTTCCTTTTTTCATAAAAAAACGTATTAATTGTAAGCATAAAGACTAGCTGTAGCCTAAACAAATTGAAAGAAAAAGATCTTACTATATTTATTTTACTACAAATTAGATTGTAATCGGTATTTTTGTTATTTTCGTCGACATTCATCATTGCCCCAAATAATGATAAAACGTGTTTTTTTAAACCATAAACAATTTGCATTGCTCTATTTTATCGTGTTGTCAATCGATATTGTTGTGAAGCTAAATTGTGCTCAGTTTCCCTATAGGTTTATGTCTAAGCCTTGGGTAATTATAATTTTATTGGGGTATTTTTATTTCAATTTAATTAATAAAAATGATACAAAGCACAAAATGGTATTTTGGGCATTATTATCGTTTCTTTTAGGCGATTTAATTATCTTGTTAAAAGGAGATAGCGTTGTTCTTTTAGGTATAACCATCGCTTTTTTTACAGCGGCTAAATTGTTTTTAAGTTATACATTCTCCCATAACAAAGATTTTAGCGTTTCAAGGCTAATCCCCTTTACTTCAATTTTGTTTGTTTATACCGTTTTTATGACGTGGTTTCTTTATGATGACCTCAAAGCTTTTTTTGTGCCTGCATTGATTTCCTTCTTTATATCTTTACTCATGCTTCAATTTGCTTTTTTAAGACAAGTTGTATTCAATAAAAAGAGTTTTAAATGTGTTTTTATTGGTGTATTGTCTTATGTAGCGAGCGAAGGCTTGCAGGCCGTTCAGTTGTTTAAAGGCATGTTTCCTCTGCAGGAGTTTTTAAGTACGCTGTTTTATGGGTTTGGATTGTATGCTATAGTTTTCGGTATTTTAAACGAAAAAGAAATCGAGCAAGAACAGGTAGAAAAATTTGATGATAAAATTAATGTTTTATAGTTGGCGCATAGCTCAATAAAGCCACGGCATTTTCTTTAAACCCTTCCATTTTTCAATATAATATTTTAGTTGTAAATTTGCAGTCTTTTAATAGAAACAGGTTATATAACAAGGTTTTCCATTTGTGAAAATCAAAATAGATACATGAAAAATAAAGTCGCGTTTTATACTTTAGGTTGTAAACTAAATTTTTCGGAAACTTCAACCATTGCCAGAAATTTTACCGATGAAGGTTTTAACCGTGTCGATTTTTCTGAAAAAGCCGATATATATGTTATCAATACCTGTTCGGTTACCGAAAATGCCGATAAGCGTTTTAAAACCATTGTAAAGCAAGCCCAAAAAGCAAACCCCGAGGCTTTTGTTGCTGCGGTGGGCTGTTATGCCCAACTTAAACCACAAGAATTGGCCGATGTTAACGGTGTGGATTTGGTGCTTGGTGCTACCGAAAAATTCAAGATTACCGATTACTTAAACGATTTGTCGAAAAACGATTTTGGCGAAGTGCATTCCTGCGAAATTGAAGATGCCGATTTTTATGTGGGTAGTTATTCAATGGGCGACAGGACCCGTGCTTTTTTAAAAGTACAAGATGGTTGCGATTATAAATGTACCTATTGCACCATTCCGTTGGCTCGTGGTATTTCACGTAGCGATGCTTTGGAAAACGTGTTGAAAAATGCAAAAGACATTGCAAAGCAAAACATTAAAGAGATTGTTTTAACGGGCGTTAATATTGGCGACTACGGTAAAGGTGAATTTGGCAATAAAAAACACGAGCACACTTTTTTGGATTTGGTTACCGAGTTGGATAAAGTTGAAGGCATCGAGCGTTTGCGCATCTCATCAATCGAGCCTAACCTTCTAAAGAACGAAACCATCGATTTGGTTTCAAAATCCAGGGCTTTTGTGCCTCATTTTCATATTCCCTTACAATCGGGAAGCAATGCGATTCTAAAAAAAATGAAACGTCGTTACATGCGCGAATTGTATATTGATCGGGTTTCAAAAATAAAGGAAGTAATGCCGCATGCCTGTATTGGTGTTGATGTTATTGTTGGATTTCCGGGTGAAACCGACGACCATTTTTTAGAAACCTATAATTTCTTGACCGAGTTGGATATTTCGTATTTACATGTATTTACGTATTCTGAACGCGATAATACCGAAGCTGCAGAAATGGAAGGCGTAGTGCCTATGAATGTAAGGAGTAAGCGCAGTAAAATGTTACGTGGTTTATCGGTAAAAAAGCGTCGTGCCTTTTATGAAAATCAGATAGGAAGCCGTAGAACCGTTTTGTTTGAAAGCGAAAATAAAGATGGTTATATTCATGGGTTTACAGAAAATTACATTAAAGTAAAAACGCCTTGGAACCCAGAATTGGTAAATACGCTGCACCAGATTAAACTCACCAAAATTGATGAGGATGGTTTGGTAAGGTTTGAATTTGAAAAAGAACTTATAGTTTGATAAACAAAAAAAAATCCGAAGCCTAAACTTCGGATTTCATATTTTTCTAACTTCTAACTTCTAACTTCTAACTTCTAACTTTCTATATCCTCACGCCAACCGGAAGCATGCGTTTGTATTTTCTATTGCTTCTTACAAACTTAGCAATTTCAGGGCTTGTTGGAACTACGCTTAAATTGCGTTCTTGAATTTGATCAAAAACAAGGGTCAAAAATTCTTTTTTAAAATTTTCGTCTTTTATACCTTCAGGAATAATAAGTTTGGTTAAAAAAATCTTTCGTTCTTGTAAGGAATATTCAATTTTTGCCAAATGGTCATCAATTTTAATTTCATATTGACGTAAAAAATCATTGTCAATTAATTCTGCAGTATCAACCATAATGTATTAATTTAATTTCTTAGGAATTTCTAAAATAGCGAGCACTATTTCATAACTTTGTGCAAAAGTACGAAAAATTTCGTTACCATCAACAGTATTAAAGGTTAAAACCTTATGGGTCAAGAGATAATACCAGTGTATTTTATGCCGGGAATGGCTGCAAGTCCTAAAATTTTCGAGCATATCAAGTTGCCGGAAAATCAGTTTGAAATACATTATTTAGAGTGGATGATTCCTTTAAAAAACGAATTATTGAGCGCGTATGCATTGCGGCTTTCAAATTGTATTAATCATGACAATGTTGTATTGCTGGGCGTGTCGTTTGGAGGCGTTTTGGTGCAAGAAATGGCAAAGCACATCAGTGTTAGAAAACTCATTATTGTATCGAGTGTAAAATCCATGCGCGAATTGCCAAAACGCATGCTTATCACCAAAGCCACAAAAGCCTATAAGTTAATACCAACACAACTTGCCAGCAATATTGATGCCTTTGCTAAACTCGCTTTTGGCGGCAATATAAATAAACGCTTGGAGCTTTATAAAAAATATTTATCGGTAAATGACAGTACATATTTAAGTTGGGCCATAGAAAATATGGTGCGTTGGAATCAAAAAGATTCCGACCCCAAAATAATACATATCCATGGCGATAACGACCCGGTATTTCCATTAAAAAATATTAAACAATGTATTATCATAAAAGGCGGTACGCATATTATGATTATTAATAAATATAAGTGGTTTAATGAAAATTTACCTCGTATAATTTTAGAAACCTAATCCTTTTTTTTACCTTTAGAAAAACTTTTTAAA
This sequence comes from Hwangdonia seohaensis, assembly GCF_031932625.1. Lineage (NCBI taxonomy): Bacteria > Pseudomonadati > Bacteroidota > Flavobacteriia > Flavobacteriales > Flavobacteriaceae > Hwangdonia > Hwangdonia seohaensis. Next base: position 141,335 of record NZ_JAVSCK010000004.1, read on the forward strand.
AATGAAGATAATACAGAAAGCACTTGCGTTTGTAGGATTATTAAGTTTATGCGGATTATTTATTTATGCCCTACAAGATGCTCCCACCGATGAAAATTTTGAAACCAAATTAATAAACGATTATAATGTTTATGCACTTCAAGTTCCAGACGATTTGAATTTTGCTGGCGAACCAATGCCCTTACAAAATCCAGATATTTTAGAGCGTATGGACAGAGAGTTGTTGGTTAACACCTATTGGCAATCTAACGGGTTGTTAATGTTTAAACGCTCTAAAAAATACTTCCCGATTATTGAGCCTATTTTGGCAAAACACGGTATTCCAGACGATTTTAAGTATTTGGCAGTTATTGAAAGCGGATTAACAAACGCTGTGTCGCCTGCTGGAGCGCGAGGTGTTTGGCAAATCATGAAAGCTACCGGAAGAGAAAACGGGTTAGAAATTAATGCAAATGTTGACGAGCGCTATAACCTGGAAAAGGCCACCGAAGTAGCTTGTAAATATTTAAAAAACTCTAAAGAGAGATTAGGGTCTTGGACACTAGCTGCTGCTGCCTATAACGGAGGAAACGCGGGCATGTCTCGACGTTTAAAAGCACAAAATGTCAATAATTACTACGATTTATTATTGGGCGAAGAAACAGGTCGTTACCTCTTTAGAATTGTTGCTTTAAAAGAAATTTTATCAAATCCGGATAAATACGGCTTTAATTTTAGAGAAAAGGATTTGTACAAAAACATACCAACTTACCAGGTAGAAGTGGATACGGCGGTTGCCGATTTTTCAAAATTCGCGCAAGATTTTGGTATCAATTACAAAATATTAAAACTGCATAACCCATGGTTGCGTGAGCCGCATCTTAACAACAGTTCCAGAAAACTGTATAAGATTGAAATTCCTAAAGCCGGCGTCTACCAGACCGGTCCTTAAATGCTCAATTTTATAAAAGAAAACATTTGGTATTTACTCATTATAGTCAATTATATATTAGCTATATCTGCAGTAATTACCATTTTTTTTAAACGTATAAATCCAACCAAAACACTATCTTACATTATCGTTTTGGTGTTCTTCCCGTTTTTGGGATTGTTGGTTTATTATCTTTTTGGGCAAGAATATCGGAAAAATAAAATTTTTAGCAGAAAGCATATTCTCAATAAAAGTGTTATAAAATCCATCAATAAGGAATTAGAGTTTAGCAAAGCGGAAATTAAAAAGGTAGACAACTATTTAGACGATAAAGTAAAACTGGTAAAGTTGCTTTATGAAAGCGATGATGAGCCTTTAACTTTAAAAAATAAGATTGCAATCCTCAAAAATGGCGATGCTAAATTCAAACATCTTTTAGACGATTTAAAAAATGCTGAACATCACATTCATTTAGAATATTATATTGTTAAAGATGATGATATTGGAACGCAGGTGTTAAATGTACTTTGCGAAAAAGCCGAAGCTGGCTTAAAGGTGAGATTGATTTACGATGATGTTGGTAGCAAAATATCAACCCAAATGAAGCGTAAACTATCCAGTTCTGGAGTAAAACACCATCCGTTTATGCCCGTTCTTTTTTCCAAATTCACCGGGAAAATGAATTACAGAAACCACCGGAAAATAGCTGTTATAGATGGTAAAATAGGTTATGTTGGCGGTATTAATATTTCGGACGAATATCTTAACGAAAACGATAGTGACCGTTTTTGGCGCGACACCCATTTGCGTATCGAAGGTGAAGCTGTAAAATCGTTGCAAATCCATTTTTTGTCCACTTGGGATTTTGTTTCGGATGAGAAATTGGCAGTTTATAAAACGTTTTTTCCAGAGGTTGAAATGGAAAATGGCAACGTAGCTTTACAAATTGCTGCCAGTGGACCGGATACCGATTGGGCAAATATTATGGAAGTTATTTTTACAGCCATAGTTACGGCCAACGACTATATTTATATTACAACGCCTTATTTTGTGCCCAATGAGCAAATAATAACCGCTTTACAAATAGCTGCCAAAAGCGGTATTGATGTTAAGTTAATCATTCCCAAAAAATCAGATTCCTGGATTGTTAAACACGCCTCAAACTCGTACTTGGACGCCTTATTAAAAGCCGGTATTAAAGTGTATAAATACAACAAAGGTTTTATTCATGCGAAAACCATGGTGGTTGACGATATATTTTCTACCGTTGGCACATCAAATATGGATTACCGTAGCTTTAATATAAACTTCGAAATAAACTCTTTAATTTATGATGAAGCACAAAGCAAAATCATTAAAAAGCACTTTTTAGAAGATATGGAAAATAGTGATGAGGTAAATTACAATACGTATTTAAATCGCTCTAAATTCGAAAAATTAAAAGAATCATATTGCAGATTGTGGTCTCCGCTCATTTAACCTCTGCGTTTCTGCGCTCTTAAAGAGCCACCAGCTCCATAATGTTGATTTGGTCCTGCAGCGCGCTTCATATTTTGTTTCATCATTTTAATCTGATCGGTAAGCATGCCTTGTTTATCTAGTTTTTGAGCTTCAGATAATAATTTTTGGGCTTCTTGTTTTCTGCGTTTAGAAAATGCAATACCAGATAAATTCAATTTGGCCATGGCTAAATCATGATCCATGGATAAGCCTAACGAAATCGCCTTTTTAAAATACTTTTCGGCTTCATTCATATTACTTTGAGATACCATCAAACCGTGTAGATAATTGTAATACCCTTGTTGTTTTCTTACTAAAGCAGTCTCTGGATTTTTAATTTTGCTCAACCATTTTTTGGCGCCGTCAAAATCCTGTTTACGCAATCTTAAAAAAGCCAATAAAATAAATTCATTTTTAAAATATAAGAACACAAAAATTAATGATAACAAAATAAACATAATTCCATTACCAATATAACCTTCGGTGAACTGGTAAACGGCATAAGCAATAATACCCGCTGCAATAATTAGTTTTATAATTTTATTGTACATGATGCGTAATTTATAATAGATTTAGAAGCTTTTTTTTTTTTTTAAAATCTTTATTTGTTGTTTTGTAACTGCAAAGAAACTAAATTTTTATTAATAAAAGAACATAGGGCGGTAACAAAAACTAAGGGTTAGCCCAAATAAATAAAGGTGTGGCAAGCGTTTTAGCTTTAAAAAAATAAATTAAAAATATTTTAAAATAAGGTTTGTCAAAGTAATAAAGGCTTTGTATATTTGCCCTCGGTTTTTAGGGGAGCCTAATACATTATAAAAATTACAATTCAGATTTAAAGATATAAGATAATGAGTAAAAGAACATTTCAGCCATCTAAAAGAAAGAGAAAAAACAAGCATGGTTTTAGAGAAAGAATGGCTTCTGCTAACGGTAGAAAGGTATTAGCACGTAGAAGAGCTAAAGGAAGAAAAAAATTATCTGTGTCATCTGAAATTAGACATAAGAAATAATGATTAACAATTGTTGATAATAAAAAGGTGTTACTTAACGGTAACGCCTTTTTTTATATCTGCTAAACAGTATTTTTGTAACACTTTTAAATAAAACACAATACAAACAAAATGCCGAAAAACGAAACACTAAAATCTATTTTAATTATTGGTTCTGGTCCAATTATAATAGGACAAGCATGCGAATTTGATTACTCAGGATCTCAAGCACTACGATCGTTGAGGGAAGATGGGATTGAAACGGTATTGATTAATTCCAACCCAGCGACAATTATGACAGATCCTTCAATGGCCGACCATATTTATTTGTTGCCGCTTACCACAAAGTCACTTATAAAAATACTTAAAGAGCATCCGCAAATCGATGCTGTTTTACCAACTATGGGCGGACAAACGGCGTTAAATTTATGTATTGAAGCCGATGAAAAAGGAATTTGGGAAGATTTTGATGTTGAAATTATTGGTGTAGATATTGATGCCATTAATATTACCGAAGATAGAGAGCAGTTTAGAGAACTGATGCTAAAAATAGGTGTGCCCATGGCACCTCAAGCTACAGCAACATCGTATTTAAAAGGAAAAGAAATTGCACAAGAGTTTGGATTTCCGTTGGTAATTAGAGCGTCTTATACATTAGGTGGAGCGGGCGCATCTTTTGTGCACAAAGAAGAAGATTTTGATGAACTGTTAACTCGTGGTTTAGAAATTTCCCCAATCCACGAAGTGATGATTGATAAAGCACTAATTGGTTGGAAAGAGTACGAATTGGAGCTGCTTAGAGATGCCAATGATAACGTGGTTATTATATGTTCTATTGAAAATATGGACCCAATGGGCATTCATACCGGAGACTCCATTACGGTGGCACCAGCCATGACTTTAAGCGATAGAACTTACCAAAAAATGCGTGATATGGCCATCCACATGATGCGCAGTATTGGCGATTTCGCCGGTGGTTGTAATGTGCAATTTGCTGTGTCTCCGGATGAAAACGAAGATATTATTGCTATTGAAATCAATCCGCGTGTGTCGCGTTCTTCCGCTTTAGCGAGTAAAGCCACAGGATATCCCATTGCAAAAATTGCAGCTAAATTGGCGATAGGCTACCATTTGGATGAATTACAAAATCAAATTACAAAATCAACTTCGGCGCTGTTCGAGCCAACTTTAGATTATGTTATCGTAAAAATACCGCGTTGGAATTTTGATAAGTTTGAAGGCAGCGACAGAACCTTAGGGCTTCAAATGAAATCCGTTGGTGAGGTTATGGGTATTGGACGTTCGTTTCAAGAAGCACTCCATAAAGCCACACAGTCACTGGAGATTAAACGAAATGGTTTAGGTGCAGACGGAAAGGAAAATAAGAATTACGACCAAATCATCGAAAAGCTAACCTACGCATCTTGGGATCGTGTTTTTATAATTTACGACGCCATTCGCATGGGCATTCCGTTAAGTAGAATCCACGAAATCACAAAAATTGATATGTGGTTTTTAAAACAATATGAAGAGCTACATTTCCTTAACAACGAAATTTCAACCTTTACCATTGATACGATTCAAAAGGATTTATTGCTTGAAGCGAAACAAAAAGGCTATGGCGACCGCCAAATAGCACACATGTTGAATTGTTTAGAAAGTCAGGTTTATAATAAAAGGGAAGAACTTGGTATCAATCGCGTTTACAAATTGGTCGACACCTGTGCCGCAGAATTTGAAGCCAAAACACCTTATTACTATTCTACTTTTGAAAGCGATATGGAAACCGCCGATGGAAACCGTTTTGCGCACAATGAAAGTATTGTAACCGATAAGAAGAAAATCATTGTTTTAGGCTCTGGTCCTAATAGAATAGGGCAAGGGATTGAGTTCGATTATTGCTGTGTTCACGGGGTTTTAGCTGCTGCGGAATGTGGTTACGAAACCATTATGATTAACTGTAACCCAGAAACCGTTTCAACCGATTTTGATACGGCCGATAAGTTATATTTCGAACCTGTTTTTTGGGAACATATTTACGACATCATCAAGCATGAAAAGCCAGAAGGTGTTATTGTGCAATTAGGTGGGCAAACGGCTTTAAAGCTTGCAGAAAAACTCACCAAATACGGTATTAAAATTATAGGAACCAGCTTTGAATCGTTGGATTTAGCTGAAGATAGGGGGAATTTTTCAAAGTTGTTAAAAGCAAATGATATTCCTTATCCGCAATTTGATATTGCAACCACGGCCGATGAAGCTGCAGCCATTGCCGATGTTTTGGATTTCCCGATTTTAGTGCGTCCGTCTTATGTTTTGGGAGGGCAAGGCATGAAAATTGTGATTAATAAAGAAGAATTAGAAAAGCATGTGGTTGATTTGTTACGACGCATGCCTGGGAATCAGTTGCTTTTAGACCATTACTTGGATGGTGCCATTGAAGCCGAAGCGGATGCGATTTGCGATGGCGAGGATGTTTACATTATCGGGATTATGGAACATATCGAACCTTGTGGAATCCACTCGGGTGATAGTAATTCAACTTTACCGCCATTTAACATTGGCGAATTTGTGATGCAACAAATAAAAGACCACACTAAAAAGATTGCTTTGGCATTAAATACGGTTGGCCTGATAAACATTCAGTTTGCCATTAAAGACGATATCGTCTATATTATTGAAGCCAACCCAAGAGCTTCTCGTACCGTACCGTTTATTGCAAAGGCCTACGGCGAACCTTATGTAAATTATGCAACTAAAGTAATGTTAGGGGAGAAGAAGATTAAGGATTTTGTTTTTAATCCAAAATTAGAAGGTTTTGCCATTAAGCAGCCGGTGTTCTCTTTTAATAAGTTCCCTAATGTAAACAAAAAACTTGGTCCGGAAATGAAGAGTACAGGCGAAAGCATCTTGTTTATCGATAGTTTAAAAGACGACCAGTTTTACGATTTGTATTCGAGACGAAAAATGTATTTGAGTAAATAATAATTTGAATAAAAGAGGTTGTCTAAAAAGCCAATTTCTACCCTAAATGTCACATTGAGCGCAGTCGAAATGTTTTGGTTTTCAGAATATTAAAACTTCGACTGCGCTCAGTTTGACAGAGGGTAATCACTTTTCAGACAGCCTCTTTTTATTTCTTTTTCATATTAAATTCAAATGAAACCTCAATGGTTTCAGAAATTTTATTACTGACTATTTTAGGGATTTCAATATCAAAATCAGATGCTTTTGCTTTAAAGTTTCCCGATAAAATAATCATATCATTATCTTTTGAAATGGAGATGTTTAAAGCATCAAATGCTTTTGTTTTTCCGTGAAAATTCAGTTCGCCTTTTATGGTATAAAATGCTGTTTCAGTTTTCAAATCAACTATATTAAAATCCTTTATTTTCCCTTTAAAGGTAGCTTTTGGAAACTTATCCGATTCGGCATAGTTTTCATTAAAATGTTCTTCCATTAAAGCATTTTTAAAACGAAATCCTTTCACTAAGGCTAATGCTGCAAACTCGCCATTTTCAATGTTTATTATGGCTGTAACCAAGTTGTGGGATGCTTTAACTTCTTCAAAAGATGGCACTGAGGCTTCAAAATTCACCACTCCCGTTTTAGTTATGTATTTGGTCTGCGCAGACAAGCTAAAACAGATTAAAAACAATACGTAAATGGCATTTTTCATAACTATAAAATTACATTGTTATTAATGAGAAATCACTACTCCAGTAAGCCATCGGCTTGCCATTGTATGATTTCGTCAATTAGGTTTTGTGGCAACCTTGGCCCGCCCAATGGCATCGCTCCAGCTTCTCCTACTTGTTTTGAAATCCGACCAATTAAACCATTTATTTGAACGGCGTTTTTAACTTCGTTGTACGTGGTTAAGGAAATTGGCGCACCGTTTACTGGCGGATTGCTATGGCAAAAAATACAGTTGTTGTTAATGGTAGATTTTATATTGTTATAAGTAACCAAAGTAGGCAATGGCTGTGTATCAGTCAAGTCGTCGGTACTTGTGTGTGAGCACCCCAAGAGGATGAACGCCGTAAAAACTAATGTTATAAATACTTTTTTCATAACTGTGGGTTAAAATACTCTGCTTAGGTTAAATCCGAAATAGATATTGCCATCGCTCCAATCTCCAGTGCCTTGGCCTAAAAAACTATTGGTATTCATGCCTTGCGCATTGGTAAAATGCATTTGAAATACATGTCCGCCAGTTTCCAAATCCAAACCTATGGATAAAGGGTTTTTAAACGGCGAATTACTATCGCGGTTTAAGTGCCAGCCATAATCCATGTTTAAAGACCAGCGTTTACCCAGTTTGTACCTGCCACCAAAACCCAGAGCGAATTGTGAGTTGTCCTGATCACTTAATTTTACTTGGTTTTCATCATAAAACGAAGATGTTAGGTTATCGTGAAAAAAGGTTGGAGCCAATTCAACCGAAAAGTTGGTATTTAACTTTCTTGATATTAACACTTGAACCGTTTGGCCTAATCGGTGTTTAAACTTTAAAAGAGGCAAATTGCTTTTATCTAAACCCGTGTTGATTAAAAACGAATTATAGCCAACAACGGTAAATGGAAAACCGCTTTCAGTTTGCCTCAGCAATCTGTACTTTGCTGAAAACTCATAAATTTTCTGAAAAGAACTTCTGGAGGCTCCAATATTAAAACCATCTGAAATTCCGTAAACAAAATTTAAACGTGTTACCGCATCATCAAGACCAAAAAAGCTATCAAAACCATTTTCAATACTGCCAAACCGGTGCGCCACAATAAAGGTTAACTGTTTTTTTGCAACCAATTTGGTCGATTCAAAATTTACAATTTTCAATCCTTTAAATACTGCTGTTGCATATTGTATTCCCGTTGAATCGGTATTGATTTCATCCAATAAATCATCTTGGGAAAAACAAAATACAGGAAAGCAAAAAATTAAAAATACGAGTTTCATAAACTGTTATTGCTTTATAAAGCGTTTCGTGTGATTGATGCCTTCTGACGAGATTTTAACAAAGTACAATCCGTTGGTCAAACCTGAAATATCAACAGTGGTTTTTGTAATGGTATTTGAATAAAGTTGTTTGCCCAATAAATCGAAAACGCTAATAGTCCCCGTATTTAATCCTTTAGGAAGCTTAAATGAAATTACCGTATTTGCTGGGTTTGGAATAATTGCAAATCCTTTTAAACGAAAATCATCTACACTAAGCGCAGCTTCTACGGTTATGGTGCCCTTCATGGTTGACGGATGGAAATTACATTGATATGGATTTGAACCAGCTGCATTAAAGGTTTTAGAATATGTCGAATTGACTCCAGTTTTTGAACCACTATCAAAAGTCTCTGTACTTCCCGGTAAGCTAGATACGGTGTGAGGGGCACTGTCCGTCCACGTCCAAATAACAGTATCGCCTTCATCAATAGTTAAATCTAGGGTTCCAATACCAATTTCCCAATTAAGATTATGGGTGGTTTGAGCATGTGCACTTAACATTCCTAAAAACATTAAGGCGAGTAGTTTTGTTTTCATAATTGTAGTTTTAGTTAATTAATAATTGTGCATTGGTCTAACTTAACTTGCTCTAACAAATCATCGTAGCCAATGCAACGTCCTTTTACTTTAAGAGTTGTATTAATTTTTATCGATTGGTTTAACATGTCATTGAATTGACAAAAAACCAAGTCGTTTAAGGTTATGTTATTTTGGTTAACTTCGGTAACTATACCTAAGATTTCAATGGTTTTATTAAGGAATTTTTTTTCAGATTTAAGGGCGTCTTGCTTAAATTCATCACTAATGGATTGCGGTGTTGTAGTGTATTCGGCTTTTTCCGTTTCAATATCTCTATGGTCTTGATAGATGTATTGATAGCCCATAAACGCGCACAGGATTAATAGCACTATCAAAAAAAACCAATTGCGTTTATTTTTGCTACCAACCATTTTCGTGGAGTGTTAATGTTAGTTTTAGTCGTGGTTAAATATTTTTAATTACATGTTTCACTAAATTATCGCATTTTTCAAATCCGAATTCAAACACATTGGGTTTTTGCGATAACTCGTAAAGATTGTCTTTCAGCATTTGTTTGGCCCGATGGGTTCTAACTTTTACGTTGTTTATTGAAATGCCAAGGCAGTCACTAATGTCTTTAATTTTCATGTTTTCAACTTCACTTAGTATATAAACCACTTTATACTTTTCTGGAAGCTGGTCAATTACTTTTTCTAAAATCCATTTGGCTTCCCTTTGAATAATATTATGCTCCGGATTCATGTTTTTTGATGCTTCTGTAAATGATTTAATACGGTTGGTGTTTGGATGGATAACAAGGTTACGCTGTTTAGATTTTAATTCGTGCAACGCTTCATTAATGCCAATTCTGATCAACCAAGTTGAAAACTCCGATTTTTTACTAAATTGATATAGTTTCTCGTAAGCCTTTATATACGTGTTTTGCATAATGTCTTTTATAACATCTTCATCCTTAATATAGCTCCGTACAACGCGATATAGTTTTTGGTTGTTTCTCCGCATTAAAATTTCGTACAGGCCTTTTTCTCCACTCAGTATTTGCGTAATAACATCAAAATCATGAATGGTATGATTGTTATAATCACTTATTTTAATGGCTTTCATGTGTTTGTTTTTCCTTTAGATGGGTTAATCTGCAAATAGTTACAAAGTTTTGTAACTTTTTTAAAGTTTGGGTATCAAAAGCATAGAATAACTAAAATAATGATATTATGAATGAACAAACATTACTGAAGTATACCTTTGGTTTAGTGCCCATTGTGGCCGGATTAGATAAATTTACAAATATTTTGACAGATTGGAGCCAGTATTTAAGTTCAGGGTTTCAAGAATTGTTGCCTTTTGATGCCTCAACTTTTATGATTATTGTTGGAATTATTGAAATTGCAGCAGGAATTATTGTATTGGTTAAAACCAAAATAGGAGCCATAATAGTCGCCCTATGGCTGGCTTTAATTGCCCTTACTTTAATATTTAGCGGCCAATATTTAGATGTGGCCGTACGCGACTTGGTAATGGCAATTGCTGCTTATGTATTGTATAAACTCAGTAACTAATTAATAGTGTTGTTAGTTTTAATCGCATAGCAAATTGGTAAGATTGTTATGCGGTTTTTTAATTTAACTAAACTCTAATTTAACGTTATGTGTTTTAAGCAAGTCTAAATGCTCTTCAATTTTAAACCCAGAAGCTTTAAAATATTCAGATCTTTTTTTTGCATGTTCCTGCCTGGTAATACTTCTTGAAAACCTGCGGATGGCGGTTTTGGAGTTTAGAATAATTCCGGGCACGGGTACATTGTTCCCATCGTCATCCTTAGCCACCATGGTAAAATATGATGAGTTGCAATGTTTTGTTTCGCCTGAATGAATGTTTTCAGATTCTACCCGAACACCAATAACCATTGAGGTTCGCCCGGTGTAATTTACAGAGGCTTTAAGGGTTACCAATTCGCCAACTTCAATAGGGTTTAAAAAATCGACCTTGTTAACAGATGCCGTTACGCAATAATGTCGGGAATGTCTTGAAGCACAAGCAAAAGCAATTTGATCCATTAAATTCAAAATATAGCCCCCATGGATTTTACCGCTAAAATTAGAGTGCGATGGCAACATGAGTTCGGAAATTGTAATTTGGGAATCTTTAATGTGTTTAAACATAGCTTTAAATTTTATAAGTCGTCTTCTTCTGCGCGTTTTATTATAGCTTCAGGTAATGCTTTTTTAGCTTTTGCTCCCATTTTTTTAAGTTTTTCAACACTGGTAATTAAATTGCCTCGGCCATCGACTAGTTTATTCATGGCTGCCGAATAATCACTTTTAGCGGCATCAATTTTTTTGCCCACACCTGTTAAATCACTAACCAAACCTTCAAATTTATCGTATAATGCCCCAGCTTGACGCGCAATTTCAATAGCATTTCGCTGTTGTTTTTCGTTGTTCCACATGCTATCAATGGTACGTAAAGTTGCCAATAAAGTGGATGGCGTTACAATAACAATGTTCTTTTCGAAAGCTTTGTTATAAATAGAATTGTCTTCATTTACAACAACCGCAAAAGCAGGTTCAATGGGGATGAACATCAATACAAAATCGGGTGATTCAATATCGTATAAATCCTGATAATTTTTTTCGGAAAGTTGATCCACATGTTTTTTTATGGAGTTAACATGTGCTTTTAAAAAGGATGGTTTGTCATCATCTTCAGCATTTACCAAACGCTCATAATCGGTTAATGATACTTTACTGTCAATAACCATTTTTTTACCATCGGGAAGGTGTAAAACCACATCGGGCAATACGCGAGAGCCGTCTGCCAAAGTAAAGCTTTGTTGCACAAAATACTCTCTGTCTTTTTCCAGTCCGGATTTTTCCAAAACGCGTTCTAAAACCAATTCGCCCCAATTTCCCTGCATTTTACTATCGCCTTTTAAAGCTCTGGTTAAATTGGTGGCTTCCTTGGTCATTTGTTGGTTGAGGTCTTTTAATCCCAGCAATTGCTCTTTTAAAGCAGAGTGCATGCTGATGCTTTCTTTTTGGGTTAAATCTACTTTTTCTTCAAAGACTTTAATTTTTTCTTGAAGCGGATTTAAAATGTTTTTGATGTTCTCCTTATTCTGAAGTGTGAATTTTTCAGATTTTTCATCGAGTATTTTTGTAGCTAATAATTCGAAATCTTTTCGTAATTGTTCTTGACGTTCTTCAATTTCCGCATCACGTTTTAAGCTCAATTGTTGCAGATTTTCGTATTCGGTATTTCTTCTGGTCAATTCAGCATTTAAAAAGTCTTTTTCCTTCCGAATAGTTTCACGTTCGTTTTCAATTTTGCTTAAATTTTGCTTTAATTCATCAATAGTTTGATGCGCTTGGTTTTGGCGTTCCTCCAAAGTGCTTTGTTCGCTTTTGCTTTTAAGTTTGGTAAATAGCATGCCCAAATAGGCACCAATGCCACCGGAAATAAGAATAGCTATGATAAGAATTAGGTTGTCGTTCATTTAAAATAGAAGTTTACCCAAAGATAAATTTTTACCTTGAGGATAAAAAGAATAAATAAGAGATAAATTTAATCTTATATTAAAGAACAGAGGTATTTATTTCTATATCCGCATCTTGCCATGCCAGGTTAAATTCTTGCATTACGCTGGCAGCTTCATTTAATTTTCCTTGAGCCCTTAAACTTTCATATAAGCCCATTAGCGACCAACCATTTTGCCTTAAATCTTCTAAATCTTTGTGGTAAACGTGTTCGGCTTCACTGTATTTTCCGGCTTTTAATAATGCGGCTCCCAAATTTTGTCTCGGTGGAATGTACCATGCGGATGGCTCGTTGTAAACCAGGTTGTCTTCCATTACTACGGCGTTTTCAAAATGACCAATAGCTAAGTTGTAATTTTTTTCCAATAAAGCTATTTCGCCGGCAACCACTTGGTAAGCTAATTTTGCAATCGTAGTACCGTTGTCAAAACCGGTCGCTACAAGGGTTTCCATTTCGGGGTCATCAACCAATGTTTGTATAGCCTCAAGTTCTTCTTTGGCTTCCTTGATATTGTTCTTTCTAACAAAAGCTACGCCTCTAGCATAATGCCATATAAGTTTAAGGTGCTTGATGCCATCATTAGGTTTTGGATAGGTTAAAATATCATTCCATTTACCAAATCTTGTGTATGCCAAAAGTGGGGTTGCTGCAAAGTTTTGTAAAAAATGTAGTTCTTTCATTTCGCCCACAGGAACTTTTTCAGCCGTTTTTTTTGCAGCATCAATGGCGAGGTCGCTATTGCCTAAAAGGCTTGAAGCAGACCATAAAAAATGAATGTTATGCGGATAATACCCAAGCGGATACATACCTTGTGAAAGGCATTGCGAAATATAATCCTCATCTGCCAAAATAGCTTGCTGATTGGCTAAAACAGCATCTTTGTAACGCCCAACCCGAATAAAAATATGCGATGGCATGTGAACAATGTGTCCAGCGGCTGGCATTAAACCTCCTAGTTTTTCTGCACTTGGAACAGCCAAATCCGGCTTAGGCAGTTCTACCATGTGAATATAATAATGGTGCGCTCCGGGGTTATCGGGACTCATAAGCATAGCTTTTTCCAAGGCTGCTTTTGCTTCGGGAATATTGGGCGATGGATTACCGTTGTTATCCCAATAATTCCAAGGAACCGTATTCATAACCGAAGCCGCATACAGGGTTAAAATATCTGGGTCTTTCGGATATTCTTTTGCCACTTCAGCCATAGATTCCATGTATTTATGGTTTAATTCCGTTACATCTTTGTCTAAATCTACCGAATATCTATGGGCTAATGCTTTTATTAAAGCTTGCTCCTTTTGCGAGGCATTGGGTGCTAATTTAATCGCTCTGGATATGGCCTCATTGTATTTGTTTTTCCGGTTTTCGTCGGGAAAAGGGTCGTTAATATTTGGACCCAAAGCATAGGCTTGCCCCCAAAAAGCCATGGCCAAATTAGGGTCTAGTCGTGCCGCTTCCATAAAAGAACGATGTGCTTCGGCATGGTTAAAGGCATAGGTTAATCGTAATCCTTGATTAAAAAACCGTTGCGCCAAATCGTTTTTGGTGCTTACTTTATAACTGTGATTTCCAAGGTTTTCAAATAAGGGTGATATTTGTTTTGTTGAATCGACATCGGTAAGGATGAATTTTGCAGGCATGCATTTAATAGCGTTCGCGCCTATTTTTTTTGAATAATCAAATTCATTTTCTTTGTTAAATTGATAAAACAAGAAACCTATAAATAATGTAATTGTTAAAAGAATTAAACCTGCTTTGAATTTCATGACTTTTAAATTAATGGTTAATAATGCATTAAATGCTATAAGGTTGAAACTAAAAGTAGCTTAAGGACTTGAGAATGAATGTGCTAAAGTTAATGAATTAAAACAGTAAAACAGAAGCTAATTTTTATTTTTTCACCCTAAAACTCCCCGTGTTTGCATCAAAATTTATTAAATCCTTAGGGAATAAAGTATCGAAAGTGCCTTTTAAAATGAGGTTGCAAGGTTCGTCGGAGACCACTTCTCCTTTAGTCATTACAATAAGTTTGTCGCATAGCTGAATGGCCAAATCGATTTCGTGTGAAGAAAATAAAATGGTTTTGCCCGTTTCTTTGGCCAATTTTTGAAGCAGTTTTAATATGTATGCTTTATGATACATATCCAGATGTGTTGTGGGTTCGTCTAAAATAATCAAATCGGTGTCTTGTGCCAAAGCACGTGCAATCATTACTTTTTGTAACTGGCCGTCGCTTAACTCAAAACATTTTTTATGTTTTAAATTTTCAATGTTGGTTTGCGTTATCGCTTTATTTATAATGATTGTGTCGTTTTCAGATAAATTACCAATCCAACTTGTGTAAGGCTGTCTGCCCAATGCGATCACCTCAAAAACAGTTAGGTTTTTAGAGGCTATTTGTTCGGTTAAAACCAAGCTCATCACTTTCGCCAAATCGACCGCTTGATAAGCTGAAATATGTTTTTCATTAATGAGAATATCACCTTTTAAATGTTTTTGAACATTCGTAATGGTTCTGATTAAAGTCGATTTTCCAATACCATTGGCACCAATCAAACCAACCAATTCGCCTTTTTTCAACTCAATATTTATATTTGAAGCCACAACAGTTTGCCGTTTTTTAGTTGAATAACCAATCGTAAGATTTTCTGTTTTTAAGATAATATGTGATTCGTTTACACTCATAAATTTCAATATACAACTTTCAAATTCCAACTACTAAATTCCAAAAAATCGCTCTCATTTTTGTAGCATAGGTTTTGGAATTTTGTTTTTGCTATTTTGGAGTTTATATTCATATTAAAACACCATTTTCCGTTTTCTAACCAATAACCAAATCACAACCGGTGCGCCAATTAAAGAGGTTATGGCATTAATGGGCAAGGTGTAATCGCTGTTTGGTAATTGCGCAATACTATCGCAAATTAACATGATAATAGCACCGAACAAAAATACAGCGGGCAATAATATTTTATGGTTTGAGGTGTTAAATACTTGCCGTGTTATGTGCGGAATAGCCAATCCGATAAACGCAATGGGACCCGCAAAAGCAGTTATCGTTCCTGCCAATAAACTCGTGGCGGCAATAATAATTAACCGACTTCTTTTAATATTCAATCCTAAACTTACGGCGTAATTTTCGCCTAAAAGCAAGGTGTTTAACGATTTGATGGAAATGATGCTTAACAAAATACCCAAACAAAATATAACTGAAAAAATAAACAATTCATGCCACGATAAATTACCTAGACTTCCAAAGCCCCAAAAAATGTATTGCTGCAATTGTTCGGCAGACCCAAAATAGGAAAGCACACTTACAATGGCGGCCGTGATACTGGCAAACATGAGCCCGATAATAAGAATTGCCATGGTATCGCGTACTTTAATGGAAACCACTAAAACGGCTAAAAGCACCAGAAAACTACCCAAACTTGCTGCGATTACAACGCTCCATTTCGATATAAAAAATGATGCAAAAACACCGCCAAACAAACCTGAGCCTAAAATGATCAAAGCGACACCCAAGCTGGCACCCGAGCTAATGCCCAATACAAATGGGCCGGCTAACGGATTTCTAAATAGCGTTTGCATCAATAGCCCTGAAATACCCAAACCCGAACCCACTAAAATGGCTGTTAAGGCCTTTGGTAATCTGTAATTGGTAATAATATGTTGCCAAGTATCCTGTTCCGTTGCGGTTCCGATAAGGCTATTAAAAACATCTTTTAATGGAATATAAACCGAGCCCAAACTTATATTGGTTATAAAGCAAACCAAAAGTATGAGCGCTAATGTTATAAACGGAAACTTGTATGTTTTTGAAATCGACAATTATTTTAAGGGTTTAAAAAAGAATGGTTTGTAGTCTTTTAATAGCTCTGGGTGACAGATTTTAATAATGTCCTTTAGTACCAAATCGGGTCTGGCAAAACCCAATTCGTAGTACAAAACACCACCCGTTTTGCCAGTCGTATTTGCAATAGTAAATACTTTTTTGTTTTTAAAGGCAATAAACATGGCATTGTGCGAACTTGAGTTTTCAAGTGCTTTTAAACTTGTGTAATTTGATGGGTTTATCCAAATATCGGCATCTTTGGCGGTTGTAAAAACAGATTCAAAATTAAGTTTTAAACTCCCGGAACCTTTAGTGTCGCTCCAAAGATAGTTTAGGTTGGCGTCTTTAAAAAGCTGTGCTTCGGTACTCGATCCGTTTGGTAAATACCAAATATCGCTATGCATGGCACCGCTTAAAACAGTGGGTTTGTTTTTAACGGTTTGCGCTAGTTTTTTAGCTTCCAAATAATTTTTTTCAATGGTATTAAAAATAGAATCGGCTTCTTTTTCTTTATTGTAAAGCGCTCCAAAAAATTTAATCCATTCGGCTTTTGCCAATGGTGAATTCTCAACCCAATCACCATTATAAATAACAGGAATGCCCGATTTTTTTATGGTTTCAAAGGTTTTGTTATTGCCGTCAATACCAAAGCCAATTACAGCATTCGGGTTTAAGCTCAATAAAACCTCGGTGTTTATGCTTTCGTTTTTACCAAGTTCCCTGATTTTGCCTTGGCCGATTTGGGTTCTTATTTTTTCAGATGAAATAAAATCCGTTCCGGGAAATCCAACTAAAGTTTTTTCGGCATTCAATAATTCTAAAGCAGGTATATGCGTGGTTGAGGTAACCACTATTTTTATTATGGGGTTTATTATAATGCCATCAAACGCATCTTTCATAAACGTTGTTTTTGCCGCATTTTCCTTATTGATTAACACGTAACGATAGCTTTTTTCGGCGTTTGGCCATGGGTTTTCAATGTTTAAGACTTTATAGGTTGAATAGTCTGTTACCGAAAATCCTTTGGCATATTTTAATTCAAGTTGAATCCCATCAACAGGTTTAACGACATGTTTGGCTGTTTCATTTTTACATGAAAAAACGAAAACTATAAATAATAAAAAGACGGCTTTTTTCAAGGTTTTAGCTTTATTGATTTCAAAAGTAATATTATTTAAAGTTTTAATATAAACAATCAAGAGAATGTTTATTTTTGCAGCGAAATTTGGTTTCATTCAGTTTTAACTGAAAAGAATTAAAAGGGAATCTGGTGCGATATTTTTATCAATTCCAGAACTGTTCCCGCAACTGTAAGTTTATGCTCTCCCGATATATCGGGATTACCGAGCTCCTTTTAAAAAGGGTGTTATTTCTTCTTTTAAACCACTGTTCTTCATAAAGAATGGGAAGGTTAAATAACATAAAACAAGTCAGGAGACCTGCCATTTTCAAAAAATTAATAAGTCAAACTTTCGGGATAAAAGTTTTGGTATGAAGAGTCATGCTATTCCGAGTAATTATTCATTAAAATGAAAAAAACAAATGTTTTGGGTGTGCTGTTTTTTGGCGTATCTATGGTTGGTTTTGCACAACAGCAACAAACCGATTCAACAAAAGTAGAACAGCTGAACGAAGTTGTGGTTACCGATTCGCGTTTTAAACTAAAACGTGAAAACTCGGGAAAAACGGTTATTAAAATTTCAAAAAAAGAACTTGAAAACCATCAAGGGCGCACCATTTCGGAACTTATAAATACCAAAAGCGGTATTGAAATTAACGGGAGCCGAAGTGTCGCAGGGCAGAATTTGGGTAATTTTATTAGAGGCGGTAACAACAGGCAGGTTTTGGTGCTTATTGACGGTATTCAAGTGAATGACCCTTCGATTGTGGCAAACGATTTTGATTTGCGATTGATGGATTTAAACACCGTTGAATCTATCGAAATTATCAAGGGCGCGGCAAGTACGCTTTACGGTAATGCCGCTGCAACTGCTGTAATTAATATTACCACTAAAAAAGCATCTACAAAACAAATTTCAGGAAGTTTTTTAACCGTAGTCGGCACCAATCAAACACAAGACGATTTGAACTATAATGGGTCTAGTTTTACCAATAATGTGTCGGTAAACGGTAGCTTAAATAAGTTTACATATTTAGCTAGTTTTGGGAATAGATATGTTGATGGTTTATCGGCTGCAAAATCTGACAATCCCGAAAAAGATCCGTTTTCAAGATTTAATACTAATGTGAAGTTGGGTTACGAAATTAACGATGCTGTCGAGGTTAACGCCTTTGCCAGTTACGATAAGTTTAAAACCGATATCGATGGGTTTCCTGCGCCAACGTACAGTTTTGCTGATACCAACGATAAATATATTTCGGAACAAGCGCGCTTTGGAATTTCTCCAAAGTTTAACTATGAAAACGGAAGCGTTCAAATTAATGCCGCTTTTTCTAAAATAAACAGAGAAACCATTTCTGAATTTGGGTCGACCAACGAAGCCGAAAGTTTTGTGGTTGATGCCTTTAACAAATATGTGTTTAATGAAACCTTTTATACCATAGTTGGTGTGAATTATTCCGATTATAAAAGTGTGTTTACCGACGAGGAAAGCTACACCAATACCGACCCGTATTTGAATGTGGTTTATGTTTCAGACTTTGGATTGAACATAAATGCGGGAACACGTTTTAATAACCACAGCGAATACGGTTCGCAGCTGGTTTATAGTTTAAATCCGTCGTATAGTATTCCTGTGAATTCAGGTTATGCTAAAGTTTTTGGTTCCTACGCTACCTCGTTTATTGCGCCAAATTTATCGCAATTATTCGGCTTTTTTGGAGCCAATCCTGATTTAAAACCCGAGGAAAATGTTACGATTGAAGGTGGTTTGGAATTTTCAAATAAAAACGGGTTTCGAATAAATGGGGTTTACTTTAACAGGAAAGAAGAAAACACCATAATTTATACAACTGGCTATGAAAATGCTACTGAAGATGCGACGGTTCATGGTTTTGAAGTTGAGGCTGAATTGAAAACGATTAAAAATCTAACGTTTAGCGCGAATTACACATTTACCGAGTTAAAAGATGGCGTGCGTTTGCGTATACCAAAGCATAAAGCCAATACGGGTTTGGGTTATAATTTTTGTAAAAACACGTTTGCATCCATAAATTATCAATTTGTTGGAAGCAGAACGGATACAAATTTTTCTACGTTTGCAAATGAAGAATTAGAAGCTTTTTCTTTGATTGATTTATATTTTAGTCAGAAAATCATCAAAAATAAAGTGAAGCTTTTTGCAAGTGTAACCAATGTATTTAACGAAGATTATTTTGAAATTTTAGGATACACTACAAAAGGTAGAAATGTAAATTTAGGATTGCATATTAATTTGTAAAATTTATCTGCGTCATTCTGAACTTGTTTCAGAATCCCACTCTAATGAGAGCCTGAAATAAATTCAGGTTGGCGGAAAATAATATTTTCAGACCTAACAAGTTTTATAAAACCTGTTAGGTCTTTTTTATGGAATTAAATCGCAATACCAAACGCCATATTTGGTATCTTCACCATACGAGTCGTCAGTTTTTGGCGCATCATATTCGCGATACACTTTTTCTCCAATTTTAAAAGGAATCGGGTTTTTGAAAATGGGGCCATCAAAACAAAAGGTGTGGAATTCGCCGTTTTCACCACAGGGATCGACCCCTTTTGGTAAATTGTCGATAAAATCTTTGTCTATAACAGTTCCCACAAAATCTTCATCAAAATATTTGGAATGTGCACAAACAACAATGGTTTTAAAACCTAAATCTATAAACTCATTTAAGAGTTTTTTGGTGTCTCGTTTCCAAAGTGGAAATATGGTTTTTATGTTTTGTTTCGCGAGTTGTTTTTCGCGATAGCATTTTAAGTCTTCAAGAAAAATATCGCCAAAAGCGCTGTGTGTAAATCCGTCTTTTTTTAATCGTGTTACGGTTTCCAACATTTTTTGCTCATAAACTTCCATACTTGGCTTTTCCGGAAGTTCAATTAAACTGGCCGGAATGTTTAAAGCAAGGGTTTGGGCAATCAATAATTCTTTCCTTAAACCGTGCATCGATACCCGATTGTAATGGCTGTTTATTGTTGTAATCAATTCATCGACAGCATAGCGTTTGTCTTGTAATACATGATAAAGTGCTAAGGCAGAATCTTTGCCAGAGCTCCAGTTAAAATAGGTTTTGTGTTTATTCAAACAGTATTCTTTTAATCAATTCGTCCGGAATCTCTTTATCGGTATACATGTCGTTTGAAAGCGGAAGCAAATCTTTACTGCTGCCCGTAATATCTATCAGGTTTTCACTTTTAGAAGGTTTGGTTATTGGAAATCTTCCCGAGCCATCAATAATGCTAATGGCTCTTGCCAGTAAAGGTTCGTTTTCATCACCTAAAACGCCTAAATTATGAATGCTTTCGCCCAAAACATTATTAGGATTTGGAGATAGTCCGTTAAAATAATCGGTTACACCGTTAACATTTAACGATTTAAAAATAAGCGGTTGCATGGCGTAAGTATGGCTTGGGTTTGCGCCCGAGCGACTAAAGTTTGGGGAATCGTATAAAGTACGGGATGCTTGATATTTTCCTCTTGTGGTCGTGCCAATTTGAACCACGTTAATATATGGTGCTAAGCTGTTAATTACCAATTCGCTTGCCGAGGCGCTTGAGTTTGTTGTGAGCACGAAAACTCTTGATAGGTTTAAGCTGTTTAAGGCTGCACCCTCATTATTATCTACAAATCTGTTTATTAATAATTCTGGGTCTTCGTTCTCAAAAGCCTGCTGGATTTCGGCATTCCATTGTTCGGTGCTAAAAATTTCGCCCGTAAATTGACCGGTGATCAAGCTGGATAGCAAAATAGCTGTATTTACCGAACCGCCAGGGTTGTACCGCAAATCGAGAACCAATTCGGTTGCATTTGCACTTTTATATGTGCTAAAAATATCGTTTAATTCGGCATTAAATTGCTCGGTTCCCGTAAAGCCATTGTACATTAAGTAAGCCACTTTGGTGCCTACCACATCGAAAACCCTACTGAGCAACACGGGGTTTTCGGTGTATTGCGCTTTTGATAGTGCTATGGTTTCTGAGGTGGTGGTTACTGAATCGTCTGTGGTCTCTGGCGTGCCTTTATCGCTGTAGGTTCCTAAATTAATCGTGTAGTTTTCTGCACCGGTAAGTGTTCTCCAGTTTTCCGTGGTAAGTTGTGTGTCATTTATGCCATAAAAAATATCGCCCCGTTTAACACCTTGGCTTGAAGCACTTGTGTTGGGTAAAACGTAGCGCACGTAACCGTAAACATCTGTATCGGTTGAAGAAAAACGGAATATGCCAAACTCCATGCCATTGCTGGTGATGATACCGCTAAAAAGCTGCTCTAAAGCTATGTAATCGTTAACAATCCAACTAAAACGGTCAACGGTTTGGCGTTGGTGTATAAGGCTTTCAAACAAATCTTCGGGTGCCGAAAATGTGTTTAGATAGTTGGCATAAGCGCCGTTGGAATCGAACCTGTCGTTGGCGAGGTCTGGTACATCGTCTTTATAAAGATAGAAAGCATTCATGCCTTTCCAAACAAAGTCGTTTATCTGGCTGGCTGAAATTTGGTTGTCGTCGTTATCTTCAAAACAGCTTACCGTGAAAGATGAAACTATAAATAGTACAATTAGGGCTTTTAAATGTCGCATAGCATTATTTAATATAAGTAGTCTATAAAACCCTAAATTTACTTACATTATTGTTTAATAAAAAATAATCGCTAAAAATTTCGTTGGCTGCTATGGTGTGGCTTTTGTAAATTGGGATGTAACATAGCGTTTTACGGGAACTTAGCTGATGGCCCTGCGTAAGGGATTGCAGTGGAAAGCCCACAGCGAGGTACGAGCGAGGACTTGTAGCGGAAAGCCCGACCCGACGGTCGCTGAGCGGAGACGAAGCGCAGGGTTACGCCCAAAAAATTTATTTTATTTTATTTGCGATGTAACAAAACAAATAGATGCTCGTCGTAACATTAAACAGCCCTAACTAAGCAGTTTTAACTAAACCAAACCACAGATGACTCAAACAGAGTTTTTAAATATTGTAATGCCTTTTAAGGATAAAGTATTTCGATTGGCGAAACGGTTGCTTATATCGACCGAGGAGGCCGAGGATGCCACGCAAGAGGTTTTGATGAAGTTGTGGAACAATAAAAAGAAGATTGCCGAGTATAAAAACGTGGAGGCTTTTTCGATGACGATGACAAAGAATTTTTGTTTTGACAAGTTGAAATCCAAACAGGCACAGAATTTAAAAATTGTGCACAGTAATTACGAATCGAAAGAGACGGCGTTACAAAAACAGGTTGAATTAAACGACAGCGTGAATTGGGTGGCGAAGATTATTGAGGATTTGCCCGAACAGCAACGGATGATTATTCAGCTGCGAGATATAGAAGAGTACGATTACGATGAGATTGCAAAAATGCTGGATATGAATAATACAGCGGTACGTGTAAACTTATCGAGAGCAAGAAAAACAATACGAGAAAAATTAACTAATACACATAATTATGGTATTAAATAATATAGAAAAATTACTTGAGAAGTACGAAAACGGTGAGACATCGCTAAAGGAAGAGCAAGTGTTGAAAAACTATTTTACCAGCGACACGGTAGCGCCACATTTGGAAATGTACAAACCCATGTTCGACTATTTTTTGGTAAATCAACAAGAACAATTTACTAAGGACGTTCCGCTAAAAACTAAAAAAGTATTTAACTACAAGTGGATTTCTGTTGCTGCCGTAGCTGTTCTTATGTTGGGGTTTTATTTTGGCAAATCGTTCAATGCGAATGATTTAGGTACTTATGACGACCCGCAATTGGCTTTTAACGAATTTTCGAAATCTATGGAAATGATTTCCCAAAGTTTTAATAAAGGCACATCGACCGTTGGATATTTAAACGAAGTAAACAAAGGTACTTCAACACTCGGATATCTCAACGAAATTGATAACGCAACAAGTATAATCTTTAAGAATAATTAGAATTAATGAAAAGTAATAACTTAAAAACAAGAACAATGAAAAATAAATTAATAGTATTCGTAATGGCCATTATGTTATTGCCAATAACCGGAATGGCACAAAGCAATATTTTTGATAAATATAGCGACAACAACGACGTAACGTATGTAAACATTAAACCAAAAATGTTTCAGATGATTGCTAAAATGGGCATTAATGTTGAAGATGAAGAGGCAAAAGCCTATATGGATATGGTAAAAAGCATCACGAGTTTTAGAACCATTGTAACCGATAACAAAGCCATATCTGCTGATATTGCCAAATGGGTTAAATCGCGCTCTGGTGGTTTGGAAGAATTAATGGAAGTGAAAGACGATGGCACCGAAGTGAAGTTTTATGTAAAGGAAGGAAAAGATGCCGACCACGTAAAAGAGCTATTGATCTTTGTAAACGGGATTGATAAGGTGATGGACGATAAAATTGAAATTAACGGTAAAGAGCGTAAAATTGAAACCGTTGTGGTATCGATGACCGGTGATATCGATTTGAATGAAATCTCGAAACTTACCAATAAAATGAATATTCCCGGAGGTAAGCATTTAGAGAAAAAGAACTAATAAAAACAATACATCAATCATGCAACGAACAATCAAACATATCGTATTAGTATTCGGTTTAGCAATAGCTTTTGTAAGCTGTAACGATGGTAAAAGTTTACAAATGTATTTTGTAGACAATCAGGAATCGTCAAATTTTATTACACAAGATATACCCATATCGATGGTTAAAATAGACGATTCTAAATTTACCGAAGAACAAAAAGAAGCCTACAACTCCGTAAAACGCTTAAACTTTTTAGGCTATAAGGTTGAAGGTACAGAAGCCGAAACTTTTAAAGCGGAATTGGCAAAAGTGAAGACTATTTTAAGCGATAAAAAGTACCACGATCTTATGGAATTTAGCGATAAAGGAAATAAAATCGTTGTGAAGTACATTGGAACGGAGGATGAAGCCGATGAGGTTATTATCTTCGGAAGCGCAGATGAATTGGGCTTTGGTATTGTTCGTGTATTGGGCAATAATATGAATCCCGATAAAATGGTAACCTTGGTTAGCGCGATGCAAAATGCGAACGTTGATGAAAACCAGGTTCAAGATATTGTGAACTTCTTTAAGTAAACTTAGGATTCCTGTTAAAGTGGAAAACAAAAAAAAAGGCTGTTGAAAATTTTCAACAGCCTTTTTTTATTTTACAAATGCAAATGCTACTTTCTCTTTTTTGAAATTCGGTTTAGGTAAATAATATTAATAACAATCGCTAAAAAAATGATAGTAAGTACGGTTAAAACAATAAAATTGTCAAGGATTTCCAAAATTCCGGTAACAAAAATACCACCGGCCATCAGGCCACTTAGTATTAATGTTTGTTTATCGTTTAGCATTGTTTTTTAAGTATTAAATTCCTGTGTAATTACTAGGAGTAATACGTTTTAATTCTTCTTTTATTGTGTTTGAGACTTCTAATGTATCAATAAAATTTGAAATAGAGTTTTGGTTTATCGCTTCATTAGTTCTGGTTAAACCTTTTAAAGCTTCATAGGGATTTGGATAACCCTCGCGACGTAAAATGGTTTGAATAGCCTCGGCTACCACAGCCCAATTGTTTTCTAAATCTTCTGCAAATTTAGATTCATTCAACAGTAATTTGTCCAATCCTTTTAAAGTCGATTTAAAACCAATTAAGGTATGTCCAAAGGGAACACCAACATTACGCAAAACGGTGCTATCGGTTAAATCGCGTTGTAGTCTTGAAATTGGTAATTTAGCCGAAAGATGCTCGAAAATAGCATTGGCAATACCCAAATTGCCTTCGGAATTTTCAAAATCGATAGGGTTAACTTTGTGCGGCATGGCGCTACTACCAACTTCACCTTTTTTGATTTTCTGTTTAAAATAATCCATCGAAACGTAGGTCCAAATATCGCGGTCCAAATCAATTAAAATGGTATTGATGCGTTTTAAAGTGTCAAACAAGGCAGCCATGTGGTCGTAATGCTCGATTTGCGTAGTCGGGAACGAGTGTTGCAAACCTAGCTTTTCTTGTACAAATTGGCTTCCAAAAGCTTTCCAATCGATGTTTGGATAGGCCACATGATGCGCATTAAAATTACCGGTTGCA
The DNA here is from genome assembly GCF_031932625.1 of Hwangdonia seohaensis. Taxonomy (NCBI): domain Bacteria; kingdom Pseudomonadati; phylum Bacteroidota; class Flavobacteriia; order Flavobacteriales; family Flavobacteriaceae; genus Hwangdonia; species Hwangdonia seohaensis. Next base: position 166,875 of record NZ_JAVSCK010000004.1, read on the forward strand.
CCACCAAATTTAGCGGCACTTGGTATATCGTTCAACAAATTAAATTGCTCGTTTAATCGCACCACAAAAACCTCAATTTCTTTACCCAAACGTGTTGGCGAAGCGGGTTGCCCGTGAGTTCTTGCAAGCATGGGAATGGCAGACCAATCCTCAGACAAACTTTTGAGTTTCTCTAAAACGTTATTGTATTCGGGAACGTATACATCGTTCATCGCTTCCTTGATGCTTAATGGCACCGCGGTGTTGTTGATGTCTTGCGAGGTTAATCCGAAATGGATAAATTCTTTATGTTGGGATAATCCTAAGGCGTCAAATTTTTCCTTTATAAAGTATTCAACCGCTTTAACATCGTGGTTGGTTACACTTTCAATGTTTTTAATGGCTTGAGCATCATCAGCGGAAAAACCTTTGTAAATCGCTCTTAAATCTTCAAAAATGGCATTATCAACGCTTTCGAGTTGCGGTAACGGAATTTCGCAAAGTGCGATAAAGTATTCAATTTCAACTAAAACACGGTATTTTATAAGGGCTTCTTCAGAAAAATAAGGAGCTAATTCGTTTACTTTATTTCGATATCTTCCATCAATTGGAGAAATGGCGTTTAGTGGTGATAATAACATGTTTTGTGTGGTTTTTAAGAAGACGCAAAGATAGTCAACAAAGTTAGAAGTACGAAGTGTGAAGTTAGAAGTTTTTCAGAAGTTATTTTTTAATTTTTTTTAAAATATGTTTGGCTCGTGCCTTGAAACCAGAACTCTGCATCTGAAAATCGCGCTCTAAAATAAGCGCCAATTCGGGGTGCACCCAATCATAATCCTTTCCAAATAAAAAAAGGGTATTCATGGAATAAGCTTTTGGGGCAATTTTTTCGTCGTTAATCATATAATCAAAACAGACTTCAATAATACGTTCTTTATGTGTTTTGGTTAAAGCGGTTTGTATGTTGTTCTGGGTTTTCGAATGATAAGCTGTTGCCAAAAACTCACATATTTTAGCCACGGGTCGTACTGCAGAATCCAAATGGACTTTGTGCATGTTTTCGGTAAAGGTATCTAAATACGGTATTATGGCGTCTATGTTTTTTTTGCACATAAACTCGAATACCCAAGCGGCACGGGGCGATGCTTTATCGTTAACCCAAAACATAATCTCCAATAACTTAGGGATTAAATCTTTGTTGTTAATAACCATATTGGCATAATACAAACGTTTTTCGCGCGAATGGTTAACATTGCTTAATTCGTTATAAAGTTCCTGTGTGGTCAAATGAATTTTAGTATTTTTAAAAATCTAAAATTAAGTAAAATGCGAAAAATAAAAAAGATTCTTTGGTTGCTGCTTATTGTATTTATAATTGCCCAATTTTTTGGGCCTGATAAAAATGAAGGCGATATGGCCTCGATGGATGCGTTTTTGGCGGAGACCAATCCACCTAAAGAAGTAAGGCTTATTTTAAAAGAAAGTTGCAACGATTGCCATAGCAATGTAACACGATATCCGTGGTACAATAATTTAACGCCGATAAATTATTGGCTTGCAGATCATATTGAACACGGGAAGAAAAAATTCAATATGTCGAATTGGGAAGGGAATTCTACGAAACGAAAAGACCATAAATTTGAAGAACTTATTGAAGTGGTAGAAGCCAAAGACATGCCATTAAATTCTTATACTTGGACGCATACCGAAGCTAAACTCAGCGATGAGCAGATAAAAGCGGTTGTAGATTGGGCGAAGCGAGTTAGATTAAAATACGGTTTGGAACCTTTACCTAACTAGGCAGCCATCGGTTTGCAGTAAACAGTCAATTTGAACACAAGAGAACAATCACATAATTTTAATTTAACATTCGTGCATTCGTGGCAAACAAAACATTATTAATCATAGGTTTCGTTTGGCCAGAGCCCAAAAGTTCTGCGGCCGGTAGCAGAATGATGCAGTTAATTGCCGTGTTTCAATCGCAAAACTATCACATCACTTTTGCTAGTTCGTGTGCTAAAACAGATAATGCTTTTGATTTAAAAACGATGGGGATCGAGCAGGTTAAGATTGAATTGAATCATTCCAGTTTTGATGATTTTATAAAAGATTTGAATCCGGCTGTTGTGCTGTTTGACCGTTTTATAACCGAAGAGCAATTCGGTTGGCGCGTCGCCGAACAATGCCCGAATGCTGTAAGAATTCTGGATACCGAAGATTTACATGGATTGCGAAAAGGCCGACAGCAAGCTTTTAAAGATGATACTGCGTTTGATAATTCTTATTTATTTAACGATACCGCAAAGCGAGAAATAGCCAGTATTTACCGAAGCGATTTGAGCTTGATTATTTCGGAAGCCGAAATGGAATTCCTTAAAAATCAATTTAAAGTCGATACGACTTTATTGATTTATTTACCGTTTATGCTGGATGAAATTTCAAAAGAAAGCCGTGGCAAACTCCCAGATTTTGAAGAGCGACAATATTTTATAACCATTGGAAATTTTTTGCACGAACCCAATTATAATGCCATTTTGTATTTAAGAAAAGCCATTTGGCCGCTTATAAGAAAGCAATTGCCCAAATCGGAATTGCATATTTACGGTGCTTATGCCACCCAAAAAGTAAACCAATTGCACAATGAAAAAGATGGTTTTTTAATCAAAGGTTTCGCCGAAGATGTAAACTTGGCTATGCAGCAATCAAAAATATGTTTAGCGCCCATACGTTTTGGTGCAGGCTTAAAAGGGAAATTGGTTGATGCCATGCAAAACGGTACACCATGTATTATGAGTGGTATAGCGGCAGAAGGCATGTTTGGTAATTTAGAACCAAACGGGTTTATTAAAGATATTCCAGAGGAATTTGCACGTAAAGCGGTTCAATTATATAATGATGCAGCGCTGTGGAAAGCAAAACAGCAAAACGGGTTTGAGATTATTAATAAGCGTTTCAGTAAAATTGAACACCAAAAAAGGTTTATAAATGAAATAGAGGAAATAACTCATCAACTAAAAGAAAAACGACTAAATAATTTCACAGGGCAGATGCTACAGCATCACGCATATCAAAGTACCAAATTCATGGGTAAATGGATTGAGGAGAAAAATAAATACTAAAAAAATTTGTCGAATTCAAAAATGTAAAGTATATTTGTCATTATGGAAAATTAATTTTCCTTTATAGAAAGTATGTTTGTCAATTAAATTTAAAAATATGAATGCGAAAAGTTTTATAGATTGTGAAAGAAAACGATTTGATAAACTAATTAATTTTAGGTTGCCTCATAAATTTATGTATGTAGGAATAGCTATAACGGCATTATCAATAATTGGTATGTTTATTCGTGCTTTTGCGATGGACGGCGATACCGAGCTATTGAAAACAATGTTACAAAAAATAGTTTTAGTTGGGTTATTGCTTATGTCTGTTTCAAAAGATAAAATTGAAGACGAGATGACTATCCAGCTTAGGTCTCAATCTTATATGGTTGCTTTTGTTGTAGGTGTTATATATGCTTTGGTAATGCCTTATGTAGAGTTTGGTGTTTCTAATGTTGTGCATGCTGGAGGTGAGGAGTTTAAAAGTTTAGGCGATTTTCAAGTCTTGCTATTTATGCTAATGATACAGTTAATGTTTTATCACAATTTAAAGCGCTTTAGATAATGCAAAATACTATAAAAGTAGAACGCGCCATATTGAATTTAACGCAAGATGAATTAGCGCAAAAAATAGGCGTATCTAGGCAAACCATTAACTCGATTGAAGCTAATAGATATGTGCCTTCAACGGTATTGGCTTTAAAATTGTCAGAGGTATTTGGTAAACCGGTAAACGATTTTTTTAAACTTTCAAAAGATGATTAGCGCTACATTGTTACTTATAATGTTAATTGTAAATACGATTTTGTGATTTTTTTTTTTAACTGCTGCAATAATCATAAATGTTAATAGTTTTTCTGTGGTTTTAATATTCGCTATTTTTACCTCAAAATAACCAATTGCCATAGTGACATTGATTAGAGTTTATAAGCTTTTATTTTTTTTTGTTTTTCTTTTCAATCAAGGTTGGACGCAAACAAACACCCCTCCAGAGCTTGTTGCTATTGGGGATCAAATTTACTGTCCATTAAGTCAAATAAATATTGTAACCGACTTTGACATCATCGACCCAGATGATGTAGAATTAGACATTCTAAAGATTTTAATTTCTGAAGGTTATGTTGAAGGCGAAGATGTGCTAACCTTGGTTGGGTCGCATCCAAATATTGTTGCTACTTGGGATGCTGTAAAAGGCAAACTAACATTAGAAGGTGTTGCAAATGCGCCCATGCTTTATACCGATGTAATTAACGCTGTAAAAAGTGTGGTTTTTAATAGTTCGTCGGTTGCCGTGTCTGGAGAAAAAGTGTTTACTATTACCATTGGACCTGCGGAGTATTTGCCGTTAACCGGACATTATTATGAGTTTGTACCAGATAAAGCAAGTATTTGGACGAATGCAAAGTTTGCAACTGAAGCAAAAAACTACTACGGATTACAAGGTTATTTAGCAACTATACTTTCGCCCGAAGAAGCTCAATTAACAGGGGAATTGGCCTCGGGTTTAGCATGGATAGGCGGTAGTGAAGCCTCCAACATTGGAACTTGGCAATGGGAAACTGGGCCAGAGGCTGGAACGGTTTTTTGGGAAGGTAATCATAATGGGTCGACACCAAATTTTGCCAATTGGATGGCGGGCGAACCAAGAACAAGTCCTTTTGGAGAACATTTTGCGGCCATAACAAAACTGGGAAATTTAGGTGAATGGGATAACATACCCAGGAGCGGAAGCCAAACAGGAGGCCCATTTGAAGTTAAGGGGTATGTTATAGAATACGGGGGCATGCCTAATGATCCACTGGTTAAAATTTTAGGCGAAACAAAAATAGCAGTCCCAAAAATAGACAGTATAGTGGAAGGCGCAAGATGCGGTTCAGGTAGTGTACAATTAGAAGCCATTCCATCGGCAGGTGATATACATTGGTTCACTTCTTTAACGGGGGGACGATTTTTAGGAAGTGGCACGGTGCTAAATACACCAGTAATATCGACTACCACAACCTTTTATGCCTTAGCAGCTCCGGCTGGGTGTTTTGAAGGTATACGAATTCCTGTTGTGGCTACCGTTAACGAGGTTCCATCCGTTCAACCTTTGGTAGTACTAACAAATTGTGATGAAGATGGTGCTTCTGACGGGTTTACGGACTTTAATTTAAATGAGGCTAATTCCTTTATTGTTAACGGTAATACGAGCGATTTTAGCTTTACATATTATCTGTCGTACAATGATGCCGATAATAAAGTTAATGCGATAAATGCGGCGCCTTTTAATAACAATACGGCAAGTACCGTGTACGCTCGTGTTGAAAGTATTCATGGCTGTTACCGTGTTTCAACGGTTAATTTACAGGTTTCCACTTCCTCATTGCCAGCGGGGTATATGCAAGAATTGGAGTTGTGCGATGAAGACCGGATAATCGATGGGATTAAGGTTTTTGATTTATCTCAAGCCTCTGCTGCCTTTATTAATGAGTTTCCTGCAGGACAAAATTTAAGTGTGCGTTATTTCAGAAATGCATACGATGCTCAATTTGGGCAAAACGAAATATTGCCGCAATCTAGGTATATGAACGAAACACCTTTTTCGCAAGTGTTATACGTTCGTATTCAAAGTGATGATAATGGCGCCTGTTTTGGATACGGGCCATATTTAAGGTTAACCGTTCATCCGAGACCGGAATTTGAAGTAGAGCAATCTGAAATTTTCTGTTTAAATAATCAACAGCCCGTTACCTTATTTACGTTTAATGCCAAAGGTAATTATACCTACCAATGGTTGGATAGTAGTAAAAATATAATTAGCAATTTACCTACGGCAACCGTCTCTATGGGCGGCCAATATACCGTTATTGGCACCTCAAACAATGGTTGCGAATCGTTCCCCATAACAATTACGGTAAACGAATCTGCCAGTGCCATAATTACAAATGATGATGTTACTGTTGAAAGCTTATCAAACAATAACACCATTACAATTAACCCCGATAATTTGGGAATTGGTGATTATGAGTTTTCGTTGGACCATAGTTCCGGGCCGTACCAAAGCACTCCGGTTTTTACCAATGTATCGGCAGGAAATCATATTGTGTACACTAAAGATATTAATGGTTGTGGCGTTTCTGAATTTGAAGTTTTTATTATGGGATTCCCGAGGTTTTTTACACCCAACGGCGATGGATATAACGACACGTGGAATATTATTGGTTTAAGTACTGAGTTTAGTGGTAATTCGTCGGTATCTATTTATGATCGATACGGGAATTTAATCAAGCAATTAAACCCTTGGGGAGCAGGTTGGGATGGATTGCGAAAGGGGAGGGAACTCATGGCAACCGACTATTGGTTCGTGGCTCAATTAATAGAAAATAGCGGCACTACAAAAATCGTTCGAGGGCATTTTAGTTTAATTAGATGATGTTATTTATTGGCTTTTAACAACCCAACAACCTTCTTCATCCCAATCGTAGCCGTTTCCGCAATTACGGTTAAATTGTGTTTACTATCAATATTTGGTTTTGGGTCAATAAAATAGGTAGGCGTATGTTGAGGCACATAATGCATTAAACTTGCTGCAGGATATACTTGCATGCTTGTGCCAATAATGATTAATACATCGGCCGTTTCGCAAATATCAATAGCCTTTGGAATCATGGGGACATCTTCACCAAACCAAACTATATGCGGGCGTAATTGGTGCCCTTTTTTACAACAATCGCCTAAAATCAAATCGGTTTTCCAATCTTGTATGTCCCATTCATCAATAGAACTTCGCACTTTTAATAATTCACCATGTAAATGAATCACATTGGTGCTACCGGCGCGTTCGTGCAAATCATCTACATTTTGGGTGATTATTGAAACTTTAAAATCGGTTTCCAGTTCCGCTAAATTATAATGCGCTGCATTGGGCGAAACTTCACGTAATTGGCGCCGGCGTTGGTTATAAAAATCCAATACCAATTCTGGGTTTGCGGCAAAACCTTCGGGCGTGGCAACTTCCATAACATCGTGCCCTTCCCATAATCCATCGGCATCTCTAAAGGTTTTTATACCACTTTCGGCACTCATGCCTGCTCCTGTAAGTACAACGATGTGTTTCATAAATTATTCTTTTTTGTGATTCCCGCGTGCCATACTGAGTTTATCGAAGTGAAGGCGGGAATCCATTCAAATATACTAACTTTAGCGTTATTGCAAATCACACTTTTGTGTTTTACCAGCACTGAGCGTAGTAGAAGTGTGGCCATCTTTTAAATATAACTTCAAATAAAAAGATTACCACGTCACTTTGTTCCTCGTAATGACATTTGTATTTTTGAATATGACCGATTTAAAACTTTTAGAGCATTTGGAAACCTACTTAACCGAATCGCGTATAGCCCGTTTTGATGCCGTTTTATCGCAGCGCACCAAACATTTTACCGTTGCTACCGAGGATGTGTACCAGTTGCACAACACAAGCGCCGTGATACGCAGTTGCGATGTGTTTGGCATACAAGAAGTAAATATTATTGAAGAACGAAACAGCAAACGCATTGATAGGGAAATTGCCATGGGCGCCCAAAAATGGGTGGATGTCAATCGGTTTCATACCGTAAAAGATTGTTTGAAAGATTTAAAGCAAAAAGGTTATCAAATCGTGGCGACAACACCGCACAAAAACGATGCTTTGCTCAATGAATTCGATGTTACAAAAAAATCGTGTTTTTTCTTTGGAAGGGAAACCGAGGGCTTATCGCAAGAGGTCATTGATGAAGCCGATTGCTTTTTAAAAATCCCCATGGTTGGTTTTACCGAAAGTTTAAATATTTCGGTTTCTGCTGCCATTATTTTACAAGATGTTACCCAAAAGTTAAAACAAACCCAAGTGAATTGGCAATTAACCGAAGAAGAAATGCTTGCCAAACGTTTGGATTGGATTAAAAAATCCATAAAAAGTTACGACGACATTGTGGCGCGTTTTTATAATCCACGATAATTTTCGTAAATTTAAAATCCCTTAACTAAAAAACCAAATAGCATGTATATAGCACTTTACATTGTCGTCGGTCTTATTGCCGTTATTTTTTTACTCGCTTTAATTGCGCCAAAAACGTACGAAGTTAACAGGAGCATCATTATAAACAAACCTGTTTCGGAGGTGTTTCAGTATATAAAACACATCAAAAATCAAAACCATTGGTCGCCTTGGAAAAAGAAAGACCCCAATATGAAACAAGAATTTGTTGGAACTGACGGCGAGGTTGGTTTTATCTCAAAATGGGAAGGCAATAAAGAGGTGGGAACAGGCGAACAGGAAATTATAGGTGTTGAGCACAACCAACAACTAACCTCGGAATTGCGATTTTTTAAACCTTGGAAATCGGTTTCAAAAGCATATATTAAAGTTACCGAGATTGAAACCAATCAAACCAATGTAACTTGGGGTTTTACGGGTAATAACCCGATACCGATGAATATTTTTATGCTGTTCTTTAATTTTGAAAAATCCGTTGGAAAAGATTTTGAAGAAGGTTTAGAAAGCTTAAAAGGTATTTTAGAGTCTTAGTTTTCCATGTTTACAGTAGGTAACTGTAACGCGGTCGAAACATTTTAACAATTAAAGCACTTTTTACAAATGAAAAAAAATATGGTAGGTTGGTTTGAGATTCCGGTTTCGGACATGGATAGAGCGAAAGCCTTTTACGAAGCGGTTTTTAAAGTGGACATAGAAGTTCATAATTTTGGCGGAATGTTAATGGGCTGGTTTCCTTTTGTAGAAGGTAAAGAAGGGGCGGCCGGTACGTTAATTAAGCAAGAAACCTATATTCCAAGTCAAGAAGGAACACTGGTTTACTTTATGTGCGATGATGTTAAGAACGAACTCGATAGGGTTGAAGGAGCCGGTGGCAAAATTTACCAACCTAAAACCGAAATTTCTCCAGAACATGGTTTTATGGGTGCTTTTATAGATACCGAAGGTAACCGTGTGGCATTACACTCCAAGGTATAAAAAAAGAGGACACTATTAGCGTCCTCTCTTAAATTTTAGTATTCAAATTAAGTCTACAAACGCTTACTGCGCCCTCGGCTTAATAGTTTGTATTCTTCATAGCACTCGCTAATGGCATCCAATATTTGCAAATCGTTTGCGGTTTGTATAAAACCTTTGGAGTAGTTACATTGACTCACAATTTCATCTAAATCCACACGATCTACTTGCAATAAAACGGTAAGCATTTCCCTGTCAAAACGAGAAGCCAAAAGGTTTCTAATTTCATCATCCTGTTTCATCTTCTTTAGCTTGCGCAATTCGTTGGGTTTTTTCCCAAACATGCGGTATAAAAAATCGGCAGGATTAAAAATAGACCCCAATATTTTGGTTACCGCGGTTGGTCTTCCGGCTTCGTAACCTGTACTTGGCAGCCCAGAAATACTGTATCGGTAATTGTTATTAATGGCCGGCACCTGCTTTACATCAACCTCTAAATACCCCGTTAATTTTAATTGGCTTACAACCACTTCCTCAAGGGCCAATGCCAATTCTGTAAGCTCTATTTTAGAACTCCCGAATTTTAACCAGTCATTGGTTACCCTAACTTTTATAGATTTAAAACCTAAATAAGAAAAGTGTAACGTATCATTCGCTTTCGCGGAAATTTTAAACTCACCCTTGCTATTTGTACTGGTACCAATAACCTGATTGAGGTTTACAATGTTTACGCTTTCCAATGGTGTGTCGTCCGCAGAATTAATAACTACACCAATTACTTTATCGGCATCTTGAGCTGTACAAAACGCTGCGACTAATAAAAAAGTAAAAAGGACTATGTAGTTTTTCATCTGCATAAATTTTATTGTTTTCAAACGGTCAGATGTAATGCGCAATTAAAACTCTTGATTTGCATCAAAGAACTAATAAGGCTCATTTTTACGGTATTAATTGGGCAACACTGATTTAGTTGTAAAAGTACTAAACAAAACGTTAACCATTAGCTAGTACGTTTCATTTTGACTTAAAATTAACAAAAAAGTTTAACTTAATCGCATTAACTAACGCCTAGAACGTCTTGGTCTTGAGGCTGCAAAATCATTGGATTTCGAACCGGAATCTGATCGTCTTGGTTTTGAGTTGCTTTCACTACGGCGTCTCTCACTTCGGTTGCCTGAATCACTCCTTCTGCCTTCGCGCCTTCCGCCGCCACGTTTGTCGTTACGGTTTCTTCCGCCACCGCGTTTGTCGTTGCGCCTTCCGCCGCCACCGCGGTTTTCAGAAACTTCAACATTTACAAAACGACCATCATGTTTGTAGTCTGTAAAGAAAGCCAGTACCTTTTCTTTTTGTTCATTCTCGGTATTAAAAAATGAAAAGCTATCTTTTACTTCAACTTTAAAAACATCATCTCTACCAAGTTCTAAAACTTCTTTTAAGAAATCTTTAAGTTTCATCCAATCATAACCATCTTTTCCGCCAACATTAATAAAATAACGGGTAGAGTTTTTGCTTCCACCAAAATCGCGTCCACCTTCGCGACCGCTATCTCTATCGAATGAGCCTTCAGCAATATTGAGGTTTTTAGATTTATTGTAGTAGTTATAAAAACGCGTAAACTCAACCGTGAAGAATTTTTTAATCAACTCATCTTTATCGGTATCAACAAACAATTCGTTAATACTGCTTAAATGCTTATCGATTTCGTGGTTGATTTCGGTATTATGGATTTTATTGGCTAGCGACATAAGTTGCACTTCGCAAATCTCTGCGCCATCTGGAATTTCCTTTTTCTCAAACTGCTTTTTAATAATACGCTCGATGCCTTTTATTTTACGCACCTCGCTTTTGGAAACAATAACCATGGAAACGCCCGTTTTTCCAGCACGACCAGTTCTACCAGAACGGTGTGTGTAAATTTCAGGTTCGTCAGGTAATTGGTAATTTATAACGTGCGTAATATCGTCAACATCAATACCACGGGCAGCAACATCAGTTGCCACAAGGGTTTGTATTTGTTTGTTTCTAAACGATTTCATCACCAAATCGCGTTGGTTTTGGCTTAAATCGCCATGCAATGCCCCAGCACTGTAACCATCTTCAATAAGGTTTTCAGCAACTTTTTGAGTGTCGCGTTTTGTACGGCAAAATACCACAGAGAATATATCGGGGTTCGCATCCGATAAACGTTTTAGCGCTTGGTATCTATCTCTGGCATTTACCAAATAGTATTCGTGCGAAACCTGGTTTGTGCTTTCGTTTTTATTCCCAACAGTGATTTCCTGCGGGCTGTCCATGAATTTTTTAGCAATCGTTGCCACTTCTTTGGGCATTGTTGCCGAAAACAACCATGTACTTTTATCTACTGGTGTGTGCGATAAAATATCGGTAATATCTTCATAAAAGCCCATGTTCAGCATCTCATCGGCTTCATCTAAAACCGCATATTGAATTTTACTAATATCAACCAAACGTCTTTTAATCATATCCTTCATACGCCCGGGCGTAGCCACAATAATTTGCGCGCCACGTTTTACCTCGCGTGCTTGGTCGGTAATGCTCGATCCGCCATAAATGGCCACCACATTTAGTCCTTTGCAATACTTACCGTATTGCTTCATTTCGTTGGTAATTTGCAAACAAAGTTCGCGCGTTGGGCTTAAAATTAAACCTTGGGTCGTTCGGCTATCAATATCAATTTTTTCCAACATCGGGAAACCAAACGCTGCCGTTTTACCGGTTCCTGTTTGGGCCAATGCCACTAAATCGGTTTCCGATTCTAATAAAATAGGGATTGCTTTTTCTTGTACTTCACTGGGTTTTGTAAACCCTAAATCTGTAATAGCTTGTAATAGGTCGTCATTAAGACCTAAATCTTGGAATGTGCTCATTCTTGTTTATGTATGCGATTATGTTATGTAGTGTTACATAAAGAAGCGTATCGACATACTTAACCTTAAACCTCTAGTAACACATCCTCACTCTGAGGAGTTTAAACCCATTTTTCTGAGTTTGAAGCGGCAAAGGTACATTATTATTTTTGATTGACGATTTTTTTATTTAGCGAATTATAATTGGCTTTTGGAATTATAATGAACGAGCTGCAATTTGGAATTTAGTCTTTTGGAATTTGAAATTTATTGTATTTGGGCGTTTTAACACGCTTTCACTACTCAATCTTTTTGCCGAAAAAGCAAAAAGGATTTCAAACATGCCGTTCAATCGTTAACGCGCTTATCTGCTAACTTATGTTGTAATTTGATGCTTTTTCGTTTTTGGAAAGGTTCGTTTAACGTTTCGTGTATGGGCAGTGGCGTGGTTCGTCACGGACAATTGCAAACAAGTACTTAACATTGGAAATTCCGCAGGAATTTCCAAGTAGGCAAGGACAAGCCATTGCTTGTACACATTGTTACAGCACGTATTTTCTTCAAGATACTGCTGTGATTTTTATCTTATCAATTACCCATTTACCCTTTACTTTTCGAATAAAAACCAATCCACTAAATCCGCAAAGTCGTCCACATCCAAATCCGCTTATCATAACTCCGTAATTTTTTGTATGATCAAATTGAATACGTGAAAATCCAGTTATTCCAGAAAGATAAAAATTATAATCGCCTTTCCAAACTTTGCTTGTAGGTGGTAATTGCGATCGGTATTTGAGTTTGAATTTATCATCATGTTTTAAATCCGCTAAATTTATTTTATATGGTTTTTCAATATTTGTGGTATCCAATTTAATTTTGAAATACTTATAAAAGTTAATCAATTCCTTTTTCGCTCTTTCATTTATCTGGTAAGTACTGTCTACAATCGCAACTACTAATTTAGTAGTATCTTTTTGTAATTCATATTTTCGCCTTTCGAGATCGGCTAAAATTTTGGTTTCGTCCCATTTAATTTCGGTCGAATCAGTCCGTTCAAAACTCGGTGGTGGCGGTGGTGGTATCTGTGTCAATCTTGTATCGTAAAAAAACAGAATCAAGCAAAGCTGGAAAAATTTCGTTCGCAACAGCCTTTTCAAACTCCAAACTTGTTTGTTTTTTTTTACAGCTAATGAATAGCAAAAACATTGAAATTATGACTAAGATTTGTTTTGTGGTCATATGTGCTGTAATGGCGCGCGGATATGCGTCGTTTTAATGACTTATATCCAACGCTAAACGAATTTCGGTATTTTTTCTGACAAAGTCAAATTTTAACCAAAACAAAAAGCATATTGCTTTTGAACCTTAGCGCCTTTGCGCGACAAAATTTATTTGCTCAAATTCCCAATCCGTAACAAAAGGTATTTTGATTTTTTACACATGTGATTATTACCAAGGTGTTTCAGCGTATTTTTGTATAAGATTTAAATGAAAAATTTGATTTTTTAAAACCTAAAAATTTAAAATTTTTACCGCTGCCAAATAAAGTATTATTAAAGTGGTGAATAAGCCACTTATCATAATTATAAAGTGCCAATAATAAGTTCTGGCTACCCATGTTTTCCGCATCTTTTTACTATTTTCTTTTTTGTAAAAACCATCAAAAAACTGCCGAACAAGAAAAGTGACTATTAAAAAAATCGATATCGCTATTAATATTCCCCAAAATTTTTCCATTAGTCAGATTTTTAATTTATTCATTTGTTGCCAGCGCAGAGATACAATGCCATTTTAAAGAAGAAGCAAGTTAAGTAAAGTTGAGCTTTATCGGCTGTTTAACGAAGTTAGCATTTTTTCTTATGAAATCAAAATAGATGCAAGCCACAAAGGGTTTGCCTTAATAATCTGTTTTATGTTTTTTAATTTCTTCTTCGGGTAATCCTAAAAATTCAGCAGCATTGTTGTAAAATATATCGGCCTTTTGTTCCAAGGTTAAAAAATCGGCAGAATTTATAGCCTCTACACAATCGGTAATAGTTTCTGGCCAAATCATTTGATCTGTTCCAAACATTATTTTTTTGCCCTGCCCTGCATCAATCAAGCCTTTTAAAAAATCATGAAATTCTTTGCGAGGCAATGCCCAGGCTATAACACCTACCTCTACATAAACCTGCGGATGAGCATACATTAAAGCCTTCATGTCTTCTAAATAGGGCCAGCCGGCATGCATGATAAAGAACTTCATTTTTGGATGTGCCAACAAAATGTCTTCAAATTGAAGCGGTTTGCCTTGGTGCGCTCTGGTTTTTGGATATGCAAAATACGCGCCACCTGGAGGCCCACCGGGATACATGTGATAACCCATCGGAATATTTAATTCTTCAGCTAAATCGTAATACGGTTCTAAACTTTCGTCAGTTGGAAGGAGGCCATCATAACTCGGTGCAATTTCGGCTAGTATATCCAGATTTCCTTCGGCATGTCTTTTTCTTAGTTCTTCAATGGAGTTTTTATGATTATTCCCAATTAATACTAACTCTGGTGCATAACTTTTCCATAATTCACCTTGAGACACCATGGCTTTAACAACATGATGTTTTTTGTATTGTTGAAAAGTTTCTTCCCTTTGTTTTTCAATAGAGGAAGACGCTATGTGTTTTTTACCGGTTAGCGGGTTTTCGTAATCTACGCCACCAAAAAACATTTTCTCAAAGGCATGCGCGTGCATATCGATTTTTGGTCCATGGTATGCCGTATTCGCATTGCCTATTTCATTTGTTTGGGATTCTGTGTATGTGCAAGCCAGTATGAATATGGCACCCAAGTATAATTTTAATGAATTCATGATTTTATAGTGTTATTTTAAACATAACTAAATCATAAATAAGCTAAATATCGGGGACAAGAGATTGGTTTCCAGTAAATTTACAAAATAATAGGGTTACTTTTTTAAGTTGGTAATTCTTTGTAATAAAGTAGGATGCGAATAATGCATAAACACATACGCTTTATGCGGTGTTAAATTGCTCAAATTATTTTTTGAAAGTTTTTTAAGCGATGTGATTAATGGTTCGGCTTTATAGGTGTTTTTGGCATAATCATCGGCTTGGTATTCAAATTTTCTTGAAAACATATTCATAATCAATCCCGTTATTTCAGAAATAGGCGAGTAGAGTAACCCAAAAGCAATCAACCCGATATGGAAACTCGGTATCTCCACACCCAAAGCTTGTGATAGCAAAGGGTTCGAAATGAACAACGATAAAATATAAAGCGTTAATCCCGTTAATAGAATAGAGGCAAACAAATTGAAAATGATGTGCTTCTTTTTGTAATGCCCAACTTCGTGCGCTAAAACGGCAACGATTTCTTCGTCATCTAAATCGTTAATCAGCGTGTCGTAAAGTGTAACACGTTTTTCGCTACCAAACCCCGAAAAATAGGCGTTGGCTTTGGTGCTTCGTTTGGAGCCATCAATTACAAAAATTTTATCCAATTTAAAACCGACGGTTTTTGCATACGCCGAAATTTTGTCGCGCAAACTGCCTGCTTCCAAAGGCGTTTGTTTATTGAAAAGCGGCACGATTAATTTGGAGTAAAACATATTCATAAACAAGGTAAAAACAGCGACTAAAGCCCAAGCATACAGCCAAAAGTGTTTTCCGGTAATATTGTAAAACCAAATAATCAGTGCTAAAATACCGCCGCCAATAATGGCCATCATCAACCAACCTTTTATTTTATCTAAAAAGAACGTTTTAACGCTGGTTTTATTAAACCCAAATTTTTCTTCAATTACAAAGGTGCTGTAATATGAAAAAGGTGTCGTGATAATATCGCTGCCAATCATAATAATTCCGAAGAAAATAAGAGCGATAATAATGGGGTTTTCGCTGTATGTTCGGGCGATGTTATCAACAAATTCAAACCCATCAAAAAGCAAAAAGCCCAAGGTTAAAAGGATTGAAAAGGTTGAGGTAACCAGTCCGAATTTGTAATTAGTGGCTTTATAATTTTGCGATTTTTTGTATTCGGCTTCATCATAAACATCTTGCAATTCTGTTGGAAGGGCATCGTTAAAATGTTTGGCGTTTAAAGCATCGAGAATTTTATCAACCAAAAAATTGATGATGATAATGGCAATGATGATGTAAAATAGTGTTGTTGATGTCATATTTGTGTTTGTGGCGCTAAATTAAAACTATTTTGTCACACTGAGCGCAGTCGAAGTGCTCATTTACCTATATACTTGTAATGAGTTGCGTTTCTACATTCAGCCAATATTTGAAGCATATTAAAATTACCATCAATCAAAGCTTCTTTCTTGGCACGTGTCCATTTTTTGATTTTCTTTTCAAAATACATAGCTTGTAATACATCATTAAAAGTTTCATAAAATTTAACTTCTAATGGCCTTCTTGAATACGTATAGCAATCTCTATACTTTCCAAATTTATGTTCGTTTATACGTTTTGCTAAATCATTTGTAATTCCTGTATAATAAGAATTGTCGGAACATTTTAGAATATAAACGTAATAGAAATACATGTGAGTTATCGCTTGTTTCAATTGTTTACACGCAGTTTTTGCTAGGATTAGTATTTTAACTAAAATGCCACACTAAGCGCACAGTGGAATTGCATCGGTGTTTATAGTTTATTTTGGTCTTCGACTGGGCTCAGACTGACATCAGTAATAATTTAAAATCCCAAATCCCAAAAAAGGATGCGCTTTTGGGATTTGGTTTTTGTTTTTTTTTGGGATTTGATTTTTCTATAAAAAATCCCTTTGTCTTTTAGCCTCAAAAATAAGAATTCCGGCTGCAACCGACACATTCATGGAGTCTATTTCGCCTTGCATTGGAATAATGATATTTTGGGTTGAATTTTCTAGCCATTCCTCACTTAAGCCTGTGGCTTCCGTTCCCATAACAATGGCTGTGGGTTTTGTAAAATCTTGGGTATGGTAATTAACCGAAGCTTGCAACGCCGCACAGTAAATATTGATGTTTTTAGTTTTTAAAAAGGCGATGATTTCTGTGGTGCTGCCCGTTGCAATTTGATTGGTAAACACGCAGCCCACACTAGATCGTATGATGTTTGGATTGTATAAATCGGTCTTCGGGTTTGCAATGATTACCGCATCTGCATTGGCAGCGTCGGCGGTTCGTAAAATGGCACCGATATTACCGGGTTTTTCGGGGGCCTCCGCCACT
The DNA here is from genome assembly GCF_031932625.1 of Hwangdonia seohaensis. Lineage (NCBI taxonomy): Bacteria > Pseudomonadati > Bacteroidota > Flavobacteriia > Flavobacteriales > Flavobacteriaceae > Hwangdonia > Hwangdonia seohaensis. Next base: position 184,011 of record NZ_JAVSCK010000004.1, read on the forward strand.
AAAATCAATGGGTTTTTATTTTCAAAAGTTAAATCGTTTAAACTATTCGTTTTGCTTTTTGCGACAGCCATAACCCCTTCGGTACTATCTCTGTAAGCTAATTTTTGATAGACTTCTTTTGAAACCTCAATAACATTTGTTTGTGGAGTTGTTAATTCGTTAAGCTGCTCGATAGAATATAATTCAGGATAAAACAATACCGTTTCAAATTCATAGCCACCTTTTGAAGCCAGCGAAATTTCACGTTCGCCTTCAATTAAAAAAGTGCCTGTTTTTTTGCGTTCGCGCGACTTGTCTTTTAGCTGTGCAAGTTGTTTAATGAATGTATTTTGAATGCTGGTAATTTCTTTATTCATAATAATAACAAAAGTAATTTATTTTAGTGTAATTGAATGGGGTTTTTACCGACTTAAGAATCTAATTTCTTAACCAAGCAATCGTGAGAGCTCTATATTTATTAATTTCAATGATTTTGATTGTTTCTTGCAAACAATCCTCAGAAACAAAAAAGGAAAATGTTAACGTTGAAGACACTCCAACTATTTCAAAAGCTTATCCTGAAAATATTTCAAAAATTTTCAAGGCACACGGCGGATTGGAAATTTGGAATACAATGAACACCTTAAAATTCACTATGCCAAAAGAAGATGGGAACGAGGTGACCACAACCCATTTAAAAAACAGAAAATCCTTAATTGAAATGCCTCATCACATCGTTGGGTTTGATGGGAAAAATGTTTGGTTAAAAAACAAAGACACGGCAACATATAAAGGCAATGCTAAATTTTATTACAATTTGATGTTTTATTTTTATGCCATGCCTTTTGTTCTAGCGGATGATGGTATTGTTTATGAAGATACAGATCCTTTGGTTTTTGAGGGTAAAACCTATCCTGGAATTAAAATCTCTTATAACGCTGGAATAGGCGAATCACCTGAAGACGAATACATTTTGTATTACGATGCTGAAACGCACAACATGGTTTGGTTGGGCTATACGGTAACCTTTTTTACAGATGAAAAAAGCAAGGAATTTCATTTTATAAAATATAGCAATTGGCAAACGGTTGAAGGTTTGTTGTTGCCAGAAACCTTAACTTGGTATAATTATGAAAACAATAAACCCACAACAAAGCGCAACGATTTAAAATTTACGGATGTGGTTTTATCAAAAGAAAAACCATCAGATGCTTTATTTGAAATGGTTGAAGGTGCTACGATTGTGGAATAACATTTAGCTTAAAAAAAAAGCTTCGTATAAATTTATACGAAGCTTTTTTTATTATTGATTTTTATACTTCTCCGAATAGCGTTTCCAAAGTTTGGTTTGATGCGTTTCTAGGCTAATTTCCCTGCCATCAATAAAGGCATGCTCTATAATATTGGTTCGCATATCCAAAGCGTCACCTTCGCTAATAAATAGGGTAGCACTTTTACCAGGTTCTAAACTTCCGTATTTCGCATCGATACCCAATATTTTAGCAGAGTTTAGGGTGATAAGCTGTAATGCTTGCGCTTTGGTTAAACCGTGTGCCACGGTTGTGCCGGCATAAAATGGCAGGTTTCTCGAGTTCATACGCTCCATTCTTCCGCCAGAAGCCACTTGTAACGCTACTAAAACCCCATTGTCAACTAATAGTTTTGCGGTTTTAAAGGGCAGATCGTAATCGTCGTCATCGCTATTTGGTGTAGCGTGTACACGTCGTAATAGTACAGCAATGTTGTGTTGTTTTAATAAATCCGGAACTTTATAAGCATCGCTACCGCCAACAATCACCATCTTTTTAACCCCGTTTTCTTTTGAAAAATGAATGGCATCGGTAATGCCTTTTTCGTCGTTTACGTTGATGTAAAGCGTTTTAGAACCATCAAAAATGCCTTGTATGGCTTCGAAAGGTAGATTTATCTCTGGTTTATTTCCTTGGTTATAGGCCTTACTTTCTTTAAAATAATTGGCGATTTCGGTTACCTGTTCCCCATATTTTTTGTTTGGCTTAAGCCCTGGGTCTTCACCAAGCCACCAACGTCCGCTGGTAAAGCTACTCGGCCAATTCATATGAATGCCATCATCGGTTTTTACAGCCGCATCTTCCCAATTCCAAGCATCAAATTGAACTACTGACGAGGTGCCCGAAATACGACTGCCACGTGGTGTAATTTGCCCTAAAAGCACCCCATTGGGACGCATGGACTCAACAATCTTGGATTCAGCATTGTAGGCAATTAAACTTCTAATATGAGGATTCATTAAACCCATTTCTTCATCGTCTTTTGAAGCTTTCACAGCACTAACTTCAACGAGACCCAAAGTGGAATTAGGAATTATAAACCCGGGATAAACATGTTTCCCATTGGCATTAATTACGTGCATGCCCGCTAAACCTATATTAGCAACCGTCATATCTGCAACTGTATGAAGCTTTCCGTCTTTAACAATAATAATACTCTTTTCAATAACGTTGCCGTTTCCAATATGAGCCGTTGCACCAACAATGGCAAAATCTTTAGTTTGTTTTGCAGCTGGTGTTTGTTGTGCCATTACCATTGAAACACACAACATAATAATAAGTAAGAATGATAGTTTTAAATTTTTCATCGTGATAAATTTTTAGTGTTGGTGTTCTTCGTTATCGATTGAATCGCAGTGTAAATGTTCTTTCACTTTCTTTTTAATAGGCTGCGTTTTTAAACCTTTGTTTTTGGCTTGCATCATCATATTAATAAGTGTGCTTTTTTCGTCTTTTATTTTAGTACGTTTTGCTTCATCTTGTTTTAAATCGAAATAGGTGACACCCTCGATAATGGTTTTTTCGGCCTTGGCGTAAACGGAAAGCGGATGGTCTGACCAAAGCACCACATCGGCATCTTTACCCACTTTAATACTGCCAACTCGATCATCAATATGTAGCAGTTTTGCAGGGTTGAGCGTTACAAATTTCCAAGCCTCTTCTTCGCTGATACCGCCGTATTTTACAGATTTTGCAGCTTCTTGGTTTAGTCGGCGGGACATTTCGGCGTCGTCGCTATTAATAGCCACCGTTACACCGGCGTTGTGCATAATGGCAGCGTTATACGGTATCGCATCGTTAACCTCGTATTTGTAGGCCCACCAATCGCTAAACGTCGAGCCGCCAACCCCGTGTTCTTTCATTTTATCGGCCACCTTGTAGCCTTCAAGAATATGGGTAAACGTATTGATGTTAAAGTCGAATTTTTCAGCTACTTTCATAAGCATATTTATTTCGCTTTGTACATACGAGTGGCATGAGATAAAACGCTCTTTATTTAAAATTTCTGCCAGCACGTCTAATTCAATATCTTTTCTGTACGGTTTGCCGCTTTTCTTTAAAGCGTCGTAGGCTTTAGCTCTATTAAAATAGTCAACAAAAACCTGCTCGACACCCATACGTGTTTGCGGAAAACGAACATTGGTCTGGGCACGGGTTTGTTTTACGTTTTCACCCAATGCGAATTTGATGAATTTCGGGCTGTTTTCGTAGATGAGATTATCTGCCGTTTCGCCCCATTTTAATTTGATGATGGCCGACCGACCGCCAATGGGATTCGCAGAACCATGTAATATTTGAATGGAAGTAACGCCGCCAGCTAGGTTTCGGTATATGCCAATATGGGTTTCGTCAATAACATCTTCAATGCTTACTTCGGCTGAAGAATTTTGTCCGGCTTCATTCACCGATGATGTGGCAATATGCGAATGCTCATCAATAATTCCAGCGGTTAAATGCTTGCCCGTGGCATCGATAATTTTAGCACTTCTATCGGATAGGTTTTGGCCAATCTTGGCAATCTTTCCGTTTTTAATTAACACATCGGTATTCTGTAAAACACCTTCTTTTTCGCTGGTCCAAACGGTAGCATTTTTAAATAATAGCGTTTCGGCTTTTGGCAATGCTTCAAATCCATACGAATTGTTAGGGAAGGTAATGGGCAACACCTTTTCGGTTTCTGTTTTTTCTTTTTTCGTGTCATCTTTTGAGGGATCTTTTTCTGTCTCAGATGATTTTGCAAAAAACGAAAATTCATTGCCGTTTGGCATAATGGTTTTACCGCTTAGGTTTTTGTTGGTATCAATAGTTGCGGCAATTCTTATAAATTCCTGTTTTGTAGAATCAGCTGTTGTAAAGGCAATATTAACCCAATCGTTGGTGTATGTTATTTTAGAACCAAGTGTTTTATCATTGCTGGTAATCTCAGATTTAGGTTTGCTTAATTCGCCTTTAATCTTCATGTTGTAGTCGTTTCCGGCAACTGTAAATTCGTAAGAACCTCTAATGTCCTTAGTGTTTAAAGGCTCTAAAACATGCGGATTACCTTGAACCCAATTTTCGTAAAGCGTCGTCTTTTTATCAAAAATATCTCCGGAAGTAATTAAGAAATTAGCAAAACTACCGTTTGTTAAGGACCCAATGACATTGGATTTTCCTAAAAGTTGTGCCGGAATCGTAGTTAAAGCTTCCAGGGCTTTTTCTTTGGAAAGACCATATTCAACAGCTTTTAAAAGGTTGGATTTAAAGTCTTTAGGCGATTTTAAATCGTGGGTTGTTAAAGCAAAATTGATGTTGTTTTCGGCCAAAACTTTTGGGTTGGCAGGTTTTTGGTTCCACGCGCGCATATCACCCAACGATAAAGTTGATGCTAAAAAAGGATCTTCAACATCGTAAGCATTGGGGAAATTAATGGGAATAATTAGCGATGCATTTGTGGCTTTAACTTCGTTAATACGCTCGTATTCATCGCCGCCGCCAACAATTACATATTGCACATTATGGGCATCGCCAACCTTATCGGCCCTTAAAATATTGGCCCGACTTCCAGCATCGAAAATTTGAACTAAATTTTGGTTGCGGTTTAATGCTTCAAGCGATAAATCCTTGGTTTTGCTCAATCCTTTAGCGTACCAATCGGCATCTAAATACATTTGGCGCAACAACGCCATCGCACCCATTAAAGAGCTTGGGTAAGACTGTCTTGAGGTTACGCTTTTTCTAAAAGACAAATATTGCCCCGAGTTCGCATCCAAAACCCGAGTTTCGTTGCCATCTTTTTCGTTGAGAGCTACAAGCGTTCCACTCCCTCGTACAATACCATCTTGAATGTGTGTATTTACAACACCAAAACCAGCTTTAAGTAATTCGGTAGCCGATTTGGAGTCGTATTTAAAGGCAGTAATGGTTTTGTTTTCAGGCATAACATGGTCGTTCCAATAATAGCCCGTTCTGCTGGCATCGTATTGGGCACTTCGGCTACTGCTTGACGAACGTTGCGGTTTTTCAACTCCAAAGCTGGAATACATATCAATAAACGACGGATAGATACTTTTGCCCGAAACGTCAATAATTACAGCGTTTTTAGGAATGCTTACAGAGGTTCCCGTGGCAACTACTTTCCCATCACGAATAAGCAAGGTGCCTTTATTGATAACCTGTGTGGGCGTTACATAAATTTTGGCATTGGTAAATGCGGTGAAGTTGGTGTTTTTTGCCGTTACGCCATCATTTTTTGGAAAATAATCTTGCGACAATACAGACAAACTACACAACAGCGTCAGGATTAAAAACTGCTTTTTTATCATTATAATGGTTAGTTAAAAAGTTTAATTTCTAAAGATATAAATTAAGAAGATAGTTGTAGCGTATTAAGAATTTTTTAACATTGTTACAAGGTGGCGTCTTCAAAATAATTAACCAACAAGGCCACAACGTAGTTGTAACTTTCCATGCCTTTACTTTGGTTGTTGACTTTTAAAAAATTGCCGTAAAAAAGCTTAAACAAAGGTTCGGTTGGGTTTTGGTGCGCTTCCCAAAACAAACGCACTTCCTCGTAATTTTTTAAAATACCAATATTTACATCGGCAACAATGGTTTCGTATAAAGCCTCATCGCGTCGGTAAATTTCATTCAAACAAAACCGCAGTCCAAAGGTGTAGCCCGAGTATTTAAAGTAAATGTCATCGTTATTTATAGTGGCCAAAAACCCAATAAAATTAGCTTCGTTTTCGGCGGCATAACCCAACTGATGTGCAATTTCGTGTGCCGTAGTTGTGGGGAATTTATAAACCGGAATCAAGCCATCCACCTGCGCTTCGTTGGTTAACGGATTCAAATAACCGCTAAAACCCATATAGGTTAAAGGGTAGCTAAACAACGATTTTTTAACACTTTTCGGGTGATATTCCAAATGCGGAAACGTCACCTTTAAATGGTCGTAACCATTCTGGGTACGCTTAAAAATTTCAGATTTGCTATACGGAACCGCCACCCTTACCGTATCGTTATCGGTAATTTTTAAATGGTATGCGTTCGATTTTTCAATCAGTTTTTTAGTCACCAAAACCAACTGTTCGGTGGTGTAATCGTGGTTTAAATTCAGGTTTTTATGTAGTGGCAGCCGGTAATAATTCAAGCCCCAAAGCGCATGGAACGCAAAGTAAAAAATCGACAAAACCGCAACCACATCAACTATCCATTGCTTGGTATCCTTTCGCAAACGCTTCCTGTTTTTATACAGCCATCGCACCGCGTAAATAATGGCAAATGCGTAAATAAAATCGCCAAACGAAAACGGCAACCAACCCAAAACATACCTAAAAATTTTCGAAATAAAAGGGTACAAACCATTGCTGTAATAGGTTTCAACAAACTCCGGATTATTTGATAATAATTTGATTAAAAAATACTGCGGAATCAATAAAAGTGCAATAATTGTTTTTTTCTCTTTCAGCATGTTTCAAAAATAATAAAAATTTGTACCCTATGGCCGTTGTTTATGTGTTAAGGTTTCTTCCTGCTTTCCACTGTATCTTTTTAAAAACGTCATTGCGAGGAGCACGAGACGTGGCAATCTGTCAATATTTTATTCTGCACAAAATTAAGTCTACTTTCTTTTTTAAAAAGGATGCCGCTGCAATCAGGAGTAGCTGCCAAAGTATGGCTTTATTTGTATGTAAATTTCCTTGTAGGTTTTTAGAACCAGCAAGGTATTCCGGTTCACTATTCGTATCTTTGGGGCTATAAAAACAAAAAACCAATGAGCTCAGAAATAAGACAACTCGAACCACAACGACTTTGGAATAAATTCGCCGACTTAAATGCCGTACCGCGACCATCAAAAAAAGAAGAACGCGTTATCGCATTCATGAAAGATTTTGGAAAAAACCTCGGCTTGGAAACCATTGAGGATGAAGTGGGGAACGTGATTATAAAAAAACCGGCAACCGCAGGAATGGAAGACCGCGTTACCATTGTGATGCAGTCGCATTTAGATATGGTGCACCAAAAAAACAACGACACGGTTTTCGATTTTGATACCCAAGGTATCGAGATGTTTGTCGAGGGCGATTGGGTAAAAGCCAAAGGCACAACTTTGGGCGCCGATAACGGCTTGGGCGTTGCCACCATAATGGCCATTTTAGAAAGTACCGATATTCCGCATCCGGCCATTGAAGCTTTATTTACCATTGATGAAGAAACAGGAATGACGGGCGCCATGGGACTAAAAGGCGGTTTGCTTAATGGCGAAATTCTTTTAAATCTGGATACCGAAGAAGATGACGAAATAGGCGTGGGTTGCGCCGGCGGTGTAGATGTTACGGCAACCCGAACTTACAACGAAGAAGAAACACCGGAGTTTAAAATAGGTTACGAAATTAATGTAAAAGGTTTACAAGGCGGCCATTCGGGAATGCAAATCCACGAAGGTTTGGGCAATGCCAACAAACTAATGAATAGGGTGTTGTTTGATGGATTCGAGAATTTCGGATTGCGCATTTCAGAAATCGATGGTGGCAGTTTACGTAATGCCATTCCGCGAGAAAGCAAAGCTGTTGTTGCTATTGACGCCATTAATGAAGATGCGTTTGTGTTGGAAATGAAACAACAGGCCGATACCATAAAAAAAGAGCTTAAAACCATGGAACCCGATTTAGAAATTACCGTTTCTAAAACCGATACGCCACAAAAAATTATGGATTTGGGCGTTCAAGAAGGGTTAACACGGGCTTTGTATGCAGCCTTAAATGGCGTGTACCGCATGAGTGCCGATATTCCGGAATTGGTGGAAACTTCAAATAACATCGCACGCGTTATTGTAAAAGATGGTCACATTAAAATAGGTTGTTTAACACGTAGTTCGGTGGAGAGTTCTAAACTGGATTTAGCAAATACCCTGCGCGCCACCTTTGAGTTAACAGGTTGCGAGGTGGAATTTTCGGGCGATTACCCGGGTTGGACACCCAATATGGATTCTGCGATTTTAAAGGTAATGACGAAGTTGTACGAAGATTTAAACGGGGAAAAACCGCATGTAGCGGCATGCCATGCCGGATTGGAATGTGGTATTCTCGGGCAAAATTACCCAGAGATGGATATGATTAGTTTTGGGCCCAATATAAAAGGCGCACACTCACCCGATGAGCGTGCCCAAATATCATCGGCGCAAAAATATTGGAAGTTTGTTTTGGAGATTTTAAAGGCGATTCCTAAGAAATAGAATGTTCTTTTTGGGGGTTTGTTTAATGTGTTTTTCTATTAATAAATAACTTTATATAGAAAATTCGTGAACCCTGATGTTTCGAGGTTCGTGAGTGGGTAGAAGAAGCTTTTGCAATAGCCAATAGCGAATAGCCATTTGATGAGAACTTTGTTTTAAAATTAGCTTAAAATTGCTTGTTTTTTAACTCAGTTCTTCGTTGGCAACTAATATTTTTAAATTAATGGATAAAGTGATTTTAATTTACCGTTTCTTATAATTATTTCCACTTCTATATTTGATTCAGTTAAAGATTTTATTTTACTATTAATTAAATCCTTTTCATTTAGTTTATCAAATGCGAATTTACATTCCATAAGTAATGTTGCTAAATTCCAATCCTTTGGAAAAAATGTGCTTGCAGCTCTCTTTTCAATCCATTTTTTTGTCTTAACGTCAAAAAATTCAAACCTTGCTTTGAACACTCGAGTTGTTTCATTTATCTCAATAATCTCTATTATTCTGACTTTTTCTGGGTCGAAAAAATGAATACCTGTTAATTCTCCTCTTTTTATTCGTCCGATTGTTGCGTGAATAAATCCGTCGACTATTGCAGGTTTAAATTCAGTTCCTTTAGGTGTTGCTATTAATTTTTCAGATGTTATTATATTCATTTCCTCTACGATTTGTTGAGCTCTTTTCGGATTTGTAGTTTTCAGTAATTTTAATATTGGTGAATATCTTTTTAATGCTCGTAATGATTTAAAAGGTCCATTTCCATCTGAAAAGTCAATTGGAAAATGATTTGGAATTCGAACGATAAACGTTCCCTCTTTAAGCTTCTGTTTGTCTGTGGAAAATCCATTCCGAAGTATGTAGTAATGGTATTCCATATTTGTTGCTAACAATTATATATAATTAATATTAACTACATAACCAATGATGTGTGTCATAGTTAATGCACGTATCAATGCTGCAAACGAAATTATAATTTTTTTTCTGACAAAGTCAAAATTAGTAAAACGAAATAAACAGATTTTTGTATGGTAACGGAAGTTATCGGATCTTTTTGCATAAATATTAAGGCACAGGGTCGTACCCAGAGCCGCCCCAAGGATGGCAGCTAAATATGCGTTTTATGGCTAACCAACCGCCTTTAAAAAGACCGTGTTTTTGCAGGGCTTCTTTGGAGTAGTGCGAACAGGTTGGTTGAAATCTACAGGTGGCAGGCGTTAATGGCGATATCAAGGTTTGATACACTTTTATTAATAACAAAAACGGTGCAATGAGTAGTTTTTTTAACATTAGTTTTGTCATTCCCTCGGAGGAGGGAATCTTTTATTTGAACCTCAATTATTGTAAAATGGATGCCGCATCACATTTCGATTTGTACCCATGTTTATGGAATCAAATCGTATAGCGTCTACCTGAACTTGTTTCAGGTTTCCATTAGGTTTGTACACACTTTATGTGATTCTGAAACAAGTTCAGAATCACGGCCAACATATATTAATTAATCGTAAACGTTGTGCCGTCTTTACCATCTTTTAGCTGTATGCCAACGGCGGCTAATTCGTCCCTGATTTTATCCGATAAAGCAAAATCTTTATTCGCTCTGGCGTCTTGTCGTAATTTAATCAACACATCAACGGCAGCAGAAAGTTTATCGGTTCCGGAGTCGTTTTTTGTGATGTTTTCTAAGCCTAAAATATCAAAAACAAAAGCGTTTATGGTGTCTTTTAATGTGGTTAAGTCTTCAGCGTTTATGGTTTCCGAACCTTCTTTTATTTGGTTGATGTATTTAGCGGCTTCAAACAAATGCGCGATTAAAATGGGCGAATTAAAATCGTCGTTCATCGCATCGTAACATTTTTGTTTCCAACCGTTAATATCAACCGATGAGGTTTCGGAGGGTTTTAAATCGTCTAATAAATTCACCGCATCCATTAATCGGTAAAAGCCTTTTTCGCTTGCCAATAAACCGGCATCGGTTAAATCTAAAACACTGCGATACGACGATTGTGCATTAAAAAAACGAATGACACTTGGCGCATAGGCTTTACTGAAAATACTGTTGTTTCCAGACAGTAATTCATCAGGATTTATAGTGTTTCCGGTAGATTTGGACATGCGTTGTCCGTTCATTTCCAGCATATTGGCGTGCATCCAATAGTTTACGGGCGGCTTCCCTTTTGCCGCTTCGTTTTGTGCAATTTCACATTCGTGGTGCGGAAATTTTAAATCCATGCCACCACCATGAATATCAAATTGTTCGCCCAAATACTTCGTGCTCATCGCTGTACACTCTAAATGCCAACCTGGGAAACCATCGCTCCAAGGCGAAGGCCAACGCATAATATGCTGCGGTTCGGCTTTTTTCCAAAGGGCAAAATCTTGCGGATTTTTTTTATCGCTTTGGCCGTCCAATTCACGGGTGTTGTGTATTAAATCTTCAAGCTTTCGTTTGCTTAAAATACCGTAATGGTTGGTTTCGTTGTATTTGTGAACGTCAAAATATACCGATCCGTTAACTTCGTAGGCAAAACCATTGTCGGTAATGGTTTCAATCAGCTCGATTTGCTCAATGATATGGCCCGTTGCCGTAGGCTCAATACTTGGTGGTAAAAAATTGAATATTCTTAGTACGTTATGAAAATCAACCGTGTACCGCTGTACCACTTCCATCGGTTCAATTTGTTCTAAACGTGCTTTTTTCGTGATTTTATCTTCGCCTTCATCAGCATCATTTTCCAAATGTCCCGCATCGGTAATATTGCGCACATAACGCACTTTATAGCCCAAATGCTTTAAGTATCGAAAAACCATATCAAAAGACATAAAGGTTCTTACATTGCCCAAATGCACATTGCTGTAAACGGTAGGACCGCAAACATACATGCCCACGTAACCGTCGTTAATGGGTTTGAAGGTTTCTTTTTTACCAGAAAGTGAGTTGTATAGTTTAATTTGTTGTTCTTTGTATAGTTGCATAGCTGTTAAGTCGTTAGGACTTTAGAAAATGATTTCGTAACGAATTGATTTTATTGGTAATCGATTCAACTTCAAATCTAATATTTTTATAGTTTTCTTCTGAAATAAATTCCAATTCTTCTGAAATTATAGCTTGATTTAATAATTCGAGAGCAGAACTGTAAGCCATAGTCATAAAATGCGCTTTGTCTTTTTTTGTTAATCTCGCTGTTCCTTCTGCGATATTTGATGACACTGAAACTGAACATCGTCTCATTTGAGAGATTAAACCAAACTTTTCTTCCGAAGGATATAAATCTGTAACTTTATAAGTTGTAACAGCCAATTGAATGGCTTCTTTCCAAACTTCTAATTTCTCAAACGAATATAAATGCATTTTTTTATCGCTTAATTGTTTATTGTGAATTGTAAAGTTGTTGTTTGTTCAGATTTTGTATGCATCTTCGGTTAAACGACTTAACAGCTTACAACTAACAGAAAGACTAAAATTTCGTGTCTAATTTTATGTAATCTAAAAATTCCCTACGTGTAGCTTCTTCTTTAAATTTACCTCCAAATTCTGAAGTAACGGTACTGCTTTCAATATCTCTAATGCCTCTTGAGTTTACGCATAAATGTTTGGCATCAATAACACAGGCCACATCTTTGGTGTTTAAAACCTCTTGCAATTCTTTTACAACTTGTATGGTTAAGCGCTCTTGTACTTGCGGGCGCTTTGCAAAATAATCGACGATACGATTCATTTTGGATAGCCCAACAACCGTGCCGTTTGAAATATAAGCAATGTGTGCTTTCCCAACAATGGGTAATAAATGATGTTCGCAGGTTGAATACACCGTAATATTTTTTTCAACCAGCATTTCGCCGTATTTATATTTGTTTTTGAAGGTTGAAGCATTTGGTTTTTTCTTCGGATCTAAGCCTCCAAAAATTTCTTTAACAAACATTTTTGCTACTCGATTTGGCGTGCCACTTAAACTATCGTCGCTTAAATCTAAGCCTAAAGTTTCCATAATATGGCGCACGTCGTCTTTTATGATGTCTATTTTTTCTTCGTTTGAAAGTTTAAAGGCATCATTGCGCATTGGCGTATTTGATGAAGTTCCAATATGGTCGTCTCCTAAAGATTCGAATTCTTCTATTTTATTTTCAATTTTCACCCGTTTAATTTTTTTTAATTCTGTAATAATAAACTAATTAAAAAAATGAGAACGTGTGTAATCACTGCGTTCTCTCATTAAAAATTTTAAAAACCCCATTTGGGAAATATTCTTTTTAAAATTTATTAATGTTCGTTTCATCAGTTAAAAAAATCTTATTTATAAGTCTGCAAAGATAAACAAAACACTTTTGTTATGTTTTGTATTAACAAACAATTAATTACAATGGAACGCTAGGGTTGTAAATCGTGGTTTCAAATATAAACTGTCATTCCCGTAAACGCGGAAATCTGTGTATTTGTCTGCTTTTTACGGGTTAAATTACAAACAACAAATTTCTTGAAACGAACTGTCCTCGAAGCGGAGCCATAGAGGTGTTTCACTCTTTTTAAGAAATTTGTTGTTTAGATTCCCGATGTCTCGGGAATGACAGTTTCAAAGGAAACCCCGAGGTAGAACCTCGAGGAATTCGTTTCGATTAAAGCAAAAAGCTTGAATAGACTGTATTCAAGCTTTTTTAAAAATAGATTTATTATTTTTTAGATATTGAAACTTAACGAAAACGTTAGGTTGGAATTTGTTCTATCAACCAAAGCAGCGTCGGTTAAGCCAACATTGTATAGTTGGGTTTCGTTTGTTCTGTTTGATTGATCGTAAGTAACATCTAATTTTGTGTTTCCGAAGTTATACCCAATTCCGAAAGAATAGCCTGTTAAATCGCCAACCGTAACGCCATTTTTGTATGGGCTTTCTTCAAAACGATAACCGCCTCTAAAACTGAATTGCTTGTGCTTGTACTCGCCGCCCAATCGATATGTTGCAGCATCGGCAAGCATGTTGCTAATGTTGTTGTTTACGTTGGTGTAATCGTTTTCCGGTTTAAACTTTGTACTGCTGTAATCTTTACGCGAATAATCGAAACTTATTAAGCCTTGTTGCCCAAAAACGTATGCTAAACTACCCGTGATTTTTGAAGGTGTTTGTAACTTGTATTGTGGATAGATATTGATTATTTGCGGATTTATCACCTGCGTTTCCATGGTACCGGCATCATCCCTTACGGTTGCTAAATATTGCGTGGTTTCTTCTTCCATGGTGTACCATGTTGGTGAATCATAGGTGAAGCCTACCCTAAATTCCGGACTCAGTTTTAAAATACCACCCAATTGAAAAGAGAACCCATTTCCTCTTGTTGATAATGTGTTTTCAAATTCAATATCATTTATAAGTGAGCCTGAATTGGCATTGTCTTCAAACAATAAGGTTGAACGTTGATAATCTATAAAGTGCGAATTAAGGTTTAAACCTAAATATAGATTTTCCTCGTATTGGGCAGCCATATTAAAGGTTAGTTTGCCATTGTAACCCGTAGAGGTATAGGTGTAATCGTGGTTAAAATCACCATTTGCTAAATTTGAAAAGTAGGTTGTATTGGCATCGTTATTAATGTCATCTGGTTCTAAAATATAAGACTCAAACCCTAAAAAAGCTTGTTGATGCGCAAAGCCATAAACATTGCCAATATCTGCATAGGCATCGGTAAGCGATTCGCCATCTAAGGCCGAAATTTCATCTAACCTTAAGCCATCGGCATAGTTTAAAAAGTAAAGGTCTATCGATTGGTTGTTGGTATTTGTTCCGAAGGCAAACCAATTGTTATCAAAATCGTTGGTTTTTTCGTAAGCCACGCCCATTGTGAATTTTCTCCAGGGCGAATTATTTCTACTCGCAAAAACAAATACGGCACCACCTTGATTGATGTCGAAATTAGAATCATTGGTGCTTCCGGAGCCATTAAAATATTGCGTATCGTTGGTGGTCTCCAAAGTAGATAGTGTAAACGAGGCGTGACTGCTACTAAAAATCGCTGATCCTGCAGGGTTTAGGCTCACCGCACTCATATCGCCACCAAGCGCACCAAATGCACCGCTTAAAGCCCTGAAACGAGCCGTTCCCTGTATGTTATCTTGCGAATAACGTATAGCATCTGTTATGTCTTGAGCGTATATTGTAGACATAGATAGGATACCTATGAATAGTAAATGTAACTTTTTCATATCTATTGAATTTTTCTTTTTTTAGATTTTATCCGCGTCTTCCTCTTGATGAACTACTTGAACTTCTACTAGTGCCACTAGAACTTCTGCTACTTGATGAAGATGACCTGGTAGTTGTTCCCGAACTTCTGCTACTAGACGATGATCTTGAGGCAGAGGAATTTGAGCTTCTTCTGCTCGTTCCAGAATTATAAGTGCTTGAAGGTCTGGTTGAGGTTCTGTTTCTTCTTACAGCCGGTGTAGACGACCTTGTTGTTGAATTTCTGGCCGGAGCTGCTGTAGAGCGTCGTCTAACCACATTAGTGCCTACGCGCGAATTTGTTGAATTGTTTCTATTTATTGTTGAGGTTGAACTGCTTCTTCTAGAGTTATAATATCTTGAATTGGTCGAATTGATGCCACTTGAACGGTTTGAAAAACTACCGCGTCTGCTTGCGTTATAAGCTAAACCTCGGTTGTAGTAGCGATTGTTTCCGTAATATCTGTAGTTTCTATAGGGGTAACCATAATAGCCGTAGCCGTATCTATAAGGATTGTAAAAGCCACCATACAAACCGCCAATATAAAAAGAAGGGTGCCAGTAAGAGTCATAATAACCATAATTACGCCATCCATTATAGCCCCAATGGTTATAATACGGTCTGTGCCACCAATAATTATACCCATAGCGCGGATAAATATTTATCGATATTTCGCTGATATCCTGTCCCCAACCCGCATAGCCTTGATAGTTGTTATTAATGGAGTCGTTTTCAACATAATTATTGCCTACATACGAATCGATATCTGTAAACACCTCATCGTTTGCCATATTTTCATACTCTAAAGCCTTGGTCTTAAAGTAGTTTTGGTAATAATTGTTTTGCGAATTATCATTAACCGCTACAACAGGTTGCTCTTGCTGTACAGGTTGTTCCACAGTGCCGTAAATACCATCATTGTCAACGCCTACGTATTGATAAGAACCACACGATGATAAACCAAGTAGCAAAACAAAGCTTGCTAAGATTGGTATTTTTCTGTTTAGGTAGTTATTAAATTGCATATCTCCAGAATTTTATTGTTGAACATAACAAAAATAGTTAGTTTTGCCGAACTATTTCTTTTATTTAACATAATCACAATATTTGTGCCAAAACATTAATATGAGCAAAAAATTGACGAGTAGAGCAGCAGATTATTCAAAATGGTATAACGAACTTGTTGTTAAGGCTGATTTAGCAGAGAATTCTGCCGTGAGAGGTTGTATGGTTATTAAGCCTTATGGTTATGCAATTTGGGAGAAAATGCAGGCAGAATTGGATAAAATGTTTAAGGAAACAGGACATCAAAATGCTTATTTTCCATTATTTGTGCCCAAAAGTTTGTTTGAAGCTGAAGAAAAAAATGCTGAAGGTTTTGCAAAAGAATGTGCTATTGTTACTCATTATAGACTTCAAAATGACCCTGATAAACCGGGGAAACTAAGAGTTGATCCAGAAGCCAAATTAGAAGAGGAGTTAATTGTAAGGCCAACAAGCGAAGCCATTATTTGGAACACCTATAGGGGCTGGATTCAGTCTTACAGGGATTTGCCATTGTTAATCAACCAATGGGCAAATGTGGTGCGTTGGGAAATGCGTACCCGTTTATTTTTGCGCACAGCCGAATTTTTATGGCAAGAAGGCCATACGGCTCACGAAACCAAAGCTGAAGCCATGGCTGAAGCTAAATTAATGAATAATGTGTACGCCACTTTTGCCGAGAATTTTATGGCCATACCAGTAATACAAGGTTTAAAAACGGAAAGCGAACGTTTTGCGGGCGCCGAGGAAACCTTTTGTATTGAGGCCTTAATGCAAGACGGGAAGGCGTTACAAGCAGGAACGTCACATTTTTTAGGTCAGAATTTCGCCAAAGCTTTTGATGTTAAGTTTGCAAATAGAGAAGGTAAACAAGACTATGTTTGGGCTACCTCATGGGGCGTTTCCACACGATTAATGGGTGCATTAATTATGACGCATAGTGACGATAACGGGTTGGTGTTGCCTCCTAGTTTGGCGCCAAATCAAGTTGTAATTGTACCTATTTATAAAAGTGAGGAGCAACTGGAAGCGATTAGCAATGTAGTAAATGGTATTATGGGTGATTTGCGTGCAAAAGGAATTACTGTAAAGTACGACAACAGAACCACCCACAGACCCGGAGCTAAATTTGCACAGCACGAATTACAAGGTGTACCGCTAAGAATAGCCATTGGTGCGAGAGACTTGGAAAACGGAACGGTTGAATTGGCAAGACGCGATACATTAACAAAGGAAACCATTGCATTAAGTGATTTAACCGAAACGGTTGAAGGTTTAATGGTCGAAATTCAAGAATCTTTGTTTAATAAAGCTTTAGATTTTAGAAACAACCACATTACGAAGGTGGATACCTTTGAAGACTTTAAAACCGTTTTGGAAACCAAAACAGGCTTTATTTCGGCACATTGGGATGGCACCACGGAAACAGAAGATAAAATAAAAGAACTTACAAAAGCGACCATAAGATGTGTTCCGTTGGATTCGGTAAACGAAGACGGGGTTTGCGTGTATAGCGGAAAGCCTTCAAAACGTAGAGTATTGTTCGCAAAAGCGTATTAAATAAAATTTTTTAAAAAAAATTTATTTAGGTATTGCAAGAGTGGAAAATAGTTGTATTTTTGCATCCGCAATGGAAAACATTGTGAGTTATTTGAAAGGTATTGCAAGTTTAAGTATTAGTACTTATCTTTGCGCACTTAAAAACAAATGGCCCGTTCGTCTATCGGCTAGGACGCCAGGTTTTCATCCTGGTAAGAGGGGTTCGATTCCCCTACGGGCTACAATATTTTAATAATAGAAAAAAACAAAATGGCAAATCATAAGTCAGCATTAAAAAGAATTAGAAGTAACGAAGCGAAACGCTTGGTTAATAGGTATCAGCATAAAACAACTCGTAGTGCTATTAAAAAGTTACGTGAGTCAACAGATAAGAAGGAAGCTGAGAAATTGTTTCCTACTGTAGTTTCTATGTTAGATAAATTAGCTAAGAAAAACGTAATTCACGCTAACAAAGCGGCTAACTTAAAGTCTGGTTTGGCAAAACACGTTGCTGCGCTTTAATTAGTTTTAAAGGTTTATAATATTTGAAAGCTTCTCAGAAATGAGAAGCTTTTTTTTGTGATTTTTTTATGCGGTTATAGTGTGAAAAGCATTTTAAAGATATAAATTTGCAGGTATTAAAAGTTAATCAATTATAGCCCTTTGGAAAATAAAAACGCCATTAAATTAATAGATAAAATTCTTAAAGACCTTGACAAAACAGGTTTTGATTCGGATACCTTAATAGATGATATTAAAACATTGCGAACGTATGCTTTAGAGCAGCAAATCCCTTTAGTGGTTAAGGTGCTTAGGTTATCTTACGAGCATATTGAAGCCAACAACTCGTTTTTTATACCCATTCCGAATGATGAGCCAATTGAAGAAGATGGCACTGTTGAAACAACCGATACCACTCCTGTAGAAAGTTTTAAATATTTAATTTCGCTTATTGGAAATCTAAACAATAAATCGAATGTTGCGGACTTGAAAGAATACAGAGATCTTTTGAATCGTTATTGATTTTGTTTTAAAACCATTATTTATTCTTTACATATTTTACCATCGATGATTATGGATTCGTCTTTAAGTTTTAAAGTGGAACGATAGAAGAAACATCGGCCTTCAATTTTAATTTTTTCGACCAAAATTCCACCGTTATCATTTATAAACTTTTGGTAATCCAGAAGTTTGTTTTTGGCTGGGTTGAATTTGCCTGTATAGGTGCAGTCGTCTATCCAATTAAGTGTAATATGTACTTTACTGGGCATGTCCATGTCTTCTAACTCTTTTGGCTTTTCCAATAAAACTTCGGTCTGATTGTTGCCTCGTCGGGTGATTTTAGTTACAGACGGTAATGGCTTCTCAATAGTCATTATAAATGTTCCATTCTTAAAATCTCGACATTCCAAATTTTGACTAACGGCATTTAAACCAAAAAGGATGGTGAGAATGCATATGGTTTTTTTCATGTTGTTTTGGTTAGTTGATTGCGACAAGATAATACATTTAATATTTTAATGTTAAACTTGAAATGTTATTAAAATATTAAAACGAGTTGCTAATCCGCGTTAGCGATTGAACGGTTTGTTTGAGCTCCCCGACGAAGGAGGGAGCGAGTAGTGAAAGCGCGACCCCGATTTTTTTCGGGGTAACGCCCAACCTCTCGATATAATATCGGTAAAAAACGGAATCACTCGAGGTAATAGCAAAAAAAACCTTAACACTAATGTGCTAAGGTTTTTTGAATTTGAGTTAGTCTGTTGTTTAATTGTGTTATCCGTTCATGGAAATTAAAAACTCCTCATTGTTTCTGGTTTGTTTGAAACGCTCGTTAATAAATTCCATCGCTTCAACGGGGTTCATGTCTGCAAGGTATTTGCGCATAACCCACATGCGTTGAATGGTGTTGTCGTCCAATAGGATATCATCACGACGCGTGCTTGACGATGTTAAATCGATTGCCGGGAAAATTCTACGGTTGGATATTTTTCTGTCCAATTGCAGTTCCATATTACCGGTACCTTTAAATTCTTCAAAGATCACCTCGTCCATTTTAGAGCCTGTTTCGGTAAGTGCCGTTGCGATAATGGTTAACGAGCCGCCGTTTTCGATATTACGGGCCGCACCAAAAAAGCGTTTTGGTTTGTGCAGTGCATTGGCATCTACACCACCACTCAGTATTTTTCCGGAGGCAGGTTGCACGGTATTGTAGGCTCTCGCCAAACGTGTAATGGAATCTAACAGGATTACCACATCGTGCCCGCATTCTACCAGTCGTTTTGCTTTTTCTAAAACGATGTTTGCAATTTTTACGTGCTCGTGCGCTTCTTTATCAAAGGTTGAAGCAATCACCTCGCCACGTACGTTGCGTTGCATATCGGTAACTTCTTCGGGGCGTTCGTCAATCAATAAAATCATTTGGTACACTTCCGGATGGTTCGCCGCAATTGCATTGGCCACGTCTTTTAACAACATGGTTTTTCCTGTTTTTGGTTGCGACACAATCATACCACGTTGCCCTTTACCAATTGGGGCAAATAAATCCATGATACGTGTTGAAATGGTGCTTTGTTTTTCGGCTATATTAAATTTTTCCTGTGGGAATAACGGTGTTAAATGCTCGAAAGACACACGGTCTCTAACCACATTTGGATTCTGCCCATTAATTTTACTTACCTTAATTAAAGGGAAATATTTTTCGCCTTCTTTTGGCGGACGCACATGTCCTAAAACGGTATCTCCGGTTTTTAAACCGAATAAACGGATTTGCGATTGCGATACATATATATCGTCTGGTGATGATAAATAGTTGTAATCTGATGAGCGTAAAAACCCATAGCCATCTTGCATAATATCTAAAACCCCTTCGCTTTCAATAATGGCATCAAATTCGAAATCTGGCTCCCGATAGCGGTTTCTGCTATCCTTATTGCCTTTGTCAATATTGCCGTTTTTCTGGTTTTTATGCTGATTTTTATGTGGTTGGTTGCTGTCTTTTTTTTGGTGTGTTTTTTGTGGGTTGTCCTTTTTGCTATCGGAAGAAGGCCTGGGATTAGGCTTGTGGGCTGGTTTTCTTTCTTCTTTTTTCTCCGGTGAAGCTTCCGTTGATTTTACTTCCGGTGTTTTGCTTTTTTCTTGTGGTTTTTCTTCGCGTTTCGCAGGCTCGTTTTTAGCGGGCTTTTGCACGCGCTGTCTGGGTTTTCTTGGTTCGGGCTTTTTGTTGGTGTCGGCCTCAGTAGTTTGTTTGGGTTCTATCACGGCGGTTACTGCTTTTGGGTCGGCAGCTTGTTGGTCGAGTATTTGGTAAACTAAATCTAATTTTTTTAGAGAACGGTATTTTGGGACGTTCAATTTTTTTGCAATCTCCTGTAAATCAGTGAGTTTCTTTTCTTTTAATTGTGAAATTTCAAACATTGATGTTTAATTGAATAAGTATGTTGAGTATAATTTTGATAATATTCTGAAAATGATTTCTTTAATTTGAAGAATTAACAACCTGCAATAGTGGTTGTTGGGAATCATTACTGCAATTATACAACTTTATTTTATTTTTTTGGACTTATTTTAAAAAAGAAACTATTATTTTTGCGGTCTAGTTTTTCAATTACTTATGTTACAACGCATACAAACCATATATCTTTTAATTGCCGCAGGCGTATCTGCGGGACTGATTTTTGTGTTTGAATTATGGATAAAATCCGATGGTGTTAAAGTATTTGCAACCGATATTAATTATGTGTTTGCAGCCTTTTTAACATCGGCGTTTTTATCAGTTGTAGCAATATTTAGATATAAAAACAGGAAGTCTCAATTTATGTTGGGGCGACTGAACATCATATTAAACTTTTTTTTAATAGGATTTTTTGTGTATCAATCTCTAAGCGTATCTGGAGAAACGGCGGTTTCTGAGAAAGGTATTGGGATGCTTCTTCCTATCGTTTCTATCGTGTTTTTGGCATTAGCCAATAAGGCCATTAAGAAGGATGAAGATCTTGTAAAATCTGTAGATCGATTGCGATAAAAACCTAATATCTTAGTAGTATTAGTGCGTAAGCCCAAGGTGAAGACCTTGGGCTTTTTTTATAGCCTCCCTTAATCCCTCCAAAGGAGGGAAATACTCAACTTTATATATAATATATTGTGTAAATTTTGCCATGACAGAAAGTGGCGGCTTCCCCTTTGGTAAGGATTTGGGAAAGGAGATTTTTTATCCGGTTTCAGCATAAAAAAAGCCTAGATTAATATCTAAGCTTTTTGGTTTTTTACTAAAAACGAATGGTTATTTTATTTCGATAAGTTCCAGATCGAATGTTAAATCTTGCCCTGCCAACGGGTGATTGGCATCAACAATAATATAATCGTCATTAACTTCGGCAACACGAAACTGCACTTCAGATCCATCGGGATTTTTTGAAGCTAGCCCCATACCAACTTCCGGCGTAATTTCCTGTGGTAATTGGTCTTTCTGCACTTTATGGAACATGTCTTCCCTCACATCGCCATAGGCTTCTGCTGCAGGAATATTGATGGTTTTTTTCTCGTTTAATTCCATAGAAACAATACCTTTTTCAAAACCAGGAATTAGCATCCCTTGCCCTAAAGTAATTTCTAAAGGCTCTCTTTCCAGCGAACTGTCAAAAATTTGACCATTATTTAATTTTCCTGTGTAATGTACTTTTACAGTATCATTTTCTTTTACTTGACTCATAATTTGTTTACTTTTTTTCAATTGCTGCAAAACTACAATTTATGAATCGTCTGCCAATTTATTAGGCAATAAATGCTGGGGTTTGTGAAAAAATTAACATAAACACTCTTGTACATAGACTATAAAACGAGAAGTTTTTTATGTTAGTGTTTTTACGACGGAAATTCTACAACCTCCAAGTTATCTATTTTTTTTCCATCGATGGTAAAACGCAACATGGTACGTTTTTTATGAAACCCATGCTTGCCAACCGCCCCCGGATTCATGTGCAGTAAATTCAGTTTTTTATCGGGCATAACTTTTAATATGTGCGAATGCCCGCAGATGAACAGTTGTGGCGGATTCAATCTTATTTCATCGCGAACCCTAACGTTATACGCTTTTGGGTAACCGCCAATATGGGTTATCCAAACATCAACACCTTCGCACATAAACCGGTTGTGTTCGGGGAATTCCGTTCTAATTTTTGTATTATCAATATTGCCGTAAACCGCCCGTAAAGGTTTTAGTTTTTTTATGGCATCGGTAACTTTTAAATCCCCAATATCGCCGGCATGCCAAACCTCGTCAGCTTGTTTTACGTATTTTAAAATGGTGTCGTCCATATAACTGTGGGTATCGGAAAGAAGCAATATTTTGGTCATTGATAAAAATCGTGTTACAGCTGTAAAGTTATAACTATTTGTTTTATTTGATGAAGGTTCTTTATTGACTTTATCAGAAAAAAACTCTAAATTCGTTTATTGTCGGCTATAAATAATTTTATTGCAATTTATTCCGTAAGAGACATCGTGTGCCATTTGAAAGCATCAAACTAAATGAAGACAGAATGTTTAGACATCAAGGGAGAAGCAGGACTTTAATACACAATCTGAGAATTGCCACTTTTCTGGCCTTTGTTGCGGGCATTGTAAATGTTACAGGTTTTTTGTTTTTCAAACAGTTAACAACACACGTTACGGGGCATTTTTCACAGTTTATAAATGATGTTGCAGATTTAGAATTTTGGAGAGGCACCGTATATTTTCTTTACATTTTTTCGTTTCTCTTTGGGTCATTTTCATCCAGTTTTCTCATTATAAAATTCAGAAAAAATAAAAAGCTAAACGTTTTTCTTCTTCCAACATTAATTGAATGTTTAATTTTAACATCCATCGGGCTTTTAAGTAATGTTATTGAAATGGAATCTTCAGATTTAGTCGTGTGCCTGCTGCTGTTTGCCATGGGGCTTCAAAACTCATTTGTTACTAAAATTTCAAATGCCGTAGTAAGGACCACACATCTTACGGGTCTTTTTACCGATTTAGGGATTGAGATTTCGCAAATGTTTTTTCCGAATTTATATCCGCACCGAGAAAAACTAAAAGCCAATATTAAACTAAGGATTTATATTATTTCATTCTTTTTTGCCGGCGGATTGGTTGGTGGGTTTTTTTATTCCGAACTTGATTGGAAATTAAACACATTGCTCTTTGGCGCATTGATTTTGCTGATGAGTTTATTTTATAACAATATAAGGTATCGATTAATAAAAGCTAAAAGAAGACTTAACCAAAAACAACGGTATAAAACCAAGAACAAGTTGGTTTAATGAGCGGGGGAATTTTTGTTGATTTTGTCAGAGAAAACAGTTTATTCCGGTTAACGATTGAAACAAAACATTTTAACTCACCTTGTTTTGGTATAAAAAAAAGATAGCGTTAAACCCATTGGCCGCCCAAAAATAATTTATAAAAAAATGTATCTTTTATGATGTTTATTAGTCTACGTAATGAACCATAAAATGTGAAAATTATGAATAATTGTAAATGCACAACCTGCGATTGTACAAAATGCAATTGCGGAAATTGCTTGGAAAACAACTGCCCGTGTACGAAATGCGAATGCGATAAATGCACCTGTTGCTAAATTTAATAAAGGTTGGTTTTTAAACCAGCCTTTATTTATTTTTGAATATGGAAACTCAAAATATATGGAATAATTTCAGTGATGAGCTCTATTTTTTCATTCTTAAAAAAGTGAAAAATAAAGAGGTTACAAACGATGTTTTCCAAAATACATTCTTGAAAATTCACACTAATTTACCCAAGTTGAAAAAGGAGGAAAAAGTAAAGGCTTGGGTTTTTCAGATTGCTCGTAACGAAATATATAATCACTTTAATAAAGAATCCAGTGACGCGACTAAATTGGACGCTATTAAGGATATTGATTTGCAACAATACGAACAGATTTGCTGCTTTGACAATTTTATAAATGATTTGCCCGAAATTTACAAACAAGTGATTGAATTGATTTATTTACAGGGCAAAAAACAAAAAGATGTTGCCCAAGCATTGGATATAAGCCTTGAAAACGTAAAAGCGCGCGTTAAAAGAGCGAAAGGTATTTTAAAGAATAAATTTAACCAATGTTGCAAATTCGAACTCGATAAAAACGGTAAGTTAATTGGAGAATCTAATTGCGCTATTTGCAAAGTGTAATTGGTAAACACGAAGTTTTCTCTAAAAGCACAAAGTGTGTAAACAAGCGCGTTAGGGATAGAACGGTTCGACTGCGCTCACCGCAGGCTAACTGTTTGAGCTCGCCGACGTTAGGAGGAAGCGAGTAGTGAAAGCCCGACGCACTTTTGCCATTAAAAGCAAAAGTGGGTAACGCCCAACTTCTCGATACAATTTCGATAAAAATCGAAATCACTCGAAGTAACAACTAGATATCTTTTAATATTTAATTAAGACAACTGTTTTCGGTGGAATAACAAATCTGTCTATCTTTGTTATTTCAAAAAAACGATAGATAAATTGCGGTATTTTATTGAACTTTCTTATAACGGCAGTGCTTATCATGGTTGGCAATACCAGCCTAAAGCCATATCGGTACAAGAAGTTTTGGAGCGCGCTTTATCCACCTTGTTGAAAACTCCCGTTTTTGTTATGGGCGCGGGACGAACCGATACAGGCGTACATGCCTCACAATTGTTTGCGCATTTTGATTTTAATGAAGTGCTGCTTGATGGTAACTTCATTTTTAAACTCAATTCGTTTTTGCCAAAAGACATTGCCGTCCATAACATTTTTAGGGTGAAAGACGATGCCCACGCGCGTTTTAATGCCCTAAGCAGAACTTATTTATACAGAATAACTTTGGAAAAAAACGTTTTTACTTTTAACGATACGTTTTATGTGAAGCAGGATTTGGATATTGAAAAAATGAATGAAGCTTCGAAAATTTTATTGGATTATAAAGATTTTCAATGCTTTTCGAAAAGTAATACCGATGTAAAAACGTATTATTGTAATATTATGAAAGCGGCTTGGGTTACGGAAAATAACGAGCTTCGTTTTACGATACAAGCCGATAGGTTTTTGCGTAACATGGTGCGCGCCATTGTTGGCACGATGGTTAACATTGGTTTGGGCAAAACAACTATTGATGATTTGCATGCTATCATAAAATCTAAAAATAGGAGTGAAGCTGGTTTTTCGGTACCTGCACATGCTTTATATTTAACAAAAATTGAATATCCGGACGATATAAAATTGTAAATGACTAAAAAGAAAGAACATATTTTCGACGTAAAATTATTCAAGCGTCTTTTTCAATATATAAAACCTTATAAAGTGGTGTTTTTTGGGTTGTTATTGATGGTGATATTGCTGGCCATTTTAGGAGCTGCAACGCCTAAATTAACACAGTTCGCCATCGATGATAGTATTGCAGGTGCAAACCCGGATAAATTTCTGTTTTACATAGCTATTATGCTTGGGGTTTTAATTTTGCAAACGGTATTTCAACTGTCTTTTATTTATTATGCGGCGTGGTTGGGGCAAAATTTGGTGATGGACGTTCGTGTAAAACTCTTTAACCATTTACTTCGTTTTAAAATGAAGTATTTCGATAATTCTTCGGTGGGTGTTTTAATCACAAGAGCGGTAACAGATATGGAGCGTATTGCCGATATTTTCGGGCAGGGTTTGTTTATGATTTTTAGGGATTTACTTACCATGTTTGTTGTTTTCGGATTTATGGTTTACACGAATGTAAAATTAAGTTTAATCGTGTTTATCATGCTGCCCCTGCTGTTATACGCCACCCGTATTTTTCAGAAATACATGAAAAAAGCCTTTGAGGAAGTGAGAAATGAAGTCTCAAATTTAAATTCCTTTGTACAAGAGCGCTTAACGGGCATGAAAATCTTGCAATTGTTTACCCGCGAAACCACAGAGTATAAAAGATTTAAAGCCATAAACGAACGCCATAAAAAAGGCTGGTTAAAAACCGTTTGGTACAACTCCATATTTTTTCCTTTAGCAGATTTATCAAGTTCTATCACCATTGGTTTGGTAGCCTGGTACGGCGGATTGAATGTGGTTTTGGAAGGCAGCGTAACCAAAGGAACCTTAATCGCATTTATCATGTTTATCCCCATGTTGTTTAGACCGCTTAGGCAAATCGCCGATAAGTTTAATACGTTGCAAATGGGTATGGTAGCCGCAAACCGCGTGTTTAAAGTGCTTGATACCACCTCGCAAATTGACGATACCGGAACGCATATAGCTGAAAATTTTAACGGTGATATTGCGTTTAAAAATGTGTATTTCAATTATGTTGAAGACGAAACCGTTTTAAAAGGGGTTTCCTTTAATGTAAAAGCCGGAGAAACGGTGGCCATAGTGGGTGCCACTGGCGCAGGAAAATCGACCATTATTAATTTATTAAATCGGTTTTATGAGATTAAGGATGGTGTCATTTCGGTTGATGGGATTGACATAAAGGAAGTGACTTTAGAATCTTTGCGAACCCAAATCGCGGTTGTTTTACAAGATGTGTTTTTATTTGCCGATACAATTTTAAATAACATTACACTTAACCATCCCGAAATTACCGAAGCCTATGTGGAACAAGCTGCAAAGGATATTGGCATCCACGAATTTATAATGAGCTTGCCAAAAGGTTATCATTATAATGTAAAGGAACGAGGTGTGATGCTGTCTTCGGGTCAGCGCCAACTCATTTCGTTTTTGCGCGCCTACGTAACCAATCCGAGTATTTTGGTGTTGGATGAAGCGACATCGTCGGTCGATTCGTATTCAGAGCAACTCATTCAAAATGCAACCGATAAAATTACCAAAGGGCGTACCTCCATTGTTATTGCACACCGATTGGCAACCATAAAAAAAGCCGATAAAATTTTAGTGATGGATGCTGGCGAAATTGTTGAACAAGGGACGCACGACGAACTTCTCAAAAAAGAAAACGGGTATTACAGAAATCTTTACGAAGTACAATTTTTAAAAGAGGAAGTGGCTTAATTGGGGCATTAGTTTTGCTGTTTCTGCAGCAGCTTTTTTGGCCTCAATCATCTCATCAAACATTCCCGATTTTAAAGCGAATACTACACCTGCTACCATAATTATGAACATTAGCAAGCCTAAAATTCCAATAAAAATTAAGGTTCTTATTAATGTTTGTGTGTTGTTTAAACCATAAACCCGTTTTAAGCAATATGTGAAATATATGATTTGTAAAGGCATAATAAAGAAACCGATTGTAGCAAATGACATTATGTTTAAAGGAATAATAATGATGGATAGTACAGCTATACAAATAGATATTTGGGCCTGCGCATATAAGAATACAACCAATAATTCGGTATAATTTAAGGTGTTGATTTTAAAAAAAACGATTCTGGCCAGTAAGGCATAAAAAGGTATATATAGCATCATAACCAGCGATTGGTAATCGGTGGTAAATTTGAAAATTGAATCAAATACCTCTTGTTGTTTCTGACCTAATTCTGTAGATGTATCGTAAAGGGTTACATCGGTTTGAAACTTTTGAATCACATAAATTTGTAAACCGGCAAGTGTAATGGCCAATGCAAAGTAGCTAATAACATTAACGTATTTTTTACGCGTACCATTAATGTAACCACCAATAACATCATCGGGTTTTGAAAAAAGCGATAAAAACGTTCTCAAAAGTTTATTGTCGTAATTAAAAAATGTTTCGCTAATGTGTTCAAATAAATTTTTAATTGTAAGTCTGTTTCTAATCACTTTGCCACCGCAAACGTAGCAATAGTCACTTTCTGAGGATAATATTGTATTGCAGTTTTTACAATTCACTTATGCTAAATCTTTTTTAATCATACCGTTAAGTTCGTTGGTATTGTTAAAAACCACAAATTCACCATCTTTAAAATAGGAAATATGTCCGGTTTCTTCACTAACAGCCAAAGCCAGGGCATCGGTTTTTTCGGTAATGCCAATAGCGGCCCTATGGCGTAAACCAAAACGTTTGGGAATGCTTTTTTCGTTGTTTACAGGAAGTATAACTCGCGTTGCTTTTACAATATTATTACTCACAATAATCGCACCATCGTGCAACGGACTATTTTTAAAAAATATGCTTTCAATAATGGGTTGCGTGACTTTAATGTTCATTTCGTCGCCGGAAGCCGATAAAAAATCCAGATTGTTATTTCGCTCAAAAACAATTAAGGCACCCGTTTTTGAAGCGCCCATTTTAACACAGGCCGAAACAATGGCATCGACATTTGTTTCGTCGCCAGTTTCGGTTTTTATAAAACTGAATTGCTGTAAAAATTTACGTCGCCTGCTAAAATTAGTTGAGCCCACCATGAGCAAAAACTTCCTGATTTCCGGTTGAAATACTACTATTAAAGCAATAATACCCACTTTAATAAAACCACCAAAAATGCTGGTTAAAAGTTCCATTTCCAGAAAATCGGTTAATCGCCAAACCAGATAAATAATAATGATACCAATAAAAATATTGATGGCAACAGTGCCTTTTACAAGTTTGTAAATGTAGTAGAGTAGTAGTGCGACTAAAATAACATCGATAACATCGACAACCGTAAATTTTAAAAGGTCTTTAAAAATTTCCAAAGGCAAGTGGGTTTTGGTAAATTTAGTAAAAAAGGGTTAATAAATAAATTCGTTGTTTGAAATGTGGATGGATTTATTTTCCAGTGATAAAATTAATGATTTAAATGAAATATAATCTTGAAAAGTCAATGCGCTATTGAAGTTCAGATACACCGTTTTTGTATCGGGAATCACCTTTTTTAAATCATTGATTACATTTTCTTTATTTGTTTGAATTATAAAGGGATCAGAATCCGGGGTTATGATTGTAATGCTATTATTAAAATCGACATTGATTCCGATTGAGGATTCCGAAGGTTTTAAATTTGAATTCTTATTAAAATAATCACTTGAAGATTCCACATGATAAAATACATCCGTAAACTCAATAAACCCTAAGTTCTTTCTACTAATATCATTACATGTAAAATAGTTTTTAGCGTTTTCGTTTTTATGGCTGGAGTTTCGTTTTTTTTCTTGAAGTAATGTAATATGCGGAATGGCTTGTTTTAGCGTTAGTCGCTTATCGACATTTACCAACCAATTTGTGGTGACGATTAAATTTTTTCTATTCAGCTCTACACTGTCTTTTTGAGTTTCATCATAAAATAAATAAGCCGGGGAAACATCGAGGATCTCAGTGATTTCAGAATGACTTATTTCGGGGAGCAAAACCACTTTATCTTTTCCGCAGGAAAAGAAAAAAAGAATCGCAATCAATAAAAAAGTATGTTTCATAACTTCTAACTTCTAACTTCTAACTTCTAACTTCTAAATTTTGAATTAATTTAATGCTTTCAACAGCTTCTTTCACATCGTGCACCCGTAAAATAGATGCCCCTTTTTGCAACGCCACCGTATTTAAAACCGTAGTACCGTTTAAAGCATCTTTAGCCGAAGTTTCTAAAGTTTTGTAAATCATCGATTTTCTGGATATTCCGGCAAGTATGGGTTTGTCCAATATTTGAAATAATTCCAATTGGCTTAAAACTTCAAAATTTTGTTTGGTGGTTTTCGCAAAACCAAAACCAGGGTCAACAATTAAATCGATAATCCCCAATTGTTTGGCCGCTGCAATGCGTTCAGAAAAATAAAACAACATCTCTTTTATCAAATTATCGTATTGGGTGTGCTGCTGCATGTTTTGTGGTGTTCCGCGCATGTGCATCATAATGTACGGCACTTTTAAATGGGCAATGGTTGGCAGCATGTTAGTATCTAATTTCCCTGCCGAAATATCGTTAATCACACAAGCACCAGCTTCAATGCAGGGTTTTGCCACCGCACTTCTAAAAGTGTCAATAGAAAGTAATGTTTTTGGGAATTCCTTTAAAATCAAATTAACAATGGGCAATATGCGTTTTAACTCATCGGTTTCACTTACATGGGCGGCATTTGGTCGCGAACTGTATGCGCCAATATCAATAAATGTAGTGCCCTCGGTTAACATTTTTCCAACCTGATTTAAAATATCTTTTTCATTTTTATAACTACCGCCATCGTAAAACGAATCGGGCGTGATATTTAAAATACCCATCACTTTTGGCGATGATAAATCAATGAGTTGGCGTTTGCAATTTATAGTCATAGTTTTTTTGCCACGAATACACGAATGCTTTTTCTTTGGTTAAATAATTATATCAAATTTATATCAAAAATAAAAAGCAAATCCCAGAGTATAGCATCAATACAAAAAAAATTATTCGTGTATTCGTGGCAACTTTTAAAACTTTGACCATTCAACTTTGAACTTTGAACAATTTAAGCGAAATTTACGCAAAATTGATATTATAGATGCAAGATACCTCAAAACAATACGATGCCGTGATGGATACCTGTAAAAGTTTATTTGTTAAAAAAATGGGCGACTACGGCAGTGCATGGAGAATACTGCGTTTACCGTCATTAACCGACCAGATTTTTATTAAAGCACAGCGTATAAGAAGCTTGCAGCAAAATGCCGTAAGAAAGGTTGATGAAGGCGAAGTAAGCGAATTTATCGGTATTGTAAATTACTGTATTATAGCACTTATTCAGTTGGAAAAAGGCGTGGTTGAACAGCCTGATATGACTACCGAAGAAGCCACAAAATTATACACCGAACAAGCGGCAATTACCAAAAAACTCATGGAGGATAAAAACCATGATTACGGCGAAGCATGGCGCGATATGCGCGTGAGTAGTTTAACCGATTTGATTTTGCAAAAATTGTTACGCGTTAAAACCATTGAAAACAATAAAGGCGAAACCTTGGTAAGCGAAGGCGTTGATGCCAATTATCAAGATATGATTAATTATGCGGTTTTTGCTTTAATTCATTTGAAAGAAAAATAACTGTTATTCCTGCGAATGCAAGAATTCACTTTATAAAAATTAAGGTTCAATTAAAAAGATTCCTGCTTTCGCAGGAATGACAAAATTTATGAAAATATTAGTAGCATTAAGTAGAATATTCGTTGGTGTTTTATTTATTATTTCGGGATTGATTAAGTTAAACGATCCGTTAGGGTTTTCGTATAAACTAGAGGAATACTTTAGCGCAGACGTTTTAAATATGGAGTTTTTAATTCCGTATGCTTTGGGTATTTCGGTAATCGTTGTGGTTTTCGAGGTGGTTTTAGGCGTGTTTTTGCTTATTGGTTACAAACCAAAATTTACCGTTCGGAGCCTGTTGGCAATGATTGTCTTTTTTACATTTCTCACCTTTTACTCGGCCTATTTCGATAAGGTAAAAGACTGCGGTTGCTTTGGCGATGCCTTAAAGCTCACACCATGGGAA
This sequence comes from Hwangdonia seohaensis, assembly GCF_031932625.1. Lineage (NCBI taxonomy): Bacteria > Pseudomonadati > Bacteroidota > Flavobacteriia > Flavobacteriales > Flavobacteriaceae > Hwangdonia > Hwangdonia seohaensis. Next base: position 215,689 of record NZ_JAVSCK010000004.1, read on the forward strand.
AGCTTTACAAAAGACCTTATTTTACTGTTTTTTATTCTTATTTTATTCTTCGGATTAAAACATATAAAACCCATATTCAGTAAACTGCCAACAACAATTTTGGCTCTGTTGAGCTTTATTTTCAGTTTGTGGTTTGGGTACCATGTGCTGATGCATTTACCAACAATCGATTTTAGAGCTTATAAAATAGGAAACAATATAGCCGAAGGTATGCGTATTCCAGACGATGCACCAAAAGCCATACAAGAATTTACGTGGACATTTAACGTCAACGGCGAAGAAACAGAAATTGTAACCGATGGCAGTTATCCAACCGTTGATGGCGAATACGTTGGCGTAGAAACCAAAGTTATCAGGGAGGGCTATCAGCCACCGATTTTAGATTTTTCAATTGAAACGGATGATGAAGATTTAACCGAACACTTTTTGAGTCAGGAAAATCTAATCGTTATCGTATCCTACAGTTTGGAAAAAATGGAACGAGAAGGCGCTTTAAAATTAAAGGCAACCACCGATGAAGCTGTTAGAAAAGGCTATAAGGTTATCGGTATAACAGCCTCTGGTAACGATGCAAAACAGCGTATTAACGAAGCCTATAATTTAGATTTCGAGTGGTATTTATGCGACGAAAAAGCACTGAAAACCGTAGTGCGCTCGAACCCTGGTATTTTAGAGTTGGATGCTGGAACGGTAAAACAAAAACTCCACTGGAACGATATAGACGATTTGGAGTTGCCCGAAGTAGAACGGAAAATTGAACCCAAACAAGAAAGGGCTGAAATAAAAAACATTCTTTACGTGGTAGGTGGTGAGGTTTCCACTAAAGAAAAGTTAGACTCTGTTTTGGCTAGTAATACTTACAAAAACTATTTGTATTCCATAGATGAAACCGTTTTGGATTCTATAAATAAAGCTAATAACAGCAATTATGATGGTTTTATGACTGTAGAGCTACATAAAGAATAATCAAAACAATCGTATCAAGTATTAAAATTTTTTTAAAGAATATAACTAACATGAGAAAACTATTTATTGTTATACTGATTTCAACAACAGGAAATTTATTAGCTCAATCGAGTCCACAGGATTTGATTGATACTTTTTTTAATACATATGAAAAAGATGCAGGTAAAGCTGTAAAAGATTTATATGCGACTAATATATGGACTGAGCGAGTAAAAGATAACATTGATAAAGTTATTGGAACAGTTAATGGTTTCACTGAAAGTTATATGGGTAAATACTACGGATATGAAATTATAACAACCAAAAAATTCTCTGAAAGCTTTGTATTGTACTCGTATCTTGTAAAGTATGACCGACAACCGATCAGATTTATTTTTAAATTCTATAAACCAAATAAAAAATGGGTGTTATTTTCTTATGCCCTCGACGATAATTTGGATGATGAAATTCAAGAAGCAGCAAAACTTTATTACTTGGATTTAGATAAAGATTAATCAACTCGAATAATTAATATTAATTGCTATTCCATAAAAAACCTTGATTCAAATAAAAATGAAAAAAATGATCTATACCCTAATCTTATTATTCAGTGTATTTAGTTGCAATACAGAAGTGCCAACTCAATTTTCTGAGGAAGCGTTAAACGATACCTTCGTAACTTTAGAAGGCAACAATATAGCTTTCAAGGATATTTTAGAAACCCACAAAGGCAAAACAATCGTTATCGATGTTTGGGCATCGTGGTGTAAAGACTGTTTAGAAGGCATGCCAAAAGTAAAGGCATTGCAATCCGAATACAAAGAGGCGGTTTATGTGTTTTTATCATTGGATAAAAGCCAGAATGCATGGAAAAAAGGTATTAAAAAATACAATGTTAACGGCGAACACTACTTTATGCAGTCCGGTTGGAAAGGCGCTTTTGGCGATTTTGTAAATTTAGATTGGATTCCTAGATATATGGTAATAAATAAAACTGGAAACATAGAATTATTTAAAGCCGTAAAAGCCGACGACGATAAATTAATTGAAGCCATAAAAAAATAGTATTTTTGCCTAAATAACGATAAGATTTTATTCAGACAATAAATACAATCACTTCAAAATATAACATTTAACACACATTCTGATGAGAAAACAAATTGTAGCAGGAAACTGGAAGATGAACAACGATTTATCTCAAACCGAAACTCTAATTACAGCTTTAAAAGCACAAAACAAAACAACCAACGCCGAAGTTATGATTGCTCCAGCGGCAACTAACCTATGGCAAGCTTATAACAGCTTAAGAGATTTCAATATCGAGGTTATAGCGCAAAACATGCACTATGCCGAAAGTGGTGCATACACAGGCGAAATCAGTGCCTCTATGCTAAAAAGTGTGGGTGTTAAAACGGTTATTTTGGGTCATAGCGAGCGTCGTGCCTACTTTAACGAAACCGACGAAACATTGGCCAAAAAAGTCGATGCGGCCTTGACAAACAACATGCGTGTTATTTTCTGTTTTGGTGAAGAGTTGGCCGATAGAAAATCCAACAACCAAGAGCACGTGGTCGAAAACCAAATTAAGAACGCCCTATTTCATTTAGATGCCGATGCGTTTAAAAACATCGTGCTGGCCTACGAACCCGTTTGGGCCATCGGCACCGGCGAAACGGCAAGCCCAGAGCAAGCCCAAGACATGCACGCCTTTATAAGAAAAACATTAGCAAATAAATACGGAAACGATTTAGCCAACAGTGTATCTATCCTTTACGGCGGAAGCTGTAAACCCAACAATGCCAAAGAAATTTTCTCAAAACCAGATGTCGATGGCGGCTTAATTGGCGGTGCGGCACTCAAGGCAGACGACTTTTTTGCTATTGTAAACGCATTTTAAAATATTTTTTTGGGCGTTACCCCGATCAAAAATCGGGGTCGCGCTTTCCGTTATATCTTTTTCTCGTACCTCAAAAAAGGATGCCACTGCAATCGCTAACGCGCTTATCCGCCAAAATAAATACCAATGCCAATGTCAAATTCAATATATATAGGCTATTATTTTAAAGTAAAACCAATACAACCAGTAACCGAAATCCTAATTGCAGAATTGGGTTACGCCGGATTTGAAAGTTTTGTAGAAAACGAAGATGGCGTTACGGCCTACATCCAAAAAAAAGAATGGCAAAAAGATATTCTTGATGATATTCAAATATTGAATTCCGATGAGTTTGAGATTTCTTATACGTTTGAAGATATCGAGCAAACCAACTGGAACGAAGAGTGGGAAAAGAATTTCAACCCTATTGTTGTTGATAATTTGTGTTCGGTTCGTGCACCATTTCACCAAAAACCCAATACCAAATACGATATCATTATAGAACCCAAAATGAGTTTCGGCACTGGGCATCACGAAACCACGCACATGATGATTCAACATATTTTAAACAACGATTTTAAAGATAAATCGGTTTTGGATATGGGTTGTGGTACGGGCGTTTTGGCCATTTTAGCCGAAATAAAAGGCGCAAAACCCATTGATGCTATAGATTACGATAATTGGTGTTACCTAAACAGCCTTGAGAATGTCGAGCGTAATAATTGTAAAAACATTACCGTTTTAGAAGGCGATGCGAATTTGTTAAAAAACAAAAAGTACGATATAATTATTGCCAACATCAACCGGAATATTTTGTTGCAAGACATGAAAACTTACACGGCATGTTTAAACAAAAACGGGATGCTGTTTTTAAGCGGATTTTATGCCGATGACATTTCTATTATACAGGCAGAGTGCGAAAAGTATATGTTAAAATTTGCAGAAAAATTGGAAAGAAACAATTGGGTTTCATTAAAATTTTTAAATTAGTAGTATAAATTAATCAATAAATAAGCAATGCTTTCCCTTAAGGGAAATGCCTGCGAGATAACAGACTTATGAGTACAAAAGAAAAAACATTAGAAGAATTACTTTTAAAGGAAGAAGTAGTTACTCAAAATGAAATTGTATTGTTCAATGACGATGTTAATACCTTCGATCATGTTATCGAGACGCTTATCTATGCCTGTGAGCATACACCAGAACAGGCCGAACAATGTGCAATACTTGTACATTACAAAGGCAAATGCACTGTTAAAACAGGGGAGTATAATGACTTAAAACCACGCTGTTCCCTACTTTTGGAAGCGGGTTTAAGCGCCGAAATTGTATAAAAAAGAGGCTGTCTAAAAAGTCCTTTCCATTTAATTTGTCAGGTTGAGCTTGTCGAAACCGATCTCGATTATCAATAAGTTAAAAATATTTCAACAAGCTCAATATGACATTAAATTTGACTTTTACACAGCCTTATTTTGTTATTTACCCATCCTCCCTACTGCACAACTCACAAAAGATTTCGCTTTGGTAGTTAAGGCGTTTTTATCGCCAACTACTGGATAGCCAAGTTTAGTTAATAGAGCTTTTGCTTTTTCAAGATTATCTTCGTTTTCGTAATTAAAAGAAACAGAATCGTTGGTATTATCAACCTTGATTTCTGATATATCATTTAAGTCACCCAATCGATTGACAATAGTGCTGGCGCAACCGCCACATTTAAGGTTTTGTATTTTTAAAGTTGATTTCATTTTTTATAAGGTAGTGGGACAAACAAAATCTGTTGTTGGTAAATCGGTGTTTTTAATCGCTCCGAAACCACCGGCAATATCAACTAAATTATTAAATCCGCGGGCTTTTAAAATAGATGCCGCAATTACCGAACGATAACCCCCGGCACAATGGATGTAATAGGTTTTTTTGCTGTCAATGGCATTCATGTTATCATTGATAAAATCCAATGCGAAGTGCTGTACATTATCGCCTTTTAAATGTTCGGATTTGTATTCACCATCTTTCCTAACATCCAGCGTGTTTGTGTTTTCATTTTTAAAATGTTTTGAAAATGTTTCCGCTGAAATAGATGCAATGGTTTCCACCTCTTTTCCGGCTGCTTGCCAAGCTTCAATACCGCCATCTAAATAGCCCAAAGTGTTGTCGTAGCCCACACGAGAGAGTCGCGTTACGGTTTCTTTTTCCTTGCCTTTTGGGGTAACCAGTAAAATGGGTTGTTTTAAATCGGTAATCAACGCCCCAACCCATGGTGCAAATCCACCATGAATACCAATAAAAATAGAGTTTGGAATATGGCCTTTTACAAAATCTTTCTCATGCCTAACATCAAGTACCAATGCGCCTTCTTGATTGGCAATCGTTTCAAAATCTTTGGCATTTAAAGCCACATCGCCCTGCTGTAAAACGGTTTCAAAAGCATCGTATCCCGATTTGTTCATCATTGCGTTTTTTGCAAAATATTGCGGTGGCGGCGGAATGCCATCAAGTACTTCTTCTACAAATTCCTCTTTGGTCATGTCTGCACGCAAAGCGTAATTGGTTTTTTTCTGTTCGCCAAGAACGCCAACGGTTTCCTTGCTTAAATTTTTACCACAAGCCGAACCTGCACCGTGCGCTGGATAAACAATAACATCATCTTCTAAAGGCATGATTTTATGGCGAAGCGAATCGTATAACATGGCTGCCAAATCTTCTTTTGTAAGGTCTGATTTTATGGCTAAATCCGGTCGTCCAACATCGCCTAAAAACAAAGTGTCTCCCGAAAAAATAGCATGGTTTTTTCCGTCTTCATCAATTAAAAGATAGGTGGCAGACTCTAAAGTGTGCCCCGGAGTGTGCAATACTTTTATAGTTACCTTACCTAGTTTAAACGTTTCGTTATCTTTTGCGATATAGGCATCGTAATCGGTTTTTGCACTAGGACCAAAAACAATTGTGGCTCCTGTTTTTTTTGCCAAATCGATATGCCCTGAAACGAAATCCGCGTGAAAATGCGTTTCAAAAACATACTTGATTTTGGCGTTTTCTTTATTGGCTTTATCAACATATTGCTGTGTTTCGCGCAAGGGGTCAATAATGGCTACTTCGCCATCAGATTCAATATAATAGGCACCTTGAGCTAAACAGCCCGTGTAAATTTGTTCTATCTTCATTTTATTAACTTTTCATTTCTGCCCTTCGGCCATCGCTTGAGATAAACTCTGCGAATATTATTTCAATATAAAAAATCATTCAAAAATATAAAACCTAAATGATTTGAATTGTGACTTATGTCACTTTTATAAATTGGTCTCTTTATAGATGATATAAAAAGCCATAATTAACGTAAAAAAACCAAAACTTTTTTTAAGCTTTTTGCTACTTATGAATTTTGAAAGAAACACGCCAATAACAATCCCGATAACCGAAATAAAAGTGAAAGTGAGTAAAAACAGCCACTCGATTTCGATGGTTTGAATATCGCCGGTAAACCCGATTAAGGAATTAATGGTAACTATGATCAAGGAGGTTCCCACAGCTTTTTTCATTGGAATATTTGCCCAAAGCACCAACGCAGGCACGTACAGAAAACCTCCACCTGCACCGATTATTCCTGTTATGGTTCCGATGACCAACCCTTGAATAAAGGTTTTGTAATACGCTTGTTTTTCGGCAATCAGGTCCGCTTCCTTTTTGTTTGTAATCATTGAATAGGAAGCCAATAGCATAATGATGGCGAAAAAAACCATAATGCCCATTTCCTTGGTTAAAGTGTAATTGCCAAAACTAAAAAGGGTATCTGGAATTCCAGGAACCAAATATCTACGCGATAGATACACCGCAATAAACGATGGGAACGAAAAGGCTAATCCGGTTTTGAAATCGACCAGTCCTTCCTTGAATTTTTGATAGGTGCCAACCATAGAAGTCGTGCCCACAACAAATAAAGAATACGCCGTGGCAATAATAGGGTTGTAGCCCAAAAGGTATACCAATAAAGGTACGGTAAGTATAGAGCCGCCTCCACCAATTAGTCCCAAAACCAAACCAACTATTAAAGCGCCAATGTATCCTAGGATTTGTGTCGTATCCATTTAGTGCGGTAGTTTGTCTTTTAAAACACCGTAAATAAATGTGCCTAATAGAGCTGCAGCAATTACAATAAGCATGCTGTAAACACCAGTGCCCAATAATATGTACATGGGCCCTGGGCATACGCCAATAAGCGCCCAACCTAAGCCAAAAATGGTGCCGCCAATAATATATCTGATAAATCCGCTGTCTTTTTTAGCTACAAAAATAGCTGAGCCTTTAATGCTTTTGATATATCCTTTTTTTGAGATTTGCAAAAACAGAATACCGGATGCAATAGCGGTTCCTATAATGCCATACATGTGAAAGGACTGAAAGCGAAACATCTCGTAAATACGGTACCACGATACGGCTTCGGATTTAACTAACACAATTCCGAAGAAAACACCGATCAATAGAAATTTTAAAAATTTCATAACTAAAAAATTAAAGGTAAAAGCAGGTTAGCCATAATTAATCCGCCAATAAAAAAGCCAATTACAGCAATTAAAGAAGGTTTTTGTAAACTACTCAATCCGGTTATAGCATGCCCCGAAGTACAGCCACCGGCATAACGCGTGCCGAAACCAACAAGTAAGCCGCCAACAATTAAAAGCAGTAAACTTTTTGTGTTTAATGTGTCTAAACTAAACACTTCGTTTGGAACCAATGTGGCTCCGGCATTTTGAAATCCCATACTTTGGAGTTCGGAAATGGTTTGCGGATTTAAATTGGTAACCGCATCGTTTGATAGGTAATGTGTAGCAATAAACCCGCCAATAATAGCGCCTAATACAACAACTAAATTCCAAATTTGATCTTTCCAATTGAACCTAAAAAAATCTGAAAACTTACCTGCGCCACCAATGGTACACAAGGTTTTTAGGTTTGACGACATACCAAATGTCTTTCCAAAATAAAGCAATAATGCCATAACCATGGCAATTAACGGGCCCGATACATACCAAGGCCATGGGTTTAAAATGTATTCCATAAATATGAGTTAAAAAGGCAAAGATAATTTTATTTATAGCTTTACCTTGTAATATACCATAGTTAATCTATTATAATTTTTTGCTAACTATGCAGGTGTTGCGTTATGCCATGCGGCAGTACCTTTATTAAAACCCGCCTGAACCAAACTTAAGCTTTAATGCCATTTCAGACAGAAAGCTTCGTTGTATATTCGCAATTACGATGTTAAAAAACGATTCAGCTATTTTGACGGAACCCCACTTAGCAAGGTTTAAAAGTTAAAGCCCCGTTAAATCTGTTAAACCAAATATAAATGTATAGTCAATAGGATTAACATTTTGTAAATTTATATAAAAAGTATATATGCGCATTTTAATAACAGGAGCAACAGGATTAATAGGGCAGGAGATTGTTAAGCTTTGTCATGATAAAAATATTGCCGTAAACTACTTGACCACCAGTAAATCCAAAATAGAAAACAACGAAAATTATCGAGGGTTTTATTGGAACCCTAAAACACAAGATATAGACACAAATTGTTTTGATGCGGTTGACGCCATTATCCATTTAGCCGGTGCAACCGTGTCAAAACGATGGACACCAGCATATAAAAAAGAAATTCTTTCCAGTAGAATTGATGGCACACAACTACTAATAAACGCTTTAAAAGGCGAAACACATAGTATAAAACAAGTAGTTTCGGCAAGCGCTGTTGGTATTTATCCCGATTCTTTGATTAATTATTACGATGAATCTTTTAAAGATTTTGATGATTCGTTTTTAAGCGATGTTGTGCAACAATGGGAATTTGCCGTTGATGGATTTTCGAAAGTGAACATTAATGTTTCAAAAGTTAGAATTGGTTTGGTATTATCAAACAGAGGTGGTGCTTTACAAGAAATGGTAAAACCTATAAAATTTGGTTTGGGTGCCGCTTTTGGCAGTGGAAAGCAATGGCAATCGTGGATACATATTAACGATTTGGCCCGCATATTTTTATATGTTATCGAGCACCAATTGAGTGGCGTTTATAATGGTGTGGCGCCAAACCCGGTTCCCAATTTAGAGTTAACAAAAACTATGGCTAACGTATTGGCCAAGCCTTTGTTTTTACCAAATATCCCTAAGTTTTTTATGAAACTCGTTTTAGGCGACATGCATACTTTATTGTTTCATAGCCAGCGTGTAAGCTCAAAAAAAATTGAGGATAAAGGATTCCAATTTGAAGCATACCATTTACAACCTGCTTTGGAGGATTTGTTGGGTTGAAAATCAAGTGGTTTATATTCAACGTTTACCGAAGACAACGTTTTTTTGTAACAAGCTCAAACCTAAATTATTGTAGATGCTTAAGGCCTTCATAAACCACAATACTTACGGCATTTGCTAAATTTAAGCTTCTAACATGTTCACTATATAAAGGTATTTTAAAAAGTTGATTTTTATGCTTTTCAATAATAGATTGTGGCAAACCAACCGACTCTTTCCCAAAGATTAAAAACAGATTATCTTTAAAAGGCATATCCCAATGGTTTCGGGTGCCATGGCTCGATAAAAACACCATGTCTTCATCTTTATTTATTTCGAAGAATTGTTCAATATTGTCGTAATAAGTAACCGATAAATGTTGCCAATAGTCCAAACCAGCCCGTTTTAACCGCGCATCGTCAATCTCAAAACCAAAAGGTTTTACTAAATGTAAATTTGAACATGAAGCTAATGCTAACCTGCCAATATTACCTGTGTTATTGGGTATTTCGGGTTCTATTAAAACAATGTTAAGTGGCATTATTTTTTGATGATTTTTAATACAATTAACCTAATTAATAATACAAACGGGAAGCCATGTAATAATACGTCAAACCAATCCATGAGCTGCATACCTTGTGCACCTCCAATCAACCATTTTAATTTTCCCCAAATATGTGGCTCAGGAAAAAAAGGTGCAAGCCCCAATGTTAAACAGAGTAATAGCACGATTTTAAAATCCTTAAAAATCTTCAATGTTTTTAATTTAGAATAGAATTCACAAATTTGTTAATGGTTTTTATGCCCTCATGGGTAACATGCTTTACAAAAGCACTCCCAATAATGGCACCTTTGGCGTATTGCGTAGCTTGAGTAAATGTGTCGTTATTGCTTATCCCGAAACCTATAATTTGTGGATTTTTTAAACGCATATCCGCTATGCGCTTAAAGTATTGTGTTTGCACGTTGCCAAACCCCGATTGCGCACCCGTGGTACTGGCGCTACTTACCATATATATAAATCCGTTTGAAATGGAATCGATATATTTAATACGATCGTCGCTGGTTTGTGGCGTGATAAGAAATACATTTATCAATCCGTATTTTTCAAAAATCGCCTGATATTTTTCGTGGTACACATCAACCGGCAAATCCGGAATAATTAAACCGTCAATTCCAATTTCCTTGCACTTTTCACAAAACGCTTCAACACCGTATTGAAATATGGGATTAAAATACCCCATAATAATCAAAGGGATTTTAACAGTTTTTCTAATGTCTTTTAATTGCTCAAAAAGCACTTTGGTGGTCATGCCATTTTTTAAAGCCTGCGTAGAACTGGCTTGAATGGTGGGACCATCGGCCAATGGGTCGCTAAAGGGCAACCCGATTTCTATCATATCCACACCATTTTTTTCTAAATCCTGAATAATGGGAGCGGTATCGTCAAGGTTGGGGTAACCTGCCGTAAAGTATATAGATAGTAACTTTTTGTTTTCTTGTAATTTTTGATTTATTCTGTTCATTTTTGTTATTCCTTCGAAGGCAGGAATCTGTTTTTAGTTAATCTTTTTTTATTTCATTCTGTTCATTTTGCTTTGATGCAAAACGAACGAAAAAATCATATCAATCTGAGAAAATTCCTGCGGAACATTCGCTCTCGGAATTTCGTGCTTAAAGCTTCGCTTTGCATCTTCATTCCTTCGCTCATTATTTCTGCAGATTGATAATTCCGACTGCGTCGGAACTTGGGGCTTTACTTTTTGTTAATTTTTTTCTAATCTCAAGTTTATAGTTTTCTTAATTTTAAATTAGTACTGGTTTTGCGTTAGGGATTGCAGCGGCATCCTTTTGCTTTTTTGCAAAAGATATAGCGGAAAGCCCGACCCTTGTGGTAACGCCCAAAACTCAAATCTTAAAATAATCAATATAATTCTCTAAATCCTTATCACCGCGACCGGATAAACTCACCACAACAACATCGTTTGGCTTAAAGGTTTTCTGCTCGAAAATAGCTAAAGCGTGCGAGCTTTCAATAGCCGGAATAATGCCTTCCAGTTTGCATAGTTCCAAACCTGCTTTCATCGCATCATCATCGGTAATGGCCATAAATTCGGCACGTCCCGTTTTACATAAATGCGCGTGCATGGGGCCAACACCCGGATAATCCAAGCCTGCCGAAATGGAATAGGGTTCTGTGATTTGGCCGTCGCTGGTTTGCATTAAAAGTGTCTTGCAACCGTGAATAATGCCTTCTTTACCCAATACCGAAGTGGCGGCACTTTCGCCAGAATCTACGCCCAAACCAGCAGCTTCAACAGCAATTATCTTTACATCTTTTTCATGTAAATAATGGTAATATGTGCCGGCCGCATTACTGCCACCGCCAATACAGGCCACGACATAATCGGGGTTTTCTCTGCCTTCGTGCGCTTTGAGTTGCCATTTTATTTCTTCCGAAATTACGGCTTGAAATCGCGTAACCATATCCGGATAAGGGTGTGGGCCAATAGCCGAACCAATAATGTAATGCGTGTTTACGGGGTTGTTTATCCAATCTCTGATGGCTTCGTTGGTGGCATCTTTTAAGGTGCGGCTACCAGACCGAGCAGGAACCACTTTGGCGCCCAACATTTTCATTCTGGCAACGTTTGGCGCTTGTCGCGCAATATCGATTTCGCCCATATATACAATGCACTCAAGACCCATTAAGGCACAAACGGTAGCGGTTGCCACACCGTGTTGTCCGGCACCGGTTTCGGCAATAATCCTGGTTTTGCCCAATCGTTTGGCCATAAGGATTTGGCCTATGGTATTGTTTATTTTATGTGCGCCTGTGTGGTTTAAATCCTCGCGTTTTAAATAGATTTTGGTATTGTATTTTTCTGAAAGACGCTTTGCAAAATACAGCGGCGATGGGCGACCAACATAGTCTTTAAGCAATTGATTGAATTCCTTTTGGAATTCTGGTTCGGCCATGACCTTAAGGTAATTTTGGCGCAATTCCTCGACGTTTGGGTATAGCATTTCTGGGATAAATGCGCCTCCAAATTCGCCGTAATAGCCTTTTTCGTTTACGTTGTAATTCATATTAATTTACTTTTCGTCATTGCGAAACTTTTGAAAAAAGTTGTGGCAATCTGTTTCTTATAAAAAGATTACCACGTCGCTTAGCTCCTCGTAATGACGTTATTTTTAAATGCTTTTAAATTTTCAATATCTTTTAATCCGGGTTCTATTTCAAATTTACTGTTTAGGTCTACTGCGTAACAATATTTTGAGGCTTCGCTTTGTTGAAACTTTTTAAGGTCTGCAATTTGATTCAGTCCTATGCCACCACTTAAAAAGAAGGGTTTGGTTGAAGGGTAATCGCGTAAAACATTCCAATCAAAAGTGTAGCCATTGCCTCCTGGTAACTTGCCTTTGGTGTCGAATAAAAAGTAATCGCAAACAGCTTCATAAGGATTTAATATATCGAAATTAAACTCATCCTTGATTGAGAATACTTTGATGATTTCGAAACTTTCGTCATTGCGAGACTTTTTTTCTAAGCAGAAGCCATCTGTTTCTTTTGATGAGATTACTTCGTCGGTACTCTCCTCGTAATGACGTTTTAACGCGTTACAATATTCCGGCGATTCGTTACCATGTAATTGAATGGCCTGTAAGTTATGTGCTTTTATTTTTTCTAATACAAAATCTAATTCGGCATCAACAAATACACCTGTTTTTTTTATTGATTGAGGTAATTCCGGAATTTGGTTTTTATCGAAATTCCTTGCAGATTTTTCATAAAAAATAAACCCAAGATAGTCAGGTTGCAATGCCGCAACTTGTGTGATATTATCTTGATATTTCATACCGCAGACTTTAAACCTCACCCTAGCCCTTTCCAAAGGAGAGGGAATTGATTGCGCGATACGTTTTTTCTTTTTATTCATAAAAGTAATAGTTCTCCTCCTTTGGAGGAGTTAGAGGAGACTTTTAATAAATTGACTTGCGCTCGCTCCGGGGTTATTGGTTTTCATAAAGTTTTCGCCTATTAAAAAGCCTTGATAACCATAAGGTTTTAATTCTTTGATAGCTTCAATGCTACTAATGCCACTTTCTGATATTTTTACAAAATCGTTAGGAATGAGTGTACTTAATGTTTTGCTTGTTTCTAAACTGACATCGAAGGTTTTTAAATTTCTGTTGTTAACACCCAACATGTCTAAACTGGGCATGATGGATTTGTGCAATTCTTCTTCGTTGTGCACCTCCAAAAGTACATCCAAATTTAGACTTTTTGCCAATTCTGAAAATTGCTTGATTTCGGCCTTCGTTAAAATAGCAGCTATTAAAAGGATAACATCTGCACCAAAACCCTTGGCTTCGAGAATTTGGTATTCGTCTATAATAAATTCTTTGCGCAGCAATGGTAAGCTACAGTTTTCGCGGGCAATAATCAAATCGTCAAGGAAACCACCAAAATAGATTTCATCGGTTAAAACCGACATTCCGCAAGCGCCTGCATGCTCGTAACCCATAGCTACATCTTCAATGTTGACCGTATTGTTAATTACAGATTTTGAAGGCGATTTTCTTTTAAATTCTGCAATAATCCCTGTTTGACTTGTTCTCAATTTTTTTGATAGTGAAATAGTTTTTCTTTCAAAATAAGGTGTTCTTTCAAATATGTCAATAGGAATTAATTCTTTTTTTAAATCAACTTCTTTGCGTTTATCGATTACTATTTTATCTAGAATGTTCATTTACTTAATACAATTAATGTGTCTAAACTATTTTTTGCTTTACCGGAAAGCAACGATTCTTTGGCCAATTCAAACCCTTCTTTATGACTTATTTGGTTTGTGGTGGCAATGGCTAAACCGGCGTTGGCACAAACAACATTATTTTGGGCTTCGGTGCCTTTTCCGCTTATTACATTCACAAATATTTTAGCAGCATCATCAACGGTGTTCCCTCCAAAAATAGATTCTTGTTTTATTTGGGGAACGCCTAAATCCTCAGGCGCAAAAAGGGTTTCGGAATGATTTGAAATCACTTTTGTTTTTCCTGTTAAAGATATTTCGTCATAACCATCCAAAGCATGCACGATACTGTAATTTTTATCGGTTTGCTGATATAAGTAGCCATACAAACGTTGCAATTCCAAATTAAAAACACCAACCATTTGATTTTTTGGGAACGATGGATTTACCATGGGACCTAACATATTGAAAAATGTTTTTACGCCCAATTCTCGACGGATGGGCGCTACGTTTTTCATAGCTGGATGAAATAATGGTGCGTGTAAAACACAAATTCCTGCCTTGTCGATGGAACGTTTTAAAAAATCTTCGTCATTTGAAAATTTAATCCCTAAATGTTCCATAACGTTTGAAGAACCGCAAGCGGAAGACACACCGTAATTACCATGTTTTGCAACTTTAATACCTGCACCGGCTGATACAAATGAAGATAGCGTGGATATGTTGAAGGTGTCTTTTCCGTCGCCACCCGTTCCACATAAATCCACAGCATTAAAATCTTTTAAATCGATGGCAATACATAATTCTAAAAGGGCATCTCTAAAACCTTGAAGCTCTTCGAGGGTAATGCTGCGCATCATAAAAACGGTTAAAAATGAGGCGATTTGGCTTTGGTTATACATACCGTTTGATATGTTTACCAAAACTTGTTTAGCTTCTTCGCTGGATATGTTTTCGTGATTTATTAATCGGTTTAATAGTTGTTTCATGGCTTAAGAATTAATCCAATTTTTAAGAATTTGTTTTCCGTTTGGAGTCAACACCGATTCTGGGTGATATTGTACACCTTTTACATCGTATACTTTGTGCCGTAACGACATGACTTGTCCGTTTTCATCAAAAGAAGTGGCCTCTAAACTGTCAGGTAAATTTGGATTAACTACCCATGAGTGATAACGACCAACTTCCATGTTTTTTTCTAAACCAGCGAATAAAGGTTCATCGTCAACAGTTATTTTTACTTTGGTTGCAACACCATGATAAACTTCGTCCAAATTAATAATTGAACCACCAAAAACTTCGCCAATAGCTTGTTGGCCTAAACACACGCCCAAGATGCTTTTTGTAGGTGCATATTTTTTTATTATGGCTTTTAGCAAACCTGCCTCATCCGGAATCCCTGGACCTGGCGATAATACGATTTTGCTGAAAGGTTCAACATCTTGTAAGGTTAATTTATCGTTTCTAACTACGGTTACATCGCAGTTTAAATCTTCTAAATAATGAACCAAATTGTAAGTAAAACTGTCGTAATTGTCTATAACTAATACTTTCATAAGCCCCTTTTTATTTCCGCGAAGGCGGAAATCTTTTTAAATTATTTCAAATATTTTTCCGTTTTATTAAAAAAACTTTTTTTTAAAACTTTATTTCTGTTCATTTTGTCTTGATACAAAACGAACCAAAAAATCAAATCAATCTGAGGAAATCCCTGCGGATCATTCGTTCTCGGAATTTCGTGCTTAAAGCTTCGCTTTGCATCTTCATTCCTTCACTCATTATTTCTGCAGATTGATGATTCCGACTGCGTCGGAAATTGGGTGTTGTCATTTTACGATATTCTTTTTATAAACCAAATTAGTTTTTCATTTTTCATAACTCATAACTCATAACTCATAACTCATAACTCATAACTCATAACTCATAACTCATAACTCATAACTCCTAACTCATAACTCATAACTCATAACTCCTAACTCATAACTCATAACTCATAACTCATAACTCATTATATATTTTCTGCCAATTCGATAGCTTTTGTTAACGCGCCCAATTTATTGTACACTTCCTGCAGTTCGTTTTCCGGGTTGGATTTCGATACTAATCCGGCACCTGCTTGCCAATGTAATTTATGGTTTTTACTTAAGAATGTACGAATCATGATGGCGTGATTAAAGTTGCCCTCAAAATCCATAAACCCAATGGCGCCTCCGTAAAAGGTACGACTTGTTTTTTCGTACTGTTCAATGAGTTGCATCGCACGGTGCTTTGGAGCACCGCTTAAAGTGCCGGCAGGAAACGTGTCTGCCACCACTTGCATGGTTGAGGTTTCTTTGTGCTTTTGCCCCGTAACTTTACTTACCAAGTGGATAACGTGCGAGAAGAATTGCACTTCGCGATACGTATCGACAGTTACGTGGCTGCCGTTGCGGCTTAAATCGTTTCGTGCCAAATCTACAAGCATCACGTGTTCAGCATTTTCTTTATCGTCAACCGCCAATTGTTTGGCCAATTCGGCATCTTTTAAATCGTTTCCGGTGCGTTTAAAAGTTCCGGCTATGGGGTGGATTTCGGCTTTTCCGTCGCTTACAATGAGTTGTGCTTCGGGCGAACTGCCAAATATCTTAAAGTTTCCATAGTCGAAATAAAACAAATATGGTGATGGATTTATACTGCGTAATGCCCGATACACATTAAACTCGTCGCCTTTAAATTCCTGCTGAAAGTTTTTTGATAATACCAATTGAAACACATCGCCCCTAGCACAGTGCTTTTTGGCTAATTCTACATGGGTTTTATACTCGTTGTCGGTTAAATTTGATGTGATTTCCCCGTTTGATTTAAAATTGTATGACGCAAAGTTTTTAGCTTTTATCAGATGAAGTATAGCATCAATATTGCTTTCGTTATTAAAACAATGTGCAAAAATATAAGCTTCGTTTTTAAAGTGATTTATAGCGATTATGTTTTGATATACCGCATAATAAACATCGGGGATTGCGATTGAATTTTCTTTTCTTGAAATATCTACATCTTCAAAATACCTAACGGCATCATAAGCGATATAGCCAAAAATCCCGTTGTTAATGAATTTGAATTTTTCAGAAGAATCTGCCTTAAATCGTTTTGTAAATTGATGGATTTCCTCTGATACATTTGTTGTGTTGTCTATGTTTTTTGATACCGAACTACCATCGGGAAAGGTTTGCGAAATAACCTCGTTTTCAACTTTAATTGACGCTATGGGGTTAAAACAGATATACGAAAAACTGTTGTCGTTGGCATGGTAATCGCTACTTTCCAACAGAATACTGTTTGGGTGTTTATCTCTAATTTTAAGATAAATACTCACAGGTGTAATGGTGTCTGCAAGAATTTTTTTGTAATGTGTTGTTAGCTGGTACATAGTTTTAAATTGAAAAAGGCTTGTCGTGAACGACAAGCCTTTTTTTGATATTTTTAAATTTTAAATACACTAAGGATTTACTTCACGAACGTAAGTTTGAAAAGCACCACCACCAAGTATGATTTAAAATTGTATTCATTATTTTTGTTTTATCCCAATGGCTATCGGGAGGTCAAATATAGAAATGAAAATAATATTACACAAAACTTTGGTCGATTTTTTATTTAAATGTTTGTTAAACTGTAATATTTACAACAAACAATTATTTATTTTTATGCTTATGAAATTTAAAGTGCTAATTTTTGCGATACTAATAACGGTTAGTTGCGCCAATAAAAACAAGAAATCCCAAGTTGCTATTAATACCGCTAAAAATGAAGTGGTAAGTAGCTCGGATGAAAAAGACATAAATTTAGAAGTTTATGACTTTGCGGGTTTCGAGAAGTTTTTACATAAAAAAGACAATAAAATTTACGTGATAAATTTTTGGGCAACTTGGTGTGCGCCCTGTATTAAAGAGTTGCCATATTTTGAAAAACTAAATACGGAATACAGCAATAAAAATGTAGAGGTTATTTTGGTGAGTTTGGATTTTCCGCATTTGTACGAAAAAAAATTAAAGCCATTCATAAAGAAAAAACAACTACAATCTAAAGTGATTGCTTTGGATGATGCCGATATGAATTCATGGATTCCAAAGGTAGACGAGAGTTGGTCCGGATCAATTCCGGCAACGGTTATTTATAAAAATGAGGAGCGTAAATTTTTTGAGAAACCGTTTAATTATGAAGAACTAGAGGCAGAAGTCAATAAATTCTTAAAATAGAATAAGATGAAAAAGACAATCAAATTAATTTCGGCATTGGTCGTTGTGCTTATTGTGAGTGCTTTTACACTGGCAAAATCAAATAATGATACGGGCTATAAAATAGGCAACGTTGCCGAAGATTTTTCACTTAAAAACATTGATGGTAATATGGTATCCTTGGCAGATTACGAAGACGCCAAAGGATTCATTGTTATATTTACCTGCAACACCTGCCCATACGCCGTGATGTATGAAGACAGAATTAATGCCTTAAACAATAAATACGCCAGCAAAGGTTACCCCGTAATTGCCATTATGCCCAACAATACCAGCGTGCAACCCGGTGATAGTTTTGAGGCCATGAAACAACGCGCCAAAGAAAAGGGCTTTACGTTTCCGTACTTAATTGACGCGCAGCAAACGGTTTACCCAAAGTTTGGAGCCACAAAAACGCCCCATGTGTTTATTTTGCAAAAAGGAGATGGTTTAAACATTGTTGAATACATAGGAGCCATTGACGATAATTACAAAGATGCTTCGGCAGTAAAAACCAAATATGTTGAGGATGCTGTTGATGCTTTGTTAAACGGTGAAGAGATATTGCATACCGAAACCAAAGCAATTGGTTGTTCAATTAAAGCTTAAATGAATAATTAAGATTTCCGCGAAAGCGAAAATAAAAATATTATAATCTGGAGTTTTGTACTTCGGATTTTTTTTTCAATCATTATTTAATCGGATGTATTAAATTTGCAGAAATTAAATTAAAAGAAATGGAACATTTAAGTCAAGACGAGTGGGTATCGCAATTAGAGAACGATGATAACGCAGTTATTATTGATGTGCGAACAGATGATGAGGTAGCCGATGGAGTTATTAAAAACGCCATTCATATCGATATCTATAAAGGACAGGAATTTGTAGATGAGATTGAAGCCCTCGACAAAGATAAAAACTATTATGTGTATTGCAGATCTGGTAACAGAAGCGGGCAAGCCTGCAGTATTATGGGGCAATTGGGTTTTGAGAACGCCTATAATCTTGAAGGTGGTATTTTGGAATGGGAAGGCGATTTGGTAGATTTAGATTAAAAATTTTAAAATGAAAAAAGCAGTAGTCGGCATCGTATTTCTATTTCTGGGAGTAACGCTTATTGGGTGTAATAAAAAAACTGAAGCCAAAGTGGTTTGGGCAAAAGAGGTGCAAACCCTTTTAGAGTTAAATAACGTGCAGTTAATTGATGTTAGAACCCCAAAGGAATTTAAAGAAGGCCATATTGAAAATGCTCAAAACATAGATTTTTTGTCATCTACTTTTACAGAAGACATAAAAACATTAGACAAAGAAAAACCAATCGTTGTATACTGCCGTTCGGGAAAAAGAAGTGCCAACAGCACCAAAAAGCTACAGGAAGCCGGTTTTACCGAAATATACGATTTAGAGGGCGGCATACTAAAATGGAAACAAGAAGGTTTTAAAACACAGTAAGCTTTTAAAGAGACTGTCTAAAAAGTCTCTTTCCATGTCATCTTGAGCTTGTCGAAATATTTTACTTATTGATAATCAAGATCGGTTTCGACAAGCTCAACCTGACAAATTAAATTCAATAGACTTTTTTGACAGCCTCTTTTTTATAAAATCTATTCATACACAAATATTTAGTATATTTACTTCACTCCAAATAGTGAGCCTTCATCTTAAATGATTTATTTCATTTATTATAAAAATCAAACTCTCCTAAATCATTTTTAATAGCACACTATATAATAGATATATAGTTATTAACCAACCAAATAATTTTAATTATGATTAAAAAAACAATTTCAGTACTGGCTGTTATTGCCATGGTATTTAGTGCCGCGGTAACAGCAAATGCCCAAGAAGACAAATCGTATACTATGTGGGAAAACATTTTGTTAACTCCTGATAATACTAAATTAAAAGTATTATCGGAAAACATGAGAAAACACAATGCGCAATACCATAAAAAAGCACCGTATAATGCCACCGTTTACAATATAGTTTCCGGACCCAATTCGGGAAAGATTATCTGGCAAATGGGACCAATGAATTTTAAGCATAACGATACACGCCCAGGCGAAGGCGGACACGATGAAGATTGGAGGGATAACGTGATGCCGTACATAAAAAAAATGCATACCATTGAGTATTGGACACAAAACGATAAACTATCTAATACCAGCATGTTAGCAGGAGAAAGTATTACTCATCCGCTTTTATTTGTAAGAGTTGGCGAGATTGAAAAGGATCATGTGTCATCGGTCAATCAGTTTTACAAATATGTAAGTGAAACCGTTAAAGCTATGGAAGGCGATAACCCTTGGGGCTTGTATTATAACGAGTTCAGACAAGGTAATTTAGGGCGCCATGTGGCTTCGGTAAGTTTTTATAAAAACTGGACCGAATTTGACGAAGATGAGAACAATTTCAAAAAGACTTTTGAAAAAGTACACGGCGAAGGAAATTGGCAAATGTTTTTAGATATGGCCAACAGAACTTTTGCCGATTCCTGGGACGAAATATGGATGTATAATCCTAAAATGAGCGGTCATTAACAACCATTTTTAATAAGGCTCTCAACTTACTTAAAATAAAAAAACCTTTGGTGCTATTTTTGCATTTCAAAGGTTTTTTATATTTAATAATTCGTTCAACTTCTTTTTGGGTACTTTACCTTTTTTATTTTTTGGCACCGTTGCTTTTTTATATTTTTACTTGAAATAAACTGAATATAGCATTTATAAACTTCCTAAGAGAAAACGTTATGGAAAATGGTTTCGTAATATTATCAATAGTAGCATTATTGTTTTTAAGTATATATGGGTATACTTATGGTTCTGTGGCATTGGCAAAGATCAAACAAAAGAAAGCTGAAAAAAAAGAATTGATGAATGAAGAAATGAGGCTTGAAGAAAGAAAAAGAAAACAAGCCATGAGAGATGAAAAACTAAGAAAGCAAAACAAAAGACGCGAAGAAATTAAACACGAGCTTAAATTGCTTGAAGAAATGAAACGCAATAACGAAAGGCTTAATACCATGCGTGTTGAAACAATGAAGGAGAAAAAAGTAAGCTAAAAATTAAATTATAAAATTGAAAAACGCGATGTTTAAATTTTAAACATCGCGTTTTTTTTGATTCTATTTTTAAAGTTTAACAACCGTTATTTTTCCCTTTTTTGAATTTTTGAGGTATTGGCAAACTTTTCTATAATTATTTTAGGGTTGTTATATAAATAAAGCGCACTCGAACCCGATAGTGAAACCGATATGTTATCGGTAACCTCAAGCGTAACATCACTCGACGTTTCAGAGGAAAGACTACAGTTTGTAACCGTAAAGTTTTTGCCGTTAAACTGCGAGTTGTTATCCGTTCTCAACAACAAATTATCACAATCCCCTTCAATGGTGGCATTGGTGCGTTGGTACAAATCGGCTTTTAAAACAGGCGATTGTATTAAAGCCTCCAACTTACTGTAACCATTTAAAACAATTTGGGTGCTATCCGCAGTTAAATTAAGTTTAACCTTAGATTTGTCTAGACTTTCCATATTAAAAATGTTGGACTGTATGGTTAATCCAGCTTTAGAGCTTCCAATGGTTTTAAGGCTGGCATTATTTAAATCCATTGTGGCTAACGAGAGTATTTCGCCATTTTCACGAGTTTCAATATGCCTTAAAGCACCATCGTAATTCACCTTTATATTCAATCGTTTTTTCGAAGTAATCCTTTTTGTTTTATTAAAAGTAAGGACACTATCGCGCACATTAAAAGTGATAAACTCATGGAGGTTTTCATCCGTTTCAACTAAAACCGATGGTTCTTTGTTAAATATTATTTCAATTTCAAAATCCTCATCAACAATAATACTGTGAAATGAATTTATAGGTGTTCGTAAAACGGTTACATTTCTGTTGCCTTTCACTTTCTCTGTATTTTGGGCTTGGGTTGCGAAACAAATACTAAATGTAAAAAGTAATGAGAGCAGTGTTTTGTTCATTTTATTTACGGATTAATTATTAAATGGCTTGTAATTATCAATTAGACACAGCTTAATACACTCGGTCACTAACAAAGATATTGTAAAACGGCCCTAAAACCTTAAAAGCTGTTTTGCTAAAACCTAAATTCTTTGGGTTTGTATTGAAAAAACGGCTGCATATCGCTGTAGTTATTAAAGATAATATAATAAATGTCAAAATTGCATGTGGTTAATCTAATGTATGATAAAAATCATGTTTTAGCAGACTTATTAAATAGAACTTTGCATAAATAAATGAAGCAATAAAAAAACAGAAATTATGAGAATTTTAAATTTAACGAGTATTATAACATTATTTATACTTACGGCTTTTTCTACCGAAAGATGTTTTGGGCAGGAATTTAAACTTGATAACAGCCAATCTACTGTAATTGTACACGGAACTTCAAGTTTACATGATTGGGATATAAAAGCCGAATCACACACAGGACACATCACATTTAAAGATATAAACACTGGCGAAATTGATAAACTGAATGTTGAGATTATGGCAGAATCTTTAAAGAGTGGAAAAAGGGCCATGGATAAAAACACCTATAAAGCCTTAAACACAAGCGAATTTAAAAAAATAACTTTCAGTGCAACTACTGCCAAGGTTTTAAGCCAAATTTCAGAATCTAAATTTAAAGTGGAGGTTGTGGGCAACTTAACAATCTCTGGAAAAACCAACAAGGTTACTTTAAAATTTGATATTGAAATCGATAGCAATAAAATAGAACTGAACGGAGAAAAAAGTATAAAAATGACAGACTTTAATATAGACCCTCCAAAAGCATTACTCGGAACCATAACAACAGGAGACGACATAACCATAAAATTTAAATCAATTTTTAAAAAATAGTAAAGCAATAAATAAAACAAAAATTTAGAAGTATGAAAACAATTTTTAAAAACACATTAATTATAGCATTAGTGCTAACAGGGTTTAGCATAAGTGCTCAGAGTAGAAAGCTTGATAATTTTAGGCAACCCGATAAAAGCGGATTAAATGTATTTGAGGCGCCAAAAGACTCAATAACAACCTTTGATGGTGTAAAAGTAAGAATAGGCGGTTCATCAACGCTTCAATATCAGGATTTGAGCCATGAAAACTCAGGAGCTGTTCCTTTAAAGGAAATAGGAGGCAACTTTAACTTAGCCACCGCCAATTTAGATTTAGACGTTGTATTATATGATGGTGTTAGAATGCATTTACGTACATACCTATCATCACGTCATCACCCAGAACCGTATGTAAAAGGCGGTTATTTTCAAATAGATAAACTGGATTTTATCAGTGAAGGGTTTTTAAGTAATTTTATGAAGCATGCAACCATTAAGGTTGGGCACATGGAAAACAACTACGGTGATGCTCATTTTAGAAGATCTGATAACGCACAAGCCATTTACAACCCGTTTGTGGGCAACTTAATTATGGATGCATTTACAACTGAGGTTGGTGCCGAATTGTACTACCAATGCGATAGTGGATTTTTAGGAATGGTTGGTTTTACCAATGGTAAACTAAACCAAGCGGTTGACAATCCTGGTACTGGCGGAGCTTCTTTCTTAGCTAAATTAGGTTACGATAAGCAGTTTAATGATGATTTCAGATTCAGATTAACAGGATCGTTATACAACACAGGAGCTGTAAGAACATCGTACTTATACAGTGCAGATAGAGCAGGCTCTAGATACTATTTAGTGTTGGAAGATGAAGATGCTTCAACAAAAGGTAATTTCAGATCTGGACGTTATAACCCGAATTTAAGAAATAAAATTACGGCTATTATGTTTAACCCATTCTTGAAGTACCAAGGTTTAGAGTTTTTCGGAACTATTGAAACTGCCAAAGGAAAAGCAGATTCTGAAGCAGAAGAAAGAACAGCAAAACAATTTGCAGGTGAGCTTATTTATAGATTTGGTGCTACTGAAAACTTTTATTTAGGTACACGTTACAATAAGGTTGACGCCGAGGAAGCCAATGGAGATGATGTTGAAATATCAAGATTCCAATTAGGCGCAGGTTGGTTTATGACCAATAATATTTTATTGAAACTTGAATATGTTTCTCAAAAACACGACGGATACAATACCAGCAGTATTTTTGATGAAGGAAAGTTTAACGGATTTATGGCAGAGGCTGTAATTAGTTTCTAAATAGTTTTTTTAAAAGATTATATCAAGTCTCGGTGTTTACGTTTGAATTTAATTTTTTAAATTTATAACTAACATTGAGACTTGTTTGTTAAAGGCCTATATGATGAAAAAGATTTTATTATTTTTTCTGATGCTAATTGTTTTGGGGTTTACATATATTGAAACCGTAAAAGAAACAGCTGTACATATAACTCCCGAAAGTAGTCTGATTATAAAAGGAAAAACTAATATAAATAAATTTGATTGCGAATTTGATGTACAGAATTTAGAAAGCCGAATTCCGGTTTTATTTGAGCTTATAGATGGTATAATGGTTTTTAAGGAAACCCAGCTTGTTTTGAATAATTCTTGTTTCGATTGTGGTAATAGAGGTATGAATAAGGACTTTTATAACTTGTTAAATTCTGATGAACACCCCAACATAACTCTCAAATTAAAAAAAATAGAAGGTCATCTTTCAAAAAACAACATAGTACATGCCAATATAGATATAGCTATTGCGGGTATAGTAAATTCGTATGATTTGCCCTTAAAATTTGAAGGTGATAAAACGATGAACGTTTCCGGGGTTTTAGATGTAAATATCTGCGATTTTAACCTGGAGCCTCCTAAAAAAGCATTGGGACTTATAGTTGTTGATGACTGGATACAAATTCATTTTCAACTAAAAATTCAAGAACATTAAGTGAATAATTTAACACCAAATAAAAACCCCGAAATAATTAATTTCGGGGTTTTTTGGTTGGTTTTTTTGGTTGGTAAATATTGTTTATTGTTTTCTAACGCTACCGGACGAGCTCTTGTTTTTATTCACTTTTTCCGGATTGCCATAATATTTTATATCGCCGCCGCTAGTTGCTTTTGCGGTAAGTTCTTTTACGGTATTTACTGAAATATCTGCACCACTTGTTGCCTTAACTTGACTGGATTCGGCAACTAAATTCGATGCTTTAATATCGCTGCCACTGGTTGCTTCGGCAATGAGTTTTTCGGTTTTACCGGATAGTTTTAAATCGCTGCCACTAGTAGATTTGCATTCCAAAATAGATGTGTTTACATCTAATTTCATATCGCTACCGCTGGTCGATTTTAATTTTAAATGATTGGCGCTAATGGTATTTGTTGAGTATACATCGCTACCACTTGTTGAGGTGATTGCCGAAATATCCTTAAAACTAACCATTACTTTTTTGGCCGTAGATCTGCCAATGTTCTCTTTGGTGTGAATTTTTAATACACCGTCAACCACTTCGGTTAAAATAAGTTCGTGTAAATTTTCGTCGGCTTCAACCGTTAAGCTCACATGGTCGGCTTGTGTTAAATACACATCTAAACCTTCGGTGGCTTTAATAGCTGAAAATGATTCGCTAATAGCCCGCTCTTCAATTTGTACATTACCATTGCCACGAACGCCAGAGTTCATGTTAATATCAAAATTACATGATACCAGGGTTAAGCTCAATAAAGTAGCTACGATAATTTTTGTTAGTGTTGTCATAGTTGTTCGTTTTTTGATTAATTACTTTTTGATGATTCAAATATCTAAAAAGCATTATGCTTTTTTAAATATACATTTCTGAATTGTAGTTTTTTAATGATGAATTGTTTTAGTTGTTTTTAGATTTTATGGAAATACCATCGCCATCAATGTTTACCTTAACATCGTCGTCTTTGGCTTTTATTCCGGTTTTATCAATTTTTACGCTAGAGCTATCAATGGTTACCTTTAGGCCTTTTTCGTTTATTTTTAGGCTGGAGTTTTCATCTTTGATGTCCACATCTATTTTGTAATCTTCCTCAACAGGGCAGTCCAAACACTCAATATCATCTTCTAAAATTTTTAAATACTGATTGGTGTCCTTTGAGGTAACAATGGTGGTGTTATATCGGTGATAGTCTAAAAACGATTTCGTGTTCGTGTTAAAGTTGGCAATTGTGCCTTCAGGTAAATAAAGAATAATTACCACTTCCTGATCGCTGAATTTGTTTTTAGTATCCGTTGTTAAATAAGAGTCTAAATGCAAGCTGTTGTTTTTTAAGGCATAATTGTAATTGATGTTTTTAGCACGTTCAATGGCGGTTTCATAATTTCTCCCGTCGGCACTCTTGTCAATACTTATGGTGGCTAACGAATCGTTGGTAGATTTTACTATAATCCTGATGTCCGATGAATAAATAACTTTTTCACCTTTTTCGTTATGCGCCAGTTTAAAATTATTATGGTTCCTGTAAAAACGATTGTTGTAATTATCGTTGCTTACCATTTTAACATTTAAAGTGTCGGTAGCCATAATGGGCAACTCCTTTTTCTCAACCACACGCTCATCAAAAGCATGTTCGCTGGCTTGTCGCACACCAATAACCACCAATCCGATAATAGACATGAGCCACACCCCCAACAACGTGAATTTTGCAATGCTTCCAATCGATTTTAAGTTGTTAATTAGAATTTTCAATCCTAAATAAAACAGAAAAAAGAACGGAATACCAACCGTAAAAAAGGTTAATAACGATACGAGCCATATGGGTGTATTTCCGGCGTTTACAATCTCTACAAGGTCAAGACCTGGTAAATGAATAACATCTACAACACCTAAAGAAAGCAATGTTACAATTAGGGCAATAAGGGTTACGGCACTTATAAAAATTAAAAGAATACCAATAAATTTCGCAAAAACCTTTAAGAAAAACATAATCACTTCTCCAATGGTATCAAAAAAAGTTCGGGAAGACGATTTTATTTTATTCCCCTGTTTGCTGAAATCCACTTTTTTTGCAGCATCGGTTACCGAATCGCTCACGTTTTTAGCCGCACCGGAAACAGATTCGGTTACGTTTTTTGCCACATCGGTAACTGTGCCAGATACGTTTTCAAAGCCGTCCTTTATTTTTTTTTCAATGTTGCTAATGTTAACCGGCTCACCGGTCATCATTATTTTTTCCGAAGTCGTTTTAGCCTCCGGAACCAAAATCCAAAGCAAAATGTATAACAGAATACCGGTTCCGGCTCCAAAAATTAAAATTATCCAAGCCAAACGCACCCATAACGCATCAATGCCAAAGTAGTGCCCCAATCCGGACGATACCCCTCCAATATACGAGTTGTCGGTATCTCTAAATAATTTTTTAGATGGCGCTGTTTTTCTTCTGTGCGTCGCTTGCGGCTCATCCTCAAAAATCTCGTCGTCTACCAAATAATCTTCAGGTTGCCCCATTATGGTAATCACTTCGTCTACCTCTTTAATACGTATAACTTGTTTATCGTTTTGTACACGCTCGTTAAAAAGTTCTGCAATACGCGCCTCAATATCCGCTATAATTTCAGAGCGTCCTTGAGAGTCTGTAAATGAACGTTTTATAGCCTCAAGATAGCGCTGCAATTTTAAGTATGCATCCTCATCTATATGAAAAAATATACCTGCTAAATTTATGTTGACTGTTTTATTCATTTTTTTGTTGTTTTTTGGCTTGTTACTATTGTTACTGCATTGTGCAATTCGCTCCAGGTGGTGTTTAATTCCTTTAAAAACAATTTCCCTGTTTCGGTTAATCCGTAATATTTACGTGGTGGTCCAGAGGTCGATTCCTCCCATCTGTAATTTAAAAGACCTGCGTTTTTAAGTCGTGTTAGCAAAGGGTAAATGGTGCCCTCAACCACTAGCAACTTAGCATCTTTTAGGGTGCTTAAAATTTCTGCTACATAAGCATCGTCGTCCTTTAAGACCGATAGTATGCAGAATTCCAATACGCCTTTACGCATCTGTGCTTTTGTGTTTTCTATCTTCATGTTCTTAAGCGATTTAATATGGTGAAACTGTTCATTTTTTGATTGATTCGATGATTGTTATTGATGAAATTTTTATTTTGACACTTCGATTGATTCCTATTTTTTTTATCGGAATTGTACCGAGAATTTGGGCGTTACCCCGTTGGTCGCTGAGGCTCCCGAAGCGGGGTCGGGCTTTCCTCTGCAATCCCTAACACGGGCCACTCCGTTATTTTCAGTACGCCGTCCGCAGCCATAATGCTATTTTAAAAAGTTAATGGTTAACGGATATTGGTACAGTTCGCCATCGCGTGCCTTTAAGCTGGCAATTACAATAAAAACCAGCTCTAAAATAAAACCCACTACCGCCAAAGCACCCAATGCGCCGCCTATATAAAGCAGAGGCGATGGCTTGCCAATGTTTATATGAAAATTATGGAACCCGTTAAAATCTATAAAATCCAAACCGCTAAAAATCTTGAAAATAAAAAACGGAATGGTCAAGGTTCCTAAAATAATGGCGTACAGTAAAATACTCATCTGAAAATTTATAGCTTGCTTGCCATGGGCATCTATAAACTCCGATTTAGCTTTGTTTACGCTCCATAATACAATGGGGCCAATAAAGTTTCCAAACGGTATAATAAACCGGCTAAAGGTCGATAAGTGAATAAAAGTGGCGATGTTTTTTTGATGATTGTCTATCATGATTGTAAAACGTATAATAGTTTCTTATGCAAATATATGTCTAAAAGAAGGTACTTTGTTACGCATAGTACTAAAATTTAACAAAAATTTAACAAATTGAAATGTCAATTATTTTCAATAATTTTGATGAAATTCAATTTAAAATGAAGTTAACACCTAGTAAAATAAACACATTCAATATATTTAAACTGCCTGCGGTATTCTTAATGGGTGTTCGCGTAAAATACATAAACAACGAAGCCTGTACGGTAACGGTTAAACATAAATGGATTAATCAAAACCCATTCAAATCACTGTTTTGGGCGGTGCAAGGTATGGCTGCCGAACTTACAACCGGCGCTATTGTTATGGCAAAAATTGCAGAAAGCGGTAAAAAAATTTCAATGCTGGTAACCAGCAATAACGCCACATTTACCAAAAAGGCAACAGGCCGGATAACCTTTGTTTGTAACGATGGCGAGTTAATAGATAAAGCCTTGCAAAGAACCATTGAAACCGGTGAAGGGCAAACCATTTGGATGAAATCTGTGGGCACCAATGCAGATGGCGTTGTGGTGTCAACCTTTAATTTCGAGTGGAGTGTAAAAGTGAAAAGTTAGTTTTCAGTCGCAATTTTAGTCGCAGTCGCAGTCGGCAGTGAGCCACGTTGAGCTTTGCCTCTGTGTAAACTCCGTGAAACTCTGTGAAATAAATTTAACACCCGTTGGAAATTGTAATTTTTTTGAAACATTGTAACAAAACGCAAAACAAATCAACATATAAAATACTAAATAGCAAACAACTTAACAACATACAATATTATGACAGCACATGAAATTGACTACCGCATCTACGGCGAAGAAATGCAATACGTAGAAATAGAACTCGACCCGCAAGAAGGCGTTGTTGCCGAAGCCGGAAGCTTTATGATGATGGACGATGGCATTAAAATGGAAACCATTTTTGGCGATGGCTCAGAAAAAGATTCTGGTTTTTTGGGTAAAATTCTAGGCGCCGGAAAACGTATACTAACAGGCGAAAGCTTATTTATGACGGTTTTTTATAACGATTTGGTAGGCAAACGAAATGTCTCTTTTGCATCGCCCTATCCGGGAAAAATAATCCCAATAGATTTAACCCGATTCAATGGCAAGTTTATATGCCAAAAAGATGCCTTTTTATGTGCCGCAAAAGGGGTAAGTGTAGGTATTGAGTTTTCAAAAAAACTGGGTCGCGGTTTGTTTGGTGGCGAAGGTTTTATTATGCAAAAACTAGAAGGTGATGGTATGGCGTTTGTGCACGCTGGTGGCACCATGGCCATGAAAGAGTTGGCAGCAGGCGAAACATTACGTGTTGATACCGGCTGTATTATAGGTTTCGACCAAACTGTGGATTACGATGTTGAGTTTGTTGGAGGCATTAAAAACACCATATTTGGCGGCGAAGGTTTGTTTTTTGCAAGGCTTCAAGGTCCCGGAACCGTTTATGTGCAATCCTTACCATTTAGCCGATTGGCAGGTCGTGTTTTGGCATCCGCTCCAAAAGGTGGCGGCAAAGATAAAGGCGAAGGCAGTATACTTGGTGGGTTAGGCGATTTATTGGATGGTGATAATAGATTTTAAGTGTTAAACTTTGTTTAATTTAAAGAAACAATGCAATTTTTTATTAACTTTAGGTGTTTAATAAAATATAGAAAGCCTATACACAAATCTACTTATAATTTAAACCAATAATCCTAATAGTAATTATGGCAAGAGCAATGCTAGAGTATACTAAAACTGTACTTAATAAAGTTAGTTTTGATACAACGTTGTTTTGCAGAGAAGTACAAAAGGCAGTTAACAGATTGTTACCCTATGAGATTGAAGAGCTTAAAATTTTTATTCAATCCCTTGTGCAGCAGAACCCAGAATTAAATCAATGTTTAATCTATTTAAAAGCATAAAAAAAAAGCGACCTTTTGGTCGCTTTTTTAGTTTTATTTATTTGAAGCGAGCGGACTAATTATCTCTACATCCTGAAAAGCAATTGCCCCACGAATAATTCCCGAAATGGTATCTTGCAACGCTTCAACAATCTGTATTTTCAATTCGTTTTTGTGGTATATTAAACTCACTTCCCGCGCAGGTGTAGGCTCGGTAAAATGGTGCAGGTTTTCTTTTTCGTTTTCCCTTATATCCAGCGTGTGTAAATAGGGTAGAAGCGTCATGCCCAAACCTTCGTTCGATAGTTTTATAAGCGTTTCAATACTACCGCTTTCCAATTGAAACTGGTCGTTGGTTTGGTTTTTAAATGCCTTACAAAGGTTAATTACGCCATCTCTAAAACAATGTCCATCTTCAAGGAGCAGCATATCGCTTATATCCAAATCGGATACCTTGATTTTTTTATTGGAATGCAAACGATGGCTTTTGGGAATGTAGCTTACAAAAGGTTCAAAATAAAGTACGCGTTCTTTAATGGTTTCGTTTTCAAGGGGTGTAGCGGCAATAGCGGCATCCAAATGCCCATCGGTGATGCGCTCTATAATTTCTTCGGTGGTTAATTCTTCTATTTTAAGCTTTACTTTGGGATGCTTTTTTATAAAAGCTTTTAAAAACATGGGTAACAACGTAGGCATTATGGTTGGAATGATTCCCAGCTTAAACTCACCGCCAATAAAACCTTTTTGCTGATCTACGATATCTTGTATTCTATACGATTCGTTAACGATATTTCTAGCTTGTTTCACAATTTTTTTACCGATATCGGTAAGCTCAATTGGCTTTTTGCTTCGGTCGAATATTTGCACATCAAGCTGTTCTTCGAGCTTTTGGATTTGCATGCTCAAAGTGGGTTGGGTAACAAAACATTTTTCGGCGGCTTTTGTAAAATTTTGATTTTCGGCTACTGCCAAAACGTAGTATAATTGAGTAATCGTCATAAGTATCAATTTAGACTATAAAAATATAAAAACTATCAATAATATTTATTAAATAGCCTGATAATTATGAGTTAAATTTGTGGTGAATAAAAGATCAATATGCAAATACCAAACAGCGGATTTGGTTTAATTGGTTAACATACAAGTTATTGAATTATTGATTTGATTTTTTGACCGAGCGAGAAAAGCAGTTAGAATGAAGAAAGCTCGGTTTAACGATATAGTTTAGTTTAGTTAGTTTTTAAGCGACTTACTTAGGGGTTGTAGCCTAGGTAAGTCGCTTTGTTTTTGTGGCCATTAAAACATAATATTTATACCTAAATCTTCCGATTTTAATTCAAACTTAGCCGATGCAAACTGTGGCGGACCATAACTTGCTGGGTTGTTTGACATGCCGTACGATTCTTTAGGCATACCGTTA
This sequence comes from Hwangdonia seohaensis, assembly GCF_031932625.1. Lineage (NCBI taxonomy): Bacteria > Pseudomonadati > Bacteroidota > Flavobacteriia > Flavobacteriales > Flavobacteriaceae > Hwangdonia > Hwangdonia seohaensis. The sequence goes on from NZ_JAVSCK010000004.1 coordinate 247,758, forward strand.
TCTTCAAAATCCATTTGGTTGTTTTCGTTCTCGTCGTGCAACGCCATAACAGCATAAGTGCCAGGTTCTACATTTTTAAAAGTCACGGTTATTTTTCCGTCTACAATTTTGCTTTGTTCGCTTTTAATGCCTTTTCCTTTCATAAACGTGTTTTCTGTGTGAAGCGATAGCAGCACATTGCCCTTGTTGTTTTTAATATTTTCAATGGTTACGGTAATGTCTTTTCCTTCTTGATTGTCTTGGGCTTGTGTTAATGTAACAGTTAACAGTAAGGTGATGATGAGTGATAATGCCTTCATGATTTTATGGTTTTAATGGTTTAACACTTCAAATATCCAATTGTAAAGCAGGTTTTAACAATTGTTGTTACCCAACTGTAGATTTTTTATGATGAATTGTTTTTTGCTTGAAGACAGAAGACAGAAGACAGGAGTCTGGCGAACGGTAAGGGGTAGAAGTTGTGAGTTTGCAACAGCTTTGGCAAACAGGTGCGTTAGGGATTGAAATGGAAATCCTTTTTTGAGACACGAAAAAAAGATTGTATTGGAAAGCCCGACCCCGCTTCGGGAGCCTCAGCGACCAACGGGGTAACGCCCGAATTTACAGCAGTCCTCTTGCCTTAATTTCCAGATATTTGTTAATGGTATCGATGGTGAGGTTTTCGGGTGTGGTTAGTATGGAATAGATGCCGTATTTTTTGAGTTCGTTGACGATTAAACGTTTTTCGAAATCGAATTTCTCGGCAATCACCTTGTCGTAAATTTGCTGTACGGTTTCGGCTTTTTGGGTAATTAAACTGTTTAACTCGGTGTTTTTAAAGAAAATAACCACCAATAAATGGCTTTTGGCAATGGCTTTTAAGTAGGGCAGTTGGCGGTTTAAGCCGTCGAGGGTTTCAAAATTGGTGTACATTAAAATAAGGCTTCGTTGGGTAATGTGCCTTTTGATATTGCCGTAAAGTCTGCTAAAATCGCTTTCGTGAAAATCTGTTTTTACGTTGTAAAGCGATTCTAAAATAAGCTGCATTTGAGAACTTCTTCTTTGGGCAACCACGATGTTTTCAATCTTTTTGGAGAACGACAGCATGCCGGCTTTATCGTGTTTTTTTAGAACCACATTGCTGATAACCAAGGTGGCGTTAATGGCGTAATCTAAAAGGCTTAAGCCGTTAAAAGGCATTTTCATAACACGGCCTTTATCGATGATGGAATAGATGGGTTGCGATTTTTCGTCTTGAAATTGATTGACCATCAACTGGTTGCGTTTTGCCGTTGCTTTCCAATTTATGGTGCGCAGATCGTCGCCCAAAACGTAATCCTTTATTTGTTCGAATTCCATGGTGTGCCCCAGTCGGCGGACTTTTTTAAGGCCGTATTCGAGTGCGTTTTGATTGATATTTAAAAGCTCGAACTTTTTTAATTGTTTAAAACTTGGATATGTTGGCACCATGGCACCGTGGTTAAAAGTAAAGCGTTTTGATACCAATTTTAAAGCAGAAGAGGCATAAACGTTTAAATCACCAAAATGATATTCGCCTCGCTCCGTTGGTTTTAAATGATATTGAATTGATTTTGTTTTTCTGGGGGCAATCGCGTCTTTTATTTTAAAATCCCGCACTTGAAATTGCTCGGGGATTTCGTCAATAATTTCCAAATAAATGGAAAACGGATAGTTGTTGTTGATGTTTAAATCGATAATGTTTTTATCGCCGTTTGAAAATTTATCGGGTAAAATCCTGCGGGCTTCGATTTTATTTTTTCCAATAAAAACAATGAGAAAATCTAAAACAAAAAGTAAAGCAAGCACTAAAATGGAGAGCTGTGCGATGTTAAATAACAACGGCACAAAATAACTTAAACCAAACAATACCACAATGCCAATGCCTGCGTAAAAGAATCGGGGTTGTATGTAGAGTGGTTTAAAGAGTTTCAATTTTGTTAGAAGTTAGAAGTTAGAAGTTAGAAGTTAGAAGTTGGTGCGAACTATGGCTGAAAACTGTTGAATGTGTAATGCCAACTAATTACCGCGGTATCTCAACAGTTTCAATAATTTGTTTAATAATTTGTTTGCTCGATACGCCTTCCATTTCGCGTTCGGGTGTTACAATAACCCGGTGGTGAAGCACGGGGATGGCGGCGCGTTTAATATCTTCTGGTGTCACAAAATCGCGACCGCTCATGGCTGCAAATGCTTTACTGGATTTTAGTATGGCAATGGATGCCCGTGGCGATGCGCCCAAATATAAAAACCGATTGTTACGTGTGGCGACAATAAGTTCCGCGATGTATTTTAGCAAATGTTCTTCAACCAAAATTTGGGTAACTACATGTTGATACTCCGTAATTTGTTTGGCTGTTAAAAAGGAGGAAACGGTATCGGTTTTCTCGGTGTCTCTTAATTGGTGTTCTCTCGAAAGGATTTCAATTTCTTCATCTAAATTTGGGTAATCCACATCAATTTTAAACAAAAAACGGTCTAATTGCGCTTCGGGCAATCGGTATGTGCCTTCTTGTTCTATGGGGTTTTGTGTTGCCAGAACCATAAATGGCGCATCTAATTTATACTTGTTACCGTCAATGGTTATTTGTTGTTCTTCCATCACCTCAAATAAGGCCGCTTGGGTTTTTGCCGGTGCTCTGTTAATTTCGTCAATTAAAATCATATTTGAAAAAATAGGGCCTTTTTTAAATTCGAATTCGGAATCTTTTAAATTGAAAACCGAGGTGCCCAAAATGTCACTTGGCATTAAATCGGGTGTGAATTGAATGCGACTAAAACCGACACTAAACGATTTTGCCAATAGTTTTGCAGTAATGGTTTTGGCAACACCTGGAACGCCTTCGATAAGCGAATGCCCTTTGGCCAAAAGCGAGGCGATTAACATATCTACCATATCTTTTTGCCCAACGATGACTTTACCAACTTCTTGCCTTATTTTTTCAACACTGCTTTGAAGCGCGGTTAAATCCAATCGGTTTTTAAATTGTAAATCGTTACTGTCTTCCAAAACACTATCGTCTATTGATGATACTGTGCTTTCAGGTTTGGGCATAACATCCTGATGGTCCTTTGGGTCTTTGTTTTCGTCCATAATTATTTTAAATAAAAAGCTTCAATAAGCTTGTTGAGTTGTATTAAGTTGTCTTCAAAAAACTCGTTTTTTGTGCGCAACCAATTGATATAATCGATTAGTTTTTTAACGTCTTCTTTTTTCTTTCCTGTTTTCGAGACTAATTTTACTATAAACTCTTCGTTTAAAACAGCAGTGTCCATATTAAAATCGGTACGGATGCGCTCCAAAAAATACGTTATTTTTTTGTCAATTAGGTTTTTATGATCTTGGGTTTCAAAGTATAAATTAGAAATCGTTTTAACAAAAGCAACAGTTGTATTTTGTAAAGGTTTAATAATTTTAATGATGCGCTGTCTCCGTTTGGCGTTAAAAATCATAAACAAAAGCCCAAAGATTAAAGTGGTGTACCACGCCCATTTAAAGGATAATTGCTCTAAAAACCAACTGAGATTTGATTCTTTTTCCACATTGCCATCATATCCCGTTTGTATTTTGGTGTACGAGTCAAAATACACATCATTTTCCGGTAAATAGGAAATAATGCCTTCGGCATATTTGTATCGGTCTTCTTTTAAAAGATTGTAATTGGTGAACGCTTTGGGTTCTAAATGCAGGTATATATTGCCTTTTCCAAAAGGCGCACGGATAAAGTTTACGTGTTTGTAATCAATTTTAGAATGCCCTAAAACGGTGTGATTTACAGTGTCGATTTTTGAAAAATAATTGTCGCCTTCATTTCTGTCGATAGCAATATCATTCAAATTAAAATACTTTAAAGATTGATACGATATGCTGTCTTTCGTGTTTTCAATATAATCGATATCAATATTTAAGGTGTCGTGAATTTTTTGGGCAAAGTAATAATCCGATATAAAAAGGGTGTTGCCCGAATCGACAAAATGCAATAATTCATCAATAGAATCGTCTTCTATATAATCCGAATTCCCGATGATAATAAAGCTGCCTTCGGCGATATGATCGCCAAAGCTATCTTCGGAATGTGCTTGCAAATAACTCGCCGGTTGGTGGTAAACCGTTCTAACTTTATGGTTTTTAAAAAGTTTAGGTAATTCTTTGTAAAATATGCTAACACCGTAGGGTTTGTTGCTTTTTTCGTTAAATGATTCTTCCCAATCCACCGTTTTGGTCGATTTGATACCAAAAGCAATAGCAGCCGTAATTATTAAAGCGGCGATAATGAAAAGTATGGGAAAGGTTTTTTTCATCAGATAGTTTCTGCTGTTTTTTTATTGGACTGATGTAATATTAACGGGGTCATTTATTTTTAAGAATTAACTTTAAGATATTAATATTTCATTATTTAAACTGATTTAAAAGCGTTGTAAAATTATGCTTTGCTTTGTTGTATTCATCAGTATTCAAAGGGAATTCGCCATACCAAATATAATTGTACAAATACGAGGCGTAAGCAAATTTTTTACTGAATGGTTTTTCGCTTATTTCATTCAAATACTCAGCATTGGTTTTGTCGTCTTCAAATTTTATATGGTTTTTTATGCTCAATGTTTTTAAAACGAGCAAATAATAATACCTGATGGCCAGCCTAAAATCATGGTCTTTTTCAGCATTTAAGATGAGGGTGTCAATATCTGCGTTTTCAATATTTTCGGCAGTAATATCTTCGTAATGGGTAAGTTTTCTGTTTTGTTTTGTAGAAAACAAACCGGTGCCACCTTCGTTAAGCAAAACATAAACCAAATAGATTACGGCAACAGCTAATGCCAAATAAAACAACCAAGCAAAAGGGCCAAGGTTGATGCTGAAACCATCGGCGTTATTCTCATCTTTTTGTGTTGGTTTGCCGTTTTTATAATCTTCATATTTACCCGAACCACTTGGTGTTTGGTTTACAATTTCCCTGCCTTCGTAATTGTATTTTCTGCTGGAATAGCGTGCTTTGAAATCGTCGTCGAATTTTCGAATGTACTCCGGTTCTTGAACCGTGGAAACCCCAAAAACACTTTGAGAACTTGTAACACTCAAAAGCAAGAAAATGATAATATATAATCGATTTATTTTCAAGCAAACGAAGGTTTTAAAAGTGGTACACGCGTGATTTCCCTTTGCACCTTAAACGGGTAAATTAAGTAGTAAAAACTGATTATGCCGAGGGTAATTATAATAATGCCAACCGATAACCAATGCGGCATAATATTGGAATAGCGCGTTACAAATCCTTCTAAAAAACCGGCAAAAAAGGTAAACGGAAAGGTGCTTATTAAAATTTTCACGCCAATTTTTGCACCGTGTTTAAACGAGGTATATCTGGAATGCGTACCCGGAAATAAAATACTGGCACCGAGAATCAATCCTGCGGCACACTCGATAACAATGGCAAAAATTTCCATAGAACCATGAATCCAAATCCCACGAACGCTTTCCCAAAACACGCCCTTTTCATAAAAGAAATACTGGAAAGAACCCAGCATAATACAGTTTTTAAACATAATATAAAGTGTGCCAACGCCACCAAAAACCCCTAAGATAAAAGCAATAATGCCCACCCGCAGATTGTTAATGGTAATGCCAATAAAACTACCCCAATTGCTGCCGCTTTTATAAACCGCAACAGGGTCGCCAGCTTCAATATTTTCCAACGACATGTTTACATAATTATCGCCTAATATGGAACGGACAAATTCGCCATCGTTGGCGGCCGAAATCACACCAATAAACGTAAAGGTGAAAAAAATGATAAAAGCGATATAAATAAATTTTCGATATTGATAACAAATTAATGGCACTTCGGTTTTCCAAAACTCGACAAATCTGTTGGTGTTTTCGCGTTTGGTTTTGTAAATTTTTTGGAATGCCTTGGCTGCCAACTGGTTTAAATACACAATCACCTTACTTTTAGGGTAATAGGTTTGTGCATAAGCCAAATCGTTAATTAAATGGATGTATTGCGAGGCGAGTTCGTCGGGGTCTTTAAAGTCATTATTAAAAATAGCCTGCTCGAAACTCAACCATTTTTCCTTATTTTGTTTGATGAATGAAACTTCCCTCATATATTTGATAAATTAAAATATAAAATGTCAGAGTTACAAATTAACACGACCCAAAATGTAAAAATAAAATTCACTGCCGCAGGTGCAGGCGAACGTTTATTAGCATTTATCATAGATACCGCCATAAAAGTTGGGTATTTGTTGGTTTTAAATTGGACCTTCGGTGCTTTTGAAAACATGGATGAATGGTCTCAAATTGCCATTAATACGGTGTTGAGTTTTCCGGTTATGTTTTACACCTTGGCTTTAGAATCGCTTTTAGAAGGGCAAACTATTGGCAAACGCGCCTTAAAAATAAAGGTTGTAAAAATTGATGGATACCAAGCGTCCTTAGCCGATTATGTGGTACGATGGTTTTTCAGAATTGTAGATGTCTATATTTTCGGCCTCGGTTTTTTCGTAATCATGTTTAGCAAAAAACAACAGCGATTGGGCGATATGGCAGCAGGAACGGCCGTTATCGCTTTAAAGGATAAAGTAAACATCAGCCATACCATTCTAGAAAACTTAAAAGCAGATTACAAACCAACCTATCCCAATGTTATTAAACTATCCGACAACGATGCCCGTATTATAAAGGATACCTTTACCGTGGCGAGGACCTCAAAAGATTATCAAACCTTAATAAAGTTGAGGAATAAATTAGTTGAAGTGGTTGGGATTAAAACCGTAAAGCAAAAAACAGATATCGAGTTTATTGATGTTATTTTAAAAGATTATAATTATTACACACAAGATATGTAAGCAGAGAGCCACTTTTTCCTTTTCGGAAAAAGTGTGCGAATCGCTTACCCTGAGCGAGTCGAAGGGTCTTTTTAAAAGGAAGAGTATGGTTCAGAGAGCCACTTTTTCCTTTTCGGAAAAAGTGTGCGAATCGCTTACCCTGAGCGAGTCGAAGGGTCTTTTTAAAAGGAAGAGTATGGTTCAGAGAGCCACTTTTTCCTTTTCGGAAAAAGTGTGCGAATCGCTTACCCTGAGCGAGTCGAAGGGTCTTTTTAAAAGGAAGAGTATGGTTCAGAGAGCCACTTTTTCCTTTTCTGAAAAAGTGCGCGAATCGCCTGCCCTGAGCGAGTCGAAGGGGTTTTTTAAAAGAAACTAATCTAATTTTAACCAATCGATAAACCTAATTAATTTAGTAAAACCATGTTTCATACTTTAGATATTATAGGAACCATTGCCTTTGCCATTTCCGGCGTTCTCGTTGCCATTAGTAAAAAAATGGACTTATTCGGTATATTAATTATTGCCTTCGTAACGGCAATTGGCGGCGGTACATTACGCGATTTGCTTATAGGAAACACACCCGTAAGTTGGATGCGAGACATGACCTATACTTACGTTATTTTAATTACAACTGTAGTTACCATTCTTATTAAAAGTAAAATCGACTACCTGCGCACCTCGCTGCTTTTATTCGATACCATTGGTATTGGTTTATACACCGTAGTTGGTGTAGAAAAAGGGATTTCAGCAGGTTTAAACCCCATTATTTGTATTGCGTTGGGTACCATTTCGGCCTGCTTTGGAGGCGTAATACGCGATATTCTGTGTAACGAAATACCGGTCATTTTCAGAAAGGAAATTTATGCCACAGCCTGTATATTGGGCGGGTTGTCTTATTTTTTAATCCGAAAATTGCCCATTGATAATAATGTTGTTTTTATCATTGCCGGTTCCGTTGTGATTATTACCAGATTATTGGCCGTTAAGTTCAAAATCGCTTTACCAACAATTTATAAAGATTAATTAATTTTGGGCGTTCCCTACGCTCATACCTACAAGGTTTCCACTTCGGCAAGCTCAGTGCGGACAAAACCTTGCAGGATCGCTTCGGTCGGGCTTTCCAATACAATCTTTTTAAAAACAACATTCAAAAACACAGGCGTCGTGGCAACCTGTACACGTTTAGTTTAAAACATAATGTATGGCTTATACTGTTTTAAAAAGGATTTCCATTACAATCCCTAACGCAAACGTACTGCAAAGCAAAAGCCATACTATGATGTATGGCTTTTGCTCAAAATATTAAGGTTTTCTATTTCTAATTATTAGGTACAGGAAAACCTCTATCTCTCAATAGCGCTTCAATTTTGGCATCACGTCCCCTGAATTTTCTAAAAGCTTCAGCAGGATCCATCGAGTTTCTTGGCGCAAACAGATACTTTACCAATTTGTCCGCAACCTCTTTATCGTAAAAACCACCCGGAGCTTCTTTAAAAGCTTCCGATGCATCACTGGTTAAAACATCGGCCCACATGTAACCGTAATAGGCAGTGGCATAGCCTTCGCCGGAAAATACGTGTCCAAAATGCGGTGTTCTGTGGCGCATTGGTAATTCTTTAGGCATGTTCAATTCGGCTAAAGTCTCACGCTCAAATTTTGCAATATCAATATTTGTGGGGTCTGCCAAGTGCAATTTCATATCCATAATGGCAGATGCTAAATACTCGGTAGTTGCAAATCCTTGATTAAAGGTAGATGCCTTTTTAATTTTTTCAACTAAATCTTCCGGAATCGGCTCACCAGTTTTATAATGTACCAAAAATTGGTTAATTACTTCGTCGGTAGATAACCAACGCTCCAATAACTGACTTTGAAACTCGGTATAATCCCTAACGCCGCCATTTAAAGTGGGGTATTTTACGTTGGATGAAAAGAAGTGCAATGCATGTCCGAATTCATGGAAGAATGTCGTGGCATCATCCCAAGATATTAAAACCGCTTCACCCGGAGCCGCCTTTACAAAATTGGAATTGTTTGAAGCCAGTACATTTTTTTTGCCATCAAAGGTAGTGTGGCTTCTATAGGTTGTTGCCCATGCACCAGAACGTTTTCCTTGGCGGGCAAACGGATCTAAATACCACAGACCAATGTGTTCCCCAGAGTCTTTATCGGTAACTTCCCAAACATTAACATCGGGATGGAATACGGGTACGCTACCTTCCTTTACCGGTGTAAATTTATAATTAAACAAACGTCCGGCAGTGTAAAATAAGGCTTCGGTTAATTTGTCCAATTGCAGGTACTGCTTAACTTCATCACTATCTAAATCGTATTTCTTTTTACGTACTTTTTCAGCATAATATCGGTAATCCCAAGGCTCAATTGTAATGTTGTCGCTATTGGCAACGGCTTGCATATCGGCAACTTCTTCTTTAACGCGTCCAATAGCAGCGGGCCAAACGGCATCCATTAACGCCATGGCGTTTTCCGGGTTTTTGGCCATACGATCTTGTAACCTCCAATCGGCATAATTATCGTAACCCAATAATCCAACACGTTCTTTGCGTAGCTTTAAAATTTCGGCAATAATGTTTTTATTATCGTATTCGTCGTTATTGTCACCACGCGAATAGTAGTTGGTCCATATCTTTTTACGTAACTCACGCTCGGTGGAATACGTTAAAAACGGATCCATCGAAGAGCGTGTATTGGTAATGGCATATTTGCCATCTTGTCCTTTATCGGTTGCGATTTTGGCGGCAGATTTTATATACCCATCGCTCAAACCACCCAATTGGTCTTTGTTTAAATAAGTAACATAATTTTCCTCATCGTGAAGCACGTTGTTGGAAAAATCGTTGTAAAGGCTCGATAGCTCTTTGTTTATTTCGGCGTAGCGTTTCTTTTTTTCGGCATCAAGATTGGCGCCATTCATTTCAAAACGTTTATAAACCAAATCTACCACACGTTGCTGGTCTGCCTCCAAAGGTGTGTTTTGCGACGCTTCGTAAACCGTTTTTACGCGATTGAATAATTTTTCGTTTTGGGAAATTTTTGATCGGTATTCAGATAGTTTTGGTGCCAACTCGCCTTGCACCTCTCTAAATTCGGGAGAACTCATATTACTGCTCAAAATGCCGTAATATGTAAAAACGCGGTCCAGTTCCTCGCCAGAGCGTTCCATGGCAACAATCGTGTTTTCAAAAGTTGGTGCTTCGGTATGGTTTGCAATAGCATCAATATCCTTTAAGCTCAAATCCATGCCAATTTCAACAGCTTCTTTAATGTCTTCAACCTTCATTTTGTCAAAGGCAGGAACACCGTGGTAAGGTCCTGTCCATTCTTGAAGTAATGTGTTATCACTCATGGTGGCAATGTCTCTTTTTGTGTCTTTTTGGGTGTCGTCTTTACAACCGACAGCTGCAAATAAAGCACAAAAAATTAATGGTTTAATCAGTGTTTTTGTATTCATTTTAGTTCTAGTTTTTTAGGTTCTGAAAGATATCAAATTAGCCGGAGCTTTTTTATAATATTAAGTTAAAAGAAATGGGGTAAAAAATAGGTTTGAAGGCTTCGTTTTTCAAAAGAAGGAATCAAAATCTGTTATAAAGCGCTTTTAAAATATGTGATAGTCGCTATGAGGTTTTTGTTTCCAATTAGTCAATAATTTCAACCTTCCGGATATAGATGTTTTTTAAAGGCCAATCGGCTTCATCGGTCTCAACAGCGGCAATTTTATCAACCACATCCATTCCTTTTGTCACCCTTCCAAAAACCGTGTAATCGCCATTTAAAAAGTGGGCGCCTCCTTTTTGGCTCACAATAAAAAACTCAAAGGGCGATGCTAATTTATGCGGGTTATCAATTTCGCTACTGGGCATCGAAATAACACCACGGTCGTGTTTAAATCCGCGTTTGGTATCGGTTGGCAATAGGTATTTGCCAATTTTAAAACGTTTTCTTGCTGTTTTTTTATCATCACTATTTCCGGCTTGCACTATAAAATTATCGATAACCCGATAAAATTGCGTGCCGTTAAAATACTTTTGCTTTGTTAAAAAAATAAAGTTCGAGCGGTGGTATTTTGTCTCTTCAAACAATAAAATATCAATAGTTCCAAAATCGGTGGTAATGCGCACTTTGTTTTCTTTGTGGTTTTTGTCGTATTCCTGGAAAAAAAACATGGCGTTTTTATCATCGAGTTTAGGGTACTTTCGTTTGTCTTCTAAAGTGGTAACCGTAGGTTTGCTTTCCTTTTTAGGCGTAATTGTTGTGGGTTGTTTTGAAATGGTTTTCTGTTTAGATTGTTTATCTTCACAATTCAAAAAAAATAAAAAAAGTAAAAAGAGTAATTTAAAGCGCATTTAAAATGAATTTTGATGATTTTTTAAAATCAATATCAAAAATAGAAAATATACCGCTTCCAGCCGAAGCTTCTCAACTTAAAATGGTGCCGGGGTTTCGGCAGGAATTATTAAGGCAACAGGAAAAAGCCATTAAAAGCGCCAAAAAAGCAGGTGTAATGGCTTTGTTTTTTCCAAACGAAAATAAAGAAACGACATTGGTTTTAATTTTAAGAAAGACGTATAGCGGCGTACATTCGGCACAAGTGGGCTTTCCGGGAGGCAAATTGGAAGACGAGGATAAATCGTTAAAAGATGCGGCCGTTAGGGAAACCTTTGAGGAAATTGGCGTGCCCATGAGGGATATTAAGGTTGTAAAAAGTTTAACGCAGGTTTATATTCCGCCCAGTAATTTTTATGTGTACCCGTTTATAGGGATTTCTAGAAACACACCAAATTTTATTAAACAAGATGATGAGGTTGAAGCGATTATAGAAGTTGAGTTGCAACATTTTTTAGATGACAAGCAAGTTGTAACCAAAACTGTTTCAGCATCGTATAGTGCTGAAGTTGAGGTGCCTGCCTTTAAATTAAACAATTATGTGGTATGGGGCGCAACGGCCATGATGCTTAGTGAAATTAAAGACCTGTTAAAACAAATGCTCTAGTTTGCAAGATTTAGTACATTTGCGTACTTTAACTAACCAATTTTTTTTGACGCGCGATTTATGGGATTATTTAAACGAAATCCGTTCGGACATATACTTTTTGTAAAAAAATGGCTCATCAGAATTCTTGGAGCTCTTACCCACAGACGCTTTCGTGGGTTTAACGAATTGCAAATAGATGGCTCCGAAATTATCAAAACCTTACCCGATACCAACGTCCTGTTCATTTCAAACCACCAAACCTATTTTGCCGATGTGGTGGCCATGTTCCATGTGTTTAATGCCAGTTTAAGCGGTAGGGTAGACTCCATAAAAAATGTAGGCTATCTTTGGAACCCTAAGCTAAACATCTATTATGTGGCAGCCAAGGAAACCATGAAAGCGGGTTTGTTGCCCAAAATATTGGCCTACGTTGGTTCCATTAGTATTGAGCGCACTTGGAGAGCGGAAGGAAAAGAAGTGAATAGACAGGTGAAAATGAGTGATATTTCCAATATTGGTAAAGCGCTCGACGATGGTTGGGTTATTACATTTCCGCAGGGCACAACCACGCCGTTTAAACCCATTCGTAAAGGTACGGCGCACATCATTAAACGCTACAAACCGGTTGTTGTTCCTATTGTTATTGACGGGTTTAGACGCTCTTTTGACAAAAAAGGACTGCGCATAAAAAAGAAAAACATCCTTCAAACCTTTGAGATAAAAGAACCGTTGGATATTGATTACGATAACGAAACGACCGAGGATATTGTAAAGAAGATTGAATATGCCATAGAGCAGCATCCATCGTTTTTAAAAGTCATTCCACAAAAGGAATTAGAAGTTCAAGAAGAGTTGAACAAAAAGCGCAAGTGGAAAACCTAATATAATTTTAAATTCTTCCAATAGTCTAAACATATTGTTTTTAATCTAGTTTTATTTTTTTAAAGCAGACTTGTAAATATCTTCTACAGGATTTTTAGGAAAACAATAGTTTATGACCCATGATTTAATTATAAATTTTACTCCAACGGGCATGATTCCTACCAAGGACATGACACCCCACGTACCATTAAGTGTTGCAGAAATTGTTGAAGACGTACATCAAGCCTCAGAAATTGGCATTACTATGGCGCATTTACACGCACGCGATGCCTATACCGGAGCGCCCACGTATAAAAAAGAGGTGTATGCCAAAATAGTCGAGGGCATTCGCAAGTATGCACCGGAATTGGTTATTTGTTTATCATTAAGCGGTAGGGATTTTAGCGAGATAGATAAACGCTGCGAACCATTAATGCTTGAAGGGCATTTAAAACCAGATATGGGCAGCTTAACTTTAAGTTCGTTAAATTTCAATAAAACGGCCAGTGTAAATGCCCCAGACACCGTTGTAAGTTTAGCAACTATAATGAAAGAAAAAGGCATAGTTCCTGAGCTTGAGGCGTTTGATATTGGCATGATTAACTACGCCAAATATTTAGAGCGCAAACAAATCATTCAAGCGCCCTATTACTTTAATTTACTGTTTGGCAACATTGCCTGTTCCCAGGCAAACCTGTTACACTCTGGAGTTATGGTTAACGATCTTCCTAAAGATTCACTTTGGAGTTTGGCGGGAATAGGGAATGCCCAACTTAAAATGAATTCGCTCTCCATTGCCGTTGGCGGTGGCGTTCGCGTGGGCATCGAGGATAATATTTGGTATGATGCCGCCAGAACCAAATTGGCAACCAATGCCGATTTGTTAAATCGCGTCCATTTAATAGCCAATGCAAATGGGCGTAGTGTGATGTCTTCTAAAGATTTTCGGGTTAAAATGCATTTGGAGTCCGGTTTCGGTAAATATGGGCGAAGTTTTAAATAAAGAGTCTTTATGAAAACAAAGGAAAGTCAAAACACACCCACTTTAAAAAAATATTACAACGTCGTTAAAAATGGTCTGTTTCTTTTCGGATTGAGAAACAGATTGGCCAACATTGGCATCGATATCAATCCGTATTACTGGGTTGAAGAAGAATACAAAAAGTGTGAAGTTCCAAAAATAAAAGACGATGCTTCACAATACACTTTAAAATACCTCACCCACGACCAAATTAAATCCATTACACGTCATTACGGCACCTATTACAAAGACATACTACAAGGATTGGAAAAAGGGCAACTCTGTGTCGGGCTCGAACACCATGGCGAAATTGCATGTTACACCTTTATCGATTTAAAGGATTTTGAATTTAAAGGGCGGGTTTTTAAATTAAAACCTCACGAAGCCTATCTTTTAAACATGTGGACTTTCAATGCGTACCGCGGAAAAAACCTAGCACCATATCTGCGTTACCAAACCTATAGGCTATTGGAAGAGCGTGGCGTAACTACAAAATATAGCATAACGCAGTATTTCAATAAGTCTTCTATAAAATTTAAAAACAAACTAAATTCCAAAAACCACTTTCTGTATTTAAGTGTCGTTTTGTTTAAAAAATTCCAGTGGAACTTCACTTTAAAAACATATTAAACGTAAGCGGAAAATGTAATATAATTTAGGCGTTACCCCGTTTGGTCGCTGTGGCTCCCGAAGCGGGGTCGGGCTTTCCAATACAATCTTTTTTTCGTGCCTCAAAAAAGGATTTCCATTACAATCCCTAACGCGGATACATCATGTTTTTGGTTTATTAAATAAATGTATAGTGTCTTCAAATTATTATTTGAATTTGTACGAAAAAAATGATACATTCGTTTAACGTTGAATATAAATTATTAAAACGGATTCATATTTTGAAAATCGTTGTATACAATATTGAAAACAAACTAATAAATGGGAATACATTACAAAAATACTAGAACACACTGGAATTATTTCCTAGCATTAGAAAAGGATTTTGAGCTTCTTGCTAGATACATTGAGTTTTCAGAAGAAAACAACAATACTTTTTCAATAGAATTAGCCAGAATAATAATGTCTTCTACTCAAGAGGTTGATGTAATTATGAAAAGTATTTGCACTTTACTTGGAAATACTAGTGCTGATAACATCAATCAATATAGAACAACAATAAAGAAAAAATTGAGTGGTTTAATAAATGAAGAAGTTTTTATTCCAAGGTTTGGAATGAGTAGTACCCCATGGTTAAATTGGAATGAAAAAGATGAAAATCCAATTTGGTGGAAAGCAAATAATAAAATAAAACATCAGAGAACAAGCCATTTTCAGAAGGCTAATTTGAAAAACGCATTTAATGCACTTGGAGCCCTTTTAATTGTGAACCTATATTTCTATAAACTAGAGAAAGAAAAAGAAATTGAAAATGTAGTGGATTGGAAAGATATTACTAGTGAATTAAATTCTAGAGACTCATTTATGAAATTAAGGGACAAATATTATCACGAAAGTGTTTTTTTTTAACAGGATAAATACTGTGGAAGACGTATATAATTTATTGCTACTACCAGTCTGTTTACAAAAACCTTCGCGGATTTTCTATTCGGTTTATATTTGCTAAATCATAGTTAATAACTCCTAACAAATCCCTTTCAATTAACTATTTAAAATTTCTATTTTGCATGCCTCTTTTAAAGAAGTTTAAATGAAAGTCTGTATAGCCGAAAAACCAAGTGTTGCCCGCGAAATTGCGTCTGTTTTAGGTGCAAATACCAAGCGTGATGGCTATTACGAAGGCAATGGCTATGCGGTTACTTACACCTTTGGGCATTTGTGCACGCTTAAAGAACCCAACGATTACAAACCCTATTGGAAAAGCTGGGATTTAAACAATCTGCCCATGTTGCCCGAAAAATTTGAAACCAAAGTCGTTGCAAATTCGGGCATTCAAAAGCAATTCAAAATTGTAAAAAGTTTATTTGATAAAGCCGAAGTGGTTATAAACTGCGGCGATGCAGGGCAAGAAGGAGAGCTTATTCAGCGTTGGGTAATGAATGAAGCCAATTACAAAGGCGACGTGTTGCGCCTTTGGATTTCGTCGTTAACCACCGAAGCCATAAAAGAAGGTTTTGAAAACTTAAAACCAGCAACCGATTACGATAATTTGTATTACGCCGGATTTTCCAGGGCCATTGGCGATTGGTTGTTGGGCATGAACGCCACCCGATTGTACACCGTAAAACACGGTGGTTACAAACAGGTATTGTCCGTTGGTCGTGTGCAAACACCAACCTTGGCCATGGTTGTAAATCGGTTTAAGGAGATTGAAAATTTTAAACCACAACCGTATTGGGAATTGCAAACCCTGTATCGCGACACACTTTTTAGTTACGAAGACGGGCGTTTCCTTAAAAAAGAAGACGGCGAAACTCTAGCTAATAAAGTAAAGGAAAGCGATTTTGAAATTAAATCCATTACCAAAAAGAAAGGAAAGGAATACGCCCCAAAACTGTTCGATTTAACAGGGCTGCAAGTGTATTGCAATACCAAGTTTGGTTTTTCGGCAGATGAAACCTTAAAGATTGTCCAAAAACTGTACGAACAAAAAGTAGTGACTTACCCGAGAGTGGATACCACCTTTTTACCAAACGACGTGTATCCAAAGGTTGCGGGAATTCTTCAAAAGCTAACCAATTATTCAAAACTAACGCAGCCGCTTTTAGGAAAGAAAATAAAAAAAACAAGTCGCGTTTTTAACGATAAAAAAGTCACCGATCACCACGCTATCATTCCAACGGGGATTCAAATCAATTTACAATACAATCAGCAACAGGTTTACGATATTATTGTAAAGCGCTTTATAGCGGTATTTTATGATGATTGTACCGTATCCAATACCACCGTTTTGGGTAGTGCGGCAAAGGTTGTTTTTAAAACCACCGGAAAGGAAATTTTGGAAAAAGGCTGGCGCATCGTATTCGAAAACCCAAATGCAAAAGAAAAAGAATCGGGAATTTTGCCCACTTTCGAAAAAGGCGAAAAAGGCCCGCACGAACCCTCGTTTTTAGAAAAGGAAACCAAACCGCCAAAGCAGTTTACCGAAGCCTCGTTATTGCGTGCCATGGAAACTGCCGGTAAACAGGTGGACGATGAGGAATTGCGTGATTTAATGAAAGAAAATGGTATTGGACGACCATCAACGCGAGCCAATATTATTGAAACCCTTTTTAAAAGAAAATACATAAAACGCAATAAAAAACAGGTATTGCCAACGGTTACAGGTATTCAGTTGATCGATACGATTCAAAATGAACTATTAAAATCGGCTGAGTTAACGGGCTCGTGGGAAAAACAATTAAAGGATATCGAAAAAGGTGAGTTTAGCGCTGGAGCCTTTATAAAAAACATGAAGCGGATGGTTGATGCTTTGGTGTACGAAGTGCGCAGTGAAACCAATCGCGCCAACATTTCGCAGGCTACCGTTATTAAAAACAGAGCCGCAAAAGCAACGGTTAAAAAGCAGGCGGGAATTACGGCCGAGGCTTGCCCCAAATGTAAAAAGGGCCAGCTTTTAAAAGGGAAAACCGCTTATGGTTGCAGCGCTTATAAAGCGGGATGTGATTTTGTGTTGCCCTTTAGTTTTGCGGAGAAAAAAGTATCTGAAAAACAATTGATAAGACTACTTCAAAAAGGAAGTACGGTTAATTTGAAAGGTTTTAAAACCCATGCCGGAACTGTTGAAGGGGTGTTGCGATTTGATGAAAATTTCAAATTGAAATTAGAGCCTAAAAAAACTTCCGCTAAAGCTAAACCAAACGAATTGGCTTGCCCCAAGTGTAAAAAAGGAACGGTTATAAAAGGAAAAACGGCTTACGGGTGCAGCGACTATAAATTGGGATGTGATTTTAAAATGACTTTTGATGAAGTACGTGCGAAAATTAACGGGCAAACACCAACCAAGGAATTGGTTTATAATATTTTAAATGGAGATGTTTAAAACGTTTTTTTGAATTTAATTGGTCAGGTGGAGCTTGTCGAAATCGATCTTGATTATCTATAAGTTAAAACATTTCGACAAAGCCTGTGCTGAGCGCAGTCGAAGTACTCAATACGACAGGGTATTAGACTTTTTAGACCGTATCGTTTTGCTTGCGACTAAAAGTGGAAATTTTGCTGATAAAAAATATGGCCATAAATAAAACAAAACACCGTCATTTTATAATCTATAAACCTTATGGGTATTTAAGTCAGTTTAAAAGCCACGACTCCAAACAGCAATCTAAAAAGTTTTTGGGAAGCCTTTTTGATTTTCCGGAAAACGCCATGGCCATTGGCAGATTGGATGAAAAATCGGAAGGCTTGTTATTGGTTACCACCGATGGTAAAATGAGCGATTTTGTAAATAGCCAAAAAGTAGAAAAGGAATATTACGCGCAGGTTGATGGCGATATTTCAGCGGAGGCTGTTAAGAGTTTAGGGTTGGGTGTAGAAATAGGTTTTAACGGTAAAAAGTATAAAACCAAACCTTGTAAAGCGTTTAAGTTGAATGAAATACCCGAATTGCCAAAACGCTCCCAGAAAATTAGGGACGCTAGGCACGGACCAACATCGTGGGTATCGATTACCTTAAACGAGGGTAAATTTAGACAGGTTAGAAAAATGACTTCGGCCGTTGGGTTTCCTACGTTGCGATTGGTGCGTATTCGGGTTGGCGGTATTGCCCTTGGTAGCATGCAAGTGGGTGATGTGGTTGCCGTTGATGGATTTGAATTATAAAAACCGATTGGTCATTGCGAGGAGCTTTTCGTGACGTGGCAATCTGTTTCTTATTAGTTAACCTTTCTTTTATAAAGCAAACATTAACTTTAGCATTCAATTAAAAAGATTACCACAGTCGTACCTCTTTCGTAATGACGAATTAAACTTCCAGCTTTTTAAGCTCTTTGTAATTACGGTTTAATCGTTTTAAAAGAATGCCGTAAACCAACCAGTAAAACAGAAGCAGAATCCCGATAGCGACCACCAATATTAAGATGGTTGCTATTATTATGCCGGCATAAAATTTAAAAGCTTCGCCATTTGCTGCGGCCTTATTGACCTGATCGATAACTTGCTGGTCTCTGTCGAACTCAAGAAACAGAACCACGATGGTGGATACTACGAGATAGATTAAATTAAAGGCAACATATTGTTTTACCGTTTTTCGGGTTTTAAGGATGTTTTCCATTAAAACCTTGGCATTATCGGTGGCCGAAATGGTTTTGTAGTTTTTGTAGAAGAGGTAGAAAAAATAGGCTAAAATAATGTAGCCAATTACCATTAATGGGATGAAAATGGCATCGGCATCGTATTGGTTAAAGCGCTTCATGCTTTCGGAGTCTTTTAAGAAAAAGGATATAAAGGTCCAGAACCCAAACTCCAGTAAGCTGATGATAAATATCCACTTAACGATGGAAGACGATTTTTTTAATATCATCTTGTAAATTTCGTTATAGGTTAATTTTGGAAACGCGTCGTCGCTTTTTTTCCAATCTTTTTTTAATAATTCTAATTCATCCATAATGTTACGGATTTAATATGGTTTTAAGTTTTGTTTTAATCCTGTTCATTTTCACGCGTGCATTCACTTCGCTTATACCTAAGGTTTCACTAATTTCTCTGTAATCTTTGTCTTCTAAATACAAGAAAACAAGTGCTTTTTCAATATCGTTTAATTGGTGTACGGCTTTGTAAAGTGTTTTTAATTGCTGTTCTTCGGTGTCGTCATAATCTTCAGCTTTTATCTTGAATTCAACACCTCCAAAATCCTGCGTGCTTATCCTTCGTTTAGATTTTCGGTAGAGCGTAATAGCCGTATTTAAGCCCACGCGATACATCCAAGTACTAAATTTTGCATCGCCTCGAAATTTTGGATAGGCTTTCCAAAGTTGTATGGTTATCTCCTGAAATAAATCGTTATGGGCATCATAATTATTCGTATACAACCGGCATACTTTATGAATAATATTCTGGTGCTTTTCTAGCAATTCAACAAAACTATGTTCAAGTTCTTTATTCAATTCGTTGGTTTAGTTATAAGGTAAGTAGCTTAAATATTTAAAATGTTACAGCAACTTATAACAATATTTTTAATTAAGAAAAAAAAGATGAAATGGCTTGTTTGATAAATGCTGATTTTAGCAATTTCTTTTGATTGAAAATAAACTGAAATTTGAAACACCAAAAGCAGGTGTTTGCCATAGCTTTAAAATGAAATGAAAAGTGAAATAAATGTGATGGTTAAAAAATTGAAAGATAACCACCGTTTTTTTTGCGATTTTCAATTTTTTTGGAAGTTTGTTTTTGATGGTTAAATGAATGCTTTGTATTTTTGTTTTATTTATCTGATATTCAGTATTTTGAATATGTAATATAGATTTTGTCTATGATTGCTTTATGAGTCCAAAAACGATAAAAAGTTGAGCGATTGAATAGGTAAGCATGATGCCGATATTTGAAAAAGGCAATGGTTCGTAAAACTTATTTAAAGCCAATAAACTATCCGAAGTTATAAAAAAAAGTGCACCTAAAAAAACTAAAATGTAACTGTTTTTTGGAACACGTCCCTGTCGTAAAAAACCGGTAATGGCCATTAATAAAATAACACCCATATAAACCATTACGGGCAACAGTAAATCGCCCAACCCATCCTTTAAAAAGTAAAATACGGTAGCCGCATAAAGCAGTAATATTACAGTAAAAGGGAACACCTTTTTTGATTTTTTTCTTTTCCTTAAAAAAACCAAAACATACATAACATGCGCCAATAAAAAAGCAAGCAAACCACTTATAAAATAATTGACAGATGCATTTACAAACATTAAAAGCACATCGCCCATTAGCGAAAACACCAAGGCTAAAAGCGTAAGCCATTTTGTTTTGACATCAAGATGTTGGGCGTGTTTCCAAAAGAAGAAAATGAGCGAAATTAAAATTAAAGGCTTGGTAAAGTAATGGTACGTGGTTAAACTTTCAACGGAGCCGGCAATCAATTCTGCAATAACAACAATTGAGAAAACTAATGAAAATGATTTTTCGGTTTTGGTTAGCATGTCCATATCTATTTTTTCAAATATATTCAATTCATCATTAAAATTTTACAGTTCGGTTAGTATTAGTTTTTTCAAGCGTGGTTATGTTTCAAATTTGCTCGTGTTGAATTTATTTCAGTACCACATCAACAAAAACGAACAAACCACTAATCAACCTAAAAAATGAAAAAGCTATTATTGATTTTAAGTGTATTTATTACAACTCAAATTACGGCACAAACCATTATCAACGGAAAAGTTACCGATACCAAGGGGCTGCCCATTGTTGGGGCAAACGTTTATTTGGATGCTACTTACGATGGCAGTACCACCGATGAAAACGGTCTGTTTTCCTTTAAAACCGAAGAAACCGGTACGCAAACCCTAATCGTATCTTTTTTGTCTTTTGAAACCTTTACTATGGTTGGCGACGTATCATACATGAAAGATTTAAGCATTAAACTTCGCGAAGATGTAAACACTTTAGATGCCGTTGTGCTATCTGCCGGGACCTTTGCGGCGGGCGATAACAGTAAGGTTAACGTGCTAAAACCTTTGGATGTAGTAACCACTGCCAGTGCGATTGGTGATTTTGTTGGCGCCTTGCAAACCTTACCTGGAACCACAACGGTTGCCGAAGACGGCCGGTTGTTTGTGCGTGGTGGTGAAGCCGAGGAAACCCAGATTTTTATTGACGGTATCCGTGTGTTTACGCCGTATTCGCCAACTACCAATAACACACCAACGCGCGGGCGGTATTCGCCTTTTTTGTTTGATGGCATCACCTTTTCAACGGGTGGCTATTCAGCGGAATTTGGGCAATCCTTATCCAGTGTATTGCTATTAAATACCATTGACGAACCCGACCAAGAAAAAACGGATATTGGCATAATGAGTGTTGGCGCAACATTGGGCAACACCCAAAAATGGAATAAAAGTTCAATTAGCGTTAATGCGTCCTACATCAATTTAGCGCCTTATATCGCTTTGTTTCCAGATAGAAACGATTGGAAAAAACCTTTTGAAACCCTTTCGGGCGAAGCGGTATTCCGTAAAAAAACAGATGCGGGTTTAATTAAATTGTACGGGGCTTTTGATACCACAAATTTTGAACTCACCCAAGAAGATATCAATTACAGTGAAGGATTGGATTTTAAATTGAAAAACAAAAACCTATATGTTAATGGCTCGTATCAAGGGGCATTAAACGCTAATTGGTCGTTATTCGGAGGGGTAAGTTATACCCACGGGAACAACAATATCGATATTATGGATCGTGATATTGAGGATTTTGAAAACGCGATACACATCAAACTGAAATTTAAAAACCGAATAAGCAACCGTTTCAAACTGTATTTTGGCGCAGAGTATTTTGCAACGGATTTTGATGAAACCTATGCCGATGATACGGTTAGTCGGGTAAGCTACGGTTATAACGATAACATTGCGGCAGCCTTTGCCGAAGCCGATATTTTTATATCGAAAAAATTAGCGTTTAAAACGGGTTTACGTGCAGAATACACCGAAATTTTCAAAGATTTTACTGTGGCTCCTAGGCTGTCGTTGGCCTATAAAACCTCAGGGAAAAGCCAGTTGTCTTTGGCTTATGGTAATTTTTACCAAAATCCGTCGAGTTATATTTTAAAGTTCAATCAAAATTTAAAACCCCAAAAGACATCGCATTATATTTTTAACTATCAGTACAATGCCGATAGGCAATTGTTTCGGGCCGAAGCGTATTATAAAAGATATGATGATTTGGTGAAGTTTAATGACGAGTTTCCAGATTTCAACAGCAATTATAATAGCAATGGCAGCGGTTTTGCAAAAGGCATCGATTTCTTTTGGAGAGACAGTAAAAGCATTAAAAATTTTGATTATTGGTTAAGCTATTCGTTTTTGGATACCAAGCGTGATTACAGGAATTATGCCGAAAAAGCACAGCCAAATTTTGCAAATACACATAATCTTTCGGTAGTTGGTAAATATTGGATTAACGATTGGCGCAGTCAAGTTGGTTTTAGTTACGGGTTTGCTTCGGGCAGAACCTACACCAACCTAAACCAGCCTGGGTTTTTAAACAACAAAACCAAAGCTTATAACAGTTTAAGCATTAATTGGGCCTATTTAATAAGTCCGCAAAAAATCTTGTACGCCTCGGTAAATAATGTGTTGGGATTTAAAAATATTAATGGCTACCAATATGCAAATACACCAAATGCGAATGGCCATTTTGAAAGACGTGCGTTGCAACCTGCGGCCGACCAATTCTTTTTTGTTGGTTTCTTTTGGACCATTAGCGAGGATAAAAAGAGTAACCAGTTGGATAATTTGTAGAGGAGATTTGTTTACCAGTCTCATATTAGAATACTGCGTAGTTTGAGTTAAAGGATTTTCTGAAGGAAAATCGGATGCAAGCAAATAATCACTAATCTTTAGATTTAGGAATAAACTTATGTATTATTTTTGTACAATTTTAGGTACTGGTTTTTATATTAATTCTATTTTTTTGTATTCATTAATTATCTTGAACTGTCCCTCATAAAGTACTTCCAAATCTGGATTAGAAGTTTTTGTTCCTTTCCAATAATCAGTTGCTAAAGTTTTCCATTCCTTAATACTGTGTAATTCCGTCTTTATGTATTCCGCGTCTGCAATGTGTCTTTTACCTTTAGGAGATAATTCAAGTTCTATTATTCTCTTTTTTGGGTGTTTTTTAAAAGTATCCCACCAACTTTCAAGTGTGTCAGTTGTGCATAACCAAATGCACTTTTTTCTTGATGGAAGTAAAGGGTTTACTTCAAGTCTAACTTGCTCAAACGTATCTTCTCTTATTAATTTTAAATGTTGAAAATGTGATTTATACAGTTCGTTTGATAAACCTTCGTAGTCAATTAGTAAATCTTGAACTTTATAGAAAAGGTCTTCATAGTTTTTAGATTCGTAGTCTAGATTATCCATCCATTCAATTTCTATAGTTTCTCCAGCTCTTTTAATTAATCTTTTGCCTTGGAAATTAAATTTTGAAATATTTTCGATGCCATTGAGAATATCTCTGTAAAAATTATTAAAGCCTGTTTTTTCAGAATCTCCTTTTCTCCATTCTTTTCGAATACCATTTAAAATCTGAATATGAAAATATCTCATAAATTCTGTTCGTAAGTCAACTTGCACCTAATGGCTCGTGGATATACGTCGTTTTAATGTTTTATATCAACCACTAAACAAACATATCAATTTTTTCGCACAAAATCAAACTTAAAATTCACATTCAAAAACCACCCACACATGATAAATATCATAGTATTTAGTTGGGTTTTATAATAATTTTAATGGTATAAAACGGATTAGTCATGAAACCCAAAAAAAACCCAGAATTAGAGATAGGACGAAACAGTAGCCTGTACTTTGCCATAGGTTTAAATGTGATGCTGCTTATGTCCTGGCAAGCTTTAGAGTACAAAACTTACGATAAAGATCTTGCAACCATCGATATATTGGATGTTGATGAAGAGTTAGAGGAAGATATCCCTATTGTAAACCTCAATACGCCACCGCCGCCACCGCCACCGCCGCCAGTAGTTGTTGAAACCATTACTATTGTTGAAGATGTTGAAGATGTGGAAGAAACTATAATTGAAAGTTCTGAAGCTAACCAAAACGAGGCTGTTGAAGAGCGTATTATAGATGTTAGTGAAGTTGATGTTGAAGAGGTTGAAGAAGACGTAGAAGTATCGTTTGCAGTCATTGAGGACGTGCCTGTTTTTCCAGGCTGCGAAGGATTGTCGAAAAATGAAATGAAGGATTGTTTCCAGCAAAAAGTACAAGAGCATGTTAGAAAGAATTTTAGATATCCGCAAACGGCTCTGGAAATGAATATTCAAGGACGTGTGTCGGTAATCTTTGTTATCGATTCTAAAGGACATACAACCAATGTAAGATCCAGAGGTCCAGATAGAATTTTAGAAAAAGAAGCCGAACGTATTATTGGCTTGTTACCAAAAATGATTCCAGGAAAACAGCGTGGTAAATCTGTTAAAGTAAGTTATGCTGTACCTATATTTTTTAAACTTCATGAAGGTTAAAATAGGGTTTTTTTAAATGGTTTTATCAATGTGAAAAAGAGGTTGTTTAAAGTAGACTTTTTAGGCAACCTCTTTTAATGCCAGTGTTTTACGGCATCATGGTGTAAAATTACCTTTCTGAAGGCATTTGGCGCTTTCTCGTTTAAAAGTTTTAAGCCATCGCCGGCATCAATCAATTCCTGAAAATTTTTCTCGCTGGCCTCGTATTGCGCTTTGTTTTTATAGGTTGTAATAAGCATAAAAGTATAGGGCGTTTTGGCCGTTGGTTGGGTTTCCAACAATTGGTAAGAGGTAATAAAGCCTTTTTCAATAGCTTTAATGCGTAGCTGTTGCCAATTGTTTTGATAGTAAAAAAGAGCTTCGGCTTTGTTTTCATTTAAAACCTGTACATAATCTATCATGGAAACATGAGCGGATGGTTGGCTTATTCCCATATAAAATGTGAGCAAAACCGCAATGAGAATTGTTTTTTTCATAGTTAGTTTGTGTTTCGAATTTTCTTCAATGTAATAATTTTTGCGAGCCAATATTTAAAGTTTAACATTTCGTCTACAAAAAATAACAATTCGGTAAGTTGCTTTTTTAAAGATTGGTTTTCTGCTTGATATTTGTTTCATCATTAACAGTATAAAAACCAAACTTATGAAACATTTAATTATTATCGCAACACTTTTAGTATCAGGACTAATGCATGCTCAAACCAATTACGAAAAAGGTATGCAAAAGGCCTTTCAGCTCTGGGGAAGCAACCAACCCACCGAAGCAGCCAATTTATTTGAGCGTATTGCAAAAGCTGAACCGGACAACTGGTTGCCATTGTATTACGCCGCACAAATTAATGTTGTAAAGAGTTTTGGTGAAAAGGACGAAGAAAAACTGTCGGCACAACTTAAAAAGGCACAAAATTTAATTAACGATGCCACGGCCATTTCAAAAGACAACCCGGAAATCCTGGTGCTGCAAGCCTTATTGCACACCGCTTGGGTAGCTTACGATGGCGCCACTTATGGCATGACGCTTTCGGGAAAAGTAGTGGAATTATACACAAAAGCAGCACAAATAGCACCCAAAAATCCGCGTGTGGTGTTTAGCAAAGCAGAGTGGGACATGGGAGGCGCACGTTATTTTGGGCAAGATACCACGCCATTTTGTAAAGATATAGAACGCTCTATAGAACTTTTTGCTAACTTTAAGCCAGAAACACCGTTTCATCCTAATTGGGGAAAAGAGCGCGCGGAGCAAGTACTAAAATCTTGTGAAAAGTAAATTATACACTAAAAAAAACACATGAAAAATTCTGTTAAAAATATCATTATAACATTTGTTATTGGGTGCGCTGTATTTGTAGTGGCCAACTTTATTTCTGATGGCTTTGAGTTTGAAAGCGTGAGTGATTTTCTAATAGATTTTTCATTTTATCAGCTGTATTCTTTTGTGCTTGGGTATTCCAACATGTATTTTTTTGGTTATATGGATGGCCTCCAATGGAAAAAAAACGAGACGGTAAAGCGCATTGTTATTGGTGTTTTTGGATCTACGGTAATCACTTTAATAGGCTTGTTTTTTCTTCGAGCTTCCACATCGGTATTTTATGTGGGCAATACATTTGAAGCTTTTTTGGCCAACGAAAAACTTAAATATTACCAGTTTGGGTTGTGGGTAACCTTAACCATTGTAGCCATTTTTCATGTTATTTATTTTTATAACAGATACCAGCAAAACAAAATAAAAGAGCAAAAGGTTATTGCAGGTACGGCAAGCGCTAAATTCGATGCTTTAAAAAATCAGTTGGATCCGCATTTTCTGTTCAACAGCTTAAATGTATTAACCAGCTTAATTGAAGAAAATCCGGATAATGCCCAAAAATTCACTACATCGCTATCCAAAGTATACCGCTATGTTTTAGAGCAAAAAAACAAGGAATTGGTAACGGTTGACGAGGAGTTGGAATTTGCAAAAACCTACATGTCGTTGCTAAAAATGCGGTTCGAGGACAGTATCGTTTTCAGTATGCCCGAAAAAGCATCAAACCCAGAAAGCAAAGTGGTACCGCTATCGTTGCAATTGCTTTTGGAAAACGCCGTAAAGCACAATATGGTAACATCAACCAAACCCTTGCACATTAAAATTTACGAAGACCGAGATAATCTGGTAGTCGAAAACAATTTGCAGCCCAAACAAATAGTAAAAAAGAGCAGTGGAGTGGGCTTAAGCAATATTATGCAACGCTATGATTTATTGACCAACCGAAAAATAAATGTAAACAAACAAGCCAATAGGTTTGCGGTAGCCATACCTATGCTTACAAAACAAATATCAATTATGAGAACAGAACAAACTTCATCAACATTAGACGACAGCTACATGCGTGCACTAAACCATGTTGACGAGCTTAAAGCCTTTTACTATAGCCTAATATCGTACTTTTTGGTTATTCCGTTTTTAATATTTATCAATTACAAAACCTCATGGGGATTCCAGTGGTTTTGGTTCCCCATGTTTGGCTGGGGCATTGGTTTGGTCATTCAAGCCTTTAAGGTTTTTGTAAACGATGGCGCATTGGGCAGAAATTGGGAAAAACGTAAAATGGAAGAGTTTATGAAAAACGAAAAAAACAATTGGGACTAAATAATATAACAATCATGGAAAGATTACCAGATATAGAAACCAACAAAAAAGCGATAAGAGCCCGCAAGCGTGTTGAAGCCATAAAAGGCTTTTACCAACACCTTTTAGCATATTGTTTATTTACGCCGTTCACCATTTTTATTAACTACAAAACCTATTGGGACTATAAATGGTTTTGGTTTTCGGTTATAGGCTGGGGTATTGGTTTGGCCATTCACGCCTTTGTGGTTTTTGTTCAAAAAGGATTTTTTGGAAGCCAGTGGGAAGAGCGCAAAATAAAAGAAATAATGCGTAAAGAAGAAAACCGGTGGGATTAAAACATTAAGATTATGGAAGATTATAAATTAGAACCTTACCAAAATAAAAATTTTGAAAAAGAACAAGCATACGTCCGTGCAAAAAAACGTGTAAAAGAGCTTAAAGGCTTCTATTGGCACGCCTTTTGGTACGTTGTGGTTAACATTTTCATTATAGCCATGGTCGTGTCCAATAATGGCAATCTATGGCATTTCGGCACCTTTTCAACCGCTATTTTTTGGGGCATTGGCCTGGGCTTTCACGCGCTTGGGGTGTTCGGAAAAAACCTCGTTTTCAGTAAATCTTGGGAAGAGCGGAAAATCAGGGAGTATATGGATAAAGATAAAAAACAATGGAAGTAATTTGGGCGTTACCCTGCGGGTCGGGCTTTCCACTATATCTTTTTAAAACGCCATTGCGAAGAAGGAACAACTGTGGCAATCTGCTTAATTTTAGTTTAATGCTATTTTCGTTTTATCAAGTTTTAAAAAGGATGCCGTTTCAATCCCTAACGCGGGGTTAGTCCGCAATCGGCAGTAAGCAGTCGCAGTCGGTACAGCATATTTAAAGAAACAAGTTGATAAAACATTCGTGAATTCGTGGCAAAACAAATAGATTTCCTTCTTCAAGGAAATGATAAAAAAGAACAATTATAAAATGAACGTAATAATTATAGAAGACGAAAAACCATCAGCACGACGTTTACAGCGCATGCTGCAAAAATTAAATTTAGAAGCCAAAACCATGTTGCATTCCGTTGAGGAATCCATCAACTGGTTTCAAAACAACCCACATCCGGATTTAATATTTTTAGACATCCAATTAAGCGATGGCCTATCCTTCGAAATTTTTGAAGCTGTCAACATTAAAAGTGCCGTTGTTTTCACCACAGCTTACGATGAGTACGCACTTCAGGCCTTTAAATTAAATAGCATCGACTACTTGTTAAAACCCATTGACGAAGACGATTTGGCAACGGCCGTTAAAAAATACCAAGATCGCGCACCGCAAAAACAAGCCGTTACCCTAGATTTTAACGATATAAAAAAACTCCTCATAAACCCGATTGATAGAGAATACAAAAAACGGTTTTCGGTAAAAGTGGGGCAGCATTTAAAACTCATCAATATCGATGATATTGAGTGTTTTTATAGCGAAAACAAAGGCACGTATTTGCACACCAACGAAGGGCGAAACTATCTTTTGGATACCACTTTGGAGTTGTTGGAAAACGAGTTGGAGCCACAAACCTTTTACCGTATCAATCGTAAGTTTTTTGTAAATATCAATGCCATAAAAGATATGGTGAGCTATTCCAACTCGCGCTTGCAAATTAAACTCCATTCTTATAAAGAACAGGACGTCATTGTAGCCCGAGAGCGCGTTAAGGATTTTAAAGCGTGGTTGGAGTGATTTTTCACAAATAACCACTCCTCTTTTCAGATAATCTTAAATTTAAAAAAAATAAAACAGCTTATTTTTTCAATGCCGTTAACTCTGCAATTTTGCAAATGACCTCGGTGGCTTTCATCATGCTTTCAACAGGCACATACTCATAACGCCCATGAAAGTTATGTCCGCCGGCAAAAATATTTGGACAAGGTAATCCCATATAACTTAACTGCGAGCCATCGGTACCACCACGAATGGCTTTTATTAAGGGCTCTATGTTTAATTGTTTCATGGCTTCTTCAGCAATATCAACAATATGCATAACAGGTTCAATTTTTTCTTTCATGTTGTAATACTGGTCTTTTATATCAACAACAATGGCTTCTGTTTCGTATTGCGAGTTTAGCTCATTCGCCAGCTTTTCAAACAACGCTTTTCTGGCTTCAAACTTTTTCATATCGTGGTCGCGAATAATATATTCTAAAACGGTTTCCTCCACTTTTCCGGTCATATTGCTCAAATGGAAAAACCCTTGGTAACCCTCAGTGTGTTCTGGGGTTTCCATTCGCGGCAACGAGTTGATGAATTCGGTTGCAATGTACATGGAGTTTATCAATTTCCCTTTCGCATATCCCGGATGTACAATTTTCCCTTTCACTTTTACTTTAGCACTGGCGGCATTAAAATTCTCATATTCCAATTCCCCAATTTGGCTACCGTCCATCGTGTAAGCCCAATCTGCACCAAATTTTTCTACGTCAAACTTGTGCGCACCACGGCCAATTTCTTCATCCGGCGTAAAACCGACACGTATTTTACCGTGTTTAATGTCTGGGTTGTTAATTAAGTACTCCATGGCCGAAACAATTTCGCAAACACCCGCTTTATCATCGGCGCCCAAAAGCGTTGTGCCATCGGTAGTAATTAGAGTTTGCCCGATATATTGACGCAAATCCTCAAAATAATCTGGAGATAGAACTATGTTTTCTTCTTTATTCAATAATATATCGCCACCGTGGTAATTCTCAAAAATTTGAGGTTTTACATTGGCACCCGTAAAATCTGGCGAGGTATCAAAATGAGAAATAAACCCAATAGTTGGCACATCGTGTTCCACATTACTTGGCAGCGTTGCCATGATGTAGGCGTTGTCGTCAATGGTAACCTCGTGCATGCCGATGGATTTAAGTTCTTCAGCCAGTTTATTGGCTAAATCCCATTGTTTTTTGGTGCTTGGTGTGGTATTGGAATTGGGATCCGATTCGGTGTCAATGGTCACATAACTGATGAATCGTTTTATAAGGCGTTCTTTTGAAATCATTCTATAATATTTTGGGTGAAAAATTAATTGCTCATTTTGGGCTTAAAGTTACGATTATTAAGTTTTTTAGCTTTTGAATTGCTCATTTTTTTAATTAGAAGTATTTTTGCATAAATAATACTGATGTACAAATTATTACTTCGTCCGCTATTCTTTTTATTCGACCCCGAAAAGATTCATCATTTTACGTTTTCGTTAATAAAATTCACTTCCAAAATCCCTGGATTCGCATCCATATTTAAAAGTTTGTATGTTGTAAATGATAAACGATTGGAGCGCAACTTGTTCGGGTTAACCTTTAAAAACCCGGTAGGTTTAGCGGCAGGTTTCGATAAAAACGCGGTATTGTATAATGAGTTGGCAAACTTCGGATTTGGTTTTATCGAAATTGGTACGGTAACCCCAAAGGCACAAGCCGGAAACCCCAAAAAAAGATTGTTTCGGTTAAAAGATGACCAAGGTATTATTAACCGCATGGGTTTTAACAATGAAGGATTGGAAGCCGCAATTAACCAATTAAAAAAGAATAAAGGCCAACTGATTATTGGTGGAAATATTGGCAAAAACACCCAAACAAAACCCGAAGATTATACCAAAGATTATTTGGAGTGCTTCAACGCCTTGCATCCCTTTGTTGACTATTTTGTGCTTAATGTAAGTTGCCCGAATGTAGGTAGCCATGCCAAATTAAATGACAAAGATTATTTGGAAGAATTGATAGGCGCGGTACAAAATGCCAATAAAACTTTTGGGAAACAGAAACCGATTCTTTTAAAAATTGCACCGGATTTAAATACGATACAGTTGGATGAAATTATTCAATTGGTGGCCGACACCAAATTGGATGGTGTAATTGCCAGCAATACCTCGATGGACAGAAGCGAACTAAAAGCCACAGAGCAACAATTAAAAGCTATTGGTAACGGTGGTTTAAGTGGCCAACCAATTAAAGAAAAAAGCACAAAAGTTATTAAATATCTTTCCGAAAACAGTAATAAGGCCTTTCCAATTATTGGTGTTGGCGGTGTGCATTCAGCCCAAGATGCTCTGGAAAAAATTAATGCTGGCGCCGATTTAATACAAGTTTACACAGGTTTTATATACGAAGGACCGCGTTTAATTAAAGCGATAAACCAAGCGATTTTAAAAGAAAGTTAATTCGTTGATTTTGGTTTATTATGCTGAGCTCGTTTCCTTTTTATGGGATTTGGAATTTCCTTTTTTTGGAATTTCAATCTTTATTTAATGAATTTTTTAAGAACCCTTGATTTACCATCGTTTAAAATAAGCAAATAAGTCCCTGAAGATAAGTTGCTCACATCTATGGGTTGGTTTGAAACGGCGCCAGATAAAAATGTTTGTCCCACTAAGTTAGAAATTTCGAAATTTGAAACCAATTCAGAATCGTTGGTTTTTATGTATAGCAAGTCTTCTTTAACAGGATTTGGGTATACTATAAAACTCTCGTCCGATATAGGCACATAAATCGTTTTGATAAACACATCATCGATGGCAATATCGCCTTCCCAACTTGAGCCTCTAACCGCTCTAAATCTAACTTTTATGGTTTGATTGGTATACGACGACAAATTTACAGACTTGGTTAAAAACGCATCGTTTTGACTCTTTTGTTGATTTCCAATAATGGCGGGGATAACATCGGTAATGTAACCATCTTCGGTTTTTAAATCCACATGCAATTCACCAATATCTTTTCCAAACATGTGGTATGAAAATTCAAGTTCAGAGTTTTCTTTGTCAACAGTGAAACAAGGTGAACTAAATTCGGCAATATCACCTGGGTTGGATCCAGAGGCTTCGGCGTAAATATATTTTCCTAAAATTTCTGTGTTCGAATTATCACTATTTGGGCCTGTGTTTTCTGTTGAGGTTTCGCCAAAATTAACATACCAATTATAACCGTTTTCAGACACATCGTTGACTGTCCAACCCTTATCTCCCGCCACTTCAAAATCGTCAAAATCTTCATTTAGCATATCGGGTTGTGTCCCGACTTTAATATATTTTGAATAGGTTTTACTAATGGATTTCGATTTGTTTGAAACCTTTAGCGTCACATCGTAAATCCCAACAGAGTACGTATGTATTGGGTTTTTAGTGGTGTAATCTATAACTCCGTCAGAATCAATGTCCCATTCCCATTGCGTTATATTTTCACAGCTACTTTTAAACTGAACCGTTAAATCTTCTTCGCAGGTTTGGTTGACATCCGTAACAAAATCGGCATTAAATGACGGGCAGGACAAATAGTTTTTAGTCGTCATAAAAAAAGCGTACATACGTGCCAATTGTTGCTCTGTAAAATGCGTTCTGCACCCTTTTTTGGAATACGACATTATATTTTGAGTATCGGGTTTGAAGGCAGCTCCGTTTTCATCGGTTTCCGTACCAATATATTCGCAAAAATTATTTACGTTTTTGTCTGTAAGTTTAGGGTCGGCTGGTGTATCACAGATGCCATCGCCCGTAGTATCGCAATTACTACCATCAACCAACTCTTTGGTTAAAGTATCGTTTTTTGGCCCGTGGGTATGTATCAATGAAAAAAAATGGCCCATTTCGTGCGCTAGCGTAGAATCGTTGGTAACACAATCGTTTTTTAATACAATAACATCCTTTCTCGCCATATTATTGCTGAAACCACAAATAATTTCATTAGAATCATTCTTGATGTAATCGGTAAAATAAATATTGATTAAACCAGCAACATTGTATTTTTCGGTTAGTGTGGTTTCATCTTTTTTATCAAAAAAGCACAATTTATCATCATCGATATAATTAATGCCATCGCATAGGAAAAATTCCATGAACGCATCTTTATAAATGGCATTTAAATTAGAAATCGCATCGTCAAGCTCCGAAACGCTAAGACCACCCGTTCCATTGGAATGTCTTATAATATGTGCTTTTATCGGAATGGCGTTAATAGTTTTTTTAGGAGTATCACCCTTAATGTACTTAGCATTTAAAAACGCTTGCTCGAAAGTTTGAAGTTGAGGCTTTATACTTTGAATGTATTTTATGGAAGCTTCCGAAGTTGTTGTGCCACAATCAGTTGCCGTGTTTTGACCATACAGCAAACCCATGGTGGTAAAACCAACTAAACAAAAAAGAATAGTAATTCTTGAAGTAAAAATATTCATTCGGGGCAAACATTTGCTCAAATGTATATTTTATCGCAAATTATGAATAATAAAAACGTTTAAGCGTTATATTTTATCGCTTATCTATAATTATCAACTTAAAATCAGTGGATTACTAGTTTTTTGGTAGCGCTCTTATTCGTGGATTTTAAATTTAAAAGGTAAACACCCGTGTTTAAATGCGATAAATCAATTTCTAATTTAGACAGCCCTTTTCCAATGGGTATGTTTTTAACCAATCGTCCTAATATATTATAAACTTGAACTGACTTTAAATCACTGTTTTTAAGGTTTGAAAGCGTAATTTTGCCTTTTGACGGGTTTGGATAGATGGAAACATGTTCTAAAACGTCAATATCATCTTTACTTAAAGTAGAATCGATATAATTAAAGGTAACCGTGCCAATTCTATGGCTCATATTAGAGTTTACACCATCAAAAGGCGGCTGGTTTAACAAACTTGTAATAACATCTAAAGGATTGGACGCGGGATTGCTTCCAGAATAGCCATTGCCGTCTTCTGTACCGGCATCGTATGGAAACACATCTAACGTAAAAGAAGCTTTCCAGCCGTTATTTACAGCATTGTTTCCAGATCTTAAATTTTCACTATTAATGGCAATAAACCAATCGGGGCTAGGGGCAATCATTGAAGCCAGACTTACAAAAGGGTAATCTGAACTTATCTGAATGTTTTTTGTAATAGTGCCTTGAGCCACGTTTAATCCGGAACCGATTACAAATTTATCGGCATCGGCATTGGCAGTTACTTCGTTTTGAAAAGCAGTTGTGTCGCCTGTTTCCGCTATCGATTCTATTCCAGCGGAAGCAGCACTTCCCATTTCCAAAATGGAGTTTGCTGTTTGATGCGTAGCAATAGCTAGAGGCGACCAATGCGGATTACTTGGTAGGGGAATAGTGCTAATGCCATTTACAGGATCTCCAGTTGGGGTCTCCCAAAAACTCTCAAAAACAATGCTGTAATTTGCAACACTTTGCGCAAAGCTATTAATGGAAATAAACACACAAAACAGTAAGACTGTAAACGAAGTATAGTTTTTCATGAGTTTAATAGCTTAGTGGTTTAATAAATATTTAAGTCTGATTAAATTGCAATCCCTTACAAAATAATAGTATTTTTATGGTCGAATATTTAAGTGTTAAATGCCTAAAAAAGTAAAGATAATTGAATGCCCACGCGATGCCATGCAAGGTATTAAGGCATTTATTCCAACAGCTAACAAAGTGCAATATATCCAATCGTTATTACGTGTTGGATTTGACACCATAGATTTTGGAAGTTTCGTATCGCCAAAAGCCATCCCGCAAATGGTGGATACGGCCGAAGTTTTAGCGCAATTGGATTTAAGCAAAACCACCAGTAAATTATTGGCCATTGTAGCCAACCAAAGAGGTGCGGAAAATGCATCAATCCACAAAGAAATCGATTATTTAGGCTATCCGTTTTCAATATCAGAAAACTTTCAAATGCGTAATACCCATAAAACGATAGCACAGTCGGTTTCGATTTTAGAAGACATTTTAAATATCGCCGACCAAAGCAATAAGGAAGTCGTGGTTTATATTTCCATGGGGTTTGGGAATCCTTACGGCGATCCGTGGGACGTAAATATAGTAGGCGAGTGGACCGAACGCTTAAATAAAATGGGTGTTAAAATTTTATCGTTAAGCGATACCGTGGGCACTTCAAACCCCGAGAGCATCAGCTATTTATTTTCACATTTAATACCACAATACCAGCATATTGAGTTTGGTGCCCATTTACACACCACGCCATCTACTTGGTTCGAAAAGGTAGATGCCGCTTATAAAGCAGGTTGCATGCGTTTTGATGGCGCCATACAAGGTTTTGGTGGATGCCCCATGGCAAAAGATGAGTTAACGGGCAACATGCCAACCGAAAAACTATTATCTTACTTCACGTCGCAAAAAAACAATAGTTTAAACGCCCTTAGTTTTGAGAGCGCATACAACGAGGCTTCAAAAATATTTAATACTTATCATTGATTTTTTTTTAATGACTTGTTTCATTTTCACTTCATTAACTTTTTAAGTTAAATTTTATTTAAAATAATTCTAAATAAACTTTGCTAAAGTCATTTTCATTTTTACTTTTGCAATCGAAAATCATAATCTATTTATAATTAGTCTAAATAAAGACAATAAATTTAACCAATGAAAAGAGTCATCACAATTTCAGCAATTTTTATCAGTGCATTTGCTTTTGCACAAACGGTAAGTCAAGATACGACTTCAACAAAAAACCAACAGCAAAACGCTGCACAAAACATAATAAACGGTACCGTTTCTAATGGGATAACCGTTGGTGGATACGCACAAATTGACTACAACCAGCCCGAAGGTGCAAACGGTAAAATGGACGTGCACCGTATGGTTATGCTTTTAGGTTACAAGTTTAACGACAAGGTGCAATTTGTTACTGAAATTGAGTACGAACACGTTAAGGAAGTGTACATCGAGCAAGCATTTTTAAACTACAGCTTAAACGATAACCTTAATATTCGTGGTGGTTTAATGTTGGTGCCAATGGGTATTGTAAACGAATATCACGAGCCAACAACCTATAATGGTGTAGAACGACCAAATGTTGATAAAAGCATTGTGCCATCGACATGGAGAGAAATTGGAGTAGGTGTAACCGGCAGATTTAACAACGCCAATTTACGTTACCAAGCCTATATTTTTAACGGATTTACATCGTTAAACGGTTCTAAAACTTTGGGCGGAAGCAATGGTTTGCGTAACGGCCGTCAAAAAGGAGCAGAATCTACAATAAACACACCAAACCTTTCGGCAAAAGTAGATTACTACGGCATTCAAGGATTGCGTTTAGGGCTTTCAGGATACTTTGGTCGCACACAGGCCGAAGACGATGTAGACATGATTGACGGTGCAGATGTAGGAATCTCTATGTTTGGTTTAGATGCCCGTTATATTAACAAACGTTTCTCGGCACGTGGGCAGTACATTCACGCATTAATTAGCGACGCAACAGCTTACAATAACTTAAACAGTGCCAATTTGGGTAGCGAGCTTAAAGGTTGGTATGCAGAGGCCGCTTACAATTTATTGCCACTTACCAACGAGCAAAAACTAGATGCTTTTGTACGTTACGAGCAATACGATACCCACGCCGCAACCCAAGATGCAGGCATTGCCAGAAACCTAAGTTACAACAGAAACGAGTGGACTACTGGTTTAAGCTACCACGTAGCAAATGGCGCGGTGGTAAAAGCAGATTACCAAATTTTAGATAATGCTGCCATTGGCAACAAATCAATGGGGCAGTTAAACTTCGGAATCGGAGTTTGGTTCTAAACCATAATAATAATTTGGGCGTTACCCAATCCCGATACCTATCGGGAGGGTCGGGCTTTACGTTGCAAGTCCTCGCACCAAAAAAAGGTGCTATGGGCTTTCCACTGCAATCCCTAACGCGGGCAAGCACAATGGTTAACCACTAAAACTAAATTTGGTGGCTAACCATTTGGCTTGTAAAACAAATAAAAAAGAATACTTTTGCAATATGAGTTTTAAACACATAACAATATTATTAACAGCGCTTTTTTTAATGGCTTTTGGGCTTCCAAAAAACATTCAAAAAAAGGTAGATAAAGAAATTAAAAGCGTTTTTAATATTGAGACCTTTTCGTTTAATGCCAAAGCAATTCCTCAAGACATTGCAAAAAAATTACCATCAAAATTCGAAGAGAACAATTTATTTAAAATAGAAACGGACAGCGAACTTTTAGGATACGCTTACGTAGCAAAAGCCCCAAGTAAAACCGATGAGTTCGATTATTTGGTATTACTCGATAAAAATTTGGTGGTTTTAAAAGCCAAAGTGCTCATCTATCGGGAAGATTACGGCGCCGAAATTGGCAGCAAACGCTGGTTAAAACAGTTTACAGGTAAAACCCGAGCAGATAGCTTAAATTATGGCGATAATATAGTCGCTATTTCGGGCGCAACCATTTCGGTACGCTCAATGACAAATGCCATGAACAACTTGTTAAAATCTTTAAAAATCCTTCATTCAAAAAACATATTGTAAATGCAACTAAACGGATTAATATTTACGCTTCCTAAAGAGATTAAATTATTAATCGGTGCTTTTATTATTGTATTAAGTATTGGGTTTTTTACGGGATTATTGTTTGTTGGCGAGACATCTTCAACAAATCCAAATGGCATTGAAGAGCAATATTTAGGAAACGAAGACGATGAAAACGCCACCGTGATGCGCTTTAAAAAAAGCGATCAAGAAATGCTAACTTTGGTGCACAACCACATTTTATCCATGGCTATTATTTTCTTTATGGTTGGGCTTTTGGTTGCCATAACCAAATTAAACAACAAGCTTAAAATATTCTTAATTGTGGAGCCATTTGTTTCGGTCGTGCTCACTTTTGGCGGACTTTACCTCTTGTGGAAAGGCATGCTTTGGATGAAGTATATTGTTATGTTTTCCGGTATTTTAATGACCCTTACTTATTCGTTATCCGTATTAATTGTATTTAAACAATTATTTCAAAAAAGATAATTAGCATGCTGTTTTCCTGAATGCTGAACACCAACTCAAAAACATTATACTTACTTGAAATTCCGACAGCGTCGTAAGCAGCGATTTTCAGAAATAATGAGCTGTAAAAATAATGTTGGAATTCCAAACAAGGATTATAAAATAAAAACCAAATAAATATCCTAAATAGTAATGTACTAAAGCGAATGGTGCACAGCAATTTCCTAATACATCGTTTTGATTTTTTGGTTCGTTTTGTATCCAGACAAAATGAACGTATCAAAAAAAGTATTAACTACAGAACACGCAATTTTTTTTCCGTATTTTTATTCAATTATGCGATGGATTACCTTTTTTATAATAATAATTTTCAGCAATTCAGTTTCAGCCAAAGAATGGAGAAACCTAAAAACCTACCAGAAAACCACTCAAAAGCAAAATCTTTCACCATCCGATTGGTTAAAATCAGACCGACAAAAAAACACCCTGGTTTGGCAACGCGCCAACCACTATAACTTAACCCATAATTTACCAAAAGAATACGTCAATATTAAAGAGCGCAAAGCTTTTTACATGTGGTTGTATAACGAACTCGATAAAAAAAGACACGAGGTGGTTTGGGTTAAAATGGCGCATTACATTTCCACCAAATTGCGTAAAATGGAATCTTTTCCCTTTGACATATTTACGAGCAAAAGAATTTTAGGGTACGCCAACAGGGGTAGCAAATTGGTTTTTAACGATGCTTTTGTGCCATTGAATTCAATATACCAATCTCATAAAATCTATACGGGCCAAAGCGCTGTACAATGGGATAAGGATATGCTGTACCAAGAGCAGTATTTTTGGATTGCTTCTATTTACAAATCCATGGACAAAAGAAGCCTAAAAAAGTTTCAGCGTATCGCTAAAGGCACTTTTTTATACGCACTGGTTGTACCAAAGGCCATTCGGTTTAAAGGCAATCTCACAAATGCCGAAGCCCGCTATAAATACGCCTTCGATACATTGAGGACATATTGCAAAAACAGATACAAATAATTAACAATTACTTGATATTTATATTGTATATTTGCACGCAATTTAACGCTAATTGCAAAATGACTTCACAACAAAATAAAATATTAGGAGAAGGTTTAACTTACGACGACGTTCTTTTGGTCCCAGCATTCTCAGAAGTACTTCCTCGCGAGGTCAATATTCAAACCAAATTCACGCGTAACATTACCATTAATGTGCCCATTATTTCGGCAGCCATGGATACCGTTACCGAAAGCAAAATGGCCATTGCTATGGCGCAAGAAGGCGGAATTGGTGTGCTGCACAAAAATATGACTATTGAAGAGCAGGCCTTAAAAGTTAGAAGGGTTAAGCGAGCGGAAAGCGGTATGATTATCGACCCGGTTACCTTGCCGCTCACTGCAAAGGTTGGCGACGCTAAACAGTACATGGCCGAGTATGGAATTGGAGGTATCCCCATTGTTGGCGAAGACCGCACATTAAAAGGTATTGTAACCAATCGCGATTTGCGTTTCGAGCACGATAATTCACGATTGATTAGCGAGGTTATGACGAGTGAAAATCTGGTAACTTCGTCAATAGGCACCTCATTGCAAGATGCCGAAAAAATACTTCAACAACATAAAATTGAAAAACTGCTTATTGTTGACGATAACTATAAACTTTCTGGTTTAATTACCTTTAGGGATATTACAAAAGTCACCCAAAAACCAAATGCCAACAAAGACCAATACGGTCGTTTGCGTGTGGCTGCTGCCATTGGCGTTACCGCTGATGCCGTTGATAGGGCAGAAGCTTTGGTAAACGCAGGTGTTGATGCCGTAGTTATCGATACGGCGCACGGGCACACAAAAGGCGTGGTGTTGGTGTTAAAAGAAATAAAGTCTAGATTCCCTGAACTTGATGTTATTGTGGGCAACATTGCAACGGCCGAAGCTGCAAAATACTTGGTTGATGCCGGTGCCGATGCTGTAAAGGTGGGCATAGGCCCAGGTTCAATTTGTACCACGCGAGTAATTGCAGGGGTTGGTTTTCCTCAATTTTCGGCAGTTATTGAAGTCGCTGAAGCTATAAAAGGAAGTGGTGTTCCGGTAATTGCAGATGGTGGCATCCGTTATACCGGCGATATACCCAAAGCAATTGCAGCGGGAGCAGATACGGTTATGCTTGGTTCGCTTTTAGCGGGAACCAAAGAATCACCCGGGGAAACCATTATTTACGAAGGACGAAAGTTTAAGTCGTATCGTGGTATGGGTTCTGTTGAAGCGATGAAACAAGGAAGCAAAGACCGTTACTTTCAAGATGTAGAAGACGATATTAAAAAATTAGTACCCGAAGGTATTGTGGGGCGTGTACCTTATAAAGGCGATTTATATGAAAGCATTCACCAATTTATAGGCGGTTTACGCGCAGGAATGGGGTATTGTGGTGCCAAAGACATCGCTACGTTAAAAGAAACCGGGCGGTTTGTAAAAATCACGGCAAGTGGGATTAACGAAAGCCATCCGCACGACGTTACCATTACCAAAGAATCTCCCAACTATTCAAGGTAGTTTTAATATGCTTTTTGAGCTTATTTATTAACGGGTTTTCATTTATTTTATAAGAAGATATAAAAAAAGCGCATAGAATATATGCGCTTTTACTTTTGCTATTAATCATAGGGATTTACAATAAGTATGTTGTCAATCTCAACGATGTAGCAAATGTATGATGATAAATCGTTAAAAAAATTGATGTATGATAATAAATTCAGTTGCTCGATAATTCTTTTCTAATTCGGCTTAAACTTTCTGTGGTAATACCCAAATAAGACGCAATGTGGTAGTTTTTTAAACATTGTTGGATATTGTGAAACGTCTTAACAAAATTAATGTAGCGTTCGGTGGCAGATTGCGATAAACCTGCGAGAATTCGTTTTTGGAAAGATGCAAAAGCGCGTTCCAATTTTATTCTAAAAAAGGTTTCTACTTTGGGTATTTTCGCATATAAAAACTCTTTGTCTTCTTTCGATATGCGGTACAACGTAGTGTCTTGCAAGACCTCTATGGTCAATATGGCTTTTGATTTTGAAAAAAATGCCGTGAAATCGCTAATCCACCAATCAGTAAAACCAAACTGTACCGTGTATTCCTTTCCTTTGGAATTTATATGAAACGAACGCAAACAGCCATCTTCAATATAATATTGGGCGTCAACCACGTCGCCGGCCTTTAAAAGTATTGCGCCTTTTTTGTGAATTTCTTTATGAAACAAGGAATCAATAATCATTACCTCTTGATTTGAGAGAGTAAGATTTTTGAATATTTTTTTTGCTATGGAGTTATTAGCACCCACTCTGTGATTAATTAATTATTAAAAGTACGAAAAATCGCTTTAGGTTCATATAAAAGTCGTTATATTATTAGATAAATTAGTCAACCTACTTTAAAGCAGAAAAACACGTGGTTTTTATGACGGGATTCCTTTCTTTTAATATAATATATTGTCTTATTATGTTGATAATGTGATTATTAGGGTTTGTTAAAATAACTATGAGCGGTTTTAATTACATTCATCCGTACGCTGCAACCATTTTAAAGCGCTTCTTAATTATGTTATGCAGATATTAAGTTTTCAATTCTTTTTCTATTTTAGTTGTATGCAAGAAGATTTTCTACATTACATCTGGCAACATAAAAAATTTGATGCGTCGAACTTAAAAACCACAAATGCAGAAACGGTTTCCATAGTTTCGGTTGGACAACACAATAGGAATTCAGGACCGGATTTTTTTAATGCACAACTTAAAATTGACAACCAACTTTGGGCGGGAAATGTAGAAATCCATATCAAATCTTCCGATTGGTTTTTGCACAATCACGAGCAAGACAAGGCTTACGATAATGTTATTTTGCACGTAGTTTGGGAGCACGATACCAATATTTACAGAAAGACTAACACGGCAATTCCAACTTTGGAGCTGAAAGCGTATACCTTTAAATCGGCATTAAAAAATTACCGGCAATTATTTTCGAAAACCAATAAGTGGATTAATTGCGAAAACGATTTTAAAAGTGTTGATGATTTTATAATCCAAAACTGGTTGGAGCGCTTATATTTTGAGCGTTTAGAGCGGAAATCTGAAGATATAAACCAGCTTTTAAAAACATCAAAAAACGATTGGGAAGCGGTTTTGTTTAAAATGCTTGCTAAAAATTTCGGACTTAAAGTTAACGCCGATGCTTTTTTAAGTATGGCAAATACCGTGGATTTTTCAATGGTTAGGAAACTGCAAAACAACCAAACCAGTTTGGAAGCTTTGTTTTTTGGGCAGGCCGATTTATTAATTGGCGATGTTGAAGATGCCTATTTTCAAAATTTAGCCAAAGAGTATCAATTTTTAAAACAGAAATTTACGTTAAACAATCAAAATATAACGCCCGTTCAGTTTTTTAGGTTACGGCCACCAAACTTCCCAACCGTTCGTTTATCGCAATTGGCAAGTCTGTACCACAAAGAGCAAAACCTGTTTTCAAAACTCAATAACATAAACAATATTGAAGATTTTTATATGCTATTTTCGGTACAAACATCTGCGTTTTGGGAATCGCACTATACCTTCGACAAAGTTTCAAAAACATCAAAAAAACAACTCACAAAAGCGTTTATCGATTTATTGATGATCAATACCATTATTCCCATAAAATTCGCATACGCCAAGTATCGAGGCAAACAGGTTGAAGCGGATATCGTAAAACTAATGCGGCACATTTCTTCAGAAAAAAACAGTGTTATAGAAAAATTCAATGCGCTTAAAAAAGTATCGACTTCAGCTTTGCAATCACAAGCTCTGCTTCAGCTAAAAAACGAATATTGCACTAAAAATAAGTGCTTGCAATGTGCTATAGGAAATACACTTTTAAACAAATAAACGTATAAACTTTTAAACTAAAAAAGTTAGTGTTAAATTGCAACATGAACATTTTTTACAAACCATTATTGTTTTTTCAAAAGCACGGATATTATGTTTGTCAGCGTATAGCCGACAGGTTTGGTATTAGGGCTAAAGTGGTGCGCACCACGTTTATGTATCTTACTTTTGTAACGGTTGGTTTTGGTTTTGCGCTGTACTTATTTTTGGCCTTTTGGATGCATGTTAAAGATTTGGTTTATACAAAACGCTCATCGGTTTTTGATTTATGAATCCACTAATAAAAATTTTTAGAACAAAAATTTATACAGCAATTTTTCTGTTGATTCTATTGGTGGGCATTGGTGTTGTTGGCTTTAAATCGATGTCCTATTACACCTGGATCGATGCACTTTACATGACCGTTATAACCATTACAACCGTTGGT
Organism: Hwangdonia seohaensis; assembly: GCF_031932625.1. Classification (NCBI taxonomy): domain Bacteria; kingdom Pseudomonadati; phylum Bacteroidota; class Flavobacteriia; order Flavobacteriales; family Flavobacteriaceae; genus Hwangdonia; species Hwangdonia seohaensis. The sequence goes on from NZ_JAVSCK010000004.1 coordinate 291,333, forward strand.
TTTAAAGAAGTGCACCCACTAGACGACGCCACAAAAATATTCACCATATTTTTAATTTTAACCAGTGTTTTTATTTTGGGGTATGCCTTATCCGTAATCACCGAATATATTTTAAGCAAGAATAATTTTGAAGAATTAAAACAAAAAAAGATGCAGAAAAAGATTGATAACTTAAAAAATCACATTATAATTTGTGGTTACGGAAGAAATGGGAGACAAGCTGCAAGAAAATTATTAGCCTACAATAAACCATTTGTTATTGTTGAAAAAGACAAAGAATTGGTCGATAAAGTTGGAAACGAAGAAACCCCGTTTGTTTTGGGTAATGCCAGTGAAGACGAAACTTTAATACAGGCAGGCATTGATAGGGCATCGTGCTTAATAACGGCTTTGCCAAACGATGCCGATAATTTGTTTATCGTCCTTTCTGCCAGACAAATAAACAAGGATATAAATATTATAAGTCGCGCCTCTCAAGAAACCTCATATAAAAAATTAAAACTTGCAGGTGCCAATAATGTTATTTTGCCAGATAAAATTGGTGGCGATCACATGGCGTCCTTGGTTGTGGTTCCGGGGTTAATGGAGTTTGTAGATAACCTTTCAATCGTTGGGAAATCAAATATAAATATTGAAGAGATTGCCGTTGAAAAATTAACCAAGGAAATTAAAACCATTAAGGATTTAGACCTCAGAAAAAAAACAGGTTGCTCGGTGATTGGCTATAAAAATGAAAACGGAGAATACATCGTAAACCCAGAGGCGGATTTGGATCTTGCCCCTCATTCAAAAATTATTGTTTTAGGCCGACCTGAACAAATTGAACTGCTTAATTCTGTGTATAATATTAATTAGCGTATTCGCTATTTAACAACCAATTGTTTTAAAAAATCAATTATTTTTAGCATCTTGCTAGCTTTAAATATATATTCCTTAATAAAACTAACTAACAATAGACAATTATGAAGAAGTGTCTTCTTTCAATTTTCACCTTATTATTACCCATTTTAACATACGCACAAGAAATAGAAGAACTAAGCTTTGGCCAACGCATAGATAAGGCTTTCCAGCCTATGGCCGATTGGTGGGAAGGCTTCGTTTTAACGTCTGTAAATTTGGGCGAATACAACGTGCCTTTTGTGGTTATTTTATTGGTTTTGGGCGCTACTTTTTTTACCGTTTATTTTGGATTTCCCAATATCCGAAGGTTCCCTTTGGCAATAAATACGGTGCGAGGAAAATATGATGATATTGAAGGCGGTCACCACGCTGAAGATAAAGTAGCCGTTAATATTGTTGATGGCGATTTACCAGACACGATTCGAGATGAAAGTAAAGAAGGTGAAGTAAGCCATTTTCAAGCATTGGCAACGGCCGTTTCGGGTACTGTAGGTTTAGGTAATATCGCTGGGGTTGCCGTAGCTATTGCCATTGGTGGACCGGGTGCCACTTTTTGGATGATTGTTTGTGGTTTAATTGGGATGTCCACGAAATTTGTTGAATGTACACTGGGTGTAAAATATAGAGATGTAGGGGAAGACGGAACCGTTTATGGCGGTCCTATGTATTACTTATCAAAAGGATTGCAAGAACGCGGTTTTAAAATGATAGGGAAATTTTTAGCGGTACTGTTTGCCATACTTTGTGTTGGCGCTTCCTTTGGTGGTGGTAATGCATTTCAGTCCAATCAAGCGGCTCAACAATTATCCGATTTAGTGGGATGGAACTTTCAAACCGCCGGATTTTGGATTGGCTTGGTAATTGCCATAATTGTTGCGGTTGTAATTATTGGAGGTATAAAAAGAATAGCCAATGTAACCGAAAAAATAGTGCCTTTTATGGCAGGTATTTATGTGTTGGCAGCCTTAATTATTATTGGTGCTAATTATAGATTTATCGATGATGCCTTTTCCTTAATTTTAGAAGGAGCCTTTACGCCCATGGCGGGATTAGGCGGTATAGTTGGGGTGCTTATTGTTGGTTTTCAACGTGCGGCTTTCTCAAACGAGGCGGGAGCAGGTTCTGCAGCCATAGCACATTCTGCCGTAAAAACTAAATACCCAGCTTCAGAAGGTGTTGTGGCGCTGTTAGAGCCTTTTATCGATACTGTGGTTATTTGTACCATGACAGCCTTGGTAATTATCTTTTTTAATATGGATGATGCATCAACGGTTCAAGCGGCATTCACTTATGGAGGAGACGGTGCTGGAAATGTAATTTTAAACGAAACAGGTAGGGCTGTTGGCGGTGTAGAACTTACCTCAAGGGCTTTTGATGCGGTAATTCCTCATTTTTCTTATGTGTTAACGGTTGCCATTATTTTGTTTGCTTTTTCAACCATGATATCTTGGTCGTATTACGGATTGCAGTCTTGGAAATTTTTATTCGGTAGAGGAAAGGGAGCGGATTTAGCCTATAAAGTATTGTTTTTATTGTTTGTAGTTATTGGGGCTTCAACCACGCTTGATGCGGTTATTAAATTCTCTGATGCCATGATTTTAGCATTGGTTTTCCCTAACATGATTGGGCTTTTCTTCTTGTTTCCTAAAGTAAAAGAAGAAATGAGTAAATATTTGGGCGCTATAAAAGCGAGCAAAGAGGAGAAGTAATTATATAAAATGAAACAACCATAACTGAATTTTTGTCAATTAACGATAATTATAATATGGATGTTACATCGGACTAATTAAAAAAATAAATTTATACAGATGAAATCCCATTTCACGTTTTCTAAAGAGCAGCGGAATGGGATTTTTTTATTAATACTTTTAATCATAATATTACAGGGTGTTTATTTTTTTGTGGTCCCGTTAACCGCGGGGAACGATGTAAAAGAACTCTCGGTAAATCGAGAAGAACTCAAAAAATTCCAAAAAGAAATTGATTCCCTTAAACAGGTTGAACTTGAAGCGAGGCAACCAAAAATATATCCTTTCAATCCCAACTATATCACCGATTATAAAGGCGCTTCCCTGGGTATGTCAAACGAAGAAATAGACCGATTGCACGCTTTTAGGAAACAGGATAAATGGGTGAATAGTACTGAGGAATTTCAACAGGTAACCAAAATATCCGATTCGCTTTTAAATGCCATATCGCCCTATTTTAAATTCCCCGATTGGGTTACAAATCCTAAGCCAAAAGCCAATGTAATGGTTTACAATAATACGCCAAAAACCTTCGCTCAAAAACAAGATTTAAACACGGCAACGGCAAAACAACTTCAAAAAGTAAATGGGGTGGGCGCCTATTATTCAGAGCGTATTGTAAAATTCAGAAATACATTTTCCGGTGGATTTATCGCCGATGTTCAGCTACAGGATGTTTACGGATTAACTCCCGAAGTCATCGAAAAAATTACGGAACAGTTTACCGTTAAAACCCCAAGGACTGTCAAAAAAATCAATATAAACGAGGCTGCGATTGAAGACCTTGTTACCATTCAGCACATCGATTACGATTTGGCACACGATATGGTTGAGCAACGCCAATTAAGAGACGGATACAAATCCCTGGATGAACTAAAAAAAGTAAACGGCTTTCCTGTAAATAAATTCGAGATAATTAAATTATATTTGTCGATTGAATAAGGCTATTGAATAGAAAGAAAAAAAACGCTAATGGATACAATGTACTTCACCGAAGAGCATCAACTTTTTAGAAAAAGTTTGCAGGATTTTTTAACCAAAGAAGTCGTTCCGCATATTGACAAATGGGAAAGCACCGGAAATATCGAACACTTCATTTGGAAAAAAATGGGCGATATGGGCTTTTTTGGCATCAATTACCCTGAGGCTTATGGCGGACTGAATTTAGACCTTTTCTACACCGTTATTCTTCTTGAAGAACTTCAAAAAATAAACTCCGGTGGTTTTGCCGCGGCCATTTGGGCGCACTGCTATTTGGCCATGACGCATCTTAATGCCGAGGGCAACCACGATATAAAAGAACGCTATTTGGCACCGAGTATTGCTGGCGATAAAATAGGGTGTTTGTGCATTACCGAACCTTTTGGCGGTAGCGATGTGGCAGGCATGCGTACCACAGCCGTTAAACATGGCGACCATTATATTATAAACGGATCGAAAACTTTTATTACCAATGGAGTGGTTAGCGACTATTTAGTTGTGGCAGCCAAAACAAATCCGGAATTGGGTAACAAAGGCATTAGTATTTTTGTTATCGATAGGGGAACCGCTGGTGTATCTGCCACCAAATTAGATAAGTTGGGTTGGCGCGCTTCCGATACCGGAGAAATAGCCTTCGATAATGTAAAGGTGCCGGCAACCAATTTGTTGGGCGAAGAAAATAAAGGCTTTCCGTACATCATGCAGCATTTCTCGTTAGAGCGTTTAATTATGGGCGTAAACGCACACGCCAGAGCAGAATACGCTTTGGAATATGCGCTAAAATATATGTCTGAACGTATGGCTTTCGGAACGTCCATCGATAAATTTCAGGCGCTACGCCACACCGCAGCCGAACTTTATGCCGATATGGAAATTTGCAAAACCTTTAACTACGCGGTGGCTTACAGATTAAACAAAGGCGAATACGTGGTAAAAGAAGCGTCGATGTCTAAGCTTAAATCCACCAAAATGGCCGACGAGGTTATTTACCAGTGCCTACAGTTTTTGGGCGGTTACGGTTATATGGAAGATTACCCCATGGCAAGACTGCTGCGCGACAGCCGCTTAGGGCCAATAGGCGGTGGTACTTCCGAGATTTTAAGGGAAATATTGGCAAAAATCATCATTGATAAAAAGGAGTACAAACCGGCAACTTAAATGTTTTGGGCGTTACCCCGTTTGGTCGCTAAGGCTCCCGAAGCGGGGTCGGGCTTTCCACTGTATCTTTTTTTTACGTCATAGCGAGGAGTCAGCGACGTGGCTATTTGCCAAATTTTAGTTCTAAATTAAAGGGTGTTTTATGTCTTTCAAAAAAAGGATGCCGTTGCAATCCCTAACGCGCTTATTTGCTATCCTGTTTTTTTAATTTAAAGTTAGGTTTTTTTGGAAAGGTTTGTTTAACGGTCTAGTATAAGAATAGTAGCGGATTTGAGAGAGGCAGATTTTCCGAAGGAAAATCGGACGCAAGCAAATCAGCACGGACTTATAGATTGAGGAATAAACTTACGCATTATTTTTATACAATGTTGGCAATAGTTATTTTATTCTTTTTCCGAGTTTATATTGTTTTTTAGTTTCCGTTCCATCTTCTTTTAGACAATATTCTGTTCCGTTTTTCTTTCCATTAATATACTCACAACGAAAAGTCATTTTTTCTCCACCATCTCTATAACCCAATTCAATTCCGTGTTTTTTCTTTCCTAAATATTGACAACTATAAGATACTTTTCCATTTGTAAATTGTTCTCGAAGTATTTTTATTCCGTCATCGTTATAGGTATGAATTTCAAAAATTTCTTTCTGAAGGTTGTACATGATTTTTTTAGAAAGAACATTGGGCTTATTTGGATTGTAAATAGTTTTTGTCGAAAGTCTTTTTTCTTTACTGTTGAAATATAAATAGCTGTATAAAATAATACCATTTTCAAATTCCTCTTCATAAACTAAATGTTCATTTTTACGTTTGACTTGAGCAATTCCTGTAAAGAGTTCGTCGTCAATGACTTTATAAACCAAATTATTCTCAATGTAGACTTCTTTCATTCCGATTATTTCTTGCGAAATCAGTTTGTTGAAAGTAAAAAACATTAATAAAATCAGTAGGTTTCTCATTTGGTTTTAATTATTGCCAATGCTTTACTGATATGAAATCGTTTTAACGTTTTTTTATCAGCCGTTAAACGAAGTTATCATTTTTTTCTGACAAAATCAAGTGCCGTTTTTCATTAAAAAACCACTTTAAAAAAATAATAACTTTTATAATTGTGGATTTAAAATTACTTTTTATATTTGCATCCTGAAAATTCTAAAAGAGAGGAGGTTAAGACACTATGTTAATAATACCAGTAAAAGAAGGAGAAAATATAGATAGAGCGTTAAAGCGTTACAAGCGTAAGTTTGTAAGAACAACGGTAAAAAACCAGTTGCAAGAACGCAAGCAGTTTAACAAACCTTCAGTTGTACGTAGAGCTCAAGTTCAAAAAGCACAGTACATTCAACGTTTAAGAGATGCAGAAGAAGTATAATATCTGCCACTTATAATATAAAAATCCCGCAATTTGCGGGATTTTTTTGTTTAAAATTTTATAAATTACAACACCATATTTTAAAAAAACCGGAAACCTAAATAGTTGCGATTAAAAGCTAAAAAGCACATACGCCGCATCTCCGTGAATCAACCAAAATGCAATCCGTTAAAATCGGCGATCGGGATAATTATCGAGACCTGCCAAAAAGAAACCAATTAAACCAAGATTCAATAAAACATTGTATCTTGAACTCTGAACTCTGAACTCTGAACTCTGAATCTTGAACTCTGAACTCTGAACCTTGAACATGACATTCAAATCCTTCACAGATTATCTATTGTTAGAAAAAAACTATTCGGCATTAACCGTAAATGCCTATCAAAACGATTTGGAAAATTTTTCAGCATTCATAAAAACCGAATTCGAAACCCATACCATTAATAAGGTCAATTATCCGCAAATAAGACATTGGATAGTTTCCTTGGTGGAAAGCGGACTAGCAAACCGAAGTGTTAACCGGAAAATATCAGCCTTAAGCACCTATTATAAATTTCTTTTAAAAATTGGCGAAATTGAAACCAATCCACTTTCCAAACACAAGGCCTTAAAAACGAGTAAAAAAATTCAAGTCCCTTTTTCAGAAGACGAAATAATGAAGGTTTTGAATGATATGCATTTTGATGATGATTTTGAGGGCATTCGCAACAAACTAATCATCGAATTGTTTTACACCACCGGCATAAGACGCATAGAACTGATTGAGCTCCAGCTAACCAGTCTTAATTTAGATAATAAAACGTTAAAAGTGTTGGGAAAGAGAAATAAAGAACGCATCGTTCCGTTATTAAATTCAGTTACCAAAACAATAAAACAATATTTAATTTCAAGAAGTAAATTAGAACGTATTGCAGATGCCGATATGCTGTTTTTAACGAAAAAAGGAGTTAAAATATACGAAACACTTGTTTACAGAATAATAAATGATTATTTTAGTTTGGCATCATCCAAAGTAAAAAAGAGTCCACATATATTAAGGCATTCATTTGCAACTCATTTACTTAATCAAGGTGCCGATTTAAATGCGGTAAAAGAGCTTTTGGGGCACACCAGTTTGGCGGCAACACAAGTTTATACGCACAATAGTATAGCTGAACTTAAAAAAGTGCACGTAAAAGCACACCCTAGGAGTGAAAAATAAAAGTTTGTTTGTCTAACCTAATAAAAAGAACATGTAACGAGCCATAATAATAGGTAAATGCTATTTAACATGATTATGGGCAAATTACATTTGATCAATTTAATAACCTAAAAAAGAATAACCGATGAAAGTAAACACACAATCAGTTAATTTTAACGCAGATCAAAAGTTAATAGATTTTATTCAAAAACGCATGGATAAATTGGATATGTTTTATGATAAAGTAATAAAATCTGATGTTTATTTAAAAGTAGAAAACACTAGCGATAAGGAAAATAAAGTCTTTGAGGCTAGGGTAAGTGTTCCGGGAGATAGCTTTGTTGTAAAAAAACAGTGTAAAAGTTTTGAAGAGGGCGCAGATATGGCTGTTTCGTCGTTAGAAAGGCAACTAAAAAAGCGAAAAGAAAAATTAAGAGCACATTTATAATAAAATTTCTTAAAAAATGTTTTGAATAAAAAAATAAATCTCTACATTTGCAGTCCGTTAGAAATAGCGGGCTTTTTTTATGCTAAAAAAGTGTAAAAAAGCCGATGTAGCTCAGCTGGCTAGAGCAGCTGATTTGTAATCAGCAGGTCGTGGGTTCGAGTCCCTCCATCGGCTCTAAAATTGAAATATTGAAAACGTTTGAAATTCAGGGTTTTAAAGTCCGGATTTCGAATAGTTTGGGGAGATACTCA
>NZ_JAVSCK010000004.1:299424-416425 GCF_031932625.1 Hwangdonia seohaensis
GCTCTCCCCACAAAAATTTTTGCTTCGGCAGAAATTGAAAATTCCAATAGCAAAAAACAAACTTCAAAAAAAAGTTTTGTTTCAAGCTTTGGAATCGTTCATATAGGTATTGAACACCAGTTGACTGAATTCTTCAATCAATTTCGGCTTCTTCCGGGGGTTGTAATTTGATTTTTTTTATTGGAACTCATTCAAAAAAATGCGGGAGTAGCTCAGTTGGTAGAGCGTCAGCCTTCCAAGCTGAATGTCGCCAGTTCGAACCTGGTCTCCCGCTCAAAAATTCCTGCGAAGGCAGGAATCTCTTCTTTCATTATAATACAATCAAAAAAAGATTGTTTTTGAGAGAATAGGAAATTAAAAACTTTACGCCGGTGTAGCTCAGGGGTAGAGCGTTTCCTTGGTAAGGAAGAGGTCACGAGTTCAAATCTCGTCATTGGCTCTATATTTTAAAGAGTATAAAAACAGAATACACTAATATTATTATATAACTAAGATTAAAATTATTTAAAAAACATGGCAAAGGCAACTTTCGATCGTTCAAAACCACACTTAAATATTGGTACAATTGGACACGTAGATCACGGTAAAACAACTTTAACTGCTGCTATTACTAAAGTATTAGCTGATGCAGGTTTCTCAGAAGCGAGATCATTTGACCAAATTGATAACGCACCAGAAGAAAAAGAAAGAGGTATTACAATTAATACTTCACACGTAGAATATCAAACAGCAAATCGTCACTATGCACACGTTGACTGTCCAGGTCACGCGGATTACGTAAAAAACATGGTAACTGGTGCTGCACAAATGGATGGCGCTATTTTAGTAGTTGCTGCTACTGATGGACCTATGCCACAAACTCGTGAGCATATCTTATTGGGCCGTCAGGTAGGAATTCCTCGTATTGTTGTATTCATGAACAAAGTGGATATGGTTGATGACGAAGAATTACTTGAATTGGTAGATATGGAAATCAGAGACTTATTATCTTTCTATGAGTACGATGGAGATAATGGTCCGGTAATTTCTGGTTCTGCTTTAGGTGCACTTAACGGTGAGCAAAAATGGGTAGATACGGTATTGGAATTAATGAAAGCTTGTGATGAGTGGATTGAAGAGCCTGTGCGTGATATGGACAAGCCTTTCTTAATGCCTATTGAAGATGTATTCTCAATTACAGGTCGTGGTACTGTTGCAACAGGTCGTATTGAGACTGGTGTAGCTAACACAGGAGATCCAGTAGAGATTATTGGTATGGGTGCTGAGAAATTAACTTCTACCATTACAGGTATCGAAATGTTCCGTCAAATATTAGATAGAGGTGAAGCAGGAGATAACGCTGGTATCTTATTAAGAGGTATTGAGAAAACTCAAATCTCAAGAGGTATGGTAATTACTAAACCTGGTTCGGTAACTCCTCACGCTAAATTTAAAGCTGAGGTTTATATCCTTAAAAAAGAAGAGGGTGGACGTCACACACCATTCCACAACAACTACCGTCCACAGTTCTACGTACGTACAACTGACGTAACAGGAAACATTGCGCTTCCTGATGGAGTTGAAATGGTTATGCCTGGAGATAACTTAACTATTACTGTTGAATTAATTCAGCCTATCGCAATGAACGTAGGTTTGCGTTTCGCAATCCGTGAAGGTGGTAGAACAGTAGGTGCAGGTCAAGTAACTGAAATTTTAGACTAAATTAAAGTTTAATAAATATAGAGTCAAGGTATCACGCGTTAGCGTGATGCCTTTTGACTTATATTTACGGGTTTAGCTCAGTTGGTAGAGCACTGGTCTCCAAAACCAGGTGTCGGGAGTTCGAGTCTCTCAACCCGTGCAAAAGTAAACAAGACATGAGACGAGAAGTTTATCCTGAGCACAGTCGAAGGAAGTCTCTCAACCCGTGCAAATAAAGAATAAAAATAAATGGCTGGAATTGTAAATTATATAAAGGAATCATTTGGAGAGCTAAAAAACAATGTGACATGGCCTACTTGGGCAGAAGCACAGAGTTTAACCGTTTTGGTTGCTGTATTTTCAATTATATTCTCTCTTGCAATATGGGGGGTTGATACAGTTTTCAGCAAAGTCATAACATTTTACTTTGATTGGATTAAATAACGTAACGTTAAAAGAAAAATTTATGTCTGAAGTAAGTGAGAAAAAATGGTACGTTGTTAGGGCTGTAAGTGGTCAGGAAAACAAAATCAAAACCTATATCGAAAACGAAATTGCTCGATTGGGGTTACAAGATTATGTGGATCAAGTATTGGTGCCTACCGAAAGAGTTGTTCAAATACGGAACGGAAAGAAAATTCATAAAGAAAAAGTTTTTTTTCCAGGATATATTATGATTCAAGCAAATTTAACGGGAGAAGTACCACATATAATTAGATCGGTTACTAACGTAATTGGTTTTTTAGGTGAAACCAAAGGAGGAGACCCTGTGCCGTTAAGACAATCTGAAGTAAACAGGATGTTGGGTAGAGTTGATGAATTGGCCGTAGAAGAAAGCGCCAATGTAGCCATACCTTTTACAAAAGGGGAAACGGTTAAAGTTATCGACGGACCTTTCAATGGATTTGATGGAACGATTGAGAAGATAAATGAAGAAAAGCGCAAACTTGAAGTTATGGTTAAAATTTTCGGAAGAAAAACGCCATTGGAGTTAAGTTATATGCAAGTTGAAAAAGTATAATTAGTGTTACATTAAGATAGATGGGTCTTTCGCTTCCAAAAGAGAGATAACATCAAAATTAAATTATTAAAAATGGCAAAAGAATTAGGTAAAGTAGTTAAGTTACAAGTTCGGGGAGGTGCTGCGAATCCATCGCCACCGGTTGGACCCGCTTTAGGAGCTGCAGGTGTTAACATCATGGAGTTCTGTAAGCAATTCAATGCCAGAACCCAAGATAAGCCAGGTAAAGTATTACCGGTGGTTATATCTGTTTACAAAGACAAATCATTCGACTTTGTAATTAAAACTCCACCAGCAGCCGTCCAGTTAATGGAAGCGGCAAAGGTGAAGAAGGGGTCTGGAGAGCCAAACCGAAAAAAAGTAGCTAAAGTATCTTGGGATCAGGTTAAAACCATCGCAGAAGACAAAATGGTAGATTTAAACGCATTTACAACAGAGTCGGCTATGAAAATGGTTGCTGGAACAGCAAGATCGATGGGAATAACCGTAACAGGAAAATTTCCTTCTTAATCTATTAAAGACATTAGAAAATGGCAAGATTAACAAAAAAGCAAAAAGAGGCTTTAGCAAAAATTGAAAAAGGAAAACTTTATTCTGTTGATGAAGCATCAGCATTGATTAAAGATATTACCAATACAAAATTTGACGCATCAGTTGATTTGGCAGTACGTTTAGGAGTAGATCCTCGTAAAGCCAACCAAATGGTTCGTGGTGTGGTTTCGTTACCGCACGGTACTGGTAAAGACATGAAAGTATTAGCATTAGTAACACCAGACAAAGAAGCCGAAGCTAAAGAAGCTGGAGCAGATTACGTAGGTTTAGACGAGTATCTTGATAAAATCAAGAGCGGTTGGACAGACGTTGATGTTATTATAACTATGCCAAGTGTTATGGGTAAATTGGGTCCTTTAGGACGTGTATTAGGTCCTCGTGGTTTAATGCCCAACCCAAAAACAGGTACGGTAACCATGGATGTTGCAAAGGCAGTTAGCGAAGTAAAAGCTGGTAAAATTGACTTTAAAGTTGATAAAACCGGTATTGTACACGCCGCTATTGGCAAAGCATCATTTAGTGCTGATAAAATTGCGGGTAACGCAAATGAATTATTAACAACATTAATAAAACTAAAACCGACAACCGCTAAAGGCGTTTACGTAAAAAGCATATTTATGTCTTCTACAATGAGCCCAAGTTTAGCGATTGATCCTAAAATTGGTTAATTAAGTTAAAACTTTAAATTATGACAAGAGAAGAAAAATCACAAGTAATTGAGGAATTAACTGCAGAATTAGCTAACAATACAAATATCTATTTAACAGATATTTCAGGATTAAATGCTGGGGCTACCTCAAATTTGCGTCGTGCTGCTTATAAGGCAAACGTGCAAATGGCAGTTGTTAAAAATACATTACTTGAAAAAGCAATGCAAGCTTCAGAAAAAGACTTTGGAGACCTTGCAACGGTTTTAAAAGGAAATACATCGGTGATGTATTCTGAAACAGGTAATGCACCAGCTAAGTTAATTAAAAACTTCCGTAAAAAATCAGAAAAACCTTTATTAAAAGGCGCATTTATTGAAGAAGCAGTTTATTTGGGTGACGATCAACTGGATATGTTGGTTGATATTAAATCTAAAGAAGAATTAATTGGAGAAATTGTAGGTTTATTACAATCTCCTGCTAAAAATGTTATTTCTGCACTTAAATCGGGTGGAGGAACCATTGCTGGTATTATTAAAACACTATCTGAAAAAGAAGGATAGTATTAACAAGTACGCACTTATTACAAATATATTATTATCACAAAATTATTAAAACGATAGAAAAATGGCAGATTTAAAAGAATTCGCAGAACAATTAGTTAACCTTACTGTAAAAGAAGTAAACGAGTTAGCAACTATATTAAAAGATGAGTATGGTATCGAGCCTGCTGCTGCTGCTGCAGTTGCTGTTGCCGGTCCTGCTGCAGGTGGTGAAGCTGAAGAAGCTCAAACTGAATTTGATGTAATCCTTAAAGCCGCTGGTGGTTCTAAATTAGCAGTTGTAAAATTAGTTAAAGAATTAACTGGTTTAGGATTAAAAGAAGCTAAAGGTTTAGTTGACGATGCTCCATCTCCAATTAAAGAGGCAGTTACCAAAGACGAAGCTGAAGCATTAAAAGCACAGTTAGAAGAAGCAGGAGCTGAGGTTGAGCTTAAGTAAGCCTACCATCCCAAAAACACAAAGGTTTAGGTCTGAAGCATGCGCTATCAGACCTAGACCATTTTGCGTATAATGGCATTATACCAAATAAAACTCAAAACAACATACAAATAATCGAATTGTTTATTGTTGTTTAATCAGCGTTTTAACACGCTTTCACTATTTATTTTTAATCATAATTCCGTCCATTGATGTTATCAACACAAGCTGAAAGATTAAATTTCTCGTCTATTGTAAATAGAACAGAATACCCAGATTTCTTGGATATTCAGATAAAATCCTTCCAGGATTTTTTCCAATTAGAAACTAAATCAGAAGAAAGAGGTGATGAAGGTCTTTACAACACCTTTATGGAAAACTTTCCAATCACAGATTCACGTAATCAATTTGTTTTAGAGTTTTTAGATTACTTTGTAGATCCACCAAGATATGCTATAGAAGAGTGTATTGAAAGAGGTCTTACATACAGCGTTCCACTAAAGGCAAGGTTAAAATTATATTGTACAGATCCTGAACATGAGGATTTCGAGACCATTGTTCAAGATGTGTATTTAGGAACCATACCTTACATGACACCTTCCGGTACGTTTTGTATTAATGGTGCCGAACGTGTGGTAGTATCTCAACTGCATAGATCTCCGGGGGTATTCTTTGGACAATCATTCCATGCCAATGGAACAAAATTATATTCTGCAAGGGTTATTCCTTTTAAAGGCTCTTGGATAGAATTTGCTACAGATATCAATCAAGTGATGTACGCTTACATTGATAGAAAGAAAAAATTACCGGTAACAACGCTTTTTAGAGCTATTGGCTTTGAGCGCGATAAAGACATTTTAGAGATTTTCGATCTTGCTGAAGAAGTTAAAGTATCAAAATCCGGATTAAAAAAATATTTAGGACGAAAGCTTGCGGCACGTGTTCTTAACACATGGCATGAGGATTTTGTTGATGAAGACACAGGAGAAGTAGTATCTATCGAGCGTAACGAAATTGTGCTAGATCGTGATACGGTACTTGATAAAGAAAATATTGAAGAAATTCTTGAAGCTGAAGTAAAAACGATTCTTTTACACAAAGAAACTTCAGAGCAAGGTGATTATGCCATTATTCATAACACGCTTCAAAAAGATCCAACAAACTCTGAGAAGGAGGCTGTTGAGCATATCTATAGACAATTGCGTAATGCGGAGCCGCCAGATGAGGAAACCGCAAGAGGCATTATTGATAAATTATTCTTCTCAGACCAACGTTACTCTTTAGGTGAGGTTGGCCGTTACAGAATGAACAAAAAATTAGGTCTTGATATTGGCATGGATAAGCAAGTGCTTACCAAAGAAGATATCATCACCATTATAAAATATTTAATCGAGCTTATCAACTCTAAAGCAGAGATTGATGATATTGATCACTTATCAAACCGTCGTGTACGTACGGTTGGTGAGCAATTATCTCAACAATTTGGTGTTGGTTTAGCACGTATGGCACGTACTATTCGTGAGCGAATGAACGTTCGTGATAACGAGGTGTTTACACCAATAGATTTGATTAATGCCAAGACTTTATCGTCTGTAATTAACTCTTTCTTTGGTACCAATCAGCTTTCGCAATTCATGGACCAAACCAATCCTCTTGCAGAAATTACGCATAAGCGTCGTTTATCTGCCTTAGGACCTGGAGGTTTATCTCGTGAAAGAGCAGGATTCGAGGTTCGTGATGTACACTATACACACTACGGAAGACTTTGTCCGATTGAAACACCAGAGGGACCAAACATTGGTTTAATCTCTTCACTTTCAGTGTATGCTAAAGTGAATTCTATGGGGTTCATTGAAACGCCTTACAGAAAAGTTACAGATGGTGTTGTAGATATCAAAAACGAGCCAAGGTATTTAAGTGCTGAAGAAGAAGAAGAAAAATTAATCGCTCAGGCAACTGTTGAAGTTGATGATAACGGTAAAATTTTACACGAGAAGGTTATTGCCAGAATGGAAGGCGATTTCCCAGTAATTGATCCGGCAGCTTTACATTATACCGATGTAGCACCAAATCAAATATCCTCTATTTCGGCGTCTTTGATTCCGTTCTTAGAGCATGATGATGCGAACAGAGCCTTGATGGGATCAAACATGATGCGTCAAGCAGTGCCACTTTTACGAGTAGATGCACCAATTGTAGGTACCGGTTTAGAGCGTCAAGTTGCTTCAGATTCTCGTGTATTAATTAATGCAGAAGGCAATGGCGTAGTACTTTATGTTGATGCCAACGAGATTAAAATTCAGTACGAGCGTACCGAAGATGAGGCTAAAGTAAGTTTTGATAGCGATATTAAAACCTACGAATTGGTAAAATTCAGAAAAACAAACCAAGGAACGTCTATCAACTTAAAACCAATCGTGGTTAAGGGCGATAAAGTTACCAAAGGTCAGGTTTTATGTGAAGGTTATGCGACTCAAAAAGGAGAATTAGCTTTAGGTAGAAATATGAAAGTGGCCTTTATGCCATGGAAAGGATACAACTTTGAGGATGCGATTGTAATTTCTGAAAAAGTGGTTCGTGAAGATATTTTCACATCTATTCATATCGATGAGTATTCATTAGAGGTTAGAGATACCAAATTAGGTAACGAAGAATTGACTAACGATATTCCTAACGTTTCGGAAGAAGCGACAAAAGATTTGGATGAACACGGAATGATTCGCGTTGGCGCCGAGGTTAAACCTGGCGATATCCTTATTGGTAAAATTACACCAAAAGGAGAATCAGACCCAACACCTGAAGAAAAATTATTACGTGCCATTTTTGGAGATAAAGCCGGGGATGTTAAAGATGCTTCTTTAAAAGCTTCACCATCATTAAACGGTGTTGTTATTGAAAAGAAATTGTTTGCAAGAGCCGTAAAAGATAAGCGTAAAAGAGCGCAGGATAAAGATGATATCTTACAATTGGAAGGTATTTACGATGCAAAATTCGATGCTTTAAAAGATGTATTGGTCGAAAAACTTTTCTCTATTGTAAATGGTAAAACGGCTCAAGGTATTTTTAACGATTTAGGTGAAGAGGTATTGCCAAAAGGTAAAAAATTCACACTTAAAATGTTAAATGCTGTTGATGATTATGCGCATTTAGTGTCAGGTAAATGGACCACGGATGAGCATACAAACAAACTTGTAGCAGATTTAATCCATAATTACAAAATAAAGGAAAACGATTTACAAGGTGCATTACGCCGCGAGAAGTTTACAATCTCTGTTGGTGATGAGTTACCTGCGGGAATCATTAAACTTGCTAAGGTTTATATTGCCAAAAAACGTAAGCTTAAAGTAGGTGATAAAATGGCGGGACGTCACGGTAACAAAGGTATCGTTGCACGTATCGTTCGTCAGGAAGATATGCCATTCTTAGAAGATGGAACGCCGGTTGATATTGTATTAAATCCACTTGGTGTACCGTCTCGTATGAATATCGGTCAGATTTATGAAACCGTTCTCGGATGGGCTGGCCAAAAACTAGGGCGTACTTTCGCAACACCAATTTTTGATGGAGCAACTATAGATCAAATTAACGAATTCACAGATGAAGCTGGAATTCCAAGATACGGGCATACCTATTTATACGATGGTGGAACAGGACAACGTTTCGATCAGCCAGCAACGGTTGGGGTGATTTATATGTTGAAACTTGGCCATATGGTTGACGATAAAATGCACGCGCGTTCTATCGGGCCTTACTCATTAATTACGCAACAGCCGCTTGGTGGTAAAGCACAATTTGGTGGTCAGCGTTTTGGTGAGATGGAAGTTTGGGCACTTGAAGCTTATGGCGCATCAAGTACCTTACGTGAAATTTTAACTGTAAAATCTGATGATGTTATTGGAAGAGCCAAAACTTACGAAGCTATTGTAAAAGGCGAACCCATGCCAGATCCAGGGTTACCGGAATCCTTCAACGTGCTTATGCATGAGCTGAAAGGTCTAGGTTTGGATATCAGATTAGAGGAGTAGTTAATTAATTAAAATCATTTCAACCATATATTATGGCAAGAAAACAAGATAAACATACAGTAAAGAGATTTAATAAAATCTCCATTGGTTTAGCATCACCAGAATCTATTTTAGCAGAATCTAGAGGTGAGGTTTTAAAACCAGAAACTATCAATTATCGAACTCACAAACCAGAACGTGATGGTTTGTTCTGTGAGCGTATTTTTGGCCCTGTAAAGGATTACGAATGTGCTTGTGGTAAATATAAAAGAATCCGTTATAAAGGTATTGTTTGCGACCGTTGTGGTGTAGAAGTTACAGAAAAGAAAGTGCGTAGAGATCGCGTAGGACACATCAACCTTGTTGTGCCTGTTGCCCATATCTGGTACTTCCGTTCGTTACCAAACAAAATAGGTTACTTACTTGGTTTGCCGTCTAAGAAATTAGATATGATTATTTACTACGAACGTTATGTAGTAATTCAACCAGGTAATGCTAAAAATGAAGAAGGTGAGCCATTGCAAAAATTGGATTTCCTTACTGAAGAAGAATACCTAAACATTTTAGAAACACTTCCTCAAGATAATCAATATTTAGATGACGACGACCCAAATAAGTTTTTGGCTAAAATGGGAGCGGAGTGTTTAATTGAATTATTAGCAAGAATCGATTTACAAGCGCTGTCTTACGAATTGCGTCATAAAGCCAATACAGAAACGTCTAAACAACGTAAAACTGAAGCTTTAAAACGTTTACAAGTGGTTGAAGCCTTACGTGAATCTAACAATAACAGGGAAAATCGTCCGGAGTGGATGATTATGAAGGTTGTGCCAATCATACCGCCAGAATTACGTCCTTTAGTGCCGTTAGATGGTGGTCGTTTCGCAACGTCCGATTTAAATGATTTATACCGTCGTGTGATTATCCGTAACAACCGTCTTAAAAGATTGGTTGAGATAAAAGCACCAGAGGTGATTTTACGTAACGAAAAACGTATGTTACAAGAATCTGTCGATTCATTGTTTGATAACACACGTAAATCGTCTGCAGTAAAAACGGATTCCAACAGACCATTAAAATCGTTATCCGATTCACTTAAAGGTAAGCAAGGGCGTTTCCGTCAAAACTTACTTGGTAAGCGTGTTGATTATTCGGCGCGTTCGGTAATTGTTGTTGGACCGGAATTGAGGTTGTTCGAATGTGGTATTCCAAAAAATATGGCAGCCGAATT
Organism: Hwangdonia seohaensis; assembly: GCF_031932625.1. Classification (NCBI taxonomy): domain Bacteria; kingdom Pseudomonadati; phylum Bacteroidota; class Flavobacteriia; order Flavobacteriales; family Flavobacteriaceae; genus Hwangdonia; species Hwangdonia seohaensis. Next base: position 309,541 of record NZ_JAVSCK010000004.1, read on the forward strand.
ATACAAACCTTTCGTAATTAGAAAATTAATTGAAAGAGGTATTGTAAAAACCGTAAAATCTGCAAAGAAAATTATAGATAAAAGAGAGCCTGTGGTTTGGGATATTTTAGAGAATGTTTTAAAAGGACATCCAGTACTTTTAAATCGTGCTCCTACCTTACACAGACTTGGTATACAAGCATTTCAACCTAAGCTTATTGAAGGTAAAGCGATTCAGTTACACCCATTAGTGTGTACGGCGTTTAATGCCGATTTTGATGGTGACCAGATGGCGGTGCATTTACCACTTGGGCCAGAAGCTATTTTAGAGTGCCAGTTATTAATGTTGGCATCTCACAATATCTTAAACCCAGCAAATGGTTCGCCAGTAACGGTACCTTCTCAAGATATGGTACTTGGTCTTTATTATATGACCAAGTTGCGTGAGTCTACGCCAGAAATGCCAGTAAAAGGTGAAGGATTGACTTTTTATTCTCCAGAAGAAGTGGTAATAGCTTTTAACGAGAAAAGAGTGGATTTAAATGCAGGTATTAAAGTAAGAACAATCGATCTTAATGAAGACGGCAAACTTGATAAAATGATTGTTGAAACCACGGTGGGTCGTGTGTTGTTTAATCAACACGTACCACAAGCGGCTGGATACATCAATCAGGTATTGACTAAAAAATCGTTAAGGGATATAATTGGAAAAATTCTTAAAGTAACCTCCGTTCCTGAAACGGCTGATTTCTTAGATGCAATTAGAACTTTAGGATTCAAATTTGCATTCCAAGGTGGATTATCATTCAGTTTAGGTGATATTATCATTCCGCCGGAAAAGCAAGGTATGATTGATAAAGCCAATGGTTTAGTTGATGGTATTACGGGTAACTATAACATGGGGCTTATTACCAATAACGAACGTTACAACCAAGTTATTGATATTTGGACGTCAACAAATGCGGAATTGACCGAGTTGTCGATGAAGCGTATCCGAGAAGACCAACAAGGGTTTAACTCGGTATTTATGATGCTTGATTCTGGAGCTCGTGGATCTAAAGAACAGATTCGTCAGCTTACCGGTATGCGTGGATTAATGGCGAAACCTAAAAAATCGAATGCTGGTGGAGGTGAAATTATCGAAAACCCGATTCTTTCTAACTTTAAAGAAGGACTTTCAATTTTAGAATACTTTATCTCAACCCACGGTGCACGTAAAGGTCTTGCAGATACGGCTCTTAAAACGGCCGATGCTGGATACTTAACACGTCGTTTGGTAGATGTTTCACAAGATGTGATTATCAATACTGAAGATTGTGGTACGTTAAGAGGTGTTGAAGTTGAGCCATTAAAGAAGAATGATGAGGTTGTTGAAACTTTAGAAGAAAGAATTGTTGGCCGTGTATCTTTAAACGATGTATATAATCCTTTAACAGATGAGTTGTTGGTTGCTGCCGGCGAACTTATTGATGACGATATCGCAAAAGCTATTGAAGCCTCACCAATTGATGCTGTCGAAGTACGTTCGGCATTAAGCTGTGAAGCCTTAAAAGGAATTTGTGCCAAATGTTACGGTCGTAATTTAGCGACAGGTAAAATGGTACAACGTGGCGAAGCTGTTGGTGTTGTTGCTGCACAATCTATTGGAGAACCTGGAACCCAGTTAACATTGCGTACGTTCCACGTGGGTGGTATTGCCGGTAACATTTCAGAGGATAATAAATTGGCTGTTAAGTTTAACGGTATTGCCGAAATAGAAGATTTAAAAACCGTAAAAGGTAAAGATAGCGAAGGTAATGATGTAGATATTGTAATCTCGCGTACATCCGAACTTAAATTAACAGATAAGAAAACGGGTATTGTTTTAAGTACCAACAACATCCCTTATGGTTCTACCATTTATGTTAAAAATGGTCAAGAGCTAAGTAAAGGCGATGTGGTTTGTCAATGGGATCCATACAACGGTGTTATTATTTCAGAATTTGCTGGTAAAGTAAAATATGAAAACATCGAGCAAGGGGTAACCTATCAGGTAGAAATTGATGAACAAACCGGTTTCCAAGAAAAAGTAATTTCAGAATCTAGAAACAAAAAACTAATACCAACGCTTCATATTGAAGATGGTAAAGGTGAAATTATTCGTTCTTATAACTTACCTGTTGGAGCGCATTTAATGATTGACGACGGAGAAAAGATTATTATCGGTAAGGTATTGGTTAAAATTCCTCGTAAATCTGCAAAAGCGGGTGATATTACAGGAGGTTTACCACGTGTAACCGAGTTGTTCGAAGCACGTAACCCTTCAAATCCAGCAGTAGTTAGTGCTATTGATGGTGTGGTATCTTTCGGAAAAATTAAGCGTGGTAATCGTGAGATTATTGTAGAATCGAAATCGGGCGATATTAAGAAATACTTAGTAAAATTATCTAATCAAATCCTTGTACAGGAAAACGATTATGTAAAAGCGGGTATGCCTTTATCTGATGGTTCTATTACACCAAACGATATTTTAAATATCAAAGGACCATCGGCCGTACAACAATACTTAGTAAACGAAGTACAGGAAGTATATCGTTTGCAAGGTGTGAAAATTAACGATAAGCACTTCGAGGTTGTTGTTCGTCAAATGATGCGTAAAGTACGTATTATTGATTCTGGAGATACTATTTTCTTAGAAGATCAATTGGCTCATAAAGCAGATTTCATTCAAGAAAACGATGAAATTTTCGGAATGAAAGTGATTGAAGACGCAGGTGATTCAACAAACTTAAAAGCGGGACAAATTATTTCGCCTCGCGAATTAAGAGATGAAAACTCCATTTTACGTCGAGAAGATAAAAATCTTGTAGTTGCAAGAGATGCGCAGCCAGCAACGGCTACGCCAATATTGCAAGGTATTACAAGAGCATCGCTTCAAACAAAATCATTTATTTCTGCGGCATCCTTCCAAGAAACCACAAAGGTTCTTAACGAAGCAGCCGTAGCAGGTAAAGTTGATACTTTAGAAGGACTTAAAGAAAATGTAATTGTTGGACATAGAATTCCAGCAGGTACAGGTATGCGTAACTATACGGATATTATTGTAGGTTCTAAAGAAGAATTTGATGAAATGATGCAAGTAAAAAAAGAATTGAATTACAACTAATATTTGTCATTCCCGCGAAGGCGGGAATCTCATAAATAAGAGTTCTATGATAAATAGAAACTAACAAAAAGCCTTCATGTAAATAAACTTGGAGGCTTTTTATATTCTAAATACTAATATTATGGCAGAAGAAAAAGATAAACAAAAACAGGGGCAGATAAATATTGAATTGGATGAAACGGTTGCCGAAGGGATTTATTCCAACTTGGCAATCATCAATCACTCCGTATCAGAGTTTGTAATAGACTTTGTAAAAATCATGCCCGGGGTGCCTAAAAGTAAGGTGAAATCCAGAATTATTTTAACGCCTCAGCACGCCAAACGTCTGCTAAAAGCTTTAAATGATAATGTTTCTAGGTTTGAAAATGCACACGGCGAAATTAAAGATTATGAGCAACCACCCATACCATTAAATTTTGGGCCTACGGGTCAAGCGTAAACAAGAAGAGCCTTTGTTCCATTGATGGAGTTCAAAGGCTTTTTTTATAGCATATAACTTTAATGATTTCTTTCATTTACCATTTAGGGTATGCTTAGCCACTTTAAAGGTTTTTCCAGCAACATCTGCCAACCAGCCCAAATGGGCTTTGGGGTCCTTGCTCAATTCTATTAAAATATCTTTCGATGTTTTGGCAAATTGGCTTCCGTCTTTAACAAACTGTGCGGGCTGGTTAGCCCTATTTAAAATGTATGAATTGGCATCGATACCAGCTTGCATGGCAATTTTTAATATAAATTCGGCACGTAAAGCTTTGTACGATGGGTAGGTGCCTTCAAAAATACCGGCAATGGTACCCGCAAATTTAGGGTCTTCTTTACACCGTGCTATAAGAATTTTTAGAAAAGACATCCACAAAGGGCTCAAGGTTTTGTTTCTTCCAAATTGCACCAGTAAATTAGACAAGGCAAAATCGTATTCCAATTCACTTTCAATTTTTGTTTGATAACCCGCCATCGCAGCATAAGAAAAGTCGTTTTGTTCTGAGCATTTTTTAATTTCTACTGAGGCCCATCGAGCACTTAAAACCGCATATTGAATACCATCGCCACTAAGCGGATTAATTAATCCGGCAGCCTCACCGATAAGCATCGCTCTATGTGAAATAATTGGGTTTTGCGAGTTGTAAAAAGTAATGGGCCACCCCTGGATTTTTTCAATGGCTTTTCCTTTTCCTAAGCGTTTTTTTAAGTCTGGATTACTTTCAATGAAGTTTGAAAAACACTTTCGAACTTCCGAAGCTTGTTGCGGGCATGTTTTAAAAACCATGGCCATTCCAACATTGGCGCCATTCTCTCCCTTTGGGAAAAGCCAATAAATCCCTGGGAAATTTTCTTTGCTAAAGTAAACGTCTACGCGGTTTTTTGGGCCGTTTACATTTTTGAAATACGAGCGTAATCCCAATAATTGATAAGCCGGGTCTGGCATGTTGCCTCGCAGTTTTCGTCCGACTAACGATCGACTCCCATCGGCACCGACAATTAGTTTTGATATGATTTCCTTTTCAGAAGCTCCTTTTTTATAGGTGGTAACCACTTTGTGGGCACTAACCTTGAAATCGACAACACGGGCGTTTTCTATAAATTGGGCACCAGCAGATTTTGCCGCTTTATAAACCATATAATCCAGTTCAATTCGAGGGATAATACGCGCATGAAAGGGCAATGTTTCGGGTTTTTCCAACTGAATAAAGGTTTGGTCTTTATTCAAAAAGAGACCCACTTTTTCAATAGAATTGGCCTTTTTGAAAGCCTCGGTTTGGGTAATTCCAATATCATGAAGCTCTTTTAACGCAATAGGGCTTACGCCATCACCACAAACCTTGTCTCTTGGAAAACGCTCAGCTTCAACCACAATGGTTTTAATATTCATTTTTGATAAGTGATGTGCTAAAGCACTTCCGGCAGGTCCACCGCCTACAATAAGCACGTCACAATCAAAATCTATTTTTGGTCGAATTTGTATCATCCTTAATAATCTCTATTTATCATATACATAATGATGGTTTCTAAAAAAGCTTTATCCTCTGAATCTTTCAAGTGCGAAAAATGGGTGTAAAACTCCTTTAGAGCCGCTCCTGCCAAATATTGACTGGTTTTTTTTGCATGGTCAATGGATTTATATTGATGCATGAGATCAAGAATTTGTTTAGCATCGGCCAGATCTCTGCCCAACATAGGCGTACCCAAATAACCTTTGATAAAATGGCGTTCTTCGGAAGTACATTCCGAAAGTAAATGTATCAGCATCAAGGTGCGTTTTCCTTCAATAATATCCCCGCCAATTTCTTTACCATAAGCGCTTTCTTCCCCGATCAAGTTGAGAATATCGTCTTGGATTTGAAATGCAGCGCCCATAAAATATCCCAATCTATTAAAGGAATCGGGGTTTAATACACCATTACTGCCAATTAGCGCACCAATGCGAATGGGTTGAATACAAGTGTACCAACAAGTTTTTTTAAGTATCATACGCAGATAATCCTTCTCGGTGAGATCGCAGCGATTGTCTTGTCGCCAACCGAGTTCCAAGGCTTGACCTTCAGCCGATTCAGTAATGAGATGATACACCTCTAAAAAAATGCGTTGCGCAAGTTTATCACCCAAAAGTTCTTTGTTTCGCCAAAGCGGATAAAGGCTCAACGCATTCATCATGTCGCCAACGTTAATGGCTATTGCCCGACTATGAGCGCTGTGCATGGTGGGTTTATTGCGCCGATAGGCACTTTCATCTTCCACATCGTCATGGATAAGAAAAGCGTTGTGAAGCATTTCTAAAGTCACTGCTGTAAATTTTGCTTGGTGTAATTGACCACCATGAGCCTTACAGCTTGCAATGCACAACCCGGGTCTGAACCCTTTGCCTCCTCGGTTGGGATAGTCTAAAATAAGGTTGTATAAATAATACTTGGGTTCTTTTTCGGGCACAAATGCATGAATACCACGAAGCGTTTCAGCGCCGTAGTATTTCAATTTTGATTTCATTTGTGGCACATCCATACGGTGATATTTTAGCGGTTAGTTGGTTATGTTTTAATACGTCATTCGATGACTTTTATAGCAATAAGAACACGAATTTGCGGGTTGTTAATGCAGGTAATAAAAGCATTGTAATCACCCGGAACGGCATTTTTAGGAAGTTTTATGGTTATACTTATATCCTTTTCCTCTTTGGGTTTGAGTTGTGTTTTTTTAGGTTGTATGATTATAGAACGAAGACTGATTTTTTGATTTCCGCTACCAATAAAATCGGATTTTCTAAATGCGATGGTCTTGGGGTCACTAGCGGTATCTTCATACATAATTAGGTTGAGAGTAACGGATTCTCCCGGTTTCATCGGGTTTTCAGGTTCTAGTACGATAACGTCTGGACTTGGTTTTTTTGATGCTGCTTTTGGTTTTGTTTTTTGCTTGCTTTGATTTTCCTTTTCGTTCTTCAGCGTTTCAATAACCTCATTCATTTGGGCGGTAATGGCGGCAAATCCGTCTATGACCAAATCCAGCACTTCATGGGAATCACGCCGGATTCGATTCATTAAGGCATCAGGGTCGCTCCTAATTTCATCTACGTCAATGAGTTTTTTTTCAATTTTTTTAGCCGCTAAAATACCCGCAGCTATTTCTTCTTCTAAAACATTTACTGCGGAATTCACAATACTTTGTGCTTTGTTCATCACGCGGTCAGAATCAATCCAAGGTTCACCTTCGCGATTTTTACCTTTGCTGGAACCTTGCTTATTTTTTGGATTGTCTTTTTGTTTTGGCATGGGCTGATTTTGTTAAAAAAGGTTCTACGGTAAGCTGGATTCTAAAAAAAGAAGGTTCAAATCCTATTACGGTTACATCACTAAAATAGGTATCGGGAGGCGTGTTTTTAGGAACTTGAACACTAATTTTAACCGTGCTTGATTCATCGGGCTCCTGGGTAAATTTTTGTGGTTTGAACGTGGTTTTTATCGAAGGGAATTCGGCATCATTTTCATTGACGAAGTTAGAGTTTACCAATTCGCAATGGGCCACTTCGGTTTTCGTATTTTCTAAAATAAACTCCAACGCAGCTTTAGAACCGGCATTCACATGGGCCGTGAGCACAAACGCAGGTTCGGCTTCGGGTGTCGTTTCTGGTGCTGTTTTTTTCAACATCGTGTCCAGCATTCCAAATCCAAGTGCCATGGCGTTGTTGTAGTATTCTAAATTTAGTTTTGCAAATGCATTAAAAGCTTTGCTGTACTGCTCGGGTTTAAAAACAAAAAGATTATTGGGCTTGTTTGGTTGTTTGCTCCACTCGTTAAATACCCTGAACCCTTGTTCGATATACTTTTTATTGAGCTCCAGAGTATGTTTGAACAATTTCTCTAAAAGTTGCTTGTCATTTGTTTCAGCCATGCCTTTTTAGATTTTAACTTCGGGTCGTTGCGCGTTCTTTTGGTTCGCAGTAGAAATGCGATTTCCAACTCTGCCATTTTAATTTGAATTTTTTCTCTTCGTATGGCGTAACAATAGGCGCGCTGTGGTCTCCAACGGAAACGGTTAAACAAATATTTTGATTGTACTCCTTTTCACGAAGTACGATTTCTGCCGTATAAACACCGTCTTTAAAATTTACTAGGTCGAGACTTATAAGTACGCGTTCAGATGTGTTTGGTTGCAGCGACACACTATTTTTATTGAGCAGAGGTTGTGCTGTTGCAAGTTTACCGTCTTGATCTTTTAATTCGCGAGCCCCAATTTTATAGGTTTTGGGCTTTTGGCAATTGTTTTTTACAACAAAAGGTATGATTATGCGCTCTCCAGCCATGGCTTTTCTGTTAATAGAGGCAATACAATGCGGCGGGCATTTTTCTTTTGGGGCACAGCAATCGTCAGAATTTAAAATAGCTTTGATGGGGTCGAGGGCATTTTTCCCAAGTTGCCCTATTTGCTTGTTGACTTGTGTGTTGTTGCCCAACACATTTTCCAACATGGTACCATAAAATTGCATGGACATATCGGACAGTGTTTGTATGTTTTCCATAACAGAATCGCTGAACACATTGGAGTTGAGTTTCTTGTTTTCCATGTTTTCTAAGTATTTTTAGTTTGTTGATGCGACTTAATAGCAAAAGAGAGCTCTTTATCCCAAAACCTAACGTTTAAATCGTAATCATTCTCAGCATTGGTCTCTTTTGGCATAACAAATGAAAAGTTAACGAGCCGCTGTTTTCCGGGTTTGATAATATCGCCTGCTTCGGTAATTTTGGAATTCGCCCAATTGGGTAACTGCTCTTTTATGTGTTCGGTAACTTTGTCCATTGTATCATTAAAACCCTTGACTTTATCATCTCTAAATCCTTTTCCGAAAGCGCGACATAGCATGTCCATATCCAAAGCGGCCGCATGTTTGGCATTGGGAATTTGAAAATCGAGATTACCTAAATTGGTTACCGTAAAACTTACACTGTGTTTGGTACCCGGACTAGTGTTTTGAAGGGTAAATTCACTAGGTTGAACGGATATGTTTATCGAAGGCTGTACGACCAGCTGTATGTTTCGTTTTTTATTGCCTATTTCAATATAATGGTGGTAGGTTCCCGGTGGTGTTTCAGGTGGAAGGGCAAGCGACAACGATTGCAACCGGCTTTCTCCCGCCCGTAGTTTGGTGTTGACAAGAAGCGGAATGGTGTTGAGGTTTTTAGTGTTTTTAACCTTTGCGGGTTTTAGGTTTAAATGCCGCACCCGAGCCTTGGTTTCATTTTGATTATGTAACCGCACGGTTCCACTTAATCTTTTAGGAGTGCCATTTAAAACAATGGTATCGTCTCCAAAATCTATTTTTTCCATTAAGGAATTTGGCACTTTAGTTTCCATGTTTTATGTTTTTATGTTATCCCCAGTGTAGTCTTGTCTTGGTTTTGGAAAAGGGCGCACGTCGGGCTCGCAACAATCATCCTCACACAATTCGGCAGATGTTGGCACATAAGGCTCCGTAATAATCTGGCCTTCTCCACTGGTACAAATACTAAAAAACTCGACCCCAAGCATTTTAAAGCATATATTGGAATAGTTTGGGATGCGCACCCGATGTTTCATAAGGTCTTTAATATCTTGAAGGGTAAAACGTGGTAAGTTGAGAATTTCAACCTTATTGTCGGTAGCAACGGGTTCCGAGCTGTCGCCGGTAAGTTTTAAGGTGTTTGTGGTGTTTAAGCTTCCGCTGATTTTATTTTCAACACTTCCGGAAAGCTGCGTTTCTATTTTTCCGGAATGTTTGGCATCCATACCGCCAGATAATTCGGTATCAACATCAAAAGTGCGATCGGGGTGTAATACGTGATGATAATCGGTGGGTATTTTGGGCGTGCTCATGTGTTAGGAAATTTAAGATTAGCCCATTAAAGGTAATAAAAAAACTTGAAAGCCCAAGACGTAAATGTCTAAAATTTAGAACGTTGGGTCTTAAAAGTGGTGTAATAAAAGTGTGTAAAACAGATAAATTACACACATTAATCCTTAAAAACCAACCAAAAAAACAGAATCGTGCCTTTAAGAGATATAAAAGACCGTCCTTTTTTAAATCTGAATTGGCTTTTACGTTAACCGAACTTCCACCTTTGTTTTATGGCAAAAAAGAATTCGAAGAAACAGGTACCCTTAAGCAACCTCTTTCTTTAAATGAAATTGTAAAGCACCAGAAGGGCAGCGCTTTATTTGGTTTATGATTCGTTCGGTTTCTGAGCCTTCTAAATTAATCCAAGGGATAACTGAAGTTCTAAACACATCGGATAATCCTTTTGCACATTTTTCGGCATGAATGCAAACACATGGTTCGTAGGTTACCATAATGTCATTATTACTGTATTCGTTTTTGTAAGATTCCATAGATTTTCACGTTTTGGGTTATGAATTTCTAATAATTATTTTCTGAAGAGGGAATCGCTAAAATATTAAATTCTCGGAATGGATACGCTAATTTTATCAATATAAGAATAAAATCAAAAAATATTCGTTGATTTGTTAAAATTCAGAGGTAAAATGAAATTTTATATTTGGATATTTTTGTTGTGTCATCTGTAATGAAAAAGCCGAATCTGCTAAAAACACCAATTGATTTTGCTTGTCTTTAGCCAAAAAACGCTGTTTTATACGAACAAATTCTTTGTATTCGTCGCTATTCGAATTTTTGGGATCTACCCAACAGGCTTTAAAAACGTTTAAGTTTTCGTAGGTACATTTTGCCCCGTATTCGTGTTCTAATCTGTATTGTATCACCTCGTATTGCAGGGCGCCTACGGTACCAATTACCTTTCGTCCGTTAAGTTCCAAAGTAAATAATTGCGCTACACCTTCGTCCATTAATTGATCAATACCTTTATAAAGCTGTTTTGATTTTAAGGGGTCGGCGTTGTTGATGTACCTAAAATGCTCGGGCGAAAAACTTGGAACACCTTTGTAATTAATGCTTTCGCCTTCGGTTAAAGTGTCTCCAATTTTAAAATTTCCTGTGTCGTGCAAGCCAACAATATCACCGGGATAAGAGACATCGACAATTTCTTTTTTCTCAGCGAAAAAGGCATTCGGACTGGAAAACTTCATTTTTTTGTTATTCCTAACGTGCAAATAAGGTTTGTTTCGTTCAAATTTACCCGATACAATTTTAATAAAGGCCAAACGGTCGCGATGGTTGGGATCCATGTTGGCGTGAATTTTAAAAACAAAACCAGAAAACTGCTTTTCGTCAGGTTTTACTAAGCGTTCTTCACTTTGTTTGGGTCTTGGTTTTGGCGCTATTTCAACAAAACAATCCAATAGTTCGCGTACTCCAAAATTATTTAAAGCCGAACCAAAGAATACGGGTTGAAGGCTTCCTTGTAAATATTCGTCTTTATCAAAATCAGGGTAAATGCCTTCAACCAATTCAATTTCTTCACGCAACGTATTGGCGGCTTTTTCGCCTACCAAAGTATCTAATTCAGCAGAGGACAAATCTGAAATCTCTACCGTTTCTTCAATATCTTTTCTGCTATCGCCGCTAAACAAATTAACGTTTTTCTCCCAAATATTGTATATGCCTTTAAAATCGTATCCCATTCCAATTGGAAAACTTAAAGGCACTACCCGTAATCCCAGTTTTTGTTCAATTTCATCTAAAAGGTCAAACGCATCTTTTCCTTCTCTATCCATTTTATTGATAAACACAATCATGGGGATGTTGCGCATGCGGCAGACTTCAACCAGTTTTTCGGTTTGCTCTTCAACACCCTTAGCCACATCAATAACCACAATTACACTATCAACGGCGGTAAGTGTTCTAAAAGTATCTTCGGCAAAATCCTTGTGCCCAGGCGTATCAAGAATATTGATTTTAATCCCATTATATTCAAACGCTAAAACCGAGGTAGCCACAGAAATCCCACGCTGGCGTTCAATCTCCATGAAATCACTCGTGGCGCCTTTTTTGATTTTGTTGCTTTTTACGGCGCCTGCTTCTTGAATGGCACCACCAAAAAGCAGTAATTTTTCTGTTAGTGTGGTTTTACCCGCATCAGGATGCGAAATAATTCCAAAGGTGCGTCTGCGCTGTATTTCTTTTAAAAAACTCATAGAATATATAAATGGGTGCAAATATACTATGAGTTCTATTAATAGTAACAATAAAAATAATCGAAATACGGCTCTTTTTATTTTTATGATAAGATTAATGTCTTTTAAAAAATTACTTGGTATTTTTGTAAAACAATGAAATGAGCGATAGCAAATTGTTGGTGTAACCGATGTTTTTATTGCAAATTACATCTGACCCAAATAAAAAATAAACAAATGAAGATGAAAGAAGAACAGGTAATTCTCGTTAACGAAAAAGACGAACAAATTGGTTTGATGCCTAAAATGGAAGCCCATGAAAAGGCGGTGCTGCACCGTGCGTTTTCGGTGTTTATTTTTAATGACAACAATGAACTGATGCTACAGCAACGTGCCTTACATAAGTACCATACACCCGGACTTTGGACCAACACCTGCTGTAGTCACCAACGTGATGGGGAAAGTAATATTGAAGCTGGTAAACGCCGTTTAATGGAAGAAATGGGCTTTGTAACAGAGCTTAAGGAAACTACGTCTTTTATTTATAAAGCGCCCTTTGATAATGGGTTGACCGAACACGAATTGGACCATATTATGGTAGGGCATTACAATGATGAACCACATATTAACCCAGATGAAGTGGCCTCGTGGAAATGGATGGCATTGGAAGATGTAAAAGTAGATATAGCTTTACATCCAGAACTTTATACCGCTTGGTTTAAAATTATTTTCAGTAAATTTTACGAACATATAAATTTAGTTGATCATGAAGGTAACGGTTAGTAGAAAAGCACATTTTAACGCAGCGCACAGGCTGTACAATGCCGATTGGACTGATGCCCGTAACGCCACCGTTTTTGGTAAATGTGCCAACCCTAATTACCACGGGCATAATTATGAGCTCATTGTTTCGGTGAAGGGCGACATCCATCCGGAAACGGGGTTTGTAATGGATATGAAAATTTTAAAACATTTGATTGAAACTGAAATTGAGGAGCAGTTTGATCATAAAAATTTAAATGAAGAGGTTAAGGAGTTTAAAACACTAAACCCAACAGCAGAAAATATAGCAGTGGTTATTTACAATAAAATAAAACCAAAGATTGAATCTCATTTAGATTTAGAAATCACCCTGTACGAAACGCCACGTAATTTTGTGAGTTACTCGGGGGAATAGTCGATGTTATAATCTCGGTTTTTTAAAATTCACGGTGTATTGGAATTGTAATACACCTTTGATATATACTGAATTATTGAACGCTATTGTTTAATAATTTGCTTATTTTTGCACCTAAATAAAATTAGAAATTATGGCAAATGTTAGAAACCTAAAGAAAGATATAAACTATGTTTTAGGCGATATTATTGAAGCAGTTTATGTTTGGGAATACGAAAACACAGATAAAGACACCAAAAAAAGCGAAGCAATTATTGATGAAGCAATTGAAACGTTTGACGCTTTAATAGCTAAAGTAAATGCTAAAGATGTTGAAAGTCCAAAAGCCCACTTTAAGGCCATTAATACGGAATTGGAAGAAAAAGGTCGTGCGTTAATTGAAAAAATCAATAAACTCGGATAATTTTTATCGATGGAATTACACGTTTTCTGCGATTGTTAAAAATGCCGAAATGCTGTTCAGCTCATTTGTAATTTGAAAATGAATTCCAGTTAAGTTAGCTTTAAAACAAAAGCCTTTCGATTTTTCGAAAGGCTTTTGTTTTTTAATATCGTGTTTAGTTGTTTTTATCGGCTTCCTTTATTTCGTCAATAAAATCCTGTAATTGTTTGCCGTATTTTGAAGCTTTCACTTTCGGGGTTAAGGAATTATTAATGGTATCTAAAAAGTTAATTCGCGCATTGTAAATCTCAGTTAAGGCAAGATACGGAGATACCTCACTATCTTTATTGTTTATAGCAAAATTAACCGTAAATAAGTACTTTCGTTTTAACAGCCCATTGTATTCATTATCAATAGCGCTAATTTTTGACGTATCGCTTTCCATTTGAGCTTCAAATTTTTCTTTTATCAAATCTAAATTTCTACTATTTAGTTTAGAAATCATCTTTTGATATTCTTCCCACTTAGCCTGTTGTACAGAGCCTTTAATTTTGGCATCAAAAACAAAATTTTTAAGCGTGGTGTTAATTTCGGTAATGCCTTTATCGGCGAAAAAAGCTATCGCGTCATCTTCATTCGTGTTTTTGTTTAGGAACAGATAAAATACTTCCGGTGATTCTAAATCGCTGTGCAATTCAAATTCGGCGTTTCCATTAATTTGTATAGAATCTACAGTTATAAGTGCGGTGTCTTTTACTTTTTTAAGATATACAGTTCCTTTTTTTAGACCTTTAATATTAGTTTTAACTGTTAACGCAGGTTGTTTGGCACAGGAAACGGTTAAAATAAGTAAGGTTAAAAGCGACAGTCTTTTCATAGTTTATTTTTGAATTTTTAGAAAAAGCAAATATCTTAATAATTATAGATTAAATACTAGCAGCAGCACATAAATTATAAAACTTTATCTGTATTAAAATTATGTTAATATAGGCAACTTTAAAAAAGTTTGGCACGGATATTGTTCATTGGTATGTGATTGCATTCTAATAAAAAGTTTATTGAGTGGTTACTTTAAACTTAAAAAATGTAATTCATATTTTTGGTTGGTTAGTTAGTAAAAAAGCATCTTATTTAAGATGCTTTTTTTATGCGCATACATGTATTTCATCGATGAAATACATGTTTTAATCTTTAAATGTTAAAGTTTAGTGTATTTCGTCGATTTATTATGTTTTTTATCGTGGTTGTATGTTTATTAATTATATATTTGGTGTGTACTAAATAACATACTTTTTAGTTCAATGGATTAATTAATTAATATTTGCATTATGTTGTTGAGATAGAGACCCTAAATCTACTACGTAATTAAAAAAGCAAATTGAAAAGAAACCGAGTTTGAGGGAACTCGGTTTTTTTGTGCTTCAATTTTAGGTATAAGTTTATTTTGTATAAATTCGCTTATAATCCTTATTTATGAAACTTTATTCAAGCCTCTTTTTACTGCTGTTTAGCTTTTTTTCTTTTGCACAATTGCCCGATGGATTTACTTATGTAAAAGATGTGATTACCGATTTGGATGTAGAGTTAAGGTATAACACATCGAATAATTTTTTGGGTAAACCTGTTGATGGTTATCATTCAAACAAACTTATTTTAACCAAGCAAACGGCGCAGGCTTTAAAGTTGGTTCAAGAGGAGTTACAGAATAAAAATTTATGCTTAAAGGTTTACGATGGCTACAGGCCACAACGAGCTGTAAATCATTTTGTGCGTTGGGCAAAAGTTTTGAATGACACCATTAATAAATCACGCTTTTATCCGAATGTAAAAAAAAGACATCTATTCAAAAAGGGATACATCGCCAGTAAATCGGGGCATAGTAGAGGTAGTACTGTTGATTTAACAATTGTTGATGGCAACACGGGAAAGCCATTGGATATGGGAAGCCCGTACGATTTTTTCGGAAAAGAATCCTGGGTTGATTATTCCGGCATTACCAAAAAGCAAAAAGAAAACCGGCAGCTTTTACAAGCCGTTATGCTAAAACACGGGTTTAGAAACTACCCCAAAGAATGGTGGCATTTTACCTTGCGACACGAACCGTTTCCTAAAACTTTTTTTGATTTTCCTATTGAATAGAAAAGCGGTTCCCTTAAAAGGAAAACCGCTTTAACTCTATTTGATTGCTGTTGGTTTTATTCTTTATCCAAGTTTTTGGTCATATTAAAACCTATAAATAATGAGGCCCCCGCTGTTAAGAAAATTGTTGCAGGATATACTTCTTCCCCCAAGTTCGTATTGTTATATAATGCTGTAGCTAAAAATATGCCGATACCAATACCCATTAATAACAATGCCAAATTTAAAATGAGCACTTTCCAAATGGGAGCGGTTTGGGTTCTGCCTTTCACAAAAATACTGGCGTCTGCACCTTTTTCAATGAGTGCTAAACGTTCTTTATTACGTGTTGAAAAGTATAAATAAAATACTCCGAAGATTGCACCAAATATAATTGGTATGATAATTAATTCTGATCCCATAATGTTTCGTTTTTAATTGATTAATTTTAATGTGTTCATAGCTTATGACGATACGTTTTTAATTTTGGTTACGGTTTTTACTAATTTTTTTTTTCAGGGATGTGTAACCTAAAATACAATAGAGTCGTCTTACTTAAAAATGACCACCAACGACCAAGATTATATCAACAAAATTATAAATGGCGACGCTAATGCATTTTCTGTTTTGGTTGATCGTTACAAAGACTTGGTATTTACTTTGGCGTTGCGCATGCTAAAAAATAGGGAAGAAGCCGAAGAGGTATCGCAAGACACCTTTATTAAAACCTATAAATCGTTGCATAAGTTTAAAGGCGATTCTAAATTTTCAACGTGGATATATAAAGTCGCTTATAATACGAGTTTAGATAGAATTAAGAAGAACAAAAAGCATTTTAATGATGTTGCCATTGATGAGTTTACCGAGCATCAAATAAAAACCATAGATCATGCTTTAGATAAAATGGAACAAAAAGAGTATCAAAAAACCATACAAGATTGCTTAACTTTATTGCCAAATGATGATGGCTTTTTACTGACACTGTATTATTTTGAAGCCCATTCTTTAGAAGAGATTTCTAAAATTGTCGGTATTACGGCTAATCATGTGAAAGTGAAGATTTTTAGAAGCCGCAAAAAATTAGCGACTATTTTAAAGCAAAAATTAGAACCTGAAATAATTGAGTATTATGAAAGAGAACGACGATAAACATTTAGATAATTTTACCAAAAAGATTGTAGAAAAAGCTGCTTTAGAGCGTCCTTCTATTCATTTTACTTCAGAAATAATGTCTCAAGTTGCAGCGTTAAATAAAGGTGGTGTTACAACGTACAAGCCTTTAATCTCCAAAAAAGTTTGGACATTAATCGCTTTAAGTTTTATGGCGCTTTGTGTGTATTTAATTTTAGGATCGGAAACACAACAAGAAGGTTGGTTTGGCACGTTAGATTTTAGCATTTTATCAAACAACAAATTTACCCATGCTTTATCCGGTTTTACAATGTCTAAAACCTTAATGTATGCAGTTGCGCTTTTTGGATTAATGCTTTGTATTCAAATCCCGTTTCTTAAAAATCATTTTGATAAACGATTGGAAATGTAATCTTCCAACTTCGGTCTTCTAGCTCCAGACTTTTAATACCAACGTTTCTTTTTCTTTTTGGAAGCTTCACTTTTGCGCCCTTTTTTGTGTTTACTTCCTGTTTTTTTTGATTTGTGGATAATAGGTTTCGCCTTTGGGTCTAACGGATACGGATGATTTTCTTCAATAGGAATTTGAACATTTATTAACTGCTGAATTTTTTGCACATAACTTTTTTCATCGGCAGAACACAACGAATACGACATACCTGTTTGTCCGGCACGACCCGTGCGCCCTATTCTGTGCACATAGGTTTCCGGTACGTTTGGCATATCAAAATTTACCACGGCATCCAATTCATTGATATCAATACCGCGTGCCGCGACATCGGTAGCTATTAAAATATTTACATACCCATTTTTGAATTTTTTTAAAGCCTCTTGTCTTAAATTTTGCGCTTTATCGCCATGAATGGTTTCAACTTTATACCCATTTTTTATAAGCGTTTGCTCTAGTTTATCAACGCCAAATTTGGTGCGTCTAAAAATTAGAATATTGCCTTTTATGGTGTTTCGCAATAAATGTAAACACAGCTCAATCTTATTGCGCTTTGGCACGTAATACAATACCTGACTCACATTTATAGCGGCCGATGATGTTGGAGACACTTCAACGCGCTCGGGCGATTTTAAAATGGTATTGGCAAGCTGTTCTACTTTATAGGGCATTGTTGCCGAGAAAAGAAGAATCTGTTTCTCCTCCGGACATAAACGCTCAATCTTTTTAACGTCATCAATAAAACCCATGTCGAGCATTAAGTCGGCTTCATCCAAAACCAAGGTTTCAACATAATCTAAATTAATCGTATCCTGTTTGTGCAAATCCAGCAATCGCCCAGGTGTGGCAATAAGAATGTCAACACCTTTGTTTAATACATCTTTTTGAGGCTCGATAGACGTGCCGCCATAAATTACGGTAGAGCGTAAATTGGTGTTTTTGCCATAAACCTTAAAATTTTCATTAATTTGAATGGCCAATTCCCGTGTGGGACTTACAATAAGCGCTTTTATCTTTTTTCCTTTTTTGGGCGCATCTTGTTTATCAAACAACAATTGTAAAATGGGTAGGGCAAAGGCGGCCGTTTTTCCTGTGCCGGTTTGTGCCGAAGTAATCACATCTTTTTTATCTAAAACAAGCGGAATGGTGCGTTCTTGTACTAAGGTTGGGTTGTCGTAACCGGCTTCGGCAATGGCTCTTAAAAGTGGTTTGTTAAGTTGTAAATCTTTAAATGACATTTATAATAATTTGCAGCAAAGATAGATGAAATTTAAGCGATGGCTTTTTTTATTTTCATGGCATTCCACGCGCTATTTACCGCAATTAATTTGGTTGGTTTTAAGCGGTAATCGCCTAAAAAATCCCAATCAAATTCTTTATGCAACTCTGAAATCTCTTTTTTGGTAGTGCCATTGGGGTAAAACACCCAGATAATAGAAGTGTCCAAAATTCTTGGAAACAGCGTCAACATTTCATTGATAAACTGTTCCTTTGTTTGGGTAAATACCAAAGCGCATTCCACATAAGATGTAATGACTATAGATTCGGAGTAATTAATGTCGTTAAAAGTATTGACAAATGATTCGGGTTTGTTTAAAATATAAACATCCTTAAACTTATAGAGCTTTAATTTATTTACCAAATTGTGCATAGCTTAAAGATACAAAAAAACGGAATAATTAAGTTTTTATAAACTTAACTTTTTTTTGAATGGCCAAAATAAAAAACGAAGCAGCCATTGTTTTTTATTCGTGTTGTTTATGGTTTTTAGCAAACCCTAAAAGCAGTGCTCTTTTCTTTTGTGGTAAGGCCTTATGGTTTAATACGGCGTTTATATGTTGCGGGTTTTTGTTTTTTGAATATAGCAGTTGAAAAAAATCGCAAATACTAATACTGCTTTTATCGTGCTCGATACATTTAAGTTTGTTGCCTGTTTGCACCAAGCCTTCGCGCAAAACGCGAACATAAGTTCCGGGAAAACCGTAGTTTATAAATTGTTGTATCACCCGTTGCGAGCCGAACTTTACGCCAAATTTAAAACAGGGTTCCCTGGGTTGGGTAACTTGTACCAAAGCGTCTCCAATTTCAAAAACATCGCCAATAAAAAGCTTGGTTTCGTCTAGGTTTTTTACGGTTAAATTTTCACCAAACATACCATAGTTCCAATCTAAATTCGGATATAGGTTTTTCCAATAATCATAATGGTTTTCCGAAAATAAATAGCAAGCTTTATAAATGCCACCGTGTACTTTTCTATCTGAAACTTCATCATTTTTTACAGTTTCTTTTCCCAAATAAATGGGTATATTGGTTGGCGTTTTGTAAATACCGGTTTTGATTTTTTTACCGTTCCAAATAATGGTTGTTGGTTTTGCTATGTTTGTTGAGTTGATTTTCAAAAGGGTTAGTTTATTCGACTTGTTATATAATCGTTTGAATATTTTATGTCTAATGAAAAACCAATTTCGACATTTTTTCCGATAAAGTCAAATCTCAAAACCTATACCTTAAACCAAACACATAACTTTTGTTACTTGCTGAAAACGCAATGTCAACATGCTTTTGCATATAAGGCGAGGTAAATAAATAGGTGCTGCCAATACCAACGGCGGCTCCGGCCAAAACATCCCATTTGTCGTGCCAGCCATCGGGCCCTTCCATACGGCTAACCCCAACAATGGCGGCTCCCAAATAGGCCCATTTGCCGTATTTCCAACCATAGCGACGTTGGATAAAAGAGGCGCCAGAAAAGGCAGATGTGGTATGTCCGGATGGAAAAGCATCAAATAAATTACGCTCTTCAGGACGTTCTTTTCGTATTATTTTTTTGAGTGAATGTGTCACAATAAAACCTGTGCCGTAGGAGAGGGCAAACTGCTTTGTGCCTTCCCAATCTTTTTTGATTATGGTGGTTAAGCCCGCTATAACGGGCAATCCTATTTGTAAAACATCGCCGGAACCTTCTAAAACGTATTCCCATTTTTCGTGGGTTGAATTGGGCTCTGGAGCCTGTGAATAGCTAGAAATTACAATAAAAAAGAAGCCGATAAAATAAACATATAAAGCTTTATACATTTAAGGATTTTGGATTGGTCAATTAATAATATAACTAAAAAAATAATGAGTTATTGTACGTGTCGGACAATGCAATTATGCCGTTAATACCTTATGGGGCTACATTTTTAAAGTGTTCCATGCTTTTAAAATATCCTGCTCTGTATTGAGTAAGGTTTTAGGGTTTTTTTCATATTCAACTCTTTGCTCATTCGTTAAAGCATCAGAATACCACCAATCGTACATATCTTTAATAGATGTTTTTAAATTTCTAAAAGTTAAACCAGCCGCCCGTGACTTTGTGTTGGAAATTCTTGCTGAACCATAGTTTTTCCCAACTGATGGAATCCAAGGAACTAAATAGTTAATCCCGTTTTCTTCAAGAAAGGTGTAATCGTCAATATTGGTAATAGTAGCGTTTTTAGGGAAAGTTTCTTTGGCTTCGTTTACAAATTCAACCATAGTTTGTTTTTCCTTTGGGCCAACGGCATTGTAAATTCCTGTATGTTTTTGTTCTGCTAAACGAATCATGAATTCTGCAACATCTCGCACATCTATATATTGTACGGGATCTTCTTTTTTTCCGGGAACCAAAATTTCGCCACCTTTTGCCAAACGAATGGGCCAGTGTATAAAACGATTGGTTTTATCTCCAGGTCCAAACATATAAGTCGGCCGTACAATAATGGAGCGTTCCTTTCCGAAAGCTTTAATGGTTTCATTTTCCGAATTGGTTTTCATTACGCCATAATCGTACTCTAATTTTTCATATTTATGCCCAAAGGTTTCAGGTGCTTCGGTAAGTGTTGTGGTGTTCTCGGTTATATGGTCTCCCAAATAGGGATAATAAACACCGGTTGATGATGTGTATAAATAAAGTTTGGCTCTGTCTTTTAATAAGTTTGCGGTGTCTTTTGTCCATTTTACCTGTCTTCCGGAATTGTCAATTACTAAATCCCATGCACCTTGTTCCAAAGCTTTTAAATTATCATTTCTATCACCAATTAAATGTTCAACTTGATTAAACAATTCTTTATGAACAGTCGATTTTGTTTTTCCTCTGGTAAAAATAGAAACCGAATGCCCGCGTTTTAAAGCATAAGTAATTTGATGCGGCCCTAAAAAACTGGTGCCTCCTAATATTAATATTTTTAATTTTTTTGAACTTACATTCGAATTGCATGCCAACAAGTTTGAAGCCAATAACGGAATGGCTATTCCGGCAGCAGTGCTTTTTTTGATGAAATCCCTTCTGCTTTTTGAGTTTTCCATGGATAAAAGATGATTTAATTAGTGCTCAATATATATTTTTTATTGCGAATTGCTGCCAATAATAAAGAGGTAATCGCCCAAATCGTTTTCATAGGATTTTATGATATCGTCAATTTTCTGGGTTTTAATATCGGCTTCTAATTGTTGTAAACCCATTTCAACTTCGTCCGCATGGGCAAGTGATGAAAAAGACGAAATACCCTGTCTTACATGTGGGTTTAAATACAGTTTGGGGTGGTGTTTACCGCTGTATAAAAACAAATCCTTTAAGTCTGGTTTTATGCTGTACAATTCAGTCTTAATTGTAGCAAATCCAACCTGCGTCATAATGCCTTTAACGGTTTCCAATGCAGGCATTTGCAACATGGAATCCTTCATCATTTTAGGAAAATAATGATTTAACCAGTAGCCTGCCATTTGTTTTGGTGTGGAGGTGAAAATCACCAAATTACCAGTTGTTTTTAACACGCGGTGCAGTTGGGTAAATCCTTTTTCTAAATAGGCCCAATGGTGAATGGTTAAACTGCCCATAATTCCATCGATACTTTTGGAATCAAGGCTTAAAGTTTCGGCTTGCCCAAGTTTCCATTCAACATTTGGGTTTTGTAGTTTCGCTTTTTCAAGCATTTCTTTTGACGGATCGACGCCAATAAAACGGTAACCTTTTCGCTGTAATTTATTTGTGTAGTTACCGGTGCCGCAACCAATATCTAAATACAAACCGTTTGGTTTCGGGTTTAAATGATGCCACAAACGCTCCACAAGATAGTTGTCCGCTTTTCTTGTGGCGTTGTAATGTGTGCTAATGTCATCATATTTGGCTCGCATGTTATTCGGTATAAACCTGTCCACGATGCGGTTTTAAAGCATCTCTAATAGGTTTCATTTGGTCTTCTGCAACAACCATAAAAGCTATGGCGTGCACATCTGAAATGGTCTCAAAACCAGTGATGTTTAAATTCAGTTTTTCCAATTTAATATACTCTTTTAAATGAACTTCGTGATGTTCGGCAATTTTTAAAGCATCCGGACCACGAAAATCCCAAATAAGTTTTAGTTTACGCATCATTTGTAAAAATTAAAAAACAGATGTTAAAAGTAAGGTTATATAATGAAAAAGCGTAATATTTCAACTTTTTAAACGTTTGTTAAAGCAACTTGTATTATAGGTTTATATTAGTATTTTTGTAACCACTTGAATTATTTTTTTGTCCATGAAATTAAAACTTTTTTTTACTTTACTGTTAACGGCAATGGCGTTAAACCTAAATGCACAAGCTGATGCGGAAGAGGTGCTTTTTACTGTTGATGACGACCCTGTTTATGTGTCGGAATTTTTAAGGGTGTATAATAAAAACCTCGATTTGGTGCAAGATGAATCTCAAAAAGATGTCGACGAATATTTAGCACTGTTCACCAATTATAAACTCAAGTTAAAAGAAGCCAAAACCTTAGAGCTCCATGAAAAGCCATCGTATTTAAGAGAGCTAAACACCTATAAAAAACAATTGGCTAAAAATTTTATTTACGATAATAAAGTAACCGATGCCTTGGTTGAAGAAGCTTACGACAGAATATCTTACGAAGTAAAAGCCAATCATATTTTAATTAAAATACCCGAAAACGCAAATCCTCAAGATACTTTGGTAGCGTTTAATGCCATAGGTAAATTAAGGGACAGGGCTTTAAGCGAAGGTTTTGAAACCGTTAGAAAAGAAGTGCACAATGGTACATCTGTTTTTGGTGAGGAATTGGGTTATTTCACTGGATTTAGAATGGTTTATAAATTTGAAAATGCGGCGTTTAATACCGAGATTGACGATATTTCGCAACCTTTTAGAACCCGTTTTGGATATCATATTGTAAAGGTTCTGGATAAGCGCAAATCCAGAGGTGAGCGTACCGTAGCGCACATTATGGTTGGTATTAAGCCAAACGATACTTTAAGCGAAAACCCGGAAAGCAGAATACGGGATATTTATAAAAAGTTAAATCAAGGTGAAGATTTTGAAGCTTTGGCAAAACAGTTTTCTGAGGATAAAAACTCGGCAGCAAAAGGGGGCTTGTTAGCGGCTTTTTCAAGCGGACAATTAAGTTCTCCAGAATTTGAAGATGTCGCTTTTAATTTGAATGAAGTTGGCGATGTTTCTGAACCTTTTAAAACAAAATACGGCTGGCATATTGTTAAACTGCACGCTAAAAAATTAACGCCACCGTTTGATGAGATGAAGTCGGAGTTGGAAGCCAAAGTAAAGCGCGATGAGCGGTCTAAATTAATTGATGATGCTTTATACGCCAAGTTAAAAGCAAAGTACCATATTGATGATGGGCAGCCTGCTTTAGATTATTTTACTTCGATTATAACTGATGATTATTTTAAAAACACATGGAAACTTCCATCGGATTTTAAAGGCGATTCACCTTTGGTAAACATAGGTAATCAGCAATTCACCTTTAAGGATTTTGGCGATTATTTAGAAAAAACACAACGCGGAACCAACCCGAAATCGACAATTAAAACTATTGTTTCAGAAAAACTCGATGCCTTTATAAATACCCGATTGGTGCTCTATCAAGAAAACCATTTGGAAGAAGAAAACGAGGAATTTGCACATATTGTTAACGAGTACCGAGATGGTTTGTTGCTATTCGATTTAATGGAAAGTACCATTTGGAATACCGCTAATTCCGATTCATTGGAAACCCAGAATTACTATAACGCCAATAGAGAAAAATACGTGTTTCCAAAACGCGTTGATGCTATTGTGGCTTCATCCACCAATCAAAGAGTCTTAAAAAAGGTAGCGAAGTTATTAAAGCGAAATATGGATTTAGAGGTTATAAAAAACCTTGTAAATAATAACGGCGAAGTACATGTGGTTTTTACATCTGGAATTATGGATGCCAACCATCAAGCGCTTCCGGATGATTTTGAATTTTCAAAAGGCATTTCCAAAATCTACAAACACAACCAAGCTTATATAGTGGCCAAGGTAAACGCCGTTTTGCCAAAACAGTTAAAAACTTTCGAAGAGGCAAAGGGGTTAATTATCAGCGATTATCAGACTTATAAAGAAGAGAATTGGGTAAACGACCTCAAAGCAAAATATAAAGTGGTGGTTAATCAAAACGCCCTAGATAAAGTAAGAAATCAAATTAAAAATTAATCCTTGAAATTTAAAACCCTCATATTTATAACAGCGGTACTATTGGCTACGTCTTGCGATTTTTTCAAAAAAACCGAAGAAGGCGATCCCGTTGCCAGAGTTAACGAAAGCTATTTGTATTACGACGATATTAAAGATTTAACCACCGAAGCCACGACAAAAGAAGATAGCACATTAATGGTTCAGAACTTTATCAATCGATGGGCAACCCAGCAATTGTTTATTGATGGCGCCATGCTTAATTTAAGCGAGGAACAACAAAAAACATACAATAAATTAGTAGAGCAATATAAAAACGATTTATACACAAAAGCCTATATTGAAGGTTTGGTAAAAAAGAATCTGGACACCACACTTAACAACGATGCGGCCGAAACGTATTACGAAAAAAACAAAGAGGCTTTTAAATTAAACGAAGAGTTGATAAAGCTACGTTATGTGCATGTAGACGAGAATATAATCAACTTTAAAACCATTAAGGAAAGATTTGAACGCTTTAATTTAGAAGATAAAAAAGCGCTGGATTCCATGTCTATTCAATTTAAATCTTTTTCGCTAAACGATTCCATTTGGGTAAGAGTCAATCAGGTTGTGGGTAAAATTGCTGTTATAAACCCGGAAAATAAAAATGAACTGTTAAAAAAATCTAATTTATTACAACTCAAAGATTCATTAGGAGTATATTTGATGCAAATTAATGACGTTTTGCTGCGTAACGATACAGCGCCGCTGGAATATGTTAAGCCAACCATCAAGCAAATAGTTATTAATAAAAGGAAGTTGGAACTTATTAGAGAATTAAAAAAAGATATTACAAAAGATGCTATTAAAAATAAACAATTTGAAATTTACAATTAATTTGAAGCATATATTTATTTTAAGCATAACCTTACTTGCTGTAAATGTTATGGCTGCCCAAGAGATTATTGAAGATGAAGTTAAGGAAACCGCCAAAGAAACAGATACGGTAAAAAGCAATTTTAAAGCGCTAAAGGTTGATGGTGTTGCAGCCGTTGTGGGCGATTATATTGTTTTGGAATCTGATTTAGATAAAGAATACAAGCAGCTGGAAGCCCAAGGTGTAGACATTAAAGTTATAAAACCTTGCGAATTGTTCGGAAAGCTTTTAGAGAATAAATTGTATGCGCACCACGCCGTTCAAGACAGTGTTCAGGTGTCCGATGCCGAAATTCGCCAACAGGTAGATTACACCATACAACAGTTTTTGCAACAAACAGGCGGCTCTATGGAAAAGCTTTTGGAAATTCATAAAAAAGAAGATGAAAAAAGCTATAGAGATGAAATATTCGAGATTATAAAAAACAATCAATTAGCGGCAAGAATGCAAGCTAAAATTGTTGAAGATGTTGATATTACTCCCGATGAGGTTCGTATATTTTTCAACAATATCCCAAAAGACGAAAGACCCATTTTCGGTACGGAATTAAAAGTGGCGCAAATTGTTGCAGAACCAAAAGTATCTGAAGACGAAAAACAAAAGATAATCGACCGATTAAAAGGGTTTAAAGCCGATGTTGTAGAAAACGGAGCTAGTTTCAGGTCTAAAGTGGTGCTTTACGGTCAAGATCCAGGGATGAAAGAATCGGGTTATATCTATACCTTAGATAGAAAAAAACCCAGAATGGTTAAAGAGTTTAGAGATGTTGCCTTTTCATTACAAGAGGGTGAAGTTTCAGATCCTTTTGAAACAGAATTTGGTTTCCATATTATTAAACTTGAAAAAATCAGAGGGCAGCAATACGATATAAGCCATATTTTATTAATTCCTAAAGTTTCCAATGACGCGATTAAAGAAGCCAAAGAACGTCTAGAAAAAGTAAGGGAAAAAATTGTTGCAGGAGATATTACTTTTGCCGATGCAGCACGGGAATCGAGTGACGAAAAAGAAACTAAATTTGATGGTGGCCAATTGATTAATCCGCAAACACAAGACTACAATTTCGAGTTGACCAGAATGGACCCTGAATTATACGCTCAAATACAAAACTTAAAGGATAATGAGATTAGTTTGGTGTTGAGAGAAGAGGACAGGAGAGGCAAAATTAAATTTAAAATTTTAACCGTTACGGATAGAATAGATGAGCACGAAGCAGATTACGCACGCGATTATCTAAAAATAAAGGAACAAGCCTTAAACGAAAAGCGAGTTATTGCGATTGAAAAGTGGCAGCAGGAAAAAATATTGGATACGTATATTAAAATTAGCGGAAAACATAGAGATTGCGATTTTTCTAGTAACTGGTTAAAACAATAAAATATGTCGGATGTAGCTGCCGTAGAACAATTTGTAAAGCGATATAAAGATTTAAAAACCGAAATAGCCAAAGTCATTGTTGGGCAAGATGAGGTAGTAAATCAAATTTTAATTTCAATATTCTCTGGTGGTCACTCTTTGCTTATCGGGGTTCCGGGTTTAGCAAAAACCTTAATGGTAAATACCATTGCACAAGCTTTGGGGCTGGATTTTAAACGCATTCAATTCACACCGGATTTAATGCCCAGTGATATTTTAGGCAGTGAAATTTTGGACGAAGACCGTCATTTTAAATTCATAAAAGGGCCCATTTTCGCCAATATTATTTTAGCCGACGAGATTAACCGTACACCACCAAAAACCCAAGCCGCTTTATTAGAAGCCATGCAAGAACGCGCTGTTACCGTTGCGGGGCATCATTATAAATTAAGTTTACCCTATTTTGTATTGGCCACCCAAAACCCTATTGAACAAGAAGGCACCTATCCGTTACCGGAAGCGCAATTAGACCGTTTTATGTTTGCAATTAATTTGGACTACCCATCTTTTAAA
Source organism: Hwangdonia seohaensis (assembly GCF_031932625.1). NCBI lineage: Bacteria > Pseudomonadati > Bacteroidota > Flavobacteriia > Flavobacteriales > Flavobacteriaceae > Hwangdonia > Hwangdonia seohaensis. Next base: position 336,797 of record NZ_JAVSCK010000004.1, read on the forward strand.
GAAGAAGTTGAGGTTGTAAAAGCAACCACAACAGATAAGCAAATACAGGTAAACGCTTTGTTTTCGGCACAGGAAATTATCGATTTTCAACAGCTTATTCGCCGTATGCCGGTAGCCGATAACGTTGTTGAGTACGCCGTAACCATGGTTGGAAAAACAAGACCAAATACCGATGTTGCAAACGATTTGGTTAAAAATTACATCGATTGGGGCGCGGGCCCACGAGCGTCTCAAAATTTAATTTTGGCCGCTAAAACACATGCCGCGATTCTCGGCAAGTTTTCTCCCGATATTGAGAATGTTCAAGCCGTAGCCCATAGTATTCTAAGACACCGTATTATTAAAAACTACAAGGCCGAAGCTGAAGGTATCACTGAAGATGAGGTTATTAAAAGTTTGTTTTAGTTTTCTTCGATCTCTGATTTTTTGAGTTCTATTGTCAGGTTGAGCGTGTCACACTGAGCGCAGTCGAAATCTCATTATCATCTAAGGTATTTTTTCAACCAAAATAGATTTGAAACCATCTTTTAAATTATCCGTTCGCTTTTGCGGAACATAATTGTAATAATACTTTATATAATCTATCTGCTTTTTGTTTACACAAGGCAAATCACCGTTACCGGTCACCCAAAAAAATGCATCTTCGCTTGGTGAATAAAACTCAAAATCATCAATAATATGTTTGGTATATGTGGTTTCTGTTTTTGTGTTTTTTTCTGGAATAATGATGTTTTTCAATTGAAATGTATTTAATGCCATAGCGAAATTGTTGTTTGTAAAAGCATTCAAATTAATCGTTATAAAAACCGGAATGGCACTTAAAACGATTGCCATAGACACCAAATACAATCCTACTTTTTTGTTTTTTATAAACGTTACAATCACTTGAATGGCTAAAAAGGCAACAAATACGAAAAAGAATCGATATTGAGGCGAAGTAAACCACAATAAAACCAGTTGTAAAATGGCCAAAATATAGATGATAAATAAGCTCGATTTATCTTTGTTTTTATAGGCGATCCAAGGAAAAATAATTAATAAAACTACAAAGACCTTGTTAAACAAACCGTCTAATTTTGGTAAGGTTAGCCAAACCTTTACTTTTTCAAAAAAATCCAATTGCGACACATCCATATTGCTCATGCCTTCTAAGTAAGTGCCAAGTTTGTAAAATTCTAACAGTTCTTTGGGGGCTTTCCAATCAAAATCAACCATATCTATTTGCGAAATCGGGTACAATACATAACCGGAAATAATAGTGTTTTTAGCAATGAATAGTCCTAAAACAGTTATGCTCAAAAACGAATATGGCCACATATCTTTTTTTAAAATGGTATAATTCTTTATAAAAAGTATTAAAACTAAAACCGATAAAAGCACCATAGTCACTTTAACTAAACACAAAAAAAGCATTAAACTTAAAATGATTTTAAAATCGTTTGCGCTGATGTTTTTATACTTTGTAATGAACAGATAAAATATATAGGGCGTTATTAAAAAGACAATTAAATCGGGTGACGGCGCATTGATAAACTGCATGAAAAATAGCGAAAACAAGAGTATCAATCCCAAACCAAAATCTTGAATGTTTTCCCGGTTGCTGTAATGGCTCAATTTTTCAATGGCCAAAAAGCTAAAGATGACAAACAAAAAACCATTCAAATCATTATAAAAATCGGATAAAAAAGGAAAATTAAATCCAGCTTGCAGCATGTGCCACGACGAATTCTGACCCAAAAACATATGCACATTTGCCAATCCTTTTACATAGCCAAACTCGTTAATCCATTTTATGGTTTGAATGTAATAAGTCTCATTATCAATTAAATAGGGCATGGTGCTGCTTTGTGCTAAAATGATAACAAATAAAAACAAATAAAGAATTTTATAGGGAATTTTTAAGTGTTTAAAGGCGTGTAAAACGATGTACCAATAAGTTTTAATCGTTTCTCTGTAACTATAGGTAAGCAAAATATTCAAGCATAAAATGAAGACGTAATATTCAATATGTATTCTAATAAAAAAAGCAAAGAAACTCGAAATTACCGCATAGAAAAACAGCCCTAAAACCTGAAGAATAACAGGGTTACAGCGATTAATTTTAAGAATTTTTGTAAATAGGATGCCAAGGTTTTTAGCGGTAATAAAAATGTAAATCCAACTTAAAAAAATGAGAAGCATGCCGTTGTTGTTTGTTACAAACTTAAGATTATTAAGTATATAAATAGACTGTTATTATTCCGATATTGTTTTTTTCAATGTGGGAATACGAGGATTAAAATCTTGATTTATTGTTAATTTGAAAATTATAAAGTATATATTTTACAGATTCATTATATTATAAGTCGGATTATCTATAGTTATTAAGAATTATTCAAAATTATAATAGATTTGGTTAGAATTTTTTAAAACATCCTATTATTTGTATTTTTGCAAGACTTTCAAAACAGAACAAATTTAAAACATATAAAATATGGCATTTGACATCGACATGATAAAAGGTGTATACACCAAAATGGCAGAACGTGTGAATAAAGCTCGCGAGGTTGTGGGTAAACCATTAACGCTTTCTGAAAAGATATTGTATTCTCATTTGTGGGACGGAAACCCTACAAAAGCGTTTACAAGAGGAAAGGATTATGTGGATTTTGCACCAGATAGAATCGCATGTCAAGATGCAACGGCTCAAATGGCGCTTTTGCAGTTTATGCAAGCTGGAAAAACCAAGGTGGCTGTACCTACAACGGTGCATTGCGACCATTTAATTCAGGCCAAGGAAGGCGCTGCACCCGATTTAAAACATGCCAATAACGTAAGTAGCGAGGTTTTTAATTTTTTGGAATCCGTTTCAAATAAATACGGCATTGGTTTCTGGAAACCTGGTGCTGGAATTATTCACCAAGTAGTATTGGAAAACTACGCATTCCCAGGAGGTATGATGATTGGTACCGATTCGCACACCGTAAATGCCGGTGGATTGGGAATGGTAGCCATTGGTGTTGGTGGGGCAGATGCTGTGGATGTTATGGCTGGTATGGCTTGGGAACTTAAATTCCCGAAACTGATAGGTGTAAGATTAACCGGAAAATTATCTGGTTGGACGGCGCCAAAAGATGTGATTTTAAAAGTAGCAGAAATTCTTACCGTAAAAGGAGGAACTGGCGCTATTGTTGAATACTTCGGACCCGGAGCTACTGCAATGTCATGTACAGGAAAAGGCACCATTTGTAACATGGGTGCTGAAATAGGCGCAACTACGTCTACATTTGGATACGACGATTCGATGGAGCGTTATTTGCGTGCCACCGATAGAGCCGATGTTGCCGATGCTGCAAACGCTGTAAGAGAGCATTTAACGGCCGATGCTGAAGTATATGCAAACCCAGAAAACTATTTTGATCAAGTTATCGATATTAATTTATCTGAATTGGGGCCTTTATTGAACGGTCCTTTTACGCCGGATTTATCAACAACCGTAGGCAGTGAAATGACCGAAAAGGCGAAAGCCAACGATTGGCCAATTGCTGTTGAATGGGGATTGATTGGGTCTTGTACCAACTCGTCATACGAAGATTTATCGCGAGCCTCATCCATTGCGCAACAAGCTTTGGACAAAGGCTTGAAAATGAAATCGGAATTGGGAATCAACCCAGGTTCTGAGCAAGTACGTTACACCGCAGAACGCGACGGTATTTTGGCGGTGTTCGAAAATCTCGACGCTAAAATTTTTACCAATGCATGTGGGCCATGTATTGGGCAATGGGCAAGATATTCAGATCCTAAAAACGCACCAAAAAACAGTATCGTGCATTCGTTTAATAGAAACTTCGCAAAACGTGCCGATGGGAATCCAAACACACACGCTTTTGTAGCTTCACCTGAAATTACAGCTGCTATCGCTATTGCGGGTCGATTGGATTTTAATCCGCTAACCGACAAGTTGATTAACGAAAACGGCGAAGAGGTTATGTTCGAAGAGCCGACAGGATGGGAATTACCACCAAAAGGTTTCGATGTTAAAGACAATGGCTATTTAGCTCCAGAAGCAGACGGAAGCCACGTACAGGTTTCGGTTAAAGACGACTCAGAGCGCTTACAATTGTTAACGCCTTTTGAGCCTATCGGAAACACCATCACAGGTGCCAAATTATTAATTAAAGCCTTTGGTAAATGTACCACCGACCACATTTCTATGGCAGGACCATGGTTGCGTTTCAGAGGGCATTTAGATAATATTGCAAACAACACATTAATAGGAGCCGTAAATGCTTTCAACAAAAAAACAAACTTTGTTAAAAACCAATTAACGGGCGATTATGGTGGCGTACCAGATGTACAGCGCGAGTACAAAAAAGCAGGTATCAAAACCATTGTAGTTGGCGACCATAACTATGGCGAAGGATCGTCCAGAGAGCACGCTGCCATGCAACCAAGACATTTAGGCGTTGCTGCCGTAATTGTAAAATCGTTTGCCCGTATACACGAAACAAACCTTAAAAAACAAGGTATGTTGGGCTTAACTTTTGCCAACGAAAGCGATTACGATTTAATTAAAGAAGATGATACATTCAACTTCACCGATTTAAACGAATTTGCTCCGGGAAAACAATTAACATTGGAAGCCGTTCATGCCGATGGTTCTAAAGATAGCATCAAATTGAACCACACTTATAACGATGCTCAAATCGAGTGGTACAATCACGGTTCGGCACTTAATTTGATTAAGAAGCAAAACGCATAATTTTTTAAAACCTGCAAGGTTATTTATAAAAAAAATCCAGTTTTATAGCTGGATTTTTTTTTGTTTTATAATTTATGGTTTTGGGCGTTACCACAACCCTTAGACTGCGCCCAAGGCAAGTGGTCGGGCTTTCCGCTGTATCTTTTATTTAGCGTCATTGCGAGGAGTGAGCTAACCTGTGCTGAGCATAGTCGAAGTATGGCAATCTGTTAAATTTTAACTCTAAACCAAAGAGCGTTTTCTTGTTTCCAAAAAAAGGATGAGTTTATCCTGAGCTTGTCGAAGGGCATCAATCCCTAACGCACATACTTGCGGGATTGGGTTTATTAAATCAATCGTTAGTTATTTTTTGTAGAGGTTCATCAACAGAAAGGCAGTGTAATGTTGTGAAGTGTGTTGTTTTTTTTTTGGGGACAGCGTGCAAAAACTATTTGCGATACAAAAAGTAATTGTTAACCAAATTTATATATTCCTGTTTGGCTTCGTCTTCCGAAATGTTTTCCGTCTGAAACAATGCATTGGTCTTAAAAGCATTAATGATCGGTTTTTTGCTTCGAGGCTTCCCATAGTCGTTCGTCGCTCTTTTGTAGTAAGCATATAGCTTCAAAAGCGTATCGGCAGGAAAGGGTTCTGCATGCGCATTTACTCGTTTAACCGCGTCTTTAAATTCTATGTCTAATTCATCATTACTCATTAACTTCTGCAATAATACTTTCGCCACCGCGTACTTTTTGGTTAAGCTGTACTTTTATATTGGTATTTAAAGGTAAAAATAAATCAACCCTAGATCCAAATTTTATAAATCCGGAATCCGCACCTTGAATAACCTTATCGTTTTGTTTTGCATAATTAACAATACGTTTTGCCAAAGCACCGGCAATTTGTCTGTAAAGCACTTTTCCGTAAGTTTCGTTTTCTACTACAACCGTTGTGCGTTCGTTCTCTTCGCTCGCTTTTGGGTGCCATGCCACTAAATATTTGCCTTTGTGGTATTTGCTAAAAATAACATGCCCACCAATAGGATAACGTGTTACGTGTACATTTATTGGCGACATAAACACACTTACTTGCAAGCGCTTTTCTTTAAAGTATTCGTTTTCAAAAACCTCTTCGATAACCACCACTTTGCCATCAACGGGAGAGACCACCTGCTTATCGTTAATACCGGTATGTCGTTTAGGGTTTCTAAAAAACTGTAGAATCAATATAAAGAAAGCCAGCAGTACAATTAAAACAAGTGTACGTAACCATGTTATCTGTATTAAGCTATCAACTAATAAAAACGCTGCAACAATAATAACAAGCGTAACAAATATAATTTTATGGCCTTCTTTATGAAACATATTGTAAAATTCTTAAAAATAAATATATAAATGGCGCTGCAAAAATAATACTATCCAATCTATCTAGCAATCCGCCATGTCCGGGCATAATAATGCCACTATCTTTAACGTTGGCTTGTCGTTTAAACTTCGATTCAATTAAATCGCCTAAAGTTCCAAAAACACTAATAATAATACTTAAAATTAGCCAATGTGTAAAGTTTAACGTTTCTGTAAAGGTAGCAATAAAATAGCTTGCAATACAGGAAAAAAACAAACCGCCCATGAAGCCTTCAACGGTTTTTTTGGGTGAAATTTTTTCGAATAGCTTTTGTTTTCCAAAATTTTTACCAACCAGATAGGCAAACGAGTCGTTAACCCAAACTAAAATAAAAGCCCCTAGTAATATGTTGGGATTGTACGTGTAATGGTAATTTGCAATTAAAATCAAGAACACAAAAGCACTTGAAATATAAAACGTGGTAAGAAGATATCGTTTGGAACTAAACAACGGAATAGTTTTTTCGGAAAACAAATCCTTTATTAAAAACAATTGTACAAAAATGGTAATTACCATTAATATTTGAGTGGCCTCGTCTAAACCTGTATTGGTGTTTAAAACGAGTTGCCAATAGCCAAAAACCAGATAAAGCGCTGTAAATATAAAGTAAGGAACGATGCTTTTTAGCTGAATAAGTTTTTTAAACTCACCCATACATATTAAACCAAAAACAAAAAAGAGAATAATTAACGCATGCTCATTAAATAAACAGCCTATTAACAATAAAACGTAAATCAAACCGGATAAGGCTCGTATTAAAGTTTCTTTCATCTGTTTATAAATCTTCTAAAAGGAGTAGATATAGGTTTTTAGCACTGCTACCATAACTTAAAAAATCTTTGTCGTCGTTCGATTTAAAATGCTTTATGGTGGTGATGTTTGTTGGAATTTTTTGTCGGTTTTTAGATTTTATCCCGCGCAAACCTTCGCCTATATTTTCAACAATTTGGCTTGTGGTTGCAAAAACAACAAAGTTGATAGGGAGTTCGGGCAGTTTTTTTTCGAAAATCTGTTTTGAAGAAATCAATAAAGACCCATCGTTTGCTATTAGGTTTTCGCAAGTGGTTAGAAAAAAGGTAGCGTCGCTAATTAATGCCGTGGTTTGTAAATTGCAATTTTTGAACTTGTCTTTTAGGTTTTTGTCTAACACAAGTGTTTTTTTTGTGTTCCACTCGTTTTCATCAATGATGCTTTCTAAGTTTTGAAAGACTTCATTTAAATCTTCACAATACAAAAACTTGCCACCATTAGCTTTAAAGTTTATGGTAAACCTTTCGTCTATTGGTAGTTTTACTTCGGGCATATATTTGCCTCTATCATTGGATTTTAGCTCTTCTGGTGAACTGTCAGATTTTGAACCAAAAATTTTTCTAAAAAGACTCATTTAGGCTGTTGCTATTAACTCCATTTTTCAGGGGTTTATCAAATATAAAAAATCTTAAATTAACCATAGGCTTAATTTAAGATTTTTACTAAAAGCTTAACATAATTTGTTACAAAATTATTCTTTATCTTCCATGGTTTCTTCTTTTTTAGCTTCAATTGGACTTTCTTTTTCAAAAGGACGCTTACCGAATATTTTCTCTAAATTGTCTTTAAAAATAACTTCTTTTTCTAAAAGTACTTCTGCAAGTTCTGTTAATTTATCTTTGTTTTCTTCAAGCAATTTTACAGCTCTTTGGTACTGTTCTTCAATAATTGCAGAGATTTCTTGGTCAATTAATTCAGCGGTTTGTTCACTGTAAGGTTTTGTAAAACCGTACTCGTTTTGCCCCGAGGAATCATAATATGTTAAATTGCCAACTTTTTCGCTAAGCCCGTAAACGGTTACCATGGCTCTGGCTTGTTTGGTCACTTTTTCCAAATCGCTTAATGCGCCCGTAGAAATTTTATTGAAAATAACTTTTTCTGCAGCACGACCACCAAGGGCAGCACACATTTCGTCTAGCATTTGCTCTGGGTGAACAATTAAGCGCTCTTCGGGTAAATACCACGCGGCGCCTAATGAACGACCACGAGGCACAATGGTTACTTTAACCAAAGGCGAGGCGTGCTCAAGCATCCAGCTTACCACAGCGTGACCAGCTTCGTGATATGCCACGGCTTTTTTCTCGCTAGGGGTAATGATTTTATTTTTCTTTTCCAAACCGCCAATAATTCTGTCGACAGCATCTAAGAAATCTTGTTTGTCAACTGCTTTTTTACCGTTTCTGGCAGCAATTAATGCAGCTTCATTACAAACGTTGGCAATATCGGCCCCTGAAAAACCAGGTGTTTGTTTTGATAGAAAATCGATATCTAAATCTTTGGCTTTTTTAAGCGGACGTAAATGCACCTCGAAAATTTCCTTGCGTTCGCGAACATCTGGTAAATCGACAAAAATCTGTCTATCAAATCGTCCGGCACGCATAAGGGCTTTATCTAAAATATCAGCTCTGTTGGTAGCGGCTAGCACAATAACGTTTGTGTTTGTGCCAAAACCATCCATTTCGGTTAGTAATTGGTTTAAGGTGTTTTCGCGCTCGTCGTTACTGCCCGACATGGCGTTTTTACCTCTAGCTCGACCAATGGCATCAATTTCGTCAATAAATATAATGGAAGGTGATTTTTCCTTGGCTTGTTTAAACAAATCGCGCACACGCGATGCACCAACACCAACAAACATCTCCACGAAATCTGAACCAGATAATGAGAAGAATGGCACCTTAGCCTCACCGGCCACAGCTTTTGCCAAAAGGGTCTTTCCTGTTCCTGGAGGGCCAACAAGCAATGCGCCTTTGGGTATTTTACCTCCTAAGGTGGTATACTTTTCAGGGAATTTAAGGAAGTCTACTATTTCCTGTACTTCTTCTTTGGCACCTTCTAATCCCGCTACATCTTTAAAGCTGGTTTTAACCTCGGTGTTTTGATCGAATAGTTTTGCTTTCGACTTTCCGATGTTAAAAATCTGTCCGCCAGCACCACCGCCAGCACCACCAGACATACGGCGCATAATAAATATCCAAACACCAATTAGTAAAACAAATGGTAGGATGCCTATTAAAAAATCGCTTAAATTACTGGTTTCGGTATCAAACTTAATAACCGGCTTGTTTGGTAAATCTTGAGTGATATCATTTAACCTGTTTTCAAAATTCTGAAGATCGCCAAATTCAAATTTATAGTTTGGCAATTTTGTTGCCGAAGGGATAAACGTTTGGGGTTTCGAGTTTTTATGAACTTCTTTAGCCATTGCCTCGGCTGTTAAATACACTTTGGCAACCCGGGTGTTTTTTATAATGTCTACTTTTTCAACATCACCATCTTCCAAGTACTTAAAAAACTCTGATGGTGTGGTTGAATTACCATCTTGATAACTGCCACTACTAAATAATTGAAATCCTAAAAAAATCGCTAGTACAATGCCGTAAATCCAATACGGGCTAAACTTAGGTTTTTTCTCTTTTATGTTTTTTTTATCGTTTGCCATGTGTGTGTTTAGTAACTAGTTTCTATTACTGTTGTTTTTGCATCTCCCCAAAGACTCTCAATATCATAATATTCTCGAATATGTTTTTGAAACACGTGTACAACAATATTAACATAGTCTATTAACACCCATTCGGCATTATCTAAACCTTCAGTATGCCAAGGGTTATCTTTAAGTTCTTTACTTACCTTTTTTTGTATTGAATTGACTATGGCGTTTACTTGTGTGTTTGAAGAACCTTCACAAATTATAAAGTAGTCGCAAACCGTATTTTCAATAGCTCTTAAATCTAAAATGTTTATCTCTTTACCTTTAACATCTTCAATGCCACTTATTATTACAGATATTAACTGATCTGGGCTTATATTTTCTTTCGCCATTAATTTTATTTAATTTATGCAAAGTTATTATTTTTTTAGTTCTTTATACTTTAAAATAATCATAAGATTTTAAAGGTTTAAAACAACTTGTAAATGCGTATAATCAAACTTGATGCCATCGACTCGACAAATTCATTTTTAAAGGAAATGATTTATAGTGAAGCCATTACCGATTATACTATTGTGGTTACCGAACACCAAACCAACGGGCGCGGGCAAATGGGTACAACTTGGGATTCTAAAAGGGGCAAGAACCTTATGTTTAGTATGTTTAAGGACTTAAGCATCCATGTGGTCGAGTTCCCTTTTTATATTAGTATGGCTGTTTCGTTGGCTATTTTAAAAGCTTTAAAAGCCTTAAATATACCCCAAGTGAGTATTAAATGGCCTAACGACATTTTGTCAGCAGATAAGAAAATATGTGGGATTTTAATCGAAAATGTCATAAAAAACAAACTCAACTCCACCATCATTGGAATTGGGATTAATGTAAACCAAACCGAGTTTGACAATCTTCCCCAAGCCTCGTCGTTAAAAAACATTACTGGTGTGCATTATAATTTAGATGAAATTTTGCATCGCATTGTAAAGCATACCAAAGCCTATTCCAAACTTTTGCAAGACGGTAAATACAATGCAGTTAAAAATGAATATGAAGCCAATTTGTTTAGAAAAAACAAACCTTCAACATTTAGAAATGCTGAAGGTGATTTGTTTTCGGGTTTTATAATAGGCGTTACCAAATACGGCAAGCTACAAGTGCTTTTAGAAGACGAAATTGTTAAAAAGTTCGATTTAAAAGAAATTACTTTAATGTACTAAATGGCTTTAGGAATGCTGGTTGCCAAGGTTTCAATAAATTTGCTTATTGGGCCTTTAATCATCATCGCCATCATGGGGTTAAAATCGCCTGTAAATTGCAATTGTACGTCGCTCGTGTCATTTCCTGTTTCAACAATATTGCCAATTAGCGAAAAATCCAATTTACCGCCCGCGGCGCCCAAAACAATTTTGTTTGGCGCTATGGCTTCTTTCTTTTTAAGTATTATTTCGGGCATACCTTTTAATGCAAAAAGGAACTTGTCGTTATCCAAAACTTCAAATTTGCTTATGTTTTCTGGCATTAAAGCTTCAAAATTTTTAACATCCGATAAAAAATCAAAAACTTCCTGAGGTGATTTGCTAACGCTAATTTTTGGTGATTCTAAATTCATTTTGTTGTAATTTGTTTGTCGTTAAGTTGTTAAGCTGATTGAAATCGTTTTTTCGACTAAATGCCTTAACGACCCAAACAACTGACGTTGGTATATCAATTAGCGTTCCATTCGCTCGGGTTGCTGTTCCATTCAGACAAGGTTTCCAATTCTTTTTGAGATATGTAATTGGTTTCCAAAGCCTGTTCAAGTAAACTTTCGTAATTACTTAAGGTGTGCAGGTTTATATTTTCTTTTTTAAAGTTTTCGACCGCCACATCAAAGCCATAAGTAAAAATGGCAACCATACCTTTTACGTTAATATTGGCTTCCTTTAAAGCTTTTACGGCATTTAAGCTGCTTTTGCCTGTGCTAATTAAATCTTCAACCACCACCACATTCTGACCGCTTTCCACAAAACCTTCAATTTGGTTTTTTCGTCCGTGGCCTTTGGCGTCTGGCCTCACATAAATAAAAGGTAATCCCAAATACTCTGCAACCAAAACCCCAATGCCAATGGCGCCTGTTGCAACACCGGCAATAACGTCGGGTTTGCCGTAATGCTTTTCAATTTGTTTGCCCATTATTTCGCGAATGTAGTTGCGAATTGGAGGGAAAGACAAAATAATTCTGTTGTCGCAATAAATTGGCGATTTCCACCCAGAAGCCCAAGTAAACGGTTCTTGCGGGCTAAGTTTTATCGCATTGACTTGTAATAAAACTTCGGCGGTTTTTTTAGCGGTGTTCTTGTTAAAAATCATAAACGCAAAATTACACATAAATTTATTTTTATTTGGCCGAACATTGATGAATAAAATTATTTTTTTTAACATTTGTTAAAATGGCCTTAAAAATGATATTTTTACCAAAACGAAATCAAGCACAACCTGTATGCACAAAATTTTTGTTAACGATAAACCTATAGTTTTAACAACTAAAGTTGAAAAAGAAGACGGCTTTAAAAATTATTTGCTTAAAACGGTAAATATGGGTAAGGTTATTAGAAAGCTTAACAGAACGAAACTTAAAGAGGTGCGGCTTATAGGGAAAAAAGAAAAAAACCTACTTAAAAAATTTCTTAAAAAGTTACCCAATGTAATTGCCGGCGGCGGAAAGGTGTACAATGATAACGGTGAAATTTTGTTTATTTATAGAAATGATAAATGGGATTTGCCTAAAGGAAAAACCGAAGGAAAGGAAACAATCGAGAAAACTGCCATTAGAGAAGTTACCGAAGAAACGGGTGTAAACGGACTTGAAATTACAAAACCTTTAGAAACCACCTACCATATTTTTAAGCGCAACGGACGGTATAAAATTAAAATTACGTATTGGTTTGAAATGAAAACCAGTTTTTCCGGGAATCTTTACCCTCAGGAAAATGAAGGGATTACCAAAGTAGAATGGCTTAACAAAACGCAAACAAAAGAAGCGTTGGAGAATAGCTATGCCAATATTAAGTTGTTGGTTTAATTATTTAATTTCTTTTTCAATAATAACCCAAGTATCCCAAATGTTTTTAAGTAAATGTTTAAAAGCAGCAGAGTCTTTGCCTGTTTCTATCGTATCGAATAAATCGTGCATTTCACCACGAAGTTCAGGGTAATTATTTGTTAATGCCATTATGTTTCGCCACGCTTGTTCATGATTTTTAAATGCCGTTTTAAATTGCTCGGGACAACCCGTAAAATCGAGATTGTTTAATGAATTCGCATAATTGGAAATGGTTTGGCTCAGTGAAATCTTTTCGCATTCATGGTTGCGTATTGTCCCTAAAGAATCATCGGTTTTAATAATTTTTTCAATACAGTCTTTGTTTGCTACCGCATGGTTTTTTCCTTTTTGTTTACAACCAATCAAAACAAAAATTAACACCAGAACGTTTATGTAATTCTTAAACTTCATTTTTAAAATGTTATGATTAAAGTTAATCAATTTATTCGATAAACAGGATACTGCAAGTGCGCTTTTTCGTAGTTTTCGCTTTGTTTGTGCAACCAATCCAATTGGGCGTACCAATTATTTGCAAAGGCTTTATCGTTTTGTTTTTTAGTTTCAAAAGCCATTTTTAATGGTTCATTATTACTTAGTAATTCTTTTGCTTTGTCTTCCCAAACATAGGGCGAAAAACCTTCTTTCTGTTGTAAAATAGTGTCGAAAAAATTCCAGATAAAAAACGAATCTGGTGCTTGTGGCTCTAAGGTTTCAATAATATACCTAAACGAAGGTTGATTGGTTTTTATGAGATAATCACCTTTTCTAAACCTTATGTTTTCTGTTTTTAAAGCTACTGAAACATTGTAGTGCGGATAATGCCCTTCGTAAGCCTGTTGCCGTGTTTTGTAATCTTCAATTTTATAGCTTTCAACGGTAAGTGTCGTATCATTTTTTAAAGTTTGCATTTCAACAGCATTTAATTTTAATAACTCAATAACCCGATGCCAACCTTGTGGAATAATATAAGCTGTCGGTATGTCAATCTCTAAATTCGGTTTAAAATAATTTTGATAAATAACGTTTTTGGTAAACGGTTTGGTTCTGTCGTATTTTAAACGGTCAAACCCTGTAATATCACTTTTTATGGTTTCAGCTTCAAACCCTTTAAAATTTAAAGTTGTGCTTTTTGTGGTATCAATTTCCCAGTTGAGCGTATATGTTTTTTTAGACTGAGTATGATTTGCATTTTTGCGCAATGTTGAAATTTTATCGCCTTGTTCTTCGGTGATTTCAATCATGCTTTTCATCAGTTCGTAAGTACCCTCAACCCTTTGTTTGTAGGGTTTTAACATGTGCGTTTCAACCATCATGCCTAAGGTGTTAAATAGTGCCGTATAACCCGTTGAATAACGCGGGTAATCCATGAATTGAGAAAATCCTTTTTCGGGAACACTATTAAAAACATTAACGTACGGGGTAATATCCCAATTTTTTGCTTTTAGCTTTTCTTCTAATTTAGGTCTCATTTCGGTATGAATATAGTGGCCTAAATCGCCACCAAGTTTGTTGTGCTGCGTAAACAAATGGGTAAGCGTGTATTGGTAATCGGCTCCGTTGCTAACGTGGTTATCTATAAAAACATCGGGTTTTACCAAATGAAAAATCTTAGCAAAGGCCTCAGCGTTTTTAGTATCGCATTTAATAAAATCGCGGTTTAAATCGTAGTTTCTGGCATTGCCTCTAAAACCGTAATCCTTTGGTCCGTTTTGGTTGGTACGTGTGGTTGAGTTTCGGTTTAAACTCCCGCCAACATTGTAAATCGGGATGGTAACGATTACCGTGTTTTTAGCTGCTTTAATCTTGCCATTCACCAAATCCCGAAACAGCATCATGGTAGCATCGACCCCATCGGATTCCCCGGGATGGATGCCATTATTTATTAAAAGAATTCGCTTGCTTTTTCGAATTTTGGAAAAGTCAAATTGCGAATCAACATTTAAAGTAACGATGTGTAAGGGTTTGCCGGAATCGGTGTCACCAATCTCCTGAATTGAAATTTCAGGATACACTTCAGATAACTCAATGTAAAAAGCGATAGTCTGCTCGTATGTGGCTGTTTCAAAACCTTTTGATGTTTCAAAATGGGTTTTAAAATCATACTTTTTTTGTGCATGTGTATTAAAAAAACACACGGTTAAAAATAATGCAGTTATAATGATTCTCATTGTTTTTGGTTTTTTGTTTTAAATATGACAAAAAATAATCATTTTATATAAAAATGTTTTAATTATAATATTTAATTTTTCTACACAAATTGTACTTGAAAAAAATAAGTTAACTTACAGTACTTGTATTTTGTTTAAAAGTTTAACAGCAATAAGCTAATTTAAAATTTATAGGCTCTCGTTTAAAAATGTATATGAAGATTTGTAAGCTATCTTTTGGTGAAATAGTCATTTTAAGTAAAAATATGCCGAAGTTATCGTTGATGAAGGTATTCTTTTTGATGAAATTATGGTTGACGAGTACCACGATTTTTTATTGAACAGTTTAGACGCTCCATTTGGCGTATTAATTAATAAAAAGAATGCGTATACCTATACTTTTGGTGCTCAAAAAAAAATTCTTTTACTAGATAAAATAAAGGCCAGAGCTGTTGTAACCCAAACAAGTGCTGCGCTAATGGCTTCTAAAACGTTAATTGCCATTAGTGGAAGTACACAGCATAATATTAAATTTTTTATGGACAGAGAGACGGCATTAATTTGGTTAAATAAAGAATTATCGCTGTAGTTTTCTCAAACGTTTTAGGGTCTTCAAAAGCAAAATATAGTACTTCTAACTTGCATGCCAGCATATTAAATGTAAATTTGCAACCTCAAAAAAACACCCATGACAGAGTTTATTAGAAAGCGTACCGCAAATGCCAAGAATGATATTTTAAGCGGTATTACCGTGGCATTGGCATTAGTGCCCGAAGCCGTAGCCTTTGCATTTGTTGCTGGCGTAGACCCGCTAGTTGGCTTGTATGCCGCTTTTATGATTGGTTTGATAACTTCTGTTTTTGGAGGTCGCCCGGGCATGATAAGTGGTGCAACCGGGGCATTGGCGGTGGTTATGGTAAGTTTGGTTGCCGAAGGAAACGCCATGGGAGCAGAAGGCGAAGACTTAGGCCTGTACTATTTATTTGCAACCGTTATTTTAATGGGAGCCATACAAATGTTGGCCGGCATTCTTAAATTGGGGAAGTTTGTAAGATTGATACCGCACCCTGTAATGATGGGCTTTGTAAATGGATTGGCCATTGTGATTTTCTTATCGCAATTAGGCATGTTTAAAGATGCAAACGGTGATTGGTTTTCAGGAAATAGTATGTGGATTATGGTTGGTCTTGTAGCCTTAACTATGGGTATTATGTTTGGTTTGCCAAAACTCACCAAAAAACTTCCCGAAGCCTTAATTGCTATTTTAGTGGTTTCAGCGATAGTGATTTTCGGAAACTTAGATGTGGCAACCGTTGGCAGTTTTATTCGCGATGGCGGCGGCGAAGGCCTAAAAGGGGGATTGCCACAGTTTCAAACCGATATATTTAGCAAAGTACCGTTCAATTTAGAAACCATAAAATTTATTTTTCCTTACGCTTTAATTCTTGCTGCCATTGGTTTAATAGAATCTTTAATGACACTAAATTTAATTGACGAATTAACCGAAACCAGAGGAAACACCAACAAAGAATGTTTAGCCCAAGGTGGCGCCAATATTGTCACCGGATTTTTTGGTGGTATGGGCGGTTGTGCCATGATTGGGCAATCGTTAATTAACATAAAAGGTGGCGGTCGTGGTAGATTGTCGGGTATTGTTGCCGCATTAATGTTATTGGTATTTATCCTTTTTGCATCCGGACTTATCGAGCAAGTGCCCATCGCAGCCTTAGTGGGCGTTATGTTTATGGTGGTTATAGGCACATTTGCGTGGAGTAGTTTCAGGATTTTAAACAAAATCCCGCTAAGCGACGTTATTGTTTTGGTCGCGGTATCGGCCTTAACCGTTATTTTCGATTTGGCCATTGCCGTAATTGCCGGTGTGATTATTAGTGCTTTGGTGTTTTCGTGGGAAAACGCAAAACGCATTCGCGCCCGTAAACGTATGAAGGAAGATGGTACTAAGATTTACGAAATATGGGGCCCATTATTCTTCGGATCCATTATAGCGTTTAACGAAAAATTTGACGTAAAAAACGACCCTGAAAATGTGGAAGTCGATTTTGTAGAATCCCGTATTAGCGACCATTCGGCTATCGAAGCCATCTTTAATTTGGTTAATAAATACGAAGCTGCGGGTAAATCGATTAAATTAAAACACTTAAGCGAAGATTGTAAAATTCTGCTATACAAGTCAAGCCCTAAGTTTAGGGAAGTTATCGTTGAGGCTATCGACGACCCACGTTATCATTTAGCCGAAAACCCAGAGGCTTTCACCAAAGGACTTTCGGAGTATAAGTTTTGATATGGTTGGAAGTTGGAAGTTAGAAGTTGGAAGATGGAAGTTAGAAGTGGCTAGTGCCAACTGAAACTGCAAACTAAATTCACCTTATAGGTCTTTTAAGTTGTTCTTTTACACGGTCAAACGATTTTTTACTAGCGCGTTCCCATCGGTAAATTTTATGCTTTTTACCTTTATTAGCTTCACGTTTTTTGTCGTTTTCGCGTTTTTCTTTGACCCAATTAAAACGCTTTTGAATAATGGTAGAAACTAACTCATCATCGCAACCAATAAGTTCAAGTGCATTTAAAGCAGCAATCGAGACGCTTTGAATTTTATCATTCATAGCTTCAAAAAGCACCGGAATAGAAGACGTATATCCCGTTTTTCCAAGCGCATCAGCAGCCAATACTCTTGTTTTATAGTTCCCATGTTTTAAAGCATATTCTAATTTTTCAACGTCGTCGGTATACATCCATAAACGTATGGTTCTTGCTGATGGCTGAACAAAATTGAGTCTAAAAAGCAAATATATAATTTGATGGAACATAAGTTCTTAAATAAATCATTTACTTATTAGTATGAAATAAGTAGGAATTGTTACATAAAATTAGTTTGATGTTATGTGTAAAATAAGTCATCATCAACTACAAGCGTAGTAAGTTCGACGGTATGATTATCGGGGTCTTTCAGATAAATAGAACGAAAATAATGATGATCTTGAAATTGAAAAGGTTCATTAATGCTATTAAAATATTCTTGCGCTTTTTTAAAATCGATATTTGAAACATTAAAGGCGAAGTGATCAATTTTAATGTTTTTTGATAATTGATTAAGTTTTTCATCATCAAGATTTGCTGGAAAAATAGCGACTCCAATTTTTCCTGAAAGCATAAATACAGGAAATTCACCCCATTTTTCAAGTTGATATTTTTTTAATCCCAAAACGTTTGAATACCATTTAATAGATTCATTCATGTTTTTAACACGAATGGCAACGTGGTCTAAAAAGTTAATGCTAAACATTATTTTATGCGTACACTAATAGGAACCAACTTTGTATAATCGCCATTGTTTCTAATTACATCGCGTACAATGGAAGATGCGATATACGATGTTCTCGCTGAAGTTAGTAGAAATACTGTTTCAATAGGTGCTAAATCCCTATTGGTATGTGCAATGGCTTTTTCAAACTCAAAATCGGCTGGGTTTCGGAGGCCACGTAAAATAAATTCCGCTTCAATTTTTTTGCAAAAATCTACGGTTAAACCTTCGTAAGTCATCACCTTGATTTTGGGTTCGCCGGCAAAAGTATCTTCAATAAATTTTTTGCGTTCTTCTAACGAGAACATGTATTTTTTATCGGCATTTATGCCAATAGCCACAATTATCTCATCAAAAAGCGTGACGCCTCTTTTAATAATATCGTAATGTCCTAACGTAATCGGGTCAAAAGACCCTGGAAATATAGCGCGTTTCATAAGCCCCTCTTAATCTCCCCAAAGGGGAGAAATTAATATATTGTAAATATAAGCTTCTTAAATTTATTATTCACAATTGTTTCCCTCCTTTGGAGGGATTAAGGTAGGCTTTTCAAAGCTTCTTCAATGGCATTATCGAATAAATCTGCTAACGGTATACCGGCAGCGGCGGCTTGTTGTGGCAATATGCTTTCTCTGGTTAAACCAGGAATGGTGTTTACCTCCAGCAAATGCGGCTCACCGTCCTTAAATATATATTCGCTTCGGCTAAAGCCTTTCATTTTTAAAATCTCGTAAACCTTTTTGGCCATTTTAGTTACTTTTTCTTCTTGCTCCGCACTTAATCTGGCCGGTGTAATTTCCTGGGATTTACCTAAATATTTGGCTTCGTAATCAAAAAAATCATTTTCGGTTACTATTTCTGTAATGGGCAGCACTTTGGTTTTATTTTTAAACGAAATAACACCAACCGATACTTCAACACCATCTAAAAACGATTCAATAATAATTTCATCATCTTCTTTAAAAGCTACGTTGATAGCGTTTTTTAAATCTTCCTTTTTATGCACTTTAGTAATGCCAAAACTACTGCCTGCTTTGTTGGCTTTTACAAAACAAGGCAAACCCACTTTGGCAATTATTTCATCGTTATTTATGTCATCTCCAAAATTTATATAAAACGACTCGGCGGTTTTTATGCCGTAAGGTTTTAAAGTGCTTAGGCAATCGCGTTTATTAAAGGTTAAAGCCGCTTGGTACATGCCACAGCTTGTGTGCGGCATATTTATTAATTTAAAATAGCCTTGCATAAAACCATCTTCTCCGGGCGCCCCGTGAATGGCATTAAACACACAATCGAAAGTGATTTTTTCGGCTTTAACGGTAACCGAAAAATCATTTTTATCGATAGGAAATTCCTCATCGTCATCATTAACATAAACCCATTTGTCTTTAAAAATATGAATGCGATAGGCGTTGTATTTAGACTTATCTAAAGTTTCAAAAACCACGTTTCCGCTTTTTAATGAGATTTTGTATTCGCTGGAATAGCCTCCCATAATAATGGCAATATTTTTCATATATAATTTTTTTATCATTCCCTTGAAGAAGGGAATCTCATCCATTTTTCATTCCTCCTTTTGTCTTCGCTCAAGAAAAACTTCGGTGGTAACCTCTTTTTGTTTTTTTAAATTTTACGACATACATTGAAAACTGGTTTTAAAGTTTAAACGGATTTCTACAGCGCGTTAGGGATAGTAGTGGAAAGCCCACAGCCCGAAGGTGCGAGGACTTGCAACGGATAGCCCGACCCCATGCCTGAACGCAGTGGAAGGGTTGGGGAAACGCCCAAAATATTTAAGCCATAAACCAAATTATTGTTTGTTTGCAATCTAAAAACCTACAATAAAACGTAAGTATTAATAGTTAAGCTAAAATATCATATATATTGCAAAAGAAAAAACAGTTACGTTTTTATATATTTGCCGTATCGAAAATTATAATACATGAGCATTATTAAATTTCTTGTAAGTAAAGCGTTTTTAAAACAAATTATACTGGCTGTAGTGGCTTTGGTGGTTTTATCTTTTTTAATGCTATCGTGGTTAAAATCATCGACCAACCATGGCGATTTTGAAACCGTACCGGATTTAAAAGGAAAATCTATAAGTGTTGCCGAAATTGAATTAAAAGAAAATAATTTGGTGATGCAAATACAGGATTCTGCTAATTTCAATCCGGATTACCCAAAATTTTCGGTGATCGAGCAAGATCCGCCCGTTGGAGCAAAAGTTAAGGAGAACAGGAAAATTTACATCACATTAAACCCTTCTGGTTACAGAAAAGTAAGAGTGCCCAATTTATTGGAAAGCACGTTACGACAAGCAAAACCAACCTTGGAAGCTTTGGAGTTTAAAGTGGGCAAACTCACTTATGTGGATAATATTGGTAAAGATATTGTACTAAAAATGCAACATAAAGGCCAAACCATTCAGGCTGGAGATATGTTGCCAAAAACCGAAAAAATTGATTTAGTGCTGGGTAATGGCAATCGGCCATCAAACTAAAATTAATTACAGACTTCAATACGCATTAATTCAATAAAATGGAAGACTATACACCACAATTACCCGACGAGGATAATTTATACGAGCATTATGCTTTTACGGTAGATAAAGGGCAAACGCCTTTGCGTATAGATAAATACTTAATGAATTTTGTTGAAAATGCCACGCGAAATAAAATTCAGGCAGCCGCAAAAAACGGCAGTGTTTTTGTAAATAACGAGCCCGTAAAATCCAATTACAAAGTAAAGCCTTTTGATGCCATTCGCGTGTTGTTTGCGCATCCACCTTTTGAGAATTTGTTGGTTGGTGAAGATATTCCGTTGGATGTGGTTTACGAAGACGACACCCTTTTGGTTGTAAACAAACCCGCAGGTATGGTGGTACATCCCGGTCATGGCAATTACTCGGGCACCTTAATAAATGGCTTGATTTACAGATTTGATAATTTACCGAACAATTCCAGCGAACGACCCGGTTTGGTACACAGAATCGATAAAGATACCAGCGGACTTTTGGTGGTTGCCAAAACCGAAAAAGCCATGGCGCATTTATCCTTGCAATTTGCCGAAAAAACCAGCGAACGCGAATACGTTGCCATAGTTTGGGGCAATATGGAAGCAGACGAAGGCACTATTGAAGGCAACATTGGCAGACACCCCAAAAACCGATTGCAAAACACCGTTTTTTTTGATGATGAAGCCGATAAAGGCAAGCCGGCCATAACGCATTATAAGGTTTTAGAGCGTTTGGGCTACGTAACCTTGGTGTCGTGTAAGTTAGAAACGGGCAGGACGCACCAAATACGTGTGCACATGAAACACATAGGGCATACCTTGTTTAACGATGCCCGCTATGGTGGCGACAAAATATTAAAAGGCACCACGTTTACCAAGTACAAACAGTTTGTCGACAACTGTTTTAAAGTGCTGCCACGGCAAGCTTTACACGCTAAAACACTGGGTTTTAAACACCCAAAAACAGGTAAGTTTATGCGTTTCGACACTCCAGTTCCAGATGATATGCAACAGTGTATTGAAAAATGGAAAACCTACTCCAAACACCAAGAATTGGAATAGCCCTGTCATGCTGAACTGTCACAGGGAGCACAGTCGAAGTGTTATTTCAGTATCTCATAAAATCATAACTATGGGTTTTATTATTTGGGCGTTACCACAACCCTTCGACTGCGCTCAGGGCAAGTGGTCAGGCTTTCCGCTATATCTTTTTTTTACGCCATAGCGAGGAGCGAGCTAGCCTGTGCTGCGCATAGTCGAAGTATGGCTATCTGTTAAATTTTTATTCTAAATAAAGTATGTTTTATTTCTTTCTTAAAAAGGATGAGTTTATCCTGAGCTTGACGAAGGGCCTCAATCCTTAACGCGCTTGTTTGCTAAATTGTGTTTTTAGGCCAATTTGCTTTTATTTTGAAAAGGTTCGTTTAATGTTTTTACATATCTAAGTCGTTTATATTACTTATATCAGCCGTTAAACGAAGTTGTGGTTTTTTCTCACAAAGTCAAAGTCATCAACCGTATTTATAGTGCTATTGCTAATATTTACCAATTAAGATTTTAAATGTAGATTACTAATCGTAAATTTGGTTTTATTAAAAAGCAAGATTTCCGCCTTCGCGGAAATGGAAAAAGTTAACTCTCTATGAAACTCGTTTTATCCCCAGCAAAATCCTTGGATTTTGAAACCAAAATACCAATTCAGCACGCCACCGAAGCTTGTTTTTTAAAACAAGCCGAACGTTTAAATAAATTGCTAAAAAAGAAATCGGCTAAAAGCTTGTCGAAACTCATGAAGATTTCAGATAATTTAGGGCAATTAAACTACGAGCGTAACCAAAATTGGGAACTGCCATTTACTAAAGACAATGCGCGACAAGCAGTGTACGCCTTTAGCGGCGATGTGTACAGAGGTTTGGACGCCTATACTATTCCAAAGGAAAATATTGAAAAACTACAAAACACCGTACGCATTATTTCGGGGTTGTACGGGTTGTTAAAACCAACCGATTTAATTCAGCCATACCGTTTGGAAATGGGCACAAAATTCCCTGTGGGCAAAAATAAAAACCTTTATGAGTTTTGGCGAAAATCCGTTACCAAAGCTTTAAATGACGAATTGGAAGACGACGAACTGTTTTTAAACTTGGCAAGTAACGAGTATTTTAAGGCCATTGATACCAAGGCTTTAAAAGTACCGGTAATTACGGCTAATTTTAAAGATTTTAAAAGTGGCGAGTACAAAACGATTATGACCTTTGCTAAATTGGCACGGGGTTACATGACGCGCTATATTATTGATACCAACGCCAAAACGATTGACGATTTAAAAGCATTTAACTACGAAGGTTATAATTTTAGCGAACCCATGAGTACAGAAACCGATCTTGTTTTTATAAGATAATTAGGTGCGTCAAAACGAAGAGAAAGGCGAGGTGGTTATCGTATTAAAATAAACAGATGGCCACATCACATTGAAAATAAGATTCTTAATGACGGAAAAATAATCTCTATTTGAATAATTCAACGACTACTTTTTAATATGCTTTACTACGTAACAATTGCGCTCCAAGTTTTTTGTATTTACCATTTGTTAAAAAACAGAAGCCCGTATTATTGGATTTTTTTAATCATCTTTTTACCCATTGTAGGCTGTATTATTTATTTAATAACACAGGTTTACAACAAACGGGATGCCGAAAAAATAACAGAAGAAATTACACATATTGTAAATCCAACTAAAAAGATAAAGGATTTGGAAAAACAACTTCAGTTTTCCGAAACCTACCAAAACCGAGTGAATTTAGCCGATGCGCTGTTGGAAAATAATGATTACAACAACGCCATTCCTCATTATTTAGAAGCTTTGGACGAACATTTGCAAAATGATTATTATGTAATAAAGCAATTAATTAAAGCTTATTATAATGTTGAGGATTTTGAGCAGGTTGTATTATATGCTGAAAAAATAAAAGAACATCCAGAATTTAAAAAATCGAAGTCTCAGTTTTTATACGGTTTAGCCCTTGAAAAATTGGGTAATTTTGAAGCAGCCGAAGCAAATTTAAGGGCCATCGATATCCGTTATTCTTTTTATAACGAACGCTTGGTGTTGGCTAAATTTTTAATAAGCAGAAAAAAAGAAGCCGAAGCCAAGGCTATTTTACAAGACATACAAACCGAATCGCAGCACTTAACAAAACCAAACAAAAAAATATTTCGAGCTACCATACTGGATGTTGATAGTTTGTTAACCCATTTACAAACCAATTGATTACAGCTTTGGTTGTGCTTTGTTACCTATATTGATTTTGGTTTCAATAGATGGTTTCTTTTTAATTCTAGGGCGTCTAACCCCAAAAGTACCTCGGTTTATTTTACCGCGTTTCGTTTTTTTATCGCCTTTTCCCATTAATTTATAGTATTTTTCATTCCCGTGAAAACGGGAATCTTTTTATCTTTAACTAAAAATAATATAAGGATTTTAAACACGCAAACCAAGTAAAACTTGTTTAAACACAAACACCCATACAAACCTTTCATCCAAAAAGACACGACTAAATTAATAGTGGGCACCTTGCCACCTCCACGGTTTTCTACCGGAGAACTTTTAGAAAAAGACGTCGATTTTTGCTACGGAAGTTATTACAATTCGCTGTGGTTGTTTATAGATGAAATCCATAATTTAAAACTGCGTTACGATAACTCCAAAGAAGCTATTGAAGAGCGCAAACAGTTTTTAATACAACATAAAATAGGTGTTTGCGATATTGTTGAAAGTGCCGAACGCAAAAAAGTTGACGCCTCCGATTTGGGCATGCAAAACATAAAACTCCGCGATTTAATTGGTTATTTAAAGCAATATCCAAATATCGACACCTTGTTGTTTACAGGCGGAAACAGTAAAAACGGTCCCGAATATTTCTTTAGAAAACATATAAAAGATTACAGTATTACATTAGAATTGGTGAATAATGAAGTGCCTCGAATTCATCAATTCGTTGTTCCCAACAAAACTCGGGAATCTGTTCAATCAAAACGAATCATTAAAACCGTGTCGCTCACCTCGGGTTCTGGCGCAGCCAATATTTCTATAAGCAGATTGCCTTTGTACAAACAATTAAAAGCCAAAAACCCCAAATTTAATACCTTCGATTTCAGGGTGATGCAGTATCGGGAGTTTTTTTTATAATTTGGTTTATTGGAAAATTCTATTTATATTTGATGTAAAGTATTACATATTATGCTAAAACAGAACAGAACAGAACAGAACAGAACAGAACAGAACTTTATTTGTTCATATTTTAGTTTGGATGCCAATAATTTTCTGCCTTTTCATATTTAAAGGTTTTTCACAAACTTACAACCCAACCCCTTATTATTTTAGTGGTAGTGAAACCCTATTTACAACTGTAGACTATCACCCTTTTACAGATGATTATTCAATAGGGGTTAATTATTACGTTTCAGGACCTCTTTCATCGATTCATTGTTATTTATATGAAAGTGGTCAGGCAGTTCCAGGAATGGCTTATTCTTATGAATTGAAACGTGAAATAAAATCAAGCACGGATACACCTTTAGTTATATATTATGATGATGTAAGAACAGATTGCCCAAACTATATGATGCCGTGTGATATTCCTAGTCATGGAGGATTAAAACCAGATTGGGCAAGTAGGGCAGACTATTCTGCACGTTATTGGCTTACGGTAAAAGTAACCTTAACCATTTACGGAGTGCCTCAAACAAAATATTACCATATTGAAAACGTAGGTGTGTCGGGGGCAAAAAGATTCTATAAAGGTTTAGAGTATTAATGTGAAAAAATAAAATTTACAAAAATGAAAAATTATAAATTATTGATTACGTGTTTGGGATTGGTTTCATTAGTCATCGTTGCTTGTTCTGATACAGTTGAAAAAAATAATGATGAAAAAAATCAAAGAGAATTTTATATTAATCATTTAGAAAAAGAATTGGCTTCAAATGGTGTAAAGAACACTAGCTATTTTACAGTTGATTACGATAACATTAATTTTGAAGGCAAAACCCATAGTGAAGTTATGGCGAATATAGATAAGGTTGTCCACATTTTTAAAGAAAACTTTGAAACGGATAATTTGTACAGGCTAAACAGGGTGAATTTGCTTATAAACATTATAAACCAAAATAAATTAATAGACAAAGAAATATTTTATAAAAAGCTGGTTAATGCTCCAACGGATGATGAAAAAATTGAGATTTATTATAATGAGCAAACAAAATATTTCAAGGAACTTGGTAGGGCTAAAGAAAATGGAGATTACAAGCTTTCCAACAAAATAGCAAATAAATATGCTTACCTAACAATATTGGCTAGAGATAGTCATGGAAATCTAATTTTGTACAAAGATGATATTCCTAAAACAAAGGAAAACCTTAGTTATAGTATAAAAAAATATGATGTAAGTATAGATAAAAACACAAAGAGTCCGGAAAGCAAAAATTCAACTAGCGTAATGTACGTAAACGGTATAAAGGTTAAATAAAATACGGCTGTATAAAACGTTTTTTCAAATCCTTGAGAAATTTAATTATATCGTATTTCAAACGAGCTATTAATAAAAAAGAAGCTGTCTTATAAAATAAAGATAGCTTTTTTGTTAAGCTTAAATATTAAACAACATCTATCAGACACTACTCAACATATCATTAGTAATTACTATTACACTAGCAAAATGATAAAACTTTAAAATATAATTTTTGTCAGTCTTTTTTACTCAATTAATTAACGCTTTAAAATCCTTCAATTTACGGTATGTTCAAACATTTTTTTGGACTAAGAAAGTACCAGTTTTTTATAACGGCCAAAAGTATTTAGGCTTAAGCAGAAAATTAACTGTACCTTTGCGCCTTAATTAGAAGGAGATGAAATATAATTTGTCATCTCACAGACCCAAAAATTGGGATACCAAAAAATTTATATGTCATTTAACTCTTTAGGCTTATCCGAAGCCTTGCTAAAAGCGATTAGCAAAAAAGGATAC
This sequence comes from Hwangdonia seohaensis, assembly GCF_031932625.1. Taxonomy (NCBI): domain Bacteria; kingdom Pseudomonadati; phylum Bacteroidota; class Flavobacteriia; order Flavobacteriales; family Flavobacteriaceae; genus Hwangdonia; species Hwangdonia seohaensis. The sequence goes on from NZ_JAVSCK010000004.1 coordinate 363,469, forward strand.
ACAACGCCAAGTCCCATTCAACAAAAAGCAATCCCACCTATTTTAGAAGGAAAAGATGTTTTAGCTTCGGCACAAACCGGAACCGGAAAAACAGCAGGTTTTACATTACCGCTTTTACAAGTACTTTCTGCGAATCCACGAGGAAAACACAGGCCCATTCGTGCTTTAATATTAACACCAACGCGCGAATTAGCGGCACAGGTGTACGCTAATGTTAAAGAATATAGCGAGTTTTTAAATTTAAGAAGCGCTGTTATTTTTGGTGGTGTAAACCAAAAACCACAAGTGGCAACCATCCGTCAAGGTATTGATGTTTTAGTGGCCACTCCGGGACGATTGATAGATTTGGAAAACCAAGGTTTGTTATCGCTAAAGCGCATAGAGGTTTTGGTTTTAGATGAAGCCGACCGCATGCTCGATATGGGGTTTTTAAGAGATATTGAACGCATTATGAAACTCATGCCTGCAAAACGTCAAAACCTGATGTTTTCGGCAACCTTTTCAAAGGATATTAGAAAATTGGCAAACGGTATTTTAAACCATCCGGTGCAAGTTGAAGCAACTCCGGAAAATACAACCGTAGAAGCTATTAACCAAAAGGTTTATCGCGTTGCCAAAGGCTTAAAAACAGGTTTGATTATCAAGCTGATCTCAGACGATAATTGGAAACAGGTATTGGTTTTTACCCGCACCAAACACGGTGCCAATAAACTTTGTAAGAAAATGGTTAGCGCAGGTATAACGGCTGCAGCTATTCATGGTAATAAAAGTCAAGGTGCACGAACCAAAGCCTTGGCAGGTTTCAAAAGCGGACGGATTCGCGTTTTAGTGGCCACCGATATTGCGGCACGTGGTTTAGATATCCCGTTGCTGCCACATGTTATTAATTTTGAATTGCCTAATATCTCTGAAGATTACGTGCACCGTATTGGAAGAACGGGTAGAGCAGGGGCAAGTGGCGAAGCCATTTCTTTAGTAAGTGCGGACGAAACCACATATTTACGCGATATTGAAAAATTGATTGATATAAAGTTACCCGTTGAAATTGTTGAAGGTTTTGAACCCGACCCGAATGCTTCAACCGTACCCATAAAACCAGGTCAAAATCGTTCTCATAACTCTCGGAACAACAGTAGAAATTCAAACTCTAATAAAAACAGGAGCAGTTCAAAAAGAAGACCAAGCAGAAATAATAATAGAAAATCTACCGACCGAAGACATTAACCGCAATGAGAAAAGCGTTAAAAGAAAAAATCATAGAAGTTTGTCACCGGAAAATAGAACAAAAGGGAACTAACGTCGGTCTGTCATTTTATGCGTTTTTTGCCAATAAAAATGATGATCCGGAATTGCTTATGGAAGCGGCAACATGGTGGATTTTAACTGAAAAATTGGATCATTTTGAAAAAGCCGAAAAAATCAAAAAATTAGTTTCAAAATTATAAAATGGAAACCCAACCCAACAACCCTTTGCACGGTATAAAGTTAGAGCAAATTGTTAACGATTTAGTGTCACACTACGGATGGGAATATATGGGTTATACTATAAAAATAAAGTGTTTTACCGATAACCCTTCGGTAAAATCCAGTTTAAAATTTTTACGGCGCACGCCTTGGGCGCGGACAAAAGTTGAAAACATGTATTTGAAGATGTTGAAGAATAAAAAATAATGATTTCACATTGTAATCTTTAAAATATGTTTTTTTCAGTTCAAAATAATCAAAATCGTATTTTTACAAAAACTTCAAAAAATGAACTCCAGAGCAGATCAGCTAAAAGCCTTTGATAGATTGTTAACCATAATGGATGAATTGCGAGCGCAATGCCCCTGGGATAAAAAACAAACTATGGAAAGTTTGCGCCATTTAACCATTGAAGAAACTTACGAATTGGGTGATGCTATTTTAGACAACGATTTAAACGAAGTTAAAAAAGAACTGGGCGATGTGCTTTTGCATATTGTGTTTTATGCTAAAATAGGAAGCGAAACCAATACTTTTGATATTGCCGATGTTTGCCATAGTATTTGCGAAAAACTAATTAGTAGGCATCCACATATTTACAGCGATGTTAAGGTTGAAAACGAGGATGATGTAAAACGAAACTGGGAAAACCTTAAGCTAAAAGAAGGAAAAACAAGTGTTTTGGAAGGCGTACCCAAGAGCTTACCGGCTTTGGTAAAAGCCAATAGAATTCAGGAAAAAGTGGCCAGCGTTGGTTTTGACTGGGAAGCACCAAATCAAGTTTGGGAAAAGGTTGAAGAGGAGCTAAGCGAATTTAAAACCGAAGTAAGTTTAGGAAATCAAGATAAAATGGAAAGCGAGTTTGGCGATGTATTGTTCTCTATGGTAAACTACGCACGTTTTTTAAATATTAACCCCGAAAATGCTTTAGAGCGTACCAATAAAAAATTCTCAAAACGATTTCAATACCTTGAAGCGAAGGCAAAAAGTTTAAACAAACCTTTAAAGGATATGACATTGGCCGAAATGGATATCTTTTGGGAGGAAGCTAAAAGTCTGTAGTTTTTCATATCGCACAAATCTAAATTTGTATTTATCTTAACACTGTTAATTTGCTAAAAGGGCTTCATTTTCGTACATTTGCTGCATGGGAAAAGGAATTCATGAAAAGCGAAATAACAGAATCTTCAACTTTAACTTTCTGGTTTTTAGAAACCAATCGGATAAATTTATCCCACCTTCTACATAATTCCATAAATATTCACTTTACACCTTAGTGTCTTATTTATATTATTTACTTGAGTTTTTAAGTAGATAATGCATAATGCATAACTGATTTTTTTTCAGTTTTATTTCTATCTATTTTATAGATAAAAATCACCATAACCCTATTTAATGACTATTAAAACATTTGATGCTTTTTCAAGGCTATCTATGATTGATATTAACCGTATCACCAATTTTTTATACGAACATTCCGGAGTTTTTAAAGACACAAAGAGCGCTATTCAAAAATCTATTTTGTATGCAGCCAAAGAGCTTCCCGGATTAGGTGGTTACGTGTTTGTTATGGAAAATAGAAATGAAATTTTGGGAGCCGTTGTGGTAAATAGAACAGGTATGAATGAGTATTTATCTGAAAACATATTGGTTTATGTGGCGGTTAAAAAAAGTTTCAGAAGAAAAGGAATTGCCAAAGCATTAATAAAACACACTATAAAATACTGTAAGGGCGATATTGCAGTACACATAAACATAGATAACCCGGTTATAAAAATATTTGAAAAACAAGGCTTTAAAGCAAGAAATATAGAAATGCGATTAGAGCGATAATCAATTTAAATAATCAATTTAATAAAACAAGAACATATGAAAATTTTACAAGTAAAAAGAAAAACAACTTACGAAAAACGACATACAGTAAAAATGGGAGAGCTAACCACAAAGGTTACTTATATAAAGAAATACTTATTTGGCTTACCTATAAAAACGCTTCATAAGTACCGCGAAACCTATTATGGCGAGGTAAAAGACTGTAAAGACTGTATGCTATTCGTTTAATTATCTTTTTCAAAAAATTATCAACAAAAACAACTAAATGAAAGTACTAGTAATTGGAGCGGGAAATATGGGGCTTACCTATGCCGAAGGGATGTCTAAATCAAAACTCTTAAAAAAGAGGAATATCATGGTTTTAGATAAGTCTGAAGAGAAATTGGAAGCACTTAATCAAATATCGCATTTTGATGCTTTTAAAGAGTTGGATGAATGTGTACCACAAGCAGACATTATTTTTATTGCAGTAAAACCATATCATGCTGAAGGTCTTTTTAAAGCCATAAAATCACTGGTAAAACCACAACAAATTATTATCTCTATTATGGCAGGCGTTACCATTGCTACCATAAAAGAGATAACCGGATTAGAAAAAATAGTTAGGGCGATGCCTAATTTACCAGCCCAAATAGGGAAGGGGTTAACATCGTATGTCACGTCAGATGAAGTGTCGAGAATTGAAAGGTTAACCATTGAAAGCTTATTGGATACAACAGGAAAATCCATTCGTGTGTCCAACGAAAAACTGATTGATGCATCCACAGGAATTTCCGGTAGCGGACCTGCTTATGTGTTTTACTTTATGCAAAGTATGATGGAAGCAGCACTGCAAATGGGTTTTTCAAAAAACGATTCCACCGTTTTGGTGAGCCAAACCTTTACGGGTGCGATTGAGTTGTTTAATCAATCAAACTTATCACCAAATTCTTGGATGGACAAGGTCGCATCAAAAGGAGGCACCACTCGTGCCGCTTTGGATTCAATGGAAGATAACAATGTAAACGAGTTAATAAAAGAAGCCGCTTTTTCTGCATTTAACCGTGCAGTGGAATTAGGTAAAGAACACTAATATGTGTAAAGAAAGAATAGTAATAAAAGTTGGTACGAATGTAATGACCAACAAAGACAATAGAATAGTAAGACCAGTTTTAAGACGATTGGTAAAACAAATAGCAGAGCTTTACGAGCGTGGTATTATGACCATTTTGGTCTCTTCGGGTTCTGTAATTGCAGGAAAAGAAGTGCTGGGGAAATCTAAAATAGAAGACACAACCCAAAGACGTCAGGTGTATTCTGCCATTGGGCAACCTAGAATGATGCGCCTCTATTATAATATTTTTCACGATTATGGGATGAAGTGCGCCCAAGTATTGCCCACAAAGCGCGATTTTAGCCCAGGCGTACACAGGCAGAATATGATTAATTGTTGCGAAGGGTTACTGGCTGAGGGTGTCATCCCTATTGCCAATGAAGATGACGCCGTATCGGTGACCATGTCTATGTTTTCGGATAACGACGAATTGGCAAGCTTAATTGCACAATTATTAAACGCCGATAAACTTATCATTTTAACAGATATTGATGGGCTTTTTACGGGACATCCTGAAGAAGCCAGTAGCGATTTAATAAAGAACGTATGTCCAGAAGAAGATTTGGAAAAATATATAAAAGATAGTAATAAAGCCGAAGAAGAAGGCAGAGGCGGTATGGGCTCAAAATTGGATTATGCCCAACAAGCCGCGGCCAATAATGTACCAACCTTTATTGCAAACGGAAAAAAAGATAATACCATTATTGATATTATTAATGGAAAATCAGTTGGTACAAAAGTATCACTATAAAAAAAGAATGAAGATGGAATTATTATCAGAGAATATAAAAAACAATGTTTTAAAAAGTATGGTCAACCTATTGCGGGAAAACCAAGACGATTTATTACAGGCAAACAAAAAGGATATTGAGGCTTTTAATAAAGAGGATCAAGCCATGTACGATCGCTTAATTTTAAATAAAAAGAAAGTAGATGGCATGATTACGGCCATTAAAGAAGTGCAAGCACAGCAAGATCCCGTAAATCAAATAATAAGTAAAAACACTTTAAACAGCGGGTTGGAAGTTGTAAACAAAACAGCGCCTTTTGGAACCATCATGATTATTTACGAATCTCGACCAGATGTAACTGTTGAGGCTACGGTACTCGCTTTTAAAGCCAATAACAAAATATTGCTTAAAGGCGGAAAAGAAGCATTGCACAGCAATACGGCCATTGTAAAATTATGGCATAAAGCCCTTGAAGAAAATAATTTAAGCACAGATTTTATTAAAATGCTAAACATGAATAGGCAAGAAACCCAAGCCTTTTTAAAAAACCCGACCGAGCCATTGGATTTAATTGTTCCAAGGGGTGGCGAGCAACTTATAAAGTTTGTAAAAGAGCATGCTAAATGTGCGGTTTTGGTTAGCGGTCGCGGAAATAACTTTTTATATATTGATGAATATGCCGATTGGAAACAAACCATTGCAGTTATTTTAAATGCAAAAACCCATAAAATATCAGCTTGTAACGCACTCGATAAAATATTGGTGAACAAAAACATTCCAGGTTATCAAAATAAAATCAAAGAACTAAATGCTATTTTGAAGGAAAGTGAGGTTACGGTTTTGGTAGATGATAAAGCCAAAGAAGTTCTAAAAGATGAAAAATTAATCGACGACCATTCCATATGGTTTGAAGAGTTTTTAGAAATGAAATGTTGCATCGGAACAGTTGATTCTGTTTTTGAAGCTATCGAAAAAATAAATGAATATTCCGGCGGCCATTCAACAAGCATTATGACTACCAGTAACGACATAGCAAAAACCTTTATGGAACAAGTAGATTGTGCTGTGGTATATCAAAATGCATCAACTAGATTTACTGATGGTGGACAAATAGGTGTGGGCGCAGAACTCGCCATTAGTACCGATAAACTGCACCACCGCGGCCCATTAGGGCTTAAAGAACTTGTTACCAACAAGTATTATGTTTATGGCGATGGACACGTTAGGGTTTAAAAATAAGGTTTTGTAAAAACACTTATTAGATAACTGATAAAAGCAAAAAATCCCGTAATTCAATTACGGGATTTTTTGCTTTTAACAAGATACGTTAACTTTTAATACAGCGATTTAACTTTACTAAGCTTGGTTTTTAAGAGCTTTAAAGTTTGCTTGTGCGCTTTAATATTGTTGTGAACTTCCTTTACCAACGGATTATCGTCATCAACATTAGTAAAGAACTGTAAATTATTCTCCAATTGATTGATTTGGCTCTTAACCTCGTCTATTTTCTTTTTGATAAAAGAACGTTCGTTATCAAGGTTTCTGGTATTGTTGTCTCCACTGTTTAAATTATCTAATTTGTTTTCATATTTAATCATTTCAATTTCATTCTTTTCCATTTTCAAACTAGAAAACAAATTATCTAAAACCTTATTAAACTTACCTTCAATATAACGCTTGTCGTTTGGTACCCTGCCTATATTTTTCCAAGTGTTGATTTGGTCTTTTATGGTGGTTAAATCTTTGTCTTTATCTCCGGTTAAACTTAACTCTTTTAATGTGTTTAACAAATCTTGTTTTTGGTTGAAAGCATCAACTTGCTCTTGGCTGGCAGCATTTCTTTTAGCATGCAGCCTATCAAAATAGTAGTTACATGCATTTTTAAATTGTTTCCAAATTTTATCGCTGTCTTTACGCGGAACATGGCCGATTTTTTTCCAATCGCTCTGGATTTTTTTCATCAATGCCGTGGTAACTTCAGTATCTTCACTGTCTTTGTTGTCTTCGGCAATTTTAATGAGCTCTAATTTTTTCTGGAGATTGTCATACTGCTCCATTTTTAAGCCTTTATAAAAGGCATTTTTCTTTTTGTTAAACGCCCTAACCGAATCCTTAAATTTCGCCCAAGTAGCTTCGTTAACTTTTATGGGAACTTTTCCGGCGTTAAAAAAGTCGTTTCGCAGTGCTTCAACTTCTTTTATCTTTTTCTGCCACGAGCTATGTGATTTGCTTTCTTGCTCGCCTATAGCTTCTATTTTAGCAATAATTTCGAGCTTGTTTTCAAGGTTTTTTTCATAAACCTTATCAATTTCTTTGTAGTAATCTTGCCGTTTGTCGTTTATTATTTTTGTGGCCGCCTTAAAACGATCCCAGATTTCTTCTCGGTGCTCCCTGGCCACAGGTCCAAGTTCTTCTTTCCACATTTTGTGAAGTTCTTGCAGCTCTCTAAACGATCGCATCACATTATCGTCTTTGGCCAACTCTTCGGCACGCTCAATAATTTTTAATTTCTTGTCTAAATTGTGTTTAAAATCTAAATCGCGTAAATCTCTGTTTAAATGTAAAAAATCATAAAAACGCTCAACGTGGTGGTGGTAAGAGTTCCAGGCATTGTTGTATTTGTCTCTGGGAATTGGCCCGGTGTTTCTCCAGCGCTCCTGTAATTCCTTAAAATGTTTGTAAGTGGTATTTATGTTTTCTTCAACGTTAAGCAGGCCTTTTAATTCTTCAATAATTTCCAGCTTGTCGGCTAAATTTTGTTTCAGGTTTTTTTCCAAACCTTTATAATGTTCGTTTAGTTTGGTTCTGTATGCTTTATAAGCCGTTTTAAATCGTTTTTGTATGGGCGAGGAGTAATAAAAATCTATTTCGTTGCCTCCGTCGTTTAAAAACTCTGTTTTTTTCTCGTCTAATAAAGCTTGGAATTTAGTTTTAAACTCGTTGTTTATATCGTTGACATGCGATTTTATGGCTTGAATTTTCTCGTTTTTCAATAGCTTTTCCAACTCGATGGCTAAAGATTCCAACGACATTTTATCGTATTCTTTTACGGCAATGGTATGGCGCTCTTTGTTGCCCTCATCTTCCGCGTCCTCAGCATTGGACTCTTCAATCTCATTGATAACATCTTCATCTTTAGATGTGTCGACCGCTTCATCTTTAGGTGTTTCAGCCACTTCTTCTTTTTCGTTGGAAGGCTCTTCTTTTTCAGCTTCAACGGTTTGAGAAGTAGCTTCTTTTTCATCTATTTCAGGAGTTTCTTCTACGGATTGGGCATTATTATCTAATGATGTGTTTTCAGTGTTATCATCATTTTTAACGGGTAATTTGTTTTCTTCTTTTCCGTCTGCTTTTTGCAGGTTATCTATCTCAGACATTTTAAAAAATGTTTAGGTTCGTAATATACTTTAAGGTTTAAAGATAGTAACAACTCAAGTATTTACAAAGTGTAAGTGGTGCTTTTAATAGCTTGAGTAGTTATTTTATTACAAATCCCAAATAGACCACGATTTTTCTGCTTGAAATTTCAGCATATTTAATCCGTTAATCGTTTTGGCACCATGTAGTTTACCTTGATTGAGGAACTTGGTTTCCTCGGGATTGTATATTAAATCGAACAAAACGTGGTTTTTGGTAATGCCGTGATATGGTATGTTTGGGCAATCATTTACATTGGGAAACGTGCCCAACGGTGTACAGTTTATTATAATTTGATGCTGATTAATGATAGCTTCGGTAAGTGAATCGTATGTGAAATCGATACCTTCTGAAGCTTTTCTGGACACATAACTGTATGCAATATTTAGCTCTTTTAAACTGTAGGCAATGGCTTTACTGGCGCCGCCTGTACCTAAAATCAATGCTTTTTTATGCTGCGATTTTAAAGCGGGTTTTATGGTTTTTTTAAAACCGTAGCAATCTGTATTATAGCCAACAAGTTTTCCTTTTTTCGTGATTTTTATGGTGTTTACCGCGCCAATGGATTTGGCTTTTTTGTTTATTTTATCAAGAAAAGGAATCACTTGTTCTTTGTACGGAATGGTAACATTTAAACCTTTTAGGTCTTTTGTGTTTTTTATTATTGACGGAAATAAATCGATTGATTCAATATCGAAATTCTCATAAGTTGTATTGTTGATGTTTTCATTTTCAAACTTATTTTTAAAATAGTTTCTTGAAAATGAATACGATATGTTTTTGCCTAAAAGTCCTAATTTGTTCATTTGGTTTTTCTGGTTTTTTGGCCGTAAAATTCAAGTGCTAAAACAATACCGATGCCCAAAACAATAAATGCAATGGCATAAAGGGTTTCTGTAGTTACATCGGGCATAAAGCGTTTGTAATTGGCAATTATTTTTTCTCCTGTAGAATCTAGTATAAAACTACCGTTATCGTTTATTTTGTAAATGGTTTTTTTCCAAGGCCAAACCACACCCAACGACCCCACAATAAACCCAATAATGGCGGAAAGGGTGATGCTTTTATAGTGTTTTAATATATAGCTTAACAGATGCGAAAAGGTAACCAAACCCGTTACAGAGCCCAATGTAAAAACACCAAGCACCTTAAGCATTCGTAGGCGTACCGGGTTTTGGAAAAAACTAAAATCGCCACTAAATACATCTGAAACCGTATCGTACAAAGCGTTTACCGAATCTACCAAAAGCAATACATAATTGCCCAAAAGAATAAGAATGAAGGAGCCGGAAAACCCGGGTAGTGTCATTCCCGAAACGCTTATTATGCCACAGAAAAACACAAACCAAAGATTGTCATTTTCTTTTGCCGGATTTAAAAAACTAATGCTTAAACCTATTATTATGCCAATAAATAGCGAGAAGTAGGTTGTAAAATTCCAATCCTTAAAATCTTTGTAGATGTAATAAATAGAGCCGATTATCATTCCAAAAAAAACACTCCAAACAAACAGCTCGTAATGTTTTATTAAATAATCCAAAATTTTTGAAACACTAAAATAACTAACTACCATCCCAAAGAAAAGCAGGCCTAAAAAACGCCCGTTTATATATTGGAAAAAACTCTTAAACCGCCCATTAATAAGGAGTTTAAAAGCTTTACTGTTTACTTTTTGAAGCGAGTAAATAAACTCCTCGTAAAAACCGGCTACAAAAGCAACCACGCCACCAGAAACGCCAGGAACCTTGTTGGCAGCACCCATACCTAAGCCCTTAAGAATAAGGAATAGCTTGTCTGTAAAAGTTCTGGTGCTTTGCATTATAGTTTTTTCGTGCCTAGTTTTTCAAGAATAAAAATAGTTAAAAAACCAAGAATCATTAAGCCAATGGCTATTGTGATTTGGTTTGCGCCCTCAAAGGCAAACGGTGAAACGCTTTCTTCCAACAATGGCATTTTAATTCCTTTTGAATTGGTATGCCATGTAAGCGTCCTTTTCCAAGGCCAAACTTTGTTTAGGGATCCAAATATAAAACCAGTAAGTATGGCCAGCGTAATGTTGTGGTAATGTTTAAACAACCATTTTAAAACCCGACTAAAGCTTAGCAAGCCCATTAGGGCGCCAACGGCAAAAATGACTATTTTTTTTACATCAAAATCATGCAAAGCGTCGCTTAATGTTTTGTAGGCGCCTAGAATTATTAAAATGAAGGAACCCGAAATACCCGGAAGAATCATAGCGCAAATGGCAATGGCGCCCGCCAAAAACAAAAACCAGGGATTAGCGTTGGTCGCCAATGCCGGTAGTGTGGTAATATAAAAAGCAATGGCGGCTCCAAAAATAAGACATACGATTACGGCCAAATTCCATTTGGTGATTTGCTTGCCAACAAAATAAATACTGGCCACAATCAAACCGAAAAAAAACGACCAAATAAGTACAGGATGATGCTCTAACAAATATTTTGCTAGCCGCATAAACGACACAAAACTTACAATAATACCTAGCAAGAGCGCAGTTAAAAAGTTACCATTGGCTTGTTGCCAAAACGCTTTTAAACCTTTGGAAAAAAGGGTTTTAAACAGAGAAAGATTAACATTGCTAATGGTAGAAATCAACTCTTCGTAAATACCGGAAATAAAAGCAATAGTACCACCTGAAACACCAGGAACAGCATCGGCTGCACCCATGGCAATACCTTTAAGCGAAATGACTAAATAATCTATAAAACGTCTTTGCATATGTTGATTTTTAAGCAGAAACCAAAGATATACATTTTAATGTAACCGTTAATTACAGATTGGTTTTTAGTAAGTTTTTTACAAGGATTTTATTAGATACTTCCGGGAAGAGTTCTTCAATTATAAAGTTGAATGCTTCGTTGTGTTTTAAACCGTTTTTTAAATAAAAAGTGCCTTTTTCATTTTCGTTTAAAGAAAAATGAAGTCCAGCTAATCGGTATTCCAATTCGGCATTGTCGGGATAAAACTCCACCGCTTGTTCAAAATTAAATATGGCAGCTTCTGGCTCGCCCAATTTAATGAGCAAGTCGCCACGCGATAACCACGTGTTTAATTCGTAATTGCCTAACTCCAAGGTTTTTTTGAAACCGCGCTCGGCTTCTTCATATAAATTTAACCGCTGGTTAATTAATGAATATGCCTTCCAGTAATGTACATTTTCCGAATCAATGTTAATCGCTTTGTTTATATAGTACAAGGCTTTGTGGTAATCTTTCTTTTTAATATGAAATTTGGTGATGGCTATCCAACCTTTGTCCAATAACGGGTCTTCGTGTACCGTTTTGTAATAATATTGAACGGCTAAGTCGTCGTTTTTCAGTTTTTCGTGGCAATTTCCAATGCGCAGCAAAGCAAACGATGTGGGGTCGTCTAATTGAAGCGACATGTTGTAGTTTTCAATGGCGTCTTCGTAGCGTTTTAGCTTTTCCAGTACCTTTCCGCGTTCTAAATACGCGCCCACAAAAGTATCGTCAGAAATAATGGCGAAATCGTAAGCAGCCAAAGCTTTTTTATATTTTTTTAGAACAACATATTGTTTGCCCAATTGATGCCATGCAACTTCGCAGTACGGATTTTTATCTAAAAACACGTTTAAGTACAAAATGGCATCTTCATTTTGGTTGAGGAATTCAAAGCAATAAATAACATTGTACAACGCTGAGTAATCATCTACATCTTGCTCTAAACATTTCATAAAATATGTTTTGGCGTTTTCAAACTGGTCTAAAAAAAGATACTCCATACCAATTAAAGCATACAAATCTATAACGTCATCAGTAAGTTTTAAGGCTTTTTTTAAAACATCAATGGCCTTTAAGTGCTCGTCTTTTTTAGATAAAATATTTGCTTTTTGAATGAATATTTCTTCATTCAGTGGGTCTAAACTATACAAATCGTTCAATAAGGCATCGGCCTCTGGCAGCTTGTCTTCAAACACATAAATTTCAACTTTAAAAAGTTTTAAACTAATGGACGTAGGGTGCTGGTCCAAACCTAATTTAATCGCCTTTTTTGCTAAAGCTATTTTGCCTTGGTTGAGATAGTGGTGAATGATGTTTTCAAATTCTTCTGAATCGAAGAACAAAACATGATTTGTTTTTAACATCGATTCAAACTTTGTAAGAGGCAAATTGTTGTTGTCGTTATGACTAAACTCCATAAGCACGTTGTAAGTTTCTTCGTTAATAAAATTAAGGTTCTATTCTAATTTATAAGACTTATGTCTTAAATGTTTTTAACAAAGTAATCAACAGTTGTGCCGCAAATGCAGATTTTCTCTTGTTTTGTTGTGGTTTTCAATGGGTTGAAAATTATTTAGAGGGTTGTAAAGTGTTTAAAATATCAATAATAATAGCACATCCTTTGATGATTTCCTCGTTTGAAATGGTTAATGGCGGCGTAATTCTTACTGCTTTGGGCTCAAAAAGCAACCAAAAAAGTATTAAACCGGCGTCTTGCGATTTAAGAATCAGGTCATTTGCCACGGCATCTGAAGGTGTAATAAGGGCAAGCATCAATCCTTTTCCACGGATGTCTTTAATTAATGGATGTACCAAAAGTTTTCTGAAAAGCTGTTCTTTTTCCAAAGCCTGTTCCATTAATGTGCTTTGGGTAACTTCCTGCAATGTTGCCAACGCCGAAGCTGCAATAACCGGATGGCCACCAAAGGTTGTAATATGACCTAATTTGGGGTTATCGGACAGCAAATCCATAAGCTTGCTTGAGGCCGTAAACGCACCAATGGGCATACCGCCTCCCAAGCCTTTGCCGGTAACTAAAATATCTGGAATGCAATTGTAATGCTGAAACCCGAAAAGCTTACCGGTTCTGCCTATTCCGGGTTGGATTTCGTCTAAAATGAGTAGGGCGCCAACCTCGTTACAACGGTGTCTTACTTTTTCCAAATAGTTGTTTTTGGGCTCGATAAAACCTGCGCCACCTTGAATGGTTTCTAAAATCACGCATGCTGTTTTAACTGTGATGTGTTTTAAATCTGCTGCCTTGTTAAACTCAATAAATTTAACATTTGGTAATAACGGGCGAAAAGCCTGCTTGCGTTCTTCAAAGCCCATCACACTCAGAGAGCCCATAGTGTTGCCATGGTACGCTTTGTTAGCGGCAATTATTTCGCTTCGTCCTGTGGCGCGTTTTGCTAATTTTAATGCACCTTCAATAGCTTCGGTACCAGAATTGGTTAAATAGGTTTTTTCTAAAGAAGCGGGAAGGTGTTTTGCTAAAAGCTTCGTGAGCTCAACCGCTGGTTTTTGTATGTACTCACCATAAACCATAACATGCATATACTTATCCAATTGCGATTTTATGGCGTTAACCACTTTGGAGTGATTGTGCCCTAAAGTGCTCGCCGAAACGCCAGCAACAAAATCGAGATAGGCTTTGTTGTTGGTATCGTAAATATACGAGCCGTTAGCATGGGAAATTTCCATGGCTAAGGGGTGCGGCGAAGTTTGCGCTTGGTATTTAAAGAAATCTAACCTCATTGTTTATTCCTGGTTATCTAATACGCTTTTTGGGTAAACCTTCTCCTTTTCACCTTTTTTCTTTACGTTTTTTGGTAAATTCCTCGACGCTTTGGAGTTTTCTTTTGAATTGGCGGCGCTGTCCGCTTTTTTGATACGTTCCAATAAATCTTCATCTACAAAATCCTCTTGTGGCACATAATCTTCCAATCCTTTTATAACGGGCAAAACCAATGGCGGATCATCTTTAAATAAATCTTCAACGCTACGCGGACGCTCGTCGTCGCGCCAATCGAAGCCTTTTAAAAGTTTTTCGTTTTTCGGGTATTTGGATTCTGGATAAATATCACCATCTATTTGGTTGATTTTCCTCACTTCTTCAATTTCTCTATCAGTTATAAAAATAATAATGCTACCGGATTTCGATTTGTCAATCCCCACCAGCTCATTTTCATCATTTCTAAAATAGTAAATGGATTGAGCGTTTCTCAAAACATCGACTTGGTACAGCTCATTGTCCTCATCAAACAATCCAATCAGTTTTTTGCCGTTTATTTGATTATAGCCTGCATCTAAGGTGTCTTTGCTTATAATGAACGCATTGTCGAACACAATAAGCGAGTCCAGTTTTTCGGTTTTCGGATTCGATTTTAAGTGAATGGTATCCCCGGTCATTTGGTTTTCAATATTCCAAAGAATGGGTTTTCGTTTTACCGAAAAGGCATCATTGCTATCAAATTTCGAGATGTTTATAAGCTGTGTTAAGCCAGTTTCTTGGTTGGAGTGAATAGAATCTGCCTTGGCACTCATATCACTTTTAAAAAGACGCGCATTTCTAAAGGCCCTAGTGATTCTTTTTTCGGGTTTGCCCGTAACCATAAGCGTATCGGCGTGTATGTAAATCGAGTCTTTTTGTTGTACTGTAATCGCCAAGGCCCGTTTTGTAATAAACATGGAGTCTTTTTCCTTGAAAACCTCGGCATAATGCCCTCTTACAATGCTTTTGTTTAAGGTGTCGGTTACCGTAATATTGTTGGTTGCCGATGCAAAACTGGTATTGTTGTCAAAGTATAAACTGTCGCCTTCAACAGTTCTGTTTTCGTAATCTATTTTTGCTTTTTTAAGGGCATACCCTATTTTAGTTTCGGTGTCGTAAAAACCTTTTTCGCAATAGGTGACACTTTCGGGCGTGGTTATGGTTGAAGGCCCAAATAAATAGGCGTGTTTGGTTTCGTCATAAAAATCGAAATAGTTGGAATTAACCACGGTGCTATCGCTTTTTAAGACCACATCTTCAACAAACTGATATTTTTTAGTATCCATGTAGTAACGCCCAATTTTACTGGTAATGGTGCCAGAGGAATCGATTTGTACATGACCGCCATTTCTGTAAAAAGCCTGTTGTTTTAATCGGTCAAAATATAGGGTGTCTGATGAAATTTTAGAATCCGGGTTTTCCAAAACCACATCGCCACTGGCAAAGGCCAACTGTGAAATACCGCTGTATTCTACGTATTTAGACGTCATATTAATCGTGTCGCCTTGTTTAATAATAACGTTTCCGTAGGCTTCAACAAAATCTTCGTTGCCATAATGAATGGCTTGATCGCACCACATGTTTATACCGCCGTGTATAATATGTACTTGCTGCGAATCGTCTCGCGTTAAAATTTTAGCACCAGGATATTTTTCTTCGTCAAAAGTTAAAAATCCAGTATATTCTATTTTGATTTTTTTTTGAGCATGACAAAACTGTGATTGCCCAAAGCCAACAAAAAGTAGGATATATAAAAGATGTGATGGTTTCAAAGTAACATTTGTTTGTAGCAAAAATAACGATAATAATAAAGTTAAATTATCTGTTATGTTTTTTTTATGATTTTGGTATGAAACAAAAAACGCTTCAATCCCAATAGTTATCGGGAGAAGCGTTTTTAAATTTGTGTTTTGTTTTTTATGAAACAAATTGCTTCCTGAAAATAGTCTGTTTTCTATCAGGGCCAACGGAGACAATGGTAATAGGGATTTCAAGTTCCTTTTCTAAAAATTCTATGTATTCGTTTAAAGCTTTTGGTAACTGTGAAGCTTCAGACATTTCAGTTAGATCTTCACTCCATCCGTTTAATTCTGTATATATAGGTTCTACATTTTCAGGTTCGATATTATAAGGGAAGTGATGAATAATATCGCCTTTGTATTTATATGCCGTACACACTTTTAAGGTTTTAAAACCGGAAAGTACATCGCCTTTCATCATCATTAATTGGGTTACTCCATTAACTTGACAAGCATATTTTAAAGCTATTAGGTCGAGCCAACCGCAGCGTCTTGCGCGTCCGGTTGTTGCACCGAATTCGTTGCCCACTTTGGCCATGGTTTCTCCGTCTTTATCGAACAATTCGGTAGGGAACGGGCCAGAACCCACACGGGTTGTATAGGCTTTAAAAATACCGAAAACCTCACCGATTTGATTTGGCGAAACGCCTAAGCCGGTACAAGCTCCTGCGGCCGTAGTATTGCTGGATGTTACAAACGGATAGGTGCCAAAGTCGATATCCAACAACGAGCCTTGGGCACCTTCGGCTAAAATGGTTTGTCCGGATTTTTGTGCTTGGTAAATATATTCTTCGGAATCGATAAATTTTAATGATTTTAAAACTTCGATGGCTTCAAAAAATTCTTTTTCCAATTCCGCTAAATCGTATTGAACGTCTACATTGTAAAAAGCAATCATCGATTCGTGCTTATTGGCTAAAGCTCTGTAACGTGTTTTCCAATCGCTCAACTCCAAATCGCCCACACGAATGCCGTTTCTGCCGGTTTTGTCCATATAGGTTGGGCCAATACCTTTAAGGGTCGAGCCTATTTTAGCTTTCCCTTTTGAGGCTTCGCTGGCAGCATCCAACAACCGATGTGTTGGTAAAATAATATGTGCTTTACGGGAAATTAGAAGCGATTTTCTGTAATCAACGTTTTGTTCTTCTAATTTATCCAGTTCTTTTTTAAAGATAACAGGATCGATAACCACGCCGTTTCCGACTAAATTAGTGGCATCGTCATGGAAAATCCCCGACGGAATGGTGTGTAATACATGTTTTCTTCCGTTAAATACCAAAGTGTGTCCTGCATTTGGACCACCTTGAAAACGTGCAATAATGTTGTAGTTGGAAGTTAGAACGTCAACAATTTTTCCTTTGCCTTCGTCTCCCCATTGTAACCCTAGTAGTAAATCTACTGCCATTTTGATGTTATATTTGTTGTTTATTTATCCTGATTTTGATCAGGTTTTTTTCTGTTTCCGTAAAAATAGAGTGAGTGGTTGTTTATTTCGATATCGAAAACTTCTTCGATGGTTTTTTTTATGGTTTGAATACGCGGGTCACAAAACTCAATAACTTCGCCCGTATCGGTTAAAATAACATGATCGTGCTGTCTGTCAAAATACGATTTTTCGTAGTGTGCTTGATTGTGCCCAAACTGATGTTTTCTAACCAAACCACAGTCTAAAAGCAATTCTATGGTGTTGTAAAGTGTGGCACGAGACACCCGGTATTTTTTGTTTTTCATGCTGAGGTACAACGACTCAATATCGAAGTGCTCGTTGCTGTTGTAAATTTCTTGCAGAATAGCGTATCTTTCGGGCGTTTTTCTGTGTCCGTTATTCTCTAAAAAGCTTGTAAAGACGCTTTTAACTATTTCCTGATTTTTGGTATCTGCTTTTGCATTCATAATTTCATCGCAAATTTACACTTTTTTTATACTCTAGTAACCTTATCTATGCCATTAATTTTTTTAAGTTTTTCCAATAGCTTTTTTATGATGGTATTGTTTTTTACAACCACATTGATTTTACCTGAAAACAGCCCGTCGTTACTCTCAAAACTAATGCTTTTCATGTCTACGTGCATGTTTTCCGAAACAATGCTGGTAATATCGTTTACCAAACCAATATGGTCAATTCCGGTAAGCGTAATTTTAACTAAAAATTCTTGCTGTGAAGAATCTATCCATTTGGCTTGCATGATTCGGTAAGCGTAATTAGACTGTAAACTTACGGCATTCGGACAGTTTTTTTTATGCACTTTAATGCCTTCATTAACGGTTAAGAATCCAAACACATCATCACCGGGAATAGGGTTGCAGCAGTTTGATAATTTATAATCCAATTTTTCTTCTTCTTTACCAAAAACAAGCGAATCGTATTTTGCGGTAACCTCGTCTTTCTCTAAATCCTCTTTTTTTACCGTTTGCTTTCTCGTTATTTTATTTTTGATAAAGCTCATTAAAGCATTGCTTCTTGACGACGCATATTCTTTGAGCATGGTATTATCGATGGTGCCAAGACCCACCCTGTAAAACAAATCGAGACTGGTTTTAAGTTTAAAATAGTTCACCAATTCGTTTACCGAAGCTTCATTAAGCGTAATTTTCAACTGCTTTAATTTCCTTCTGAGAATTTCTTTTCCTTCCTCTCCAATACGTTTTTTATCTTCTTTTAAAGCCGATTTAATCTTGCTTCTGGCTCGGGCCGTAGTTGCATAATCCAACCAGTTGGCATTGGGTTTTGCCGATTCCGATGTTAAAATATCAACCTGATCGCCACTCTGTAATTCGTGACTTAAAGGCACTAGTTTCCCGTTTACTTTGGCACCACGTGTTTTCATGCCCACCTCAGTATGTATGCTAAAAGCAAAATCTAAAGAGGTTGCTCCTTTGGGCAATGATTTTAATTCTCCCGTGGGAGTAAATACAAATATTTCTTTTGAATACAGGTTAAGTTTGAATTGCTCAACAAAATCCACCGCATTGGTGTCTGGGTTTTCCAAGGCCTCTTGAAGCCTGTTTATCCAAGTTTCTAAACTGTCTTCTTTTTCGCTATTCTGTTTGTATTTATAATGTGCGGCATAGCCTTTTTCGGCAATTTCGTTCATACGCTCACTACGTATTTGCACTTCAACCCAACGTCCTTTTGGCCCCATTACGGTTATGTGCAACGCTTCGTAGCCTGTAGATTTTGGTGAAGAAATCCAATCGCGGAGGCGAATCGGGTTTGGTCTAAAATGGTCGGTAACGATGGAGTAGATTTTCCAAGCTAGAAATTTCTCGTTGGCTTCGTCGCTTTTGTAAATAATCCTAACGGCAAACTTATCGTAAACTTCATCAAACGAAACACCTTGAACCTGCATCTTTCTCCGAATGGAAAAAATGGATTTTGGTCGACCTTTTATGGTGTAATCCATTAATTCCTTGTCTAAAGAATTTTTTATAACCTCGCTAAAAGCTGCAATATATTTGTCTTGCTCTTCCTTGCTTTCCTTTATTTTATTTAAAATATCGTTGTAAACTTCGGGTTCGGTATACTTTAAACCCAAATCTTCAAGTTCGGTTTTAATATTATACAAACCAATTCGGTGCGCCAAAGGCGCGTAAATGTATAGGGTTTCCGATGCTATTTTGACTTGCTTGTCGTCGCGCATCGAATCCATGGTTTGCATATTGTGGAGTCTGTCGGCAATTTTTATGATGATAACACGCACGTCGTCATTTAAGGTAAGCAGCATTTTTCGAAAATTCTCTGCTTGCATCGACACATCCATATCTTTTTTAAGCGATGAAATTTTGGTGAGCCCGTTAACAATTTTGGCAACGGTTTCCCCAAACATGCCTTCAATATCCGATATGGAATAATCTTCGCTGTCTTCAACAACATCGTGCAATAAAGCCGCGGCAATAGAGGTGGCATCCAATCCAATTTCCTGTGCCACGATTTTGGCAACCGCCAAGGGGTGGAAAATGTAAGCTTCACCAGATTTTCTGCGCTGATCTTTGTGGGCATCAATAGCCACGTCAAAAGCACTGCGAATTAGTTTTTTATCATCAGCTGAAAGTGTTCTGTAACTAACCTTTAGTAGTTCTTTATAGGCTTTGGCAATGGCAATATTTTCTTTTTCAAGTGCTTCCTCTGTCATAAATTAAAAGTAACATAAAGAAAATTAACAGCCAACAAGATTTTAGTTTTTTGTGTTTAAAATTTTGAGGCTTACGAATTTAAAAAGGCTACAAGTAATTTTATGGCTTTTCCGCGATGGCCGATGCTGTTTTTTAGGTTCAAATCCATTTCGGCAAAAGTTTGGTTGTAACCATGGGGTTTAAAAACAGGGTCGTAGCCAAAACCTTTTTCGCCCTGTTTGGCAGTTGTTATTTCGCCTTTGCAAATCCCTGTGAACGTGTGTTGTTTTCCGTTTAATTGTAAAGCGACTACGGTCTTAAAATGGGCGCTTCTGTTTTCTTTATCACGTAATTCGGCAAGTAGCTTGTTGGTATTATCATCCGCATTTCGTTGCTCGCCGGCATAACGTGCCGAATAAACTCCCGGGGCGCCATGTAAAGCATCAACCTCTAAACCTGTATCGTCGGCAAAACAATCGTAGCCATAATGTTGTTTTACGTATGCTGCTTTTTGGATGGCGTTGGCTTCAATCGTGTTTTGGGTTTCGGGAACATCTTCAAAACAGCCAATATCCTTTAGGCTTAAAAGCTTAATGTGCGCCGGTATTAAAGCTTGTACTTCTTTAAGTTTATTAAGGTTGTTGGTGGCGAAAACGAGTTGCATAAATAGATTGTTTATTACCCAAAGGTATAAGAATATTAAATAATTAGAAAGAATAAAGTAACTTAGGTTTTTTTAAACATTTAAGACCGCATAACAATGAGATGGATTCGATTATTGGCCGCTTTAATTAGAGCAAAATTTAAAGAAAAAGTGCAGGCGACGGATACGGTACGGCTGTCCGTTAATGTTTGGATAACCGATATTGATGTATCGATAATGAATCATGCTGCCATTATGACCCTTTTTGAAATAGGAAGATTGGATTTTATGGTACGCACCAATTTTTTTAAAGTAGCTAATAAAAACAAATGGTATTTCCCAACGCAAGCCATTAGTGTTCAGTATTACAGACCGCTTAAAATGTTTCAAAAAGCGCAGTTGTTTACTAGAATATCTTATGTGGATGAAAAATGGATTTATGTGGAACAAAAATTAATGCGGAAGGATAAAGTAATTGCCGCATGTTTGGTTAAAAACACGATTAAAAAGGGCAGGGAAACGGTATCTACCTTTGAAATCATGGAAGCGTTGAATATTACGGAAGTGCCAAATAAAAAGTATGATTTAATTGAAACCCATGAATTGGAAACAACCCAAATGAACACGCGTTTAATTGAAGATTGGGGCGTGTAAATAATCATCAAAAAGCGTTTTATCAGCATATTGCTTATCTTTAAAACCTAACCAAAACCAGTATGACTTCATTCAACTCACCTCTCGAAGCCTTTATGCATTGGGAAAACGAAACGCCCAATCGTATTTTTTTAAAGCAGCCCATTGCCGGAAACCTTGTTACCTATACCTTTAAGGAAGCAAAAGATGAGGTTTGTAAAATCGCTTCAAAATTAAAATCGTACAATTTACCAGAGGGCAGTCATGTAGCTTTGCTCTCAAAAAATTGTGCCCATTGGTTGCTTTCGGATTTGGCAATTATGATGGCGGGCTACGTGTCCATTCCTATTTACCCAACCTTAAACGCCTCTGCGATTCAACAGATTTTAGAACACAGCGAATCCAAAGCCATTATTATTGGAAAGTTAGAAGATTTTGAATCTCAAAAATCTGGAATCCCAGATATTCACAAAATTAGCGTTGGCGCTTTTGGGGAAAATGAAGGCGATTTATGGGAAGATATAATTCAAAATCAAAAGCCTTTGGAAACATTGCCAACTATTGATGCCAGCCAAGTGCACACCATTATTTATACCTCCGGAACTACGGGAATACCAAAGGGCGTTATGCATACGGTGGGCAACATTATGGAAAGCATGCGGGTAATTAAATCGATAATTAAATTGTCTCCCACACCGCGATTGTTTTCGTATTTGCCTTTAGCGCACGTTGCCGAACGTGTTGGTATTGGTACGCACGGTATTGTAATTGGCGCTGAATTTTCGTTTCCGGAATCGTTGGAAACCTTTGCTTCGGATTTGGAGAAATGCCAACCGCATTTGTTTTTGGCGGTGCCCCGGATTTGGGCCAAGTTTCAGGAAAAAATCTTGGAAAATATTCCACAGAAAAAGTTAAATATATTAATAAATATACCTTTTGTAAATCGTTTGGTTAAAAATAAATTGAAGCAAAAATTAGGTTTGAAGGACGCTTCGTTTATTGTTTCGGGAGCGGCACCTTTATCGGCCAGTTTAATGCGTTGGTTTAAAAAGATCGACGTGACCATTTATCAGGTTTACGGGATGACCGAAGATTGTATTATTTCGCATGCTACAAGACCGGGTTTCAATAAAATAGGAACGGTTGGAAAGGCTTTAGAGCCCGTGCAAATTAAGTTTTCGCTCGAAGGTGAAATTTTAATAAAAAACAACTGCTTAATGACCGGGTATTTCAAAGCGCCAGACCTTACGGCTCGTGTTTTTGACGATGCCGGGTATTTTAAAACCGGTGACAAAGACGAGTACGACCACGACGGATATTTAACCATTACAGGTCGTGCAAAAGATGAATTTAAAACCGATAAAGGCAAGTATATTTCGCCATCGCATATAGAGTTGCTGTTGTCTAAAAACACCGATATTGAGCAAATTTGTGTGGTTGGCACGGGTATTCCGCAGCCTATTGCGCTAATAACCTTATCTGAACTTGGTATGGCAAAACAAAAATCCATTTTAACCAACGGATTGATTGAAACCCTAAACGCCGTAAACCCCAGTTTGGGAAAACATGAAAAAGTTGCAAAAGTGATTATTATGAAAGAAGATTGGACCGTTGATAATAATCTAATTACGCCCTCATTTAAGGTAAAGCGAAATAGTATTGAAAAAATACATCAGCCATTTTATAAATCTTGGTTTGAAATGCGTGATAAAGTAATTTTTGAATCGTGATGACTCATAAAGAACATATAAGGGTAGGCCACTTAACATTCGATTGTAGAATATCGGGCAATAAAGAGAATCAATTGGTAATTCTGCTTCATGGCTGGCCAGAGACCGCTTTTATGTGGGTAAATATTATGCACGACTTGGCTAAACTGGGGTTTTACTGTGTTGCTCCAAACTTGAGAGGTTATAGCAGTGGCGCTATATTAAAAGGAAAAAAGAACTATACCATCGATAAATTGAGTCAGGATGTTTTGGATATTGCCAAGGCCGTAGGAAAGCAGAAATTTCACCTCGTTGGGCATGATTGGGGAGCTGTAATTGGATGGAAGGTGGTACACGACCACTCTGAGTCTATTTTAAGCTGGACTGCCTTATCCGTGCCTCACATACAAGCGTTTGGATATGCCATTAAAAACGACCCGATTCAAAAAAAGAAAAGTCGGTACATAAGGCATTTTCAAACGCCGTTTTTGCCGGAAATGAAAATTAGGAAAAACGATTTCGAATTACTTAGGAAATTATGGAAGCACAGCAGTAAAGAAGAGGTTGAAGACTATTTATCAGTCTTCAGACGTAAGGGTGTGCTTACGGCCAGCTTGAACTATTACAGAGCCAATGCAAAGATGTTTACAGACGGCGTGATTGGTGACATCGATGTGCCCACATTATTTATTTGGGGCGAGCACGATGTGGCTATAGGCGCCGTAGGCGTAGAGCAAGGTCACCAATATATGAAAGGCTATTATAGGTTTGTAAAATTAGATGCGGGGCATTGGCTTATGCAAACAAAATATAACAGTGTTAAAGAAGACATATGTAGTCATCTTTTAAAATTCAAAGTATAGTTGTTTTAGTATTTAATTATGACAAATATCACCTTTAAAAACAGAAATCTTTATTAAATTTGAGAGAACAATAAAACCAAGTATTATGATAGTAAACTTTCAGTATGTAGATGTCGATATAAGCGAAACACTTTCAGCTTTCACAGAAGAAAAATTACAAAAAATATTTAGCAGATACGATTTTTTAATTAGTGCAAAAGTATACTTTAAGCTAGATGAAAAAGAACACGATTTAGGTAAAATTTGCAACATAGAATTAAGTTTACCGGGGCCGCGAATTTTTGCTACTTCCAACACACATAATTTTGAGGTATCGGTTAGGGAAACCATAAAGGATTTAGAACGCCAACTTAAAAAACGCAAAGAGGTTTATAAAACACATTGAATTTAAAACTAATTGAAGAGTTAATCAGGGTAAGTTTGTAAGTAAAAAATTATCATTTAAAACCGCTTTTCCGTAGACATTTAAAAGCTTTACATGTTTAATTTCGCCTGCGCCTAAAAATTTGTAACGAATACCAACTAGTTTGCCTAAGCTTTCATTGTAAGAGGCAGAAAAAACGTTTTGGTTATCTATAAAAAAATCTAATTTTTTATTTAGAACTTTAATCTTAATATCTCTAAACGTTGAAATATCAACACCGAAAGATGACAGGTTTTGCTTTTTACCATTAAAGTAAACATCATTTAGCATGACATTGATATCTGAAATGCAACCGGGAATTGTAATAGGAAGGACCATTGCTCCTTTGCTTCCTATTATGTAAATATGAGCTGTTTGGCAAACCGCCCATTTTTCGTTGTACGTGTTTTTTAATGTTGTTTCCAAAGTGAAATTATCACCAGATATGGCGCCTAAATCTTCAATAAAATGAAATGTAGAAATTAGTGGTGTTTCACTCGATTTTATTTCGGAAATCAAATCATTATTAAGAGATAAACCGTCATTAATAAAATCTTTAGATGCTATATATTTCGGAATGGGTTTATAATCAATAGAAGCACTCCAACCATCAGATTTTATAAACAAATCATGTTCATTAATAATATCGCCATCTATTACAAGTTTTGCCCTAAAATAGCCCGGGAAATAGTAAATCCCAGTGGCTTGACTTTGTTTGTTGTTTATTTTGATGGTTTTAGTTGCATCCCAATATTGTTGGATATAAATACTATCTGATTTTATAGCCGATAAATCGAAATCAAAAACCACCGAATTGGGCATGCTGTTGCTAATTGTTTTGCTTGAAAATTTAATTTTAGAAATAGCATCAGCAGTTAACTCGTTTTTATGGTCGCTAATGGTAGAAAATAATGTTATAAAAAGCAAAGCCAAAAGCGCTGCCAATGGAAAAATTATCGACATGTTTACTGCCGATTTCTTTTTAGTTTTTATTTTGATTGTTTTTAAAATCTCTCCAATTTTCAAAACCTATAAATTGAGATAATGCATTTAGCGTACTAATACTAGGCGAACTTTTGTAGGTTACTTTACCCCAAACACGTTTTAATGTGGTCGGACTTAATAATACTTTTGTTTGGTGTTGAATGGTTTCGCTCAATTCTATAAAAACCTCGCTATGCCAGTTTGAGGAATCTCCCCATCCTAGTTTTTCTTCAATCTGAAGAATACATTCAGCAATTAGCTCTAGTTCGTTTTGAGTTTTCATGGATTAATACAAAAATCGCTTTTTTTTTAATGCTGTACAATATTGAATGTATTTGAACCAATTTGTTTAAGTGTATACCACTATTAATGTTCAACTTTAGAGAAAATTTTTAATCATGAAGAAACTTATAATGCTATTTTCGTTTTTTGTTATTGCGAGCAGTTTTTCTCAAAATATAATTCCTTTAGATACCGTACATTGGAATATTAAAGCACAATCTTATGTTGTTGAAACATATAAAGGTAAAAAATCTATTTATGTTCAACGTGGATCAATTATACTTAAAGATGCTCAATTTATTAATGGCACGATAGAGTTTGATGTTTATCTTAAAGAAGAGCAAGCATTTCCTGGAGTTGGATTTAGAGTAGTTGGTGCAAATGCTGAACTATTCTTTTTGAGGTCTCACCTTTCTGGAAAAGCTGATGCGAATCAAGCCGCACCTAAAGTTAATGGCATTACACCGTTTCAACTTAATTTTGGTCCAAAATACTCATTTCCGTATAGTTATAAATATGACGATTGGACACATGTAAAAGTAGTTGTAAATAATAATAAAGCGCAAGTGTTTTTAGATTATGCAGATAAACCCAATTTGTCTTGGTATCTCACTCATACACCTGTTAAAGGAGGTATTGTTATAAGGGGCGGAAGGTTTTCTGGGATACATTTAGCAGATGTAAAAGTTGATAAAGAAGCTACAACATTAGTCGATTTTAATCCCATTGAAAGAGAGCCAATTGAAGGACTTATTCCTCAGTGGGAAATCTCAGATAAGTTTGAAGAAAAACTGTTAAGCAACCCAAATAACTTGAATGAGTTAATTAAAAACAGAAATTGGCAAGGTAAAGTTAAGGTAGAAGAAGGAACTGCGGCAAACATATCCAGAATCCAGTTGCTAAGAAATGGAAAGCCTGGAAATACGGTATTTGCAAAAATTGTTATTAACTCTAATAAAGATCAATTAAAATTCTTTGAGTTTGGTTACAGTGATCGCGTTGTTGCTATTTTAAATGGAAATCCAATTTATAGTGGCACAAATAAATGGCGTTCTAGAGATTATCGTTATTTAGGAACTGTTGGATTATTTGATGGCATTTACCTTAATTTAAAAAAAGGAAAGAATGAGTTGTTAATGGCAGTTTCAGAAGATTTTGGTGGTTGGTTGATTACTGGAAAATTCAAAAATGACGAAGGAATAAAAATTAGTTATTGATAAAACGAATTACCTATGATGGTAAGGCTCATTCCGTAAAATAGTAAAGCCTCTATAAAGTTGCTCAATAACAAATAAGCGAATCATTTGATGGGAAAATGTCATTTTCGATAAGGACACTTTCCCATTCGCTTTTTTATACACATCTTCAGAAAACCCGTAAGGTCCGCCAATAACAAAAACCAATTGTTTAATACCGGAATTCATGTGCTTTTGCAAATAATTTGAAAAACCAACCGAATCAAATTGTTTGCCGTTCTCATCCAATAAAATCAAGACATCGGTAGCCTTTAATTTGCCTAAAATAAGTTCGCCTTCCTTTAGTTTTTGTTGGGTTTCACTAAGGTTTTTCGAGTTTTTAATGTCGGGGATAATCTCTAGTTTAAACTTTACATAAAAGCCCAAACGCTTCGTGTATTCGTCAATTAAGGCATGTAGTTCTTTATGGTCGGTTTTGCCAATGGCAAGTAGTTTTATAGTCATGCGGCAAAATTACATTTTTTAGTTTGAAATGATAAAACCTAAGATTGAAGTTTCGTTTTTTAGAATTTGAAATTTAATTTTTGAAATTTTTGTTGTTCATTTTCTTATTTTAGCACAAACAATTCAAAAACATGATTACACAAGAACAATTTGACTACGAATTAAAACATATAATTTCTAATGCCATAAGGGAAGATGTTGGAGACGGAGACCATAGTTCTTTGGCGTGCATTCCAGAAAATGCCAAGGGAAAAGCAAAACTCTTGGTGAAAGATAAAGGTGTTATTGGCGGGGTTAATTTTGCAAAAAAAGTATTTGCATACGTCGATAAAAACCTAAAAATAGATGTGCGTATTGAAGACGGCTCCGAAGTGACTTTTGGCGATATTGTTATGTTTGTTGAAGGGTCTTCGCAATCCATTTTAAAAGCGGAACGCACCGTTTTAAACGCCATGCAGCGCATGAGTGCCATTGCCACCAAAACAAAAGTATTTGTAGATTTGTTAAAAGGCACCAACACTAAAATTCTCGATACCCGCAAAACCACACCCGGTATTCGGGTGCTCGAAAAATGGGCCGTTAAATTAGGCGGAGGAGAAAACCACAGATTCGCTTTGTACGACATGATTATGCTTAAAGACAACCATATCGATTTTGCCGGCGGCATTACTAAAGCCATTGAAATGACCAAGGAATACTTAAACGAAACGGGTAAAAACTTGGACATTATGGTGGAAGCGCGAAACTTGTTTGAGGTTGAAGAAATTCTGAAAAACGACGGTATTTACAGAATTCTGCTTGATAATTTTGATTATGAAGACACGCGAAAAGCCGTAAAAATAATTGGTAATAAATGCTTAACAGAATCTTCTGGAAACATTAACGAAGCTACGGTAAGGCATTATGCCGAATGTGGTGTAAATTATATTTCCTGCGGCGCGTTAACGCATTCGGTGCATAATATGGATTTAAGTTTGAAAGCTGTAAATTAGTGTTCAGTTTGTAATAAACAACAAAACACAAATACTTTGATGAATGAATCTATTGAAGACAAGCTAGATAAAATCCCTGTAATTAATGTACTGGTTCGTTTTTTTAAGCAAATTAAGTTGCCCGGGCTTGAAGGCTTGTCGTTTTACAATTTATTGGAACTGTATATTACAGGCATTGTAAGAGGCGCATTAACTACGCGCGCAAGTGCGATTGCATTTAGTTTTTTTACAGCTATTTTTCCGTTTTTGTTGTTCGTTTTAATTGTCATTCCTTATATTCCTATTGAAGGTTTTAGATTAGAGTTTTTAGCGTTTTTAGAATCGTTTTTACCACCAAACACCTCCGATTTTTTCTTTCATAATATTTTTGAAAATATTGATAAAACACAACGCGGAGGGTTGCTGTCATCCGTTTTTGTGCTGTCCATTGCTTTAATGGCGAATGGTGTAAACGCTGTGTTTTCGGGGTTCGAAAATTCGTACCACGAACAGCTCACACGAAATGTGTTCAGACAATATATATATGCTTTGGGCATTGCATTAATATTGGCTTTTTTATTAATTATTACCATTGTGGTTTTAGGGTATTTTCAAATTTATGTGGTTCAAGAATTGTTTGATACCTTAAAAGGCAGAGGTTATCAAGTTGATTCGCAAGCATTCTTGTGGACCAGTATTGTTAAGTATGTATTTTTTATAATCATGGTGTATTTGGCAACGGCCACCTTGTATTATTTTGGGACAAAAGAAGGGAAAGAGTCAAAATTTTTCTCCATTGGTGCCCTTTTCACGACGTTCCTCATTATACTAACGTCTTATTTGTTTGGTATTTATATCGAAAATTTTAGTCAGTACAACAAATTATATGGCTCTATTGGAGCGCTTTTAATTTTACTGCTTTATTTGTGGTTAAATTCAAATATTTTATTGCTGGGTTACGAATTAAATGCATCTTTGAATAAACTACGAAAACAATGTTAGTTTATGCAGTATTTTATTGATGTTATTATTCCCATTCCGTTAAAAAAGCTATTCACTTATAGCATCACACCTTCCGAATCTCAATTTTTAAGTGAAGGCATGCGTGTTGCGGTACCTTTCGGAAAATCGAAAATATACACGGGCATTGTTTTTAAAATCCATAACGAAGCACCAACGGCCTATGAGGCAAAAGACATCCATCAAATTTTAGACGAAACACCCATTGTAAACCAAAAGCAATTGCAACTGTGGCAATGGATTTCAAATTATTATATGTGCACCTTGGGCGATGTGATGCGCGCCGCTTTACCAAGTGCTTTTATTTTGGAAAGCGAAACCGTAATCACCAAAAACAAAAAAGCTATTGATGAATCTGATTTAAAAGATGATGAGTTTTTGGTTTACGAAGCACTGCACCATCAATCGTCGTTAAAAATCCATGATATTTCCAATATTTTAGATAAAAAGAATGTACTTCCCATAATTAAACGCTTAATTGAAAAGGAAGCGATTACGGTAGAAGAGGAGGTTTACGAGAAGTACAAACCTAAATTGGTGCGCTATGTGAAATTGCATGCGAACTTTTCTTCTGAAACCGCGCTGCAAAAATTATTGGACGATTTAAGTCGTGCGCCAAAACAGCGCGATGTTGTAATGACACTGTTTTCGGTTTCGGCAAAAACGAAAAAACCCGTAAAAGTTTCAGATTTATCACAAGAAAGCGAAGCCTCAACCGCTATAATAAAAACGTTGATTGATAAAGGTATTCTTGAAGAATATCATATTCAAACCGACAGAGTTCAATATTCCGGCGATGATAACGAAGCCACAAAAAATCTTAATACCTATCAAAAATCCGCTTTAAGCGAGATAAAAAAGTCTTTTGAAAATCATGCAGTCACGTTATTGCACGGTGTTACGTCGTCCGGAAAAACAGAGGTGTACGTAAAACTTATTGAAGAAGCGTTGAATAACGGAAAACAAGCGTTGTATTTGTTGCCCGAAATTGCTTTAACCACACAATTGGTAACGCGATTGCAAAATTATTTTGGTGAGCAGGTGGCTGTTTTTCATTCCAAGTATTCTTCGCAGGAGCGCGTTGAGGTTTGGAACCATGTTCTGCAAAATTCCGCGAAAGCGAAAATTGTATTGGGCGCACGCTCATCGGTATTTTTACCCTTTGATAATTTAGGGTTGATTGTGGTTGACGAAGAGCACGAACAGTCGTTTAAGCAATTTGATCCGGCACCGCGTTACCATGCGCGCGATACGGCCGTTGTTTTGGGGCACATGCACGGTGCCCAAGTACTATTGGGTTCTGCCACGCCCAGTTTGGAAAGTTATTTTAATGCCCAACAGGATAAGTATGGTTTTGTGGAATTGATGCAACGTTACAACGATGTGTTGATGCCCGATATTGAATTGGTGGATATTAAAGATAAGCTGAAAAAGAAAAGGATGAAAGGGCATTTTAGCGACCGGTTGCTTGAGGAAATGACCGAAACCTTGAAAGCGGGACACCAAATTATTTTGTTTCAAAACCGACGCGGATTTTCGCCCATTATAGAATGTAAAACCTGTGGGCACTCACCACAATGTCCGAATTGCGATGTGAGTTTAACGTACCATCAATACCGCAATCAGTTGCGTTGCCATTATTGTGGATACCATGCGGCAATGCTGCAGGATTGTATGGCCTGCGGCAGTCAAGATTTAGACAATAAAGGTTTTGGTACCGAGCAAATCGAAGAAGAGGTAAAACTGTTGTTTCCCGATAATAAAGTAGCCCGTATGGATTTAGATACCACGCGCGGCAAATACGGTTACGAAAAAATCATTACGGCTTTAGAGCAACAGGAAATCGATATTTTGGTAGGTACGCAAATGCTAACGAAAGGGTTGGATTTTAGAAATGTAAAATTGGTTGGGATAATGAATGCCGATAACATGCTGAACTTCCCGGATTTTAGGGCCCACGAACGCAGTTTTCAATTGATGCTGCAAGTGGCGGGTAGAGCCGGCAGGACGGAGGAGCGGGGTAAAGTACTGATTCAGACTTACAATCCGCATCACAATATTTTACAGCAAGTCTCTACAAATAATTATGTTGAGATGTTTAAGGAGCAAATGAACGACCGGTACAATTATAAATATCCGCCGGTTTTCAAGCAGATAAAAATCACCTTAAAACACAAAGATTACAATAGGGTAGATGCCGCTTCCATTTGGTTTGCAAAATCGTTAAGACAGGTATTTACCGAGCATGTTCTTGGGCCGGAATCGCCACCAATTGCCAGAATTAGAAACCAGTTTCATAAAAATATTTTGGTAAAAATCCCTAAGCAGCAAAGTTTGGCAAAAACAAAAGAAGCTATTATTAAAATTAATAACAGCTTCTTTAGTATAAAAGATTTTCGGTCGGTTAAAGTTATTTTAAATGTAGATAACTTTTAGTGAAATATAATTTTACGTCATTCTGAACTTGTTTCAGAATCTCATCATATTAATCATTAACAATTATGTGAAACTTAAAGCGACACTTCGACTGCGCTCAGTGTGACATTTCAGTTTGACCTAATGCATTAAATATTATTTAAAGCGTCAACAAGTTGCGTCTTTTTATTTCTACTTAATGGAATTTCGTAAGCGCCAACCTCCACGTTCTTACTGTTAAATCTATCAATTTTATCAAGATTAACAATATAGGATTTGTGAATTCTTAGAAATTTATTCTCTGGTAATTCTTTTTCAAAAGATTTCATAGTAGATAATACTACTAGGCTCGTTTCTTCTGTAACTAATTTCACATAATCACCAAGGGCTTCAATCCATTTAATATCCTTAATGTAAACTTTACGTTTTTTAAGGTTGCTTTTTACAAATATATGCTCACCTTCTTCTTCGTTAAAGTCCAAAGTCAATTTATGTTGCTCTAGGGCTTTGTCAACAGAGGTGTTAAAGCGTTCTCTGGTAATGGGTTTATGTAAGTAATCGGTGGCATCGTAATTAAATGCTTTAAAAGCATATTCGGTTTTCCCGGTTACAAAAATAATTTGAGGTTTGTTGTTTAATACGTCTAAAAGTTCAAATCCATTCAACACTGGCATTTCAATGTCGAGGAAAATTAAATCTACTTGATGCGTATTTAAACCATTTTTAGTTTCTAAAGCACTACTGTACTCTGCAATTAAGTTTAGCGAAGGGTGATTTTCGACTAACTTAACAATAGAGAGACGTTGTATTGCTGAATCGTCTACTACTACACAGTTTAAAGTCATAACATTTTATATTATTTCGGTTAAGATATCGACAATAGTACAAAAATTTCGGTTAAAAACCAAAAATCATCGTTAAAACGCTTGCTTTAACATAATTTTAACACTTTAAAAGTATTGATTTTTTTAATAAAAATTAGGAAGGATTATAGTTGTGTAATATAAGTAATTTATTTATTTTTGCACCCAATTTTTAACAATAAAAACGATTTTTATGAATCATTATGAAACTGTTTTCATCTTAAATCCCGTTTTATCTGAAGATCAGATAAAGGAAACAGTACAGAAATACGAAGATTTTCTTGTTTCTAACGGCGCTAAGATGATAGCTAAAGAAGATTGGGGGCTAAAAAAATTAGCTTACCCAATTCAAAACAAGAAAAGTGGCTTTTATCACTTATTTGAGTACACCGTAGATGGTGAGGTAATTAACCCATTGGAAGTAGAGTTTAGACGTGACGAGCGTTTTATGCGTTATTTAACCGTAGCGTTAGATAAACATGCCATTTCTTGGGCAGAGAGAAGACGAGATAAACTTAAACAAAAAGCTTAATTATGTCATCAATAGAACAACAATCTAAAGGAAAAAAAGACGGCGAAATCAGATATTTAACGCCGCTTAATATCGATACAAACAAGGCAAAGAAATATTGCATGTTTCAAAAGACCGGAATCAAGTATGTTGATTACAAAGACCCGGATTTTTTAATGCGATTTATAAACGAACAAGGTAAAATTTTACCACGTCGTTTAACAGGAACATCGTTAAAGTATCAAAGAAAAGTTGCCGTAGCTGTAAAAAGAGCGCGCCACTTGGCTTTAATGCCTTACGTAGGAGATTTATTAAAATAAAATACACATAACAATGGAACTTATATTAAAACAAGACGTTGAGAATTTAGGATTTAAAGACGATATTGTAACAGTTAAGAACGGTTATGGTAGAAATTTTTTAATTCCACAAAAGCAAGCTGTTTTAGCAACGGTTTCTGCTAAAAAAGTATTGGCGGAAAACTTAAAGCAACGTGCATTTAAAGAAAAGAAAATAGTTGACGATGCTAACAAAATTGCAGAAGCAATAAAAGTATTGGAAATTAAAATACCTGCTAAAGTAGGTTCTGGCGATAAGTTATTCGGATCTGTGAATAACATTGATGTAGCTGCCGCTTTAGAAAAAGAAGGACAATCAATCGATAAAAAATTCATTACGGTTACAACTGTAAAGAGATTGGGTAAATATACTGCTGTAGTACGTTTGCACAGAGAAGTATCTGTTGATTTAGAGTTTGAGGTTATTGCACAAGCATAAACTTTAAAATAAAATTTATAAAGCCTCAACCTAGTTGGGGCTTTTTTATTTAGACCTGTCAGGTTTGGGACATATAAAATCAAGAGGAGATTATGAAATATAGCAGACTTACAAAAGAACAATTTGAAGAATTGCACCAAGAATTCATTAATTTTTTGGCAACACAATCGGTTACGGCAGATGAGTGGGCTAATTTAAAGGAAAACAAGCCGGAACTCGCTGAAATGGAACTGGATGTTTTTAGCGATTTAATTTGGGAAGGCGCTTTAAACAAAGCCCAGTATTTAGAGCACATTTCGGCACAGCACATGTATTTGTTTCATTTAGCTGAAGATAAAATGCATGCCATTGTGATTAACTTAAAAAACGATGTCGATATAACAACCAAGGAAGGCTACAATTGGTTGCGCGAAAATTTAATGGATGAAAATGTTGAGTTTTTGCAAGCCGATAAAGAGTATACCGATGATAAAAATTTAGATAAGTTTAAAATGATCGAACAAGGCGCCGTTATTACCAAAGGCGATTTGTACAGGTATTTTGATAAGCTTATAAATTAACCGTCATTACGAGGACGAAGGACGTGGTAATCTGTCATTTTGATGAGGTAAGAGGTAACAATCTGTATGTTGTTTTGTCCACTTTTTCAAATTCAGCTTCAATTTATGGGATTACCACGCTTTTTTTATAAAAAAGCTCATAATAACGATTGCATTAATTATTTTTGTTTAGACAATGCTTTAATCGTTGTTTTGTCATTCCGCACTTGATGCGGAATCAACATAAAAAGTGTTTAGTAATTTTAAAGAGATACCCGTTTTCACGGGCATATTATGGCTCAAAAACCAAGCATTCCAAAAGGCACAAGGGATTTTAATCCGGAGCAAGTTGCCAAACGAAACTATATTTTTAATACCATACGCGGTGCTTTTGAAACCTACGGATTTCAACCCATTGAAACCCCAAGTTTTGAAAACTCTGAAACCTTAATGGGGAAATATGGTGAAGAAGGGGACCGCTTGATTTTTAAGATTTTAGATAGTGGTGAGTATTTTGATAAAGTTAAAGATGATGTAGTTGAATTATCAAATTATAAAGAAGCTCTAGAAATATTATTTCAAACTATTGGTGAAATAGTAGTTAAACATAATGATTTAAAAGATTCATATTATAAAGATTATGAATCTCTGTTTACTAAGATAAAAAGTAATATTAAGGAAAAAAGGTTATATAACAATGATATAGTTGATTCAGTAGAAGATTTTGATTCAATTATAAAAATGTTTATTGAAGTAAATGTTTTAGCTCAATATAAGTTAATTCCGAATTTAAGGCATAAGGAAATTTCAACTTTATTAAATAAAATTTATAACAAAAGAATAAATAAACGATTAACGAATCAAATATCAAGCAAAGCCCTTCGCTACGACCTCACCGTCCCATTCGCACGTTACGTCGTACAACACCAAAACGAGATAGAATTCCCATTTAAGCGCTATCAAATCCAACCGGTTTGGCGCGCAGACAGACCACAAAAAGGACGCTTTAGAGAGTTTTACCAATGCGATGCCGATGTGGTTGGCAGTAAAAGTTTGTGGCAAGAAGTGGAGTTTATTCAACTTTACGACACCGTTTTTTCGGCTTTAAAACTGGAAGGTGTGACTATTAAAATAAATAACAGAAAAATACTGTCGGGCATCGCCGAAGTTATCGGCGCAAGCGATAAACTAATCGATTTTACTGTGGCACTCGATAAACTGGATAAAATAGGCGAAGCGAAGGTAAAAGAAGAAATGCTTTCCAAAGGGATTTCAGAAGATGGGATTTCTAAATTACAGCCTTTGTTTAATTTGTCGGGAACTTTTGAATCGCAAATAACCGGTTTAAAGGGTATTTTAAACACTTCCGAAGCAGGCCAAAAAGGGATTGAAGAATTGGCGTTTATCAACAATGCGATTTCAGAATTAGGTTTATCGACAGCAAGCTTGCAACTCGACGTTACTTTAGCACGCGGATTGAATTATTACACAGGTGCTATTTTTGAAGTTTCAGCTCCCGAAAACGTAAAAATGGGTTCCATTGGCGGTGGCGGACGTTACGACGATTTAACGGGCATTTTCGGAATGAAAGATGTTAGTGGCGTTGGTATTAGTTTTGGTTTGGATAGAATTTATTTGGTGCTCGAAGAACTCGGTTTATTCCCCGAAACGGTTACTAAAAATGTTGCCGTATTGTTCATTAACTTTGGTGAAAAAGAAGCGCTATTCAGCTTAAAAGCCATTAAACAACTGCGCTTGCAAGGTATTAATGCCGAATTGTATCCCGATGCTGCTAAAATGAAAAAGCAAATGAACCATGCTAATAAACGTGCCATTCCGTTTGTGGTTTTGGTAGGTGAGGAGGAAATAAGTTCGAATACGTATACCTTAAAAGACATGGTTTCTGGTGAGCAATTTAAGCTATCACTTCAACAATTAATTGACCATATTAAATAAAAGAGTTTGTCTGAAAAGTATATCTAGTTGTCATATTGAGCTTGTCGAAATATATGAACTTATTAATAATCAATAAGAGGTTTCGACAAGCTCAACCTGACAAAAAAACAAAATGACTTTTCAGACAGACTTTTAATAAAAAATCGTTGAATCGTTAATTTTTAAAACAAAAAAGTCCTGAAGGTCAGTTCAGGACTTGAAGTATAGTTGAGTTAAAAGGTAGATTTGGGATAACCAATGCATTCAACTCACTATTTTATCAATACTTTTTTGGAAAGTTTTCCATGTTCGGTTTCTATTTTTAAAATATAGGTGCCTGCCTTTATTTGCGACGCTTTGTACTTTAAATAATCGTCGTTTGAGCTTATTTTAAATTTGAAAAGCGATTGCCCAAGAATATTTATCATTTCAACCGATTCAATAAGTTGTGCGTTCGGGTTGTGCACAATAACTTGGTCTTCTTCATTTGAAAAATAAACTTCAATAGATTTTTTATTGGCGTCGTTTGTGCTTAGTGATTGCGACCCTTTTGAGAACCTTATCTCAAAACGGTTTAAATATTCGCCAACCGGTAAATGCACGTCGTAAGGCTTTTGGT
This sequence comes from Hwangdonia seohaensis, assembly GCF_031932625.1. Classification (NCBI taxonomy): domain Bacteria; kingdom Pseudomonadati; phylum Bacteroidota; class Flavobacteriia; order Flavobacteriales; family Flavobacteriaceae; genus Hwangdonia; species Hwangdonia seohaensis. The sequence goes on from NZ_JAVSCK010000004.1 coordinate 400,321, forward strand.
TTAAATCGTGATACACATCTAATTCTTTATCGTGCAAATAAATGGCTTTATTATTATCCATGTTTTCAAGCTCATCAATTTTAATCGTGGCCAAACCTTCTTGGTTGATTTTAAGGCCCAATGGTAATATTTGATTATTATCAAAATTGTTCACCGCTTGAATAACGAAGTTTTTATTCGAAAAAATCCAAAATATATCTTCAACATTATCCTCAATTAAAGGGGCGTCGTAACCTTTGTCAATACCACTTGTGGCATTTTCATCAGCGCCAACCAATAGTTGACGGTGGTAACCTTTTGGTGAGTCGAGCATCAGTCTGATTTTTTGTCTATCGTCCAAATCGGTTTCAGCGGTACTCGATTTTCCTTTTGATTTCGTGCCTTTTAAAAACAATGAAGGATTGGAGGCTTCGGTTTTAAAAATACGTTGGCTATTCTTAAAAGTAACGGTTCCGCCAGCATCGGCCGTTACAAAAAATCCTTGGCTAACCGGAATGTACTGCTTGGGCACTTTTGTCCCTATTTTTCCTGAGGCATTGATTCTGGTATCCGTTGCAACGGCTTTAATACCACCCATAAGTGTATAGGTTGCATAGCCACCTTGGTATTCGCGCAACACGTGGGTATTGCCGGCAAAATGGTCCCAGAAATAAAGGGTGCCGTCTATAATATTGCTTGTTGCCCTACCGGCTCCATCGCTAATATTGTCTAATATAAACTCGTCGGCATCTATGGCCGAGGCGTAGGGGTTGCCCACCAAATAATCGTTTCCGGCGGATAGGGTTAAGGTAATATCGCCATTATGTGGCTTCCCGTTAAAGACATAATTTTGTTTTTCGGTAAATGATAATGCGCTGTTATCGACGCCTTTCATGGTATAGCCCTCTCCGGCCAATATGGTCCCGGTGTTTTTAACATGTTGCCAGGAGGCATAATTATCGGTTAATTTATTGGCATATTTCCAAATCCAAGTAGATGCAATTCCAACTGGCGTTATACCCGGAGAGCCCGGTGTTCCATTGTGCCCAGAAACAAACGTGATGGGCAGCGGAGCTGTTGGAATGGTTCCGTCGTTTAGCACATTGGCAAGTGTGTAGCTGTTATTGTTGCTTGTTGTGTTACTTATGCCAACGGGCGACGACCAGTAATTATAGGTGTAAAAATCCTTGGTGCCTTGTTGGTCGCGTTCTAAGGTACCTGAGCTTGTAACGTCCAGTGAGCTATCTTCGCTTTGAATGAGTTGCGATTCGCCTTGCAGATCGAGTTTACCATCTAATTTTAAGTACTTCGATACTAATAATCCATGGCCCGTGCCGAGACCGGTAGACACATTGGTAGTACCATTTACTTGAATTTTGTTTGAAGCAACAATTAAGCCTAAAACGGTTGTATTTTTATTTATTTCTATATTATGATTTGTAACAACTATATTCCAATCTATTTGTGTGCCATAAAGTATTGAATTAGGAATGTATTGTACCGAATTATCTAACCATGTGCTGCTGCTGTCCCAATCTCCGTTGGCTGCTGTTGTATATGGCAGAGGTGCTGTTTGAAGTTGCATGGAACCTGTATTGTTTTTTGAAATCCCGTGTATCTTCTGGCTTGAATGGTCGACAGCCGTATTATCAGTCATCGGATAATAACCTCTTAAATTAGTCCACAACAGATTATTAGAAATACTCGAAGGCATTACTTTGCCTTTAACAGCTGTTTCGTTTTGAAGAATTTCCTGATTCATCATTTCGCGCAATTGCTGCTCAGTTAATGCAACATTCCATAGTCGAACTTCATCGATATATCCGTTAAAATAATGTTTTGGTGTGGTCGGTGTACTACTATCATAAGTTGCACCCAACATAAAATTTTTGTTATTGTTTAAAGGTGGCGATGAATTACCGCTGGCAACTAAAACACCGTCTAAATACAAAGAGGCTGTGGTGCCATTATAAGAAGATGCTACATGATGCCATATATTATTAGTTATTTGATAGGGTGAGGTGATATTTAATATTTCAGCTCCGGAATTGTTGTACCATGATAAATTGGGAAATCCATTTTTAATAGATAAATGATACCCTCTAAGGGCACCTGCTTTTGCATCTCCTTTCGATATTACAGTGGCTGTTGAAGCATTTGATTTTTGAAATACCCAAGCTTCCAATGAAAACGATCCATTAAAATTATGATTGTTTCCAAAGTCCACGTAACTACTAACTCCATCAAAATCAACAAATGTATTTTCTATACAAAGTGTAAATGTTCCTTCATGGCCAGCATAAACATCAACAGAAATATAATAAGTATTCCCTGAAGTTAAACCATTTGCAGATAAAATAACATCATCGTTAGTAGAAGCATATCGACTGCTAGTTACCTCGGTTAGGCCGTCTGCCTCCCATAAGGCAATTTGAGTGGCTCTTTGCGTACCCTTTGATCCGCCGATGTCAACTGTAATATTTATTTGTCCCGTTGTGGGTGCTGTAAATTTAAACCATCTGTTCTTTTTAGGTCCATTATTGTTCCAGTTCGTTCCTTTATTTCGGTCTGGAGAGGCATTAATGGTGGTGTATTGCGCATCTGCTGAGCAAGAATTTATCAAACTTGTAACATCGATAGCGGCTTCATAAAAATCATAATCTACCTTATCATCAACACATAGGCTAAAACTGCCTTGGTAATTGGCCCCAGCATGGTTGTCGACAGAGATATAATACCAGTCTCCAACGGTTAAACTATTTGATTGCACGTTTATGGAGCTTTTGGAGCTGTAATAGGTCGTACTCGTAATTTCGGTTCCCGAGCTGTCCCAGAGTGCTAAAAACGGATAGCGCATGGTTCCCAATGTTCCGCCCATGCTTATCTGTGCATTGACTTCGGTAGTGGTGGCCTGAAATTTGTACCACACATTATAGTTCGGTCCGTTTTTCCAAGCCGATCCTTTAATGCCATCTGGAGAGGCATTGAGGGTGGTGTACTCAGCATCTGCCGAACACCAATTGGATGTATGCGGAACGACCACGGCTTTGTCCTTAAAATCGTTGTTGACCACATTATCGATACATAAACTAAAGGAGCCTCGGTAATTGGCCCCAACATGATTGTCGACAGAAATATAATACCAGTCTCCAACGGATAAACTATTTGATTGCACGTTAATGGAGCTTTTGGAGCTGTAATAGGTTGCGCTCGTAATTTCGGATCCCGAGCTGTCCCAGAGTGCCAAAAACGGATAGCGCATGGTTCCCAATGTTCCGCCCATGCTAATCTGTGCATTGACTTCGGTAGTGGTGGCCTGAAATTTGTACCACACATTGTAATTCGGTCCGTTTTTCCAGGACGATCCTTTAACGCCATCTGGAGAGGCATTAAGGGTGGTGTACTCAGCATCTGCCGAACACCAATTGGATGTATGCGGAACGACCACGGCTTTGTCCTTAAAATCGTTGTTGACTACATTATCGATACATAAACTAAAGCTGCCTCGGTAACCAGCGCCGACATGATTGTCGACAGAAATATAATACCAGTCTCCTATGGTTAAACTATTTGATTGCACGTTAATGGAGCCTTTGGAACTGTGATAGGTCGCGCTCGTAATTTCGGTTCCTGAGCTGTCCCAGAGTGCTAAAAACGGATAGCGCATGGTTCCCAATGTTCCGCCCATGCTAATCTGTGCATTGACTTCGGTTGTGGTGGCCAGAAATTTGTACCACACATTGTAATTCGGTCCGTTTTTCCAAGCCGCTCCTTTAATGCCATCTGGAGAGGCATTAAGGGTGGTGTACTCAGCATCTGCCGAACACCAGTTGGATGTATGCGGAACGACCATTGCTTTGTCTTTAAAATCGTTGTTGACCACATTATCGATACATAAACTAAAGCTGCCTCTGTAACCGAACCCAACATGATTGTCGACAGAGATATAATACCAGTCTCCTATGGTTAAACTATTTGATTGCACGTTAATGGAGCCTTTGGAACTATGATAGGTCGCACTTGTAATTTCGGTTCCTGAGCTGTCCCAGAGTGCCAAAAACGGATAGCGCATGGTTCCCAATGTACCGCCCATGCTAATCTGTGCATTAACTTCGGTAGTGGTGGCCTGAAACTTGAACCACACATTATAATTCGGTCCGTTTTTCCAAGACGATCCTTTAACGTCATCTGGAGAAGCGTTAAGGGTGGTGTACTCGGCATCTGCCGAACACCAATTCGACGTATGCGGGACTAAAGAAGCATTCGCAAAATCGTCATTCGCCGGTGCTTGTGAAAACATACCAATTGAATTAAAGACTGTAATTGCAAATAACAGGGGAAGAGCCCGCTTTGGATGACATTTGTTTAAAAACTTAAATATTTCGCAAATAAATGCGCTAAGCAATTTAATATTGTTCATAATAAGGGCAAATAATGATTTGAGAGAAATCAATAATTAAACCCAATAGTACAAATTAAATCCATGAAATGCAAAAAAAATCGATAAAATGAATTAATTTGTAATAATTACCATCTAATTTATCAATTTGTGAATTACAATAAAAAGTAAATGCCAGAAGAAATTGGAGTTGTTTAGTTTTAGTAAATGAACTAATAAATAGGGGTTTATGCGAACATTTAGAGTGTTGTCTGAAGTGTTAATTTATAAAACAAAGAAAGTCCTGAAGGTCAGTTCAGGACTTGAGTATAGTTAAGTTAAAAATAGATTTGGGATAGCCAATTCGATCAACTCACTATTTTATCAATACTTTTTTGGAAAGCTTTCCGTATTCGGTTTCTATTTTTAAAACATAGGTGCCCGCTTTTATTTGTGACGCCTTGTATTTTAAATAATCGTCGTTTGAGCTTATTTTAAATTTGAAAAGAGATTGCCCAAGAATATTTATCATTTCAACCGATTCTATAAGTTGTGCGCTCGGGTTGTGTACAATAACTTGGTCTTCTTCATTTGAAAAATAAACCTCAATAGATTTTTTATTGGTTTCGTTTGTGCTTAGTGTTTGCGACGATTTTGAGAACCTTATCTCAAAACGGTTTAAGTATTCGCCAACCGCTAAATGCACATCGTAATCCTTTTTCTTTAAATCCTGATATACATCTAGCTCTTTATCGTGCAGGTATATTTTTGTAGAATTAGGAATATTTTCCAATGCGTCAATTTTAATTGTAGCCAAACCTTCTTGGTTAATTTTGATACCTAGAGGCAATACTTGGGTCCTATCAAAATTATCTACCGCTTGAATAACAAAGTTTTTATTCGAAAAAATCCAAAATAAATCTTCAACATTATCCTCAATTAAAGGAGCGTCGTAACCTTTATCAATACCGCTTGTGGCATTTTCGTCTACACCAACCAACAGTTGACGGTGGTAACCTTTTGGCGAATCCAGCATCAGTCTTATTTTCTGTCTATCGTCCAAATCGGTTTCAGCGGTACTCGATTTTCCTTTTGATTTCGTGCCTTTTAAGAACAATGAAGGGTCGGAGGCCTCGGTTTTAAAAATACGTTGGCTGTTTTTAAAGGTAATAGTTCCACCGGTATCGGCCGTTACAAAAAAGCCTTGGCTAACCGGAATGTATTGCTGCGGCACTTTTGTCCCAACTTGCCCTGAGGCATTAATTCTGGTATCCGTTGAAACCGCTTTGATACCGCCCATTAACGTGTAGGTAGCATAGCCACCTTGGTATTCGCGCAACACGTGGGTGTTGCCTGCAAAATGATCCCAAAAATAAAGGGTGCCGTCAATAATATTGCTTGTTGCCCTACCGGCTCCAGCACTGATGTTGTCGAGTATAAACTCGTCGGCATCTATGGCCGAGGCATAGGGGTTGCCAATTAAATAATCGTTTCCGGAAGATAGGGTTAAGGTAATATCGCCATTGTGGGGTTTTCCGTTAAAAACATAGTTTTGTTCTTCGGTGAACGATGTCGCGCTGTTATCGACGCCTTTCATGGTATAGCCTTCTCCCGCCAATATAGTTCCGGTGTTTTTTACGTGTTGCCACGAAGCGTAATCATCGGTTAATTTGTTGGCATATTTCCAAATCCAAGTGGATGCAATGCCAACAGGCGTTATTCCCGGAGAACCCGGTGTTCCATTGTGCCCAGATACAAAAGTAATGGGTAAAGGTGTGGTTGCAACCGAGCCATCATTTAGTACATCGGCAAGTGTGTAACTGTTATTATTGCTTGTTGTGTTGCTTACACCAACGGGCGACGACCAGTAATTATAGGTGTAAAAGTCCTTGGTGCCTTGTTGGTCGCGTTCTAAGGTTCCTGTACTTGTTACCTCCAATGAGCTATCTTCGCTTTGAATGAGCTGCGATTCACCTTGTAAATCAAGTTTACCGTCTATTTTTAAGTACCAACTATTGTTTAATAGTTTATCGTTGTTAATAGCAAGTGTGGCACCGGAATCTATTAATAAGCCAAGAGTGTTGTGATTATTTGAGGTGTTTACATTGTTTTTTATCGAAACGATAGACCAATCCTTGTTAGTCGTCTCATTTTCTATATCCCATACATTACCGTGAAGCCAAGTCCCTTCGGTAGACCAATCCCCATCATTGGACGTTGTATAGGGCATTGGTGCGGTTTGTTCTTGAACAGTGGTTATGTAGTTTATATATAATAAATTATTATAGCTGGAATAATCAGACGTTGTGCCCATTTGAATATTGGTCATTGGATAATAGGCCAATAAATTATTCCAAGGGATGGTAGTACACCCTGATATATCTCCAATATGTTTTGGAACCATGCTTCCGGTTACGTTTCCAGCGTTGTTTACAATTTCTTGATAAACCATTTGTTGAATTTGCTCAGAATTAAGGGCTGTGTTAAATACCCTAACTTCATCAATACCTCCTTTAAAGTATTCTTTATTAAAAGCTTCGCTTGAAAGTCTACCGACTTCAAAGTTTCCGTTTGAATTTCCTGTAACCTCTATTGCGGCTCCAGAGCTTCCTACGTTTTTCGAGCTCACTAAAGTGCCGTCTACATATAAGGCCATAACACCAGTTGCGCTAGTGTACGTTCCTGTTAAATGATGCCATTCATCATAATTTATATTGGCGCAGCTACAGCCTAAAATTGATTCGGCATTGCCTGAAGTTTTTACGGTAAGCATAGGTTTATTGCCACTTTGCAACCACAATTTAAAGCCTGTGTCTTCTCCGGCGACAACCATATCAGTTGAGTTTCCAGAATCTGTTTTAACCCACGCCATTACAGTGACATCGTTTAATCCGTCTATAAAGCCCGTTCTCGATAGGTAATCATCAACCCCATCAAAATCTATGGAAGCGTAAATAGGTAGACTAATATCAAATAAATCTCTATAATCTAAATCGCCGCCTAATGTTAAATCGGAGTCCGTGTCTGGTAAAATAGATAAATCCGTAGGGTCTTCAATATCTTCATTCACATCCCAAACAACGTCCATTACACCATTTGTTTCAAAAGCATTATTAAGTCCGTCATTGTCAACATCGGCTGCAGTAGCAGTATTTGCCATTCCGTTTTCTTCAATATCTAAATACCCGTCATTATCAGAATCCGTATCCAAAAAATCGGGAATTTTATCCCCATCGGTATCAACAACCAACAATCCGGTACCGTAATTTATATCTATCCCATTGGTTGAGATGGTTCCTGTAGGCACTAAATAGCCTATGGTTGGTTGTGCTTCAACGTTATCCGGAATACCATCGGCATCACTGTCAATATCCAAATGATTGTATCTGCCGTCGCCATCATCATCTTCACCGGTAACAATAATGAGTGAATTGGCGTTAAAATCCAAGAACTCACATTGTGTAAACGACATACCAAACTGACGTGTTGATGTACCGGTACTTGTTTTTAAGGCCTGCATTCTCATGGTAAAGGAATTACCAATAAATTGATAATATGCACGCAGTACTTTTAAATTTGAAAAACCTGGTCCTTCTTGAAGTCCTGAGGCACTTATTTGGATGTTGTTTGACCCAAGATCTAAAATTTCTAAATTTGAAGGGTTTTCAACGCCGTATGCTGCCGGGTTTTGGTAAACCACCGATTCTTTTAAGCTACCACTTCCATCGCAATCCCACGTAATGCCATTGACTCTAAAAATTTGAGTTGAAGGGGAAGTGGTACCTGCATCTACAATGGTAAACTTAAAGGTGGCTCCCGGAGTGCCGACACCGGAAAAAGTGAGTTCGGTTTGTAAGTATGTTGGATTATCGACCAAATCGTTATCGATATTGGCAATGGTTGTATTGTTCAATTCCGTTATTTCCATTAAGACATCATACCCTTGAATAGCATTTCCAAATCTATAAATAGAGCCAACCGTACCAGCCGACCCAGAACTTGCTGAGGCATCATAAGTACCATTAATAAAATCCAAGGCGGGTAGTGTACACTCAAACCTGTTTTTTCCCAGGTTTTCAATGGCATCGGTAATACCGTCGGCATCGTCGTCATAATCTAAATAATCAGCAATACCATCGCCATCGGTATCTGTTAAGGCGTTACATACGGCATCGCCACCAGACACGTTAAAATATAATGTATCGCCTGAGGCACTAGCGCTGCTCCCGTTGTTGTTTAAAATCTCAATACCTGCCACTTCAACCGAGACAAAGCTTCCGCCAGACCATCCATTATCGGCTATATCGTATAGTTTTATGTAGTAATTATTTCCATTGGTCACGCAACCTAAATCGTACCGGCCTCCATAGGCTTGAAGTGGACCCGTTTGTGTAGCGGAATAACATTGCGAATCATCGCAAATAGTTAGGAGTAAATCATTTGTGGTATTATATACCTCAATTTTGTTTTCGTAAGAATTGCTTGGCCATTTAACTTTTATTTTAACTCCTGAATTTTGAGCAAAAGAAAGTGTAACAGCAAACAATAGGCCAAGAGCCACAAGTAGTTTTGTTTTCATTTTGTTAGATTTTGGGGTAAATCGAAATTAACTGTTTTTCAATATGTTAAAAATTTAAACATATTAAAACTTTAATCGATAAAAACCATAAAACACTTGTTAAACATATCGATTTATTGCTACAATACTAATTAAAAGTTAGCAGACTATCAAATAAAATGATTATTATTTATCGATTAAGTGGTTATTTTATACGATAAAATACATTTTTATGTAAGACAAACATTAATTGAGATAGGTTTTATAAAATTATAATAGGTTTGAAAAATCTACATTTTCGTTTGATAACACCTTTAGTAAACCTGCTATTTTTTTCAAATCCATCGAAGAATTTTAATGTGTTGAAAATCAGTATTCTTATGAATGCCAAGTTTCTCTTAAACCGGATGGTTTTGTTTGAGCTGTGAGTTTAACCCTATTCTAAAAAAAAAGTCCTGAATAAATATCCAGGACTTTAACAAAACATAGCTAGGAAAAAATAGATTTGGGGATCTACACTTCAACTATTTGATTAATATTTTTTTAGAAAGTATGCCTTGGTCGGTTTTCATTTTTACAATGTAAACGCCAGTGGTGATACTTTTTGTTTTATGCTCTATATAGTTTTCTTGTGATTTACTGTTAAACTGATAAATAGACTGCCCTAAGATATTGTAAACACTTACAGACTCAATGAGTTTTAAATCTGGGTTGTGTACAATAAAGCTTTCTTTTTCGTTTGAAAAATAAACCTCAAGATTGGCGTTTTCAAAATCGTCGGTTCCCAAGATTTTTGCTGCATTAAAGGTGATTTCAAAACGATCTGAATATTCTCCTTTAGATAAATAAACTTCGTAACTACCTTGGTTTAAGTTGTGGTAAGTACCCGATTCTTTATCATGTACATAAATGTTGGTGGATGCTTTTATGTTTTCCAGAGCATCAATTTTTATGGTTGCCAACCCGTCTTTGTTCGTTTTTATACCTAATGGAAGTATTTGGTCATCATTAAAATTATTTACGGCTTGAATGAGGAGTTTTGTACTATCAAATTGCCAGTACATGTCTTCTTTATTTGACTCAGCAAGTAAGGCATCATACCCTAAATCGAAATTATTTGACGCATTGGGATCGACTCCAACAAGGAGTTGACGGTGGTAGCCATTTGGTGAATTAAACATCAACCTGATTTTTTGTCGTGTGTCTTTATTTTGATTTTTCGCGCTAGATGTTGTTTTATTGCCATTTTTAACAAACAAGGACTGGGCAGCACCTTCTTTCATAAAGGTGCGTTGGCTGTTTTTAAATTGAATATTGCCGCCTACTACAGGTTGGGTGATTCCGGGGTCGTTTGGTGCGCCAACCAATGAGGCATCGGCAATGGCCGATACAAAAAAGCCTTGTCCCACCGGAATGTATCGTTGGGGTGTTATGCTGCCCATTTGCCCAGTGGCATTAATTCTAGCGTCATTTGAAATAGCAACCGATCCACCCATCAATGTATAAATGGCATAACCACCTTCGTATTCTGCCAAGGCATGTGTGTTATTGGCAAAATGATCCCAGAAATATAGGGCGCCATTGATAACGTTGTCTGTGTTGCCCGCTTTTCCGCCATCGGTAGCACTAATGTTGTCTCTAATAAACTCATCCGCATCCATAGCTGATGGGTATGGGTTTCCTACTAAATATTCATTACCAGCGCCTATGGTTAGTGTGAAGTCGCCATTGTTTGGTTTTCCTTGCAATATATAGTTTTGGTCTGGCGTTGCTGTGCCAGGGCCTTTCATGGTAAAACCTTCGCCAGTATCTAAAGTTCCGGTGCTTCTAATATGTTGCCATAGTGAGTATTCATCACCAGTTAAATTGGCGAATTTCCAAATCCAATAATCTGCATTTCTAACAGGAGCAGTAGTGCCATTATAGCCAGAGCTTATAAAACCAACATTTGTAATTACATCTTGTAAAGTGTAGCTATTGTTGTTTGTTGTAGCATTGCTTACACCCACTGGCGAACACCAATAGTTGTATAAATAGGTGTTTGAGTTTCCTTGCTGGTCCCTTTCAAGTGTTCCGGAACTAGTTGGGTCTAAATCACTACCATCGGTTTGGATAAGTTGCGATTCGCCTTCTAAATCTATTGTGCCGTCAAGTTTCAAGTAATGGGATACGGTTAAGGCTATGCCGTCGTTTGTTGCCGTGTCTCCGTTAACTTGTAAACTGCCACTGTTTATTATTAAACCTTCAACCGTACAATCTCTAGACCGCACACCAGTTGGTGATGCGCCTAAATAAACGTCGTTATTAATTTCAACAATATTCCATTCAATGGGTGTTGTACCATCAACAATGGAAAGTGCGTTGGGTAATGTTTGTACGGCGTTGTTTAACCATGTAGCATCGGCATCCCAAGAGCCAGCCGCTTGCGATTCGTATGGGAATGGTGCCGTTTGATGGTCTACGGTGTCTAAATTTCTTAAAGCACCTTGATGATTGTTGCCAGACATATCGTTAGTATTTGTATACGTGTATACAGACATAGGGTAATATCCAGCTAAACTCGCCCAAGCGATAGGAGCCAATTCATAATTGGTAATCGTGGTTGGTACAACATCTCCACCTATTAGAGTTGGAGTTGGTGTTATGCTAGCATCAATTATTTCTTGATTCATGATATAACGCAACTGATCTAGAGTAAGTGCAACATCCCAAACGCGAACTTCATCGATGTTTCCGGCAAAGAAATCTGTAGTGTCTGGATCGTAACCATCTGCTGCTGCAATAATAAATGATTGAGTTGTTGCCACAGGAGCAGGTAATGATGAGGCGGAAGTATCGGCAAAACCATCAATATACAATGTTGCATTTCCGCTATTATAAATAACAGCAACTTGGTGCCATTCGTTTTCTGGAATTGCTACGGAAGATGTTAAAGTTGCCGCGCCACCGTTTAAGGTAAATTCAAATTGACCTGAACTATTGATTCTAAAATCATAACCTTCAGAATTAGCCGCATCTCTTTTTGAAACTATGGAAGCATCCGTTGTTCCTGTATCTCTTTTAATCCATGCCGAAATTGTAAACTCTGTAGTATTCAAATCTAAGTTATCTTCTACATCAATATAGTCTGCAATACCATCAAAATACACAGAGCGCTCAACGATAACCTGCGGTGCATATCCAAAAGTGATGTATTTTATACCATCAAAATCATAATTGGTTTCTAAATTTCCGCTTCCGTCAGGAGTTAAAACTCTATAATCTGCAGTTGGGTCGAAAACGGGTGTATCAGAAATAAACATTAAATAACTTCCTGGTGGGGTAATATTTCTAATAGCATTTTGAGGGATTCTAACCTTACAGGACGGGATATCGCCACCATTTTCAACCACTTTCCAAATGCGTTGCATACCTGTAAAAGTAACGGGAGTACTTAGGCCTCCAATGCCAGCGCTCATTTCTACATTTATAACAGCAGCAGCTAAATTCAAGTCTGTTCCATTATCTCCCCAGATTAAAAATTCTTTATCGTTTGCAAATGTGCTTGTGTTTAAATTGTTTGTGTTAGAAATATCAGATAGGCCTATGGTTAAAATACCTTCAATAGGGCCAGAGCCATCTGTTGCATTGTTAATACTGCTTGATTGTTTTTGATTTAATTCTGATTTATCATCACGACCAATGCCTGCAATATTATAGTTGTAACCAGAGTTTGCTGATTGATCCCAAATTACTGCGCCATCACTATCCACATAATCTTGCGAAGTGCCATTAACACCCAAGGTAATACCATATTTTATGGCTAAATACGATTGTATTCTGTTGCGTTCTTGGGTTAAATCTGCATCATTTTTACGAGATGAATAGGTGATAACTTCTGCAATTCTAGCATCTGTAGTAGCTTCCCAGCCTTCGCTACGTCCAATCCAATATCTTGAATTGTTAACATTGGCAAAATCAGGTACATCATTTTGTACAGTTTCTATGTCAGTCGCATTATAGTATAATTCTTGTTGGGTAGCACCACTATTGTTTCTAACATTAATGATACCAGCATTGCTATACGTATTTCCCGTTCCTGTTTCTGCTACACCGTAGCCATTTCCACTGTTAGTAGTTCCATGTGCGTAAGAAATAATTTCACCCGAGAAGCGAACGGAATATGCCCCTAAACCAACACCAGTAGCATCTGTTTCGTTAGCTCCAATATTTTCATCTCCACAAAACACATCCATACTACCAAATGAATTATTTACCGTAACATTTGGAAGCAATACAATGAATACATCTTGTGAATAGTAGCCACCCGTACCTTGTAAAAACTCTGTGGACGTATCATCAAAAGAAAAATCGCCATCTAAGTTAAAAGATGATGAATTATTATTGAAATCGACTACAGGGTTAAAATTAATGTTGTAAGCTGGGTCGTCTCTATATGTAGGCTCTACACCAACCACTGGGGCAGTGGCGTCATAACCATTACTAGTTTGATCCTGCCACGTTGTAACGGATTGACCAGTAGTGTAACTTAAACCAGCATTACCTTTTAACCATAGCTCTAAATTTGCATCTATACCACCTGGTGCTTGAACAAGCACACCGACTCCTTGAATGTTGAAAGTATAAGGGTTTTCACCATCGGTTGAGTCGTTATTAGCAATAGAAACCCAAGCATTTTTAGTACCTACGGTTGTTGGATCGAAAGTGATTGTAAAAGTTGTACTGCTACTAGTAGCAATCGGAGTGGAAGGCGCAGTTGTTACTGTAAAGTCTGCCGCATCAGCACCTCCAATTTGCACTAAGGGTGCTCCTGTTAAGTTTAAGTTAGAAAGCGTGCCTAAGTTATGAATAGTAAATGTGTTAGCGTTAGTACTACCCGCAATGTTTACATTTCCAAAATCGGTATTATTTGTAGCTGAAGGCGTGTTGGTTAATGGTAAATCATGTGGAACACTATTACCATTACCTATAATATCTATTTCCTGCAAAGTAGTTGTACCCGTGCCTTGTATATTGAAGGTGTATGGGTTTTCGTCTGCATCATCATTTGCTATGCTAACTGTGGCTGTTCGTAAACCTGAAGCACTTGGGTCAAAGGTAATAGTATACGTTGTACTGCCACCAGCTGCTACTGATGCAGACGGATTTGCAGTAACCGAAAAATCACCCGGGTTTGCACCGCCAATTACCACTAAAGGACCACCAGTTAAGTTAAGTGTTCCTGTACCTGTATTTTGAATTGTAAAAGTGTTTGCATTTGTGCCAAATGTAAAATTAACATTTCCAAAATCAGTATCGTTTGTTACAGAAGGCGTGTTCGATAATGTTGGGTCGTTAACAATATTATTACCTGCGCCTTGTATATTTATTTCTGGAAATGAGCCTGAAACAGTAGTCATTCCCACATTATCTATGGCAATATCTCCAGCCCAACTAGAGCCTCTAACACCTCTAAATCTTACTTTTACTGTGCTGCCAACATAAGGTGTTAAATCGAGACTTACTTGTGTCCAAGTATTACCTTGATTTCCAGATAAGGACCAAAGTGAGGTCGGGTAAGTAGAACCATTATCGGTACTTAATTCAACATGTAGACTACCAATATTGCTTCCATACATGTGATACCAAAAAGAAAAGTTTGCAGAAGATGAGCTTGTTAAATCAAAACAAGGGCTTTCAAAATTAGCTGTATCTCCGGATGACCTAGGCGAAGACGTTTCAATATACATGTACCATGTATCTCCATTACCCGCTGAAGGTCCCGTATTGGACGAAGGTGTTCCACCCGAATCTCTTGTCCAATTAAATATGTCTCCAGTATCTTGTGTCCAAGCACCTATGGAAGATTCAAAGTTTTCGCTATAAGGGTATGAGCTTATTGTTGTTCCACATATCTGCGAAAACGCATTTGTTGAGAGTAATATACCTGCTATAAGTATACTAGATCTTATTAAAAATGCAATATTTTTCATAAGAGGTTAAATTTTTAGGTTGGGACTAAGCATTTTACTGGTCAAACTTACATGGAAACTCTATGAAATGCAAAAATAATCGACGAAATACATTATTGATTTTTTAAATAATTGATTATCAGTAATTTGTATTTTTAGATTTTTGTTGATTTTTTAGAGAATTATTAATAATTTGATAATCAGCGTGATATAAAAAGAGCTGAATTATGAGATTCAACTCTTTTTCAATTCAGTTTGGTTATATTAATATTTAATTAATCTTTTCATTATACTCGCTCCGCTTTTATTATTAATAACTTTTAATAAGTATGGTGCTTGCTCTAACTTGTTTAAGCTAGAAATATTTATTGTTCCGCTAATACTAGAATACTGTTTGTCTAATACCAGCCTACCGTTCAAATCATATATTTTGATTGTAAATTCGCTGTTATTATAACTCAGCGGTAATTTGATACTAATATTTCTATTAAAAGGATTTGGTGTTATAAGCACATTGTTCATATTAAAATCATCATCTATACTTAAGGTGCCATCGGGTGTCCCAGCATTACAATCATCGTCAATCCCATTGCCAGAGATTTCGGCGGCTCCAGGGTTGATGTTGGCATCGTTGTCGTCACAGTCGTCCACGGTCGGCGCATCGGTGGAGTAGCCCGCTCCCGGGGATGTGCACTGGGTCGCGGTAATCTGGCTCCCGAAGAACCCGTCGCTGTCGCTGTCCACGCCCAGGTACCATACGGTATTTGGGTTGATGTTGGCATCGTTGTCGTCGCAATCGTCCACGGTCGGCGCATCGGTGGAGTAGCCGGCTCCCGGCGATGAGCACTGGGTCGCTGTAATCTGGCTCCCGAAGAACCCGTCGCTGTCGCTGTCCACGCCCAGGTACCATACGGTATTTGGGTTGATGTTGGCATCGTTGTCGTCACAGTCGTCCACGGTCGGCGCATCGGTGGAGTAGCCCGCTCCCGGCGATGAGCACTGGGTCGCTGTAATCTGGCTCCCGAAGAACCCGTCGCTGTCGCTGTCCACGCCCAGGTACCATACGGTATTTGGGTTGATGTTGGCATCGTTGTCGTCACAGTCGTCCACGGTCGGCGCATCGGTGGAGTAGCCCGCTCCCGGCGATGAGCACTGGGTCGCTGTAATCTGGCTCCCGAAGAACCCGTCGCTGTCGCTGTCCACGCCGAGGTACCATACGGTATTTGGGTTGATGTTGGC
>NZ_JAVSCK010000005.1:0-382480 GCF_031932625.1 Hwangdonia seohaensis
TCGTTGTCGTCACAGTCGTCCACGGTCGGCGCATCGGTGGAGTAGCCCGCTCCCGGGGATGTGCACTGGGTCGCGGTAATCTGGCTCCCGAAGAACCCGTCGCTGTCGCTGTCCACGCCCAGGTACCATACGGTATTTGGGTTGATGTTGGCATCGTTGTCGTCACAGTCGTCCACGGTCGGCGCATCGGTGGAGTAGCCGGCTCCCGGCGAAGTGCACTGGGTCGCGGTCAACTGGCTCCCGAAGAACCCGTCGCTGTCGCTGTCCACGCCCAGGTACCATACGGTATTTGGGTTGATGTTGGCATCGTTGTCGTCACAGTCTGTATTATCTGCTACATAGCCTGCAGGTTGTGAGGCGGCCACTTGACTTACAGATGGGTTTCCAAAAGTATCTGAATCTGCATCTTGATACCAGGTTGTAGAAGCATCGCTAGCAGTTAAATTAACCTTGTCTATTGCTATATCACTTCCCCAGCCATTAGTATTGTCAGAACCAGTTGTGGCGCTGAATCTTATTTTTATTACTTGATTATCATAAGAACTTAAGTCAATAAAATCTTGATTCCAAAAATTACCAATAGTTCCTGTATATGTTTTTAAAGTTGTATAATTTGACCCATTGTCAGTACTAACATCGACTCTAAGCGATCCAACGTCTCCTCCATACATATGGTAGCTATACGAAATCTGAGAATTGTTTTTACCCGTAAAATCTATACAAGGACTAATTAAATTTGCGGTTTTACTTGGAAACCCTGTTCCGTTTACTGAAGCTTCTGTGTAAAGATACCATGTGTCTCCGTCACCGGTGCTTGGCCCGGTATTATTAGATTGTGTACCATTTGAATCTCTTGTCCAATCAATATCGTCTGTTTCATCTTGAACCCATAAACCGAAATCAGTTTCAAAATCTTGTGAATAAGGAAATGAAGAAACTGATGGTCCACTACAAGTTGGTAAAGCGGTAGTTGTAAAAAGCATTGAACTAGAGTAGGATGAAGTGCTGCTGTTGCAAGTGCTCCGTACTTGAAATTCGTATTGAGTAGACGGTGTTAAACCTATAAGTCCTTCGGAAGCACTACTAGTGCTTAAAGTTGTCCAACTTGGTGCACCGACTTCTCTAAATCTGTAATCAAACGTTGCGCTATATATAGCCCCCCAGCTAATTGTTGCTGATGTATCTGAAATATCTGAAGTAGCAAGATTGGATGGTCCACTTGCTGAAGCTGGAACTAGTAAAACATCTGGTAAAACGACTTTTTGGTCATTTGCAATACTTTGATTTGTTAATGTAAATGATTGATAACAAGGTGCTTCAAAAAGAATATCGTAAGTCGCCGTTGCATTATTATCTCCGAGCGTATTTGGGTCAGTGTCTCCACCGCCTTTAATGGGTCTATAGTAATCACCATGTGAAATATCGGTAACTGTGTGCGATCCGTAAGCATCATGACCAACAATAGTTACAGTAGCTTCAACTGGCGTATTTGTATTCGCATCTTTAACAACTCCTGTAAACCCATAAATACCTTGTGTTAAAAAATCTAATAAAGCATCTCTGTTATAATACCAGTAATCATCTAATTGACTTTCAGGTAAAATTTTAACATCAGACAACTCAACTGTAATTTCTTTACATTGATGGTAAAAGTTCATATAATCTTGTCGACCACCGTATACCCGGTACCATTCGGCTCCGTGTGTAACACCTGGGCTTGGATAAACATTGCTATCATCATCAGCTGTCATATATGTTGTGTCGTTATACGGCGCTGCATCACTATCATTTTGTGCATGTGTTGCATATTCTATGCCTGTATATTCAAACCAATCACCATCAGGATGTGTGTATTGGCTTGTATACGCATTATCAAACGGATAATTTACTAATTCAGTCCCACCATGAAAATTGGCAGAAATAACAAAATGATTGGCATCGGCCAAAGCCATAAAAGCTAAAGTTTCAACTTGATAAGCATTCCCATCGGTATGCGCACCTTGAACGTTATCTGGATAGTTTCTGTTTAAATCTACATTATTGGCATTACCTCTTCTGGCACTAGCAACCGAAGTGTTACTTGGGCTGTTATGGTAAGTTCCGTCTGGGTTAGCGCTTGGGTTAATCCAAATTTCAGCATTTTCTACTAGGTTTTTTACCCGGGCATGGTCAGAATGACCTGTATCCGCATAAACAGTAAGTATATAATTTATTAAACTCAGCATCATCGGGTAGCCAGCTATCTCATCTCCGTGCATTGATGAAGTTAACATCAATTTAGGTTCTTGCTCATCGGTACCTACATTGTCAGAGATTTTTACAAATAATAATTCTTTATCACCTTGAGTAGTTGTTCCAATGCTAAATTTTTGGACTAACGTTGGGTTGTCGTCTTCAAAATCTTGCATCTGTTGGGCGTATTGTGCATAAGTAGGATAACTGGAAACAGGAAAAGTAAGCGTATTGGCTTGACTTTTTGCTGTTAAATTACTTTTCTTAGTATTTGAAGGGTTGTCATAAATAAACGATACATCAACCTCATTTTCACTTTTTGGTACTTCAAAAGGAATGTTTTTAGATTCAAATACTCTGAATTGTTTTTCATTTGCCCAGGCTTTAACAATTTTTGTTTTAGGGTCATAATGTACAATTGAAAAATCTTTAGTGTGTTTATCAATATCATTCTCACTATCTACTATAAAAGTAAAGGTAACCTCGCCTTTAGTTGATAAATATTTTTCAGCTTTAAGTTTGCTAATGTTTTGAGAGAAAGTTAATTGCGCCATTAATGTAAACAGCACAATAATGAGAGTAGTTTTTTTCATTAGATTTGGGGTTAGTTAATGAATTTAGGTGGCTAATATAAAATAATATTTTAAAAAAAACTCTATGAAATGCAAAAAAACCGGACGAAATACATGTTTTTCGTCAATGTTTTTTGATAAGTACTTGATGAACAGTGGTTTTTTGTTACATTGGTTTTTTTTGAATTAAAATCCATTTTTGTGGTATTTTAAAATAAATTACATCGTTATGCGGATACTTTTCTTACTTATTCTAGTCGCTTTATTTACTAATTGTAAAAAAGAACATCCTAATAGCTTTAAAGTTATGACCTGGAATATCTTACATGGTGCCAACGATATTTCCAATGGAAAGGAAAACGCTATTGCGATTATAAAAGAAATTGATCCGGATGTTATTTTAATGGTAGAAACTTATGGTTCCGGTAAAGATATAGCGGATGCTTTAGGATATAATTTTCATTTAATTGCGCCAAAAGGAACGCCTTTAGATGACAAAGGAACTAACCTATCAATTTTCTCAAAATACCCGTTTGGAAATCGAATTGACACTAAATATCCCTTTTATTTAGGTGGCCGTGAAATCATAATCAACAATCAAAAGATTCGATTTTTTTCCAATTGGTTTCATTATTTACCTTGGGATGATGCACCAGAAAACATGGGTAAAACGGCCGAAGAGATTCTTGAATGGGAAAAAACGGAAACGCGTTACACCATGTTTCAAAATGTATTGCCCTATTTAAAGAAGTATGCCAAAGACAGCGATTCCGTACCCATGATATTTGGTGGCGATATGAATACACCATCACATTTAGATTGGGGCGAAAACACCAAAACCATTCATAATAATTTGGTAGTGCCATGGAATACCACCGTAGCATTAGAAAAATTAGGATTAATTGATACCTACAGATCCTTACATCCAAATCCTATAACACATCCGGGAATTACGTGGGACACAGAGGATAAAGACGATTCGCACAGAATCGATTATATTTTTTATAAGGGTACAAATCTTAAAGCGGTTAAATCTGAAACGTATCACGTATTCTTCAACAAACCTATTGTAATTAACGATAAAAAAATAATGTATCCTTCAGATCATGGTTTTGTTGTAACCACTTTCGAATTGTATAATTCTAAATAATAACAAATAGCAACATTATATTTTAATTAAAGAGATATAAAATAGTACCATATAAGGTGAAAAAACTTGTGGTAAACTTTATACATAAGTGGTATCTTTACAAATTAATAAAAACACCAATTATATTCTCTTTTTTATATTGTAATTTTAAATTAAATCCTAATTTATGAATTTAAAAAACACCTTAGTTATTGCTGTTCTTTTTTTAACTTTTTCAGTAAACAGCCAAAGTAAAAACCCTATAACAGATTATAAGTATTATATAGAAAACGAGCAGGTTATAAGTGAAAACAAACTAGATGCTCATGCGTCTTTCACATCGTACGCCACCAAACAAGATGCTTTAAACAGAGCGAATGGATTATGGCAAAGCTTAGACGGTTTATGGAAATTCATTTGGGTAAGAAACCCGAACGACCGACCAACCACCTATATGAACCCTTCGGAGGATGTTTCAAGTTGGGACGATATTAAAGTGCCATCCAATTGGGAGGTAGAAGGTTACGGCATCCCCATATATGTTAATCACCAATACGAGTTTGCCGATTATAAAGCACCCATTGCAGACGATATGGAGTTGGTTGATAATATTTATCCTAAATACCCTGGTAAAGTACCAAGCAACTACAATCCGGTAGGCTCTTACCGCAGAGATTTTACAATTGATGATTCCTGGGGCGATAAAGAGCTCTTTTTACATATCGGTGCCATGAAATCGGGCGGTTTTGTTTGGTTAAATGGTGAGTATATTGGCTACTCACAGGGCAGTAAATTACCTGCGGAATTCAATATTACTGAAGCAGCAAAAGTGGGTAACAATACCATTGCCATCCAAATTTTTAGATGGACAGATGGAAGCTATTTAGAGTGTCAGGATTTTTGGAGAATTAGCGGTATAGAGCGCAGTGTGTATGTGTATGCACAGCCAAAAGTGAGGGTTGAGGATTTTGAAGCTGCGGCAACACTCGATAAAGGAAACATAAATGGTTTGCTTGATGTTAGCGTGTCTTTAAAAAATCATTTTTCAAAAAATCAAAATGTTCAAGTCGGTTTTCAATTGCTCGACGAAAACCAAAAACAAATCAGCTCAAAAGATTTAAAAGTACTCGTGGGTTCAAATGGTAGAATGGAGGTTAACTATAATGCCGTAATACCGCTTGTTAAACCATGGAGTGCAGAACATCCAAATTTGTATGAATTAATCATAGAAGTTCAAGATAAAAAAGGCAATGTTCTCGAAGTTATTCCAACTAAAATAGGGTTTAGAACCGTTGAAATTAAAAACGGACTGCTGCTTGTAAACGGCAAAAGTATTACCCTTAAAGGTGTGAATACCCAAGAAACAAACCCCGAAACGGGTCATGTGGTGCCTGAAGAACTCATTATGAAAGACATTAAGCTTTGGAAAGAAAATAACATTAATGCAGTACGTTTAAGTCATTACCCGCAACAGCGACGCTTTTACGAACTTTGCGATATTTACGGTATGTATGTGGTTGATGAAGCCAATATCGAATCGCACGGTATGTACTACGGAAATCATTCTTTGGCTAAAAAAGAAAGTTGGGAAAAAGCACACGTAGATCGAATGGTGAGATTGGTGGAACGCGATAAAAACCACCCGTCTGTTATTATATGGTCTATGGGTAACGAAGCCGGAAACGGCATCAACTTTTTTGCGGGTTACGATGCCATGAAAGCTGCCGATAAACAAAAACGACCGGTACAGTACGAGCGTCCTTATAAAGATTACGACGGTAGTTTGTACGATATGGATACCAACACAGATATTATCGTGCCGCAATACCCAAGTCCGGCAAGATTTGAGGAAATAGGAAAATCTAAAACCGATAGACCGTTTATCCCAAGCGAATATGCGCATGCCATGGGAAATAGCACCGGTAATTTTCAAGATTACTGGGATATTATCGAGCTTTACGATAATTTACAAGGTGGATTTATTTGGGATTGGGTAGATCAATCCATTTGGAAAACCGATGAAAATGGCGAACGTTTTTATGCCTACGGTGGCGATTATGGCGAAAATATGCCATCTGATAATACCTTTTTAAACAACGGCATCGTGTTTCCTGATCGTACGCCACAACCCGGTTTGCACGAAGTGAAAAAGGCGCACGAATTCATCAATTTTAAAAGCAAAGGATTAAATAGACACAACGAATTACGGGTTTTAGTTGAAAATTTATACGACTTTACCGATCTTGAAAATTTTGATATTACTGCAACCATAAAGGCCGATGGCGACATTCTAAAAACCATCGAATTTGAAACCATCAGTATTGAACCCAATACCGGAAAACTTATCCGTGTAAGTCTGGACGGTATTGATTTTAATAAAAATACCGAGTATTTTATACACTTGTCGGCAACCACCAAAACCGATTGGAGTTTATTGCCAAAAGGGTTCGAGGTGGCACGCGAGCAAATTCCGTTAAGTAATAAATTTGAAAAGGAAATAGTAAATATCCCTTTAACAGCTTCAATAAAAGTTGAGCAAAAAGCAGATGAAATTGCCATTTCAAATTCTGATTTTAAAGTTGTTTTTGATAAATCAAAAGGAAGAATCACTTCATATAATTATAAAGGAAACGAGCTTTTAAAAGACGGGAAAGGTCCAAAACCGAATTTCTGGCGTGGTGTAACCGACAACGATTTTGGTAACAAAATGCAAATAAGAAATATTGAGTGGAAAAAGGCATCCTTGTTTTCAGAAGTTAAAAAAGTAGCGCTTTCGCAATTAAAAAATGGTGAGGTGCAACTATTGGTTACTTATAATTTACCGGGAGTGGAAACCACTTTTGTATCAAATTACACCTTTTACAGCAATGGCGTCGTTAAAATAGACAACACGCTAAACGAAAGCGAATACAAGGGCGATATTCCGCGTGTGGGCATGCGCATGCAAATTAAAAAGGAATACGATAATATGACGTATTTTGGTCGTGGCCCATGGGAAAATTATCAAGATAGAAAAGCTTCGGCGTTTATAGATTTGTACCAATCTAAAGTTTCAGATCAATACGTGCCGTACATTCGTCCGCAAGACAACGGCTATAAAACCGATGTGCGCTGGACCGCCTTTTCAAACAGTAACAACAACGGTTTGTTGGCTGTGGCAACCAATACATTTGAAGGTTTGGGCATAAGTGCATTGCACATGGAAAATGAAGATTTTGATACCACCGAAGGTTTGGAGTACGCCGGTACAGGAAGCATTGACGAGAAATACAGAATAGATGGTATTCCTAAAATAAACGCTTCAAAGCACATTAACGACATTAAAGAAAAAGATTTAATTCAATTAAATCTCGACCTCGATCAGCGCGGTGTCGCTGGAGACGACAGTTGGTACTCTAAACCACAAGAAAAGTATCAGTTAAAAAGTTATGAGAAACATGTTTACGGCTTTTATTTAATTCCTTTTGAAAATAGCTCAAAAGAAGATTTGATAAAAATCAGTAAAGATTATGCTGCAAAAGCAAGCGACACAGAGTAAAATAAGTATTACAAAAGGGTAATAAACTTGTAGTAATCGTTTTAAGTATCTAGTATTTTTACATATTAAAAAGTAAAGACATGCGCCATTTTTTATTGTTAACTTTAGTAGCAGTAATGTCGGTTGGTTGTACGCAAACATCAAAAACGTTCACAGCAAATCAGATTTCTATTGTGCCAAAACCATCCTCATTGGTTTTAGGTGAACAATCATTTTTGTTTTCAAAAAACACGTCGATTTTTGTTGCAGGTGAAGAGCAAAAACCGGCAGCAACCTATCTGTCAGATTTGTTTGAAAAGGCTGCAGGTTTTCCATTGGCAACAGTCATTTCAAAAGAAAAAGCAACGGTTGTTTTTGTAAAAGATGAAAATCTAAAGGCCGAAGCGTATCATTTGGAAGTCACTCCCAAACAAATCATTATTCAAGCGAGCGATGCTGCGGGGTATTTTTATGGCGTGCAAACGCTGCGCCAATTATTGCCACCAGCAATTGAAACCACAAATAACACAGAACAAAACTGGTTGGTACCGACCATTACGGTTAACGACCAACCTCGTTTTTCTTGGCGTGGGATGCATATGGATTTTAGTCGACATTTTTTTAGCATCGATGAGGTTAAAACCTTTTTGGATTATATGGCGCTGTATAAATTGAATGTATATCATATGCATTTAACCGACGACCAAGGGTGGCGTGTTGAAATTAAAAAATATCCGTTGTTAACCGAAAAAGGCGCGTGGCGTATTGAAAGTTCGCACGACAAAGAGTGTAAGGAACTCGCAAAAACCGATCCTTCATTTATTATAGACGAGCAGCATTATCACGAGCGCGATGGAAAACGCATGTACGGTGGTTTTTTTACACAAGAGCAGATTAAAGAAATTATCGCTTACGCGGAAGAAAGGCAAATTGAAGTGATTCCAGAAATTGATATGCCGGGGCATTTTAAGTCGGCCATCGATAATTATCCTTTTTTATCGTGTACCGACGAGGCGGGCTGGGGCGAGCATTTTTCAATGCCAGCTTGTTTAGGAAAAGAAAAATCCTATGAATTTGCAAAAGATATCTTATCAGAAATCGCCGATTTATTCCCGTCCGATTACATCCACATTGGTGGCGACGAAGTCAATATCCAATCTTGGAAAGACTGCCCACGTTGCCAAAAAGCCATTAAAGACAACAATCTGAAAAACGAGCACGAATTGCAATCGTTTTTTAACAGGGATATTGAAGCCTTTTTAAAAACGAAAGGCAAAAAATTAATTGGTTGGGACGAAATTGTTGAAGGCGGTCTAACCAAAGATGCAACCATGATGTGGTGGCGCAATTGGGCTCCAACAATGCGAAATATTGCTGCCGATAACGGGAATGATATTATCATTTGTCCGGATTTTGAATACTATTTCGATTTCTTAAACGATGCCACTCCGTTAGATAAGGTGTATAATTACGAACCCGTTCCTGAAGAATTTACACAGGCGCAGGCAAAACAAATTATTGGCGTACAGGCTAATTTATGGTCCGAGCGTATTCCTAATTTTAAGCGCTTACAGTATCAAACCTTTCCGCGAATGTTGGCTTTGGCCGAAACAGGTTGGACTTCAAAAGAAGACAAGAATTTTGATGATTTTCAAAATAGAATGGATGTGCAGTACAAACGTTTGGATGCTTTAGATATTAGATATTACATTCCGTCCGTTGTCGGATTAAAAAACAAAGTGGCTTTTTTAGATACGGTTTCCATCACCTTAAAAACACCGCTTGAAAGCATGGATATTTACTATACTTTAGACGGCAGTAAACCATCAAAAGCATCGACAAAATATACGGCTCCAATTCAATTTACAGAAACTAAAACGCTAAACACTATTGCGTATCGTGGCGATAACCCCAGCGAAATTAAAACTGCTTACATAGAAAAACAAACCTATTTACAGCCCGTTAATGTAAGCCCAAAAACAGGTGCTTTAAAACGTTGGGTGGGCGGAAAAATGTTTAAGGTTGTCGATGATATTAACGAGCCAAAATCCGCAGAATTTAAAGCCGTAAGCAATATCGATTTGGAAGGCTATGAAAACAGCGATCATGTTTCCATGATTTTTAAAGGCTATTTTAATGCCGAAACTGATGGCTTGTACGAGTTCGCAACAAAATCTGATGACGGTAGTTTGCTATTTATAGGCGATAAATTAGTGGTTGATAATGGCGGAAACCACGCTGCTGTTTTAAGAAACGGTATGGTTGCCCTAAAAAAAGGCTGGCATCCGCTAACTGTAAAATACCACGAATCTACAGGTGGAAATGAATTAACAGTTTGGTATAAAGCACCAAATATCGATAAAAAAATATTAAAAGGTGATGTTATAGCGCATGATTAATTCGTTGAAAAAAGCAGTATTATGTATTTTGTTTTTAACTGTTTTTACAGCCTGTAAATCGGATAAAAAAGAAACGCCAATTGTTGAAGAAAAACCAAATATCATTCTATTTATGATAGACGATATGGGGTGGCAAGACACATCTGTACCGTTTTGGAAAGAGAAAACAGCATTCAACAACCGTTACCAAACCCCAAACATGGAACGGCTTGCAAGCCAAGGAATGAAATTCACCCAAGCCTACGCAACACCCGTTTGTACACCAACCAGAGTAAGCTTAATGACCGGAATGAACGCTGCGAGGCATCGTGTGACTAATTGGACATTAAACAGAGGTGTTTCAGCAGTAAATCCACCAAAAGGTTTGGCTATGCCGGAATGGAATCTAAATGGGATTCAGCCAACAGATAGTATTGAACGCGCTGTCCATGTAACCACTTTGCCGCAAATTTTAAAAGCTCACGGTTATTTTACTATCCACAGTGGTAAAGCACACTTTGGAGCTTTGGGAACACCAGGGGAAAACCCTTTAAATTTGGGATTTCAAGTTAACATCGCAGGACACGCTGCCGGCGCACCAGGGAGTTATTATGGTACTAAAAACTTTAAAAAACAACTTGATAAAAATAGTGTTTGGGACGTCCCCGGTTTAGAAAAATACCACGGTAAAGATATTTTTTTAACCGAAGCTTTAACCCAAGAATCCATTTTGGCTATGGACAAGGCTATTGAAAACAACAAACCGTTCTACCTTTACATGTCGCATTATGCGGTGCATACGCCCATTCAAGGCGACCCGAGATTCGAGCAAAAATACATAGACAAAGGCTTGCACCCCATTGAAGCTAGATATGCCTCGTTAATAGAAGGTATGGATAAAAGTCTGGGCGATATTATGAATCATTTGGAGGAAAAAGGGATTGCAGATAACACTATTATTTTGTTCATGTCAGACAATGGCGGCTTAAGCGCTGTAGCCCGAGGCGGCGAAAAGCATACCCATAATAAACCTTTGTCGAGCGGAAAAGGATCTGTGCACGAAGGCGGTATTCGGGAACCAATGCTTGTAAAATGGCCGGGAGTAACCCAAGCCAACTCTAAAACCGATGATTTTGTTATTATTGAAGATTTTTTTCCAACCATTACTGAACTCGCTGGAATTGAAGATTATAAAACAATTCAAACCACCGATGGAAAAAGTTTCACCTCTATTTTAAAAGGCGAAAAACAAGATAACAATAACAGGGCTTTGTTTTGGCATTATCCAAATAATTGGGGGCCAGCGGGACCGGGAATTGGTGCAACAAGTACCATGCGGAAAGGCGATTGGAAACTCATTTATTATCATTTAGATAGCCGTTTCGAGTTATTTAATATTGCTGAAGATATTGGGGAAACTTCCAATTTAGCATTCAAAAAAACTAAAAAACTTAAAGAATTTGCTACCGAATTAGGAAACTATTTGCGAGCGGTAAACGCTCAAATGCCTACAAATACCAACACCAATCAAATGGTGCCTTGGCCAGATAACGAAACCGTACTAAAAGTTTATTTCTAAAATTATTATAATGAATCGTATACTATTTTTGTTCAGTGTTGCTTTAATCTCCTTTAGTTGTCAAAAGAAGGAGGTTTTAATAGCTCAAACCTATCAAGAGCCTATTGATCCATCGCCTAGCACCACCGAAAATTGGTCGGAATTACCAAAAGGACTACAGGCATCGATAGCAACAACAAACCATCGTTTTGTAAAAAGTGTCATTCCTAAAATTCAACAAAAAAATACTTGGACGGGAACAGCTTGGAAAGGTGAGCGTTTATCAGCGCAATTGGTGCTTTGGAGCAACGATTCCACACATAATGTGTTTACCGAAATTTCAGAGTTTAAATCCGATTCTGGTGATATTTTGCCTTCAAACACAGCACAAATCAGTTTTGTGAAATACGTGATTACTGATGAATTTGCAAACGGTTGTGGCTATAGAAAACCCGAGGATTTTGATGCGTCTTTAGCTGCCGATGTTTTAGAGCCCATAACTTCCTATAACATAAAAGCCCAAGAAACCAGACCTATTTGGGTTACTATTGATGTGCCTGCCGATGCGAAAAGTGGGACATATAAAAGCGTATTCACATTACAAATAGACGGACAAGATTCTAAAAAATTCGAATTTACTTTAAATGTGATCGACAAAACCTTGCCACCGGCAACCGATTGGAAGTTTCATTTAGATTTATGGCAAAACCCATTTGCTTTGGCGCGTTACCACAATGTTGAGCCTTGGTCTCAAGCGCATTGGGATGTGTTAAAACCATTGATGAAACGACTCGCCGATGCGGGACAAAAAGTAATTACCGTGTCTTTAAACAAGCGGCCGTGGGGCGGACAAACCTTTGATCAGTTTGAAGCGATGATTGATTGGAAAAAGAAATCCGATGGTACTTGGGAGTACGACTTTACCGTTTTTGACAATTGGGTGCAATTTATGATGGATTTGGGTGTGAAAAAGCAAATTAGTTGTTACTCGATGGTGCCCTGGGGCAATGAGTTTTATTATTTTGATGAAGCCGAAAACAAGGAAATTAAAATAAAAGCCGAACCCGGTACAAAAGCTTATGAGGATATTTGGGTGCCATTTTTAAAAGATTTTAAAGGCCATATAGAAACAAAAGGTTGGAGCAGCATAACCCGAATTGCCATGGACGAACGCGGACCAAAGGAGATGAAGGCGATGCTAAAATTACTGAATGAACACGCACCAGAATTTGGGGTATCGTTTGCCGATAACCATAAAAGCTATAAACTTTACCCTAACGAATTAAAGGATATGTCGGTTGCTTTTGGACACCCAGTTGACGAAGAAGATTTGGTTAGTCGCAGAGCGAAAAACCACATCAGTACGCATTATGTGTGCTGTTCGGATGCGTTCCCTAATACCTTTACCTTTTCACCGCCCGCAGAAGGTGTGTTTATTGGTTGGTACACGATGGCTGCCGATTTTGACGGATTCTTACGTTGGGCATACAATAGTTGGGTAGAAAACCCATTGCAGGATTCACGCTTTAGAACATGGCCAGCGGGCGATACCTACATCGTGTATCCCGATAATCGAAGTTCCATTCGTTTCGAAACACTTCGTGATGGTATTGAAGATGCCGAAAAAATTAGAATTCTTAGAGAGGACTTACAAGCTAAAGGCATGTTGGATGAATTAGATCATTTAAACAATGTGGTAGCCCAATTTAACATTACAACAAGTCCCGATAATTTAGAAGAAGTATTGACCGATGCCAAAAGCACATTAAATCTTTTGGCCAAAAGAGTTACGGATTAAACAGAAAATCGGTATAATATGAATACCACAAATACGATTAAAATGAAAAGATATATTTTAGGATTTTTATGCACCATCTTGTTTTCCGTGGCCTATGCGCAAACCAGTGTCCATTCGTCGCGCGTTGTAAGAGTGCTAACCTATAATATTTACCACGGCGAAACGGTAGCTGCTTCAAAACAGTTTGATTTAGATTTATTGGCCAAAATTATAAGCGATACCAAACCCGATTTAGTAGCATTGCAGGAAGTGGATTTTAAAAGCAACCGTGTTTTAAAAATGGATTTGGTAACCGAGTTGGGTTGGCGTACAAAAATGGTCGGTATTTTTGGCAAAGCCATGCCTTTTGATGGTGGCGAATATGGAGAAGGTGTGTTGTCTAAAAATTCATTTGTAAGTACAAAAAACCATGCCTTGAACGCGAGAGAGAATAAAGAACCCCGCGCCGCATTGGAAATGAATGTGCAAATTAAAAGCGGCGATACCATTAGGTTTGTGGGTACACATTTAGATCACACCAACGATGAAACCGATAGAATAAATCAAGCCAATCAAATCAATGCTATTTTTACCAAAGATGAGGTGCCCACCATTTTAGCAGGCGATTTAAATGCAACTCCGGAAACCGAAACCATGCGGATTCTTTATAAAGCGTGGACGCCTTCATTTTCGGAAAACACACCAACCTATCCAGCGGTAAATCCAAAAATTAAAATAGATTATATTTTATACAGACCAGCAAATAGATGGCGCGTCATTGAAACCAAAGTTATAGAAGAGGACATAGCATCAGACCACAGGCCTGTTTTAAGTGTATTGGAATTAATTGAAGAATAAAAAATAAAGGGCAAAAAATAAGAAGATTTTTGCCCTTTAAAAACTACATGAAAAACTCATAATTAATTTGATTAAATTATGTGACTAACTCAAAACATAATCATAAACTACGCACCAAAATTAAGGATATATTTGCTTGAAATCTACTAATAATCAAACCACAACCAATACTTTTTTTGCATCAAAAGCATTAATTATTTATGGTTTTTTGAAATAAAAATGTGGTTAGTTTTAATTATCTTGTAAAAAATAGCAGCCATTTAATTCTTTTTAAAAAGCGGGTTTTATTAAAGAAAAAAGCAATATGTCTATCTTAGTGGTAAATCAAAAGAGCACATGTTTTTGTTGTTTAGCTATGCTACGCTGTTATTAGTCTAAAATACTTAACCACGCCGTTAAAATTGAAGATATTTATTTAATTTATAAAAACGATTTAAAATGTTGAAAAAATACACCGTTATAATTCTTGTTTTCGTTGCTTTTATTTCTTGTAAAAAAGAAGATAGAAAGCCAGTTCAGAACACATTGAAAAACACCGCTTATGTCGAACCGTTTATTGGAACGGGTGGTCATGGGCATACCTATCCGGGGGCAACTGTGCCTTTTGGGATGCTTCAAGTAACGCCCGTAAATGGTATTAGCGCGTGGGATTGGTGCTCGGGCTATCATTATTCCGACTCCATTGCGGTTGGTTTTAGCCATTTGGCATTAAGCGGAACGGGTATTGGCGATTTGGCCGATATACTGTTTATGCCCATAAATAAAGAGGTTGATTTGTCGCCAACACCATTATCGCGCGATTCTTTAAACTACAAATCCAAGTACAGTCATAAAAATGAAAAAGCATCACCGGGCTATTATCAAGTGTTTTTAGAAGACCATAACGTAAATGTTGAGTTAACAACCGCCTTACGAACGGCGTACCACAAATACACTTTTGATAAAAACGATACACAATCTGTGGTGATCGATTTAGGCTTTGCCATTAATTGGGACAAAGCGCTACAAACCTCGATAACTATTGAAGACGAACATACCATTAGCGGCTATAGATTCAGCAAAGGTTGGGCGGCAAACCAAAAAGTGTTTTTTGTGGCTAAGTTTTCAAAACCCATAACAAAGCATCATATTTATACCGATGGAAATCGTGTTGAGAATACAACTTCCGAAGGCATAAAAACATCAGCCCAATTATTTTTTGATGCTCAAGATTCATCTGAATTATTCACCAAAGTAGCACTCTCTTCCGTAAGTATTGAAAACGCTAAAGACAATCTGGAAACAGGCGATTTTAATTTCGATACGGTTAAAAATGAAGCCGAAGATACTTGGAATGAAGCCTTAACAAAAATTGAAGTTGAAACTCCAATCGACTCGCTAAAAACCATATTTTACACCGCTATGTACCACGCACAAGTGGCACCGGTAACTTTTAGCGATAAAAACGGACAATTCAGAAAAGAAAACGATGAGATTGTAACAGCCGAGAATTACACCGCTTACTCCACACTATCGCTTTGGGATACGTTTCGGGCCGAACATCCGCTGTTAACGTTTGTGGCAACCGATAAGGTTTCAGACATCATTAATAGCATGTTGGCCTATTACGAAACCAAAAATATTTTACCCGTTTGGACGCTCTATGCCAATGAAACCAATACGATGACGGGTTACCATTCCATCCCGGTTATTGTTGAAGCCTACCTAAAAGGCATTCGTGGTTTTGATGCCGAAAAAGCATTTGAAGCCATGAAAACCACAATGATGCAAGACGAACGCGGATTGAATCATTATAAAAAGCACGGTTATATTCCGTACAATTTAATAGACGAATCGGTTACCATTACTTTGGAGTATGCATACGACGATTGGTGTGTAGCGCAAATGGCGAAAGCTTTAGGGAAAAATGACGATTACGAGTTTTTCTTGAATCGTTCAAAAGCTTACGAATATTTATTTGATAACGAAACAGGATTTATGCGCGGTAAATCTGAAGATGGAAAATCGTGGAACGAACCTTTCGACCCCAAACACTCCAACCACAGAGAACAAACCGATTATACCGAAGGTAACGCGTGGCAACACAGTTGGTTTGTGCCACATGCTGTAGATGATTTGATTACGCTGCATGGTGGCAACGACACTTTTACCAACCGATTGGAGCAACTGTTTACCGAAAGCTCTGAAATTACCGGCGATAATATCTCCGCAGATATTACGGGACTTATCGGGCAATACGCCCATGGTAACGAGCCGAGTCATCATATCGCTTACATGTTCAATCATGCCAACCAACCTTGGCGCGCACAATATTGGGCACGTCATATTATGGATACGCAGTACAACACAACGCCAAACGGACTGAGCGGTAATGAGGATTGCGGACAAATGAGCGCGTGGTATGCTTTAAGTTCTATTGGATTGTATCCTATGAATCCCGCTTCCGCTGAATACGAAATTGGAAGCCCGATTTTCGAAAAAGCAAGCATTGCTATTTCCGAAGGGAAATCGTTTGTAATTGAAGCAGAAAACGTTTCAGATAAAAACATATATATACAATCGGCAACCTTAAATGGCACAGATTTTAATCAAACCACAATTTTACATAGCCAAATTATGGAAGGTGGTACCTTGAAATTTGTTATGGGAAGCGAGCCCAATAAAAACTGGGGAACGGCCAATAACTAAAAACTAACCAACTAACAACCAATCTCAAATGGATATCATTGATGTATCAATAATTGTAATCTACATTGTATTAACTTTAGGTGTAGGTATTTGGATTTCTAAAAAGGCCTCAAAAGGATTAGATTCTTATTTTTTAGGCGGAAATAGTATCAAATGGTATTATTTAGGGTTGAGCAATGGCTCGGGAATGTTCGATGTTTCTGGAACAGCGTGGATGGTGGGCATCCTGTTTTTATACGGTGCCAAAAGCTTTATGTTTATGTGGATTTGGCCTATTTGGAACCAAATCTTTATTATGATTTTTCTTGCCGTTTGGATTCGCCGCTCGAATATTATGACGGGCTCCGAATGGATTTTAACCCGTTTTGGTGATGATAAAGCCGGTAGAGCATCACATCTAATAGTCGCGATTTTTGCAATT
This sequence comes from Hwangdonia seohaensis, assembly GCF_031932625.1. Taxonomy (NCBI): domain Bacteria; kingdom Pseudomonadati; phylum Bacteroidota; class Flavobacteriia; order Flavobacteriales; family Flavobacteriaceae; genus Hwangdonia; species Hwangdonia seohaensis. The sequence continues at coordinate 17,131 of NZ_JAVSCK010000005.1, forward strand.
GTGGCATCGATTGGTTTTATCGCGTATTTCTTTGAGGGCGTTGGTAAATTTATGACCATTATTTTACCCTGGGATTTAACGCTTAACATGGGCAATAGCACCCTCTTGCTGTCCGAACAAAGCTATGCCTTGATTATTATTTTCCTAACCACAATTTACACCATAAAAGGTGGTATGTTTTCGGTTGTTGCCACCGAGGTTTTACAATACGGCATTATGGTTTTGGCTGGTATTTTGGTAGCTGTTTACGCTTTTGTAACCATTTCTGATGCGCAAATTGCAGCGGTTATTCCAGATGAATGGACTTCACTGGCATTTGGGATGGAACTTGAAGGTTTCTGGGACGGGAAACTACAGGCTTTTAACGATTTAATAGATTCCCAAGGTTATAAAATGTTTGGGGCATTTATTGGCATGTCTTTATTTAAGGGCATTTTTGCAAGTATTGCGGGCCCCACACCAAGTTACGATATGCAACGTATTTTATCGACACGCTCGGTTAAAGAAGCGGCCTACATGAGTGGTTTTACCAACTTAGTGCTTTTTATTCCGCGTTACTTATTAATTGGTGGTATTGTTGTTATTGCTTTGGTTTTTTTAACCCCAGAATTGGGTGCATTGGAAAGTATAGGGTCTAACGATTTGGAAATTATTCTTCCAAAAGTAATTAATTTTCATGTGCCTGTGGGCGTAAAGGGCTTGTTGTTGGCCGGACTTTTAGCGGCGTTTATGTCAACCTTTTCAGCATTTGTAAATTCTGGTCCTGCCTACATTGTAAACGATATTTATAAAAAATACTTTAAACCCGAAGCCTCGCCAAAACATTATATAAAAGCAAGCCATTTGGCATCATTTGCTTTGGTAATTGTTGGTGTGATTATGGGGTTCTTCGCAGACTCCATAAATTCATTAACCTTATGGATTACCAGTGCGCTTTTTGGCGGTTATGTAGCGGCAAATTTTTTAAAATGGATATGGTGGCGTTTTAACGGATGGGGCTATTTTTGGGGTATGTTAGCGGGGTTAATTATTGCAACCCTTCAGTTTTTATTAGATCAAAACAAGGCTAATTTTGAAGTTGGTACTTGGCTTCACGATTTAGCACAAATACCAGCTATTTATATATTTCCTATTATATTTTTTGTATCGCTTTTAGGGTCGTTTTTAGGCACGTGGCTTACGCCAGCAACCAATATGGAAATCTTAAAAAGTTTTTACAGCAATGTAAGGCCATGGGGTTGGTGGAATCCCGTATATAAAGCACTTAAAAAAGAAGACGAATCGTTTACAAAAAACAAGGGTTTTATAAGCGATATGATGAATTGTATTGTTGGTGTAATCTGGCAGTCTAGCATGATTTTACTGCCTATTTATTTTATAGTAAGAGATTATCCAAAAACTTTGTGGGCTTTGTTGGTTTTTGCCATAACCTCCATAATATTAAAATTCACTTGGTTAGATAAAGTAAAAAAGTATAAGAATTAAAATTAGGGGTTGTATTTTTGTTATATTAATTCGAGGCAATCGAATGAACGGTAAACAAATTATAAAAAAGAATTCTCTCATATAAAAAATTAAAAAATGCAAAACAGACCTTTTCCGTGGCAGGATAAACCTGAAAATTGTCAAGATGTTATATGGCGCCATAACGAAAACCCTATAATAGACAGATATAGTATTCCAACCTCAAACAGTATATTCAATAGTGCCGTAGTGCCTTTTGAAGATGGTTATGCCGGTGTTTTTAGGTGTGATAATAAAGCGGTACAAATGAATATTTTTGCGGGCTTTAGTAAAAACGGTATCGATTGGGAAATCAATCACGAGCCCATTAAAATGCAAGCAGGAAATACCGATATGATTGAATCGGACTATAAGTACGATCCGCGGGTGGTATTCATTGAAGACCGTTATTGGATTACCTGGTGCAACGGCTATCACGGGCCAACTATTGGCATTGGCTATACTTTCGATTTTAAGGAATTTTTTCAATGCGAAAATGCCTTTTTACCTTTTAACAGAAATGGGGTTCTTTTTCCACAGAAAATCAATGGAAAATACGCCATGTTAAGTCGCCCAAGCGATAATGGACACACACCATTTGGCGATATTTATGTTAGTTACAGCCCAGACATGAAATATTGGGGCGAACACCGCTGCGTGATGAAGGCAACCGCTTTTGAAGATAGCGCGTGGCAATGCACCAAAATAGGCGCAGGCCCAATCCCTATTTTAACCAAAGAAGGTTGGTTAATGATTTACCACGGGGTTATTACAACCTGTAACGGATTTCGCTATGCTATGGGTGCGGCACTGTTGGATGAAAACGAACCCGATAAAGTAAAATACAGAACACAACCCTATTTATTAGGGCCGGCGGCACCTTACGAATTGATGGGGGATGTGCCAAACGTGGTATTTCCGTGCGCCGCTTTGCATGATGAAAAAGAAGATAAATTGGCCATTTATTACGGAGCGGCCGATACCGTTGTAGGATTGGCTTACGGGAAATTAAGCGAAGTGATTCAGTTTACAAAAGACAATAGTTTGTAGAAAAAAGTACGTGTAGTATTTAAAGTTAAAAGTGCCTAAAGTTTTTAAAATGAATATGAAATTTAACTTTTTAACGGTGATTTTTAGTTGTTGGAGCATGTTGAGTTATGCACAACCCAAAAAAGAAATTATCCCACAAACTTATGTGGCGCATAAAATTCCGGAGCCTATAACTATTGATGGTAAAGGAGATGAAGCCGTTTGGGAAAAAGCAGAATGGACTGAAAACTTTATTGATATTGAAGGCGATAAAATCCCGAAATATCAAACCAATGTAAAAATGCTTTGGGATGAAAACTACTATTACATTTTAGTCGAAATGAAAGAACCACACGTTTGGGGCGATATTACCGAACGCGATGCCATTGTTTTTTTTAACAACGATTTTGAAGTGTTTATAGACACTAACGGCGATACACATAACTATTACGAATTAGAAATAAATGCACTCAACACGGTTTGGGATTTGTTTATTAACAAGCCTTATCGCGAAGCTGATAATGTGGCCTTAAACGACTGGAATTATACCGGTTTAAAATCGGCTGTAACTGTTGATGGCACACTAAACAATCCAAATGATATCGATAAAAGTTGGACGATGGAAATCGCCATTCCGTTTAAGGATTTACGAACTGCGTACCATCAAGATAATGTACCGAGAGACCAGTTTTATCGAGTAAATTTTTCAAGAGTGAATTGGGACCACGACATTACAAATGGCAAATATGCTCGTAAAAAAGATGAAAACGGTAAATTTTTACCCGAGTACAATTGGGTGTGGTCACCAACGGGTGTTATCAATATGCATCTACCGGAAACTTGGGGTTATGTGTATTTTTCTTCGGAAGAAGTTGGTAGCAAAACCACCTTCACAATGCCAAATGATGAAAAAATCAAATGGAGGTTATACGAACTTTTTCGCGCTAACAAGGCGTATTACAGGGCCAATAAAGTTTCGGCAGCATCAGTTAATGACTTAAAAATGCCTAAAATTAGTATTGATGGCCATGAAATAAAACCAACTATCGAAAACCACAGCTTTGGATGGACGATTTCCGTGAAAAGTCCATTTTCAAACAACGTATTAGTTATAAAAGAAGACGGATTATTTTTTAATAAGTAAATAAATGAAACAGTTAGCATACATCGTATTAGCAGCTCTTTTCTTGGCATGCTCAAACGGCACTGAAAAAAAATCAGTTCCAAAAAAAGTTGAATCAACCGAAAAAGAGTCAAATAAAAATTATAAAATTATCGGCTACGCAGCTGGTTACGAAGATTATGATTTTTCAAAAATCGATGCTACAAAACTAACACACATCAATTTTGCTTTTGCCAATATTGTGGAAGGTAAAGCAGCATTCGAATTGGACACCGATGCCGCAAAAATTGCCACTTTAATCGGTCTTAAAAAACAAAATCCAGACTTAAAAGTGCTGTATTCTGTTGGAGGGTGGGTGTGGTCCGATCAATTTTCAACCATGGCTGCTTTTGAATCATCAAGAAAAAAGTTTGCCGAAAGCTGTGTGGATTTGTTGAAAGAACACGGTTTTGATGGTGTGGATTTAGATTGGGAATATCCGGGGCAGCGTGCAGAAGATAATATTTTTCGTCCGTCAGATAAAGATAATTTCACCTTGCTTTTAGGCGACATTCGTAAAGCTTTGGATGCTCAAGGCAAGAAAGACAACACCCATTATTTGTTAACCATTGCCACCGGTGCAGACCAAGCGTACATTAACCATACCGATTTGGAAAATGCCCACAAGCATCTGGATTTTATCAACATTATGTGTTACGATTATTTTAATGGCTGGATGCATCAAACGGGGCATCATGCTAATTTACATCCATCGGAAAAAGATAAATACGATGTAAACAGTGGAGTTCAAGCTGTTGAAAGACATATAAAAGCGGGTGTTCCTGCCGACAAATTGGTTATGGGCATTCCGTTTTACGGACGCCAATGGGCCAAAGTAAGTTCTACAAAAGATGGTTTGTACGAGCCAGCTAACGAAGGCGGAATAATTGTTCCGTATTGGGATATTGTAGAAAAAATAAAATCTGGCAACTACAAAAAAGGCTATGACGAATCTGCAAAAGCGTCTTATTTATGGAACGCCACAGACAGCATTTTTATTTCGTACGATACGCCAAAAGATGTACAATTAAAGGCTAAATACATAAAAGAAAAAGGTTTGGGAGGTGCCATGTTTTGGGAATATAGCTTGGATAAAGACCAAGAGTTGCTCAATGCGCTTTATAAAAATATCAAGTAGTCGCTCAACAAGATTTAAAACGAAACAAAATGAAAACACTAAAATTATTTTTAATTTTCGCAATTTTATGTAACACATTGGCTTGTAATCAAACAGAAAAAAAGCAGAGTGAAACAACAGATGCCAATTCGGAACTTGCTACAAAAAGCGTCACCGAATCTTCGTTTGAGTTTGGCACTTGGATCACTTCAAATAAAAACAAATCCGACGCCGATTATGCCAAAGAATTTAAACGTTACAAGGCTGGTGGTATTGATGAACTTTTAATAAATACAGGCACAGACCCCAAGGAATTAGAGCGTTTGGTGCCCATTGCAACAGCCGAAGGTTTAAAAGTGCACGCGTGGATAATGGCCGTAAACAGGCCGGGAGATAAAGAAGCGTTAAAGCATCCGGAATGGTACCAAGTGAGTCGCGATGGAAAATCGTGCTTCGATACACGTCCGTATGTGGGCTATTACCAATGGTTGTGTCCAACACGAGAGGCATCTCGAAACCATATATTAGCTTTGGTTGAAGGATTGGCCAAAGTTGAAGGTATAGCCAGTGTGCATTTAGATTATATTCGTTTTCCGGACATCTTTTTACCCATCGGATTACTGCCAAAATATAACCTTGTTCAAGACGAAGAACTACCGGAATACGATTTTTGCTATTGCGATGTTTGTGTAAGCGAATTCGAAAAAATCCATCATAAAAACCCAAGAGAAAGTCAAAACACGGCTATTGATATGGAGTGGAAAAACTTCCGATTAAACGCTATTCGTACCTTGGTAAACGATGCTTATAAAATTGTACACGACAATAATAAACTGTTAACAGCGGCAGTGTTTCCGTATCCGGAAATGGCCGACCACATGGTGCGCCAACGTTGGGATAAATGGGATATCGATGAGGTTTACCCGATGATTTACCACGGGTTTTACAACGAAGAAATCGATTGGATTGGTTACGCTACAAAGCAAGGGGTTACCGATGTAAGGAATGAAGGTATCGTGATAAATACGGGTATTTATATGCCAGATTTCAAATCGGTTGACGAGTTGAAACAGGCTATTATGTATGCCAAAAACAACGGTGCACAAGGCGTTACGTTTTTTGATGGCCCAACCTTAACCGATGCTTATTTAAATACGATAAAAGAAACCAAAGCCTTAATCAACAAGTAATCATGTTTAAAAATAGTTTCGTTTTAATCATAGTTTGCATGTTCTTTTTTAGCTGTGCATCGGATAAAGATGAATCCGTTACCGCTAAAAAATTAACCCAATATGTCAATCCGTTTATAGGAACCGATGGCCCCGGAAACACCTATCCTGGTGCAACCGTGCCTTTCGGTATGGTGCAATTAAGCCCCGATATCGGCATTCCTGGTTGGGACCGAATTGCGGGTTATTTTTACCAAGATTCCATTATTTCTGGGTTTTCACACATGCATTTAACCGGCACTGGAGCAGGCGATTTATACGATATTTTGGTCATGCCTACCAATAGCAAGTTTAATAAGCGCATCGAAGCCAATGGTTTTAGGCCTTTTTCTAGTTATTCGCACGATAAAGAAGCGGCATCACCCGGTTATTACAGCGTCGATTTATTGGATTATGGCATTAAGGCCGAAGTTACCGCGACCAAACGCACGGGCATCCATAAATACACCTTCCCGAAAGATAGCCTGTCGCAAATCTATATCGATTTGGGATATGCCCTTAATTGGGACGCGCCAACCGACACCTATATTAAAGTTGTAAACAATACCACAATTGAAGGCTATCGCAAATCCACTGGTTGGGCTAAAGACCAGCGCGTGTATTTTCAAATGGAATTTTCAAAACCTTTTAAATCCTATCAATTGTATCAAAATGATACGCTAACTCAAAATTCCGCGAAAGCGAAAAACACCAAAATCATTTTAAATTACAATACAAATGAAGACGAGGTAATCGTATTAAAAATGGGACTTTCAACCGGGAATATTGAAGGTGCAGAACTATCATTAAAAACTGAAGCCCCTCATTTTGATTTTGAAACTTACAGAAAACAAGCCGATAGCATTTGGGAAAATCAATTGCAAAAAATAACGATTGAAACCCCAAACGAAACCCAAAAACATATTTTTTATACCATGCTTTACCAAAGCATGTTGGCGCCCACGCTTTTAAGCGACCATCATGGGAATTACAAAGGCGCGAACCATACCATGATGCATGCCGATGGTTACGAGCGTTACGACACCTTTTCGTTGTGGGACACGTACAGAGCGGCACATCCGCTGTACACCATTATGCATCCTGAACGTGTGGTAGATATGATTGAATCTTTATTGGCGCACTACAACGAAACCGGGTTGTTGCCCGTGTGGTCCATGCAGGGTAACGAAACCAATATGATGATTGGCTATCATGCCATTCCGGTAATTGTTGACGCCTATTTTAAAGGCATCGATTTTGATGCTGAACGCGCGTACGAAGCTTGTAAAGCAAGCGCGATGGATGATGGCAGGCAGATTGATGTGTATAAAAAACTAGGCTTTATTCCTGTTGATGAAGCGCACGAAAACTGGTCGGTTTCCAAAACATTGGAATATGCTTATGGCGATTGGTGCGTGGCGCAATTTGCAAAAGCTTTAAATAAAACCGATGATTACGAGTACTTTTTTAAACGCTCAGAAAATTGGAAGAACATGTACGATGCAAAGAGCACTTTTATGCGTCCGAAATTAAAAGATGGTACGTTTATAAAAGATTTTGTACCCAAAGATTATTCGGCGTATTTCTGCGAAAGCAACGCATGGCAATACTTTTGGTCGGTACAACACGATGTAAACGGGCTTATTAAAACCGTTGGTGGCAACGAGCGATTTGAGCAAAAGCTGGATTCGATGTTTACGTTAAATCCGTTGCCAACCGATAAATTGCCCATTTTCAGCACAGGCATGATTGGGCAATACGCACACGGCAACGAGCCCAGTCACCACGTGGCCTATTTGTACAATTACATTGATAAACCTTGGAAAACCCAAAGTAGGATACGCGAAATCCTTGAAACCCAATATAAAAATGAACCGAACGGCCATTGCGGTAATGAGGATTGCGGACAGATGTCGTCGTGGTATATTTTTAGTAGTTTGGGCTTTTATCCGGTAAATCCGGCGGAAGGTTTGTATCAATTCGGTTCACCGCTTTTTGACGAAGCCACCATTAATCTGGAAAATGGAAAACAATTCAAAATTGAAACCATTAAAAATTCCGAAGCCAATAAATACGTAGAATCCATTACATTAAACGGTAAGGAAATCAACAGAAATTACATCACCCACAAAGAAATAATAAACGGCGGAACGTTGGTTTTTAAAATGAACAAAACGCCCAATAAGTATTAATAAATAAATAGACTGATGAAATTAAAAGTAGTATTAGTATGCGCATTAAGTTTGATTTTTTTTGGTTGTAATACCAAGGAAGCCAAGGTGTTTACCGAAAGGGATATTCAGGTTATTCCAAAACCTGAAAGTCTAAAATTAAATGAAGGGAACTTTCAGTTTAACGAAAACACGGTATTTTATGTTGCCGACGACGCACAAGCTGCTGCGGCACAAATTTTAATCGACAGATTTAAAGTGGCCCAAGGATGGGATTTGAAAACGGTTGAAACTCAGCCAAAATCAAATTACATTCAATTTAAAACTTCCGAAGATATTGAAGACGAAGGCTATAAATTAATGGTTGAAAATGATGTCATTACGATTGAATCCAACGATTTTAACGGATTTCTATACGGTATTCAAACCCTAAGGCAATTACTGCCACCAGCCATTGAATCGGAAACAAAAACAGCCGATACACATTGGGTAATTCCTAATGTTGAAATAGCTGATAAACCGCGTTTTGAATGGCGTGGGTTGATGCTTGACGTGTCGCGTCATTTCTTTCAAAAGGAGTATATTAAAAAAACGATTGACCGATTGGCGTATCATAAAATGAACACCTTTCATTTTCATTTGATAGACGACCAAGGTTGGCGAATCGAAATTAAAAAATACCCGAAACTTACCGAGGTTGGTGCTTGGAGAGTCGATCAGGAAGATAAGCCATGGGATGGTCGATACACGCCAGAATTAGACGAAAAGGCAACATACGGCGGTTTTTATACCCAAGAAGATATTAAAGAAATTGTGGCTTACGCCGAAACCCGTGGTGTTACCGTTGTGCCAGAAATAGAAATGCCAGCGCACGTTACCAGTGCCATTGCATCGTATCCGGAACTGTCGTGTTTGGAAAAACCAGTGCCTGTACCATCAGGTGGTTTATGGCCAATTACCGATATTTATTGCGCAGGTAAAGATTCTACTTTCGAGTTTTTAGAAGATGTTTTGGTTGAGGTCATGGAATTATTCCCTTCAAAATATATTCATGTTGGTGGCGATGAGGCTACAAAAACCAATTGGGAAAAATGTCCGCATTGCAAAAAACGCATGCGGGATGAACAGCTTAAATCTGTTGAAGAATTACAGAGTTATTTCATAAAACGCATGGAGCGTTTTATTAGCTCCAAAGGGCGCGTGCTCATAGGTTGGGATGAAATTTTAGAAGGCGGTTTGGCACCCGGAGCTGCAGTGATGAGCTGGCGTGGTGTTAAAGGCGGATTGGAAGCTTCGGAACAAGGTCACGATGTGGTAATGACCCCGGGAACACATTGTTATTTCGACCATTATCAAGGGCCAATGGATACCGAACCTTTAGCGTGGGGCGGTAATACGCCAGTAAGTAAAGTGTATCAATTTGATCCTATTGTTGACACCATGAGTGAAGAACAAGCCAAACATGTTTTGGGCGGTCAAGCCAATTTATGGGCAGAACATATTACGACCGAGTCGCATTCAGAATACATGATTTTTCCAAGATTGGCAGCCTTATCCGAAGCGCTTTGGAGTCCGAAAGCCAGTCGGGATTGGGATGATTTTTCATCTCGTATGGAACACCTATTTGAGCGTTACAAGCTTCAAGGCATCAATTACGCTAAAAGCGCGTACACCCTAACTTCGGATGCACAAGTTGACGAAGCCACAAACACGATTACCGTGTCGTTGAAAAATGAATTTCCCGTGGCCGATATTCGATATGCCTTAAATGATGCACCGCTTGATGGAACCGCAACAACTTATACGAAACCCATTGAAATCAATTCAACTACAACCATAAAAGCATCGCTTTTTGAAGATGATAAACCCGTTGGAAAAGTATTCGAAAAAACGTTTAATTACCATAAAGCGGTTGGTAAAAAAGTAATTTATAACAATATGTACAGTGATAGTTACCAAGGAAAAGGCGCTGCAAATATGGTAAATATTGTTCGTGGTACTAAAAACTTCCACGATGGTCAATGGCAAGCATGGATAGCCAAAGACATGGAATTGACCATAGATTTAGAAGATGAAACCGAAATTTCCAATGTTTCTGTTGGTGCCATGGAAAGCCAAGGCCCAAGTATTTATTTTCCAACGCAGGTTGAAGTATTGGTATCTAACGACGGAAAAACATTTACAAGTGTTGGAAAGATAGACCGACCTTATAAAAACAATCCAGGAATTACACTAAAAGATTTTAGCATTGATTTCGATACGCAAAAAGTGCGATTTGTTAAAGTTAAAGCTAAAAGATATAACAGAACCGATAGGGATGGCGGTGTATGGATTTTTATTGACGAAATCATTGTGCGCTAAAACCATCTATCAAGCTATGGTATAGTGTTATTCGTCGAATTTTTTTTGATTAACTTTATATTCTACTTAATATAAATGTTTTACTAAAAAAAATCGGCAACAATGGCAAAAGGCAAATATTCAAATAATCGTTTTGTTTTAGTGCTCTATTTTTTAGTGCCTTTTGCCATTGTTTTATTAATAAAGTATGGTTTATCTATTTCAGATAGTTCGTACCAATCTATTGGTGAAGCAAATTCTACCGAGAAATCCAATTCAGATTCCACCGAAAAAATAAATAATCTACCGGATACCATTGATTATATATTTGATGTTAAGCCCATTTTATCAGATCGCTGTTATTTGTGCCACGGACCCGATGAAGGTACGCGCGAAGCAGGTTTAAGGCTAGACACCCAAGTTGGTGCTTTTAAGGCCATTGAAAAAGATGATCTGTATAAACACGTTATCGTGCCCGGGAACCCCGAGAACAGTAAATTGGTGTATAAAATTACCAATACCGATTTACAGCAAGTCATGCCACCACCGAGTTCTAATTTAACCTTATCGGAATACGAAAAGCAAGTTTTAATTAAATGGATAGAGCAAGGTGCAGAATGGAAATCACATTGGTCTTTTGTACCACCCGTAAAGAAAGAACTTCCCAAAGTAACAAATGAAGAATGGGCAAGTAACGCCGTTGACCGTTTTATCGCAAAACGATTGGAAAAAGAGGGCTTGAAACCATCTGAAGAGGCTTCAAAAGAGCAGTTGATTAGAAGAGTTTATTTTGATCTTACAGGGCTACCGCCATCTATAGAAGATATGGATGCGTTTTTAAATGACGAGACACCCAATGCTTACGAAAAGGTAGTTGATAAACTATTGGCATCAAAGGCCTACGGCGAGCGTATGGCAGCCACTTGGTTGGATATTTCCCGATATGCCGACACACACGGTTATCAAGATGATTTAGAGCGTGTTATGTGGCCTTGGCGCGATTGGGTAATTAGTGCTTTTAACAGAAATATTCCTTATAACGAGTTTGTTAAATGGCAGCTGGCAGGCGACTTAATACCCAATGCGACACCAGAGCAAATTGTGGCTACGGCGTTCAACAGAAATCATAAAATAACGCAAGAAGGCGGTGTGATTGATGAAGAATATCGTGTGGAATATGTTATGGATAGGGCCAATACAACATCAAAAGCCATCATGGGTTTAACCATGGAATGTGCTAGATGCCACGACCATAAATACGACCCGATTTCGCAAAAAGAGTTTTATGGGTTTTATGGTTTTTTCAATAAAGTAGATGAAAAAGGACAAATTGATTATGGCGAAATTCCTCAACCCAACATTGAAATCACCCAAAAAGAAATCGATGAAACCCTGGCATTTATAAACTTGCCAGACTCCATAAAAGCCATTAAGCTAATGGTGATGAAAGATAATGCACCCGATAGAAAAACCTATATTTTAAAACGCGGACAGTATGATGCACCGGACGAAGAAGTTGAGTTGGGCACGCCAAATTTCATTTTAAAATATTCAGATTCGCTTCCAAAAAACAGATTGGGGTTAGCACATTGGTTGTTTGATAAAGATAATGCGCTCACAGCAAGAGTTGCAGTAAACCGTATGTGGCAACACATTTTTGGTGTTGGTATTGTGTCAACTTCAGACGATTTTGGAAATCAAGGAGCCTTACCATCGCACCCGGAATTATTGGATTGGTTGGCCGTAACCTTTAGAGAAGAAGGCTGGGATATGAAAAAAATGTACAAGCGTATGGTCATGTCAAGCACCTATAAACAAACATCTAAAATAACGCCCGAATTATTGGAGGTAGACCCAAGTAATGTGTTATTGGCAAGATATTCAAGAAGCAAATTAACCGCAGAAATGATACGTGATAATGCTTTGGCGGTAAGCGGTTTGTTGGTTGATAAAATTGGCGGGCCTAGTGTAAAACCCTACCAGCCACCCGGACTTTGGGCAGAAACAACATCAGGACAAGGCCTTACAAAATACATTCCAGATACTGGAGAAAACCTATACAGACGTAGTTTGTACACCTTTTGGAAACGAACCGTTCCGCCACCATCAATGATGACGTTTGATGCGCCAACCCGGGATTTTTGCGAAGTTAAACGTCAAAAAACAAGTACGCCATTACAGGCTTTGGTAATGCTTAACGACCCACAACTCATAGAAGCTGCATCGCATTTGGCTAAAAAAACATTAAAAGACAAAACATTGTCGGAAGATGAAAGGGTAAAACTGATATTTAGAAAAATAACCTCTCGTTTCCCTACGGAAGTAGAATTAGATCAACTCATTCAATATGTTGAAACCGTTGAAACTGATTTTGAAAATAATTCAGATATTAATAAAACTGAAAACACCTCAAAAACCGAATATGCTTATACCTTGCTTTCGAGTATGATTTTCAACTTGGACGAAGCCATTATTAAAGGATAAAATCATGGAAGAACTATCAAAACATTTTATAAATAATAATAGAAGGCATTTTCTAAAAAAAGTGGGCTTGGGCATTGGCGGATTAGCGGCGGCATCTTTATTAGACCCTTTTCCTTCCTTCGGAAATAATAGTCAACTAAATCCAACGGGTTTAAATTTACCCCATTTTGCACCAAAAGCAAAACGTGTTATCTACTTATTCCAAAGTGGTGGCCCTTCACAATTAGAGCTTTTCGATTACAAACCACTATTAAATAAAATGCGCGGACAAGACCTTCCGGATTCCGTTAGACAAGGGCAACGTTTAACGGGAATGACCTCGGGCCAAGAAAGTTTCCCGTTAGTTGGCAGCAACTTTAAATTCGATCAATATGGCGAATCTAGAGCGTGGGTAAGTAGTTTGATGCCTTACACGGCCAAGGTTGTAGATGAGTTGTGTTTTATAAAATCAATGCACACCGAAGCTATAAATCACGATCCGGCCATTACTTTTTTTCAAACAGGTTCCCAACAACCCGGTCGACCAAGTTTAGGGTCGTGGATGAGTTACGGATTGGGAAGCCTTAATGATAATTTGCCCACATTTTCAGTGTTATTATCCAGAGGCACCGGTCGCCCTTTTTCTCAACCGCTGTATTCTCGACTTTGGGGCAATGGGTTTTTAAGCTCTTTACATCAAGGGGTTCAATTTAGGTCGGGTAAAGATCCGGTACTTTATTTAAAAGACCCCGATGGCATGTCGAGAGCCCAACGGCGCGCCATGCTCGACCATATTAGCGAATTAAACCAAAAACAAGAGGCCGAATTTGGTGACCCAGAAATCAATAGTCGCATTGCGCAATACGAAATGGCATATCGCATGCAAACTTCGGTTCCAGAAACCATGAATATTGAAGAAGAACCAGAGCACATCATCCAAATGTATGGTGCAAATGCCATGGTTCCCGGTACTTATGCAGCAAACTGTTTGTTGGCCAGACGCATGGCCGAACGCGATGTGCGGTTTATACAATTGTATCACATGGGTTGGGACCAGCATTTCGATTTACCTTCACAAATAGAAAAACAGGCTAAAGATATTGATCAGGCTACGGCGGCACTCATTATGGATTTAAAACAACGCGGATTACTTGAAGATACTTTAGTGGTTTGGGGTGGCGAGTTTGGACGAACCAATTATAGCCAAGGGACTTTAACCGATATGAATTACGGCAGGGACCATCATCCAAAATGCTTTACCATGTTTATGGCCGGCGGCGGTGTAAAACCCGGATTTACTTACGGAGAAACCGATGATTTTGGTTATAACATTGCCAAAGACCCTATGCATGTACACGATTTGCAGGCCACGATAATGCATTTAATGGGGGTTGACCACACCAAATTCACGTACAAACACCAAGGCAGACGCTTTAGGCTCACCGATGTTTCGGGGCACGTGGTTCACGATATTTTATCCTAAGATTTTACTATGAGCCGCAGACAATTTTTAAAGCAGTCGTCATTGTTTTCATTGGGCATATTAACTTATCCCATGTCTGGTAATGCATTGGAATTTTCTAAAAACGATGTGATTATTGGGCACAATACGCACCGCTATAAAGTCAATATGAACTGGGGAAATCTCGATACACTAAAAACACCTGTAAAAGATTGCCACGAAATGGTTCAAGATTCAAAAGGGCGCATCGTTTTGTTAACCAACCACACAAAAAACAATATCATTATTTACGATAAATCCGGTAAACTCGTTTCAACTTGGGGAACACAATATCCGGGTGGTCATGGGTTGACTTTAATGAAAGAAAACGGCGAGGATTTTTTGCTGATTACAGATTACGAAAGGCACCAAGTGATAAAAACAACTATAGACGGAAAAGTGGTTTTTGAAATTGATTATCCTGCGGAAACAGGAAAATATAATGACAAAGCGGAGTTTAAACCTACCGAAACAACCGTTTTGGAAAACGGGGATTTTTATGTGGCCGATGGGTACGGAAATCAGTACATATTGCATTATAATCACAAAGGGGAACTGCTCAATGTTTTCGGCGGACGCGGCACAGAAAACGGTCAGTTTTTAAACGCCCACGGAATTTGCTATGATAATAGGGATAAAAACAAGCCATCACTTTTAATTTCGGCCAGGGAAATGAATGTGTTAAAACGATTCGATTTAAAGGGCAACTATTTGGAATCCATTCCAGTTCCGGGTGCATTAATTTGCCGACCGGTAATTCATAAAAACGATATTTATTTTGCGGTGCTAAAATCTAAGAACGCACCTAATAGCGATTCTGGTTTTTTATTGATTATGAACGAAAAAAACGAGGTTGTTTCGTGTCCCGGAGCAACCTTGCCAGAATACAAAAACAATACCTTAGAAGAGTTATATCAAACCGTAAGATTGTTCCAGCATCCGCACGATGTATGTATTGATGACGACGAAAATATTTATGTGGCACAATGGAATTCGGGTCAAACCTATCCTATAAAACTAACGCGTGTATGAGATTGTTAATACAATTATGCTTTGTGTTTTTTGTGATGCTTAGTTGCAAACAGCCAACCGAAACCAAGTTTTTACAGCAAAACACCATTAGTTTAGCACAACCCCGCGTTATAACCAACAAAACGTTTATTGATTCTTTTGTTACCATTCAAGCGCAGTTAAAGGTAGATGATGTGGTTATCCGTTACACCTCAAATGGAGAGGAACCCAGTTTGAATTCGGAAAAATACACGCAGCCCATTCAAGCTGTAAATCCTGGAGTTTATAAATTTAAAGCCTTTCATAACCATTGGAAACCAAGCGAGGTTACCGAGGTTGAACTCTTTAAAAAAGGCCTATCAGCCGATGGTATTTTATGGCACACAAAAGCCTCGGAAAAGTATAACGGACAAGGTGAAAAAACATTAATCAATCAAACCAAAGCATCATTGAATTTTACGGATAATGAATGGGTTGGATTTGACACCACCGCAATTTCGACCGTTAAATTCAACAAAAAAACCTATGTAAAATCTGTTACAATAAGTTATTTGAACGATGCGGCATCATGGATATTTCCTCCAGAACGAATTATACTGTTTATCAATAACGATTTAAAAAAAGAACACGTTATAAAACCGTTAAACCAACTTGTTGACAGAAAAAACGAAACGGTAATAATTCCTGTTGAAGCTGAAGTTTCATCATTAAAAATTCAAGTGAATAACCGGCAATCCATACCAGAATGGCACGAAGGAAAAGGACAAAAAGCATGGTTGTTTATAGACGAATTTATTTTTAACTAATACTTATAATTTGAGGATGATTAAAAACTTTAAAACACAAATTATTTTTATTATATGCGTATTTGTTTTTAATGCGACTTATGCCGATAATGCCGAAGAAGTTCCAAGATTTGTGTTGGCATTAGGGCGCTTTCATCCATTAATTTTACACTTGCCAATTGGCGCATTATTGCTTACTTTTTTCTTGGATGTTATGGGAAGATTACGAAAAAACTATCCCAAAACCACCATAAAATACGCTTTGGGGTTTTCATCATTTTTTTCAATTTTAGCCTGTATTTTAGGCTACTTTTTATCTTTAGAAGGTGGTTATTCAGAAGATGTATTGGATGTTCATTTTTGGACCGGAATAACATCAGCTGTTTTAATTACCATGTTATTTCTCTTGGCCGACAAAAAAGGAAAACTCATCAAGCAATTATTCTTTCCTTTTTTTGTAGTCACTTTGGTTTTAATAAGTGTCGCGGGGCATTACGGTAGTGTTTTAACACATGGCGATAATTTTATAACAGAACATATAAAACCTTTGCCAAAAGCAAAAACCATCACACATATTGATAGTTTGAATATGTATGAAGATGTGGTTATAAAAATATTTGATGATAAATGTATTCAATGCCATAATACGTCAAAAAGAAAGGGCGAATTGGCATTGCATTCCAAAGAAAGTATATTAAAAGGTGGTGAATCTGGCGATGTTATCACACTAGGAAATGCAGGCGAAAGCATGTTGTATAAACATCTTTTGTTGCCAATTACCGATGAAAAACATATGCCGCCTGAAGGAAAGCCTCAACTAACTAAAGACGAGATTTGGCTTATTGAATATTGGTTAAATAAGAGCAAAAACTTTAATACTAAGGTGGTCGCTATGCCAAAAAACGATACTTTAAACACACTGCTGAACAACTATTTGGTTTTCAATAAAAAGAAAATTAAAGAGGCTTCTTTAAACGATATTCAAAAGGTTGAAACCGCTGGGTTTTTAGTTCGGAAATTAGTGCCCAATCAACCGGAATTATGGGTAAAATTCAACAAAGACAGTATATCCAAAAAAGCGTTTAAAACCTTGGCAAATTTAAAAGAACAAATTGTAGAATTGGATTTGAGCAACTCCGCGTTAACGGATGCCATGACATCGGAAATTAAAAAATTTAATAATTTGGAAAAGCTAGATGTGAGTACCACTCAAATTACCGATAAAACTTTATCGTATTTAAAGGATTTAAAAGCGCTTAAAACATTAAATTTAGTTAACACAGCGGTGAGTGAAAAGGGTTTGAATCAACTATTGACATCCAATACTTTGGATAATATTTTCGTGTGGAAAACAGGTGTAACCAAAACCGAAGCAAAGCAAATTCAAGATAAATTCAAGGTCAATTTAAATAACGGTATAGCTCAAGATTTTGTAGAAATTACGCATCTAAAAGCACCAGAAATACTAACCAAAAACACCTTGTTTACCGATACGATCTCCGTTCGGTTGGATTCAAAATTAAAAGCCACAAAAATTTTCTATACCCTAGACGGTACCGAGCCAGATTCAACGGCTTTGGTTTACAAAGCTCCAATTTTAATAGACACCACTACAAGCATCGCTATAAAAGCTTATAAGGAAGGATGGTTACCCAGTAAAACCATTAAAACAGACTTTATAAAAGTAAATCATAAAGTTGCAGATTTTACCCTTTTACACAATCCTGAAAAGCAATATTTTGGACCAAAAAAGCTATTTGATTTTAAATTAGGGTCTGAAAACTTTAAAGATGAAAAATGGAATGGTTACCTTGGTAACGACTTAAACGCAACCATAGATTTGGGCGATAAAAGAACTGTTAACGCCATTTCGGTTAATTGTTTAGGACGATCTAGAGATTGGATTATGTTTCCAAAAACCATTCAAGTTTTTGCGTCTTCAAACAAAACCTCTGGGTTTAAACTAGTTGGCTCTTTGTCGATTAAAGAAGATGAAAAAAACGATTCGACAAAAATAAAACAGTTTATGGTAAAAATGCCAAAACCTACTGAGGCACAATACTTTAAAGTGATTGCTAAAAACCCTAAAACATTACCAAAATGGCATGAAGGTTCTGGCAATCCACCTTGGATATTTGTTGATGAAGTTATAATTTGGTAACATTGAAAACGGACTAATAATTGAACTAAAAATGATAAGATTAAACGCTAAAATTATACTAATTTTAAGTGTGCTTTTTTTTATGGCATGCGATAAAAAAACCAATACTGTTGTAGTTAAAAGCCAACAAGCAGAAAATCTGATTGACCATGTAAATCCGCTTATGGGTACAGATTCAGAGTTTAGCTTATCCAACGGAAACACCTATCCAGCCATTGCAACCCCGTGGGGCATGAATTTTTGGACGCCGCAAACCGCCAAAATGGGCGACGGATGGGCTTACAAATACGACGACTATACCATTAGAGGCATCAAACAAACCCACCAACCAAGTCCTTGGATTAACGATTACGCAGCTTTTTCGTTAATGGCGGTAACGGGCGATTTAAAATATAAAGAAGACGAGCGCATTTCTTATTTTTCGCATAAAGCAGAAGTGGTTAAGCCCAATTATTATAGCGTCTATCTCGCAGATTATGATGTAACAGCCGAGGTTTCGCCAACCGAACGTGCGGCGCATTTCAGATTTACATTCCCAGAATCTGATTCGTCTTTTATTTTGTTGGATGCTTTTTTTAAAGGCTCGATGGTAAAGATTATCCCCGAGGAGCGTAAAATAATTGGTTATTGCCGTAACAACAGTGGCGGGGTGCCAGATAATTTCCACAACTATTTTGTAGCTGAATTTGATAAGGATTTTGAGCTAAACCACACTTGGGGCGACGATTGGAATCTCGTTAAAAACTCAATAAATAATGAAGGCGAACATGTGGGCGCCATTATAGGTTTTAAAACCAAAAAAGGCGAGCAGGTTCATGTAAAAGTAGCCTCGTCATTTATTAGTCATGAGCAAGCGGCATTAAATTTAAAGACCGAAATTGGTAACGATTCCTTCGAAAACACTAAGGAAAAAGCTAGAGCGGCTTGGGAAAAAGAGTTGCAGAGAATCGTTATTGAAGACGATAATATCGATAATATCAGAACTTTTTATTCCTGTTTATACCGTGTTTTGTTATTTCCACGGAAGTTTTACGAATACGATGCCAACGGTAATATTATGCATTATAGCCCATACAATGGCGAGGTTTTACCGGGTTACATGTTTACCGATAACGGGTTTTGGGACACTTTTAGAGCCGTATTCCCATTCTTTAATATGATGTATCCTGAGCTAAACACCCAAATTATGGAAGGTTTGGCAAACACCTATAAAGAGTCTGGTTGGCTGCCAGAATGGGCAAGCCCCGGACATCGCGATTGCATGATTGGTTCAAATTCCGCCACTATTGTTGCCGATGCCTTTTTAAAAGGAAAAATGAATAAAAAGGATGTAGATGTCTTGTTTGAAGCTGTTTTAAAAAATGCAAATGTGGGCGATGGTCGTCCGGAAAATTCTGTTGGTCGTGCCGGTTTAAGCTATTACAACACGTTGGGTTATGTGCCTTACGATGTGGGTATTCACGAAAATGCCGCACGAACATTGGAATATGCATTCGCCGATTTTACCATTGCAAAAATGGCTGAAAAATTAGGGAAACAAAATCTGGCTAAGGATTTTTACAGCAAATCCAATAACTATAAAAATTTGTTCGACCCGTCAACAAACTTGATGCGTGGCAAAAATGAAGATGGCACATTTCAAACACCATTTAATCCTTTAAAATGGGGCGATGCCTTTACCGAAGGAAACAGTTTGCACTATACTTGGTCGGTTTTTCACGATACCCAAGGCTTGATTGATTTAATGGGCGGCAAAGCAAATTTTGAAGCTAAATTAGATGAGGTTTTCGATATGCCACCAGATTTTGATGCCTCGTATTACGGATTCACCATTCACGAAATCCGCGAAATGCAAATAGCCAATATGGGCAATTATGCGCACGGTAATCAACCCATTCAGCACATGATTTACCTGTACAATTACGCCAATGCATCGTATAAAGCACAAGAAAAAGTACGGGATGTGTTAACTAAATTATACAGCGCTACCCCCGATGGGTATTGTGGTGATGAGGATAACGGGCAAACATCGGCGTGGTACGTGTACAGCGCTTTAGGCTTTTATCCGGTAACGCCCGGAATCAATCAATATGTTATAGGCAGTCCGTTGTTCAAAAAAGCGACCCTTCAATTGGAAAATGGAAATACCTTTAAAATTTCAGCCCCTAACAATTCAAAAGACAATGTTTTTATAGAAGGTGTTTTATTGAACGGAAAGCCGTGGAACAACAGTTTTGTCAATTTTGAAGATATTCAGAATGGCGGTCATTTGGAATTTGATATGAATAGTACACCAAATAAGGACTGGGCCAACAAGCCGGAAAACACGCCGTTTTCAATGAGCAAATCAGTTAAAGAATAAAAAAATATAACAGATTATTATGAATAAATACAGATGGCTATTGGTTTTTGCAATCGGATTTTTGTTAAGCAGTCAAGCACAAAACCCCGTCGAATATGTCAATCCGTTTATAGGCACGTCCAATTTTGGAGCCACAAATCCAGGTGCCATCGCACCAAGGGGAATGGCAAGTGTATCGCCTTTTAATGTGGCAGGACCGCAAAATTTACCTTTGGAAAAAGATAGCGGTTGGTTATCCAATCCGTATGTTAACGAAAATACGTTTTTAACAGGTTTTTCCCATGTGAATTTAAGTGGTGTGGGCTGCCCCGATTTGGGTGTTATTTTAACGATGCCAACCACGGGCGAGCTTAAAACCAATCATTTAAAGTATGGGAGTACGTATGATTTTGAGCTTGCAAAACCAGGTTATTACAGCGTTATGTTATCAAAATATAAGGTGAAAACCGAGGTTACGGCTACAACACGTGTTGGTGTGAGCAAGTATTCATTCCCCAAAGGGCAATCTAATATTTTAATCAATTTAGGATTGGGTTTGACCAATGAAGAAGGCGCCACGGTTAAAATTGTATCGCCCACCGAAATTGAAGGCATGCGCAATGTTGGATCATTTTGTTACTATAAACCCGAAGAATCCTATCCCGTGTATTTTGTGGCCAAATTCAGTAAACCTGCCGATGATTTTGGCGTTTGGAAAACCCCGAGAACATACGATGGTGTTGAAGCACAGTGGATGCCTTACAACGGAAAAACGCGCTTGTACAAAAACTATCGAAAAGAGGTGATTGGCGATAGCATTGGAAGCTATTTTACCTATCATTTTGAAAAGCCAACGGAAGTCGAAGTTAAAATAGGCGTGTCTTACGTTAGTATCGAGAACGCGCGGGAAAATCTTGAAAAGGAAACCCAAGATTTATCCTTTGATGAAATCTATAAAAGCACCGCTTCAAAATGGAATGATTTATTATCTAAAATAGAGGTTGAAGGCGGCACAAAAGACGATAAAACTATTTTTTACACGGCATTGTATCACACTTTAATCCATCCCAATACTTTAAACGATGTTAATGGCGAGTACCCAACCATGGCAAAACGTGAAACGGCTAAAACCGAAGGCACGCGATTTACCGTGTTTTCATTTTGGGATACTTACAGAAACCTGCATCAATTGATGTCGTTGGTCTATCCGAAGCAACAATCGGATATGGTAAAAAGCATGCTCAATATTTACGATGAAAGCGGTTGGTTGCCTAAATGGGAACTCAATGCCACCGAAACCACAACCATGGTAGGCGATCCCGCGGGCATTGTTTTGGCCGATACTTATTTGCGCGGTATTCAGGATTTTGATATTGAAAAAGCTTATGAAGCCATGCGAAAAAGTGCCACACAACTAGAAAATAACCCATTGCGCCCAGGCATTAAAGACTATATTGAAAAAGGTTATTTAACCACAAAAACCACAAAAAGCGGCTCGGTTTCTACCACGCAAGAATATAATATCAGTGATTTTGCCCTAGCGCAATTGGCGAAAACATTGGGTAAAAAGGAGGACTATAAAATGTTTTCAAAACGCTCGGTGACGTACAGAAACCTGTTTGATAAAGAATTCAATTTATTACGCCCCAAAAACGATGATGGCTCATGGCTTTCGCCATTTAACCCGAATAAAGGTGCCAATTTCGAAAAGAATTTAGGCTTTATTGAAGGCAATTCGTGGCAATATACCTTTATGGTGGCACACGATACCGAGTATTTAATGAAACTTATGGGTGGTAAAAAAAACTACGTTGCAAAATTGGATGAGGTTTTTGATAAAAACCAGTTTGATATGGCAAACGAACCCGATATTGCCTATCCGTATTTATACAATTATGCCAACGGCTACGCGTGGAAAACCCAAGAGCGCGTTTCGCAATTAATTGATGAATATTTTACCAATAAGGCCGCAGGTTTACCCGGAAATGACGACACAGGCACTATGAGTGCGTGGTTAATTTACAGCATGATGGGAATTTATCCCGTATCGCCCGCAGACCCTATGTACACCATAACTACACCGCGATTTGATAAAATAACCATTCATTTAGATACCAGATATTACAAGAATAACACATTGATAATTGAGAAAAACGGCACCGGAAAATTACAATCGTATACTATTAACGGTAAAACCAATAAGTCCTTTTTCGTGAGCCATGAAGCGCTTACCAATGCGCCAAAAATTCAGTTTAATTTAAAAGAATGATGGATGTTTAAATCGTTTAACGCATATTTATCGAAGGCTGTTCATTGCTTGTTGATTGTGTTTGTTATGTTTTCTTGCGAAGACAAAAACATCACTTTAGTCAATAATGGAGCATCCAATTATGAGATTGTTTTTTTGGGTGAAGCCACTCAAAGCGCATATCAATCTGCCGAAACTCTTCAAGAGTACATTCAAAAAATTTCAGATGTTTCCGTAGACATTGTTGACGAAAGTTCTCAAAACACGAATAAACATAAAATATATGTTGGCCATAATTCAAATGAAAATCTAAACAAACATCAAATTCAAATAAAATCCGACAAAGAAAATATTTTTATCTCAGGCGGTTCAGATGAAGCCCTTAGAAATGCGGTTTACGAATTTCTCGAACGGTTTTTAGGCTGTAAATGGTACGCGCCAAATGTTGAGGATGTTCCAAAGAAATCAACAATCAGTTTAAACAAAAATTTAAACTACACCTACACACCACAAATAACAACCCGAACAGTTCACTCCAGATTGTTTTACGAAAACGAAAAATTTGCAGCGCAACATAAAGTAACCACAAAGGCATTTCCGTATTACGTGCCATCGGCAAGAGTGCACACGTTTAATAAGTTTATTCCCGAAGAAAAATTTTATAAATCGAACCCAGAATATTTTGCGCTTCGCGGAAACAAACGCTTGCCAACGCAATTGTGTTTAACCAATGCCAAGGTGCTGGATATGGTTAAAGACTCGGTACAGAGTTTATTTAAACAATACCCTGAAGCTTCGGTGATTTCGGTAAGTGGCAATGACAATACCCAATTTTGCGAATGCGGAAATTGTAAAAAAATAGATGACGAAGAAGGCAGTCATGCCGGTACCATAATTCGTTTTGTAAACGAGGTTGCAAAGACATTTCCAGAGAAAACCATTTCAACTTTAGCCTATCAATACACCAGAAAACCTTGTAAAACAAAGCCTTTAAAAAATGTATTGATTACTTTATGTTCTATTGAATGCGACAGAAGCGCGCCAATTACCCAAAAATGCACCGATTTTGCTGATGATTTAAAAGGCTGGAGCAAACTTACCGATAACATTAGAATTTGGGATTACACCACACAATTCACCAATTTTTTAGCGCCATTTCCTAATTTTAATACGCTACAGCCCAATATTCAGTTTTTTAGAGACCATAACACCAAATGGGTTTTTGAACAGCACAGTAGCAACCCGAGCGAGTTGTTCGAATTGCGGTCGTATGTGATGGCGAAACTGCTTTGGAATCCCGATGCCAATGTCGATGATATCATCACGGAATTCACCAATGGCTATTATCACGAAGCCGGTCCTTTTGTAAAATCTTATGTCGATTTAATTCATATGGAACTCAAAAATTACCCGGATTTTTTCCTGTTTTTATATGGCGATCCGTCGCAAGCATTTGATGCCTATTTAAATCCTGATTTATTAAAGCAATACGTCACTTTTTTTAATGATGCCGAAAAAGCGGTAGCCAATATACAAGACATTTTAAAGCGAGTAAAAGTGGCACGATTGAGCATTGATTATGCGGTTTTAGAAGCGTGTAGAAAAAGTGTTTCTGAAGATTTTACCATTACCGAAACCACTAAAGCTTTGGTTGAAAATTTCATGTCTGTTTGTAACGAAGCCAATATCACCTTAATGAACGAGATGGGTTACACGGTTACAGATTACGGCAATGCCTATTTAAAATCTATTGAAGTGGCTTTGCAACCCAACATAGCTTCGGGCAAAAAAGTAACGCTTTTAACCAAGCCTAAAAAGTATGCCAATGAGGATCCGCAGGCATTAACCGATGGCGCTTTGGGCGGCAGTAATTTTTATTCCAATTGGTTGGGTTTCGAGGGCAATCATTTAGAGGCTATTATCGATTTGGATGAAAAAAAGGAAGTGAAATCGATTTCAACAGCCTTTCTGCAAGTTACCAATCATATCGTGTTTTTTCCTAAAGAAGTAACCTATTACGGTTCGGTTGATGGGAAAAACTATTCAAAATTAGGAACGGTTTTAAATCAATTTCCGCTAAACAAAAAGAGCAAAATAAACGATATTCAGTATTTTGATTTGAACATAAAACCATCTCAATGGCGGTATTTAAGAATTAAGGCAGAAAGCTTAAAACATGCTCCGTATTGGCACCATGGTGCAGGTTTGCCATCGTGGATTTTTGCAGATGAAGTTATTGTAAATTAAAAAGCGATGATTTTAAAAAAGGTAATAATAGTGATAGCGATTTGTTTTTTTCAGACAGCCATAGCGCAATCCTATAAAATAATGACGTACAATATAAAGTACGACGACCCCAATGGTGGCGAAAATAAATGGTCATTAAGAAAGGATTTTTTAAGTAATCAAATCGCGTACAATAATCCGGATGTTTTCGGAATACAAGAAGGTTTGCATCATCAAGTGCAGTTTTTAGACAGTCTTTTTGTTGATAATGCTTATATTGGAATTGGACGTGATGACGGCAAAACAAAAGGTGAGTACAGCGCCATTTTTTATAATAAAGAAAAATTCAGTATTTTAAAAGAAGGGACATTTTGGTTATCGGAAACGCCCAATAAAGTTTCGGTTGGTTGGGATGCATCCATGGAGCGCATTTGCACGTACGGCTGGTTTGAAGACAAAGCAACAAAGCAACAGTTTTTTGTGTTTAATACACATTTTGACCACATTGGAAAATTGGCAAGAGCAAAAAGTGCGGCGTTGATTCTTGAAAAAACAAAAGCTCTGAATCCCGATAATTTGCCAGTAATCGTTATGGGGGATTTTAATTTAAAACCTGAAGAAGAACCTATAAAATTGCTTTCAAAGGCTTTAAATGATTCTGAAAAAGTAAGTATATCAAAACCTTTTGGGCCAACGGGAACCTTTAATGGGTTTAAGTTTAACAAACCGGTTTCAGATAGAATCGATTATATTTTTACAAGTAAACAAAATATTAAAGTATTAAAATATGCGGTGTTAAGCGACTCAAAAGATTGTAAATATCCGTCCGATCATTTACCCGTTATCATTAATTTAAAATTTATAACCTCTCAAAATAATTAATAAAAAAATGGAATTTAAAAGTATTATAAAAGCTTGCTTTTTAGTGTTTTGCATCAGTATGTTTGCACAAGATAATAACACCGTTGTTCAGGTATTTAACAAACAACCCTTAAATTTTGGAGGTGAAAAAGGTACTGATACCGAAGCGCACATGCTGCAAAGCGGACGTATAGTTTATAAAAAAGTAACCGTACCAAATTTCCCCAACGGGACCGATGTAAGTATAAAGCTAACGGTTCGCTCCAATGGCGACCGTTGGGATAAATCGGGGTCTTGTTTTGTGGTTGCAGACCCCAAACTTATTTCAATTTTAGATGTTTCAAAAGGTGATAAAGAGTTTCCTCAAGATTCTTATAAAGCCGAAAATCACGCGGGTATCGTTTCAGGGGAAACTTACCAGCCGGTTGTGGAACTCATGCGGTTTATGACACCTTTTGGCGTTGGTTTTTATAGCGATAATAGAGTAAAATACCGCCGACCGGTGTATATCCCAAGTTGGGAAAAGGAAGTGGTTTGGGAGCATGATATTTCGCAGTTAAAAGATTTGGTTTCCAACACCTTTTACATCGGTATTTGGATAGATTCTTGGACGGCTGAAGGTTATAATTTCGACTTGCAATTATCCTATTCCAACCGAGAGAGAAAAACACTTAAAGTGTTGCCATTGGTAAATTCGATACCTTATGTAAATGGGCAGCCTATTCCGGACATTTTTGCTAAAGAACCTTTAATTCATAATTTCAATATGAATAAAAATGCAAAAAATGTAAAGTTGCATTACATCACGACAGGCCATGGCGGACATAGTGGTGGCGACGAATTCATCAAAATTAAAAACAGTGTTTATTTTGATAATGCATTAGTTTTGGATACCATTCCGTGGCGAGATGATTGCGCATCGTTTAGAAGATTCAACCCAACCGCTGGCGTATGGATTAAAAAAGATTCGGCGGCATACTACGAGTATAAAACCCAAAAACGGGCCATTAAAGTGATTGAAGAACGCATTGCATCATCCGATTTATCGCGCTCAAATTGGTGCCCTGGATCATCGGTAAAACCTATGGTTGTTCCATTGGGTGATTTAGAAAAAGGTGAACATCAGCTTAAAATAAAAATACCGGCAACACCTGTAGATGGCGACAAATTAAACCATTGGTTGGTATCTGCCTATTTAACTTATGAAGAATAATATCATTTAAAAGGTTTAAAGGCTGTTTCCTTGCAAAAAAAGTATTGGTTAAGGTGTTTTAAATGCTAGTTTGATGCATACAAGATGTTTATTTTTGTTTATGCACTAAATGTTAATACATTCTATTTATTAGCAAAACAAAGAAACGAATACTTTAATTATAAGCTTTGAAAAATAATTTAATCATATCTCCTTCAGATAATGTTGCGGTAGCCTTATCCAATATTAATAAAGGCGAAGTATTATCAATAAAAGGAAAACAAGTCAGTCTTGTTGAAGATATACCCGTAAAACATAAATTTACTTTACATGCTCTAAATAAAGGCGATGAGGTAACCATGTATGGTGTGCCCGTTGGAAAAGCCACAACTTCCATAAAAAAAGGGGCTTTAATTACCACCGAAAATTTAAAACATAGTGCGGCGCCCTATAAATTTAGAAACTTTGATTATCAATATGAAAAACCTTCGATTGATGGATTATCTGAAAAAACATTTTTAGGCTATCATAGAAATGACGGGCAAGTTGGTACGGCAAATCATTGGATATTTATACCCATGGTATTCTGCCAAAATCGAAATTTAAAGGTGTTAAAAGAAGCGTTTGAAGCAGAGTTGGGCTTTAAAAAAGAAAATCCGTACCGACTAAAATTAAGGAGTTTGGTTCACGGCGGTGACGACGCTTCTTATGAAGAAGAAAAGCTGTCGCAAAAAGTTTTTAAAAATATTGATGGCATAAAATTTTTAACCCACGAAGGCGGTTGCGGAGGCACAAAAGACGATGCACAAGCCTTAGTGAATTTATTGGCGGGTTACATTAAAAACCCAAATGTAGCAGGCGCAACGGTAATGAGTTTAGGGTGTCAGCATGCACAAATAAGCATGTTGGAAGAGGCCTTGAAAGAACGTTTTAAAACCGATAAGCCCGTGCTGTATTTTGAGCAACAACAATATGCCACCCAAAACGACATGCTTTCAAAGGCCATAAAAGACACCTATAAAGCATTGGAAGAAGTAAATAAAATTGAAAGGCAGCCAGCGCCTTTAAGCAAGTTAAGTATAGGATTGGAATGCGGCGGGTCCGATGGGTTTTCCGGCATTACAGCAAACCCGCTAATGGGCGTAGTATCGGATAAAATCAATGCTATTGGCGGAAGAAGCATTCTATCGGAATTTCCAGAATTGTGCGGCGTGGAGCAAGATTTAATCGATAGATGTCCAACCGAAGAAATAGCCAATAAGTTTATCCATATTATGGAAAGCTATAACGACCAAGCTGAAAAAGTGGGCTCGGGTTTCGATATGAATCCGTCTCCGGGCAATGTTCGAGATGGTTTAATTACCGATGCCATAAAATCTGCTGGGGCAGCCACAAAGGGCGGACGAAGCCCAATTGCAGATGTAATTGATTATGGCGAATATGCTACAAAACAAGGTTTGAATTTATTGTGTACGCCAGGAAACGATGTAGAATCTACAACAGGTTTAGCAGGTTTTGGCGCCAATATTATTTTGTTTTCTACAGGCTTGGGCACACCAACGGGCAATGCCATTTGTCCGGTTATCAAAATTTCATCCAATTCGATGTTGCCTGCAAAAATGAAAGATATTATAGATTTTGATGCGGGCCGGTTAATTTCTGAACAAGCCAGTCAAGAAGAGCTTTCAGAAGAACTCATCGATTTAATTATTGAAGTGGCTAGCGGAAGACATCTAACTTGCGCCACAAAATTAGGTCAAGATGATTTTATTCCGTGGAAAAGAGGTGTATCGCTATAAATCCTTATAAAACCTAGGTTCAAATGAAGAATACGTTAAAATTATTTGTTTGTGTCATATTACTGTTCTGTGTTCATTTCATGTTTTCCCAAGACCATTATGTGCCTTCAAAAGAAAATTTGGAAGCCAGAAAAGCATTTCAAGACGATAAGTTTGGGATGTTTATTCATTGGGGCGTTTACAGTATTTTAGGCGATGCCGAATGGGTCATGCACTACCAAAATATACCGGTAAGCCGTTACGAATTATTGCCCACGTTTTTCAATCCTCAGGATTTTAGCGCCGAAGCCATCGTACAGCTCGCCAAAGATGCAGGTATGAAATACATTACCATTACCACAAAACACCACGATGGTTTTGCGATGTACGATTCCAAAATATCCGATTATAATATTGTAAAGGCAACGCCTTATGGTAAAGATATTTTTAGGGCACTTGAGCAAGAGTGTAAAAAACAGGGCGTAAAATTATACGCCTATTATTCGCAACTCGATTGGCATCATCCAGATTATTACCCAAGAGGATGGACGGGCAGAAACGTTGACCGACCAGAGTCTGGAAATTGGGATAATTACTTAAAATATCAGAACGCACAAATTAAAGAACTTGCCGAAAACTATGATATTGCAGGGTTTTGGTTTGATGGGTGGTGGGATCAAGCGCCGGATAAAAAAGACTGGCATAAAGCCGTAAAATATAGGATAGAAGGCACAGAGTGGAAGTTGGAGGAGACTTATAAGATGATTCACGATGTAAATTCGGCTTTGCTAATTGGTAATAACCATCACGAATTGCCATTTCCCGGAGAAGATTTTCAAATGTTCGAAAAAGATTTGCCGGGAAAAAACACCACAGGTTTTGGTGGTGCGGAAATAGGAAAACTACCTTTAGAAACCTGTGAAACCATTAACCATTCTTGGGGTTTCAGCTTGCAAGATGGAAAACATAAATCTGTAGAAGATTTAATTAAATATGTGGTTAAAGCGGCAGGGAACAATGCTAATTTTTTATTGAATGTTGGCCCGATGCCTAACGGGAAAATTCAAGAAGAACACATAGAACGGTTACGGGCCGTTGGTACTTGGTTAAAAGAAAACGGCGAAACCATTTACGGTACTCGTGGTGGTATTATTGCATCTACCGAAAATTATGTGTCCACACAAAAAGGCAAAACACTCTATTTACATGTTTTAGATAATGACGTTGATACGATTAAAATCGATAATTTTAAAGCACGGATTAAAAAAGTCGTATTATTTAAAGACAAAAGCAAAATAAAATATGTATTAAAACAAGAACAATTAACAATTCATCTTCCTGAAAACAATAAGGAAGCTGTTGATACCATTATAGAAATTACATTAAAATAAAAAGGAAATAAATAATGTCAAAGTTTAGTTTAAAAGGAAAATCGGCTATAATAACCGGTGGCGCAAGTGGTATTGGTAAAGCTATTTCCACAACATTTGCACAACAGGGTGCACATATCCATATTTTGGAATTTAATAAAGAAAGTGGCGAGCAAACGATTGAAGAAATTAAAAATGCCGGCGGGAAAGCAAATTTTTACGCATGCGATGTTTCCAATCACAAGCAAGTGCAGGAAATTATTGGTGCTATTGCCAAAAATAATAATATCGATATATTGGTCAATAACGCAGGCATTGCCCATGTTGGAAATGTTGAACAGACCGAAGAATCAGATTTAGACCGTGTTTACAGCGTTAACGTAAAAGGCGTTTACAACTGCATTTATGCCACCATCCCAAAAATGAAAGCCCAAGGCGGTGGCGTAATTATCAATATGGCATCCATTGCATCGTCGGTTGGAATTTCCGATCGCTTTGCGTATTCCATGTCTAAAGGAGCCGCCTTAACCATGACGTATTCAGTTGCCAAAGATTATGTAAACGATAACATTCGCTGTAATTGTATTTCGCCTGCACGGGTACATACGCCTTTTGTTGATGGTTTTATTAAAACGAATTATCCGGGAAAAGAAGCCGAAATGTTTGACGCATTATCTAAAACCCAGCCTATTGGCAGAATGGGAAAACCTGAAGAAATCGCAAATTTAGCCTTATATTTATGTTCAAACGAAGCCTCGTTTATTACAGGAACAGATTTTCCTATAGATGGTGGTTTTATAAAATTAAATGGGTAATGATTAAAAATAGAATGTTATTGGTTTGTGCTTGTTTTTTATTGACAGCATCAACTTTTGCACAACAGAAAACAGAAGCAGAGTATATTAAGAATATTACCGAACGTCCATATCCACAATGGTTTAAAGATGCCAAATTGGGTATATTTATTCACTGGGGACTTTACTCGGTACCATCTTACGGAAGCAAGGAATCGTATGCCGAATGGTTTTTACGCGGTATGCAAACCGAAAGTCCCGAGCGTATGGAATTTGTAAAAAACACCTACGGCGAGCATTTTACATACAAAGATTTTGCGCCATTGTTTAAAGCGGAATTATTTAATCCGGACGAATGGGCAACATTATTTAAAAACGCCGGAGCAAAGTATGTCATGTTTGTTTCAAAGCATCACGATGGTTATGCACTTTGGCCAAGTAAGTACAACAGAAACTGGAACAGTGTCGATGTGGGACCAAAACGCGATTTGGTTGGTGACTTAACAAAATCTGTTAGAGAGGCCGGACTTAAAATGGGGCTGTATTATTCGCTTGCGGAATGGAACCACCCCTTGCACCGTTGGTACACCGACCCGCACGATAGCATTGGTCGATATGTTGAAGAATATATGATTCCGCAGTTTAAAGAATTGGTTTCCACATATAAACCATCTATACTTTTTGCCGATGGCGAATGGTACAATACGGCAAAACAATGGCACTCGGCAGAATTGATAGATTGGTATTACAATTTAGTGGGCGACGAGGCCATCGTAAACAACCGCTGGGGCCACGGCTTGGATGTGGGTTATTTAACACCAGAATACAGTTCGGGCATAAAAGTAACCGATAGACCTTGGGCAGAAGTGCGTGGTTTGGGGCGCTCTTTCGGGTTGAATAGAAATGAAAAATTAGAGGCTTATGGCACCTCGCAAGACCTCATTCATCGCTTTGTGCAAACGGTTGCCAATGGTGGCGGCATGATTTTAAACGTGGGACCAAAAGCCGATGGCCAAATTCCGCTTATTCAGCAAGAACGTTTAATTCAATTGGGCAACTGGTTAAAAATTAATGGCGATGCCATTTATGGCGCAGAACCTTTTTCTATAAAAGAAGAAGAAAAAGAAATCACGATTGACCGAATTGATGATCAAATAGATTTTAATTGGGTTAGAAATTCACCAATGAAAGGCATCAAAGAAGATGATTTTACAGTAGAATGGAACGGTTACATTGAAGCGCCAAAAACCGATATTTATACTTTTGAAGTTAAAGCCGATGATGAAGCAGCAGTTTTTATAAACAACACATTGGTTATCAATCAAAACTATACGGCAAAAGGATCGCAATCCGAAGTTATGGGCGCCAATACCAGCGTGTCATCAACCGGACAAATAAAATTAAAAGCGGGCGAATTGTACCCTATTCAAATAAAATACAGAGAGAAAAAGCAAAATGCTTCAATCTCTTTATTCTGGAATACAAAAAACGAAGCGAAGCAATTGGTTCCAACTTCAGCGTTGTTTTTAGATAAAGAAAAATTGGCACATGGCATAACTGGCAGTTATTCATCATTAAAAACCTACCTGTGTTACACGCAAAACCACGGTAAAATTTATGCCATTAGTTTTGAATGGCCAGAAAACGAACTGATTTTAAGTATTCTGAATCCGGGTGACAAGGCTACGGTTAAATTGTTAGGCTTAGACAAAAACCTAACTTGGAAATATAGCAACGGAAAGATGCATATTGATACAAAATCGATAAAGTATTCAGAAATGCCATCGCATGATGCATGGACTTTTGCGATTGATAAAAATTAAAATATGAATAACTTGAAGGTAAAAATATTTGTAGTATCTCTTCTCATTTTTAATGGCTTGCTAACGGCACAAACCACTTATCAACCAACTTGGGAATCATTGGATGCACGCCCCATTCCAGATTGGTTTCAAGATGCCAAGTTTGGAATTTTTATTCATTGGGGACCATATTCGGTGCCTGCGTGGTCGCCAAAAGGGACTTACTCCGAATGGTATCAATATTGGTTACAGAGCAAATCGCTTTTTGGCAATGGAAAATTTAAGGGTGATGAGGTAGTTCAGTTTCATAAGAAAACTTACGGTAAAGATTTTCCTTATTACAATTTCGGGGAAATGTTTAAAGCAGATTTATTCGAACCTGATGAATGGGTGCAACTTTTCGAGAAAGCGGGCGCAAAATATATTGTATTAACGTCTAAACACCATGATGGTTATACCTTATGGCCCAATAAAGAAGCCAACGACAGAGGTTTTGCTTGGAATAGTATGGAAGTAGGCTCTAAACGCGATTTGGTGGGTGAGTTAACCACGGCTGTTAAGAAAACCAATATTAAAATGGGCTTATATTATTCGCTTTACGAATGGTATCATCCATTGTGGCAAAGTGATAAAAAGCGTTTTGTAGACGAACATTTTTTACCTCAAATAAAAGACTTGGTTACCAAATATTCACCAGATATTTTATGGGCTGATGGCGAATGGGATATGGAGGCTGAAAAATGGAAATCGAAAGAATTTTTAGCTTGGTTATTCAACGAGTCGGCTGCCAAAGATCATATTGTAATAAACGACAGATGGGGAAAAGGCGTTAGAAAGCACCACGGCGGTTATTTTACAACCGAATACGAAACTGAAGCCCCGGAATTCAAACGTCCGTGGGAAGAATGTCGTGGTATGGGGTTTTCATTTGGATACAATCAAAATGAGGATGCACAAGACTATAATTCGCCCAAAGCGTTGGTACTGACCTTGGTTAATATTGTAAGTACGGGCGGCAATTTATTGTTGGACATTGGTCCAGACGCACGTGGCAATATTCCGGTAATTATGCAAGAACGGCTATTGCAAATTGGCGGTTGGTTAAACACAAATGGAGAAGCCATTTATGGTACAAGATTATGGAACAACTCCTTTCAATGGTCTTTAATGGGCGAGAAAAACTATAAACCAAAACAGCATTATTTAGGGGGCGATGTGATATTAAAACAAACCATAGACCCAGAACCGGACTTTGCCGTTAAAGAGTTGTTTTTTACACAAAACAACGAGGCTTATTTCACCATAATACCACAATGGAAACCCGAAATAACCATAAGGGATTTCAAAGCTTCAAATGATGCAAAAATCACATTGTTGGCAACACAACAAAATTTAAAAGGTAAGCAGGTAGGTAACGATTTTGTAATTACCTTGCCTGAATACAAGCCCAATTTGTTCAAAACAACCGACGAATATGCGTATGTTATTAAAATCACTAAATAGTTTATAAAATAAATATGAAAACCATTTTATCGTATTTCACCTTAGCTTTGTTAATTGTTTCATGCTCTAACAGCAATGGCAATGGGCTATTAATGCCAACCAGTTCAACTATTAAAATAGATGCTGATGATACCAAAGATTCCATCATTGTTAAAGCCGCTCATGTGGTGCCCACAAAAAACCAGTACGAGGCGCTAAAAAACGAGTTTATTGCTTTTATTCATTTTGGTCCCAACACGTTTACCCGAATGGAATGGGGCAGTGGTTTTGAAGACCCTAAAATTTTCGACCTTAAAAATTTGGATACCGACCAATGGTGCAAAGCCATGAAAGCCGCCAATATGGAAATGGTGATTCTTACCGTTAAGCATCACGATGGGTTTGTGCTTTGGCAAAGCCGTTACACCGAACACGGTATTATGTCCACTGGTTTTCAAGATGGAAAAGGCGATATATTAAAGGAATTATCGGCTTCTTGCGAAAAATACGGATTGAAATTAGGCGTGTATTTATCGCCAGCAGATTTATTTCAAATTGAAAATAAAGATGGTTTGTACGGTAATTTAAGTACATATTCAGACCGTGTTATTCCGAGACGCGTTGACGGCAGACCGTTTAAAAACAAAACTACTTTTACGTTTAATGTTGATGATTATAACGAGTATTTTTTAAATCAATTATTCGAATTGTTGACCGAATACGGTCCCATTCACGAAGTGTGGTTTGATGGCGCACACCCCAAACGCAAAGGCGGACAAAAATATAATTATTTAGCTTGGAAAGAATTGATTTCGGCATTGGCACCTGAGGCCGTGGTATTTGGCAAACAGGACATACGTTGGTGTGGTAACGAAGCGGGAGCCACTAGGGATACCGAATGGAATGTAATTCCGTATCAAAGCAATCCGCTTGAAATGAATAGTTTTGCGGATATCACTGGCGAAGATATTGGAAGCAGGGAAAAATTGTACGACGCTAAATATTTGCACTACCAACAGGCAGAAACCAATACTTCCATTCGCGAAGGCTGGTTTTACAGAGATGATACTTCGCAAAAAGTGCGTAGCGTTGATGATGTTTTTGATATGTACGAACGTTCAGTTGGAGGCAATACAACATTCTTGTTGAACATTCCACCAAATAGAGAGGGCAAGTTTTCGCCGGAAGATGTTCGTGTTTTAAATGAAGTTGGGCAACGCATAAACGAAACTTACTCGACTAATTTATTTGCTGATGCTTCAGGGCTTAAAAATGTTTTAGATGATGATGTTAATACTTTTGAATTGTTAAATTCTGATATAAAAGAAATCATTATTGAAACCAAAAAGCCTGTAACGATTAATAGGCTTGTTATTCAGGAAGCCATTGCAACACATAGCGAACGTGTTGAAGAGCATGCGGTTGATGCATGGATTGATAACACGTGGAAAGAGCTGGTTTCAGCAACCAATATTGGGTACAAACGCATTTTGCGTTTCCCGGAAACCACATCGAATAAATTTAGAATTCGTGTTTTGGAATCGCGTTTAAATCCAGCCATTTCAAATATTACAGCATACTATTACAAAACGCGTCCGCCGCAATTGAGCATCACACGAACTATCGACGGCCAAGTTTCAATACAGCCTAAAAAACACGATTTTGGTTGGAAACCTCATGGCGAAGACAGTGCTGGAAATTTAAATACAGAACTAGAAATTAGGTATACCACCGATGGTAGCGAACCAACAAAAGACTCAAAGTTATTTAACGGATCTTTCTTGGCAACCTCCGGTGACATTAAAGCAGTGGCATTTTCAAAAGATCAAAAAGGAAGTGTGGTATCTAAAAAATTAGGAATTCTTAAAAGTGATTGGAAAATTATAAAAGTAGATAGTTGGTCTTCTGACCATAAAAGCGAATTGGCTATTGACGAAAATCCAAATACGTATTGGAGGTCTGGCGAAAAAGGAAGTCCTCATTTTTTAGAGTTGGATTTAGGACAAGCTTATACTTTAAAAGCTTTTGCTTACACACCTCAAAAGGAAAATGGAAATGGCATGATTGAAAAAGGCGTTATCAAGGTGAGTAATGATGGTAAAACTTGGAAAGCTTTTGAAAGTTTTGAATTCGGAAATTTAATCAACGATCCCGTAATGCGTACGCACCAATTTCAATCCGCAATAACCACACGATACATAAGAATTGAATCACAAGTAATTGCAGGTGGCAAAAAAACAGCGGCCATTGCAGAATTGGATTTTTTCGAATAATCAATAATGTTTAAGCCGGTGCTATTTGTTATATTATTGGGCAAATACAAAGGCACCGGAAAACGAAATTAAAAAAGCGTATCATGTAATTTTATAAGTGAAGAATAGTTAAAAATGAGCACTGTCAAAACATATCAAAAAGTAAATGTCGAACAGGAGAGCCTGAGTTTTGGAATCTCTAAAATGGAAGATATTTATACAAAACGACATGGAAAAGTTGACGAACCGCACCGACACAATTACTATACGGTTTTAATTATCAATAAAGCAAGGGGGCAACACAAAATAGATTTTAACACCTATGAGTTATCGGATAAACAAATTTTTTTTGTGGCTCCTGGGCAAGTACACCAAGTATTGGAAAACGAAAAATCTTTTGGGTTCTCCATGGTTTTTTCCAATCAGTTTTTGGTTGAAAATTCTATCCGTTTATCGTTTATTGATAGTTTAAACCTTTTTCAGAATTATGGACAAAGTCCGCCATTAATCCCAAATGCAGCCCAATTTAAAACTATAGGGGATTTTGCAAATCAGATATACAATCTCTTCAACAGTGATGTTAACATGAAGCTTCTATCCATCGGGGCGTTTTTAAAGCTGTTGCTTATTGAGTGTAATAATGTGTGTTCCATAAATCCCATCGAATCCGATGTTGATACTACTGGAGACAACCTGATTAGAGCGTTTAAAAAAGGTGTTGAAAGTCATTATAAAAAAGAGCATTCTACGACGTTTTATGCCAATGCGCTTCATATTAGCCCAGACCATTTAAACCGAACGGTTAAAGCCAGAATAGGTAAAACCGCAAAAGACTACATTCAAGCTAGAATAGTAACCGAAGCGAAAAGGTTACTGTATTTTTCCGATTTATCGAACAAAGAAATTGCCTATGAATTGGGCTTTAACGAACCTGCTAATTTTAGTGCTTTTTTTAAAAAACACACCCAATTATCGCCTTCAAGCTTCAAACAAAACGAGATTAAATCCTAGTTTGAAGTTAAATATCGGATTTTCATAAGCTTAGTCCCTTTTTTCATATTCCACAGGGTACTAATCGGTTATATATTTGCACCATACTTTTAAAGCAAACCATATGAATCGTAAAAAATTTATAAAAAACGCATTATTAACAGGTGTTGTTGGTACCGTTGCGCCGCAAATATTTAAAGCGGAAAACAGCAAACCAAAAACATCGACTTACGATACATTGATGCAACAAGTAGGATTTAATCATTTACCTAATAAAAACATAAAAACTATGAATACAGTAATTCACAAAGCAGCAACAAGAGGCGTAGCAAATCACGGTTGGTTAAACTCACACCATACTTTTAGTTTCGCTAATTATCACAACCCAGACCGAATGAACTTTGGAGTTCTTCGCGTTTTGAATGACGATATCGTACAGGCAGGAATGGGATTCGGAACACATCCGCACCAAAATATGGAAATCATTTCAATTCCTTTGGAAGGCGATTTAGAGCATAAGGACAGTATGGGAAATGTGGCCGTTATTAAAGAAGGTGATGTGCAGGTTTTAAGCGCAGGAACTGGTATTACGCATTCCGAATACAACAAAAATAAAGATAAAGAAGTGAAGTTTCTTCAGATTTGGGTGTTTCCAAAAGAGAAGGATTTAACACCGCGTTACGATCAGATTTCAATACGGGAAATTTCAGAAGAAAATAAATTCTACCAAGTACTGTCGCCCAATAAAGATGATCAAGGCGTATGGATAAATCAAGATGCTTGGTTTCATATAGGGAAATTTGAAAAAGGAAATTCAGACGAATATAAAATTAAAAAAGAAGGCAACGGAGTGTATGCTTTTATCCTTGAAGGCGAAGTGGAAATTGATGGCGAAAAACTATCTAAAAGAGATGGTATGGGTATTTGGGACACAAACAGTATTACCGTTAAAGCTACCGAAAATGCACGTGTGCTTTTAATGGAAGTGCCAATGTCTGTGTAATAACATGCATTTATTTCACAGATAATCAAATATCAAAAAAACGTAAAAACAAAAATGTCTATAAAAGGAGATTGCAATAACCCTGCAATGGACATTAAACAAACATTTTAAAACAAGTATAAATAAACAATTAAATCAATGAATCAAATAACAAAAAACATTTTCAATCCAGGCACTTATACAAACAACATAAACTTAGTGCTTTTAATACTCCGTTTGGTAGCAGGTATTTTTATGCTAACGCACGGTATTGGCAAATTAGAAAGATTGTTTGGCGATGGTCCC
This sequence comes from Hwangdonia seohaensis, assembly GCF_031932625.1. Classification (NCBI taxonomy): domain Bacteria; kingdom Pseudomonadati; phylum Bacteroidota; class Flavobacteriia; order Flavobacteriales; family Flavobacteriaceae; genus Hwangdonia; species Hwangdonia seohaensis. The sequence goes on from NZ_JAVSCK010000005.1 coordinate 56,206, forward strand.
ATTCAGTTTGCAGATCCGCTTGGAGTAGGGGCAACAGCTTCTTTAGCGCTAACCGTATTTTCTGAAGTGTTTTGCTCCATCCTAATAATTATAGGATTGGGCACGCGATTGGCAGCGATTCCACTATTCATTACCATGTTGGTAGCTGCACTTATTGTGCACAGCACCGATGGATTTGGTAGGCAGGAACTGCCACTAATGTATGCTGCCATTTATACCACAATTGCGGTTTTGGGTGCAGGAAAATATTCTTTGGATTATTTAATAGCAGGGCGCAGAAAGCATAAAGACGTAAGTAATAATGCAAACCTACTTTAAACAGAATTTTCAATGTATCTTTAAGAAGATAAAACAATAATTATTAACAATTAAAACATATAAAAATGAGTAACAACACAAATTGGTCAATCGACAACGCACATTCAGAAATTGCTTTTAAGGTAAAGCATATGATGATTTCAACGGTAACAGGTCATTTCGAAGATTTTCAGGCAACTGCAAAAACAGATGGTGATAATTTTGTAAATGCTGATTTTCAATTTAGCGCAGAAACGGCGTCTATAAATACCAAGAACAAGGATAGAGATACCCATTTAAAATCCGATGATTTTTTCAATGCCGAAAAATATCCTGAACTTAAATTTGTTTCAAAATCATTTGATGGCGAAAAATTAATTGGTGATTTAACCATAAGAGATGTCACCAAAGAAGTTGTGTTAGATGCCGATTTTAACGGAATAGCGGTAGACCCTTATGGACAAACAAAGGCAGGTTTTGAAATTTCCGGACAACTTAACAGAAAAGATTTTAATTTAACTTGGAGTGCCGTAACAGAAGCCGGAAGCATTGTAGTTTCAGACAAGGTGAAATTGGTGGTTGATGTGCAATTCATTAAGCAATCTTAAGTTGAAAACATACCGTTAATTGGTAATTGTTCAGATAAAAAATCTAAAATAAAAATACCAATTTTAAACGTAGCATTAAAAGGTTTGGGTACACACTCAAACCTTTTTTGTTATTAGCTTTTTTTATTAATTTTTCATCTTGTTTGGCAACGTTTTTGATTAGCCTATTGTGGTCATTCCGGGGCCAAATAAAACAATAAAACACACACTATTTATAATTAAAATCAAACTAAAAATGATAAAAAAAATTTTGACAACCACACTATTCGCAGCATTCATTTTAATGTCTTGCAAAGAAAAACCCAAACAAGAAAATACAGATTCGACAATAACAGAAACCGTTGAACATATTAATGACGATATTGTAGTAACGACGTCGACCAACAAAGACGGTGAAAAATTGGAATTGGAGTTTAATAACACCAAAGGAACGGCAACTGTTAATATAAACGGAGAAGCCATTGAATTGCTTGCAGAAAAAGCAGCATCTGGCATTTGGTATAAAAACGATCGCTACGAATTAAGGGGAAAGGGCAACGATATTGAACTCAAAAAAGATGGGAAAGTAATTTATAAATATGCCGATGATATAGTGGATTTAGAGGTAAAAAACGAAAAAGGCGATGTGCTGAACATGACCTTCAACAACTCAAAGGGTACCGTTGAAGCTTATTTAAATGGCGGTGAGCAAATAGAATTGCTTGCTGAAAAAGCAGCGTCTGGAATTTGGTTTAAAAACGATAACTACGAATTAAGGGGAAAAAGCAACAAGTACAACTTAACTAAAGACGGAAAAACAATTTTTAAAAATTAAAACAATCAGCAATTAAATCTTAAAAAACATTGACGGTTTGGGTGAAAACTCAAGCCGTTTTTGCTTTAAATTAAGTATATTGCTACTTGAAAAGCAGTCGCTTTATTTTTGCGCTAAACTCTTAGAATATTTACCTTAAAATAATCATAAAGACAACAAAATGAAATTAATACGATTTGGAACAGAAGGACATGAAAAACCAGGTGTGCAATTAGCAGATGGTACCAGAATAGACGTATCTGGTTTTGGACAAGATTACAACGAAGATTTTTTTGGAGGCGATGGCTTAAAACGTTTGGGAAATTGGTTAAAAACAAACCAAGCAAGTTGCCCTAAAGTAAGTAACGCTGAGCGTTTGGGAGTGCCATTAACTCGACCGTCAAAATTAGTTTGCGTTGGTTTAAATTATGCAAAACACGCCGCCGAAGCTGGAATGAAAGTCCCAAAAGAACCGGTCTTGTTTTTTAAATCCACTACCGCACTTTGTGGGCCAAATGATGATGTTATCATTCCTAAAAATTCCGAAAAAACCGATTGGGAAGTCGAGCTAGCCATTGTTATTGGCAAAAAGGCGTCGTATATTGAGGAGGCCGATGCGTTTGACCATATTGCTGGCTATGTATTGCATAACGATGTCTCGGAAAGGGCTTTTCAAATTGAAAAAGAAGGCCAATGGTGTAAAGGAAAAGGCTGCGATACTTTTGCTCCGCTCGGGCCCTTTATAGCCACAAAAGATGAAATTCCAAATCCTAATAATTTAAACTTATGGTTGATTGTAAATGGCGAACGTTTGCAGGACTCCTCAACCTCAGATTTTATTTTTAATGTACAAGAAGTCGTGTCGTACATCAGTCAATACATGACCTTGCTGCCCGGAGATATAATTTCAACCGGCACACCTTTTGGCGTTGGCTTAGGCTTTGATCCGCCAAGATATTTAAAACCGGGTGATGTTATGGAATTGGGTATTGACGGTTTGGGAACTTCAAGACAAGTGGCAAAAGCGTATCAAGGTTAATTTATTTGAAATAAAAAACATGTCAAAATACACGTTCATCTTTTGCGCCATTATCTTTGTGAGCTGCAAAAGTGCTTCATTTAAAATTGCCGATGGTTATAAGTATATCCAAAAAGATGCGATTGATGCGAAAGACTGGAAATTGGTTTGGAAAGATGATTTTGAGGCACCAACCTTAGACACTACAAAATGGACTAAAATTCCGAAAAACAACGCCGATTGGGGAAACTACATGACCAGCGATCCCCGATGTTTCGATTTTTCCGAAGGGAAAATATACTTAAAAGGCATTGTTAACACCGATACCGTTTCCGATCCGCGACCGTATTTAACCGGTGGCATTTACACCAAAGGCAAGTTTGCCTTTCAGTATGGAAAAATTGAAATCCACGCTAAACTTGAAAGTGCTCAAGGCGCGTGGCCAGCAATTTGGATGTTGGCCGAAGAAAATAAATACGGTAAATATCCCAGAAATGGCGAGATCGATATTATGGAGCATCTTAATTTTGAAGATATAATTTATCAAACCACGCACTCGTATTACACTTTAGAGTTGAAGCAGAGCAGTAATCCGCCTCATTCAAAAACCACAGAATTCGACAAAGAAGCGTTTAATACTTTTGGTTTGGAATGGTTTCCCGATAAATTGGTTTTTACGTTAAACGGCAAAAAAACATTTACCTACCCAAGAATAACAGGCGTCGATAAATCGCAATGGCCGTACGATCAGCCGTTTTATTTGTTAATCGATCAGCAATTGGAAGGGTCATGGGTAGGTAAAGCAAATCCCGATGATTTACCGGTACAAATGATTATAGATTGGGTAAAAGTGTATCAATAGAATATTGCAGATGACGTATGGGAGTTTGCTAACAAAAATAATTGTTGATTATTGAGCAATTATGTTGCACATAGGTGTTTTTTCTCCAGTTTTTAAAATGAAAATATGAATATTAAAAATTCAATCAAGATAAACTGTAAAAACCTTGGTATTATTGTGTTTGTTTCCATAGTATGCCTCTCAAACTTAGGTGCTCAAAACATGAGTGATTTACAAGTCTATGATGAATCTGTTTTTTCAAATGAAGATTGGCTAATCAACAATCAAAATTTCATTGCCAATATATGGAAATCTGAAGATGAAAAATCTATCGTGATGTCTAACGGAATTATTTCGAGAACCTTCAGAATCACTCCAAATGCAGGCACAACTAGCTTGAAAGTTTTAAGTAAACAAGAAGAGCATATTAGAGCAGTTAAACCTGAAGCCATTTTGTCAATAAATGGATTTACGGTAAACGTTGGCGGCCTAACGGGGCAGCCTAATTTAGCTTTTCTGTACCCAGATTGGTTAAGCGATTTAAAGGCAGACCCACTGTCGTTTAAATACACAGGTTTTAAAATGGGAACACCTGAAAAACGATTTGATTGGAAGCAAGTACGCCATACAGCGCCAAATGTTTCATGGCCGCCCAAAGGTGTTAAACTGGAAATGAATTATCAGCTAACTGATGTGCTACCGGAAGACTTAATTGCATTGGCCCAAGAAAGCAATATAGGGCGTAAAGCGATTTATCATGACGATTTTTCAACCATGGAAAGTGATTGGAGTATTCGTACGAGCAAAAATCACGAAAGAAGTTCGTTTTTCAATGAAGGAAAACCAGGTGAAATCTATACACCAAATAATACGGCTGTTTTCGCAGAATATAAACTTCCAAAAGGAACGGGATTGGTAGAAACATCCATAGATGCCGGAACCGATGTGAGTGGTTTTTGGGGGCCTGGAATTGCATTGGTTTGGAACGATAAAACCATCAAGTTTAACATGCGTCCGGGAAATGAATCTGGCTCGAAGAATACCGACGCTTGGAGATTTACGGTTTTTGATGGAAAGAAGGAAAACACAAGAGCAGGAGGTAAAGATAATGTAGATTTTGATGGCACATGGTTTTTGCGTTTACGAATAGAAGGCACAAAAGTTTATTGTGAGGCTAAGCCCAAAGCGGGAAAATGGAAAACCTATCAGATTATAGATTTTGAAAAAGAAGTTCCCGAACCTTTAGCGGTCAGGATAGGGAAATTGGGCAAAAACGCTTCAGGTGAAGATCATGATGTTCCGGGAGAATTGGTTCGTTTAACCATAAATGAGTTTTCAGCTTATGGAAAAATTGATGAAAATGAAGTTCAAAAAATAAAGTCTAAATTAAGTGATTTGCAAAACCTTGTGGTTTCTGTTAACTACGAGTTGTACGATGGTATTCCCGCATTGTCAAAATGGATTTCAATAAAAAATAACTCAAATCAACCCGTTAAAGTAGATCAAATTATCTCAGAATATTTAGGGATAGCAGACCACAATCCTTATGGTGGTTACCGTGGTCGTGAAGATTTAAAAGTGAAACCCAATATTCATTTTGAAACAGATTATGCATTTTCGGCCATGGCAGCAAACGTGGCAAACCATCAAACCGTTCATTGGGGAACAGATCAGGATTACGTTACCCAAATATCATGGATTCAGGATGTGCCTAATACCATGCGAATTTATCCAGATAATGGCTACCATGTAAATGTGGCTGCGGGAGAATCGTTCGAGTCTATTCGGTCTTTTATGATTCCATACGATTCGTATGACAAAGAGCGCAATGGATTGGCACAGCGAAAAATGTATCGCACAGTTGCGCCGTGGATTACAGAGAATCCTATGATGTTTCACATCACCCGTTCAAAATGGGAAGATTATACCAATGGAATTGATCAAGCTGCCGAAGTAGGTTACGAAATGGTAAACTTTTCATTTGGTAGCGGATTTAAACCCGAAGATGAAAGTGAAGAGAACTACACAAAAATGAAGAAGTATGCCGATTATGCCCACGGGAAAGGTATTAAAATTGGGACTTATTCGTTATTGGCATCTCGTAGTATTAGCGCAATGGATGATGTTGTGAATCCAAAAACAGGCAAACCGGGTGGTTTTGCAACCTTTGGAAATTCTCCTTGTTTAGAAAGTGAATGGGGGCAAGATTATTTCCGTAAAATGTATCGCATGTTTTCAGAAACCGGTTTTATGACTTTTACCCACGATGGTAATTATCCCGGAGATGTTTGTGCTTCTACCGAGCATCCCGGACATGACAATTTGGGTGATTCGCAGTACAAACAGTGGAAACGATTAACAGATTTTTACAAATGGTGTAAATCTCAAGGAATCTATTTACGCGTGCCAGACTACTATTATTTATCAGGATCTAATCAAAATGGGGTTGGTTATCGAGAAAATAATTGGTCGTTACCGCGTAGACATCAATTAATTCATACACGCCAGAATATTTTTGATGGAACTTGGGAAAGCACTCCGTCCATGCGTTGGAGCTTTATTCCTTTAGCGCAATATCATGGTGGAGGTGCGGCCGCTACCATAGAACCTTTAAATGAGCACTTAGATCATTATGAAATGATGTTGGTTAGTAACATTGGTATGGGAATCCAATCGGCATTGCGAGGCCCTCGTTTATATGATACGGAAACCACTAAAGCCATGGTGAAACGTGTGGTTGGGTGGTACAAAAAATATAGGGATATACTAGAAAGTGATATTATTCATCTGCGTCGTGCTGACGGAAGAGATATAGATTATATGATGCACGTAAACCCAAATTTGAAAGAAAAGGGGTTTTTAATGGTGTTCAATCCAACCGATCATGTGATTCGTAAAAAAATTAAGGTTCCGCTGTATTACACTGGATTATCAAATGAAGCAGTAGTGAGGGAACAGGAAGGAACACAAAAATCTTTCGAATTAGACAGGGAATACGAAATTGAAATAGAGGTTGAAGTAAAACCTAATTGGTACAATTGGTATGTTATTGAATAAATGGGATCATATAAAATCTAAAAAGATGATTAGGCAAGTGGCGCTTTTAAAAATATTGGTTTTACTGGTTTTCTTTGGCTGCAAGGAGAAGCAAGAACGGATAGGGCTTAGTTCAACTAAAAAACCCAACATCGTTTTCTTGTTTTCAGACGACCAGAGTTTTAAAGCCGTTCGCGCATTGGGAAACCAAGAAATTATAACACCCGCTATGGATGGGTTGGTAACTTCCGGCACCACATTTACGCATGCCTATAATATGGGAGGTTGGAATGGCGCAATTTGTGTGGCTTCCAGAGCTATGATTATTAGTGGGCGTTCTGTTTGGAGAGCGCAACAGGTTTCAGATAATTATTCTAAAAATCAAGATTTAGATAAAACTTGGCCCAGATTAATGCAAACGCAAGGTTATGAAACTTATATGACAGGAAAATGGCATGTTAACGCCAAACCAGATTCTATTTTTAACCATGTTGGGCATGTGCTTAGAGGTATGCCATTTGATACTCCCGAAGGTTACAACCGCCCGCAAAGTACAACCGATACTTTATGGAAACCCTGGAAAGAAGAGTTTGGAGGCTATTGGAAAGACGGAAAACACTGGAGCGAATTAGTAAAAGACGATGCCGTAGCTTTTATAGATGAAGCCGCTAAAAAAGAGCATCCGTTTTTTATGTACATTGCTTTTAATGCACCACACGACCCACGGCAATCACCAAAAAAGTACGTAGATATGTATCCGTTAGTTGGTATTTCTACGCCGCAAAGTTATATGCCTACATACCCTCATAAAGAAACTATAGGAGCTGGAAAAGACTTAAGAGACGAAAAACTGGCGCCGTTTCCAAGAACCGAATACGCCGTAAAAGTAAACAGACAAGAGTATTATGCCATCACCACACATTTAGACGACCAAATAAAAGATATTATGGAAACTCTTAAAAAGAAAGGACTAAAAGAAAACACATATATATTTTTTACTTCCGATCACGGTCTAGCTGTTGGGGAGCATGGTCTTATGGGAAAACAGAGTATGTACGACCATAGCATAAGGGTGCCTTTAATGGTAGTCGGCCCCAATATTCCTAAAGGAAAAAAGATAGATACCGATATTTATTTGCAGGATGTTATGGCAACGGCCTTAGATATTGCAGGAATTAAAAAACCAGAATATATTGAGTTTAATAGTTTTTTAGATTTGGCTAAAGGCGAGCAAACCCAAGGTAAATATAATGGTATTTATGGGGTTTACGAAAAAGGTTCACAGCGCATGATTAGAAAAAATAACTACAAATTAATTTTATATCCTAAATCACAACAAGTGTTGCTGTATAATCTTGAAAACGACCCTCTGGAATTAGAGAATATCGCATCAAAACCAGAGAATACAACTAAAATAAAATCGCTTTTTAAAGATTTAATTCAAATGCAAAAAGAAAAAGGAGATGAACTGGATTTAGAATCAATTTATAAAAATGTAATTTAATGAAAATAGACGCACATCAACACTTTTGGAAATTCGACCCTGTTCGGGATGCTTGGATTGACGATTCGATGCAAATCATTCGCAGAGATTTTCTGCCACAGGATTTAAAACCTATTTTAAACGAAAACAACATTGATGGTTGTATTGCGGTTCAAGCCGATCAAAGCGAAACCGAAACAGATTTTTTGTTAGATTGTGCTACTCAAAATACATTCGTTAAAGGCGTTGTGGGTTGGTTGGATTTAAGAACCGAAAATGTGGAGGAACGATTGGCGCATTATTCAAAAAACACGTTGTTTAAAGGTGTGCGCCATATTGTTCAAGCCGAAGCAAATGATTTTATGTTGGGTAAAGATTTTCAAAATGGCATTGGCAAATTGGCGCCATTCAATTTAACTTATGATATTTTAATATTTCCGCCCCAAATAGAAGATGCTATAGCTTTAGTGAATAAGTTTCCCAATCAAAAATTTGTTGTAGACCACATAGCGAAGCCTTATATTAAATCAGGTGAAATCGAGGAATGGAAAACTAAAATGACCGAATTGGCAAAAGCACAAAATGTGTTTTGTAAAGTTTCAGGAATGGTTACCGAAGCCGATTTAAAACACTGGAAAATTTCAGATTTCAACCCTTATTTAGATGTGGTGTTTAATGCCTTTGGGATAGATAGGATTTTGTATGGTTCCGATTGGCCGGTGTGCTTACTTGCTGCACAATATCAAGAACAATTGCATATCGTTCAAAATTATGTAAAAGACTTTTCTAAAGAAGAGCAATCCAAAGTATTTGGATTAAATGCTGTTAAATTCTATAATTTATAATGAAATAATTCTACCTAAAAAACACATGAGCTTTTTAAAACATTTCAAATTCGCGTTAATTTTATTATTAGTAGTAGCCTGTCAAAAAAAAGAGCAGAACCATAAAGATATGTTGTGGTACGAACAACCCGCAACCAAATGGATGGAAGCTTTACCTGTTGGAAATGGCCGTTTAGGCGCCATGGTTTTTGGTAATACAAACCAAGAGCGCATCCAACTCAATGAAGATTCCATGTGGCCCGGGGCTGCCGATTGGGAAGATTTTAAGGGAAACCCCAAAGATTTAGAGGAAATAAGGCGATTAATAAAAAATGGAAATATTCAAGAAGCCGATAAGTTAATCGTTGAAAAATTCTCTTTGAAATCCATTGTGCGCTCCCATCAAACCATGGGCGATTTGTTTATCGACTTTCATCAAAAAAAAGAGGTTGAAAATTATAGACGCGCTTTAAATTTAGATGATGCCCTGGCAACGGTAAGTTATACTTCTGAAGGCGATACTTATTCGCAAAAAGTATTTGCTTCTGCCGTTGATGATGCGCTGGTGATTGAACTCAGCACAACCGCAAGTGAGGGATTGAATTTAAACCTAAAGCTTAATAGACCAAAAGATAACGGGCATGAAACAGTAGCAATCTCAAACCCATCGAACCGTGAAATTAGTATGCTTGGAATGGTTACCCAATTTGCTGGGATGAAAAACTCTAAACCTTTTCCCATCGATTATGGCGTGCAATTTGAAACCAGACTTAAAGTTAAAAACGATTCGGGTTCTATTGCAGTTGAGAATGGTGAGCTGGTTTTAAAAAACGTTAATAAGGCAATACTTTATTTGGTTTGCAACACCTCATTTTATCACGAAAATTATAAAGAGAAAACCCTTGAAAATTTGGCATCAATAGAAAACAAATCGTTTGATGTATTGTTTAAAAGACATCAAAAAGACTATCAAAAACTATACAATCGTGTGGCATTTAATTTAGGCGGAACAGCATTGGATTCCATACCAACCGATAAACGATTAAAACGAATTAAAGCAGGGGAAGACGATCCGGATTTGGCCGCTAAACTATTTAAATTCGGCCGGTATTTGTTAATTGCGTCATCAAGGGAAAACACCAATCCTGCCAACTTGCAAGGCATTTGGAACGAGCATATTAAAGCACCTTGGAACGCCGATTATCATTTAAATATCAATCTGCAAATGAATTATTGGCCTGCTGAGGTTACTAATTTAAGTGAGCTGCATCAGCCCTTTTTTAATTTTTTAGATAAAGTTGTTGAACGCGGTAAAGTAACCGCCAAAAAGCAATATGGGATTCAACGTGGCGCTGTGGTGCATCATACAACCGATTTGTGGGCACCGGCTTTTATGCGGGCAGAACAGCCTTATTGGGGGTCTTGGATACATGGTGGCGGTTGGTCGTCACAACATTATTGGGAGCATTATTTGTACACACAGGATGCAGATTTTTTAGAGCAAAGAGCCTATCCTGTTTTAAAATCGATTTCGGAGTTTTATTTGGATTGGTTGGTGAAAGACCCAAAAACGAATTATTGGGTTTCAAGCCCAGAAACATCACCTGAAAACTCTTATTTTTTCGATAAAGAAAATTCGGGTGCCGTATCGTTTGGAAGCGCTATGGGGCATCAAATTATAGCCGAATCTTTTGATAATGTTTTAGAAGCTTCTAAAATATTAAATATTGAAAATGCTTTTGTTGAAGAAGTTCGATTAAAACGGGCAAGGTTATTTCCTGGCATTGTGATAGGCGACCATGGTAGAATTTTAGAATGGAACGAACCCTATGATGAACCCGAAAAAGGGCATAGGCACATGTCGCATTTATATGCTTTGCATCCGGGAAACAAAATTGTGGAGAGCAACGCTAAAGCCTTTGAAGCCGCCCAAAAAACAATAGATTACCGTTTGCAACATGGTGGTGCTGGCACGGGCTGGAGTCGAGCTTGGATGATTAACTTAAACGCAAGATTGCTGGATGCAAAATCCGCACAGGAAAATATTAAAAAATTCATGCAAATATCTGTCGCCGATAATTTATTTGATGAGCATCCGCCGTTTCAAATTGATGGAAACTTCGGGTTTACGGCGGGTGTTGCGGAACTGTTGATGCAATCGCACGAACCTTTTTTAAGAATTCTTCCCGCATTACCGGAAAATTGGAAAACAGGAAAAATTTCAGGTTTAAAAGCTCGAGGTAATATTGAAGTTGATATCGAGTGGAAAGACGGAAAACTTGTAAAAGTTGGATTGTTATCAAAAGAAAACCAAATAAAAAACATTACATATAATGGTGTTTCGGTCGACATTGAATTACCAAAAAGTGAAAAAATTTGGTTAAATGAAAAATTATCTACTTTAAAATAAAACCATGAAATCAATCTTAAAAATTCAAGCAACATTAATAGGGCTCATATTTATATTAGCATCTTGTCAATCTAAACCACAAGAAGAAAAACCCAAACCTCTTGTAAAACATGTCATATTAATTGGTTCGGATGGTTTTGGTGCTTATGCCTTTAAAAAAGCTAAGGTGCCTAACCTAAGAAAACTCATGGAAGCAGGGTCGTACTCATTAAACGCGAGAGCAGTGTTGCCATCGTCTAGTGCGGTAAATTGGGCATCTATGATTATGGGTTCGGGCCCAGAATTACACGGTTATACCGAATGGGGCAGTAAAACACCGGAATTGCCATCAAGAATTATAGGCAAAGGACAAATTTATCCCACCATTTTTAGTTTAATTGATGAGCAAATGCCCGAGGCTAAAAAAGGCGTGTCCTATACCTGGGGAGGCATTGGCTATCTTTTTGAAAAAAGTATGGTGGATTTGGATTTTAATGGAAAATCTGATGAAGAAACCAAAGACAGCGCTTTAGAGTTTATTGTAAACGAAAAACCGGCATTGACTTTTATTCATTTTACACACCCTGATAATGAAGGCCATGAGATTGGTCATGATACCCCAGAATATTACGAAGCCGTAGAAAAAATAGATGATTTAATTGGCGAGATTGTTAAGACTTTAGATGAACATAATCTATTAAACGACACCGCCATTATATTCACTTCGGACCATGGAGGTATTGGTATGGGGCATGGTGGGAAAACGCTTTTAGAGGTCGAAATCCCTTGGATTGTTTACGGTAAAGGTTTATCGGCAAAAGGCAAGCTTAATTCCAGTATTGTTACCTACGATACAGCTGCAACTATTGCTCATCTTTTAGGTTTTAAAGCCCCTGATTTTTGGAGAGGACAACCCATAATGGAAGTTTTTAATGAGTGAAATAATATGTAAAGTAAATCATAATAAATCAATAAAATTAGTGTTTATTTTGCCGGTTATTTTGATGATTAGGCAATAAAAGTATCAAATTAGGTTGTTTAAAGATTGGCTTTTTGGTCAATCAAAAATTAGATTTGTTACCTTGCGGAAACATAATTGTTAAAAACCGGATTACATCAATATAAATTCTAAAATGGATTTAAACTTAAAAAACAAAGTTGTTATTGTTACGGGCGGCTCAAAAGGCATTGGTTTGGGAATTACGGAAGCCTTAATTGCCGAAGGTGCTATTCCTGTAATAATTAGTAGAAATAAATCAAGTGTTGAGGCGGTTATAAAAAAAATTCATGCAGAGGGAAAGGAAGCCCATTATGCCATAGCAGAATTGAGCGATCCCGAACAATGTAAAAATGCTGTTGATGTTGCTGTGAAGAAATACGGACGTATTGATGCTGTTGTAAATAATGCCGGCGTAAACGATGGTGTAAGTCTTGAAAACGGTAGTTATGAAGATTTTATGAAATCGTTAAAATGTAATTTGGTACATTATTATCTTATTGCACACCATGCTTTACCAGAGTTGAAAAAAAGCAAGGGAAGTATAGTGAATATAGGCTCTAAAACCTCGTTTACCGGACAAGGCGGAACATCGGGTTATGCCGCAGCCAATGGTGGACGTAATGCTTTAACCCGAGAATGGGCAGTAGAGTTGTTGCCGTACAGCATTAGGGTTAACGCCATTATTGTAGCCGAATGTTACACACCTTTATATGATAAATGGATTAAAACATTTGATAATCCAGAGGAAAAATTAGAGAGTATTACCAAACATATTCCTTTGGAAAATAGAATGACAACAGCCGAAGAAATAGCAAATACAACGGTTTTTTTACTTTCGGATAAATCGAGTCATACCACCGGACAATTAATTTTTGTTGATGGCGGATATACACATTTAGATAGGGCATTATAAGTTGTTTAGCGAAAAAAATATAAAAGATTAAAATTGTTCAGTAATTTTTACCCGTTACAAACACAAATAAAAAATAAAAAATGAGCCAATCAAAACCTGTTGTAGTGTCTAAAAAGATGCTAATTCCTTTTATTTTAGTAACCTCTTTATTTGCCCTTTGGGGTTTTGCGAATGCCGTAACCGACCCTATGGTACAAGCGTTTAAAAAGGTATTGGAACTTTCAAATTCGCAAGCGGCCTGGGTGCAAATGGCATTTTATGGCGGTTATTTTTGTATGGCATTACCAGCAGCCATGTTTATGCGAAAGTATTCTTATAAAGTAGGGATTTTAATTGGTTTGGCCTTATACGCCACCGGGGCATTACTGTTTTATCCAGCGGCACAATCAGAGAGTTTCATGTTTTTCTGTTTAGGATTGTATATTTTAACTTTTGGATTAGCTTTTTTAGAAACCGCGGCAAACCCATACATATTGGCAATGGGCGCAAAAGAAACCGCAACACAGCGTTTAAATTTAGCGCAAGCTTTTAATCCTGTGGGATTAATTGCCGGTTTATTTGTTGCACAGCAATTCATTTTAAAAAACTTACAATCCGATGATATTACAGATTTTAGCGCTTTAGATGAAGCTTCAAAAGTGTTGATAAAAACGTCCGATTTATTGGTTATACGTAATCCGTATGTTATTTTAGGCTTGGTGCTTATTGGCGTTTTTGTATTGTTTGTAGTTAGCAAAATGCCGCAATCTAAAGACGAAGGCGGTATGCCCAGTATTGGCGATACCTTCGCAACTTTGGCAAAAAACAAGAAATACGTACTTGGTGTACTTGCGCAAATTTTATATGTAGGTGCTCAAATTATGTGTTGGACCTACATTTACCAATACGCCGAAGCCATTGGAATGGATAGCGTTACGGCAGGCTACTATCAAATGGCGGCGTTCGTAATATTTACCATTGGACGAGCCGTTGGCACATATATGCTCAGGTTTATGAGTTCGGGAAAACTGTTAATGTATTTCGCTTTATTAGCCATCGTTTTTGTTTTGGGCACCATTTTCATAAAAGGTATTTTTGGTTTATACAGTTTAGTCGGCGTATCTTTTTGCATGTCGTTAATGTTCCCAACTATTTACGGTATTGCCTTGGGCGATTTAACCGAAGAACAATCCAAAGTAGGTTCAGCGGGATTAATTATGGCCATTGTTGGTGGCGCTTTAATGCCTAAATTACAAGGTATGATTATTGATGCCGGCGGAAACGGTGTTGCAGATACTCAAATTATCGGGGTTTCAGAAGTTAATTTCTCATTCATTTTACCATTGCTGTGCTTTGTTTATATCGCGTGGTACGGTTTAAGGGTTTTTAAGAAACATGAGGCTACAGACGATGTATTACATTCAGCATAGTATAAAATGAAAAACCTAAAACGCCATTGTTTTGCTTTAGATTTGATTGATGATGATGAACTGATCGCAGAATATAAAAAATACCACGAAAAAATTTGGCCAGAAATTACGGCAAGTATCAAAAATTCGGGTATTGAAGTGTTAGAGATTTACTGCGTTGCCAACCGTTTGTTTATGATTATGGAAGTGAACGCTTCTTTTTCATTCGAAAAGAAATCTAAAATGGATGCCAACAACCCAAAAGTACAAGAATGGGAAGCTTTAATGTGGACCTACCAACAAGCCTTACCAATTGCAAAAGCGGGCGAAAAATGGCTTTTAATGGAAAAAATATATCAACTATAAATAACAATTAAATTACATACAATGAGGATTTCAATTATTGCACTTATTTGCTTATTAAGCTTTTCCTGTACCAATAAATACAAGGATGTGGCAAACACCGAAGCAGATTATCAAGTTATACCAAAACCGTTAAAACTAGACATATTATCAGGTAAGTTTTTGGTAGATGGAAATACTAAAATCGTAGGAAGTGAAGCATTGAAGAATGAAGGTGAATTTTTAGCAGGCATGTTAAGTGCTGCAACGGGAGCAACCGTTAATTTTTCAACTGAAGGTTCGGGAAACATTACTCTTAAATTAGATGATTCCATCGAAAACGATGAAGGTTACACCTTAAATGTAGCGTTCGATAACATCGAAATAGCCGGTAAAAACACAAAAGGCGTATTTTATGGTATTCAAACCTTAAGGCAACTCATGCCGTCAAGCATCGAATTGGCAAATGGCAGCCTAAAAGAATTAACCATTCCTGCTGTGTCAATTACCGATAATCCAAGATACCAATACAGAGGTATGCACTTAGATGTGGCACGCCATTTTTACCCCGTAGATTTTATAAAAAAGTATATCGACTTAATCGCAATGCATAAAATGAATACGTTTCATTGGCATTTAACCGAAGACCAAGGTTGGCGTATTGAAATTAAAAAATATCCAAAACTCACTGAAATAGGAGCGTGGAGAAATGGTACCATAGTTGGCCACCACCCGGGAACGGCAAACGATCAGGAAAAATACGGTGGTTTTTACACCCAAGACGATGTTAAGGATATTGTAGCTTATGCCACAAAAAAACACGTTACTGTAATCCCGGAAATCGAGTTGCCCGGGCATAGTAGCGCAGCCATTGCCGCTTATCCGTATTTAAGTTGTTTCCCAGATGAGCCAACCAAGGTTACCAATGATATGGGCTCGGAAAAAGGAAAAGAGATTCAAGCGGCCGGAACCCCAAAAATCGTACAAGAAACCTGGGGTGTTTTTCCAGATGTATATTGTGCCGGGAAAGAAGAAACCTTTGCTTTTTTACAAGATGTATTAGATGAGGTAATTCCGTTATTCCCTTCAACTTATATCCATATTGGAGGCGACGAGTGCCCAAAAGCAAATTGGGAAAGATGTCCGAATTGCCAAAAAAGAATCAAAAACGAAGGCTTAAAAGACGAGCACGAATTGCAAAGCTACTTTATCACGCGCATTGAAAAATATTTGAATTCTAAAGGAAAAAAAATAATTGGTTGGGATGAGATTTTAGAAGGCGGTTTAGCGCCAAACGCAACCGTTATGTCGTGGCGAGGAACACAAGGTGGCATTGAAGCGGCAAAACAAAAGCACGACGTTATCATGACGCCGGGGCACTCCTGTTATTTCGACCATTACCAAACTGAAGATAAGGACAACGAACCTTTGGCCATTGGTGGAAAAACCACGGTTGCCGATGTGTATGCATACGAGCCTACCCCAAAAGAGTTAAGTGAAGACGAGCACCAGTATATTTTAGGCGCACAAGGAAATGTATGGTCAGAGTACATGAAGACTACCGATTACGTGGAATATATGATTTTACCACGTATGTCTGCGCTTTCCGAAGTCGTTTGGTCATCAAAAGAGAACAGGGATTGGGAAGATTTCAGTGCACGATTAAATACTTTTAAAGACAGGTACGATGCTTTAGAATTAAACTATGCCAAACACACCTTCGAAAAATAATAAAATTAACATGTAACTGTTGTGAGTTTCAATACCAAATACCCATCTATTGAAGATTTAAGAACACGTGCCAAACAAAGGATTCCAAAATTCGCTTTTGATTATTTGGACGGCGGTTGTAATGAGGATATAAATCTCTATAAAAATACTGCTGAGATACGCGAGGTAGAGTTGTTGCCAGAGTATCTCAGTAAGCACACAGCATCGAGCATGAAAACCACGTTGTTCGGTCACGAATACGATGCGCCATTTGGTATCGCTCCTGTTGGTTTACAGGGTTTAATGTGGCCAAATGCGCCGGAAATATTGGCAAAGGCCGCTTTCAAGCATAATATACCGTTTGTTTTAAGCACGGTAACAACCAGTAGCATTGAGCGTATTTCTGAATTGACCGAAGGCAAAGCTTGGTTTCAATTATATCACCCAGCTAAAAATGAGCTAAGGGACGATATTTTAAAAAGATGCGAAACCTCCGGCTACGATACTTTGGTTATTTTATGCGATGTGCCAACCTTTGGTTTTAGACCACGAGACATACGAAATGGCTTAGCTATGCCACCAAAAATGTCTATTAACAATATGTTGCAAATTTTAGGGAAACCAAATTGGGCGTTTCAAACCCTAAAACATGGGCAACCAAATTTTGAAACCTTAAAGCCATATATGCCTAAAAACCTTGATTTAAAACAGTTGGGAAAATTTATGGACGACACATTTTCGGGTAGGTTAAACGAAGAAAAAATAAAACCAATTAGAGATATGTGGAAAGGCAAATTGGTATTAAAAGGTGTGGCCAACGAGCTTGATGCCGAACGCGCCATAAACCTTGGATTGGACGGTATTATTGTGTCCAACCATGGTGGCAGGCAATTGGATGCGGGAGAATCTACCATAAAACCATTAACAAGAATTGCCGAAAAATACGGCAATCAAATAGAAGTGATGATGGATAGCGGCATTCGTTCCGGACCGGACGTGGCAAGAAGTTTAGCTTCCGGCGCTAAGTTCACCTTTATGGGAAGATCGTTTATGTATGGCGTAGCTGCTTTAGGAAACAAAGGCGGCGATCATACCATATCGCTTTTAAAAACCCAATTGCAACAGGTTATGGAGCAAATTTGTTGTGAAAAAGTGGAAGATTTTAAAAATCATTTAATTTAATTTACAAGATTTTAAGTTGGTTTCTTAACTAACTGGTTCAATCCGTGATTATTAATCGAGTATAAGTGTAAATAACCATTTACGCGATTAATATTTTTTTATCTTTTGTTGATACTTTCTTTGCTATAATCCAACGGTTTTTATATTTTCACATCAAATATTTATGTGTTTATTTAAGAAATCGAGGGTTAATGAAATTACATTTATTAGACAGAAGTACTAAATTGAGCAACGCCTCTTTTTCGATTAGTAATAATTGCTACCCTAATTTTTTGAAAATTTGGCATTACCACCCAGAATTTGAGCTTGTTACCATTTTAAAAAGCACCGGAACCCGCTTTATTGGTGATAATATTGAGCAGTTTAATGTTGGGGAAATTGTTTTGATTGGTAAAAATTTACCGCACATGTGGCTAAATGATAAAGAATATTTTAAAGAAGATTCTAAATTGGAGGCACAAGCCATTGCCATTCATTTTAATGAAAATTTTGCAGGTGAAATATTTTTCAATATGCCGGAAATGAACGCCATTAAAAAGTTATTTGAAAATGCGCAATACGGGGTTAGGTTTTCGGGAGATTTAAGTTTGGCGATTAAACGGATTAAAAATTTAGAGGACTTAAAAGGTTTCGATAAAACCATTTCCTTTTTAAAAATCTTGAATTTACTGGCAAATCATCAAGATTACAAATTGTTATCGAGCATGGGGTTTGTAAATTCATTCAAAAAAACAGGACGAACTAATTTAGCCGAGGTTTACGAATACATTATTAAAAATTTTAAAGAGCGCATCACTTTAGAAGATGTAGCCAGCATAGCCTGTATGAATCCCACCGCATTTAGCAGGGTTTTTAAACGCGTAAATCGGAAAACCTTTAGCGAATACTTAAACGAAGTTCGTATTGGGTACGCCTGTAAGTTGTTGATGGAAGAAAAGTACAGTATTTCTGAAATATGTTTTGAATCTGGTTTCAATAATATTTCTAACTTCAACCGGCAATTTAAAAAAACGAAAAACTATTCGCCCACCGAGTATATAAAAGCGCATTTAAGCGGACGCTAAAGCTATGGGATATTTGACTTAAAATCCGGCTTTTGTCAAATTTTACCATTAAAAATTTACATTTAATGAGGTTTCTTCAAAAATGAATTTTTGCACCTCATTTTTAGTCCTTTAATCTATTCAATTTATTATTATTGTATTCAATTTTACAAGCGAATTGTAACGTGTTTACCCGTTTTTAATTCAAAAAGACTAAGCTTAAAATTTATGAAAGCTGCAAAAGTTATTATTTTAATCAACTGCCAAGATCGACCAAACATTATAGCAACCGTTACTTCTTTTGTGGCGAATAACGGCGGGAATATTGTTTATATCGATCAACATGTAGATCGCGTTCAGGATACGTTTTTTATGCGATTGGAAGGCGAATTTGAAAGCGTTAGTTTTTCAATGGAAAATTTTAAAACACAATTTAAAGATGTTTTAGCTGAAAAATTTAATATGAAATGGCGCATATATGCATCGGATGCAAAACTGAAAATGGCGGTATTTGTATCTAAATACGACCACTGTTTGTATGATTTGTTAGGGCGTTACAATTCTGGAGAACTCGGTTTGGAAATTCCTTTTATTGTTAGTAATCACATGGATTTGAAACCCATTGCCGATAACTTTAAAATTCCATTTTACCATATTCCCGTTACCAAAGACACCAAAGCCGAAGCCGAAGAAAAACAACTGCAATTGCTCGAAAAATACAACATCGATTTTATTGTATTGGCAAGATATATGCAAATTGTTTCGGATAAATTAATCGATAAATATCCGAGTAAAATCATAAATATACACCATTCATTCCTGCCTGCTTTCGTGGGCGCAAAACCGTATCATTCAGCTTATAAACGCGGGGTGAAAATTATTGGGGCAACCAGCCATTATGTAACCGAAGAATTGGATGCAGGTCCCATAATAGAGCAGGATGTGGCACACGTTTCGCACGACCACAACGTACAGGATTTAATTGCAAAAGGACGCGATTTGGAAAAAATCGTATTGTCTACCGCCGTTAAATTGCATGCCAAAAGAAAAGTAATGGTTTACAATAATAAAACGATTATTTTTTCATAGTGGTGATGCATTAAAAAAGTCATATTTATAAACTTAAAATAACCGAATGATTTTGAAGACCTATCGAGTAAATTCTATTAAAGGAAATACATTACGGCTCACGGGAAAAGGCCTTGACAAAGCTTGGGAACAAGCCGAAGTATTAACTGATTTTATTTCGCCTTGGGATAAAAAGGGTGTTGATAAAATTGAATTTAGGGCCCTTTATAATACCGAACATTTATTCTTTTGCTTTAAGGTTTTTGATGCTGAAATTTATGTTGATTCAACCGATGATACGCATCTCAGTATAAACAACTCCGATCGTGTGGAACTTTTTTTTAGAGCTGATGAAAACTTGAATCCCTACTATTGTTTGGAGATTGACCCAACCCCCAGAATTATGGATTTTATAGCTAAACCCAATAAGGATTTTGATTTTTATTGGAATTGGCCATCAGAGGATATTAATGTGAAATCCAATAAAGAAGAAAACTTTTTCACGGTTGAAGGTGCAATAAGTTTGGCTTCATTAAAGCGATTTAATTTAGTGAAAGACGGAAAAATTGAAACGGGAATCTATCGTGCCAAATACCACAAACAAGCAGATGGCAACTACGAACCAACTTGGATAACTTGGGTAAACCCGCAAACGGAAGAACCCAATTTTCACACGCCGTCGTCTTTTGGCATTTTACAATTTATGTGAATTAATTGTGGGTATACCCATCAAAGTTTTCGGAGTTAATAATGTCAATGGGTAATAATTTCTGCCTGGGAATTTTTTTGTCGAACAGAAAATATTCAGCAAGTTGTGTGATACAAAGATACGCTTGGTGTTTGGGGTTTTGGTTGATTAAAAAATCAATGGCATTGTTTTTTAAGTACTTTATGTTTTCATCCAATAAATCGTAACCAATAATTTTTATTTCTAAATCAGGGAAATCTTTAACAATATTGGCAACGCTGTACACTTTGGATGTGGTTACAAAAATGCCTGAAATGTCATTGGGCTTTTTCAATAAATCGTGTAATTTCTTGTCTAAATCGGTTTGCTGTAAACTACATGTTTTTAAGTTGAACTTGCTGTTTGGCAAACGCTCCAAATAATTTTTAAACCCCTTTTCCTTTAGCTGCATGTGAATGGAGTTGTTAAAAACTTCATCGAGGTGAATAATTAAAATGGTTCTGTTTTTTGGCACGATCATTTCCATAAGTCGCGCAGCAATACGGCCGCTTTGTATTAAATCCTGTCCAACATAATTGGTAATGCCGTTTAATTCTAAAGGGTCGTTAATCGTGCTCACAATAATATTGTTGGCATTGTATATTTTAATAACCTCAATCGATTCTTTATGAAAAACAGGGGTTATTAAAACCGCATCGGGCAATTGTTTTAAAACCGTTTTGTTGACCTCCAAAAAGGATCGGGTATCGGTATGATCAAAATAATAAGAATCAATGGTAATCCCAAACGAATTATACTCGTTAATAGCATCGTTTACGCCATTTGTACAAGGTTGCCAGTAGGGGTCGATTTTCGGGTCGGGTTGAATAACGCAAATATGGTAGTTCTTGGTATTCTTTAAACTTCTGGCAATAAGGTTTGGTTGGTAATCAATTTCTTCTAACAACTTGGTAACCTTTTCCAAAGCCGCCGGCGAAACTTTACCGCGTTTATGGATTACTCTATCTACAGTGCCTTTAGATACTCCAGCTAATTCGGCAATATCTTTTATGGTGTATTTTTTCATCTATCACAAATATATATAAAATATAGATTAAAATATCAATGTGTTCGAACACATTTTTTATATATTTCCTTTTTTATTGGCAAATTAATCTGTAAGTTTGTTTCCTTTAGGCAATGTTTTGCAAGGGTTAAAGGCGTGAAAAACAGAATATAACGCGTGTTAAATTGTTTCCGTTCAACAAAAATCAGGCTTAAAAACATAAATATATAAGATGGAAAAACCAACACTTGTAATTTTAGCCGCGGGTATGGGGAGCCGCTACGGCGGTTTAAAACAGATGGATACGTTTACACCCGAAGGCGATACCATTATCGATTTTTCAATTTACGACGCGCTTCAAGCGGGATTTGGAAAATTTGTTTTTATTATTAGAAAACGTTTCGAAAAAGACTTTAAGGACATCTTCAACAAAAAATTGGAAGGGAAAGCCGAAGTAGTTTATGTTTACCAAGAACTTGACAGTGTTCCTGAAAAATATATTAACCCAGAGCGCGTAAAGCCATGGGGCACCGGACATGCACTTTTAATGGCAAAAGATGCTGTTAATGAAAACTTTGCCATTATAAATGGCGACGATTTTTACGGAAAGGAAGCTTTTGAGGTGATGGCAAAATCCTTAATGACAAAGGATAAAGAATCTTACCAGTTTAATACCATGGCTTACTTGTTGAAAAATACGATTTCAGAGCATGGTTATGTGTCAAGAGGCGAGTGCGAAGTAAATGAAAACGGGTTTTTAACTGATGTAACCGAACGTACCCACATTGAAAAAATTGATGGCAAGTTAATGCGAAAAGATGAAGATGGGAATTTTATTCCTATTGACGAAAACACAATTGTTTCCATGAATTTTTGGGGATTTACGCCTAAATGTTTTAACTTCGGAAATCAATTGTTTGAAGAATTTTTAGAGGCCAATAAAACTAATTTAAAAGCAGAATTTTATATACCGTCTATTGTAAATGAGATACTTAAATCCGGAAAAGCCACTGTTGAAGTTTTAAAATCAGATGCCAAATGGTTTGGGGTAACTTATAAAGAAGACAAGGAAATTGTTGAAAAAGCGATAAAAGACTTAAAGGAACAAGGTGTTTATCCAACTAAACTTTGGTAGATGTTAACAGAAAAATTAAAATTTATTTTCGGTCAATTTGAACACCAAGGCGAGTTCGAATCCTATCAAGAATTAGCTTCAGGGCATATAAACGATACCTATTTAATTAAAACAAAAAAGAAACCCCATTTTGTGCTACAACGCATCAATCATGGGGTTTTTAAAGATGTTCCTGGGTTAATTGAAAATAAGGTAGCGGTTAGTAAGCATATTCAAGAAAAACTAAAAAACCTGTCCGTAAAAAAGCAAAAGCGCCGCGTATTGGCGTTTGCACAAACCAAATCGGGTGAATCTTATTACCGAGATGAAGAAGGCAATTATTGGAATTTAATGTATTTTATTGATAAAAGCGTGACCTATGAAATAGTTGATAACGATGATATTGCCTATCAAGGCGGTCGGTTATTGGGTCAGTTTTTAACACTTACCAGCGATTTCGATGCTTCAAAACTCACCGAAGTTATTCCTAAGTTTCACGATATGTCTTTTCGCTATTCGCAATTTGAAGACGCTCTTAAAATAGCTTCAAAAGAAAGATTGGAAAAAGCTAAAGATTATATTAAGCAGGTTGAAGATTTAAAAGAAGAAATGCATATTCTTCAAAAATTAAAGGAATCCGGAGCTATAAAACTACGCGTAACCCATAACGATACAAAAATATCAAACGCGCTTTTTAACAAGAAAAACAAAGGTTTGTGCCTTATCGATACCGATACGGTAATGCCCGGAATTGTGCATTATGATTTTGGAGATGCCATAAGAACCATTTGTAATACAGCTGCCGAAGATGAAACCGACCTGGATTTGGTAGAATTTAATGTTGATTATTACAAAGCTTATACCAAAGGATTTCTGAAAAAAATGAAATCTTCACTTACACCAACGGAGCTTAAATATTTGCCTTTAGCGGCAAAAACCATGATTTTCATTATGGCTTTAAGGTTTTTAACCGATTATTTAAACAACGATATATATTACAAAACAAAATACCCAGAGCATAATTTAGATCGCGCCAAAAATCAATTTAAGCTCATACAAAGTTTTACGGAAAAAATTAATCAACTATAATACTTAAATCAACCAATAATTATGGAGCAAAACACAAAACCAAACAACACTTTAGTACCTATTATAATAATAGCGGGACTTTTCTTTATTTTTGGGTTCGTAACCTGGATTAACGGTGCTTTAATTCCATTTATGAAAACCATAAACGAATTAACCGAAGCGCAATCTTACTTAGTGGCCTCGGCATCGTACATATCGTTCGTGGTTATGGCCTTACCCGCATCCTATATTTTAACTAAAATTGGGTACAGAAAAGGGATGTCTCTTGGTTTAATTATTATGGGAATTGGTGCCTTGGTATTTATTCCGGCAGCAGAAGCCCGTACATATTGGGTGTTTTTGGTAGCTATTTTTATTCAAGGCATGGGAATGACTATTTTACAAACAGCAGCAAATCCATACATTACTATTTTAGGACCTATTGAAAGTGGTGCAAAACGTATTGCTATTATGGGTATTGCCAATAAAGTAGCGGGAGCCTTGGGGTCTTTAATATTTGGTGCTATTTTATTGTCTGGAATAGACGAAGTAAAAGAAAAGTTAGGAACCGTATCTGTAGAAGAAAAAGGACAATTATTGGATACTATGGCCGATAGTGTTTTTACACCGTATGTTGTTATGGCTGTGGTGTTATTTATTTTGGGCGTGTTGATTAGAAAAGCACCGTTACCACATGTTGAAGCCGATGAAGCAGATGAAACCGCAGTAGGAAAAAGCACTAAAACAAGTATCTTTCAATTTCCACATTTATGGTTGGGTGTTCTAGCATTGTTTGTTTATGTAGGTGCAGAAGTAATTGCCGGAGATACCATTATCGCTTATGGTATATCCTTAGGTTTTACTGGAGAAGAAGCTAAATTCTTTACCACTTATACATTAATGGCTATGGTAGCCACCTATGCCTTAGGGGTGTTTTTAATTCCAAAATATGTGAAGCAAAAAACAGCGTTAATAGCAAGTGCTATTTTGGGTATCATATTTAGTTTCTGTATTTTAAATACCACTGGAATTACATCGGTATTATTTGTAGCCGCTTTAGGTGTTGCAAACGCATTAGTATGGCCTGCTATTTGGCCATTAACATTAGATGGTTTAGGAAAGTTTACAAAAACGGCTTCGGCCTTATTAATCATGGCAATTTCTGGTGGAGCTATAATTCCACCCTTATACGGTAGAATAGTTGATGCCAATAAACACGAATTAATTACTAGCGGTATTGCAGAAGCAGATGCCGCCGCAACAGCAGCAACAGACAGTTATTGGGTGTTAATTCCTTGTTATGCCATTATATTGTTTTTTGCTATTTGGGGACATAAAATTAAAAGTTGGACGTCTAAATAATATACTTTTAGATTGATTTTTGGGGAGCATGAGTAGAGTTTATAAATGGGGAATTATTGGTTGCGGAAGCGTTACCGAGCTTAAAAGTGGACCAGCATACCAAAAGGTAGAGGGTTTCGAACTACAGGCCGTAATGCGCAGAAATGTCGATAAGGCCAAGGATTATGCCAGTAGGCACAACGTTCCCAAGTTTTATGCAAATGCAGATGAATTGATTAACGACCCCGAAATTGATGCTATATATATTGCAACACCGCCAGACTCGCATTGCTATTACGCATTAAAGGTCGCTAAGGCAGAAAAAATTTGCTGTATTGAAAAACCAATGGCACCAACCTATGACGAGTGTTTATTGATAAATAAGGCTTTTGAAGCAAAAAAAACACCCTTATTTGTAGCTTATTACAGGCGATCGCTTCCTAGGTTTAAACAAGTTAAATCGTGGATTGAGAACAATAGAATAGGAAAGATAAGGCATATAAATTGGCATTTAAGCAAACCGGCAAACGATATTGATTTAGCCAAAACATACAATTGGCGTACCGATATAAAAATTGCAAAAGGGGGCTATTTTGATGATTTAGCATCCCATGGCATAGATTTATTTATGCACTTGTTGGGCGATATTACCAATGCACAAGGTATTGCCACAAATCAGCAAGGTTTGTACACTGCCATGGATGCCATTACGGGAAGTTGGATGCACCAATCTGGTATCACCGGTTCTGGCAGTTGGAATTTTGGAACGGAAAAAAGAGAAGATGATGTTCAAATTTATGGCGAAAAAGGAAAAATTAGTTTTTCGGTTTTTGGTGAAGTGCCTGTAGAATTAGAGCACGGAGACCATAAAGAAAGTCTGTTTATTGAGAACCCTGAAAACATTCAATTGTTTCACGTTCAAAATATAAAAAACCATTTATCGGAAAATAAAACACATCCATCAACTGGAAAAACAGGAGCTCATACCACTTGGGTATTAGAAAATATATTAAAAAACAATAATTAAAACTTAAAACCAGAACAATGTTAGAAAGTAGTATAGACAAAGCAACAGGTTTCGAAAAAAGATTTGAAAATATTGGTACTGTAGTTTATGAAAATTCAGCTACGGCATCAAAAGCAGTTGCTACAGAAATAGCAAACCTTATTCGGGTAAAACAATCGCAAAAACAACCCTGTATTCTAGGTTTAGCCACAGGGTCTTCACCAAAAGGGCTATATGCAGAATTGGTGCGTTTACACAAAGAAGAAGGTTTGAGTTTTAAAAACGTGGTATCATTCAATTTAGATGAATACTATCCTATGGAACCCGATTCGGTAAATAGTTATGTGCGTTTTATGAAAGAACAATTGTTCGACCATATAGATATATTGCCAGAAAACTGTTATATCCCAGATGGCACATTGCCCAAAGAAGAGATTAGGAGTTATTGCGATGAGTACGAAGCTAAAATAGAGGCGTTTGGCGGCATAGATTTGCAAATATTGGGTATTGGTGGAAACGGTCATATCGGGTTTAACGAATCCGGATCCCTGCAAAACTCCAAAACACGTTTGGTGGCTTTAGACCATATTACAAGAGTTGCCGCAAGTGGCGATTTTAAAGGTTTAGAGAATACACCAAGAACAGCCATTACCATAGGTGTTAAAAAAATCATGGAAGCCAAACGCGTGATTCTTTTAGCCTGGGGAGAACGAAAATCAAATATCATTAAAGCTTCAACTGAAGAAGAAGTTTCCAGTCGTGTTCCGGCATCTTATTTGCAAGAACACAACAACGCCACCTTTGTTTTAGATAAAGCAGC
Source organism: Hwangdonia seohaensis (assembly GCF_031932625.1). Classification (NCBI taxonomy): domain Bacteria; kingdom Pseudomonadati; phylum Bacteroidota; class Flavobacteriia; order Flavobacteriales; family Flavobacteriaceae; genus Hwangdonia; species Hwangdonia seohaensis. The sequence goes on from NZ_JAVSCK010000005.1 coordinate 83,223, forward strand.
ATCATCAAAACTAACAAGAATCAATACACCGTGGTTAGTTGAAAAAATTGTTTGGACCGACAGACTTATCAGAAAAGCCGTATTAAGTTTAGCACTTCATTTAAAGAAACCTATTTTAATGCTAACGGATGCAGATTATATTGAAAACGGTATGAGTGATTTGTTGGCCGATGCAGGACCAGCTTATGATATCAACATAAAAATATTCAATAAATTACAAAACACCATTACAGGTTGGCCAGGTGGAAAACCAGGTGCAGACGATAGCAAACGACCAGAACGTGCAGAACCAGCTAAAAAACGTGTTATCATTTTTAGTCCACATCCAGACGATGATATCATTAGTATGGGAGGTACCTTTAAAAGGTTGCACGAACAAGGTCACGAGGTGCACGTAGGTTATCAAACATCGGGTAATATTGCGGTTGCCGATGATGAAGCATTGCGTTTTGCAAGTTTTGTTTGCGATTACAATGAGAGATTTGGAATTGAAAGTACCGAAGCCGAAGATATTTATAAAAGAGCCGTTACTTTTCTGAAAAATAAAAAATCAAGTGAAATCGATACCGAAGAAGTTAGATATATAAAGGGATTAATTAGAAAAGGAGAAGCGCGAGCAACTTGTCATTTTGTAGGTATTCCAGATGAGCAAATCCATTTTATGGAATTACCGTTTTACGAAACAGGTACCATTGAAAAAAATCCGTTAGGTGAGGAAGATATTAAAATAACCATGGACCTAATCGAGAAAGTTAAACCACATCAAGTATATGCCGCAGGCGATTTGGCCGATCCACACGGGACACATAAAGTATGTTTGGATGCCGTTTTTGCAGCCGTTAAAAACCTAAAACCTAAAAAATTCATGAAAGATTGTTGGGTATGGTTGTACCGAGGTGCATGGCAAGAATGGGGTATCGATGAGATAGAAATGGCTGTACCAATGGGACCAGACCAGGTTCTTGAGAAAAGAAAAGGTATATTTAAGCACCAATCGCAAAAAGATGGCGTGGTATTCCAAGGGTCGGATAGTAGAGAGTTTTGGCAACGTGCCGAAGACCGAAACAGTGAAACAGCTGGTCTGTACGACGAGTTAGGTTTGGCACACTACGCGGCAATGGAAGCCTTTGTAAGATGGGAGTATTAATTGAAAAATAATTCCTCGAGGCTTGCCTCGGGGTTTCCATTAAAATTGTCATTCCCGTGAAAACGGGAATCTAAATATAGATTTTTGTTTTTTACAATTTCAGTTAATAATCAAACCTGCTAAATTACCTCTATGGGTCAGCCTCGAGGAGCGTTGGTTTCAAAAAAATCTTTATTGTATATTTGAACTAAACACTAATAAAATCATTAAATAAACATGAGTAATTACCATATAAAACACTTAGAAGAATACTATCAAGTTTATAGGAAATCTGTTCGCGAGCCCGAAAATTTCTGGGAAGAAGTAGCCGAAGAGCATTTTATGTGGCAAAAAAAATGGGACAATGTATTAAGCTGGGATTTTAACAAACCTGAAGTAAAGTGGTTTGAAGGCGCAGAACTTAATATTACCGAAAACTGCATCGATAGACATTTGGCAACACGAGGCGAAAAAACCGCTATTTTGTTTGAACCAAACGACCCTAAAGAACCAGCGGAACATATTACCTATAAACAATTGCACGAACGCGTTAACAAGTTTGCCAATGTGCTAAAAAGCCAAGGCATTACCAAAGGTGATAGGGTTTGTATTTATTTACCCATGATTCCCGAGTTGGCCATATCCATTTTGGCTTGTGCCAGAATTGGCGCTATACATTCGGTAGTATTTGCTGGGTTTTCCGCTACAGCGTTATCAACAAGAATTAATGATAGCGACTGTAAAATGGTGGTAACTAGCGATGGTTCTTATCGCGGTGCAAAAACCATTGATTTAAAAGGTATTGTAGACGAAGCCTTGGAAAGTTGCCCGGGCGTAAAAACCGTATTGGTTGCAAAACGAATTCACTCCGATATTCAAATGAAAGCGGGTCGCGATAAATGGTTACAACCTTTGTTGGACGAAGCTTCCAACGCCTGCGAAATTGAAGTGATGAAAGCCGAAGATCCCTTGTTTATTTTATACACCTCTGGCTCTACAGGCAAGCCTAAAGGCATGGTGCACACCACGGCAGGCTATATGGTTTATACGGCCTATACGTTTAAAAACGTGTTTCAATATAGAGAAAATGATGTGTATTGGTGTACGGCAGACATTGGTTGGATAACAGGGCATAGTTACATTGTTTACGGCCCATTGGCAAATGGCGCAACCACCTTAATGTTTGAAGGTGTACCAAGTTATCCGGATTTTGGTCGCTTTTGGGATATTGTTGAAAAACACAAAGTGAATCAATTTTATACGGCACCAACAGCTATACGTGCTTTGGCTAAACAAGGTACCGAGGTTATAGAAAAACACGATTTATCATCTATTAAGGTGTTAGGGTCAGTGGGAGAGCCCATAAACGAAGAAGCGTGGCATTGGTACAATGATAACATCGGAAAAAAGAAAAGTCCCATAGTGGATACCTGGTGGCAAACTGAAACAGGTGGTATTATGATTACACCAATTCCGTTTGTTACACCAACCAAACCCACTTATGCCACATTGCCATTTATTGGAATTCAACCTGCTTTAATGGATGAAGAAGGCAATGAATTAAAAGCGAATCAGGTTGATGGACGACTGTGTATCAAGTTTCCGTGGCCAGCAATGGCACGTACTATCTGGGGCAATCATCAGCGTTATAAAGATACCTATTTTTCAGCTTACGAAAATAAATATTTTACAGGCGATGGCGCTCTGCGAGACGAAGTAGGCTATTACAGAATTACGGGTAGAGTAGATGATGTTATTATAGTATCTGGACACAACTTAGGTACCGCACCAATTGAAGATGCCGTAAACGAGCATCCCGCAGTAGCAGAATCGGCCATAGTTGGTTTCCCGCACGATGTTAAAGGAAACGCTTTATACGGCTATGTTATTTTAAAAGATGTAGGCGAAAGTCGAGACCAAGATAACTTACGTAAAGAAATCAATCAAATTATAACCGAGCATATCGGGCCTATTGCTAAACTTGATAAAATTCAGTTTACTAGCGGTTTGCCAAAAACACGATCGGGGAAAATTATGCGACGAATCCTAAGAAAAATAGCTTGTAAAGACACTAGTAATTTGGGCGATACGTCTACATTGTTAAACCCCGAAGTGGTAAAAGATATTATGGATAATGTGTTGTAGTTTAGTATGACGGATTATACAATGATTTTTTTATTGACTTATAAAGATAAGGTTGTCTAAAAAGTCTAATTCTATGTCATATTGAGCTTGTCGAAATGTTTTAACTTATTGATAATCAATATAGGTTTCGACAAGCTTAACCTGACAAATAAATTCAAAAGACTTTTTATTCAGTTTTTTTATATTGAAATGCGTTGAAGAAAAGATTCTTTTATTCGGTTCTTAAAATTTTTTCCATCTTTTTTCCTCTTGCCAATTCGTCAATTAACTTGTCTAAATACCGGGTTTGTTTGGTTAATTGGTTTTCAATTTCTTCAATTCGATAACCACAGATAACGCCTTTTATAAGGTGTGCATTAGGGTTTAATTTGGCTTTGTTAAAAAAGGTTTCAAAAGTGACCTCTTCATCAATGAGTTCTTGAATTTTTTTATCATCAAAACCCGTAAGCCATTCAATTACTTGATACAGTTCTTCTTTTGTCCTGCCTTTTTTTTCAATTTTGGTGATATAGTGTGGGTAAACCGATGCAAATTTCATTTTTGCGATACGTTCATTGTGTTCCGGTGTTGTTTTCATGTTGTTATTTTTCTAAAAAATAAAACTTTCATAAAGCCAAATTATACATCTTCAACAAAAAATATGGCGTTATTATTTAAATCGTAAAAACCAAATTCATTGGTGTTCCAATCGGTTTTAAGTCGTAATTTATCTTTGTTTAATGTGCCTCGATTTACAAACTCTTCAAAATAAGGCTTAATGTTATCTACAAATATTTTAATGACCGAACCACCAAGCAATGGGTCGTCGGCCGTATCGGCATGCCACTGTAAATGCATATAGAGTTTATCTCGTTTTAAAACGGCATACATGCTGTCTTTGTGTACCAGTTCAAAACCTACATGCTCTAAGTACCAAGCAACATCTCTATCAATATTCTGCGAAGGTAAAACAGGAACAATTTGCATATTTTTTAAGCCTTAATCTCCTATAAATATACATATTTTTAAAAGATTGGGTTAGTCTACAAAACTCATGCTATCTCCAACGGATAGCTTCCAAGTGTCAACCAAACCCGCATTAATCTCTAAAACATATTTTGCCGGTGCGTTTGATGGCAACGAACTTTCGTCAAAAGGTTTCGCGTTTTTTTGAAAACTTACAATGGTGTTGTTCCCGTCGATAAAAATTAAATCCAACGGAATTTTGGTGTTCTTCATGTAAAAGGAACGCTCTGTAACATCATCAAAAACAAACAACATGCCTTGGTTGCCTTCCATGGAATTGCGGTACATTAAACCGGTTTGAATGTCGTAATCGGTATCGGCAATTTCAATATCAATAAGCACTTTTGTAGAGTCCGTCGTGGTTTTAAATAGGGTGAGTTCGCCTTCTTTAGTAAACGTAACTTCGGTTTGCTTTATAACTTTTTTGTCTTTTTTACAAGACGATATACTTATTGTAATTAGCAGAAAGACAACTAATTTTAAATACTTAAATGACATGTTATTTAGTAGCTGTTTTTGGTTTGTAAATAAACATAAAATACAGCCCGATGAGTATAAACGGGATACTTAGCCATTGCCCTGTATTTAAGCCAAACCAGTTGATGTATTCATCGCCTTGTGGCTCTTTAAAGCGTTCGATAAAAAAACGAATCGTCCAAAGTAAAATTAAAAACAGTCCGAAAAGAAAACCCGTTTGTTCTTTTTTAGCGGTTTTCGAATAGAAATACCATAATATTAAAAACACAAAAACATAGCAAAATGCTTCGTATAACTGCGCGGGATGTCTGTAAGGGACCGCTTCCAACAATTCAGCAAATTGTGGATTATTGGTTACCGCTTCATAGGCTTTTTGCACATCTTTTATACCGGTGAGCTGTGTGATTTGACCCTTGTAATATTGATCTTGAATAAACCGAACACCCAAACTGGAATCGGTTACTTTTCCGATAATTTCGGAATTAATAAAATTTCCAATTCTGATAAAAACCGCACCGGATGCTACAGATATTACCACTCGGTCTAAAATCCAAAGCAGAGATTTATAGTTGTATTTTTTACGATACAAATACATACCTATAATTATACCAACAGCGGCGCCATGGCTTGCAAGGCCTTGAAAACCAGTAAACTCAAAGCCGCCTTTAAATTTAAAAGGCAGAAAAATACTGAAAAAATCTTCGGTTATCAATTCCGATTGATAAAACAAAACGTGCCCTAAACGCGCACCGAGCATGGTTGCTAAAACGGTGTAAATAAATAAGGGATCCAAATAGGTAAGCGACACCTTTTCCTTGGTAAAAATACGCTTCATAATATACCAACCGGCCACAAATGCAAAAACCCACATAAGGCTGTAAAAATGAAGTTTAAAATTGCCAACTATATCTATTCCCGTTACGGGGTTCCAATCAAATTTTAAAAAATACATAGGTTTTGTTTTTCGGCGTAAAGATAAGATTTGCTATACGGTTTGAAACTCATTTGTTGTTATTTAACAATTTCCAAGATTTCAACTTCAAAAATGATATTGGATTTTGGCGGAATACCTCGGTTTCCCGATTCGCCATAAGCTAAATGATACGGAATAAATAAGGTCGCTTTATCGCCCACGTTTAATTGCTGCAAGCCTTCCTTAAAGCCCGAAATCATTCTTGCATCCGGACTTAAATCGGCAGTAATGGGTTCGTATTTATCGGCAAGTTTGCGTTTTTCGTTAACCACATCCAATGCCTCTGCGATTTTTAAACTGCTGGTTTCAAGCAGCTTTCCGTTTTCAAAATATACGGCATAATGTGTTAAAACCTTGTTGGTTTCGTTGAGCTTTTCTCCCTGCCCTTTTTCGGTAATGAAGTATTGCAGGCCCGAAGGTAAGGTAATGGCTTCGGTTTTCTGTTTGTTAAACTTTTCGTTGGTAGCTTTTAAAATGGCTTCGGCTTTTGCTGCTTTCTCTTTTTCCAAACGGTCTACTTCGGCAAAATGATTGACGAAAATCTTTGGAGCGTCAAATTTTTTGGCGTCTTTCCCTTTTCTAATTATGTTCAACTCTTCAATAACCACATTTTTGATTGGTTTGTCTCTGGAGTCCACTTTTACATTCGAAATCGTGTCGAGCACATCCAATCCCAATACCAACTCGCCAAAAACACTATGGACATTATCTAAGTTTGGTTTAGGCACTTCGGTTATAAAAAACTGACTGCCGTTTGAATTTGGACCCGAATTGGCCATGGATAAAATTCCGAGTTTATCGTGTTTTAAATCCGGATGAAACTCATCGTTAAATTTATAACCCGGGTTTCCTCTGCCGTTGCCTAAAGGGTCGCCACCTTGAATCATAAAGTTATTTTTAACACGATGAAAAATGAGACCATTATAATATTTTTTTCCTTTGTAAATACTATCAACCATAGTGTTTGTGCCTTCTGCCAACGATACAAAATTGGCCACCGTTACGGGTACTTTTTGGTGGTCTAATTTGGCCACCATAACACCTTTTGTGGTAATAAATTCAGCATACATACCATCTTCAAGATCTGGGTATTGTGCTTTGCAGGATGTTAAGCTTATTAAAAAAGCTAAACCTAGAAATTTAATAATTCGCATGATTTAATTGGATTGATTTTGGGAAATAGAATTAACGGTAACTTCGCAAATTATAGGCGTATTGCTACCTATTTTATTTTGGTCGCCATAGTAACCAAAAGCTTTTTGCGAAGGAAATATAAAGGTAACGGTTTCTCCAGATTTCATAAGCTTTAAGCCTTCACGCAGGCCAGTAAACAATTCTTCCTGATCCATGGCGTAGGTTTGTGTTTTAACGTCAGCTTTTGAATAAATAAGCCCACCATTTAAGTCCTTAATATTGTAATTGTAGTTTATAATATCACCAAATTTTGGTGTGCTTAAGCTGTCTGTTTCTGTTTTTATGTTGTAGTAATACCAAAAACCACTTTCTGAAGCGATATAATCATTGTCCTTTTTAAGCGCCATAATTTTTTCGATACTTGCTTGCTCTTTGGCGTTTAATTTTTTATTTCGATTAACGGAAGCATCAATAAAAGAGCCTGTTTTAACCGAAATGGGTTTACGGGCTTCGGGCGTTTTGCAGCTACATAAAAACAGTAGCGAAAGTAGTATGGTTGTATATTTAATCATCGTTTAGGGCTTTTTTATAACGAGGCAATATACTAATAAATTTTTCTACGGTATCCTTTAAACTCAATTCACTACGGCCACCAGCGGCATTTGTATGACCACCACCGTTAAAATGTGCACGAGAAAACTCGTTTACGGAAAAGCTCCCTTTCGAGCGTAACGATATCTTTATGATGCCTTCTTTTTTGTCTTCAATAAAAATAGCGGCAAAAACAATGTTGTCTAACGATAAGCCGTAATTCACAACACCTTCGGTATCTCCTTTTTTATAATTAAACTGATTTAATTCGTCTTGAGACAGCGTAATATAAGCCGTTCGCGCTTCCGGAATCACTTTTAAATTACTTAACGCACAACCTAAAAGTTGTAATCTTTCGTAACTATTGGTATCATAAATGTTGTTGTGAATCTCGGCATTATTCGCCCCTTTATCAATGAGATTTGCAATGATTCGATGCGTTTCACTGGTGGTGGAAGGAAACCTAAACGACCCCGTATCGGTCATAATCCCAACATAAATACAGGTGGCAATATTTGCATCAATCGCATTGGTGTCTCCCAACATATCTATAAAATGATAAATCATCTCACAGGTAGAACTCATGTGTACATCCGAGAAAATAAAAGCAGCATAATCATCAGGTGATTGATGGTGGTCAATCATAATTTTCATGGCTTTACTTTCGGTTAAAACCGTTTCCATATTCCCAGTTCTATGGAATGCGTTAAAATCCAAAGTAAAAATAATATCAGCCGCATTAATCAATGTTTCACAAGCTTCGGTTTCAGCATCGTGTTTTAAAATATGGTCGCTTCCGGGTATCCATTTTAAAAAATCCGGGTAATCGTTGGGCACCACAGCCGTTACGTTATGATTGTTTTTTTTAAGGTAATGATATAAAGCCAATGTAGAGCCAATAGCATCTCCGTCGGGATTTTTATGTGGTACTATTACTATGTTTTTTGGCGTAGCCAGTAGGTGTTTTACGCTTTTAATGTCTGCTTTCGTCATAGGTAGCGAATATACAATTTTTTAAAATTTGACAGACTTGTTTTTAATTAGAAATACATTACTTTTGCACAAAATTTAAAATAATCAAATGGCAACAAATAGAACATTTACTATGCTTAAGCCAGATGCTGTTGAAAAAGGACACATTGGCGCAATATTAGAAAAAATTTCAGCTTCAGGATTTAGAATTGTAGCAATGAAATTAACACAGATGACCAAGGCCGATGCTGAGACCTTTTACGGAATACATAACGAACGTCCGTTTTTTGGTGAATTGGTTGAATATATGACACGTGGCCCAATTGTAGCGGCAATTTTAGAAAAAGACCATGCTGTTGAAGATTTTAGAACCTTGATAGGTGCTACAAATCCTGCTGATGCCGCCGATGGAACCATACGTAAAATGTTTGCCGATTCTATAAGCGAAAATGCCGTACACGGTAGCGATAGTAATGAGAATGCTGCTATTGAAAGCGCTTTTCATTTCTCGGGAAGAGAGATGTTTTAAATCATTGTTGTCCGTTAAAAGACATAAGACTGCTTCGCTTTTAGAACCAAGAACCGAGACTAGATTCTAACTAACTGGCAAAAGGTAGTAACTTAAATGATAAAATATCTTCTTTATCTCATTTAAATTGTTTCTAAAAAGCAAGGCATCATTTTAAAAACCTTGTAGGTATGAAATTAAAAATCCCGCAACCAAGTTGCGGGATTTTTTGTTTTAAAAAGTATAGTTTCCCGTTTTTACGGGAACGACAAATTTATTAGAACATCTGAGATAAAAAATCTCAGATTGTCTTTTTTTAAACTAAACTACTTTTACGTTTACGGCATTTAACCCTTTTCGGCCTTCCTCTAAATCAAATTCTACCAAGTCGCCTTCGCGAATTTCATCGATTAATCCAGAAATGTGGACAAAATGCTCTGTGTTTGAACCTTCTTCAATTATAAATCCGAATCCTTTAGAATCGTTGAAGAATTTTACTGTTCCTTTACTCATTGTTTTTTAAATATTAAATTAATTACCAATAAGTATGCAAACATAATGCCATAAAAAAAGCCTATCATTTAAATGATAGGCCTTTGTTGTAATTGTTAAAAGTATATTCTTAGATTACTTTTACGTTTACGGCGTTTAATCCTTTTCTACCTTCTTGTAGATCGAATTCTACTGCATCACCTTCACGAATTTCATCGATAAGTCCTGAAATGTGTACGAAATGTTCTTTGTTGTTGTCATCTTCAGTGATGAATCCAAATCCTTTTGAATCGTTGAAGAATTTTACGGTACCTTTACTCATTGTATTTGTATTAAAATAATTAAGCTACAAAGGTAATACAAAATATAACAAGTTGTTTGTTTTATTTTAAAAAATTATTTAAAATTTAAAAGGATAATTATCTTAAAACCAGTTTTTTAATAATGTTTTTGCCCAATTCCTCATTAAGCATATCAATTATTTTTTGTTTACCATAGCTTAATTCCTCCCTTAAAACGCTGGAGCTTAGTTGTACAAAAAGGGTGTCGCGCTCCAAATTTACGGTTGTGGTATAGTTGTTTACGCCGTTGCCCATAAGTTTAACCCAAGCATCGGCAACATTAACTTTGTTCAGCCCTTTTTCAAGTCTGTTGGTTTCCACAAATTCCTTTAAGGCGTCTTGTATGCTAATATGTTCGTTGTTGCGTTTTGCCATAAAACGGTGTTTTTATATTATAATTTTTTGGGCGTTACCTTTGCCTTTCCACTGCGCTCAAGGCGGCAGGTCGGGCTTTCCGCTATATCTTTTTAAACGTCATTGCGAGGACGAAGGACGTGGCAATCGGCCAAATTTTAGTTTGCCACCATGTTCTTTCTCAATCAAGCTTAAAAAGGATGCCGCTGCAATCCCTAACGCGCTTGTTTGCTATCTTTTTTACAAGTTAAACTTGTTTTGTTTTTGTAATGGTTCGTTTAACGGTTTTGTATATGAAAAGTAACGTGTAAAATTTCTGTTACTGTTCAGATTGACGTTGTGTTTTTTATTTGCCGAAATTTTAGGCTCGGCACTTGCCTAGTTATTTTTTATATACTGTGTTGTACGCAGGCTTTTTTTATAATTGCTCGACTAGTTTCCTAGCAGTAACCGTATCATATATAATTTTTAGTTTACTAATCTTGTTTTGATTATCGAATTCAATAATGTCTACTACATCAAATTCCACTTTTTGATTATTCTTTAAAGTCCATTTATAGGTGAAGTAAAGAGCTAAATTATTTGATTCATTATCTTCAAAAATTCCTTTTAAATGAAGTTCAGAATTTGAAGTATCGTTATTTAATTCACGATAAAATTCATCTGCTTTTTTTATTCCGTATAGTGGTGAATCAACCATTCCATTTTGATTGAATAAAGCAACTACTTGTCCAACATTTCCATTTTCAAGGTGAGTTATATATTGCCTTGCTATTTCTTTTTTATTCATTATTTTATCAATTTTCAAATTTCAGAGTTCGTTTCTCAGCTTGCGTACAACGGTTTTGTATATGAAAAGTAACGTGTAAAATTTCTGTTACTGTTCAGATTGACGTTGTGTTTTTTATTTGCCGAAATTTTAGGCTCGGCACTTGCCTAGTTATTTTTTATATACTGTGTTGTACGCAGGCTTTTTTTATAATTGCTCGACTAGTTTCCTAGCAGTAACCGTATCATATATAATTTTTAGTTTACTAATCTTGTTTTGATTATCGAATTCAATAATGTCTACTACATCAAATTCCACTTTTTGATTATTCTTTAAAGTCCATTTATAGGTGAAGTAAAGAGCTAAATTATTTGATTCATTATCTTCAAAAATTCCTTTTAAATGAAGTTCAGAATTTGAAGTATCGTTATTTAATTCACGATAAAATTCATCTGCTTTTTTTATTCCGTATAGTGGTGAATCAACCATTCCATTTTGATTGAATAAAGCAACTACTTGTCCAACATTTCCATTTTCAAGGTGAGTTATATATTGCCTTGCTATTTCTTTTTTATTCATTATTTTATCAATTTTCAAATTTCAGAGTTCGTTTCTCAGCTTGCGTACAATGCAAAGATAAAGTTCCGTTTTAATGAACTTTATCGGTTGTTAAACGAAGTACGGCAATTTTTTTTACAAAGTCAAGTAATAATCCAAATCGATATTACAAATTTGTAGCTTAGTAATTAATGGAGCCTACTAGGAATTTCTATCGTCACCTGTCGTCTGTCACCTGTCATCTGTCTTTTTCAATGTCACAACCTAAAAATCTCATAACTTTGATGCACCTGTTTTACGGCATTTTCGGTACGTTCGGCATGGGTGTCGCTAATAAAAAGTTGTCCGAAATTTTCATCGTCAACCAATTTAATAATTTGTGCGACACGCTGTTCGTCCAGTTTATCAAAAATATCATCCAACAGCAAAATAGGGTTCACGCCACTTTGTTCTTTTATAAAATCGAACTGCGCCAATTTTAATGCAATTAAAAACGATTTTTGCTGCCCTTGGCTCCCGAATTTTTTAATGGGATGGCCATCAATATTAAACAACAAATCGTCTTTGTGCACGCCAACACTGGTGTATTGCAAGGCTTTGTCTTTGTTAATGGCATTTTTTAAAAGCGTGTTTAAATTGTTTTCAAACAAATCGCTGTGGTAAACCAAATCTACGGCTTCGTTACCATTGCTTATCGCCTTGTAACGTGCCTTAAAAATAGGGATAAAGGTTTTTAAAAAAGCATGTCTTTTTTCAAAAACATGGGTTCCAAACTCGGTTAGCTGTTCGTTGTAAATGTCTAAAGTGTCTTTGTTAAAAGTATGGTTTAGCGCAAAATATTTTAACAAAGCATTGCGCTGATCCAAAATTTTGCCGTACTTGATTAAATGCGACAAATAGGTTTTATCGCTTTGCGAAATTACCGTGTCAATAAATTTTCGCCTCGTGCTACTGCCTTCTGTAATTAAATCCCTATCGGCGGGCGAAATAATCACCAAAGGCAAAAAGCCAATATGCTCGCTAAATTTATCGTAGGCTTTTCCGTTGCGTTTTATCACTTTTTTTTGTCCGCGTTTTAAGCTAATGGCAACTTTTTCGGTTTTCCCCTCTTTTTCGTAATCGCCGTTAATCACAAAAAAAGCTTCGTCGTGTTTAATGTTTTGGGTGGCCACCGGATTAAAATAACTTTTTCCGAAGGACAAATGGTAAATGGCATCTAAAACGTTGGTTTTTCCAATGCCGTTATTGCCAACAATACAGTTGATTTTGGCATTGAAGGCAAACGATTTGCTGTCAAAATTTTTATAATTAAGTAACGAAAGTGATTTTAAAATCATACAAAAAGTAACCTATAAAATGTTAAGAAGTTGCGGTGCTTTAAAAGGAAGTGCAAATTATTGAAAAATATCAAATAAATACCCTTTTAGTTATGAAGAAATATTATATTTTTGCGGCGCATTAAAATAGAACGAATACATGGCGACTTACAAGAAAAAATATAAAGCGAAGAATAAAGCAGAAAAAGAGCAAAACATAGGAGAAGGCTCAACTACGGCCGAAGTTTTTAACACACTTGACGAAACAGCATCGAAAACCGAAGCCTTTGTTGCGAAGAATCAAAAATACATTTTTATCATCATCGGGCTTGTGGCTGCGGTGGTTCTAGGCTCTTTGGCCTATAAAGAATATGTTGCAAAACCAAAGCAATTAAATGCGATGAACGATATGTTCCAGGCTCAAAAATACTTTGACCAAGCGGTAAACGGTGTCGCAAAAGACTCGTTGTTCAATTTGGCGTTACATGGCGGCGAAGGTAAATTTGGTATGTTGGATATTATTTCTGAATACAGCGGTACGCCATCGGCTAATTTGGCGAGCTATTACGCGGGAACGGCTTATTTAAAGTTGAAGGATTATAAAAATGCCGTGGAGCATTTAAGCAACTTTAAAAGTGATGACGAGATTTTAGCGGCTTTGGCCAAAGGAAATATTGGTGATGCTTTTGTGCAATTGGAGCAAAAGGAAGATGCTTTAAACTATTACGAGCAGGCTGCCAAATTGCGCAACAACCAATACACCACGCCTATGTATTTGCATAAAGCTGGAATTATTGCTTTGGAATTAGGAAAAGCCGATAAGGCCTTGGCGCATTTTAAAACCATTAAAAACGATTATCCTACCTCTACCGAAGCAGCAAATGTTGATGTGTTTATAGGAAAAGCGCAGGTGTTGGCAAATAAATAATATACATATAATGGCAACGGAAAATAAAAATTTATCCGATTACGATAAGGCAACAATCCCAAACGCGAGTAAATTTCGGTTTGGGATTGTTGTTTCTGAGTGGAACGATACCATTACCGAAGGCTTGTATAAAGGGGCACACGACACCCTAATTGAAAATGGCGTTTTGCCTAACAATATTGTACGTTGGAATGTACCCGGAAGTTTCGAGCTTATTTACGGTGCCAAAAAAATGCAAGAGCAAATGGTAAATGCCGTAATAGCCATTGGTAGTGTTATTCAAGGTGAAACCAAGCATTTCGATTTTGTTTGCGAAGCCGTTTCACAAGGCATAAAAGATTTAAACGTAAGGCGCGAAACCCCAGTTATTTTCTGTGTGCTTACCGATAATAACATGCAACAGGCTATTGAACGCTCAGGTGGAAAACACGGTAACAAAGGCACCGAAGCTGCTGTGGCGGCTATAAAAATGGCGCAACTACGTAAAAATAGTTAAGCTATTTTTAAAATTCCAATATCTAAAAATCAATTTCCAAAAAGCATCCGCATAAAATTTATTGCTCGATTTGTGATTTAGGTTTTTTTTTGAAATCTAAGTTTTGGAATCTAGCCTTTTGGGATTTGGGATTTATTTTTTTGGAATTTGGAATCTACGCAGAGCGTTTTGTTAACAATTTTTGGCATTTCAACTTCACTTTTCTGCCTATTTTTAAGTACTTTTGAGGTATATATCACTTTATTTTGTTTAAGCAACGAAAACATAAAACCTTTAATTATCAACCTCGGTTCTCCAAAGAAAACAAAGCCGATTCTGATGTAGAGGAGCCTTCAACAAAAGACTTTGTTTCCAAATGGAAACGAGAACGAAGCACAAAAACCAAAATGGGTTTGAGCATGTCCATACGAACGCTCATCTTGGTTTTGGTATTATTATTGATTTGTATGTATATATTGGATTCTAAATTCAAGTAACTTCAAAACTTTAGAGATTATGGGACTTTTAAAATTGCGCAAAAACAAAAAATACAACTATACACCGCGTTATTATGATGACAAAGGTGAAGGCAATCCGTATGAAATCAAACATAAATTTGATGAGTACAGAACAACGGTTGGTAGTAATTCCGGACTTAAAACAAAATTCAACAATGCTTTAGAAGATTATAAAAAACCAGATAGAGCAGCTAACAGACGTATTTTAATTATTGTAGCTATTCTTGTTTTGGTTTTCCTTTTTATCATCGATTTCGATTTATCTATTTTCTTTTCTTAATAAATATATGTCAGACATCATTCAGCTTTTACCAGACCATGTTGCTAACCAAATAGCTGCTGGAGAAGTTGTACAACGACCGGCCTCGGTAGTTAAAGAGCTATTGGAAAACGCTATTGACGCAGGCGCTGCAACCATTAAACTTATTGTAAAAGACGCTGGCAAAACCCTTATTCAAGTTATTGACGATGGCAAGGGCATGAGCACCACCGATGCGCGTTTGAGTTTCGAGCGTCATGCCACATCAAAAATTAGGACTGCCGACGATTTATTCCAACTGCACACCAAGGGGTTTCGTGGCGAGGCTTTAGCAAGTATTGCCGCCATTGCCCATGTGGAGCTAAAAACCAAACAAGATGAAGACGATGTTGGCAACGCCATTGTTATTGAAGGTAGCAATGTGGTGTCCCAAGAGGTTGTGGTTACCCCAAAAGGCACATCAATTTCTGTAAAAAATCTGTTTTTCAATATTCCGGCACGACGCAATTTTTTAAAGTCGAATACCGTTGAATTACGTCATATTATTGACGAGTTCCATCGGGTGGCCTTAGCGCATCCCAACATAAGTTTTGCTATGTATAACAACGGAAGTGAAACCTTTAACTTACCCATTAGCAATTACAGACAGCGCATTGTAAATATTTTCGGGACTAAAACCAATGAAAAATTAGTGCCCGTTGATGAAGACACCGAAGTTCTTAAAATTTCGGGGTTTGTTGGTAAACCCGAATACGCTAAAAAAACCAGGGGCGAGCAGTATTTTTTTGTAAACGACCGATTTATAAAAAGCGCCTATTTAAATCATGCTATAGCTTCGGCGTTTGATGGTTTGTTAAAAAACGGTACACATCCCAGTTATTTTTTAAACTTAAAAGTCGACCCACAAACTATCGATATCAATATACATCCCACAAAAACAGAGATAAAATTTGATGACGAACACACCCTGTATGCCTTATTGCGGTCGGCGGTAAAACACAGTTTGGGGCAGTTTAATATCGCACCTGTTTTAGATTTTGATAGGGACTCCAACCTCGATACGCCCTATAATTACATCAAAAAAAACACAAACTCGCCAACCATTGAGGTCGATAGAAGCTTTAATCCGTTTCAAGAAGAAACACAATCTAAAGCCCGAGCCGTAGCTTACAAAAAAGAACCGGTTGCCAGTTGGGAGAATCTTTATGTGGGATTGGAGTCGAAAGGCACAAAAACGCAGCAGGATTTTAGCGAGGTTCATTTTGAAAGTGAAGAATCTACCGGGTCTATGTTCAGTGAAGATAAGCAAGTCGATAACATCCAAACCACGTATCAGCTTCATAATAAATACATTGTGAGTACCATTAAATCGGGGATGTTGGTTATCGATCAGCATCGAGCGCATCAACGTATTTTATATGAAGATTTCCTAAAAAACATGACCATTAAAGAAGCCGTAAGTCAGCAATTGTTATTTCCGCTTCAGCTTCATTTTTCAGTACAGGATATTGAGATTATAAATCAGCTAAAAGAAGATTTAGAACATACAGGTTTTATATTTTCCGGCGTTAGTAAAGAGTCGGTTCAAATTATTGGTGTTCCCGTAAGTGTGCCGGAAAGCGAAGTGTCCATTATTTTAGAGCAGCTTATTAGCGACGTGGAAAACGAGGTACCCGATACCCATTTTAGTGCCACCGATTTACTGGCAAAGTCCATGGCCAAAAGTTTAGCTATTAAAACCGGGCAATCATTACAAAAAGACGAACAGGAACATTTGGTAAACCGTTTGTTTGCCTGTAAAGAACCTAATGTGTCGCCCACTAACCGAACAACATTTGTAACCATGAGTGTTGACGAGTTGGATAAAAAATTTATATAAATTAAGACAGAAGACAGAAGATTGTTGAGTTTTTATTGAAATGTCACACTGAGCGCAGTCGAAGTGCTGTTGAAACGTCTTAAAATTATTAAAAGAAGATTAAAATTATGATGAGAATTTCAGATACCGTTAAGCATTTATTAATCATTAATGTATTGATGTTTATTGGTACTTTATTTATTGGGAATGGAATTTTGTTTTACGATTTGTTCGCGATGCATTTCCCTGCCAATGAAGCTTTTCAACCCTGGCAAATCATAACACACATGTTTATGCACGGTGGTGCGGATTTAAACAATTTAAGTTTGATGCATATTTTATTTAATATGTTCGCTTTGTGGATGTTCGGCACACCGGTAGAGCAAGTATTAGGAAGCAAAAGATTCTTGTTTATTTATATTTCTGCGGGATTGGGTGCTGTGGCATTGCAAGTAGGCTATTATTATTTCGATTATTATTCTGCGTTAAGTGGCATTGCGGATTTGAATATGAGTAGTGATATGATTCGTAAAATTGTTTCCATTGATGCCACTGAAGGGCAGTATATAAAAGGCGAAATATTAAGTAGGGAGATGATGCCGATTTTATCTGAATATAATTTTAACGCAAACTTAATTAATAACGATGCCTTCAAATCGTTGTTCGATATGAATGTTATTGCAAGAAACACTATGGTTGGCGCCTCTGGTTGTATTATGGGCATACTCGCCGCATTTGGAATGATGAATCCCAATGCCGAACTCATGCTTATCTTTTTACCCATTCCTATTAAAGCGAAATTCTTTATTCCCGGTATTATTATTTTAGATTTGATTTCGGGTATTACAGGGCAATCGTTTTTTAGCCCAAGTAATACTGCACATTTTGCCCACGTAGGTGGCGCATTAACAGGCTTTTTAATTATGTGGTATTGGAAAAAAACACAGTTTAACAGAAACCGTTGGAATTAAAATGACATCATTCTCTCAAGACATAAAAAACAAACTATCTAATTTAAATGCATTAGATAAAATTATAGCTGTTAATCTTGTTGTATATGCTATTGGTTTTATACTTACAAAGTCGTTGTCACTACCAAATGAAACTAGTTTAAAATGGATAGAACTACCAAGTGATTTTTTCGATTTTGTTCTAAAACCATGGGCAATTATTACTTATGGATTTACACATTACGACTTTTGGCATATTCTATTTAACATGCTTTGGCTCTATTTTATAGGGCGGATGTTTTTAAATTTATTCAGTACAAAAATGGCCCTTAATATTTATTTTCTTGGGGTTATTTCGGGCGGCTTATTATTTATGCTCGGTTATACTTTGTTGCCCCATGTTTTTGGGAATACCTCAAGTTTAGTTGGTGCATCGGCTGCAGTTCGGGCATTGTTGATATTTATTTGTGCCTACATGCCCAATCAAGAGGTGCGCTTTTTCACCTTTAATTTAAAGCTTTGGTACATTGGTGCTGCCATAGTTGCTTTAGATGTTTTGGGACTGTTTGGTCTAAACGCAGGTGGTAATTTAGCACATTTGGGCGGCGCGTTATTGGGTTATTATTACGCCAAACAATTGCTTAAAGGCAAAGATATAGGTAAAGGTTTCGAAAAATTAATGGATGGTTTTGTAAGCCTATTTAAACCCTCAAAAAAATCGCCTTTAAAAACGGTTCATAAAAATAAATCTAAAGTTGGTGGTTATACTAAAGGTGAATTTAATAAGTTTAATAATCAGAAAAAAATCGATGTTATTTTAGATAAAATCAGTAAAAGTGGTTACGATAGTTTAACGGCCGAGGAGAAGGAGTTTCTTTTCAAGGCAGGAAAGTAGGTTTTTGAGAGATGACTGATGACCGTTGACAGAAGATTAAAGACGGTAACGACAAAACTTTAAAAAATTAAAAATGAGTAAATTTAAGTTTGAAAAACTATTGATATGGCAAAAAGCAATGGACTTGGGTGAAGATGTAAATCTGCTTATTGAAAATTTTCCTAAAAAAGAAATATATAATTTATCATCTCAATTATTAAGAGCTATAGATTCTGTTGCTTTAAATATTTCTGAAGGTTCTATTGGCCAATCTAATCCTGAGCAAAATAAGTTTATTGGATACTCTATTCGCTCATTGGCTGAAGTAGTTACTTGTTTGCATAAAGCAAATAGAAGAAATTATATAACTCAAAATCAGTTTGAAAAGTATTATAACGAATCTTTTTATCTAATGAATATGATGTTAGCTTTTAGAAAGAATTTAAAATAACATCTGTCATCTGTCATCTGTCATTTGTCATCAAGCATAAACTATGAAAAAACTAAGTTTTATAAATAAAATCATTTACTTTATAAATGCGGTTTTTGCTATATTACTTTTGCTTTCGTACGTTTTACCCTTTACGCCACCCAAAACCTTTTCGGTATTATCAGTACTTAGTTTGGGCGTTGCCTTCCTCATTTTATGCAATGCTTTGTTTTTTTTGTACTGGCTCATAAGACTTAAAAAGCAATTTATTTTATCGTTTGTGGTGCTTTTAATCGGGTATGTGTTTTTTGGCTCGTTGTATAAGTTTTCGTCTTCAAAACAGATTGACAACCCCAATAATTTTAGTGTGATGAATTATAACGTGAGGTTGTTTAATTTGTACAAATGGATTCCAGAGGACAGCATTGAAACTAAAATGACCGATTTTATTAAAGCCCAATCCCCTGAAATTTTAAGCATTCAAGAATACCATCCGCATAAAAACATCGATTTGTCTTTTTTCAACTATAAGTTTGAAAAGCTTTCTGGTAAAAAAACAAAGTACGGACAGGCCATTTTTTCGCAATACCCCATTGTAAACTCCGGTTCCATTGAGTTCCCAGATACGGGGAATAACGCCATATTTGCCGATGTTGTAAAGGGCGTGGATACCATAAGAATTTATAATATTCACCTAGAATCTTTGCGCATTAATACCAAGGCTGAAAGTCTTAAAAAAGAAAATTCCGAACGTCTTTTTAATAGAGTTGGTAGCACCTTTAAAATGCAACAGTTTCAATCGGAATTATTTTTAAAGCATAAAGCAGAGTGCCCTTATAAAATGATTGTTTGCGGCGATTTTAATAATACGGCATTTTCGTATGTGTACAGAAAAATAAAAGGCGGTTTAAATGATGCCTTTATTGAATCGGGCAATGGGTTTGGGCGCACTTACCATTTTAAATTCTTCCCCGTAAGAATCGATTTTATTTTAACGGACGATACTTTTAAGGTAAATGGATTTAAAGCTTATAAGGAACATTATTCCGATCATTACCCTATTATGGCGACTTTGAGTTTAGAATAGTTACGTCATTGCGAAGGAGGGACGACTGTGGCAATCTGCTTATTAGAAAACTATTACATAAAACTACAATCCACCACATCGGCAAAAATATGAATGACCAATCCCAAAGCCACTAATCTGGATTTTTTGGGAATTAAAAGAAAGAGATAAAACAAAATGGCAAAATAGGAGTGCAACGGATGAAACCCAATACTGCATCGGTTCGGGTCGAAAATTGGGGTTGCCAATAAATGATCCAAATCTATGAGCATACCAGCAATCATCACTAAAAACGCATATTTCCATTGGGATTTATAGAAAATTAAAGCCACAAAAAGTGGAATTAAAAAATGACAACCATAATGTGCAAAGGTCTGTATCATTATAGTGGTGCTAAAGTTTGAGATTCTAAATAATTTAAGGTGTTTGGGCCTTCGTTAAACAACAGGTCCAAAATACTCAAATTAGGTATAAAACCGTGCTTGTTGCTAAACACTTGCATGTATGTTTCAAAGGGTTGAGGCCGTTCTTTTTTAGCATGAACTAAATATCTAAAATCACTTTTATCTTCAACTGTTTTTTGAAAAGTTTTGGTTTTCGAAGAATTTAATTCCAACTGTAAACAATCGCAAATTACCTCAAAACAGGTCATATTAAAATCTAAAATATACTCTGCTTTTTTATGGAATAAAGGCTGAAGCTCATCTTCGTAATATTCAAAAAAAGGCGATGTTCGGTACGCTGAAAGTAAGGATTTCCAATGGAGACTTTGCCAATTTTCATCATTAAAAATTTTGACATCACGGTATTTCTGACGGTTTTTTTGCGAATGGATTACGGGTATATGCAATGCCAGTTTCCCGTTGGCACCGTAGATATAAGTGCGGTTTCTAAAGGTTTGTTTCACAAAATTATCATCCATTTCAAACACGACATGTTTTGCTTTTACCATAGCAACAAAATGCGCGATGTTTGGTAAGTATGTGGGATGAATTAAAGTGTTCATTCGTTTAGTTGTAAGTTGAGTTGTAAACGCCTAAAGGCCTAACATCTCTACAAATTAACTATTGGCCTTCTTGCGTTTACGCCACTTATTAAAACCAATGTATCCAAAAAGAAGCACTAAAAACGGAATAAAATAAGAGGTAGCTTTTCCGCTTCCGTGAACGGTTGTAAAGAAACGTTCCCAACGTGGGTTTTTAATACCGTCCCAACTCATCCAAATAAATACGGGTTTGCCCAAAACATGGTCGAATGGCACAAAGCCCCAACGTCTGGCATCAATGGAGTTATGGCGGTTATCGCCCATCATCCAATAATAATCCTGTTTAAAGGTATAGCTGTTGGCTACTTCGCCATTTATTATAATCTGGCTGCCTTTTACTTGTAATGTGTTGCCTTCGTATTCGGTAATAACCCGTTTGTAAAGCGGTAAAACATCTAAATTAATATCAATGGTTTTTCCCGCTTCGGGGATATAAAGTGGTCCAAAAAAATCGATGTTCCAATTGTAGTTGGGGTCGTGCGGAAACACATTTGGGTCTCTTTCTCCTTTTTCTGCTTTTATTGGTGTTATGCTGGTAACGTTTGGATGATTTTTAAATTTAGCTAAAGCCTCGTCGGAAATAGCAGGGAAATAATAGGTGTTTTGCTGGTTTACAATGCCAAATTGATCTGTAATATCGTAGCGTTCTTTAACATAATTAGGATTGAACTGATTGGTTTTTGGTTGCACATAGTAACTAAATTGTAAATGCGCTCTATCGGGCAACTCGTTTTTCTTCCCGTTTATATATACATAGCCATCACGAATTTCCAAAGAATCGCCTGCGACACCAACACAGCGCTTTACTAAATTGGTTTTTTTATCGATGGGTTTATAATAGTTTCTGTCTGGCGTAAAATCATTCATATCCCTCAGCGTATCGGCTGGTTGATTGAATACTACAATTTCATTTCTTTCGATGGTTTCAAACCCAGGCAATCGCATATAGGGTAACTGCAATTTGTTTATCCATGAAGGATTTTCTTTGTCGTCATCAAATAAATACGATTTTTTGTTTAAAATAGGAATGGTATCGTGCACCATGGGTGCACCAACCGTGGTCATTGGTATTCTGGCACCATAATGAAACTTGCTAACAAACAGAAAGTCGCCCACTAACAATGATTTTTCTAAAGATGACGACGGAATAGTAAAGGGTTGAATAAAATAGGTGTGCACAATGGTTGCCGCAACAATAGCAAATAAAATGGAGCTTGTCCATTCGCCTGAACCCGATTTTGGTTGTAAACTACGGTCTTTTACATAATCTACGTTGGCTACGTAATTTAAATAGAAGTTGTAAAACCCAAGCGTTACAATGGCTAAAAAGGTGTCTAGATATGTGTTTTTACCAAAACTTCTTGCCGTTTCTACCCAAACTACCATGAGCATAATAAGGTTAACTATGGGTAAGAATAATAAAATAACCCACCACCACGGGCGATTGATGATTTTCATTAAAACCACACCGTTGTACACAGGAACAAAAGCTTCCCAGGCTTGTCTACCCGCTTTAATGTATAGTTTCCATGTGCCTAAACCATGAATGACCTGAATAATCAAAATGAATATAAACCATTGTGTTAGCGTCATAATCGTAATTTTTTAATTGTCACCTCGAACTTGGTCGGGAGGTTATTTGTATTTAGTTTAGTTAGTTGCAAAGTATAATATGCTGTTACACTTCGGGAAAAGATTAACCTATATTTAACACGTCGTTCATCGTGAATATACCGGTTTTTCCCACAATCCATTCTGCGGCAATCACTGCACCTAAAGCAAAGCCTTGGCGGTTGTGTGCTACGTGTTCTATGGAAATGGTATCGACTTCACTTTCATAGTTTACAGTATGCGTTCCCGGTACATTTTCAATGCGTTTTGCCGTTATAGTAATGGTGTTTTCTCCATCTTCATCGAGTGTCCAATGATCAAACCCATCATGTTTTTCAATAATTCCTTCAGCTAAAGTAATGGCTGTTCCGCTGGGTGCATCCAATTTTTGGGTGTGATGGATTTCTTCCATGGTAACATTATATTGTTTTAAAGCATTCATCATTTTAGCGAGTGTTTTATTCAATTCAAAAAAGATATTTACCCCCAAACTGTAATTTGAAGCGTAAATAAACGCACCATCTCTTTCCTTACATAAATTAACGGCATCGTTGTATTTATGTAACCAGCCCGTTGTGCCAGAAATAACGGGCACATTGTTGTTTATGCAATTGGAAATATTGTTGAAAGCCACATCTGGGATACTAAAATCTATGGCCACATCGGCTTTTGTAATGTCGTAGTCTTTATCGTCTTTGTCAACCGTTAAAACAATATTATGCCCGCGTTTTATGGCAATTTGCTCTATGGTTTTCCCCATTCTTCCATATCCAAGTAAAGCTATATTCATAGTATTCAAAAGGTTTTTGCTTAATGCCCTTTTGGGCTAAAATTTAAAATTTAAGGTTAACCCGAGATTCCCCGTGGCATCCATTTCGTTTATTTTATAATGAGGTACCAACGATAGATTTTCATCCACATTATACTGCAGTAAATGCGCATCAACATTGGCATCAATAATATTTAAAGCGTACAAACCAACAGTTACCAAAAGCGAAATTTCTTTATTTCGTCTAAACAGTTTTTGGGCACGCCGTAAACCATCATCGGTAACTCTTGGCGTTGACAATTGGTTGCCATTGGCATCAAAATAAAACTCGTCATTTGTAAACCCTGCTAATCTGCTTTTGTAAGCATCGCGGTATCGGTTGTATTCTTTGTTATTGGTGGTATAAAAATAAATTCCGGTTCCTAAAGCCGCATAAACTAAAGGAATTTTCCAATATTTTTTGTTGTAAGCTTGCCCCAAACCCGGTAAAATGGCTGAATAAAATGCCGCCTTTGCTGGCGATAATGGGTTGATGGGATTTCTGATTTTTATAATGGAATCTACTACAACGTCATCAGGAAGTTCCTCGGGTCTTTCCGCGTCATCTTTATTTTGAGCTAATAATGAAAAGCAATTTATAAGTAAAAAAAATATTGTTATTAAAACTTTATTTAGCACCTTGAACCAGTTTTTTAATACGATTAAAATCTTCTTCAGAATGGAAAGGAATGGTTATTTTTCCTTTCCCGTTTTTTGAGACTTTAACGTCAATTTTGTGTCCAAAGTATTCCGAAAATGCAGATATGCCTTTTTTTATGAATTTTGGTACCTCTTCATCACCCTCATTTTTTGAAGGTGTTTTCACCTCTTCATTCGTATTAAAATTACGAACCAGACCTTCGGTTTCCCTAACCGATAATTTATCCGACAATATTTTTTCGTAAATATCGAGTTGCATCGATTGGTCTTCAATAGTAATTAAAGCACGCCCGTGTCCCATTGAAATAAATCCGTCGCGCATACCCGTTTGAATAATGGGATCGAGTTTTAACAAACGCAAATAGTTGGCAATGGTGGAGCGTTTTTTACC
Organism: Hwangdonia seohaensis; assembly: GCF_031932625.1. NCBI lineage: Bacteria > Pseudomonadati > Bacteroidota > Flavobacteriia > Flavobacteriales > Flavobacteriaceae > Hwangdonia > Hwangdonia seohaensis. Next base: position 107,857 of record NZ_JAVSCK010000005.1, read on the forward strand.
CACGCGCTCGCTCATTTGCTCTTGGGTTAAATTAATCTCGTCGATTAAACGTTGGTAGGATAGTGCAATCTCAATCGGGTCTAAATCTTGGCGCTGAATATTTTCAACCAGTGCCATTTCCAAAGATTCTTGATCGTTTGCAATTCTAACGTAAGCGGGAATGGTTTCCAATCCCAATAATTTTGAAGCCCTAAAACGACGTTCACCAGAAACAAGTTGAAATTTGTTTAGGCCTAATTTTCTAACCGTTATGGGTTGAATGATGCCTAATTCTTTAACCGAAGATGCTAATTCCCGTAAGGATTCTTCGCTAAAATTGGTACGCGGTTGAAACGGATTGACTTCAATAAAATCTAAATCCAGCTCAACAATATTGCCTATAACTTTGTCGGCATTTTTATCTTGAACAGATTGAATATCGTTACTCGGGTCGTTTAAAAGCGCCGATAAACCTCTGCCTAAAGCCTGTTTTTTAGTTGCTTTAGCCATAATTTAGGAATTTTTGTTGATAATTTCTTTTGCTAAGCTTAAGTAATTGGTCGCGCCTTTGCTACTGGCGTCATAATTAATTATGCTTTCGCCATAACTCGGGGCTTCACTTAAACGCACATTACGCTGAATAATGGTTTGAAACACCATATTGTTAAAGTGTTTTTGTACTTCTTCAACCACTTGATTGGATAGGCGTAAACGCGAATCGTACATGGTTAGCAATAAGCCTTCAATATCCAACTCGGGGTTGTGTATTTTTTGTACACTTTTAATGGTGTTTAATAGTTTGCCTAAACCTTCCAAAGCAAAATATTCGCATTGAATGGGGATAATTACGGCATCAGCCGCCGTTAAGGCATTTAATGTTAACAAGCCCAATGAAGGCGCACAATCGATTAAAATAAAATCGTAATCGTTTTTAATGTCTTCAAGCGCTTTTTTAAGCATGTATTCGCGAGCATCTTTATCAACTAGTTCTATTTCAATAGCTACTAAGTCAATGTGTGCCGGAATAATATCCAAGTTTGGTGTTTCGGTTTTAACTATGGCTTCCCGTGCCGAATTGGAATGTTCTAAAAGTTGGTAGGTTCCTACTTCAACGGTTTCTACGTCTATTCCTATTCCAGAAGTTGCATTTGCTTGAGGGTCAGCATCTATTAGTAAAACTTTTTTTTCCAGAACGCCTAAAGAAGCCGCTAAATTTATTGAGGTTGTTGTTTTTCCAACACCTCCCTTTTGGTTAGCAATTGCAATGATTTTACCCATTTATTGATTTGGTTTTATTAAGCGTAAAAATACAATTATTTATGAGTATAGGAAATTGAAGTTGTTAACATTCGATTACGAACATATTGTTGTACGAAATCTCTATTTTTTTGTTAAATTTTTAACAATATAAGCCAATTACTTATCTTATATTTACAGAGAACATCAAAAACTTTATCATGAAAAGAATTAATTATCTATTAAAAATTACACTATGCTTTGTGTTATTGACGTCGTTTTCAATAGCTGTTGAAGCTCAAATTAAAAAAACGGCAAGTGTTGAAGGCATTACAGAGTATAAATTGGACAATGGTTTGAAAGTGCTGTTGTTTCCGGATAATTCTGCACAAACCATTACCGTGAATATCACCTATTTGGTGGGGTCGCGACACGAGGGTTATGGCGAAAAAGGAATGGCGCACTTATTAGAGCATATGGTTTTTAAAGGCACGCCCAACCATCCGGATATTCCTAAAGAGTTAACCGAAAGGGGGTCCCGGCCAAACGGCACCACTTGGTTCGATAGAACCAATTATTACGAAACATTTAATGCCAATGATGAAAACCTAGACTGGGCTTTGGATTTGGAAGCCGATAGAATGGTAAATTCATACATAGCCAAAAAGGATTTGGAATCTGAATTTTCGGTGGTTAGAAACGAATTTGAAAGTGGCGAAAACTCACCCACCAGAGTGTTGATGCAAAAAGTTACGAGTGCCGCCTATTTATGGCATAATTACGGGAAATCTACTATCGGGAACAAATCGGATATTGAGCGTGTGCCTATTGAAAATTTACAGGCTTTTTATAAAAAATATTACCGTCCGGATAATGCGGTACTTATGGTGACGGGTAAATTTGAAACCGACAAGACTTTAGCCTTAATTGAGAAAAAGTTTGCAGGGATTAAAAACCCAAACACGCCTTTAAGGGATATCCCAACTATTGAGCCTGCCCAAGATGGAGAAAAGCGCGTTACATTAAGTCGTGTTGGCGATTTGCAAATTGTATCGGCGTTATATCACACACCAGCGGGATCGCACGAAGATTATGCGGCCATGTCGGTTGTGGAGCAGGTGCTTACCGATCAGCCTTCAGGTAGATTGTACAAAGCTTTGGTAGACGGAAAAAAGGCATCTAGTCTTTGGTCGTTTTCACCATTTACAAAAGAACCATCATTTTTATATATAAATGTTGATGTGCCTTCCGATAAATCATTAACCGAAGCAGAAACCACGTTATTGTCGGTGTTGGATGGTTTAAAGGATAATCCGATTACCGAAGAAGAGGTTAATCGTGCCAAATCCAATTTGTTAAAACGAATAGATCAGATAAGTAGAAATTCAGCCTTTTTAGGCACTTATATGAGTGAATTTATTGGAGCTGGCGATTGGAGATTGTCATTCATCCATCGCGATAGGGTTGAAGGGATGACGGCCGAAAAAGTAAATGCGGCTGCACAACGTTATTTAATAAACACCAACAGGACCGTAGGTAATTTTATTCCAACAAAAACACCTATTCGTGTGGAAATCGAGCACACCCAAGGACTTGAGGAATTGGTTACAAACTACAAAGGAAAAGAAGGTTACGGCGCTGGAGAGGCCTTTGATGTGTCTTACGAAAACATTCAAAACCGATTGGACTCAGGCACTCTAAATACAACGCCAATTGAATACGGCTTTATTAAAAAGGACAACCGTGGTAAAACGGTAACCTTGTCGTTCACTTTCAGAAATGGTAATGTTAACGATTTTATGAATAAAGGAAAAATTGCCAGTTACACCGCCAGAATGCTTAATAAAGGCACACAAAATAACTCCAGACAAGATATTGAAGATAAATTGAGCGCTTTAAAATCGTCTGTTGGTTTTGGAGGATCAAACGGTCGTGTAAATGTGTATGTGAGTTCTACCGAAGAAAACCTTATGGAAACCTTGGCTTTAATGACGGATATGCTGAAGAACCCTAAGTTTGACCTAGCCGAATTGGACAAACTTAAAACCCAAGAATTAGCTAGTATTGAGCAGAATAAAACAGAACCTCAATTTTTAGCAAGTAAAAGGTTAGGCGCATTAAATCAGAATTACAAAAAAGGGCATCCACTTTACGTCACATCTATAGAGGAAGATATTGAAGCCGTTAATGAGGTTACAGTTGATGCTATTCAAGATTATTACAATGAGTTTTATGGTATTTCGGATAGTGCAACCTTAGTTGCTATTGGAAATGTAGATGAACAAGCTTTAAAGAATTATTTTGAAAAAGAGTTTTCAGATTTTAAAACCAATAAAGCATACAAACCCATATCGGATAAACATATACCGAATAATGCGGCAAACGAAAGAATTAAAACACCAGATAAAAAGAATGCTATAAGTATTGGTGTTTTGGCTTTTGAAGGTAGTCAAGTTGATGAAGATTATGCGGCCTTACAAATTGCGGGCTCCATATTTGGGGGCGGATTCTTAAACTCTAGAATTGCCGATCGTTTGCGTCAAAAAGATGGTGTGAGTTATGGTGCTGGCGGACGCGTAAGTGTTGATGGCGACGAAAAAGACAAGAAGTCTTCAATTATGGTTTATGCCATTTATGCTCCTGAAAATGCATCAAAAGTGCAAAAGGGTTTTAGTGAAGAAATAGCGCGTTTTATAGCCGATGGCATTACAGAAGACGAACTTAAAGTTGCCGTTACCAGTTGGGTACAAGGGCAAAATGTGTCCAGAGCGAAAGACAACGAATTATCATCTACAATCAATAACAATTTATATTACGATAGAGATATGATGTTTTATAAAGATATTGAAGACCGCGTAACTAATTTAACCGTTGAAGATGTAAATAAAGTGATTAAAAAATACTTTAAAACATTTGATAATTGGACGGTAGTCAATGCCGGGGATTTTGAGAAATCACCAGAAATTAAAACCGATAAAAAAGTAGATTAATATTCAAACTACAATAATTAAAAGAGCCTGTTTAAAAAGTCTAATTCTATGTCATATTGAGCTTGTCGAAATATTTTAACTTCTTGATAATCAAGATTGTTTTCAACAAGCTCAACCTGACAAATTAAATTCAAAAGACTTATTAGACAGGTTCTTTTTTATTCGGTAAAAATATAAGGTTGGGTCCAAGCTTTTTCAAACAATAAATCTTCAATAGGGTTTTGGTGTAATTTTGAAGATGTTATTTTACATCGCACATAAAGCATGTCGTTTGATAATTCAAAACTGGCTTTATCGCTTCCAAATGAAGCAAATACTTCAGGCTCGCCTTGTCCTTTTTTGCATCCAATAAAATCGATTTTGTAAGTTGTGTTTTCATCTGTTTTAACGGCGACAGAAAGGGTGTTGTTCTCAAAAGTCAAGTCGTTTAACGTTACGCCGGTACTCGCATAAAACTGTCCGGTTTCCATAGCGCTTATTAACGATTTGGCACTAAGCGTATCCGCTTGTACCATAATCCAGCCTCTTCCGGCATTACTCCATTTGCTGCCTTTTCTGTGGTAATGGTGCGAATCGTCGGTAGCAAGCCCATACATTATGGGTTTGTTGTTTTCCAAATAGGCGATGTTGATATAATCCCACATCAATTCTGTCGCTATATACTCGTCATTTCCAGAATTGTTAACTGCCGGATGCCCGTTGTACACCTCAAAAAATTGCTCGTTTTTTAAAGCTATCATATCTTCAAGACCAATGGCGTAGCCAAAATTGGGGTGGTTGATATGCGCTATTATCGGGGTGCCGAATTCTTTCTTGTGTTTGGCGAATTCATCCAAGTTGTTTTGCATCACTTCCAAAACGCTATTCCCGCCTTGTGGGTCTATTTTTCTTTTAACATTGGTAGCATTAATGTGTATGGGCTTGCCGTTATAGGCATCGGTTATTTCTTCAGATTGTATGATTAAAAATTTTCCGTTTTCTTCAAATTTTGGTCGGTATTCCTCGTAGGTTTTTAGTTTAACTTGGGTTCTGTTTAACGAATCCACTTTATAGGTAACCCAATCGGAACCATAGGTTTTTAAGTAATTTTTAAATGCGTTTTGATAGATGGAATCCTTTGAAATGGTTTTCCATTTTTCGCCTTCAGCCAATATATTATGATCGGTTAAAGCCACAAATTGGTAGCCGTTACTTTTGTACCAATCCATAATAACCTCGGGAAATTCGTCGCCATCGCTCCAATACGAATGGGTGTGGAGATTGCCTTTGTACCATTGTTTTTCAATTGAAGGCTTGTTTTCGTTGCAACTAAAAAATAAAATAAAGATTGTTAGTATTGATACTTTTAAAGTGTCCATTTTTTTGAGCGTTTGAGAAATATAACTAATGTTTAGTCTATGCTAATCGATGGTTCGTTTAATGCTTCGACTTTACTAAGCATTGGTATTTTATATCAGCCGCTAAAAAACTTAAGTTGTTTTTCCTATAAGGATCAACATCCACTAATCAATCAAAATCTCCAAAATCTTAATCGCGGCATCGCTAATTTTTGTGCCTGGGCCAAAAACAGCTACAGCACCCGCGTCAAATAAATATTGGTAATCTTGTTTGGGTATGACGCCACCAACAATCACCATAATATCGTCGCGACCGTAAGCTTTTAAAGCTTCAATAACTTGCGGTACCAATGTTTTGTGTCCCGCAGCAAGCGAGGAAACCCCTAAAATATGCACATCGTTTTCCACGGCTTGTTTGGCAGCTTCCTGTGGTGTTTGAAATAAGGGGCCAATATCGACATCAAAACCCACATCGGCATATCCGGTGGCTACTACCTTGGCACCTCGGTCGTGACCGTCCTGTCCCATTTTTGCAATCATTATGCGAGGTCGTCGCCCATCTTGTTCGGCAAAAATATCGGCCAATTCTTTTGCTTTATTAAAGCTATTATCGTTTTTTATTTCTTTACTATACACACCGGAAAAGGATTTTATTTGCGCCTTATAACGTCCGAAAATAACTTCCAAAGCATCACTGATTTCGCCTAAAGTCGCGCGTTCGCGAGCTGCTTGAACAGCTAAAGCTAGCAAATTGTGATCCTCACGAAAGTGGGGGTCTTTTGAATTTATTTCTTGATTATCTTTAGTATTTGAATCTATCGAATTTAAGGAAAATTTTGCTGCTTCGGTTAATTTCGATAAAGCCCTTTTTACTTTATCGTTATTTCTTTCGGCTTTTAGCTTATTTAAACTGTCTATTTGTTGATTACGAACCGTTTGGTTGTCGACTTCTAAAGTTTGTATGGGCGCTTCTTCCTTGAGCCTGTATTTGTTAACGCCAACAATGATATCTTGTCCAGAGTCAATCCGCGCTTGTTTGCGTGCCGCGGCTTGTTCAATTCTTATTTTAGGAATGCCCGCTTCAATGGCTTTGGTCATGCCGCCCAAGGCTTCCACTTCTTCAATTAAAGCCCAGGCTTTTTGGGCGATGTCATGTGTTAATTTTTCAACATAAAAACTACCCGCCCAAGGGTCGACTGTTTTGGTGATTTTAGTTTCTTCTTGTAGAAATATTTGTGTATTTCTGGCAATTCGAGCCGAAAAATCGGTTGGTAAGGCAATGGCTTCGTCCAAGGCATTGGTGTGTAAACTTTGTGTGCCGCCAAAAGCCGCCGCAGCCGCTTCAATGGTGGTTCGAGCTACGTTATTAAACGGGTCTTGCTCGGTTAAACTCCAACCCGAAGTTTGGCAATGGGTGCGTAGGGCAAGCGATTTTTCATTCTTCGGATGGAATTGTTTTACCAATTTCGCCCACAGCATACGAGCCGCACGCATTTTGGCAATTTCCATAAAATGATTCATGCCAATCGCCCAAAAGAAAGATAGGCGCGGGGCAAAGGTATCGATGTCCATGCCGGCGTCCAATCCTTTTCTAATGTATTCCAATCCATCGGCCAAGGTGTAAGCGAGTTCGATATCGCAGGTCGCACCAGCCTCTTGCATGTGGTAACCCGAGATGCTGATACTGTTGAATTTTGGCATGTTTTTACTGGTAAATTCAAAAATATCAGAAATGATTTTCATGGAAGGTGTTGGCGGATAAATATAGGTATTGCGCACCATAAATTCCTTTAAAATATCATTTTGAATGGTGCCTGCCAATTGTTCCGGCTTCACGCCTTGTTCTTCGGCGGCAACAATGTAAAATGCCATAATGGGTAAAACGGCACCGTTCATTGTCATTGAAACCGACATTTTATCGAGTGGAATTTGGTTGAAAAGTACTTTCATATCTTCAACCGAATCAATGGCAACTCCAGCTTTTCCAACATCGCCAACTACTCGTTCGTGGTCGGAATCGTAACCGCGATGTGTTGCCAAATCAAATGCCACCGATAAGCCTTTTTGTCCCGCTTCCAAATTGCGTCTGTAAAACGCATTGCTTTCTTCGGCTGTAGAAAATCCAGCGTATTGCCTAATGGTCCACGGTCTGCGTACAAACATGGTGCTGTACGGTCCACGAAGATTTGGTGCTATGCCCGCAACAAAATTAAGATGCTCGATATGTTGCAAATCGTCTTTTGAATAGGTTGATTTTACAGGAATATCTTCAGCGGTCAAAAACGAGCTATGGACCATTGGTTTTTGGTTTTTGGCCGCTGGCTTAATTGTAATATGTTGGAGGTTTTTTCTAGACATTTTGGTTTACCCAATTTTTTTATTGTGGCGTTTTGTTAAAATCTACTTTTTGCACGGATTTTTCAGCATTGGCGCTTGACAAATCTTTATTAAACAGCTTCGCATAATACAAATCGAAAGCGATGTAAGCTGCCAAGTATTTATCGCTTAACGCATGCCTGTAATTAGACATTAACGGTGCGCCAAAAGGTTTCGGACTCATGCTGTTTACTTTTAATAACGAATTAAAAGTTGCTCTTAAATCTGGGTTTTGCATATTTATAGCAATGCATTTTACCAAAGCACCGTTATAGTTTAAATAGCTTTCTGGGTTGTTGGCATCCCACAAGTCGTTCTCGTTTTTTAGGGTTTCAAAAACCATAACAGTATGTGGCGAAACGATGTCTTCGTGTTTTAACCTGCCGTAAATAGCATTTCTGATAAACTGACCGTAAGCCTGAACTAACGAGGCGTTTGGGTTGTTTTTACCATAATACTTTAAAATATCATCTTCAAAAGCAAATAGGGCTTCGCTGTATAATTTGGAGTTTACGTTTTCGCAAGTTAAAACCAAGCCTTTGTCGGCATATTTATATTCTGTTAGTGTGTTTTCATTTTTACAACTTATCAAACCAAAAGTTAATGCGATTACAAAAAGTTTAAAAAATGGTGTTTTCATGGGTGTAATAAAATTTAAAATTATTCGGTTTTTAATCGGTTTTGTTCTAAGCTTTCGGCAAGTCGTTTTTCAACAATAGGCTCAATCAATGTTTTTCTCGACTTGGTTTTTACAAACGGATATAATTCCAGTTCGTCCTTCATTTTATCGTTTGTATTGGGGTGTTTGTTGCTTCCCAATAACACTTCTTCGCCAGCATTAAATTGCTGTTGTTCTTTGTTGGCGCTTTCCTTTATTTTCCGTTGAATGGTGCCTTCTTTCAATTGTTTTAAAAAGCCGCCGTTGGCCTCAATATCCTTAAATAATTCTAAAGCTTTTTCGGCAAGCTGATGGGTTAAACTTTCAATATAATAAGCACCATCGGCAGGATTGTTTACTTTATCAAAATAACTTTCGTGCTTTAAAATAAGCAATTGATTTCGGGCAATGCGCTCGCCAAATTCGTTGTTTTTATGATATATCGCATCGTAAGGCAAGTTGCAAATGGTATTGGCGCCACCCAAAACAGCGCTCATGCACTCGGTTGTGGTGCGCAACATGTTGGTGTTGTAATCGTAAAGCGTTTTGTTGCGTTTTGTTGGAACTGCAATGATGTTGCAATTTGGGTTGATATTATATTCTGAAGCTAATGTATTCCATAGTGTTCTTAGCGCTCTGAGTTTTGCGATTTCGAAAAAATAATTGGTGCCAACCGACACTTGGAAGATAGCATTGAACGTTGATTTTTTTTCGTTATCAATAATGTTTTCAAGATGATTTAAATACGCGTTGGCATGGGCTAAACCATAAGCCAGTTGTTGCACCATATTGGCACCTGCGTTTTGATACAACGATGCATCTACGCTAAACGTATTGGTGTTTTTTACGATAGATTCAAAATGCTTGTGGTCGTCTTTTAAATTGTTAAACCAGTTGCCAGATTTGGCTAGATTTCCTATGATATCTGTTTGAATGTGGATTCCCGCCTTCGTAGGAATGACAGAAAGTTGTTTAACATAGTCGTTATTTAAAAACTGTAAATCGAAATAGAAAAGGGTAGAAGTAAGGTTGATATTTTTCAATAAACCTTCAATTGAAACGGAATCATTCGGAATAATAAATTTGATGCTTTCTGCGCCTCTTTCAATAGCATCAATAGCCTTTAGATTCGATTTCTCAACATCGGCAACAAAAATAGTTTGGCAGATATTCCATTGTGTGGCTTTGGTGTTTGATGGTTTTGGGAACTCATCAAAATCATCGGCATGATAAAACGGTTTTACCGCAATGCCTTCGTTGGAATTCCAAATAAGGGTATCGTTATAATCGGCGCCTTTTAAATCGACTTGAATTTTTTGTTTCCATTGCTTTGCCGACACCGAGTTGAAACCATCAAACAAACGCTTAGTCATCTTTTTTTGTTTTTAAACTGTCTTCGTATTCAATAATAAAAATTTCCTCATCATCCTTTTTCATGTAATAGGATTCCCTAGCAAATTTTTCCATGCCTTCTTCTGTGCTTAATTTTTTAATGGCTTTTTTATCTTTTTCAATTTCTCGTTTATAGTATTTTTTTTCATTCTCCAAAGCTTCAATATCTGAATTTAATTCATGATGAATGAGCCACGAATTGGTATCGAAAAACAGCATCCAAACCGCAAAAACCACAAGTATGAGTATAAACCAATTTTTAAAAGGTTTTAAGTATTTATTTTTTTTGAATTGTGCCATTTACAGTTTTTCGTTAATAATGGTTTTAACAATATCTACGGCAACGGTATTGTATTTATTGTTTGGAATGATAATATCTGCGTACTCTTTCATGGGTTCTATAAACTGATCGTGCATGGGTTTTAAGGTGTTTTGATAACGCAAAAGCACTTCGTTTATATCTCTACCGCGCTCGGAAATATCGCGTTTTAATCTGCGAATTAAACGTTCGTCGGTATCGGCGTGCACAAATATTTTAATATCGAACATATCCCGCAATTCTGGGTTTGTAAGTATTAAAATGCCTTCAACAATCATAACTTTTCTTGGGTGCGTTAAAATGGTATCGCCCGTTCTGTTATGTTTTACAAACGAATATACCGGTTGGTGTATGGGTTTGCCTGTTTTTAGTTCTTTTAAATGATTAACCAATAAATCAAAATCGATGGATCTTGGGTGGTCGAAATTTATTTTAACGCGTTCTTCGTAAGTTAAATGTGTGGTATCTTTATAATATGAATCTTGCGAAATAACACCAACTTCACCTTCGGGAAGTTCGTTTAAAATTTGATTGACAACCGTTGTTTTTCCACAGCCCGTTCCGCCTGCAATTCCTATTATTAGCATCTAAAAAATGTTTATAAACTTTAATAAAACCAAATAAAATCCAAATTTGTTATCCATCATTTTAGAGGTTATTTAGCATCACACAAATCTAAGATTATTTCTTCGGAATTATTTTAACTATGCCAACATTTTCAACCCCAACATAAATATAGCCGTCTGGACCTTGGCGTACACTGCGCACGCGACCAATGTCATCCAATAGGCGGTCTTGTTTAACAACCGCATTGTTTTTAATAACACACCTGTTAAGGTACTGAAATTTTAAAGAGCCTACTAAAAGGTTGCCTTTCCAATTGGGGTAAATGTCGCTGGTTATAAACGCCATACCACTGGGCGCAATGGAAGGTGTCCAATGATGTATGGGCTGCTCCATACCCGGAGCTTCGGTAAGCTCGGTAAATTTAGTGCCGCTGTAATTTATGCCGTAGCTAATTACGGGCCAGCCATAATTTTTGCCCGCTTCAATAATATTGATTTCGTCGCCACCTTTGGGACCGTGTTCGTGCGTCCATATTTTACCGGTCTCAGGATGTTTTACCATGCCTTGTGGATTGCGATGACCGTATGAATATATGGCTTTTTTGGCACCGGCTTTGTTGGTAAAAGGATTGCTTATGGGTATGCTTCCATCGTCTTTTAATCGATACACTTTACCACCGTCACGGGTAATATCTTGGGGGTTTACATCGCGATTCCCGCGGTCTCCTATAGTGAAATAGAGATACCCATCGTTGTCAAAAACAATTCGCGACCCAAAATGTTGTCCGCGGGTTGTGTTTGGTAACGCATTGTAAAGCACTTCTTTATTGGTTAGTACATTATTTTTAAGTTTTGCCCGCATTATGGTTGTGTTGGCACCGTCGTTATCATCGTTTGACGAGGCATACGACAAATACAACCAACCATTGTTTTTGTAGTTGGGATGCAATTCGATGTCCATTAAACCGCCTTGACCAAGGACTTCTATTTTAGGCATTCTGGAAATTATAGATTTTACTCCATTGTTGAAATGGATTAGTTCTCCGGATTTTTCGGTTATAAGCATCGAACCATCGGGCAAAAAAACAAACCCCCAAGGATTGTTTAAATCGGAAACAACGGTTTCATAAGAATGTTCGGTGTTTACAGGGTTTTTGTCTTGAGCGCAAGCGTTAAAACTAATAATGAAAGTTAGTATAAAATATAAAGGTTTTCGACTCATAATTTTACATATTAAATGAAACCACAATTTACTTAAATTTATTGTTTGTTTATAAAGAAAAGCCATATATTTGCAGTCCTTAAAAAGGGGGTAACCAATTCGGGGTGTAGCGTAGCCCGGTTATCGCGCCGCGTTTGGGACGCGGAGGTCGCAGGTTCGAATCCTGCCACCCCGACTAAAATTAATACCAAAGAAAACTAAAACCTTGTAAATCGTATGATTTACAGGGTTTTATAGTTTTCAAGGATGTTGTAATAGTTGATATCTTTTGGTTAAAAAACCATAACAAGTGTAGAGTTGCTCAATCAAACAATTCGTTATGCCAAATTTATACGAATAGAAGCCGCAAGTGTTGCGTAACGAAGGGTTGTGATTCCTTTATTTTTTAGACTCCTTTATTTATAAATTCACCTTATCTTTTAATAAAAACTGTTGATAACTTCTATTTATATATTGAGGCAAAAAAAGCTATTTTTGCAACTATAAAATTTGAAAATATGTCTGATACAATCGAAAAAGTAAAATGCTTAATTATAGGGTCTGGACCTGCAGGTTATACAGCTGCCATTTATGCAGCACGAGCTAACATGAAACCCGTTTTATACCAAGGTACGCAACCTGGTGGACAATTAACTACCACCAACGACGTTGAAAATTACCCAGGGTATCCTGATGGCATAACGGGACCGGAAATGATGATTGAATTCCAAAAACAAGCAGAACGCTTTGATACCGATGTTCGTGATGGCTGGATTACTAAAGTAGATTTTTCGGGTGATGTTCATAAAGTATGGGTTAATGATGAAAAAGAAATTCACTGTGATACCGTAATTATTTCAACAGGAGCATCAGCTAAGTATTTAGGCTTAGAATCAGAACAAAAATATTTAAACCTAGGCGGTGGCGTTTCGGCCTGTGCGGTATGTGATGGGTTTTTCTATAGAAACCAAGAAGTTGTAATTGTTGGTGCCGGAGATTCCGCTTGCGAAGAAGCACATTATCTGTCTAAACTCTGTACAAAAGTAACCATGCTGGTAAGACGTGATGAGTTTAGAGCCTCAAAAATTATGGAAGCAAGGGTTAAAAACACCAAAAATATTGAGATTTTATTCAATACGGAAACCGATGAGGTTTTAGGTGACGGACAAGTAGTAACAGGTGTACGAGTATTCAATAATAAAACCAATGCAAAGCACGAGATTCCAGCCACAGGATTTTTTGTAGCCATTGGACACACTCCAAATACCGAGATTTTTAAGGATTATTTAAACCTAGATGAAACGGGGTACATTATCAATGTGCCAGGAACATCAAAAACAAATGTAAACGGTGTTTTTGTATCTGGTGATGCCGCAGACCATGTGTACCGACAAGCGGTTACAGCTGCGGGAACAGGTTGTATGGCAGCTTTAGATGCAGAACGTTATTTGGCGGCGAAAGAAGGCTAGATTAAATGGCATTTAAAGTTAGCGTGAGTTAATTTAAGCTGGCTTAGTATTATAAAAAGCCATGTTTTGGTAATACCAAAGTAACTTAAGTAGCATTGCTCCATGCATGAATTGGTATTATTGTTATTATTTTTAAGTATTTAGTTTATGGCCAATCCACTTAAAAGCATTGTAAGCAAGAAAGCAAGCAAATCCAATCTTGAGGCTTATTTCAAGCCTTTTAGAGAAGAAATTATTGGCATAAACCAAGAGTTTGAATCGCCATACGGCAAAAAGAAAATAATTTATGCCGATTGGACCGCTAGCGGAAGACTGTACGAATCCATAGAAGACAAACTGCTTAACCATATTGGGCCATACGTGGCCAACACGCATACCGAAACATCCGTTACGGGTTCGGCCATGACATTGGCTTATCACGATGCGCGACACATTATCAAAAAGCATGTCAACGCTTCAAAAGACGATGTTCTCATTACCGTTGGCACGGGCATGACCGGGGCAATTAACAAGTTTCAGCGTATATTGGGGCTAAAAATAAACGAAAACCTAAAGGACCACACCCAGGTTCCGGAGGAGAAACGCCCCATTATTTTTGTGTCCCACATGGAGCACCATTCCAATCAAACCTCGTGGTTGGAAACCATTGCAAGAGTCAAAGTGATCCCTTCAAACGATGAGGGATTGCCCTGCATCAATAAATTAAAGGAATTAATTGAAACGCATAAGGATTGCCCCATAAAAATTGCGGCCATTACAGGTTGCTCCAACGTTACGGGCATCCGAACAAACTATCACGACGTGGCTCGTGTAATGCACCAAAACAACGGCCTGTGCTTTGTGGATTTTGCGTGTTCTGCACCTTATGTAAGCATCAATATGCACCCGGATAACGAGGATGCGTATTTAGATGCCATTACCTTTTCCCCACATAAGTTTTTGGGAGGGCCGGGGTCTTCGGGTGTTTTAATCTTCAACAAAAAGCTGTATAAAAACCTGGTACCGGATAACCCCGGTGGCGGAACGGTGAGCTACACCAACCCTTGGGGCGACCACGATTATATTGACGATATTGAAACACGTGAAGATGGCGGAACCCCCGGTTTTTTACAGGCCATTAAAATAGCGCTGTCCATTCGATTGAAAGAAAAAATGGGTGTTGAAAACATTTTGGACAGGGAGCACGAGCTCAATGCCATTATTTTTAAACGCCTTAAAAAAATTGAAAACCTGCGTATTCTCGCCGAAAACCACACCGATAGATTGGGCGTGTTTTCATTTTATATTGAAGATGCGCATTACAATTTAATAGTAAAACTTTTAAATGACAGGTTTGGCGTGCAAACCCGTGGCGGATGTAGTTGTGCCGGCACTTACGGGCACTATTTGCTGAATGTGGATGAGCCCACATCAAAATCCATAGAGAAAAAAATACTCGATGGCTGCCTTATCGAGCGCCCGGGCTGGGTGCGCATGTCTATTCACCCAACGATGACCAATAACGAAGTGCACCTTATTTGCGATGCCATTGAGGCGGTTTCCAAAAACCATAAAGATTGGGGTAAGGATTATGAATATAGCGCCATTAAAAATGAGTTTATCCATAAAGGAAACCATCAAATTGAAAAAGATATTATTCGAAATTGGTTTAAATTATAGTTAAAAACGAAATTGTAATTTTAATTATTATTCAATTGTAATAAGCACAGAAAAAACTCCGAAATAACACTGTTTTGGAGTTTTTTTATGGAGTAAAACCATGTGAAAAGCACTTTTTGATATTGCTTTTTTGTCTTACATAAAACCATACAAAAACCATACAACGTATTATAGAATGTAATTAGTTAAAGGATTTGTGCTATATTGGTAACGCAACATTAACT
Source organism: Hwangdonia seohaensis (assembly GCF_031932625.1). Lineage (NCBI taxonomy): Bacteria > Pseudomonadati > Bacteroidota > Flavobacteriia > Flavobacteriales > Flavobacteriaceae > Hwangdonia > Hwangdonia seohaensis. Next base: position 123,263 of record NZ_JAVSCK010000005.1, read on the forward strand.
GCATTACCCTTGAAAAAATTATTTTGCCTTACTACACTATTGTTTTTTTTGTGCTCATTTGTATTGGTTGCACAAGAAATGCCTCCCATTGATGTTTACACACCAAAATCTTATGGCGCTGAAAATCAAAACTGGTCTATTGCGCAATCAAAAGACAAGTATATTTATGTTGGCAATAATAAAGGTCTGCTGGAATTTAATGGTGCAAATTGGCGTTTATACCCATCGCCAAACGAAACTATAATCCGATCTGTTAGTGTTTTTGACGATGTTATTTACACCGGTTGTAGCAAAGAGTTCGGTTATTGGAAAAGAAACAAGTTTGGAGATTTATTTTACACATCGCTTTCCCAAAAGCTTCAAATCGATTTTTTAGAAGAAGAAGAGTTTTGGAATATTATAAATCTAGACGATTACATATTGTTTCAATCTTTAGAAAGAATTTATATATATAATAAAAATGATGTATCGTATTCTGTAATTGATTCCGATACCACCATTTATAAAATGTTTAAGGTGAATGGTAGCATTTACTTTCAGCAAACCAAGGATGGCCTGTATAAGATTGAAAATGGCAAGTCTAAAGTAATTTCAAATCACACCGTATTACAAAACAATTTATTGGTTAATGTTTTTAATCATAAAGGAAAACTATTAATTGAAACTGAAAACACAGGGTTTTATGTTTTAGACAACAAGGGCCTTGAGCAATGGGATATTCCTGCTAGAAAGCTTGTTCCCGAAAGTGGTGTTTACCGAAGTACAAAATTGCGAGATGGTAGTTTTGTGCTCGGAACCAGGTCGAATGGCATTTTTCATTTAACAGAAGATGGAGAAATCAATTATCACATCAACATCATAAACGGTTTAAGTAATAACACTATACATGCCATTTTTGAAGATGCCGAAAATAACATTTGGCTGGCTTTGGATAACGGTATTAATTGTATAAATATTAAATCGCCATTTAGAATTTATAACGATAAAGAAGGGAAGATAGGGACCGTTTACGCATCGGCAGTGTACAACAATTACTTGTATTTGGGCACAAACCAAGGCTTGTATTGCAAGCCTATTAACGCTAATGGTGAATTTGAGTTTATTGAAGGCACCCAAGGCCCTGTTAGGTGTTTGGTAGAGCTTAACGACACCTTGTTTTGCGGGCACGATACCGGCACATTTCTTATAGATAAAAATACCGCAGATTTGGTGGTTGATGTTCAGGGCACTTGGAATATTGTACCGATAGACAGCTCGAAAAATGTACTGCTTCAAGGTAATTACGACGGGCTTAATGTAATTGTAAAAGTAAATGGCAAATGGATTTTGAGAAACAAAATAGAAGGGTTTGATATCTCAAGTAAGTTTTTTGAAATTTATAAAGACAATATTTTTGTAAGCCACGAATCTAAAGGCATTTATAAGATAAAAGTTGATAAGGATTTTACAAAAGCCACTGAGATTATTAAAGATTCTATAGTGGGCAAAGGGCTGAATTCTAGTGTGATTAAATATAACAACTCGATTTTTTATGCCTATAAGGAAGGCGTTTTTAAGTACCATCCTGAAAAAGAACAGTTTGTTGTAGATTCTGTTTTAAATAGTTTGTATTCGAAAGATGAATATACTTCGGGAAAACTCATATCCGATAAAGAAAACAATATTCTGTGGAGCTTTTCTAAAAAAAATCTGAGCTATGTTTCTCCAGGCAAGTTAAGCAGTGTGCCACGAGTTAAAAAAATCGCTTTATCAACGGCACTGCCCAAAGGTTTAACAGGTTACGAAAACATTTCATATCTGCAAAACAATAAACATTTAATGGGTACATCAACAGGTTATTTGGTTTTGGATTTAGATCAAATAAAAGAAAAAGTGTATAGCATTTCAATTAATTCAATTACAAAAAGCGATGTAAAGGATGGCCTTCAGGTTGTAGATAAGCAAATAAAAGGGGATTTTGAAAACAAAGACAATAACATAGAATTCACGTACAGTGTAGCAGAATTTAATAAATATTTAGACACCGAGTATCAATACCAATTAAATGGGATTTATCCGGAGTGGAGCGATTGGTCGGCGAACTCAAGTATATTATTTAAAAACTTGCCCTATGGCGATTATGTTTTTAACGTTAGGGCAAAGGTTGGCAATAGAATAACAAATAATACGGCAACCTATAGTTTTTCTATAGAAAGACCATGGGTTGTATCAAACACGGCAATCATTATATATGTTGTTTTGTTTTTGCTTATTACATCGTTGATGCATAATGTGTACAAACGCTATTACAGAAAACAACGGGAAAAGTTGATGCAAAAATCGGCACGGGACTTGGAGTTAAAGGAATTGGAGAACCAACAACAGCTTATGCGTTTTAACAACGAAAAATTAAGACAGGATATTGAAAGCAAAAACCGTGAGTTGGGAATTTCCACAATGAGTCTAATAAAAAAGAATGAGTTTTTAAACAATTTAAAAAAGGAGCTTAAAAATGTTTCGGATAATGATAAAAACTTAAATTCTGTAATTAGAATCATTGATAAAAACCTTAACAATACAGATGATTGGAATGTGTTTGAAGAAGCTTTTAATAATGCCGATAAAGACTTTTTGAAAAAGATTAAGGCCATCCATCCTTCGTTAACGTCAAACGATTTAAGGCTATGTGCCTATCTCCGGTTAAATCTCTCATCAAAAGAAATAGCTCCGCTACTTAATATTTCACCAAGAAGTGTAGAGGTAAAAAGGTACAGATTAAGAAAAAAAATGGATTTACCACACGAGTCGAGCTTAACAAATTATATTCTTGAAATTTAAGAACTATACATTTATATTTTTCACCTATACAATACCACAACATTTAGTAAAATAACGTTTTTTTAACATTAATTTGTTTTTTAGTAATTCGTTGGTAAAACCCCGATTTTATTATGGTTGTCACAATAAACTTTACTTTTTTTTGCTATGTATACTTTTTGTTTGGGTGAAAAATAAGGCTACATCAATGGTATAGAGTAGTTTTACATAAACTCAAAAAACTAACTCTATGAGACACAATCTCTTTAAAATTCTAACACTTTTCTTTATAGCATATTCAAGTGCTCAAAATGTAAATGTTAGTGGAAACGTACAAGACGATACAAGCTATCCTATACCGGGAGCAAATGTATTGGTAAAAGGTACAAGTAATGGCGCCGTAACAGACTTTGACGGTAACTTTACTATTACTGATGTTAAAATCGGAGCAACACTTGTCTTTAGTTATATAGGTTATATAACGCAAGAAGTTGTTGTTGCTAACGGCGATACTTTAAACATTCAATTAATGCCGGACATCGCACAACTTAGTGAAGTAGTGGTTGTGGGTTATGGTACGCAGAAGGTTACTAAAGTGTCCGGTGCTATTTCAACGATAAAATCAGAATCTATTGAAAAGATAAAACCTTTAAGGGTTGAAGAAGCATTACAAGGTAGCGCTTCGGGTGTTTCTGTAATTCAAAGTGGTTCCCCAGGAAGTAAACCAACCGTTTTGGTTCGTGGTATTCCTTCGTTTTCCGGGGTTGACCCAGTGGTTATTATTGATGGTGTACCTCAATCCTTAGATGATTTAAATTCTATCAGTTCTGCCGATATTCAGTCAATTAATATTTTAAAAGATGCGGCATCTACAGCCATTTACGGTGTTAAAGGTGGTAACGGTGTAATTGTAGTTACAACTAAAGGTGGAAGAAAAAACCAAAAAACTGAATTTAACTATAACACCTATACAGGTGTACAATCTGTAATAAGAAAAATAGGTTTATTAAATGCTACCGAATATGCTGTTATGGCCAATGAAGGAAGCTCGGTTGCTGGTGGAAGTTTAATTTTCCCTGATATTTCTAATATAGGAATGGGTACCGATTGGCAAGACGAGGTGTTTAAAAATGCAACTGTAAACTCGCATACATTATCTGCTAGAGGGGGATCAGAATCTGTAGGTTACTTTTTATCAGCAGGCTATTTAAGTCAAGGCGGTGTTGTTGGCGGTGATGATAAATCTAATTTTAATAGAGTAAACTTTACTTCAAACTTAGATTTTCAGTTAACTTCTAAATTAAAATTCTTAATTAACACAAGTTATGCGAACATTAAAAGCAAAACCATAGCAGAAAACTCTTTTAATTCCATTTTAGGAAATGCTATAAATTTCGACCCTACAGTACCGGTATTTAACAACGACCCTAACGATTTTGCTACATACGGTTACAGTAACTTATTGTTATCTGAGATTTTTAATCCAGTACAACGATTAGATGATACTTATAATGAGAACAATGGAAACAAGTTGTATGGTAAATTCGAATTACAGTACGATATATTGGATAATCTTAAAATATCGTCGCGTTTTGGTTACACCAAATGGGATCTAGTAGGCAAGAGTTTTTCTCCTTTAGCGTATTACGGACCCAATAACGTGTCTAGTCAATATTTACCAGATGGCACGGTGCCTATGCAAACTGTAGATAATGGCGATGGTACAACAAGTACAATCCCGTCGTCCCACAATAGTGTTACCGAATACACGGCATCAAATTTTAATTACACGTTCGAAACATTTGCCAGCTATAATTTTAGCTTAAACGATGCACATAATTTTGATGTTGTTTTAGGTTTAGCCCGAAGCAAATCTACAGGACATGGTTTTGGTGCCACTAGACAAGATGTAAGAGATAACTCGTGGGCTTGGGCAGATATTAGTGCTGCTACGGGAGTAAATACCAAATTAAATACCAATGCCTATACAGGGTATAGCTACCAAAATTTAGAGCGTAGAAACATGTCTTTCTTTAGCAGGGTTAATTACGATTATAAAGACAGGTATTTGGCATCGTTTTCTGCAAGACGCGATGGCTCTATAGCTTTTGGTGATGATAACAAGTTTGCCAATTTCTTTGCAGGGTCTTTAGGATGGGTTGTAACAAACGAAGAGTTTTTCAATTCAGAATCTATTAATTTCTTAAAGATTAGAGGAAGTTATGGTACGGTTGGTAATGAAAATGTAAATCCGCAGTATGTAGGTATTTCTGTGGGCGGACCAAGTTATAACTCTACCGCGAATAGTAACGGATATACGTTTGGAACCGAGTTTGTTTCTGGCGCCACGGTTAATTCGTTTAGCAACCCAACATTGAGTTGGGAGGAGCAAACACAATATAATGTAGGTTTAGATGCTACATTATTTAATAACTTATCTATTACTGCAGATTATTTTAACAAGTCTGTTGAAGGATTATTATTTACAGATGCACCGCCACTTTATGCGGGTACTTCAGAACCAGTTACATCTAACATTGGAAGTACAGAAAGTAAGGGTATAGATTTAACATTAGGATATAGGACTAACGGAGACGATTTTAAGTTTGATACATCATTTACGTTCACAACGTCTAAAAACTTGGTAACCGCAACAAATACCGATGGTACTGCATTTGTACCAGGTGGGTCTTATTTTAATGGTCAAGCGCATAATGCAACGCGCTTCCAAAAAGGGTTTACACCGGGGTATTTCTATGGTTTTGAAACAAATGGATTATTCCAAAATCAGGCTGAAATCGATGCGCATGCCACACAAACGGGAGCGCAACCAGGAGATATTCGCTTTGTAGATATTAATAACGACGGCATCATTAACGATGATGATAAAACAAATATTGGAGACCCGTTTCCGGAATTCACTTTAGGTTGGAATTTAGGATTTGAGTACAGAAATTTCGATTTAGGCATGTTTACTTATGCGTCTGTTGGAAACGACATATTTAGAGCCTATGAGCGTAATGCGATATACACGAATAAAGATAGAAGCATTTTAAACCGATGGATAGGGGAAGGCAGTACCAACGACGCTAAAAATCCGCGATATACTTTTGCCGATTCCAATAGTAATATCAGACCATCAGATCGATATATTGAAGACGGTAGTTTTATTAAAATTAAAAGTTTAATTTTAGGATACACACTACCTGAGGACTCAAATAATGTATTTAGTAAAGTGCGTATTTATGCCCAGGCTAAAAACTTATTAACACTTACAGAATATACGGGTTACGACCCTGAGATATCAGGTGGAATTTTAGATACAGGTATAGACAGAGGTGCTTATCCGCAGGCAAGAACATTTCTAATTGGTTTAGACCTTAAATTTTAACATCCAAAAATAAATTAGTATGAAAAATATAAAAAACAGTATAGTATTAACCATGATACTTTCAATCTTTGTTGGTTGTTCAGATGTTGTTGAATTCGACCCGCATGATGAGTATCAAGTTACCGAGGCTGATTATCTGCAAACAGAATCAGACTACCGGACTATGGCAGTGAGCTGTTATACACCAACACAATGGTTAAATCAAATGGTGGTTATTGGCGATATTGCATCAGATAATGCCGTTGCAGGTGGCGAAAATGCTTCCGATGTACTATCGTTGCAAAACATTGATGATTACGATTATCAACTTTTAGCAAACAATTCAACACTTCAAGATTTATGGCTATCGGCTTACGAAGGCATTAACAGAACCAACTATCTTATAAGTTATAAAGATGTTAACCTGTTAGGAAACACGGTAGATTTTAATGGTAAGGAAGCACTTTTTGGCGAAGTTCGTTTTTTAAGGGCTTATTATTATTTCAATTTGGTTAGAATGTTTGGCGATGTAGTGTTATTTACCGATCGTAAATTAGGTATCACGGATTTTGGAACCTTACAAAGATTGCCTAAAGCAGAGGTGTATGCACAAATAGAAACCGATTTAACAAACGCTATTAATGCTTTGCCTACATCGGCTTCGCAACAAGGGCGTGTAACAAAATATGCTGCTCAAGCTTTACTGGGTAAAGTGTATTTGTACCAAGAAAAATTTGACTTGGCGGCACCAATGCTTGAAAACGTGGTAAATGGCCCATTTAGTTTAGTACCAACTTTTGATGATATCTTTTTATTTGAAGGTGAAAACGGTCCAGAATCAATTTACGAAGTACAATACTCAAATGGTTCCCCGTATTATAACTGGGGCGGACAAACAAGAGGTCAAGGAAATTACGCGGTACAGCAATGTGGTGTAAGAGGTTTAAGTGGTTCGGCGGATATGCCTTTTAATGCTGGTTGGAGTACAAATTTACCAACACAGGATTTAGCTTTGGCTTATGAAGATGGCGACCAGAGAAAAGACGCTACGGTTTTTGATGTTGCTGCTTATGCTGCAAATAATCCAAGTCTTAATGTTACATTTCAAGTGGCTCCTTTTAAAAATACCGATTTATATAATAAAAAGTATTTACCAAGAAAAGGGCAAACAAGCGGACAAATTGAGTTGAATTACGAAAACAATCAACGTATTATCCGTTATGCAGACGTGTTGTTAATGGCAGCAGAAGCTAACTTAAGAGCATCTAACGGTAGCGCTGCTAAAGCACAAACCTATTTAGATATGGTAAGAGATAGAGCCTTTGGCGATACTAACCATAGGGTTACAGCAACAGTTCAAGCGGTTTGGGATGAAAGACGATTGGAATTGGCTATGGAAGGCGATCGTTTTTTCGATTTGGTGAGAACAGGTCAAGCAGCTACAGTTTTAGGAAGCGGTTATAGCACGGCTACAAAAGGTTTGTTTCCTATACCTCAAAGAGAAATCGATCTTTCTGGATTATCACAAAATGACGGCTATTAAAAACTTAAAAAACAAATTATGAAAACATTAAAATATATTTTTAGCACGATCTTAATTATAGCTTTGGCATGGAGTTGTGAGGAAAACGTGTTTGGCGATACAGATTTTGTTGATAGCACTAAGGCTCCAACAAATCTATCGGCTGCGGTTAGTATTTCACAAGACAATACGGGCGTAGTAACCATTACACCCTTAGGTGAAGGTGTTGCAAGTTATAGTATTGACTTGGGCGATGGCTCTGAAATTGAAGAAGGCATTACTCCTGGCAATAGCATAGAACATGTTTATAAAGAAGGAACTTATGATGCAACAATTACGGCAGCGAGTATAAATGGGTTAACAACATCCATTACACAACCTGTAGTGGTGTCATTTAAAGCACCGGAAAATTTAGTTGTAACTATCGAGAATGATGCTGCAATTTCAAAGCAAGTAAATTTATCGGCAACCGCAGATTTCGCTACATCTTATGAAGCGTATTTCGGAGAGCCAGGAAACGATGACCCAATTCCTTTTAATATAGACGAAACCATATCGTATCAATATGCAGAGGCAGGAACATATACAATTAGAGTTGTAGCTATGAGTGCCGCTATTGAAACTACGGAGTTTTCTGTAGATTTTGAGGTAACCGCAATTTTACAACCATTAGAAGCTGCGCCTGCTCCAATTAGAGCACAAGCGGATGTGATTTCAATTTATAGTGATTCTTATACAGATCCAGATCCAATTGATTACAACCCGAATTGGGGACAATCAACAACGTATACGCAAATTGAAATTGGCGGAAACAACATGATTCAATATGGTGATATTACTTACCAAGGAATCGATTTTTCTAGCGTAGCTGTTGATGCTTCGGCCATGGAATATGTTCACGTTGATGTTTGGACAGCACAAGCAGGTTTCAATGCAAAAATATCTCCTATTAGTGCAGGACCAAATGAAACGGCTTATGATTTAGAGTTAACTCAAGATCAATGGACATCATTTGATATTCCATTATCTGTCTTTACAGATCAAAACCCATTGGTAGACTTTTCAAATATTATTCAATTTAAGTTTGAAGGTTCTCCATCAGAAGGTGGTACCATTTTTATTGACAACCTTTACTTTTACAAAGTGCCAACAGGCGTAGAAACTGGTATTGTTGGAACATGGAAATTGTCATCGGCAGCTGGATCATTAGGTGTAGGCCCATCAGTTGGTGATATTAGTTGGTGGAACTGTGATGATACTTGCGTATCAGACAGAGCATGTTATTATGATGATACTTATGTGTTTAACCAAGACGGTTCTTTCCAAAATGTATTAGGTGCCGATACCTGGGTTGAGGCTTGGCAAGGTGGTAGTGACTCATGTGGCGCTCCGGTTGCTCCTCACGATGGCTCAAACGCTGCAACCTATGTATACGATGAAAACACAGGTACAGTTACTCTAAACGGTACTGGAGCTTTTATAGGATTGCCAAAAGCAACCAATACGGGCGAACTTTCTAGTCCTGGCGATGCACCAGCATCGGTTACTTACAATGTTAGCTTTGTAGACCCAAATACCTTATCGGTATATATTGAAGCGGGAGCAGGTGTGTTCTGGCAGTATACCTTAGTAAGAGAAGGCGTGGTTAGCTCACCATTAACAGGAACATGGCAAATGGCGCAAGAGGCAGGAGCACTAGGTGTAGGACCAGCTCTTGGAGATACCACATGGTGGAATTGCGACGACGCTTGCGTTTCAGGTAGAGCATGTTACTATGATGATGCTTATGTGTTTGGAGCCGACGGTTCTTTCCAAAATGTATTAGGAACCGATACTTGGGTAGAGCCTTGGCAAGGTGGCAGTGATGCTTGCGGAGCACCTGTAGCACCTCATGATGGATCAAACCCGGCAACATTCACCTTCAATTCCGGCATATTGACATTAAATGGCGTGGGAGCTTATATCGGTTTACCAAAAGCAACCAATACAGGCGAGCTTTCAAGTCCTGGAGATGCGCCGGCATCAGTTATATATAACGTGTCTTTTATAGATAATAATACAATAAGTGTATCTATTGAAGCAGGAGCAGGTGTATTTTGGCAATATAAGTTAGTAAGAATCTAAAAAAATTAAATTATGAAAAACATAAAATATTATATCGGAATGTTTTTGGCACTAGCTTTAGTATTTACTAGTTGTCAAGACGATGATATTTCAATGGGCGAATTAATTGCCCCATCTAATGTCACAATTTCTGCCGAAGTTTTTGGAGTAGATGCAAGTAATCCTAACGGAGATGGATCCGGATTTGTAGATTTTTCTGCAACAGCAGATAATGAAATTAGTTACCAATATGATTTTGGTGATGGTAAATCAGAAATATCTTCAACAGGTAAAATAACCCATAGGTACACAACCACAGGGGTAAATACTTATACGGTTGTTGTTAGCGCTATTGGTGCCGGTGGAATTAAATCGAGCACTTCTATGGAAGTTGAGGTGTTTAGTTCATTCTCCGATCTTGAAGCTGTAGAAATGTTATCAGGAAAAGTAATAGGAGGCTCTAAAACATGGTATTGGGCCTCTAATTTGCCAACTCATGTTGGTTTAGGTCCTGTTGAAGATGATTATGGAAATGGTGAATTTGCCTATGAAGCATGGTGGAATTCCATTGGGCCTTGGGATGAGGAAAAATCATGTATGTACACCAACGAATTTGTATTTACTAGATTAGAAGAAGGCTTAACATTTGAACAAACCGTTGGTCCTGCATTTATACCAGGAACTTATGCTGGTGATTTAGGTGTTGCTGGCGATACTTGCCATGATGAAACCGTAGCTACAACCATGTTTGGTGTTAAAAATGTATCATTTGCACCTTCTTCATCTAAAGCAGCGCTTGAGGGTTCATATAATGAAGCACCTTACAGAGGCACTAGTTTCGAAATTGCTGATGGCGGATTTATGGGATGGTATGTTGGAGCATACACTTATGATATTATATCGATTACCGATGACTTTTTAGAAGTTAGAATTATTCAAACCGGCAATGGATTTGCTTGGTATCATAAATTCACCTCTGTAAAACCTGAAGAAGGAGCGGTTGAAGAATTTGAATCTCAGTACAATACACTGGTGTGGTCTGATGAGTTTGATACAGATGGTGTTCCGGATGCAGCAAACTGGACTTACGATACTGGCGCTGGAGGCTGGGGTAACCAAGAAGTGCAAACTTACACTACCAATGAAGAAAATGTAACGGTTAGCGGCGGATTACTTATTATAACAGCCAAAGCAGATGGAAGCGGTGGCTATACCTCGGCAAGAGTAAAATCTCAAGGTTTACAAGCGTTTACTTACGGAAGAGTTGAGTTTAGAGCTAAATTACCAAGCTCACAAGGAACTTGGCCTGCATTGTGGATGTTAGGTGAAAGCTTTTCTACCATTGGTTGGCCAAGGTGTGGAGAGATTGATGTTATGGAGCAAACAGGTTGGGACAAAGAAACAACTTTAGGAACATTGCATTGGTTCGATACAGGAACAAATGCCAATGCGTCTTATGGTGAAACAACAGCTATAGCCGATGTGTCTTCAGAGTTTCATTTATACTCTTTAGAATGGACTGAAGATAAGTTAACCGTAATGCTTGATAATGTGGCCTTTTTTGAAATGGACAACAATTCAGGTTTACCGTTTAACGATGATTTCTTTTTTATCATGAACATCGCCATGGGCGGAACTTTAGGTGGAACAATCGATCCTGGGTTTACCCAAGACACGATGGAAATTGATTACGTAAGAGTTTATCAATAAATAATTTGAGAGTCATTAAAAAGGCCGGCATTTTACCGTCCGGCCTTTTTATTCCATTTCTTATTTAAAATAGCGCTTTGGTCACTTAGTCGCATGCAATTCAAACGATTATAATTAATGAACAATACAGTTTTAACAGCAGATAAAAACGTTTTGAACCACACCCAAAAAGTAAAGGGTGAACTGGTGGATTTTGATGGCGAAGCGTATTACAAGATTTCCAATAGTGACGCTATGCGACCATTTTTTATGAGCATCGTTAGCGATTCCAACCATTGGATGTTTATTTCTAGCAATGGCGGTTTATCGGCAGGCAGAAAAAATTCTGAATCTTCATTATTTCCTTATTATACCGATGATAAAATAACCGAACTTGCCGATATTACGGGAAGCAAAACCATCTTTCAAATTCATTTAAAAGGAAAAACCTATGTGTGGGAACCTTTTTCGGAAAGACAGGCAGGACTTTATCAAATTACCAGAAACGTATATAAAAACAGATACGGCAATAAGGTTGTTTTCGAGGAAGTTAACAAAGATTTAAGGCTAACGTTTCGATATCAGTGGAGTTCAAGTAACCAATTTGGTTTTGTAAAAAAATCGACCCTTCAGAACAACTCCAATAAAGATTTAAACATCACTTGTTTAGACGGATTGCAAAATATTTTACCCGCTGGGGTAACTTCCGATATGCAAAACGCATACAGCAATTTGGTTGATGCTTATAAAAAGAACGAGTTGTTGCCAGAAGTTGGTTTAGGTATTTTTTCGTTAAGTGCCATTATTGTTGACAAAGCAGAACCTAGTGAGGCTTTAAAAGCGAACACGGTTTGGTCTGTTGGAGTTAAAAATCCAACGTATTTAATAGCGTCAATACAGCTTAATAATTTTAGAAAAGGAAATGCTGTAAAACAAGAAGAAGACATTCGCGCAGAAAAAGGCGCGTATTTTACGGTTTCAAATATAGATTTACAAGCCAATTCAGAAAAAAATTGGATGTTTATTGCCAATGTAAACCAAACCATTACGGGAATTACCCAAATTTCCGAACTCATAAAAAGTGAAAATGACGTAGTTCGTCTTATTGAAAATGATATTGAGTTGGGTACGGAAAACCTAATAAAATTAACCACAGCTTCTGATGGTTTGCAAGTAACCGCAGACCCTTTAACAAACACAAGACACTTTGCAAACACGCTTTTCAATATCATGCGTGGTGGCATTTTTGATGACGATTACAACATCGAAAAACAAGATTTTATAACATACATTTTGAAGGCCAACAAAGACGTTTTCAATACAAAACAGAAAACCTTAGAAGCCCTACCGGAAATTTTTCAATTAAAGGATATTAAAGCTTTCGCTGAACAAAGTGCGGATAAAGATTTTAAGCGTTTGTGTTTCGAATATTTACCATTAAAATTCAGCCGAAGACACGGCGACCCGAGCAGGCCTTGGAACAAGTTTTCAATAAACACAAAAAGTGAAATTGACGGTTCTAAAATTTTGGATTACGAAGGCAATTGGCGCGATATTTTCCAGAATTGGGAAGCACTGGCACATGCGTATCCAGAATTTATTGAGGGTATGATTCACAAATTTTTAAACGCCACAACTTTTGAAGGCTACAACCCGTACCGCGTAACAAAAGGCGGATTTGATTGGGAGGTTATTGAAGAAGACGATCCGTGGTCGTACATAGGCTATTGGGGCGATCATCAAATTATATACCTTTTAAAATTTTTGGAGTTTATTGAAAAGCATTACCCAAATAGATTGGAAAAACTATTCGACCAAAATATTTTTGTGTATGCCAATGTGCCTTATAAAATTAAGAGTTACCAAGACACTTTATCAAACCCAAAGGACACGATTGATTTTGATTATAAACTGAATGAAAAAATCAACGAAAGAAGGACCAAAATAGGCGCAGACGGGGCATTGCTTTTAGATAAAAATGCGTCCATTTACAAAGTCAATTTAATTGAAAAATTATTGGCAACCGTATTGGCAAAACTGTCTAATTTTATTCCAGAAGGCGGTATTTGGTTAAACACCCAACGCCCCGAATGGAACGATGCCAACAACGCTTTGGTGGGCAACGGTGTCTCAATGGTTACTTTATATTATTTAAACCGTTTTTTCAATTTCTTTGAAACGGTGGTATCGAAATCTGAAACCGAAAAGGTAGAGATCTCTTCAGAATTAAATGTATTTTTCAATGAAGTTGTTACCACATTTCAATCTCATAAAAACATACTTTCTGGGCATATTTCGAATAAAGACAGAAAAATAGTTTTAGATGGTTTAGGAAAGGCAGGGAGTAAATTTAGAAGCACTATCTATAAAAACGATTTTTCAAGCGATAAATCTTCTATAAACAAAACAGAACTTTTAGAATTTATCGGGGTAACAAAATCCTATTTACAGCATACCATTGATGCAAATAAACGAGCAGATAATTTATATCATGCCTATAATTTAATGACGGTTGAAAATAGCGAAGAAATTTCCATTTCATATTTATCCGAAATGCTCGAAGGACAAGTTGCCGTTTTAAGTTCGGGCTATTTAGCGCCAAAAGAAGCTCTGGATTTATTGGACGGATTAAAACACAGCGCACTGTTTAGAGCCGACCAATACAGCTATATTTTATATCCAAATAAAGACTTGCCTCGGTTTGACAAAAAGAACAATATTCCAGCCGAAAACGTGGAGCAATCCCAATTATTAAAGCAATTGGTTGATGATGGGAACACGCAGATAATTGAAAAAGATATTTTAGGAAATTTCCATTTCAACGGAAACTTTAATAACGCAAATAGTTTAAAGGAAGCGTTGCATAAATTATCGGATGAAAAATATAAACTGCTGATTGAAAAAGACACCCAATTCTTATTGGATACATTCGAAGCTGTCTTCAATCACAAAGCATTTACGGGACGTTCGGGAACATTTTTTGGTTACGAAGGATTGGGGTCAATTTACTGGCACATGGTTTCCAAATTGGTATTGGCGGTTCAAGAAAATGTACAGTTAGCCATTAACACCAATGAAAGCGACGACATAATAGGCAGATTGTTAGATCACTATTACGAAATTCAAGCCGGTATTGGCGTGCATAAATCTCCAGAATTATATGGCGCATTTCCAACCGATCCGTATTCGCATACGCCAGCAACAAAAGGTGCACAACAACCGGGAATGACAGGGCAGGTTAAAGAAGATGTGTTGAGCAGATTTGGGGAACTGGGCGTTTTTGTTGAAGATGGAAAACTGTTTTTCAATCCACGATTGTTACGAAAAAGCGAGTTCTTAAATTCATCAAAATCGTTTGAATATACCAGTATAAATAAAGAGGATAAAACCATTCAATTGGAGGCCGACTCATTGTGTTTCACTTATTGTCAAATTCCAATAATTTATAAAATTTCAGAAAACGAAACCATTAAAGTGGTTTATCAAGACAACACGATTCAAGAATTTCAGGATTTAAGTTTAGATGAAAAAACTTCAAAATTAATTTTTGAAAGAACGGGTGATATTAACCGCATTGAAGTTTCACTTAAAAATAGATTTTAAAATGACAACAACGCTTAGAAATACATTGATATTGTGCATTTTGATTGTGATGGTTGGCTGTGGGAATAAGCAAAAAAAAGAAGAAAACAACGTGGCAACAGAAAAACAGATAACAGCAAAAGATATTTTAGGAAACCCTGATTATTTGGCCATTTCTTATGGCGGTTATAGGCAAACGTCGCGGGATATTCAACCCACTATTGAAGAGCTTAAAGACGACATGAAGATTCTTGCCGCTATGGGTGTTAAAATACTGCGCACTTATAACGTTCAGTTGCAGCAAGCGCCAAACTTGTTAAAGGCTATTAGTGAACTAAAAAACGAAGATTCAAACTTCGAAATGTATGTTATGCTTGGCGCGTGGATAGATTGTAAAAACGCGTGGACAGACCAAACACCGGACCATAATGTGGAAAGCGAACAAAATGCTGGCGAAATAGATAGGGCAGTAGCCTTAGCAAAAGCCTATCCGGACATTGTAAAGGTAATTGCCGTTGGTAACGAAGCCATGGTGCGTTGGGCAACAAGCTATTTTGTGCAACCCAACGTCATTTTAAAGTGGGTCAATCATTTACAAGGTTTAAAGCAAAAAGGCGAGCTTTCAAAAGATTTATGGATTACAAGTTCAGACGATTTTGCCTCTTGGGGCGGCGGCGGTCCGAGTTATCATACACCGGATTTGGAAAAGCTAATTAAGGCTGTCGATTATGTTTCCATGCATACCTATCCGTACCATAACTCACACTATAATCCGGAGTTTTGGAAAGTGCCGGAAAATGAGCAAAACCTATCTGATTTAAAAAAGATAGATGCGGCCATGTTGCGGGCTTTTGAGTTTGCAAAGAAACAATATAATGATGTTTACAAATACGTAAAAAGCATCGATGCGTCAAAAACAATTCATATAGGCGAAACGGGTTGGGCAACGGTTTCAAATGGGCATTACGGCAACAATGGGTCCAGAGCTACGGATGAATACAAATCGGGATGCTATTATGAGTTGATGAGGGCTTGGACAAACAAAGAAAACATCTCTTGTTTTCACTTTGAAGCGTTTGATGAGCCGTGGAAAGATGCCAGAAATCCGTTGGGTTCAGAAAATCATTTCGGACTTTTTAAAGTCGATGGTCAAGCAAAACATGCCCTATGGGATTTGGTAGATAAAGGCGTTTTTAAAGGATTAACCAGAAACGGAAACCCTATAACAAAAACCTATAATGGAGATAAAGACGCTTTAATGAAAGACGTTTTAGTGCCGCCAATAAAAGAATAAAGATGAAAAACTATATCGTACTGTTTTTAATGGTTTGTGTTTTTGCATCGTGTAAAAACGAGGCTGAAAGCCCTGTGGTTTCGGTTAACGCGCGTCAAATTCTAGTAGATGGCTCACCCTATCTTATAAAGGGTATTTGTTATCATCCCGTGCCCAAAGGAAGCGATAAAAGGGACTTCAGCACCATCGCCCAAGATTTGGACTTAATGGTCGAGGCAGGTATTAATACCATCCGCGTTTATGCGCCTATTGATAACAAAGCGGTTTTAGACGACATACATGCAGCCGGAATTAAAGTGATTATTGGTTTTGGGTATAATCAAAAAGGAAAGTTTGATATACTTTCAGGAACATATATTGATTATGTAAACAAGTATAAAAACCACCCATCCATTTTAATGTGGGAATTGGGTAATGAATACAACTACCATCCAGAATGGTTCAGAGGCGACATAAAAAATTGGTATATAGCCATGAATGATGCTGCAGAACTTATCCATAAAAACGATAGCAATCATCCTGTAACAACAGCTCATGGCGAGCTGCCCGATGCATTGGCATTGTCAATGGGGCCAAATATCGATGTTTGGGGCATGAATGTGTACCGTTGGGACGATCCATCAAGTATTTTTTCCCAATGGGAGGCCGTTAGCGAAAAACCCATGTATTTATCCGAAGCAGGTGGCGATAGTTATATGACCATTTCAAAGGCTGGATTTGAAGAAGGTATTAATGAAAAGGCACAAGCTGAAGCCAATAAAAATATTTTAGACAAAATTTTTGAAAACCAAGAGGTTTGCTCAGGTGTTACCATGTTTTCATTTACAGATGGCTGGTGGAAAGCAGGAAATCCGGATAAGCAGGACATTGGTGGTTGGGCGCCCAACAGTAGCGGCGTGCCATACGACGGGGCTCCAAACGAAGAATTTTGGGGCATTGTAGATATCGATAGAAACAAAAAAGAAACATTTAGTGTTGTAAAAAATAAATATAATCAGTTAAAAAATTAGGAAAATGAGGCAATGTAATTATGTAACAATCTTTATAATGGCGATAGTATTATCAAGTTGTAATGTGAAAGGTAAAGCGTTGGATTTTGAGGTTTACGAAACATCGGAAAGCGGAAATAAGCTAACCAGAATTACCGAATTTAAAACACTGGATAGTGTTGTTAAAATAACTTTAAACCCCGAAAAAACGTTACAAACCATTACAGGTTTTGGCGGTTCTTTTACGGAATCTTCAGCTTATTTGCTGAACAAGTTGAGCAAAAAAAACCGCGATACCATTCTTCAGGCTTATTTTGGTGAAGAAGGCGCGCGCTATTCATTAACAAGAACCCATATTAGTTCCTGTGATTTTTCATTGAGTAATTACACCTACGCACCGGTTGAAGGTGATATGGAATTGGAAAACTTCTCCATTGAAGAAGATCGTGACGATTTAATTCCAATGATAAAAGACGCGATGGCGATTTCAAAAGATGGTTTCAAAATTATAGCCTCACCTTGGACGGCGCCGCCATGGATGAAAGATAACAATGCCTATGTTGGTGGCGAGTTATTGCCACAATATTACGATACATTCGCCCTGTTTTTTTCTAAATATTTAGACGCCTATAAGGCAGAGGGCATTGATATTTGGGGTTTAACGCCTGTTAATGAGCCTCACGGAAACGGCAATAATTGGGAGAGCATGCACTTTTCGCCCGAGGCAGAAACAGATTTTGTTCAAAATCATTTAGGACCAAAACTTGAAGCCAATGGTATGGGAGCCGTTAATATTCTTGGTTACGACCAAAATAGAGCCGGTTTAAAAGAATGGGTCGATGCCATGTTCGCTACCGAAGAATCTTCAAAATATTTTGCCGGTACAGCCATTCATTGGTATGAGAGTACTTATGATTATTTCCCAGAAGCTTTACAATACGCGCACAACAAGGCACCAGAAAAATACTTGATAGAAACCGAAGGCTGTATAGATTCTCAAGTTCCGGTTTGGCAAGACGATGCTTGGTATTGGAAAAAAGAAGCCACAGATTGGGGCTATGATTGGAGAGAGCCCGAAAAAAAATATTTACACCCAAAATACGCACCTGTAAATCGTTACGCAAGAGATATTATTGGTTGCTTAAACAATTGGGTTGATGGTTGGATAGATTGGAATATGGTATTAGACAGACAAGGTGGACCAAACTGGTTTGAAAACTGGTGTGTCGCCCCGGTTATTGTGGACCCGGAAAAAGATGAGGTTTACTTCACGCCACTATACTACACCATGGCACATTTTAGCAAATATATAAGACCTGAGGCTAAAGTTATTTCGCATGATAATTCAGATGAAACCCTTATGGTCACAGCTGTTAAAAATCCTGATGAATCCATCGTATTGGTGTTATTCAATGAAGGTGATACGCCTAAAAGTTTCAATATTAATTTAAACGAACAATCTATTGCTGTTTCAATAAATGAAAAAGCCATTCAAACTATAGTCATTCCAAGTCAACAATAAAAACACCTGCACAATGCTAACTAAAAACTAAAAAAGTATGTCTAAAACGAATAAAGTACCCATGGGTCAAAAAATAGCTTTCGGAATTGGTATGTTCGCTAACCAAATGTTCCCTGCTATTCTGGGCATTTTTATGGTAGTTCTAGTGCAAGATTTAGGTTTTCCTGGGTGGATGTGGGGTATTCTGTTTTTTCTTCCAAGGGTGTTTGATGCTTTTACCGATCCAATTATGGGTTTTATTTCAGATAATACAAAATCCAAATGGGGAAGACGCAGGCATTATGTTTTTCTTGGTGCATTAATTATGGGCATCTCTTTTGTTATAATGTGGCAATTATATAGAACAGACGGTGTAAACTATAATTTTACATACTTTTTAATTTGGTCTTTTGTGTTTTATTTAGGGCTTACCATTTTTAGTGTTCCTTATGTGGCTATGGGTTACGAAATGAGTAATGATTTTCATGAACGCACGGATATTATGGCTATTGCCCAATGGATAGGCCAATGGGCTTGGGTAATTGCGCCTTGGTTCTGGGTTTTTATGTACGATCAAAACTTGTTTGAATCGGCAGATGTAGCAACACGAAGTTTGGCTGTTTGGGTCGGTGTCGCTTGTATGGTTTTTGCCATGGTTCCTGCAATTTTTATACATAGTAAATCGACAATTAATGAAAATTATGCGCCTTTAAATTTTAAGACCATTGGCGGTAGTTTAAAAAAGATTTTCGAAGGTTTTAAAGAAGCATTTAAATCGGTGCCTTTTCGACAATTGTGCATCGCCACCTTTTTTATTTATAACACCTTTTATACTATTGCGAGCTTTTCGTTTTTCATTGTAGTTTACCATTTATTTGGAGGCGATGCCGGAGCGGCAGGAATCTGGCCCACCTTATTTGGCAGTGTGGGTGCTTTGGCTACCACCTTTATTGTTATTCCGATAATTACCGGAATGTCTAAAAAAATAGGTAAAAAGAAAGCTTTTATAGTCTCACAAGCAATCTCAATAATAGGGTATATTCTACTTTGGTTCCTGTTTATTCCAGGGAAACCGTATATGTTTTTATTTGCACTTCCGTTTTTTTCATTCGGAATTGGAAGCTTGTTCACATTAATGATGTCTATGACTGCTGATGTTATCGATTTGGACGAATTAAACACCGGGCAACGTCGCGAGGGTGTTTTTGGAGCTATTTATTGGTGGATGGTTAAATTTGGGTTTGCCATTGCTGGATTGTTAACAGGCACCATTATGTCGGCCGTAGGATTTGACCCAAATTTGGCTACCCAACCAGAAGGTGCCGTTTGGGGGCTTAGGGTGTTTTATTCAGGATTTCCTATCGTAGGTACTTTAATTGCCATTTATGTGATGCGTAATTATGATTTAACCGAAGAAAGAGCGAATGAAATAAGTGAGCAGTTAGAAAAACGTAAAAGTACACCATAAACACAGTATTATGTCTCTCAAAACAGGAAATATATTGTCGCTCTCTGGTGGCAATCATGAAAATAAAACGACAAAAGGATTACAAAATACATTTAATAGGGTATTAAAAAGTGGTATGCACGGCATTTGCTTTAGTGCTTACGAGGAAGGACAGGAAGCCGGAGATCAAATTACCGAAAAACAAATCCGCCGACGCATGAAAATTATTAAACCATACACCAAATGGATTCGTACTTTTTCATGCACAGACGGAAACGAACTTATTCCCGTAATTGCTAAAGAATTTGGTATTAAAACAATGGTTGGTGCTTGGTTAGGTAATGATGCCGAAATTAACAAAAGGGAAATTGAAGGCCTAATTAAACTGGCTAAAGAAGGATTTGTAGGTATTGCTGCCGTTGGAAACGAAGTGATGTACAGGGGTGATTTAACCGAGGCGGAACTTTTAAGTTTTATGCAACAGGTTAAGGAAGCTATTCCAGAAATTCCAATGGGCTACGTTGATGCGTATTATGAGTTTACAAAACGCCCAAAAATCACTGAAGCTTGCGATATTGTTTTGGCAAATTGTTATCCTTATTGGGAAGGATGTAGTCTGGAATATTCTTTAATTTATATGAAGGATATGTTTAACAGAGCATTAAAAGCTGCCAACGGAAAAAAAGTTATAATTACTGAAACAGGCTGGCCTAGTCAGGGTTCAGGGTTGCATGGTGCTGTGCCTTCTTACGAAAACGCCATAAAATATTTTATTAATACTCAAGAATGGGCCAAAGAAGATGATATTGATGTGTTTTATTTTTCTTCTTTTGATGAGTCATGGAAAGTTGGAACCGAAGGCGATGTTGGTGCTTACTGGGGCTTATGGGATAAAGATGAAAAATTAAAATATAAAAACAACATTCTTGGTTTTAATACCTCGAAGCATTCTTTAATAAAAAGTCGGTAATTTTCTTTTCATTAGTTCGTTTTCCTTTAAAAAAATATCAAATATTTATTGCAACTAACTATCTGTCAAGCTAAGCGGGATTACCAACTCAATTTCTTACGGTTAAACTCAGAAATTTACCACTACATCACCCATGCAAATGGCTTTATCTGGAACGATGAAGCTTTTTTTTGGGGAATGGCAATAAGTCTTACAAACCCCTATATTCGTATAATGCGTTTTGTTAAAAATAGAATAAACCCTGGTTTTTATTGCGTTGTATACTTTTTGTAGTGCTCTCAAATAAGAATTTCTCATAGTTTTATTAATATATTTATTAAAGCGACAAATTCAGTTTTCATTTCGCTTTAACAAAAGCATACTTTAAACACTGAATTTGTTTTAATACTAATAATTCTTAAAACTAAATTATGATGAAAAAAATTACTTTATTTCTTTCAAAAATCACATGGTCTATTGTTACACTGGTATTTATGGTAAGTATGTCTGCTTCCGGACAAACCCCAGGAGGCGATTGGTATTTAAAATGGAGCGACGAATTTAATGGGAACTCTTTAAACACTAACCATTGGAATGTTGAAGTTGGGAATCTTAACATAAACAATGAGTTACAAACCTATACTGCCGATAGAGTGACGGTTGGCAATGGCCATTTAACAATATTTGCCTCTTGGGATTTTCAAGAAAACCGTATGGAATCGGGTCGAATAAATTCGGCTGATAAAATCGTATGGGACGAAGGTTATACCGAAGCACGAATTAAATTTGAAGATTGGGACTGGAATGGAAAAGATGCAACTTTTGCTGCATTCTGGTCGATGGGAGAAAGTTTTGGTAATCCAAATATAAGCGCCCATAATGTAAATGGTGGTTCGGCATGGCCAAGTTGCGGGGAAATTGATATGATGGAAATGGTTCCCAATCACGACGCCATTTCTACAATCCATTACAATCCATCATTAGACTATAATGGCGATGGCGATTCAGACGTTCAAAACTGGCCGCACAATTGGGTTTATTATACCGTAAGCAGGCCTGCTCCAGATTGGACACAGTGGCATACCTTTGGTTGTGAAAAAACAGATACCGAGCTAAAGTTTTATATAGATGGCGTCTATTTTGGTTCGCATTATTTAGATGAAACAAGAAAAGAGTATCACCAGCCTTTCTTTTATATTTTAAATGTAGCCATAGGCGGTGATTTGGCAGGCAATCCTCCAAACAATTATGACGTTTATGTAAAAATGAATGTTGATTACGTGCGCTATTATAAACGCCCTTGGACTATTTCATTAAAAGGCAGCAACAACAAATTTGTGAGTTCCAATAATGGTTCGTCGGCAATGATGTGTGATCGCCCAAGCGTTGGAGACTGGGAAAAATTTGATATCATAGATCAGGGTGACGGAAAAGTGGCTTTAAAAGGTTCTAACGGAAAATATGTAAGCTCAAATAATGGTGCGTCGCAAATGAAATGTGACCGACAAAGCATTGGAGGATGGGAAGTTTTTACCTGGGTTGATTTGGGTAACTCGCAATTTGCTTTAAAAGGAAGCAATGGAAAGTACGTAAGCTCTGAAGGTGGCAACACAGGAATGATGTGTAACCGCTCAAGCATCGGAGCGTGGGAAACATTTAACTACCAAACTACTACCCACTCTGCTAAAAATAGCGCCAAGAATAAAAACTTATTATCTGATGACATTAATGAAAACTTATTATCGGATATCACTGTATTTCCAAACCCCGCAATAAACACGCTAAACATTAATACTGAAGAAAAAAATTATACCTTATCGGTATTCGATATGCTAGGTAAGCAAGTTTATAAAGCATCTGATATTAGTGGTGCCACTGCAATTAACGTAGAAAAAATGAACTCAGGATTGTATGTAATAAAAATAAACTCTGAAAACCGAACACATACCCAGCTCGTGGTGGTTAATTAATGCTTTCCGAACCAATAATTAAAAGCTGTTTCGCTTACTTCGAAACAGTTTTTTTTTTTTTTTTACACTTTTTTTATATGAATACAGGTCAATTTGCATCAAAATATTTACTGCAATCACCTTTTCTTCAAGGTAATACAGAGTCATAGATTGGTTTCTTGTAGTACAACTCAAATATTTACCACTACATCACCCATACAAAACGGCAATATGTCAACCAGTAAAGCTGTTTTTAAAAGCACCATAAACCGCACTATTGCCCTGTAGCTGTGCTCTGTTTTATGAAAAATTAGATAAAGCATAACTTTTATTGCGTTGTATGTTTTTTGTAGTGCTGTTAAATGTGAATTTCACACAATTTTGTCAATATATTTATAAAAATGGCAAAGTTAGTTTTTAGTAGGTTGAAGTTCGACCTCACGTAAATACTGGTTTTGTTTAAATATTAACTAATTCATAAAACTAAATTACGATGAAAAAAATTACCTTATTACTTATCTTTTTGACTGTGTCTCTTGGATTTGCGCAGCCAACAACCAATGCTACCGATCCGCAGGCTAGAGATGCAGGAGATGTTATTTCTATTTTTAGTGGTGCCTATACCGATGTGGCTGGATCGAATTTCAACCCAAACTGGGGTCAATCTGGTTTTGGCACTGCAAATACGGCTTTCGATCCCGGGACGGGAAATACCGTATTGGCTTATACCAACTTTAATTATCAAGGCGTTCAATTTGGATCTACTCAAAACATATCAGGAATGGAATTCTTGCATGTCGATATTTATATCGATGGTACATTCAATCCTAATGTATTTGTGATTAGTTCAGGTGCTGAAATTGCCCATGCCATCACAAATACGGGAGCAAATACATGGATTAGTGTAGATATCCCTGTAACTGGAATTACGGGAGACACTTCTAATGCGATTCAGTTCAAGTTCGACGGTGGCAATGGATCTACAGACGCTATCTATGTAGATAACTTATATTTTTGGAAGGCAGCAACAGACCCTGCAACAGATGCAACATTAAGCGACCTGCAGGTTGACAATGTTACGATTACTGGTTTTGGATCGGCTACAACGTCTTATGATTACTCCGTTCCACCGGGAACCTCAGTAGTACCGCAAATTACTTTAGCGACTACAACTAATGCCGGTGCATCACGTGTAATAACTCAAGCGTCTGGTATTCCCGGAACAGCTACGGTGGCCGTTACAGCTTCAAATGGGATAGATACGGAAACATACACAGTTAATATTTTTGCTAGTGGCCCTCCTACAGCTGCCCCATTACCCCCTAATAGAGCACCTGCCGATGTGAAGTCAATTTTTAGTGACGCCTATACCGGTATTACAATTGATACTTTTGATACACCATGGTGTCCCGGAACAACAACAGAAGAGTCGATTTCCGGTAATGCCATGAAAAAAGTTAGTGGCTTAGGTTGTGAGGGTGTAGAATTCATAAACGGTAGATTTGACGCTACAGAGTTTACTCATTTTCACATGGATATTTTTACAGAGACAGCAACCATGGATAAGAGTTTCAATATTAAATTTTCCAACTGGGATAATGGCACATCGGAATCAAACGCTATAGAATATTCTGTAACCAATGCAAATTTCTTAACCAATCCGAATCCAGGTACATGGATATCTTTAGATATACCTTTATCTGATTTTACCGCTGGAAGTAGAAATGATATCACACAGTTTATAATAACATCAGATTTGGGAACTGTTTATTACGATAATTTATATTTATATAAAGGAACACCTTTAAGTACCGATGACTTCGAATTATCGGTATTCAAAGCATATCCAAACCCCACACATGATAGTTGGACGGTGCAATCTAAAAACCAAAATATAGCATCCATTAAAGTGTTTGATATTTTAGGAAAACAAGTGTTATCACTTTCTCCCAATTCAAGCGAAGCAAACATTGATGGATCGAGCTTAAAAACCGGATTGTATTTTGCACAAATACGTACCGAGAATAGTTTACAAAGTATAAAGCTTGTGAAAAAATAAATAAAACCATATATGTTTTAAAACCCTATAAACGCTGTTTATAGGGTTTTTTTATACGCCATGTTTCTCTTTTATCGCTGTGCTCTCTTAACTTAATATCAATCGATTAAAATGCTGTGTTAATTTAATTTAGGTGTTAAAATTTTGAATTACTAAAAATATTTCTTTAATATTGCATTATGTATTACATAATACTTAATACGAAAAACTAACGTTATTTAACTAATTCAAATCATTTTAGTATGAAAAAAAGAAAGTTTAATATCAATTATTTGATATTTATTTTGCTTTTTTCTTTGCCAATTCTAACTTTTGGTCAAGAAAAAACAATTACGGGAACCGTGGTTTCAGCCGGAGACAGTATGCCATTGCTAGGTGCAACGGTTGTTGTTAAAGGTACAACTACAGGAGCGTCAACAGATTTTGATGGAAACTACACCATTAGTGCCAACACAGGCGATGTTCTTGTGTTTAGCTATGTTGGTTATACATCAAAAGAAGTTACGGTAGCAAGCGAAACAGTAATTAATGTGTCTTTAACTGAAGACGTAGCAATGCTGGACGAAATTGTTATTACAGGTTATGGTAAGCAAACCAGATCCACTTTAACAACTTCGGTATCTAAATTAGATACACAAATTTTAGAAACATCAACACGATCTAATGCTGCAACTGCATTACAAGGAACCATTGCTGGTTTAAGGGTAACAAACACTACGGGACAACCGGGGTCTACGCCACAAATTGTTTTACGTGGTGGTACTAATTTTGACGGTACGGGTTCTCCATTAATATTAATTGATGGTATTCCTGGGTCTTTTTACGCATTAAACTCAGACGATATCGAGTCTATCGAGGTGTTAAAGGATGCGGCAGCTACCGCAATTTACGGTGCAAGATCTGCTAATGGTGTTATTTTGGTAACCACAAAAACAGGTAAGGTTGGAAAATCTTCTATCAACTACAGATATAAGTATAGTACCAATAATGAAAGAAACGACCAAAAGTATATTGGTGCTGCAGATCATATCAATTACAACAGACAGTCGATTGCTTGGTATAGAGAAGTAGTTAATAACCCTGGCAGCTTTGGTGCGTTTTTAAATGGAAACCACAGTGCGGCGACAGGTAATAACACAACCAACGATCCGTTTACTACGCAGCTTTTAACAGCTTCAAACCAATATTTATTAAACCAACCTGGATGGATGTCTATTCCAGATATTTTAGATCCAAGTCAAGACATTTTATTTTTCGATAATAAAGGTGTTGGCGATCGTATCTATCAAAATAGCGAATCAAAAGACCACTATTTATCATTTGACGGTGGTAACGAAAAAGGGACTTACTATTTAGGTTTAGGGATTTTGGATAATGATGGTTTAATTTTAGGGTCTGGATTTAAAAGATACTCAGGGAAATTTAGCGGTTCTTACCAAGTAACCGATAATATTAAGGTAAACTCGAATATTTTATATTCACACTCTAATTTAAATTTAAGTCCTTTAGGTGGAGAAGATACTGTTTTTAGAAGATTCCAAGGACAGGCTTCAACCTCAAGAACTTACGATAGTAACCCTGATGGAACTTGGTCTGACCAATATGCCGTAGGGCAAAACCAAGGCTTTGGTAACCCACTATATTACCAAGATAAATTTGTTAGAAAAAATTTAGAGCAACGTTTATCGGCATCGGTTGGTATTAACTGGGATATTATTGAAGACTTAACCTTAGCGGTAACAGGAAGTCATTTTACAATTAATAACCATAACGAAAGCTTTAATAGAGCTTACCGCGTAGGTAGTACTACAGGGCCTTTACGTACAGGTCGTGAAGCAGGTGTTAGTTTAGGCAGAACATTGAGAAACCAATTAACAGGTACATTAAACTATACCAAAAAATTTGGCAATCATAACTTTAACGCCTTAATTGGTGCGGAGTATTTTAAAGATAACGGCTTTAGTACGTTTGCTGGAACAAGAAACTCACCAACAGATTTAATTGAGACGCTTAACGCAGGTGCAGAAGCTGATGGTATTCCTTCAAGTTTTGAATCTGAGTACGTGATAACATCTGCTTTTGGTAGATTGCTTTATGATTTTGATGATAGATATTTATTTCAGTTTAATTACAGATATGATGGTACTTCAAGATTGGGTAATAATAAATTCGACTTTTTTCCAGGTGTATCTTTTGGATGGAACGTGCATAACGAATCATTCTTTGAAGAGTCTTCATTAAGCAACACGGTTTCTAGATTAAAACCAAGATTAAGTTATGGTGTCGCTGGTAATATAGATGTATTAAGCAATTATGGTGTTTACGGTTCTTATGGAGAGCAAGGGGTTTACAACGGTCAAACAGGTTATGCAAATTCTTCTTTACCAACGTTAGATTTATCATGGGAAAAATCAACCACCTTTAATGCTGGTTTGGATATCTCATTTTTAGATAACAGAGTGTCAATCATTACCGATATTTACTCTAGGGACATTAAAGATAAATTAGCAACTCTTACCTTGCCATACTACACTGGATTTGGTGGTATATTAACCAATAACGGAACCATTAGAAATAAAGGTTTTGAATTGCAGGTAAATGGCGATATTATTAGAAACGACGATTTAACTTGGAATGTGGGCGCTACGTTTACCAAAAACAAGAACTATGTGCAGAAACTTCCTGAAAACGACAACGATTTAAACAGACAAGGCGGTACATTAATTTGGAACCCAGATACACAGCAAGAAGAATGGGTAGGCGGTTTCCAAGAAGGACAACGCTCTGGTCACGATTTAGTAGTTGCTTTCGAGCAAGCAGGTATTTATGCTACACAAGCTGAAGCCGATGCAGACAATGCCATTACCGATACCTATATGCCAGGAGCTAGCCGTAATCAACGTTGGGCTGGTGATGTAAAGTGGGTTGATCAAAACGGCGATGGTGTGATTGATGGCTTGGATAGAAAAGTTATTGGACGTACCACTCCAGATTTTGTTGGTGGTATAACCACAAGTTTACAATACAAAAACTTCAATTTATTTGTTAAAACCGATTTTGCTACCGGACATTTAGTATGGAATCATATTAGAAACAAAGGTTACGGGCAAACACAAGGTAACTTGGCACAGCCTATTGAAGTGTTGGATTCTTGGACACCAACAAACACCGATACCGATTGGCCGCGTTTTGTTTTTGTTAACGGAGCTAAAAACGTATGGAGAGGTAATGAAGGTTCGGGTAGTTTACAAACAGAAGCAAACAATAGGTTCTGGGAAAAAGGCGATTACTTAGCATTGCGCGAAATAACTTTAAGTTATAATGTACCAACAGAGCATTTTAACGATGTTATTAAAAGATTAAACATATATGTAACGGGTACTAACTTGCACTATTTTAAAAGTATGAGTGGTGATACACCAGAAGTTGGTGGTGTGCAATATGGAGAATTTCCAGTTCCTAAAACATTTACAATAGGACTTAACGTAACATTTTAAATTTTAAAAAAAATGAAGAAGTATATATATATATTTATAGCTGTAATGACTTTTAGTGCTTGCGAGAGTGAACTTGAATTAACAAGCCCTAGTCAATTAACAGCAGCAGGTTTTTGGGATACCGAAGAAGGTGCAAAAACCGCACATACAGGAATGTATGCAAACTTAAGATCATCAGCGGGAACGCTATGGTTATTAGGAGAAATGAGAAGTGATATTTGGGGTGGACGAACTTACGAGTCGCCTTCAAACGAATCATTAATAGAATCTAACATTACAATTGCCACAGCACCTTTTGGTGGATGGGCAGGTTTGTACACTAGAATTCACAGGATAAATGACTTTTTGGTAAACTTGCCAAATGTAGAATTTAACGACGAATCGGAAAAAAATCATTTATTGGGTCAAGCTTACGGGTTGCGTGCATTGTACTATTACACTATGCTTAAAACTTGGGGCGATGTGCCAATTATTTTAGAACCATTTACCGATATCGATCCAGCAGGATTAAGTAGAGCAAGATCACCTCAAACTGATGTAATGGCGCAAATTAAATCGGATATAGCTGCATCTTTAAGTGCATTTGGATCTGATGATAGCTATTGGGAAGGTAGCCGCGTGTTTTGGTCTAAGGCTGCAACCTTAGCGCTTAAAGGCGATGTGTTTATCTGGTCTGGAAACCTATTGGGTGGCGGAAACGCAGATTTTACAGAAGCTAAAGCTGCTTTACAGCAAATCGCATCTTTGGGTGTGAGTTTAGAGCCAAGTATCGATAACCTATGGGGCGTATCAAACGAAGGTAACAACGAGTTCATTTTTGCTTATCAATATAAACAAGACGAAGCAGAGAACTTTTACAATAGCTTAACAGGTAGAAGTACTGAAATTAACCCTCAGTTTGATAGTATGGGGAATTCTATGAGTAGTTTTATTATCGCTGGAGCTAACCGATATGGTCAGTCTGAGAAAACCATTTTGCTTTTAGATGATAATGATGATGCTCGTAAAGAAGCTACCTTTATTAGATTATATACCGATGATAATGGAGGCGCTGGATACCCTACGTATAATGAGCCTACATACTTTGGTTCTATATTTAATAAATTTTTGGGAGAAGTAAATGGTAGTGAGCGTATTTTTGAAAACGATGTGCCATTATACAGATATGCCGATGTACTTTTATTGTTGGCCGAAGCAAAAAATCATTTGGGTGAAGACCCATCGGGAGAGATTAACCAAATTAGAGCTAGAGCTTACGGTGCAAATTATGTGCCTGCAACCCATGCTTACGTTAACAGTACCCAAACCGATAACGCCAACGCTATTTTAAACGAGCGTTACAAAGAGTTTATTGGCGAAGGTAAGCGCTGGTGGGATTTAAGAAGAGCTGGAGATAGTTTTGTTTACAATAACATAGTTTATATTTCTTCAAGCGATAGCCAGTTGTTGTTGTTACCAATCACAGAAGACATGATAGGTAGGAACCCATTATTGGACCAAACTCCTGGATATACCAATTAGATTAGTAGCAATTGTTTGAGTTAGTTTGAAAAGAGAGTTTTAGTTTAAAAAACTTAACTCTCTTTTTTATCCTTTGAAAACAACAAAACAGCATAAAATTATTAAGTTCGCTTTATGAAACTTCCATAGCGAGAATTCGATTCCCAAGGATATGATTATATGGAAGCTACATGTGACCATTGAATAGCAATAATTATAACACATGAAAATAAAAAATTTAGTAGCAGCGGTTTATGCCCCAATGCATAAAGATGGTTCTTTAAATACTGATAAAATTAAAGATTATAGTCAGTTTCTAATCAACAATAAAATCTCTGGGGTATTTATGAATGGCTCTACGGGGGATTTCGCATCATTATCAACTGCAGAGCGAAAGCAAATAACATTGGCTTGGTCTCAAAACAAATCCGAGGATTTGTGTTTAATAGACCATGTTGGGCACACCAATCTGCGAGAAGCTAAAGAACTAGCGGAATATGCTGCCGATAAGGTAGATGCCATTTCGGTATTGGCGCCATTTTATTTTAGGCTAAATACTATTGAAAAATTAGTGCAATACTGTAAAGAAATTGCTGCATGCGCTCCTAATTTACCGTTTTATTATTACCATATTCCGGTATTATCCGGAGCGAATTTAAATATGAACGAATTTTTAATTAAAGCAGAAAGCGAAATACCAAGTTTGGCTGGAATTAAATTCACCAATAATAACTTAATTGACTTTCAACACAGTAAAAAGGTGGCAAACGGAAAGTTTAATATACTTTTTGGTTTTGACGAATTGTTTATAAACAGCTTACCAGTGGGGGCAACAGGATGGGTTGGTAGTACATACAACCATTTGGCTCCATTATATTATAAAATAAAGGACCTTTTTGAAAAAGGGCAAATGGCTGAAGCCACGGCGTTACAAAACAAAGCCATCCGATTTGTTGAGATTTTAGATAGCAAAGGCGGATTTAATGGTGTAGCCAAAGGTTTTATGAGGGTGTTGGGTGTAGATTGCGGACCAAGTAGATTTCCGCATACCACCTTAACCGATGCCGATTATAAAATAATTAAAGAAGAATTAGATACTTTGGGTTTAACGGATTTGTTTAGCAGATTTGACGAATCTTTAGTAAATTAAGTAGAGTGTTTGTTTAGTTTTTAAAAGTCAGCTTTAAATTAATTTAAAGTTGGCTTTTATGTTTTTATACCTTAAGATTTAACCGTGTTCAATACCCTTTCAAAGTGCGGTTCAAGATGATTTCTCATAGCTTCCCTAAATGTTTCGGCATCACCATCTATTAAAATGTTTAGTAAATCGCGATGCGTAACAAATTTTCCTTTCGAATATTTAAAATCTTCAGCACCTTGAGGCATGTTGTCGTGTACATAATTAAAAACCGGTAAAAGCAAGTCTTGAAATCTTTGCAGTGTCGAATTGTTCGACATTTCATATAATTTCCCATGAAACGCAATTTCGTTTTTTAAGCTAAAAAGCACGGTATTTTGCTCTTCAATTTCTTGTTTGGAAACAATTTTGTCCAATGCATCAAGATCCGCTTTGGTTTTTCTGGCAAACAATAAATCGGCCATACCCATTTCCAATATTAGCCTAAGTTCAAAAATATCGGTTAGAGCTTCTTCGCCTAATAAATTATATTCAATGGCTTTTTCAAAATTCTGAATAATATCGGGCTGTGTTAACACCATGCCGCTGCGTTTTTTAGACTGGATTACGCCAATGGTTCTCAATCTTAACAAGGCTTCGCGTATAACGGTGCGGCTAACTCCAAGGGCCTGTGCAAACTCCAATTCTTTCGGAATCGAATCGCCAATCTTTAAATTGTTTTCTTTAAAATACTCCTTTAATCTAATTTCCACTTTATCCACTAACGATAAGTTTTCGAGCGGAGCCATTTTACTAAGTTTGGTTTTCATTTAATTTATTTGTTAAAAAGAAGTCTTACAAAGGTATAATTTCTTATTTTTGTATTATGTCAGACATATAAAAGTAAGACATTTTATTTTAAAATAAAAGGCTAATATAAAAAAATCTTATTTCGAGATGAATTTTTCTACACTTTATAAAAAAACGTTGCTTGAAGATGTTGTTCCGTTTTGGGAAAAACACGCCATAGATTATGAAAACGGAGGCTATTTTACATGCTTGGATACCAAAGGGAATGTGTACGACACCGATAAGTTTATTTGGCTTCAGGGGCGACAGGCGTGGACGTTTTCGATGCTGTACAACAAAGTTGAAAAAAACGAGAAATGGCTGGCCATTGCTAAAAATGGCATCGATTTTTTGCGTAACTACGGCATGAATGAAAAAGGCGATTTTTATTTTTCTGTTACAAAAGAAGGCAAGCCTTTGGTGCAGGCCTATAATATTTTTTCCGATTGTTTTGCGGCCATGGCATTTAGCCAATACGCCATCGCATCGGGTGACGAAGAGGTAAAGGAATTGGCTAAAAAAACGTATTTTAATATTCTTGGTAGAATTGATAATCCGAAAGGGAAATACGAAAAGAATACAGATACCAGACCATTAATGGGCTTTTCGTTGCCCATGATTTTGTCTAATTTGGTATTGGAATTGGAAGCCGTTTTAGATGCCGACGAAGTTGAAAAAACAATAGATTACAGCATCCATCAAGTTATGGAAGTGTTTTTGGACAAAAAATCAGGTTTGATTTTCGAAAACGTTTTACCTAACGGCGAGCATCATGATAGCTTTAACGGGCGTTTGTTAAATCCGGGTCATGGTATAGAAGCCATGTGGTTTATGATTGATATTGGCGTGCGTAAAAACGATAAAGCCCTCATTAATAAAGCAACCCAAACTATTCTAAATATTTTAGAGTACAGTTGGGACGATAAATTCGGCGGAATTTACTATTTTATGGATTCAAAAGGGCATCCGCCTCAACAATTGGAATGGGATCAAAAACTATGGTGGGTTCATTTGGAAACCTTAGTGGCATTGGCAAAAGCTTATGAGCAAACCCAAAACCCCGATATTTTAAAATGGTACCATAAAGTACACGATTATGCTTGGTCTCATTTTTCAGACCCTGATAACGGCGAATGGTTTGGGTATTTAAACCGCCAAGGCGAAGTGCTTTTAAAACTAAAAGGAGGCAAGTGGAAAGGTTGTTTCCATGTGCCTAGGGCCATGTACCAATGTTGGAAAGCTTTTGAAAACATTGAAGCTAAAAAATAATAATTAAACCTAAAATATTAAAAAGATGATAAGAAGTACTGTTTTGTTAGTGATGATTGTATTACTTAGCTCGTGTAAGGGAAAAGTCAATACTGAAAAAAAGGAAAATACCGAAGCTGTAAAGGAGACTCCGGAACTGGTAGCCCTATTTAATGCAGGTATGGAAGAAGGAGTTGCTTGTTACAGAATTCCAGCAATCGTTACGGCGCCAAATGGCGATGTAATAGCGGCTATCGATCAGCGTGTTCCAGGTTGCGGCGATTTAAAATGGAGCAAGGATATCAATATCATTATACGCCGAAGCAGCGATAATGGCAAAACCTGGACGCCCATTGAAATGGTAATTGATTTCCCAGAAGGCAAATCGGCTTCAGACCCTTCAATGATTGTCGATAAAGTTACGGGCGATATTTTTATGTTTTACAATTACATGAATTTGGATACCGAAAAAGACATCTACTATTTACATGTTATGAAAAGTTCCGATAACGGAAAAACTTGGAGCGAACCCGAAGATATTACTTCGCAAATAGCAAAACCCGAATGGCATAAGGATTTTAAATTCATAACCTCGGGTCGTGGTATTCAAACACGCTCAGGAAAATTATTGCACACCATGGTAAATTTAAATAGCGGATTGCATGTATTTGGTAGCGACGATCATGGTAAAACATGGTATTTTATTGATACGCCAATTCAACCGGCAGACGAATCTAAAATTATTGAACTTGCCGATGGTACTTTAATGATTAACGCAAGAGTAAACGGCAAGGGCATGCGTTACGTACACACCTCGAAAGACGAAGGAAAAACTTGGGAAACAAATCCAGTTCCAGAATTAATCGATCCGGGTTGTAATGCCAGTATCATTCGCTATACTTCAAAAGCAGATGGTTACGATAAGGATAGAATTCTTTTTTCGAATGCGCAATCTGAAAAAGGACGCGTAAACATGTCGGTTCGTATTAGTTATGATGAAGGAAAAACGTGGAGCGAAGGTAAAACGGTTTACCCAGGGTCATCGGCATATTCATCATTAACCATTTTGGAAAATGGCGATATTGGATTGTTTTTTGAAAAGGATGAATACAAAAATAATGAGTTCATAAGCTTTTCATTAGATTGGTTAACCGATGGCAAAGACACCTACAAAAAACCATAATGTTTAAATAAATGCCTTTAAAGTTTATTTATTTTATTGCATTCACATTTACATTGATTTTGCCAACACAAGCTCAAAAAATTAAAGTAGCTTGTGTTGGCAATTCGGTTACTTATGGAGCGGGTATTAAAGATAGGGCTGTAAATTCCTATCCCGCGCAGTTGCAAAAATTATTGGGCAATAACTACCAAGTGGCCAATTTTGGGTACTCCGGAGCGACCATGCTTAAAAACGGACATAAACCCTATTGGACAAAAAACGAGTTTAAGCAATCCCAAGATTTTGCACCAAACATAGTAATCATTCATTTAGGGTTAAACGACCAAGGCAACAATAATTGGCCAAAACACAAAGATGAATTTATAGCCGATTATTTGGAAATGATTGCGGTTTACAAAAATCTGCCATCAAAACCCAAAGTGTTTATTTGTAAAATGACACCCACTTTTTCAGGGCATCATTGGTTTGAAGAAGGCATGCGTGAAAATTTTAAAGACATTCAAAATAAAATTGAAACTATTGCTAAAACGGCTAATGTACAGCTTATAAATCTGCACGAACCGCTATATCGTTTCCCGGAATATTTCCCGGATAATTTACATCCAACGGAATCTGGCGCTACCGTGATTGCCCAAAAGGTTTATGGCGCCATTACAGGTGATTTTGGTGGATTAAAATTACCAAAATTTTATGGTGAAAACATGGTGTTTCAGCGTAACGAACCCATTATTATTTCTGGAACAGCGAATGCGAATGATGAGGTTTTGGTAAATTTAAATGGAGAAAAATCTAAAGTAAAAGTTTCAGCAAATGGCGAATGGCAAGCAACGCTTCCTGCAATGAAAGCCGGTGGGCCTTTTCCGTTTAAAGTTGAATCGAAATTATCTGAAAATATTAATTTCAGTAAGGTATATATTGGCGAGGTTTGGTTGGCATCGGGACAATCTAACATGGACTGGAAAGTAAATCAATCTAGACACGCCAAAACAATTTTAAAAGACTCTCTAAATCCCAATGTTTTTGTGTTTTCAATGGATCCGAAGGTTTTAAACGGCCGTGTTTTTACTAAAGAAGAATTGGCCCTTTGCAACACAAACGATTATTTTAAGTATTCAGGATGGAGCAATACTAAAGATGATATTTTAGAAAACTTTTCGGCCGTGGCTTATGCCTACGCCTATAATCTTCAAAAAGAATTAAATGTGCCTATTGGTATTATTTGCAATGCCATTGGAGGTTCACCAGCACAAAGTTGGATAAGTCGGGAACGCATGGAACAAACACACGAAACCATAAGTATGTTAAATGATTCGTGGCAAAATCCGTTAATCGATTCTTGGAATTCAAAACAGAAGACGAAAAATTTCGATCATAATAAAAACTTAAACGCGAGGCATCCATACGATCCTACTTTTTTATTTGATTCAGGAATTTTACCGCTTACCAACTTCAACTTTAAAGGTGTTATTTGGTATCAAGGCGAATCAAATGCAGAACGTGTCGATTTGCACGAGCGATTATTTAAAATGTTAATTAACGATTGGCGTATTCATTTTAAAAAACCCGAACTTCCTTTTTATTATGTGCAATTAAGTAGCATCAATCGCCCAAATTGGGGCGCGTTTAGAGATTCGCAACGTAAATTGCTGGCTATTGAAAAAACGGGAATGGCGGTATCTTCCGATATTGGTCATGAAACAGATGTGCATCCAACCCAAAAATGGATTGTTGGCAAACGATTGGCCAAAGTGGCACTTGCTAAAACCTATAACAAAAACATAGCGTATTCGGGACCTTTGTTGGATTTTGTCAATGTGATAAATGATAAATTGGAAATCCATTTTAAACATGGCGAAGGTTTAAAAACTGTTGATGGTACTGCTGTAAAAGACATAGAAATAGCTGGAGCGGATAAAATTTTTGTAAAAGCAAATACGGATATTAAAGGTAACACACTCATTGTTTGGTCCGAAAACATTAAAAACCCACGATTTGTAAGGTATGGCTATGCGTCTTTTACCAACGGTAACCTTATTAATAAAAACAATTTACCAGCTTCAACATTTTCCAATATTTTAGATTAAATTACATAAAACAAAATAATATGAAATCAATTTACCTTTTTTTAATAGCATGCTTTTTATCAGCAAGCACGATTTACGCTCAAAAATTTGAAAATTTAGCGTTAACACCTCCCATGGGTTGGAATAGCTGGAACACTTTTGAATGTGAAGGTGTAAACGAAACCGTTATCAGGGAAATGGCAGATGCCATGGTTGAAAAAGGTATGAAAGACGTTGGTTACGAGTATATTGTAATTGACGATTGCTGGCAAATTGGTCGCGATGAAAACGGATACATTATTGTTGATAAAGAAAAATTCCCATCAGGAATTAAGGTTTTGGCTGATTATGTGCATTCTAAAGGATTGAAATTCGGGATTTATTCTGATGCGGGCACAATGACCTGCGCGCGTCGCCCTGGGAGTAAAGGTTTTGAGTATAAAGATGCAGAAACCTATGCAAAATGGGGTGTCGATTATTTAAAGTACGATTGGTGTTTTACTGAAGGTCAAGATGCTAAATCGTCTTATAAATTAATGCGCGATGCTTTATATAAAGCGGGCCGACCCATTGTTTTTAGTATGTGCGAATGGGGCGAAAACAAACCTTGGGAATGGGCAGAAAACGTTGGACATTTGTGGCGAACAACCCTAGATATTGATATGAATGGACGATATGACGGAAACGTTAACGGCAACCTTTTTGGTTGGTCGGATTTAGTGGATATGCAAGTGGGCTTGGAAAAATACGCAGGCCCCGGGCACTGGAACGACCCCGATATGCTCGCCGTTGGGAACAACGATATGCCGATAAACGAAGCCCGGGCACACTTTAGTATGTGGGCTATGTTAGCGGCACCTTTAATGGCTGGGAACGACTTGAGAAACATGTCGTTTAGCGACCAAGAAATTCTAACTAATGAAGAACTGATTGCCATAAACCAAGATGCCTTGGGCAAGCAAGGTTTTAAAATCGTAGATTTAGGAAATTTTGAGGTTTGGCAAAAACCGTTGTCAAATGGAGATATGGCGATTTGCTTGTTTAATAGAGAAATTAAAAACACAAAATACCAAGTTAATTGGAATCAAATGAATATCAAGGATTTTTCCGGAGCTTATACAATTAAGAATTTATGGCAGAATAAAGTAATCGGTACAACCGATACCAATTTTTTAATTGAAGTTCCGGCCAGAGACGTTGTGGTTTTTAGGTTAACCAAATAAATAAAGCGGATATGTTGGATTTTTTTAAAGCAAAAGTTTTAGTGTACACAGCACTTTTGGGGTTTTGTGTAAGTGGTTGTGCGGATTCAAATCCTGAGAATTTTGAAGATAAATATCCTATCATTCCAACACCGCAGGAAATCAATTATGGCAGCGATGAAATTCAATTTGAGCATATCAACATTCAAGCCACCGATTTTGAAAATGAAGGACGGTTGCTCGCTGGTTTTTTTGAATCAAAACAGATTAAAGAAGATACCAAAGGTCTAACAATTGAGTTGAAAAAAAGTAGTACTGAAAACGAAAACGATGAAGCTTATTCATTAACCATTTCAGATAAAATAGTCATTTCCGCTACTACCCACAAGGGCATTTATTACGGTATTCAAACCTTAAAGCAAATCTTTAGAAAACAAAACAAAAAAGGCGTTTTTCCAAAGCTTACACTTAACGATTGGCCGGTATTTAAAATTCGTGGTTTTATGCACGATACGGGCAGAAATTTCCAATCGGTTTCCCAGTTAAAAGAGCAGATTGAAATTTTGGCACAATACAAATACAATGTGTTCCATTGGCATTTAACCGATAATCCGGGGTGGCGTTTGGAAAGTAAAATATATCCGGAATTACAAGCAGAACATGCCACAACAAGGCAAAAAGGCAATTTTTATACACAAGAAGATTTTAAGGATATCCTTGAATTTTGCAAAGCCAGAAACATAACCCTAATTCCGGAATTTGATATTCCAGGCCATACCGATGCGTTCAGAAAAGCCTTGGAAATTGATGAAATGCGCGACCCAAAAGTAAAACCCATTTTGTTGGATTTATTTCAGGAATTAATGGATTTAACTAGCGCCGAAGATGTGCCGTACATTCATATGGGGACGGATGAAGTTCGGAATGATTTTGAGCGGGTTTCCAACGATGTTATTTTTGAAATTATGAACTTAATCAGAAAAAATAACAGAGAAGTTATTGTTTGGAAAGAGGGGATTGTGGTTAAAAGGGATTCCACTTCCATCAATCAACTGTGGGCCTATCACGAAGGGCGAAAAGGACATCGTTTTATAGATTCCAGAAGTAATTATATCAATCATTTAGACCCTTTTGCGGGAATGGCACGTTTATATTTTCAACAGCCAACCAGACAGCCAAAAGGTGATTCGTTGGCACTTGGCGGTATTTTAGCGGCGTGGCCAGATAATAATATTAACCACGAACGCGATATATTGATACAAAACCCTATTTATCCTTCCATGGTATTTTATGCCGATGCCATTTGGAATGGCAGGGCAAAAGACTACCCGGAATATTGGGCAAAACTGCCACCAAAAGGTACTCAAGAATTCAACGATTTTAAGGCTTTTGAAAAAAAGGTAATTACCCATAGGGATTTGTTCTTTAAAGGCAAAGAGTTTCAATACATCACACAAACCGATAAACATTGGAAACTTATCGGGCCTTTAAACCATCAAGGTGATGTTGAAACATCCTTTCCCGTTGAGGAAAGCATAAAGGACACGTACAACATAGACGGAAACCCATATACTTGGACGGATAATCACACAGGTGGCACCATTCATATAAAACATTTTTTCGGATTTCCAGCGGTTACCGAAGCCAAACAAGGCACCTATTATGCCTACACCAATATTTATGCGCCCGACGATAGAATCCAAGATTTTTGGGTAGGCTTTCAAGGTTGGTCGCGCTCGGGTGGAAGACGTGTTGGTCCTTTCCCAGATCAAGGTGATTGGCACACCACAAAACCGAAAATTTGGGTAAATAATACGGAAATTGAACCACCAATTTGGAAACAACCAAATTTAGGCACAAAAACAGATGAAATCCCATTTATTGACGAAGACTATTTCTATAGAAATCCAACCAAAATTCATTTAAAAAAAGGCTGGAACAAAGTGCTTTTAAAAATTCCCCAAGACAGAAACTCATGGAAATGGATGTTTACCTGTATTCCTGTAAATATTACCGAAAATGGTGTTAGGGAAGTACCCGAATTAAAATATAGTACTAAATTTGAGAATAACTAATGCGTTTCGAAATGAAAAAATTCCTGATTGTTATTTTACTGGTATGTGCTAATATTGGATTTGCCCAAAAATATTCAGACCATTACTATAAACGAAAAGCATTATTTGAAAAGGAGGCGGATACAAAAAACGAAATCATTTTTTTAGGCAATAGCATAACCGAAGGTGGCGATTGGAAAGCCTTGTTTCCTAACAAAAATGTGGTAAATAGAGGGATTAGTGGCGATGTTACCGATGGCATTTTATACAGATTGGATGAGGTTACAGCATCAAAACCTTCAAAAGTATTTTTATTGATTGGTACCAATGATATGGCACGTGGAAGAAGTGTGGATTATGTTTTGGAAAACACTGAAAAAATCATTCTGCAAATTAAAAATCAATCTGAAAATACAATCATATACTTACAAAGCATCCTGCCCATCAACCCCAATGTGGGCCAAAAGTTTTCCGGACACAAAAACAACCATCAAAAAATCATAGAGGCAAATAAACGCTTAAAAGCTTTAGCCAAAACGCATCAAATAAAATACATCAATCTGCATAAAGCCATGCGAAATGGCAAAAAGCACATCAAACCAAAATACACTTACGATGGGTTGCATTTAAGCGAAACCGGTTATATAAAATGGAAGAAAGTCATTAGTAAATACATCAATTAAAATGAATACAAAACCACGCCCTTACGTGTTGGCCGAAACCAATTGGAAAACCATAAAAGACGAAAATTACACGGTTGCCGTTTTACCTTGGGGCGCTACCGAAGCGCATAATTATCATTTGCCTTATGCAACAGATAATATTTTGGCCGAAGCGGTTGCCATTGAGGCGGCAAGTATAGCGTGGAGGAACGACGCAAAAATGGTGGTTTTGCCCACTATTCCGTTTGGTGTAAATACGGGGCAGTTGGATGTGCCTTTGTGCATAAACATGAACCCGAGCACGCAGTTGGCTGTTTTAAAAGATATTGTTGATGTGCTGAATCGCCAAAACATTCAAAAATTAGTTGTGGTAAATGCACATGGTGGTAATAATTTTAAACAGATTATTAGAGAGTTGTCGGTTGAGTTTCCTAATGTGTTTGTCTGTGCCTTAAATTGGTGGCAAGCTGAAAGCGGCAATGATTATTTTATTGAACCGGGGGATCATGCAGGCGAATTAGAAACCGCGGTTACCATGCACATAGCCCCGCATTTGGTATTGCCATTAAGCGAAGCCGGTGATGGCGCTGCCAAAGAGTTCAAATTAAAAGGTTTAAAAGAAGGCTGGGTTACGTCGCAACGTCAATGGACATCGGTTACCAAAGACACTGGTGTTGGAAATCCTAAAAAAGCAACCCAAGAAAATGGCGCACTTTTTTTCAAAGCAGTGAGCCAAAAAATAGCGTCTTTTTTCGAAGAACTGCATCACGCCGATTTAGATGATATGTATGCGTAATT
The DNA here is from genome assembly GCF_031932625.1 of Hwangdonia seohaensis. Taxonomy (NCBI): domain Bacteria; kingdom Pseudomonadati; phylum Bacteroidota; class Flavobacteriia; order Flavobacteriales; family Flavobacteriaceae; genus Hwangdonia; species Hwangdonia seohaensis. The sequence continues at coordinate 164,686 of NZ_JAVSCK010000005.1, forward strand.
TCATATGTCAAACATAAGACAATCGTGTTGTTTTTGGCTATATTTGTAGTTCAACAAGTTTAAACGAAATCATAGAATAATTAATTTTAAAATGCCATTAAAAATGAAAAGCTTTAAGTTAGTACTAGTTACTTTGACAATTTGTTTTGGGATGCTGTCTTTTCAAGCCCAAACGCTCGATCCTGTTATTGAAAACCCAGATGTAATTGGGATAAACAAACTGGATGCGCGCGCCACTTTTTTTCCGTACAATTCGTTGGAGTTGGCAAAAGAAGACAATCTTTCTAAAGCCGAAAACTACTTGTTGCTAAACGGTATTTGGCAGTTTAATTACAGCGAGGCTCCAGAGTCGAGACCTGCCGATTTTTATAAAGAAGATTACGATACCTCAAAGTGGAATACCATTAAAGTGCCGTCAAACTGGGAAGTTGAAGGTTTTGGTGTACCTATTTATGTAAACGCCACTTATCCTTTTCAAAAAGGCAAATTAAACCCACCAGATATTCCAGATGGAGATAACCCTGTGGGCTCTTATAAACGCACGTTTAATGTTCCGAACAATTGGGACGGGAAAGATATTTTTATCCATTTTGGCGCTGTAAAATCTGCTTTTTATATCTGGATTAACGGTAAGAAAGTAGGGTACAGCCAAGGCTCGAAATTGCCGGCGGAATTCAATCTTACAAATTTCGTTAAACCCGGAAACAACAGTATTGCTTTAGAAGTGTATCGCTGGAGTGACGGCAGTTATTTAGAGTGTCAGGATTTTTGGAGAATTTCAGGAATTGAACGCGATGTGTATTTATATGCCAGACCAAACGTGCAATTGGCCGATTATTTTGCAAAAGCAGGATTGGAAAACAATTATACCGATGGCGTTTTCGATTTAACGGTGGATATTAAAAGCATTGATACCAAAAAGCAACGCGGTACCGTAGCGGTGGAAATCACAAAAAACAATCAAACGGTTTATACTGCTTCTTCAACTTACGACTTAGCACCAAAAGCAGATGCAACCTTAAAATTCAATAAAACCATTCCGCAGGTAAAAACGTGGTCTGCTGAAATTCCGGAATTATATCAATTAAATATCATTATTAAAGATAGAAAAGGAAACGTAATTGAGGCTATTTCCAGAAAGTTAGGATTTAGAACTTCCGAAGTTAAAGATGGACAATATCTGGTAAACGGAAAACCGATTTTATTTAAAGGGGTGAACCGACACGAGCACGACCCAGATACGGGGCATGTTATTTCCAGAGAAGATATGCTTCTCGATATTCAGATATTTAAGGAATATAACATCAATGCCGTTAGAACAGCGCATTATCCAAACGACCCTTATTTTTACGAGTTGTGTGATGAGTATGGTATCTATGTTATCGACGAAGCCAACATCGAATCGCATGGTATGGGTTATGCACTGCACAGAACATTGGCAAATAATCCAGCTTGGTTAAAATCGCACTTAGAGCGTGTGGAACGCATGGTTCAGCGAGATAAAAACCATCCATCAATCGTTATTTGGTCTTTGGGTAACGAAGCAGGAAATGGCTATAATTTTTACAAATCTTATTTATTGGCAAAGGAACAGGATGATACCAGACCAACACAGTACGAACGTGCGGTTTATGAGTGGAATACCGATTTATTCGTGCCCATGTATGCCACTCCCGATGATGTGGAAAAATATGCCTTAAACGACGATTTTACAAAACCTTTGGTGCAATGTGAGTTTGCACACGCTATGGGAAATAGTATGGGTGGTTTTAAGGAATATTGGGATTTATATGAAAAATACGATAAACTACAAGGTGGTTTTATTTGGGATTATGTCGATCAAGGTTTAAGAACCGTTAAAAACGGCAGGGAAATTTTTGCTTATGGTGGCGATTTCGGACCCGAAGGCACACCAAGTGATAACAACTTTTTAAACAACGGATTGGTACAACCTGATAGAAGACCAAACCCGCACATTCACGAAGTGGCTCACATTCATCAAGACGTTAAGTTTTATGAAAACGACTTAGCTAATGGTGTTATCGATGTTAAGAATTGGTATTTCTTCAGGGATTTATCAAACTACAAACTAAAATGGGAAATCTTAGAAAACGGAGCGGTTGTTGAATCCGGAACCATTGATGATATGATAACGGCACCACAAGCAAAAAAAGCAATCAAAATTCCTTTTAAAACACAGCTAAAAAATAATAAAGAATATTTTTTAAATGTGGCTGCCATTTTAAAACAAAACGAGCCTTTGTTAAAAGCAGGACATGTTTTGGCCTACGAGCAATTTCAATTGCAGGATGCTAAAACGGTACTTCCCGAAAATTCAACCCAAGCCGTTAGTTATAAAACCCAGGGCGATGTTATAAATGTAACGGGTGAAGGTTTCAGTGTGGTGTTCAACAAAAAGGAAGGTCAACTTACAGATTACTCATTCAACAATAAAAATTTGCTAAAAAGTGGTCCCGTAGTAAACTTTTGGCGTGCACCCATTGATAACGATTATGGTGCGGGAACACAGCTGCGCTATAAAGCTTGGAAAGACGCCGGAACTTCGGGTACGGTAACAACCGAGGTTAAGCAAGTATCAAAAAACGATGTACAGATTACTTTTACAAGGGATTTGTTTAATGGCGATGCGCAAGTTATAAGCACTTATTTAGTAAATGGCGATGGTGCCGTAAAAGTAACCAATGAATTAAAGGCTATAAAAGGCAAGCATTCTAATTTTTATAAATTTGGAAATAAACTCGTTTTGCCAGAGGATTACAAAAACATCACTTACTATGGTAAAGGGCCTTTTGAAGCCTATGCCGATAGACAACATGCAGCTAAATTAGGGGTGTTTGAGCAAACCATTGAGGAGCAATATTTCCCATATATTCGTCCGCAAGAAACAGGAAATAAACTGGATGTACGTTGGGCGGCCATAACCAAATCAGATGGTTCCGGAATTAAGTTTTTAAGCGACACGCCATTTCATTTTTCAGCATTGAATTTTAGTGAAGACGATTTACATACCGGAGATAAAAGAGTACAGCATCACGCAGGGGAAATCGACCCACGAAAAGAAGTTTTTGTAAACATTGATGGTTTCCAACAAGGTTTGGGCAGTATAAATAGCTGGGGAAGATTACCCATGGAGCCTTACATGTTGCCGTACCAAGATTATTCGTATTCATATTGGATGATGCCTATTAATAAATAATCAAAAATATTAGCGTAGCTATCTGAAAAATTAAATTTCACATTAATACGCAACACGGTCGAAACACACAAAAATTTCTATATTTTTAAGGTTTCGACTGTGTTGTTATAATAAATATCACTTTGTAAATTACATCAACCAACCAAAAATGAATAAAAAATGAATAAATTCATTCTGCTTTTAACACTTATAATTTTAATGTCTTGCCAAAATCAAGGCGATAGAAAAGACATTCGAATTTCAACCGAAAACAATTCCCAAAAAATTAATAAACCACAAACCCCAATCATGGGCTGGTCCAGCTGGAATAATTTCCGCGTGAACATTAACGAAGACATCATCAAGGCCCAAGCCGATTATATGGTGTCGTCGGGAATGGCGGATGTTGGGTATGCCTATGTGAATATAGACGATGGTTTTTTTGGCGGTCGCGATAGCGAAGGCAACTTGTTGGTGCATCCGGAAAGATTTCCCAATGGCATGAAAGTCATTTCGGATTATATTCATTCCAAAGGATTAAAAGCGGGGATTTACTCCGATGCGGGCATTAATACCTGTGCGTCTTATTGGGATAAAGATACTATTGGAGCGGGGTCGGGGCTTTATGGGCACGATAGAAAAGATTTAAAATTAATGCTGAAAGATTGGAACTACGATTTTATTAAAATTGATTGGTGCGGTGGTGATTGGTTAGATTTGGATGAAGAAACCCGTTACACACAAATAGCCAACATTATAAAAGAGATAAAACCGAGCGCCGTTTATAATATTTGCCGCTGGGAATTTCCTGGTGAATGGGCCCTTCAAATAGCCGATTCATGGCGGATATCGGGAGATATTTCCAACAAGTTTGAATCCATTTTACACATCATCGATTTGAATGCCGATTTATGGAAATATGCCTCGCCCGGACATGTAAACGATATGGATATGCTTCAAGTGGGCAGAGGCATGAGCTACGACGAAGACAAAACCCATTTTACCATGTGGTGCATGATGAATTCCCCACTTTTGGCCGGTAATGATTTACGAAACATGAGTGACGAAACGATTTCAATATTAACAAATAAAGAAATTATAGCCTTGAACCAAGATCCATTAGTGTACCAAGCGCGACGATTAATTGATAACGGCGATTTGGAAGTCTGGGCAAAACCATTAATTCATACAATGAGCGGAGAGGTGGCCGTTGCTTTATTAAATAGGTCTAACAAGGCTGAAACCATAAGTTTTGATTTAGATACCATTGGGATTGACGAGGATAAAGGTTACACGTATCGCGATTTATGGGGGCAAAAAGATTTTGAGAAAACGAGTGAAAAAAGTTTATCTTTTGAAGTACCGAAGCATGGTGTAGTGGTTTTAAAGATTGAAGGCACCTCAAAACCGTTTAATGTGTTTCAAAATAAATAATTTAGGATAATTGTTCCGTAAATGAAGACAATCGAAGCTTTTAATAAAAACATAAATTTAAGGCATCTGCTATTGTTTGTGTTGGTTTTTTTATTGACACTTTCATTGTTTGGGCAACATCCAGTTAGGGACATACTCACTTTAGAAAAAAACTGGAAATTTATTAAAGGCGATGTAACAAATGCACAAAAAATCGCTTTTGATGATTCCAATTGGGAAACCGTTACCGTGCCTCACGATTGGGCCATAAAAGGCCCTTTTGATAAGGAAATAGACAAACAAAACGTTGCCATTGTTCAAAATGGTGAAAAAGTGGCTACGGAAAAAACAGGGCGCACGGGTGCATTGCCATACATTGGTGTGGGCTGGTACCGCAATACGTTTTCAATTCCAAATTTTTCCGAAGAAAAAAAAGTCATTTTGCTTTTTGAAGGCGCCATGAGCGAACCGGAAATTTTTCTAAACGGTAAAAAAATAGGCAGTTGGAATTACGGTTACAGCTATTTTTATTTCGATATCACCGAACATATTTCAGCCAATCAACCCAATACCTTGGCCGTAAAACTCACCAATGTGGGGTTGTCTTCGCGCTGGTATCCCGGAGCAGGTTTGTATCGTAATGTTCGGGTAATTGTAAAAAACAAAGCCAGCATCAATCAATGGGGAACCTTCATAACCACACCTTTGATTACAAAGCATTTGGCTAAGGTAAATGTAAAAACCAAAGTGTCTGGAAAGCAGCTTAAATTGGTTACTACAATTAAAGATGCTAACGGAAAAACTGTTGCAACCGATACTACGGAAACGATTTTTGATAATGAATTCGAACAAAATATAGCTGTTAATAACCTCAATTTATGGAGTCCGGAAACGCCTTATTTGTATACGGCAACCTTTCAATTATATGCTGAAAATATTCTAAAGGATGAAACTGAAACTCGTTTTGGTATTCGGGATATTAAGTATGAAGCGGAAAAAGGATTCAGTTTAAACGGAACCATTACCAAATTTAAAGGCGTATGTCTGCATCACGATTTAGGCCCTATTGGAACAGCTGTAAATAAATCCGCTTTGCGCAGACAATTACGTATTTTAAAGGATATGGGCGCGAATGCCATCCGGAGTTCGCATAACATGCCATCTTTGGAACAATTGGAATTATGCGACGAAATGGGCTTTATGTTTTTGGCCGAAAGTTTCGATGAATGGGCAAAACCAAAAGTAGAAAACGGCTATCATCGTTTTTTTGAAACCGATGCGGAAAAAGATATTGTAAACTTGGTGCATGCCACTAGAAACCACGCAAGCATCGTGATGTGGAGTTCGGGTAACGAAGTACCAGACCAATGGGGCAGCCAAGGTGCAAAACGTGCCAAATGGCTACAGGATATTTTTCATCGCGAAGACCCAACACGACCCGTAACCGTAGGCATGGATCAAGTAAAGGCGACCATGGCATCGGGCTTTGGTGCGGTATTGGATATTCCGGGGTTAAATTACCGTGTGCATTTATATGAAGAGGCTTACGAAGCTTTTCCGCAGGGATTGATTTTGGGCTCCGAAACGGCATCTACGGTGAGTTCACGTGGAATATATAAGTTTCCCGTTGAAGAATTTAAAATGAAACAATATGATGATTTTCAATCCTCTTCCTACGATTTAGAAGCTTGTAGTTGGTCTAATATCCCAGATGAAGATTTTGTATTGCAAGACGATAAACCTTGGGTTATAGGAGAGTTCGTGTGGACCGGATTCGATTATTTGGGCGAGCCCACACCTTACGATACCAAATGGCCATCGCGGAGCTCCTATTTTGGTATTAACGATTTGGCTGGTTTACCAAAAGACCGCTATTATTTATACCGAAGCCGATGGAATACCAAAGACGAAACCCTACACATTTTACCGCATTGGAATTGGGAAGGACGCGAAGGCGAAACCACACCCGTATTTGTTTATACCAGCTATACTAGCGCAGAATTGTTTGTAAACGGCAAGAGTATGGGGATTCAAAAGAAGAATAAAAGCACGCCAAAGCACAGGTACCGTTTGATGTGGATGGATGTAACATATCAACCCGGAACCATAAAAGTTGTGGCTTTTGATGATGAAGGAAACCCTGCTGCAGAAAAAGAAATACACACAGCAGGAAAACCTTATAAATTAGTTTTAGAATCAGATAGAAAAACAATAAAAGCCGATGGCAAAGACTTGGCTTTTGTAACAGTTTCGGTGGTCGATAAAAACGGTGTGCCTTGTCCTACGGCTACCAATCAACTAAAGTTTAAAGTAAAAGGCGATGGCATTTTTAAAGTGGCTTGTAATGGCGATGCGACTTCACTCGAGCCTTTTCATTTACCAACTATGAAATTATTTAGTGGTAAATTAGTGGTTTTGATTCAGTCTGATTCAAAAGCTGGTCATATAGATTTGTCGGTTTCCGGCAAAGGATTAAAAACTGGAAAAGTAACTATTCATACTAAATATTAAAAAAAATGAAATTATTTCGTATTCCTATTGCGTTCATTTGTATAACGGTTATGTTTGGATGCCAAAATAAATCCAAGCAATCAGAAGTACAACCAACCAATCAACCAAACATCATTTATATTCTAGCGGATGATTTGGGTTACGGCGATTTAGGAGCTTACGGACAAACCAAAATCGAAACCCCAAACATTGATGCTTTGGCACAAGAAGGGATGTTGTTTACACAGCATTACACAGCTGCTCCGGTGTGCGCACCGGCACGAGCTTCATTGTTAACAGGTAAACACGGTGGACATGCGAGTATTAGGGGAAATGACGAATGGAGATCACGAGGCAATGTGTGGGATTATTTAGAAATGCTAAAAGATTCTACCCTTGAAGGCCAGCGCCCCATGCCAAAAAACACCACAACTATGGCCCAATTATTAAAAACAGCCAATTATAAAACGGGCATCGTTGGAAAATGGGGATTGGGCGCACCGCATACCGAGTCCATACCAACTAAAATGGGCTTTGATTACTTTTTTGGGTACAACTGCCAACGTATTGCACATACATACACCCCAACACATCTATACGAAAACGAAAAGCGGTTTCACTTAAAAAATGATACTATAGCGCCGCATTCAGGCACAGGAAATGATGGTGATTCATTAGCTGAATCAACGTATGAAAAGTTTTATCAGCCCGATTACAGTCCAACTATAATTTTTGACAAAATGATGGGGTTCATCGAAGAAAATAAAAAAGAGCCCTTCTTTATGTATTGGGCAAGCCCTATTCCGCACGTGCCGTTACAGGCGCCAAAAAAATGGGTAGATTATTATGTTGAAAAATTCGGAGACGAAAAACCCTATTATCACAGAGAAAAAGGCAACTATTTTCCAACCCGATATCCGCATGCTACTTATGCGGCAATGATATCTTATTTAGATGAAAACGTAGGGAAGCTGGTATCCTATTTAAAAAATGAAGGTTTATACGATAACACTTTAATTATTTTTACATCAGATAATGGACCATCAAATCATGGTGGGGGAGATTCACAATGGTTCAATAGCACAGGATTATTTAAAAATAAAGCTGGAAGAGTTAAAGGCTTTACATACGAAGGCGGCATTCGCGTACCCATGATTGCTACTTGGCCCGAAAAAATAAAAGCAGGCTCAACAAGCAATCATATTTCAGCATTTTATGATGTCTTGCCTACATTCAATGAGATTGCAAACGTAGAAACCGATTACAAAAGTGATGGCATTAGTTTTTATAATGCCCTTACAAATCCCGATAAACAAAAAGAACACAACTATCTGTATTGGGAATTTGCAGGTTACCAAGGGCAAGTAGCCGTAAGAATGGGCAAGTGGAAAATGATTTGGAAAAACATTAAAACAGGCAATAAAGAGGTTGAGTTGTATGATTTAGATGCTGATATAAAAGAGGAAAACAACATGATGGACAAGCACCCGGAAATGCTTGAAAAATTCATTGAAATCGTTAAAAAAGAACATCAAACACCCGAAAACGAATCCTTTGTGATTGAAGCTGTAGAAAACCTTGTTAATCAAAAATAAATAACAATCATATTATGAAATTATTAAACCATTTGGCTATAATCGGTTGCATCTTTTTGCTTGTCGGATGTAAAGACAAAGCAACTTCAAAGGAAACTGATAAAAAACCCAACATTGTTTTTATCATGTCCGATGACCATGCCTATCAAGCCATTAGTGCTTATAGTGATAAGCTGATACAAACCCCAAACATCGATCGTATTGCCACCGAAGGCATGCTATTTACCAATGCCACGGTTACTAACTCGATTTGCGCACCATCGCGAGCTGTAATATTAACCGGTAAACACAGTCATATAAACGGTAAAATTGACAACTTAAGTAAGTTTGATACTACTAATGTGACCTTTCCCCAAATGCTTCAAAAAGCGGGTTATCAAACAGCAATGTTCGGTAAGCTTCATTTTGGAAACAATCCAAAAGGCTTTGATGAATTCAAAATTTTACCCGGACAAGGAAGTTATTACAACCCGAGGTTTATCACCCAAAAAGGCGACACGATCATAAAGGGGTACGTCACCGATATTACTACGGATTTAACCTTGGATTGGATGAAAAACCGCAGGGACCCCAACAAACCTTTCATGCTCATGTATTTGCACAAGGCGCCACATCGTGCGTGGTTGCCCAACAAAAAGTATTATACAGAATTTACCAAAAAAACATTCCCGTTACCGGAAACCCTGTTTGACGATTATAAAACACGGGGAGCGGCTGCCAAAACTGCCGAAATGGGTGTTTTTAAACACATGTCGTTAATTAACGATGTTAAGCTTAGGCCGGAAACCGTAAAAGAACTCGGTATTGAACAATGGAGCAAATTGGGGCAAAGCATTGGTAGATTAGATTCGGTGCAGCGTGCCGATTGGGATGCGGTTTATAACCCTATTGATGAAGATTTCAAAAAAAGATACCCAACCATGAACGACTCCACTTTTACGGTTTGGAAATACCAACGTTATATGCAGGATTATTTAGGCACCATTGCATCGGTTGATGATAATGTGGGACGCGTATTGGATTATTTAGATGAAGAAAAACTCGCTGATAACACTATTGTAATTTATACCTCCGACCAAGGGTTTTACCTCGGCGAACACGGTTGGTTCGATAAGCGTTTTATGTATAATGAATCTTTTAAAACCCCACTTTTAATCAAATGGCCAAATAAAATTACCGCGGGCATTACTGAAGATGAAATGGTGCAGAATCTGGATTTTGCACAAACCTTTCTGGAAGTTGCAGGTGTAAAAGCACCAAAAGAAATGCAAGGTGAAAGCTTAGTGCCTTTGTTAACAGGAAAAAAAGAGGCTTGGGATAGAGAGGCTGTATATTATCATTATTATGAATATCCCGCAGAACACGCCGTAAAAAGGCATTATGGCATTGCAACCAAAGATTATAAATTGATACATTTTTATCACGATGTAAACGAATGGGAACTCTACGATAGTAAAAATGATCCTAACGAGGTAAACAACGTGTACAACGACCCTAATTACGCAGATGTGGTTAAAGAGATGACCCAAAAACTAAAAGATATTAGGGAAAAATACAAAGATTCTGAAACCTTGGATAATCACTATATAGAGCTTTATAACAAGAAAAAGTAGTTTAATTAACAGATGTAAAGCATGATTATTAATTAAAAATTTTCTGAATATAGATTAAATAAAAAATCCCGTTTGGTTTATTTTTAACCACACGGGATTTTTTATAACACGCTTTAAAACTAGTTTTGATAGGTTTTTGAAACTATTATTCTACTTTAAAACGAACTGTTTTTCCTTTTGATTTACTTAATTTTAACCGTAAATTTTTCAATTTTAAGGCTTAGAGTTTCGCTTGTTGTGTTTTTAATACGAATGTATTTTACAATGGTGTTTATAGATGCTTGTAATGATGCGTCTTTTTGTTCTGTTTTTATAGCTGTCCAATCGTTTCCATTTACTGAAACTTCCAATTCCAAATTGCTATAACCGGAAACTGGAGAGAGTTTAAAATGTAATTTACTGGCACGAGTGGTACTTTGCAATTCAAATCCAAAATAGGCTTGTGGCGATATGTGAATGACTTCCAACGGCGGATTTAGTGCCAGTGTTCTATCTCTCAAAGTGATTTGTTGATTTTTTAACTGGGCTATGTTGGTAAAAAGTTTATGCGGATTGTAATTGGCTTCTACTTCCAGGTTTTTACCAAACGCTTTATTATAGGCTTGGGTTAAATGCTCAAAACTTTTATCGATTAAAGGTGTGATTACCAAAGTTGCCGTTTTGATCCCCGGTTGATACGGGTTTTGATTTTCTTGACGATCAATGCTGTACATTTCTACTTTAATGGCTTTCAGTGCATGATAGCTTCGTTCAAAACCATCATTGTCTTTCTCTTTTAAGGCAGTGTGCATGTTTAACATGGCTAATCCCGATTGCCCCAATAATTTAAACTGCTCAACCCAAGGGCGGATTTCATCTAAAAGCACAGGATTGTCTGTGCTATGCAATAAAATATAAGAAGCTTCAACCATGGCTTGAAATTCTTTTTGCACCGTATCGAAATTTTCAATAGTGCTGTCGGCTTCTAGATCTTTTAAAAATGCATCCGCTTTTGGTGCAAAACTAACAGATTCACTTCTTCTGTAACGGTGCCCGTTTGGTCCTAAATCACTGTTATGTGTCGCAAAAATTTCCAAAGCTTTATAACTTTTGGGCATCACAACCTGTAGTGCTTTTTTCCAATTACTTTCGGGTTGATATTCAGACATATTCCAAGTATAATCGGCAACACCGTAAATGGCAATTTTAGAGGCTTCGGCATGCTCCATTGGGTTTGATACAAATCCAGATACATCTTGGGCAATATCTGTTCCATTACCATAAGCTGGCCCTAAAAGCATGTGGTTTCTAACATAATCTGAAACGGGAAAATTCCACCAAATAAAGGCATTACGATTTATTTTCGTGTTAATCCAATTCATGGTTTCCTTATCGATATCAGCCACTACGGTGTTGCCGGTCCACATAATTCTTACGGATGGATGCAGTTCTTTCCCTAAAGTTTCTAAATAGCCACCTTCGGGTTTAGACCAACCTTTGTTATATTCCGTAGGGCACATAATTAAAGGTTTAACATCTGTTCTCTTTTTGATAAATTCAGCATGTAAAAAATTCAATAATTCGGCTTGTTGCTTGGGATTGGTGCCTTCTCCAGAAATATCATCAAAAAATACGGCATAAGCGCGTACGCCTAAATCGTACATCAATTCAAATTTATGGAGTAGAGCTTTTCGGTCTTCATTATGCCATTTAATATCCTTTCCTGGATGAATGGCCCAAACAAAATCTACGTGGTTTAATGCTGCTCTATCAATTAATTTTTTTAGTTGTGCTGCTTCATTTTCAGGATAGGGTTTTCTCCAATGTGGAGAGCTGTGGTACGGATCGTCTTTAGGGCCGTAAATGTATGTGTTCAGCTTATTTTCACCATAAAAATCTATTTGACGCATACGATGCTTAAAACTCCATGGGGTGCCATAAAACCCTTCAACGGTGCCACGAGCAGCTATATCTGGGTAGTCTGAAATGTATCCTAAAGGAATTGTCTCATTTTTTAGTAGCGCCATTAAGGTTCTAACGCCATAATAAGCGCCTCTGGCATCACGACCAATAACCGAAATCTGTTTTTTGGATATATTAATATGATAGCTTTCAGCCTTTTTTGGCACCTTGTTTTTTAGTTTTTTGGGAAATCTATCATTGACGTTGCCTATTTGAATTGAAAAGCCTTTGTTTGAGATGTTATCATTTGTAAAATAGGTAGATAACAAATTTTGTGTGGCTTTATCCGTGCTTTTTTGCTGAATATGAAATAGGGCAGGCGTATCAAAATAGTCGCCAATAACCACATGCTGAGGTTTGGGATTGATGTTTATATTTTGTGCAAAACCAAATCCAACGGTTAAAATTAGAAGTATAAAAAATGAATGACGCATGGTTGTAAGCCTTTGTTTATATGAATATATTAGGGTTAATAATAGTAGAATTTTGTTTTATTTATAATCCTTGTAATAGTTAATGCCCAAAGCGTCCCAATGGGTTTGTATTTTTTTTAGGGCTATTTTAAAACTGTTGTAATCTTTGTTTTCAAGCGGTGTCCAGCCTACTTCGGCATATGCCGCAATTCTTGGGAAACTTTGTCGTTCAACATCTGCATTTGTTGGTGTCCATTCGCTCCACATTTGGCAACCAAGGCCGTAAATATTATCGTGGTATTGCGCATCTAAACCGTCGGGAATTGGGTTAAAATTATAAGCTTTTTCTAGCGGGATGCTTTTGTAGCTATAATCTAGATAAGTACTGCTATGTAGTGAGTTAACGATACTATAGCCTTTTTTTGCGGCATCCGTCAATAATTCTAAATCGCCTTTCCAGAAATGCACAATCACGTTTTTAGCGAGTTCGGTTTCAGCCTCTTTGTCGTTTTTCTTTTCACCAAAATCTTTATGGATATTTTTACCTAAAATTTCGTTCCAGCCCATCATACGCCGGCCGTTTTCTTCTATAAATTTAGATATTTTATTGGTAAAATCTACTTGTAAATCGGCTGGTGTTTTAATGTTGTTTTCTTTCATGTATTTTTGAACAGATTTGGATTTTTCCCATACCTCGTAACCCACTTCATCACCTCCAATATGTATCACTTCCGATGGGAACAATTCAAACAATTCCATTAAGACATCTTTAATAAAAGTAATGACTTCGGGTTTTGTGACATCGTAGTTATCATATAAACGCCCAAATTTAACAGGTACGTCAATATCAACCCCTGCAGTACCCAACCATGTGTAGGCGGCAATGGCGGCGCTGGAGTGCCCGGGCATTTCAAATTCCGGAACTATATTTATATGTCTTTCGGCGGCATACGCCACAATGTCTTTTATCTGCTTTTGGGTATAGAATCCGCCATGGGGTTCGCCTGAAGTTTTTCCACTTTTCCAAGTGCCTATTTCGCTGTCTTTTCTAAAGGCGCCGACTTCGGTCAATAACGGATATTTTTTTATTTCCACGCGCCAACCGGCATCGTCAATTAAATGCCAATGGAAGGTGTTCATTTTAAGTAATGCCATTTGGTCCAGCATTTGCTTAACGAATTCCTCGCCATGAAAATAGCGCGATTCGTCCAACATGTAAGCACGCCATTTAAAACGCGGATTATCGTTTATGGTAACAGAGGGCACCAAGTATTTTGTGGTGTTTGTGGTTTCGGAGGTTTCGTTGGAAATTAACTGTTTTATGGTTTGTACGGCGTAAAAATATCCCGCGTCATGATTGGCGTAAACCGTTATGTTTTCAGGCGTAACAACCAATTCGTAGGCTTCTTTATCCAATCCTTCCTTTTGTTGAAAGACGATTGATGCATTTTTATCGCTGCTTGTTTTCAGTTTAAAACCCGTGGATTCATCAACAAAATCTTGAAGGTATTTTGCTGCGGCTTGTTGTGCTTTGGTATCGGCAAAAATCTGTTGGCCGTCTTTAAGGGCAAAAGAGGCTTCGGACAAATCCATTGATGCCGGTTTTGGCAGTAGTGCAATTTCGGATGTCGTAAAGGTTTTGTTTTTTTCTGTACAACTAGTCAATGAAATAAGTCCGATTAAAGTATAGATAAAGAATTTCATTTTGAATATTTTAAGGGTTTTAATGATTGATAAAAATAGTTAAATAAAGCGTTTTAAATAATGAATGCCTTCCCGATTTTTTGAATTGAACAGATTTTTAAGGTTTCTTTGGAAAAGCAAGATTTAAAGATGAATTTTGAAATAAATAACCAGTATATTTATAATTTTAATAGTTTTTTGAGGCTACTAATTTTATTTAGGAATCTAATTTCCTTATTGTCCTTAATATAAAATACAAAGGTAACCAATAAATTATTATGTTATACATAATACATATAACTTATTTTTACTAACTTAGTCGCAAAATTTTATTTTAAGAAATCTAATAGTTTGATTTTAAAGTCATAGTATTTCAGAAAATAAAGCTTGATAGAATTTTAATTTGGAACAAAAAAGTCTCTTATTTAAACGTATTTTAAAATGAAGAAAATCCAGAATGCCGTCATATTAATACTTATAGTTTTAACGTTTATTCCGTCTTTTGGTCAAGAAATTTCCAAATTAAGTACTTCGGACTTACCTAGTTTACCAGCAGAAAAACCAAACATTGAATCGCTTGGTTTTGCGGGCATGTTAGGAGGGGCACACAATGGTGCGATCATTGCGGCAGGTGGTGCAAATTTTCCTAACGGCTTGCCTTGGGAGGGGGGCAATAAAGTATGGAGCACAGATATCTATATTTTTGAAAACGACCAATGGCGTTTATCAGAAACGCAATTGCCCATGCCACTTGGATATTCGGCTTCGGTATCAACGGATAAAGGCATTTTGTGTATTGGCGGCAATAATGAGACTATGGTAAGCGATAAGGTTTTGCTTTTGGCCTATGATGCATCTTCGAAAAAAATAAATATATCTGAATACCCGGTTTTGCCAGAACCTTTAGCATTTTCATCTGCCGTTGTAAGCGATGATTTTGTATATGTTGTGGGCGGTAAAAACACAAAACAGAGTACCAATTCATTTTACAGGTTAAACCTAAAAGACCCTAAGGGTTGGGAGAAATTAACCGATTTCCCTGGGCCTCCAAGAGCGCTCCATTGTATTGCAACCCAAGAAACGCAAACCAATAAAAAGTTGTTTGTAATTGGAGGTAGGAATGAAGTGTCCGGGAAAAAATCCGAAACGCTCACTACATATTTATCTTACGATTTTAAAAACAAAACCTGGCAAGACGAGGGCAACCTTGAAATAGATGGTAAAACCAGAGTATTAATGGGAGCTTCGGCAGAAACCATGGGTTCCATGCACATTATGGTTTACGGCGGGAGCGATGAGCTGCTTTTTGATGAGTTGGAACATATTGGTTTGCAATTGCGAACGGTACAAAACGATTCTATAACCACCGCACTTACAAATAGGAGAGATGACATTTTAAATGAACACCCCGGTTTCTCAAAAGAAATTTTGGCTTATAATTCCATAACCAAAAAGTGGTTTGTTTACGATTCCCTTTCAACAAAAATTCCCGTTACGGCATTATCATTTAAAAACAAGGACGAGTTTTTTATTGTTTCGGGCGAGGTTTCACCCGGTATCCGCACACCCAAAGTACAAAACTTTAAAATCGCAGATGCGGCACATCCATTCGGAATTATAAACTATAGTGTACTTGCGTTATATCTTTTAGTATCGGTTTTAATCGGAATTTATTTTGCCCGTAAACAGAAATCTACGGCAGACTATTTTACCGGAGGCGGAAGAATACCTTGGTGGGCTTCGGGTTTAAGTGTTTTTGGTACGCTGTTAAGTGCCATAACATTCATGGCGATTCCGGCAAAGGCTTTTATAACTGATTGGTCTTTCTTTTTTCTTAACATAACCGCCATTTTAATAACACCCGTTATTGCTTTTATTTTCATTCCGTTCTTCAACAAATTAAAAATAAAAACGGCTTACGAATATCTTGAAGACCGTTTTAACTATACCGCCCGTGCTTTCGGGAGTTTGTCTTTTATTTTGTTTCAATTGGGGCGTATAGGCATTGTGTTGTTGTTGCCCTCGTTGGCCATTTCAATTGTAACGGGAATTCCTGTGGAAACCAGTATTCTTATTATGGGCGTACTGTGTATATTTTATACCACTTTTGGAGGGATTGAAGCAGTAATTTGGACAGACGTTATGCAGGTTATAGTGCTTCTTGGTGGAAGCATTTTGGCCGTAGTATGGATTATGCTACATACCGAAGCCTCATTTGGCGAGATGATAACTTATGCCTCCGAAAGGGATAAGTTTAATATCACCAACATGGAGCTTAACTTTACAGAATCTACATTTTGGGTGGTCTTTATTGGTGGGCTCGCCTCTGCGATGGTAACACAAGGTACAGACCAAACCATTGTACAACGGTTTTTAACGAGTTCCAGCATTAAGGATTCTCAAAAAACCCTTTATACCAATGCGGTACTTACTTTACCGGCCACCATTATATTTTTTGGTTTAGGGACGCTTTTGTTTATATTCTATACCGAAATGCCTAACGAACTTTCTCCTGCCATTTCCAATAATGATTCGATTTTTCCGTGGTATATTGTTCGTGAATTGCCTATAGGGGTTTCCGGTTTGTTGGTTGCAGGTATTTTTTCTGCGGCCATGTCCAGCATCAGTAGTAGTTTAAATTCAGTTTCAACAGCGTATTGCAACGATTTTCATGCACATTTTAAGCCCCAAGTGGCCGATGTGAAGTTATTACGTATTGCACGATTGGTAACCATGATAACCGGTATTCTTGGAGTTTTGTTGGCGCTTTGGATGGCAAGTTCCAATATTAAATCGCTTTGGGATCAGTTTTATCGTTTCCTAGGCCTTTTTACAGGTGGTTTAGGTGGTATGTTCCTTTTGGGAATGCTTACCAAAAAAGCCAATGCCAAAGGCACTTTATTAGGCTTGTTGGTTAGTGCCGTCTTAATATGGTACATCAGTGTTTTCACCGATATTAGCTTTTTGATGTACTCCTTTTTTGGTGTTGCTTCATGTTTTATTTTTGGATATATTTTTAGTTTATTGTTTCCTTCAAAGGAAAAAGCATAAAATGCGGATTGATTCATTTGTTGGCACGACCCGTACTTTATTCTAAAATCTTAACATCCAAAAGCATTTATAATGCTTGGAAACCATTCTAGTTTTGATAGAAATACGGTGTCCTAAAACCTCGTATACTTCAGAATAATATACATTATCGGTTTTGCGTATATTTACATATTTAAACGTAACCGTTTGATTGTTAGTTATTTTTTGTTAACTTTATAAATTATATTAATGTCTCTTACGCAGCATTAATCTCCCTATTGAATTTTTTTATTAGTATTTATATACCCTAAATCATCCATTTAAAAGGAGCGGTTTTTATAATCATTCAATGTTATAAACCACCCTTTTAATTTGAAGATGATGTACGTAGGTGTATTTGGTAAGTATTTTATTTCATCACAATAAAACCTAAATACTATGATTCTCAAACACGCTACCCATACTCCGCTAAACGAAGCTGCATTTACGGCCTTGGCTTTAAATGATGCAGATGCACATAATTACACTGAAGGTTCCATCACCAAAACCATAAACCATGACTAAAAAAGCCAAAATAATAGGTGTAGAGCGAGAAGTTGCAAACATAGATTACATTGTACCAAACACCTTGGGCCAAAAATTCGAATTAAAATCTTATATCGAAGTGTCTTCGAAGCGCTCAAAAAACACATTGAATACGGTAGTTTTTGAAGAGAACGATTTGGTGGCCTTGCAATTTACCGATAATACGGAGTGGATAGGGCACCCCGAGGATGTTCAGGCCATTTACGATAAAAAAACATTATCAAAACGTTCGCTTTCCAGTGAAGATTATGTTTTTGATATTCAAATCATTTCTGAAGATGCCAATCGTGGTTTCATTAAACGTGCCATGGTAAAGGTTTTTAGTGTTTTTAAACCCATAGCAAAAGCTAAAAATTCGGTCGAAATCGGGATTCATAAATTGGCGGAATCTTATGATAATCGGATGCAATCGCATCCGGGATTGTACCAGATTAACGACAAATTCACCAGAATAGAATACACAAAAAACCTTGATACAACCCGCCCTATTTTACTCCTTTTACACGGTACTTTATCAACCACCAACGATGCGTTTTTTAAGCTTAACGACAATAACGATACCTGGAACGACATAGTGTCGATTTACGATAATCAAATTTTGGCCTTGGAGCACTATACGCTGTCTGTAAGCCCGTTGCAAAACGCATTGGACTTTTTAAAGGATTGCCCCAAAGGCTGTAATTTAGATATTTTAAGTCATTCCCGTGGCGGTTTGGTAGCCGATATTTTAGCGAAATGCGACCATCGGAACCCTATTATTGGCTTTAGTAAAAATGAAATAGGAATATTAGGTTCTGACGAGGGTGAAGCGGGCAATCAAGAATTGATGGATGCTATCAATAAACTGGCCAAGACAAAGAAAATTACAGTAAATAAAGTGGTTCGGGTAGCGGCACCCGCCAGCGGAACAACCATTTTATCGCGTCGTGTAGACCACTTTTTCAATCTGTTTTTAAACGCTGTGTCTTTGGCATTTGGTATTGGCAATCCTATTTACCATGCCGTTAAAGCCTTTTTATTGGAATTGGTAAGCCAAAAGGAAAACCCCGAAGTATTGCCCGGTTTAAATGCGATGATGCCCGAATCGCTGTTCCAAAAAATGATGAATGCTTCAGATACCTCGGTGGTCAGCGATTTATACAACATTGCTGGCGATGCCGATATTGGTGGCATTAATTTTAACTCGTTAAAGGTTATTTTGGCGAATCTGTTTTATAAAGCCGACAACGATTTGGTAGTCGATACCAAACGTATGGAGCACGGTGTAAAACGAAAAGAAGGCATTTATAAATTTTTGGCGGAAGGAAGCAGCACCAACCACTTTAATTATTTTTCTGCCGATAATTCCAGTGCCGCCATTATTGAAGCTTTAAGGGCCAACGAAAACAATCCCACTACATTATTTACCAAACACGTTTACACCGAAGGTGAACGCGGTATATTATTAGATGCGCTGTCTTTAGAAGGGGTAAGCCTAAAACCAAAAATTGAAGGTATTACCAAGGATATTGTAATTATCGTGCCAGGAATTATGGGCTCCACGCTTACCAATAATAAGGAAGACCAGTGGGTAGATATGCGCGAATTGAATCGGGGAGCTATTGTTAAAAAACTCAATATCGAAGCCAAAAAAGTGGATGCCAGTG
This sequence comes from Hwangdonia seohaensis, assembly GCF_031932625.1. NCBI lineage: Bacteria > Pseudomonadati > Bacteroidota > Flavobacteriia > Flavobacteriales > Flavobacteriaceae > Hwangdonia > Hwangdonia seohaensis. The sequence continues at coordinate 184,291 of NZ_JAVSCK010000005.1, forward strand.
GTGTTATAAAAAAATATTATTACCAATTGGCAGAACATTTATCTGAAAAATATGATGTGATTACGTTTGAGTTCGATTGGCGAAAATCGGTGCAAGAGGCTGCCAAACAATTGCAAACACAGCTTGAAGATTACATGCAATCTACCAGTGGTAAAATTCATATTATTGCACACTCCATGGGCGGTTTGGTAGTACGCCAGTGCATGATCGACCATGCCGATACTTGGTCTAAATTCAAAGAAAACGTACAAAACCGATTCGTTATGTTGGGCACACCTTGGTTGGGTTCGTATTTAATTATGGAAGTGCTCACCGGTCATAGCAAACGCGTTAAGCAATTGGCATTTATTGATTTTAAGCACAACCGTAATGAACTGTTAAAGGTTTTTTGGAAATTCCCAGGGGTTTTTGAATTATTACCTATTGAAAATGATGATGTAAAACGACCATTTTGGCAACAAAACTTTTGGAAATCGATTGATTCGAAAACCAATTTAAAGCACATGCCGGAGCCCAAGGATAACGCCCAATCGCTAAAAGATTTTAAGGCTTACCGCGATAACGTTAAAAAGTTTTTGGAAGAAGATTTAACCAACGACCATTTTAGGAATATTTATTACATCTGTGGCCAATCAGACCAAACGGTTTTTGATTACGAATTCAAGAATCGTTTTCTGTCGAAATATGAAAAACTGGTTTATAAAGCCACGTCTCACGGCGATGGAAGTGTCACCTGGAAAACAGGCATTCCAAAGCAATTGCTAAACACTTCTAATTTATATTATACACATACTTCTCATGGCGATTTGGCCAACGAAGCTTACATATTCCACGGTATTTCAGACATTTTGGAAACCGGTAGCACCAACAGATTGAGCAACCAACAGCCCGCATCGCGAAGCGGAGAAATTATTTCGGAAGTTTTTGAATCTCCAGAACCGCTTTACGATTCAAAGGCCGTTGTTGAAGCACTTTTCGGTACCCATAAAAAAAGCGAGCCAGAAACGGAATTCTTCAATGTAAAAGTAATCCACGGCGATTTAAAAATGTCGGCTTACCCCGTTATGGTTGGCCATTTCTTTATGGATCTAATTTTAAGTGCGGAAAAAGCTTTAGATGGCTATTTGGACAACCGATTGTCGCAACGTTTAGGTATTGGCTATTACCCCGGCGAAATAGGCGAGAGCGAAGTGTTTTTCAACCTTAAAACACAACCCAAAGGGGCTATTGTTTGTGGCTTGGGCAGCACAAACGGTTTAACGTCTTATGTCCTTTCCAAAACGGTAAAGCAGGCAGTACTTAAATACGCCATGTTTATGCGCGACAATTACACCTTGCCACAAGCCAAAAAGTACGCCACCGGAATTTCGTTTGTTTTAATGGGAATAGGTTACGGTAAATTGCCCATTGAAGATTCCATAAAAGGTATTTTATTGGGTGTTGCAGAAGCCAATAAGCAAATTAAAATAACAGGAGAAGGCTTAAAGCTAATCGAGAATATTGAAATTGTAAACTACTACGAATCCATTGCAAGTGAAGCCTATTTTAGCTTAACCAGACTGTACAATATCGATAACCGCGTGGCATTTAATTACACCAAAGGCATTTCGAGGCGTCCCGGAGCAAAGAAGAGAAAAATATTTCAAGATGAAGCTTACGAGAGATGGTTTAATCTTCAGATAACCAGTATTTTGGATACCGATGAAAACATAAAGGACACCGAAACGGTAACAGGGTTTAAGTATGATGCATCCTATGGATTGGCAAGGGTTGAACAAGAAATGGTTAATGTTGGTTTACATAAAATAAACCATTTATTGGAAGAAATGTCAGTCAGTTCAAGTTGGGACCAAAGGTTATCTAAATCCCTTTTCGAGATGTTGATTCCGAATGATTTTAAAAACACCTTCAGAAATCAAAATAACTTGGTTTTAAAACTGGATAAATGTGCTGCTCAAATTCCATGGGAATTACTGCACGATTACCATATTACCGATGTCCCTGCTTCGGTAGACTCTAGTTTTATTAGGCAATTGGTTACCGAAGACACCACGCGTTTTAACCAGGTGGCGTTAAACAATATAGAGGCTTTTGTAGTGGGCGACCCTATTTACAATCAAGAAAATTTGCAACAACTTCCTGCCGCAAAAGCAGAATCTGAGTGGGTATCAAATCAACTGGCAAAAGATGGGTATCATGTTAATGTGCTTTTAAATTCCAACGCAAAACATATTATGATGGAGTTGTTTAGCAAACATTATAAGATGATGCACTTTGCAGGTCACGGCATTTACGATCCCGAAAATAATAACGTAGGCATTGCCATAGGTGGCGGTATTTGTATTGACCCAGCTATGATAAATCAAATAGGCTATGTGCCCGAGTTTGTGTTTATAAACTGTTGTTTCTCAGGTGTTGTTGATGCCCAAGACGATAAATACAGTCAAAACCGATACCGTCTTGCGGCCAATATAGGCACCCAGCTTATCGAAATGGGCGTAAAAGCTATTGTAATAGCTGGTTGGGCTGTTGATGATGCGGCTGCCAAGGTATTTTCAGAAACGTTTTATAAGTGCATGTTAAAGGGTTGCGATTTTGGTAGCGCCGTAAAATCCGCGAGGTTTGAATGTTATCAAGAACACAAACACAGCAATACTTGGGGCGCTTACCAATGTTATGGTAATCAGTTTTATAAGTTCGATACCAGACAAAAATCGAATAGACAACATCAAGAATACGTGGTGTCTTCTCAGGTACACACCGATTTAGATAATTTACTGATTTCCATTCGGGATAAAAAAGTAGATGAAAAAACGGCACTTATCAAATTGGATGCCTTTATCGACAAAGCCGAAGCCTCCAACCTGTTAGATGCGATGGTGTTGGAAAAAGAAGCCCTTATTTATGATGAATTGGGCAATACCGAAGTGGCGTTTCAAAAGTATAAAGGCCTATTTGAGTTTGATAACGGCAACTACTCCATAAAAGCCTTGGAGCAATATTGTTTAGTACAATCGTACAGGTTAGAAAGTATTATTGAATCTATTATGGAATCAGATGGAAAAGACGGGGTTGCCAAGGCCGTTAACACATATCTTGACGAAATACGGTTGCTCACCTTGGCCGGTAGAAATGCCAGCAGGCTAAACATAGTAGGAAATGCCTATAAAATTTCTGCGAAATATTTAGATGGTGCAAAGAAAACCGATCAATTAAAAACGGCTTATGCTTATTATAACGAAGCTATGGAAATGGCATCAGATAAGCACAGCGGGCAGTATTTAAATGCGCTATCAAACATGTTGTTTGTTGGTTTTATCCTCGAAAAGTTGGGTGGTGAAAAGCTTTTGGACCGCTTGCAAACCAATAAAGCTTTCGAAAAAGTAACCGATTTATCAAAGTACTTAAAAGATTTCCGTCAAGAATTAGATGATTTTGATAAGGAAGACCTGGATATTTCAGTGCTCATTGGAATGACCGAAATAAGCTATGCTATTTTACTGGTTTCTGAAAACAATGATGACCACCAAGACCAACAAATATTACGATGGTATAAAGATATTTTCAATCAAATATACAGTCCGCGCTATATAAACATTGAAATCTCCCAAATCGATTTCTTGTTGGAATATATTGAAAATCAAGATATTGTAGAGTGTTTGGGCATTATTAAAACCGAATTAAAAAACCTTTTAAAACAATAAACTTATGGCTGTATTATATTTAGGAAGTTGTGATGCTGGAAAAACACCTAGTAGCAGGAAAGATTTTCTTAAACCGTATCATATCGATGGTTTGCTTATCAATAAAGTGTCCTTTAGAGATGACGACAGAACCAAATGGCGTTCCTTTCGAGAAGGCACAGGTGATGATGTGTTGAAGCTTCAGCGATTTTTGTTCAATGCCGGTTTTATGCCTCGCAGTGCTTTTGATGGTGTTTTTGGTTATGTTACCCAAGCTGCGGTAAGGCTGTTTCAAGAGTATGTGCGTTCCATGGAAGGCGTTACCAATATGGTGCCCGATGGTATGGTGGGCAGCGGTACGATGGATCACATAACGCGTTGGGAGAGAGAAAACAAGGTTTCAGACTGGGGGAAAATGTCCAGTCAAAATCCATCTAAATCATATTCAGATTGGATGCAATTGTTGCAACAAGCCAAACAACATTACACGAATAATCCGGGACCTATTTTACAGCATTTGAATAAGTTGACAAATACCTATTCAACAAAAAAACCTGCCGATTGGACGTTTAACACTAGCGATATTCATCTTATAGGCATCCGAAGAAAACAAACCGAAAGTGCCGTTAGACGGGAAAATGATGATTTGTTTGTCTTGCTCATCAATGGGATGGCGTTTACCTTTTGGGGTTCCACCGATGCCAGCGTAAATATGGCAAAACGGAAAGACGAAGCCTTTTTAATAGAAGGACAACATCTTTATCGTTTCGGGTGGCATAAAATATCGGTTGAAAGTAAAATTTACCGCGCTTTAAAACCTAAAAATCCTAAAGGTGTTATGATTATTAGGGATTGGGATAATGACAATGCCTACACCGACAAAGACATACAAGTTAAAGACAACCAAGGTAATGTAAAAGGCTTGCGCGTAAATCCGTCCATTAATATCCATTGGACCGGGATAGGGCGCTCAAATTTCTCGGCAGGCTGTCAGGTAATCGCTGGTAAAAGCTATCTAAACCATAAAAACGAATTACAGGATTGTTCCAAATTTGCTTCAAGTAGTTATAGCGGATTAACGACTTCAAACAAAAAAACCAAGGGCGCTTACAATGTGTTTACCGATTTAATATTGTGTTACGCGCCAAAACAGGTTACGCATTTGTATTATACGCTGGGGCGCGAAGCTTCATTGGATTTGTCGCATAATTTTGGAAGCCAATATGCCGAAGAGGTGCTAAATAGATTAAAATCTGTTTAAGTTTTTTTAAATGAATATCAAATCAAACTTAAAAAAATCATGAAAAACACAATCAAAATAATCACTTTAATAAGTATGTGCCTGTTTTTTGCATCTTGTTATTCCGTAAGGCTCCGAAGCATAAATGGCGCGCCGCAACCAGATCCGTTAATGTTGGGTGACGATTATTATCGCGGTATGGAAGTGGTAACGCTCGATACCGTAATTAAAATTGATATTACCTCAAAAGATTTTACATATCTGATAAAAGAAACCGATAAATGCAAATCGGGCAAGCTGCACACCGTAGAATTTAAAAACACCTTTGGCGGTTCGCTTTTAAGTTTGGTAACTTTTGGAAGAAAACGCAAAATGAAAGTAAAATACGTTTGTATGAAACCAACAAATTAAAGTTATGGCAACCACAAGAACACATGCATTAAAAGAATGGGATACGCTGCACAACAATGGCCCGTTTCCGTTAAAAACGCTTTATGTAACCGAGTTGGAAGGCGATGGAAACATACCCGATAAAATAGATCGTTATAACGATGCCGCCACAGAAATTCAAAGACTTATAAAAGAAACGAACACAGACAACCAAGGGTTTCGAGCTTATGGGTCGGCCTGGTCCATGAACCATATTGCACATCATAAAGACCGAATGCACTACAATGGGTTTATGAATATTCATGTGCCAATGGTTGCAGAGCATCTTCACACAAACACCCGTTTTGATGCCTCAAACTTATTTTTATTTGAGTGCGGAACGATTATTAAACGGGTATCCGAAGTGCTTTCGACTCATGGTAAATCATTAAAAACTACGGGTGCCAGTAATGGGCAAACCATTGCGGGCTGTATTTCTACGGGTGTTCACGGTTCGGCATTACAGGTTGGCGCCGTACAGGATTATGTGGTGGGGCTTAATTTGATTATTGGTCCTAACGAAAACGACATCGTTTATTTAGAGCGCCACACAGACCCCGCATTAAACGATAATTTTGCGAAAAGAATAAGTAAAAGAATCATCCGTAACGATAAACTGTTTAACGCCGCATTAGTAGGTTTAGGGTCGTTTGGGTTTATTCATGGTATTGTGATGGAGGCAGAGCCCCGATTTTTGTTAAAGCGTTACGTTAAAAGAATAAATAAAAATATGGCACTTCAATTAGCCGATACCTTAGACTTTAAAAATTCATCATTTAAAATCCCCGAAGAAACCGATGCCCAAGGCTTTGGTCTTACACCTTATCATTACAAAGTATTTATCAATCAATATAGCAACGAACAAAATTATGTGGTAGAATTAATGTATAAGAAGCCTTATAAAGCTGATTATAAAGATCCATTTCCCATCATCAAACAATCCTTGTATCGCGATTTAATTCACTTATTTACCAAAATGGCCGAACATTTCCCCAAAAGTATTCCTTGGTTGGTAAAACGATTGCGAAAAACCATATTACCAAAAGTAGATGAAGAATTAACGGGAACACTTCCAGAAATTTTTTGGGATGCGCCATACCAAGGGCCAGCCTATGCCTGTTCGGTTGGGGTAGACCATAAAAATTCATCAAAGGCTTTAAAACTGCTTGCCGATTTAACAAACAACGAAGGGCCTATTCCCGGGATATTCGCCATGCGCTTTGTAAAACAAACAAAGGCAACTTTGGGTTTTACAAAATTCCCCGTAACCTGTATGCTGGAAATTGATGGCGTGCTTTGGAATAAAACCAGAAAAATTATGAGCCTCACAGAATTTTCCAGACGCATTATTGAGGTTTTAAAAGAAAACGACATTCCGTTTACCATACATTGGGGAAAAAATAGCGATTGGGCGTTTCCGGGTTTGGTAAACCACATGTTCGATGCCGATAAAATTAATGAATGGAAAGCGTGCAGAAGTGCATTGTTGAGTGACGATATGGCGGAATTATTCTCAAATGAATTTTTAAAAACCATTGGGTTGGCCGATAAAGAATTACCCATAAATGAGGATTTAATAGCATCATTATAAAACAAAAACCATGGAAGCCAAACCAAATTTTCCGTTCAAAACATTAATCTGGGCCGTATTTGCTGTATTGGCCATTTTAATGTTCAGAACCGAACTGAGACAACTTATTACCAATACGGAAGAATTCAGCCTTTTTGGTGTGGAATTAAAGGCGAGTGAAGAAAAAGCAAATAAACTGAATGATTCCATTCAGAATTTTGAGACTACAATTGCCGAATTATCAACCCAATTAATCAGCCAACAAAATAAAATCAACGATTTGGATAACCTTAAAGCGCAATTGCAAAAAGATTTAGAGAATTGTCCGGATGCTCAAGCAGCTTCAATGAAATTTAATGCGCAGGTTACCAAAATATTTAATACCAATAAAGATTTAAAATATAAATCGGATAAATTGATAAATACAAAAATCTTAAAAGGCATAAGCTATAGTGTCAAGCTGATTGTGCCCTCAAATATGGTAAACGCTGATGTTTTTGTAGATGGAAAGCAAGCGAATATTGTAAGCAAATCGGGAATTTTTATAACCGTTAGCGTCGTTAAGAAAAATAGCAGTCACCGTTTTGAGTTAAAAGATGGAACCAAACGCTGTGTTACCAACCAGTTGATTACAAAAAACGAAACAGAGTTACCAATGGTTTGTAATTCTTAAATCTGATTTAAAAGTTTGAATAATGAAATTAAAACCCATGAGAAATAATGTTAACATGTTCATTAAAAGCTTAGGCCTTATACTAATTGTGGCAACCCAGTTGGTTGTTACGGTACAAGCTCAAAATTCAAAAACTAACGTGTACGTATGGGATTTTAAAACCGGCGACGAAACCATTGAAAAATATGCCGAAAAATTCACAGACGACTTTGAAACCGAACTTATTAAGTTGGATAAATACACCGTATTGCAACGTCGGAATCACAATTTGGTTTTGGCCCACCGAAACATGGAAAACGCTATTTCCAACGTTAAAAATTTGCCCACCGAAACAGTTGACAAATTAAAAACCATAAAAGCGGAAATGGTGGTTTTTGGCGAATTAATGGAAGATACGGATAGCGGCATTTACGAAGTCACGGTGTTTTTCCAAAATTTAGGCAACGGCGAAATTCCGAAAAAAGAAAGTGTCATCATTCAAAAAGCTTTGATAAAAAGCAATACGCACCGAAAGGATTATATGAAAAATTTAATAGGAAAACTTCATGCAAAAGAAATTATAGAAGCGAAAAACAAACAGTTCGGTTTTATTTCAAAAAAAATGGACACTTATATGATTAGGGTTAAGGATGTTCAAACAGCGTTTGATGATACTATCGTTAATGCTTTAGATTATGAAGAATACTTTAAAGATTTAGAAAACACGATAAAAGCGTACAACAGCATTTTTTCTGATTTAAATGATAATGGTGAAAAATACCTTTTGGATTTTGAATCGGTTTTCGGAAAAGCCTATGGAAAGGATTTTGAATCAGTTTATAAAGGCATTATAGACAATATTCATAAAAAACACATCCTTAAACTAAATGACATCAGAAAAAAAATATGGGATTATCAAAAAAAACAGAACAACAAAAAAGAACGTGAAAGGATAAAGAAAGACATAATAAGAGATTCAAAAAATTCAACCATAGGATTAAATACGGCAATTGATAATGTTGAAAACGACATGGACAAGCTTTTTTCTAAAATAAAAGAAGACTTGAGAGAATCATAAAATTAACTAAAACGCACAAACATGGAAACGCTTAATGTAATTAAAAAATCAATCGTAATTACCTTTGCAAGTATTATTTTGGCTTGTGGTGCAGAAACCCTAGCAGCTATTGTTTTTATTCCAGCCTTTACCGCAGGATGGCCAGTTGTTGGAGTTCCTGATTACACTATTAATTTGCAGAGCGATGATGAAGGCTTAGAATCGGGCGTTATTTTTGGCGATGAATCAAATCACCCAACAGATGCCGATAAACAATTCAATACATTGGATGGCAGTTTTAATGGACTTAATATCGAATTTACCATTAATAGACCAAATGATGTGAAAATGAAATATACTGGTAAAATGATACCTATTAGCGATGAGAACCATACCATAATACGAATGGAATTAAATTCATCTGAAGGTGCATTGGTTTTGGGTTCCGAATAAAAAGCACTGCTTTAACCACTAATTATATATGAAAAAAATACGTATTCTATCTATAGATGGCGGCGGTATAAGAGGCATTGTTCCCGGTATTATCCTATCTTATATTGAAACCCAATTAAAGGAAAAAACAGGCGACCCCAAGGCATCGGTTGGTGCGTATTTCGATTTTATTGCTGGAACAAGCACTGGAGGCATTTTATCTTTACTATATGTGTGCCCCGATAAAAATGGAAATTTTAAATACGGGGCCAAAGACGCTCTTGGTATTTATTTGGATTTAGGAGATGACATTTTTGAGTTGTCCTTAATGAAACAAATACAAAGTGTAGGAGGTATTACTGATGAAAAATATTCAGAAGTGGAGCTCGAACATGCTTTGGATTTGTTTCTAGGAAACACAACCCTAGGTAAAGCATTGCGACCTTGCCTGATAACAAGCTACGATATTGGCAACCGAAAAAGCTTTTTCTTTTCAAGTATTAATGCCAAAGATGAGGTCTGCGATTTTTTAATGCGCGATGTTGGAAGGGCAACTTCGGCAGCTCCAACTTTTTTTGAGGCGGCAAGAATTAAATCGGTTTTTGGTGGCCCTTACGCACTTGTTGACGGTGGCGTGTTTGCCAATAATCCCTCGTTGTGCGCTTATGCAGAGGCCAGAACCATTAATTTTTCTGAAGTATTGAACAACCCTGAAAAGCCCGATAAACCAAGCGCTAAGAACATGCTAATTGTGTCCATTGGGACGGGCTCAGTAAAACGGCCCTATACATACGACGAGTTTAAAGATGCAGGCATGGTAAAATGGATTAGGCCGCTAATTGATATTATGATGAGCGGCAATGCCGAAACGGTAGATTACCAATTAAAAAAAATATTTGAAACCTTGCCCAAAAAGCACTGTCAGGATTATTATCGCATTCAACCAAAATTGATAAATTCCAATCCGGAAATGGATAAAGCCGATAAAGAAAACATCATAGCACTGCAAGAAGATGGTTTTTTAGCCGTAGCCGATAATAAAATACTGCTCGACGAGATTGTTGATAAGCTTATTGCTAATGAGTAGCCTTTACTCATAAAATTTTTCGTTCAATACAATAGTCATTTGAGACTTGAATATATTGGTGATTTAGCCATGAAAACTGAAAAATAATAGGTTGATAAAAATCATTCCTTTATAATATCTTTTTATTCGTATTAAATACACAATTCCCTCTCCACTTATAGCATAACAACCCCATAAATCCCTAAAAATGGGGATTGATAAACTTACTTTTAATAAATACCTTTCAAGGAGTGAAAAAAATGCTTTGTTCCAGCGTATTCGCATGTAAAATCTAACGCAATGATTTTTGAAGTACTACAAATTATAACTGAAGATGTTAATAATTTTTTTGGAGACAGTCCCGTGTCGCTCGATAATATTGCGTCGGTAGCTTCAGAGCAAGGCGATAATACGGGAGCTTCATCAGATATCATTTTATCCCTACTTAATTTACAGGAAGAAGCTACGCTTAAAAACAAACCCAATTACGCGGTTGAAGGCACGCGGATTTCCTATAAAAACAACATTGTAAACCTTAATCTCTATGTCCTTTTCAGTGCCACTAACGATAAATATGATGAGGCTCTAAAAAACCTATCGAAGATTATTGAGTTTTTTCAAGGAAAAAAGGTGTTCACCCAAGGCAATACCGTTTATAATAGAGATGATGTGTCGATGAGTAAAATCACCAATTTTAGGTTTGTGGTCGATTTGTTTACCCCAACTTTTGAGGAGCTCAATTTTGTTTGGGGCACATTGGGCGGCAAGCAAATACCGTCCGTAATGTACAAAGTGAGTCTGGTTGAAATAGAACGAGAAGCCATTTTGGGCAAAGGCGGTTTAATAAGTCAGGTAAATGGCGATTTAACACACAAAAACTAATGGCATTTAGTACCACATATAAACCGTTGTTTGAAGTGGAGTTACTGCATGATTATTTTTTGAATGATGGCACTACGGCTTTTTCAACATTAAGTGATGCCGACAAAAAAAAGCGCCTGAAATTAATCGATATTTCAGAGTTTATTGAGATTGTCCCGTCTCAAGGCACCCTTGATAAAATGGCTGGTCACAAGATCGTTTTTAAAAAACATAAAAGCGGATTGTCGGCCTATTGTAAACTGGTGAACGCATCGCAAAACACACCATTTATACCGATACCGAGCGACTTTAAATTAACTTTTATAATTAGGGTTGCCGACTCGTTTTTTGGCAACTATACCGAACTTACTGTTGGCGGTACTAATATTTTCTTTTTTGGAAACACAAAACCAAGTACCGAAGGAGCAGGTTTCGAGTACATCGCTAAAAGCACCGATAGCACTCATGTAACAGATGCTTACCAATTATCTGCCGCAGGGACAACGGCACTATTGGAAAAATTAAAAGACCAAAATAAAATAGGGGTTTTCGGGATTATTGAGTTAACCATGACCGGTGATAACAGCGATTTAAGCATCTTAACCACACTTGGCGATTTAAGAAGCCAATTGCCCACATTTAAAATTCATTTTAAAAACAGAGAGACGTTTTGGCGTTACAAACGCGTTTCAGACGATTCGGAAATTTTCACAACGGCTACGACAAATCCATTGACCAAATACGGTTTTATTGAGGTGAATCATGCCGGTGATAAATTTCCGAATCCAAGCGCCAATCATCTCATTCCAGATAATAATAACTTTTTTTCAGAAATATACATTTAAATTAAGAAACCATGGCAAAAACGTACAGAACACCAGGAGTTTACGTCGAGGAAATTTCAATATTTCCTCCGTCGGTAGCTCAAGTAGAGACCGCAATACCTGCATTTATTGGCTACACAGAAAAAGCAGATAAAGATACCAATAGCTTAGTGCTAAAACCCACAAGAATAACGTCGCTTCTGGAGTACGAAACGTACTTTGGCAAAGCGTTAAACGAAGCCAATATAACCGTAACTATTGACGATGAAATTGATAGCACCGGACCAACACTGCTCAATCGCAGAATAAGTGTCGCCGAAGGTGCTACCCAACCGTATTTAATGCACTACGCCATGCGTATGTATTTTGATAATGGCGGTGGCCCATGTTATATAACCTCTGTAGGAGATTATACGGCAAGCATTAGCTTAACCGATTTAACCAATGGGCTTAATGCCGTTAAAGCATTCGACGAGCCCACGTTATTTGTTTTTCCAGATGCCATTAATCTTGGTACGGCTGCGAACTATTATACCTTAATTAATAGGGCCATGACCCAATGTGTCGATTTAGGTGATCGCTTTACCATTATAGATATGTATGGAAACGATAGTGCTAATTTAAGAAGCAGCAATACCTTGGGTAGCGGCACCGACCTTTTAAAGTACGGCGCTTCGTACCATCCCTTCCTTAAAACGGTATATAATTTTGTTTTTGATGGAGCCGATGTTACCATATCGCATAACACGGTTGATGAAACTGCAACTGCCGGAACGGGACAATTTGATGGCGGCAATTTAAGCGATTTGGAAGATAGCACTTCGGCGTCTTTTGATTTGGTAGCCTTCAATCAAATTAAGTTGGAAATCAACAAAAAAACAGTCACTTTACCACCAAGTTGCGCTATGGCCGGTATTTACGCTAAAGTAGACAGCAATCGCGGTGTTTGGAAAGCACCCGCAAATGTTTCGGTAAGTTCCTGTTTAGAGCCCACCATAAAAATCACACACGAGCAACAAGAAGGTTTGAATATTGATACCTCGGGCAAATCCATTAATGCCATCCGCACCTTTGCAGGAAAAGGCGTTATTGTTTGGGGCGCGAGAACACTAGCAGGTAACGACAACGAATGGCGATACGTACCCGTAAGACGCTTTTTTAACATGGTTGAAGAATCTGTAAAAAAAGCCACCGAGCAATTTGTTTTCGAGCCAAACGATGCCAATACATGGATTAAGGTACGGGCAATGATCGAGAATTTTTTAACCCTACAATGGCGCGCGGGTGCTTTGGCCGGTGCAAAACCCGAGCAGGCTTTTTACGTTCGTGTTGCTTTGGGTGAAACCATGACGGCACTCGATATTTTGGAAGGCCGCATGAATGTTGAAATAGGAATGGCCGTTGTGCGTCCAGCAGAATTCATCATTCTTAAGTTCTCTCATAAAATGCAAGAAGCATAATTTTTAATACATCATAATAATTTAAAAAATACAAAATCATGGCAGATTATCCGTTAGCAAAGTTTCATTTCTCAGTAGATTGGGGAGGAACAAAAATAGGTTTCACCGAAGTTTCAGGACTGGATGTAGAAACAGAAGTCATCGAATATAGAGAAGGCTCAAGTCCTGAATACAGTAAAATAAAAATGCCCGGGATGCAGAAATTTTCAAATATTACTTTAAAACGAGGTACGTTTAATAGTGATAACGAATATTTTGACTGGTGGAACACCGTAAAATTAAATACCATTGAAAGACGAGACATCACCATCAATCTTCTAAATGAAGAGCACGAACCAGTGGTTACATGGAAAGTAAAAAATGCATGGCCTACAAAAGTACAATCCACAGACCTAAAAGCCGATGGCAATGAAACCGCTATAGAATCGGTAGAAGTTGTGCACGAAGGCTTGGTTATCCAAAATGATTAAATATGGGATTGTTACCGCCTATTACGAGCTTTCATTTTTCGGTGATTTTTCTCGATTTACAGCCTAATATCGAAATTGGTTTCCAATCCGTTAGCGGACTTTCGGGTACTATTGAAACAGAAACGGTTGCCGAAGGTGGAGAAAACCGATTTAAGCATCAGCTTCCAACCGGCATTACGTTTCCTAATTTGGTGCTAAAACGAAGTTTGCAAATAAGTTCAAGCGTTACGACTTGGTGCGAAGATGCTATCGAAAAATTCATCTTTAAACCCATCGATCTGTTGGTTATTCTTCATAACGAGCAACACTTGCCGTTGTATTCATGGAAAGTTGTACATGCCATTCCGGTGAGTTGGTCGGTGTCCGATTTTAACGCGGAGAACAGCGAATTGGCCATTGAAAGTTTAGAGCTTAAATACCAATATTATCAGTCCATTTCAGCAAACGACGTTATACCATTTTAAGTTTTCAAAATTATGCCCATTGAAATTAAAGAATTACATGTTAAGATTAATGTCGATAACGATGTCGATAAAAAGTCAAATACCAGAGCGAATCCAAACGGTAATAAAGAACAAATCGTTGCAGAATGTGTGGATCAGGTTATGCAAATCATATCAAATTTTAAAGAACGATAAACCATGTTTTCTACAGGCGAACTTACAAAATTGAAAATCATTGCTTATAGCGACGACACGTTTGAAAACGAGGTTAGCGATGGCGAATTTACCACGCTAATCAATCCGGAAAAATACGCCTTTAATTATAAAATTGAACAAAACGAAGACCAAGCACAGGGCACCAGCGCAACTGCGCCAAGGTTTAACAAAATTCTGCCAGAGCATCTCGATATTAATTTTGTTTTCGACCGCACGGGTGCTATAAAAACCTCCGAAGCCTCAGAAGATGGTGTTATTGAGGACATCGAGCAATTTAAAAAAGTGGTGTTCGATTATAATGGCGAGCAGCACAAACCCAATTATTTAAAAATTGCGTGGGGCACGTTGCTTTTTAAAGGAAGCTTAACCGAAATGAGTATTGAATACAAGCTCTTTAATCCGGATGGCACACCAATTAGAGCTATGGCCAATGTTAAGTTTCAGGGTACGGCCGAAGAAGATTTACGATTGGCAAAAGAAAACAACCAATCGCCGGATTTAACACATCTAAGGACTGTAAAGGACGGCGACACCTTGCCGTTGATGTCCTACAGGATATATGGCGATTCCAAATACTATTTGGAAGTAGCAAAAGCTAACGGTATTACCAATTTTAGGCAATTAACCATTGGGCAGCAACTTGTTTTTCCGCCGATACAGAAAACCTCGTAAATTATGAACAACAGCAGAACCATACAAACCTCAAAAAGTCCCGACCTTATCACGTTTAAAGTGCTTGTTGAGGGCGAGGAGCTTTCAAAAAAGTATCAGGTTAAACACATTCTGGTCAATAAAGAAGTGAACAGAATTGCGTCTGCAACAATAACCTTGATTGATGGTGATGCGGCAAAACAAGACTTCGAATTAAGTAATGAAGATTTGTTGATTCCAGGAAAAAAAATAGAGATTACTGCGGGGTATCATTCTGATGAAGAAACCATTTTCAAAGGTCTGGTCATAAAACATAATTTAAAAATCAGAGCCAATTCCTCGTTGCTCATAATTGAATGTAAAGACGAAGCCGTTAAACTAACCATTGGTAGAAAAAGCAAATATTATTACGAGAATACAGATAGCGATATTTTCGAAACCATTATAGATACGTATGGTTTGGAAAAGGATGTAGAAACCACCAACCAAACACATAAAGAACTTGTACAATACCATACTTCCGATTGGGATTTTATGGTGTCGCGAGCACAAGCCAACGGTAAATTGTGTTTTACTGATGATGGTAAAATAACGATTATGAAACCCAAGGTGGATGACGAAGAGATTGAAACCATTAGCTTCGGGGCAACTTTATTGGATTTTGATGCCGAAATCGATGCCAGAAGCCAAGTAAAAAAAGTGTCGAGTTATGGTTGGAATCCTTCCGATCAGGAAATCATTGAAATTGAAGCCAACGATCCAAACATTCAACTTAATGGCAACCTGTCGTCGTCAGATTTGGCATCTATTATAGATTTAGACAATTTAGAATTAAGGCACGGTGGCGAGGTAAGCGATGTTGAGTTGCAAGATTGGGCAGATGCCAAAATGCTGTTTCAACAACTGGCAAAGGTTCGGGGCAAAGTAAAATTTCAAGGTATTCCTGCCGTAAAACCAGGAACCTTGTTAAAGCTTGAAGGTGTGGGCGACCGTTTTAACGGAAAAGTATATGTAACGGCCGTAAGGCATCAAATTGCAGAAGGCAATTGGACTGTCGATGCGCAATTTGGATTAAACCCAGAGTGGTTTTCCGAAACTTTTGACATCAGTCCGCAACCCGCATCGGGCATTATTTCAGCAATCAACGGACTGCAAGTGGGCATCGTTTCCCAATTGCAGGACGACCCCAATGGCGAAGATCGCATTTTAGTACAATTGCCCATAATCAATAACGAAGAACAGGGCATTTGGTGTAGAGTATCCTCGTTAGATGCGGGTGATTCCAGGGGGGCATTTTTCAGACCCGAAATAAGCGATGAAGTGATTGTGGGTTTTATAAACGACGATCCTAACGATGCCATTGTTTTAGGCATGCTTCACAGTAGCGCGAAACCAGCGCCCATTGTAGCATCGGATGATAATCACGAAAAAGGATTTGTATCGCGCAGCGACATGAAAATTATGTTTAACGACGATATAAAATCAATCACCATTGAAACTCCGGCAGGTAAAAAAATTACCATGGATGAAGACGCGGGAAGCATTATTATTGAAGATGATAACTCCAATATACTCACTATGGATTCCAGCGGTATTGCCATGGAAAGTGCTGGGGATATTCAAATAAAAGCGAGTGGCGATGTTAATATAGAAGGTAGCAATGTTAGTGCCAAAGCGAACATTCAATTTAAGGCAGAAGGCTCTGCGGGTGTTGAAATGTCGTCTAGCGCAACAGCCGTTTTAAAAGGCTCATTGGTGCAAATTAATTGATGCCTCAAACCTATAAATAAAAGACATAGAAAATATAGAATAACAATAAACAATAAAAATATATGCCAGCAGCAGCAAGAATAGGAGATATGCACACTTGCCCTATGGTAACGGGGACAGTGCCACATGTTGGCGGTCCCATTTTACCAGCGGGCGCACCCACTGTACTTATTGGTGGTATGCCCGCAGCACGGGTTGGCGATATGGCAGTTTGCGTTGGCCCACCGGATACCATTATTGCGGGGTCTGCAACGGTACTTATTGGTGGTATGCCGGCCGCACGCATGGGAGATTCTACCGCGCATGGCGGTGTAATAGTATTGGGCTTACCCACGGTTTTAATAGGATAATTATGGATAATAATAAATCATTTTTAGGGACAGGTTGGAGTTTTCCTCCAGAATTTGACAAGGCTAAAAAAACAGTGGTCATGACTTCGGACGAGATAGATATTAAAAAAAGCCTCGAAATTCTATTGGCTACAAGATTGGGCGAACGCATCATGCAACCCACTTATGGCTGCAACCTCGAAGAATTGATGTTTAAACCTTTAAATACCACCTTAAAAACATTTGTTGTCGATTTGATTAAGACCGCTATCCTGTACCACGAACCTCGAATTGATGTTGAAAAAATAGATATCGATCCCACCAACGAATTACAGGGCGAACTGCTAATTGTAATAGATTATCGCGTAAGAGCCACAAATTCCAGAGCCAATTTGGTGTATCCGTTTTACAAAGCCGAAGGTACTGAAACCTAAAACCCAAAATAACCTATGAGTAAAGATTGCAACCATAACAACATCCTTTTAAAGCGAAACGGAACCAGCCAGAGCCAAAGGCATATTAATGCGCTCAGTCCGGACTCCGCAAAGCTTCACGATCTCAGCATCGAGGATTGGATGGCGTTTGCTCATGCGTTTGCAGAACACGTTAATTATTTTGATACCGAAACCCATACCACGGATGGAAATTGGCAGCGATTCTTTGTTGAGAAAGAGGCTATTCAAAATCTTTTGCTCGACACCGAAACGAACAAAGATTTAAATCCGCATCTCACATTATTCGTTTGCTTTTTAAGACTGATTGAATTAAGCCAAGACCGATTAAATAACCTCTCTAAACGGCATTTGGATTTTTATTATAAAGAAGTCCTTAAACTCAGTAATAAAGAGGCTGTGCCCGATAAAGTACACCTGCTTTTTGAATTGGCTAAAAATGCTTCGGATGTTAGGGTTAAAGAAGGCATTGCAACCGATGCCGGAAAAGACGCCAATGGTAACAAAAGAATTTATAAAACACAAAACGAACTCATTGTTAACAGCGCTAAAGTAACCGCGTTAAAAAACGTATTACATAAAAAAGGTACGGGTGTAAAATATTCCGAAATCGCCAATTCCTTTGATGGATTGGGAGGCGATTTTCCGGACGATAATATAAAATGGTGGCCATTCGGTCATCCTAATTTTAAAGATTCAGAGGGTATTCCCAACCTCCCCAATGCAAAACTGGGTTTTGCCATGGCATCGCCCATATTGCTTTTAAAAGAAGGTATTCGAACCATTACCTTCAGCATAACTTTCGGTTCTAAATTGCCATCAACGCCATCAAATAAAATACCGGATAATGTTTTTGATGTGTTGCTAAGCGGTGAAAAAGAATGGATTTCGGCTCAAATAAACACGGTTACTTCTTCCGTAGTAAACAATACATTAAAATTGGTTGTTGAAATTCCGGAAGCAACCGATCCCATTGTGCCTTATGATAAAACCGTTCTGCTGGAAAATTTTACTTCCACAAACCCCATAGCGCGTTTTTTATTTAAAACCGGCGATGATGATTTGGGCTATAATTTTTATGAGTTTTTAAGTGGTGCCATTGTAACATCAATTAAAATAGATGTGGACGTTAAAAACATGCAGGATGTTCTGCTTGAAAACGATTTGGGCCGATTGGATGTATCCAAACCTTTTTTTCCGTTTGGGCCGCAACCCGTAAGGGATTCCAAATTTTATATTGGCTGTCAGGAAGCATTGAACAAGCCGTGGACAGAGGTTAAGGTAAACCTACAATGGAAGGACACTCCGTTTTACGAAAACGCTTCTGAAAACGACCATTTTAGAGAGCATTATTTGGCGTATCGAAAAAGTCATCTACAAAATCTATCAAAGGATAGTTACAAGCTTGATACCAATCCGCCAGAAGATCCTGTTGATGATAGCGACTTAATTGTCCCGGATTCAAACGTTTTTAAAATTGATTTAGAAGTGCTTGCGGATAAGAATTGGGAGCCAAAGATAACTGGAGGCGCATTATTTAACCAAAACGAAATCGGCAGCTACAGTTCTAATTTTACAATTTCGAATACACAGAATGCCAGTACAAGTTCTAGGGTTCCAAAAACTTCTTCAAAGTCAAAAAAAACAAGTGGAGGCAGTTTTATGGAACGTATTGCTGGATTCAACAAATTGCGAAACAATACTATTTATAACGATGTTTTAAAGGTTTACAACAATTCATTTTTCGATTTTAGGGATGCCATTTCCGAAGGTGTATCAGGACTTTTTGATAACCCGATCCAACAGGAAAATTTTTCTTCAAATGCCAAAAAAGGATTTATTAGAATATCGTTATTGCAATCTTTTCTGCACGATTTCTTTCCTAGGATTTACGCCGTGGCGCTGTCTAAAGATAGTGAAACAGCGTTAATTCCCAACGAACCCTACACGCCATTGGCTGAAAACATGAGCGTTGATTACAAGGCATCGGTTACCAAAACTTTTAATTTGTCAGCATCTTCCGATAGCTTAAAACAAAACCTGACCAATTATTTAGATGAGTCTTTGGAGCTGTTCCACGAGCATCCGTTTGGGCAGTCCGAACAGCATACGTATTTAAAAACCAAACACGAGTTTTTAAGCACGAAAGTACAATGCACATTAGTGCCAAAATGCGAAAAAGGCGAATTGTTTATAGGCCTTGAAAACGCAAAACAGCTTCAACAAATATCGTTTTTAATACAGGTTTTAGAAGGTAGTGAAAACCCCGAATACGAAGGCGATCAAACCTATCAAGGCAATGAAAAGTTAGCCTGGTACATTTTAAGTGAAGACGAATGGAAACCGCTAAACAATGATTTTATCGTTTTTAACAACACCGATAATTTCCTGAAATCCGGTATCGTAAAAGTAGCGGTTCCAAAAGAGGCCACGAGTAACAATAACAGGATTCCGGGAGATTTATTTTGGTTAAAAGTCACCAATATAAAAGCTTTTGATGCGGTTTGCCAAATGGTAAACATCCATACCCAGGCCGAAATCGCAGAGTTTTACAATAATGGCAACGAACTTTCGCATCTCGAAAACGGCTTGCCCGAAAAAACCATTTCGAAATTAGTTGAACGAATAGCCACTTTAAAAGGCGTAACACAGCCTTACAGTTCGTTTGGTGGTGTGCCAAAAGAAACCGACGCCCAGTTTTATCGGCGTGTTAGCGAACGTTTGCGCCACAAACAAAGAGCCATAACCATATGGGATTACGAGCAATTGATCCTTCAGCAATTTCCGAAAATTTATAAGGTGAATTGCTTAAAACACACCTTTGGCGACTCTGAGTTGGCACCCGGATTTGTAACCGTAATCGTGGTTCCCAACATCATCAACCAGAATATTTTTGATGTTTATAAACCGCGAATAAGTAAGGCAAAGCGTAACGAAATACAAGATTTTATCAATGCCATTAACACTTTGCATGTTGATGCATTGGTTGAAAATCCCATGTACCAAGAAGTTAAAATCGCATTGAAAGTAAAATTTTATGAAGGAAAAGATGAAAATTTTTATAAAAAACAACTGCAAAAAGATATTTCGAAATTCTTGGCACCATGGGCTTACGAGGAAACTGCCGAAATCAATTTTGGTTTAACCCTGCACGAAAGCGTGGTGATTTATTACATCGAACAATTGGATTATGTCGATTATATAAAAGATTTCGAATTGCTTGAAGAAACCAATAAAACCGACAACAAGGGCGAGGTGATATTCAGCCCAGTGCGTGCCGTAGTGCCGGCTAACCAAAAGGTGATTTTAACCTCTGTGAAATATGAAAAACATCGTGTTGAAACTATAAGTACAAACGAATGTGTAACGACCTAAAGTATTGATTGAATGAACGAATCTGTTACCATACCAAAGCAAGTAAATACCAATAACGATTTGGATTTTGGCTTTCTGCGAGAACTTGGACTTAAACACCTCGAAAGTTTAGGAAGCAAAATTTGGACCGATTACAACACCCATGACCCTGGAATTACCATCATGGAAATGCTCTGTTATGCCATTACCGATCTGTCTCAACGTATCGATATGCCCATTGAAAACCTGTTGGCATCAGAAACCGATAATTTTAAAAAGATGCATCAGCAGTTTTTGTCGGCTGTAAATATTTTGCCATCAAAACCCGTGTCGGCGTTGGATTATCGCAAGCTATTCGTTCATATAAAAGAAGTGAAAAACGCTTGGATTGTTAAGCACGAACAACAGGTTTATTTGAATTGCGAAAACCATCAGATGGCTTACAACGCTTTTAAGGTTGAAGATGAAAATCAGAAAAACTTCGCTTTAAAAGGCTTAAACGATATTTATATCGATTTTGAAGATGAGGTTGAAGACAAGGAAGCGGTATTCAAAAAAGTAAAAAAACTGTACCATAAAAACAGAAATCTTTGTGAAGATTTAGTAAACGTTTGTGAAATACCCGAGCAACACATATCGGTTTGCGCGTATTTGGATATTAGTCCGGATGCTGACGAGGAGCGTATTCAAGCCTTGATAATTAAGGCGATTGGACATTACTTGGCACCATCCGTTTCGTTTTATTCACTCAAACAAATGTATGATAAAGGTTATACAACCGATCAAATATTTGAAGGGCCCGTACCTTTTGAAAAAGGCTGTATCGAGCCCGAGGATTTTCAAGGTGGATTTATTGATACCGAAGAACTTCGCAATGCGTCTTTGCGACAAGACATTCGGCTTTCGGATATCATCCAAATCATTATGGGTATTGCGGGGGTTGTAACCATTAAAGATATCTCCATAAAAACCTGCGACGATGACGAAGCCAATAAAGATGCTTGGATAATCTGTGTGAAAGAGAACCACAAACCCGTGTTATGTTGGGATGAAGAAGATGAGGACTGTAAGGATTGCGGTAACAGTATTTTTAATTTCAGTAAAGGGTTTTTGCCCATTGGCGTCAACAAAAAACGGGTAAAAATCATTCTCGAAACGTTAAATAATGAGGAACAGAAACAACTCGAAAATATTAAAACGGAAGATGTCGTTTTTCCGTTGGGTGAATATTCAAGTGCCGATGCCTATACGAGCATCCAAAAGGATTTTCCGGAAACCTACGGCATTTCTCCAAATGGTTTGCAAGCCAATGCCGATAAACAGCGCAAAGCCAAAGCGAAACAACTAAAAGCATATTTGTTGTTTTTCGACCAAATTTTGGCCAATTATTTTGCGCATCTTTCAAAAGTAAAAGATTTATTGGCGGTTGATGAGAGCCTAAAAGCACTGTACGGCGTTAATGCGATTTCAGAACTTTCAGAGGCCAACAAGCAAACCTATTTCTCGCAAACGGTTACCGATATTCCTGAAATTGACGAATTGGTTGACTCAGTAAATTACAACGCTAATTTGGTTAATATCTTCAACAATTTAAAAAATGATACGACCAATTCCGCCGAAAACACATTTTACGAACGCCGAAACCAATTATTGGATCATTTAATCGCCCGATTTGCCGAACGGTTTAGCGACTATGCCTTTATTATGAAAATGATTTATGGCGATGCCAATGCGAAATACGAAATTTTAAAGGCAAAAACCAGGTTTGTTGAAGATTACAAAACCATAAGTTGCGAGCGCGGTATCGGTTTTAATTACTGCAATCCCGAGGTTTGGGATACCGAAAATGTCTCAGGCGTGCAAAAGCGAATCGCTAGACTTATTGGGGTTTCAGATTATAGTCGCAGAAATCTTTTGGGCGATGCCATTGAAATTTATGATGAAAAAGATAAAACAGAAGACAACCTCACCGAATACCGATGGCGGATAAAAAATGGAGACGATATTCTGCTCTCGTCAAGCAAGCATTACCACAGACTTACCGAAGCTTTAAAAGAACTCTTTTTGGCTTTTGAGCTTGCAAAAAGCACCGAACATTATGAGTTGAAAAAAACCAAAACAGGCCGGACGTATTTTAATATCATCAATCCCAAAATAACAGATAAGCAAAGTGAAGATTACATTGTCGCCCGCCGCATAGCCTATACGGCAACCCAAGAAAAGTCTGAACAAAAGCGCGACGAAATTATCGCCTATTTAAAAGATTTAAGCGCTTACGAAGAAGGCATGTATTTGGTAGAACACGTATTGTTACGGCCAGATACTTACAATGCCACCAACGCCGATAAAAAACGAAGAACACCAAAAACCGAAATTCCGGATGCGCCAGCAGAAACCTTTATGCCCTCATGTTTGGACGGCGATTGCGAGAGCTGCGGACCAACAGATCCGTATTCGTTTAGGGTTTCGGTCATATTACCGGGTTGGACCACGCGATTTTCAAACAAGGATTTTAGAAATTATGCAGAAAAAATAATTCGCGAAGAAATACCAGCGCACGTATTGGCGCGTATCTGTTGGATTGGTCATGTAAAAGGCGTAAAACCAGACGCTGAAAACGACATGCTTCAAATGCAACTTAAATACCGCTTGTTTTTGGAGCAGTTACAAATTAAATGCGCAAACCATCCTTTGAGTAAAGCAGAAATCACAAATTATAGAGCTGTTTTAAGCGATTTTATTCCAACGTTAAATGGTATTCACACGATTTATGATTCTGGAAATCTACACGATTGCGATAACGACGCTACCGAAACAAAAGGTAATAAAATAATATTAGGAAGAACAAATATTGGCAACCTCTAAATAACAATATCATGGCAACAACAAAATTAGATAAAGAGATAAAAGACCCAGCATACAGAAGATTTGTACCCGACCAAGTGCTAACGGCATCGCAGCTTAACGATGTAATCGATCATTTTGAATGTCAGGACCGTTTTACGCGTATTTGCCTTAGCGGTGTTGGTATTGTTTGCGGATTGAACGTGAGTTACACAAAAAACACATCGATTAAAGTTAGCAAAGGTTGTGCGGTAACCACCGATGGCGATTTGGTGCCGTTTCCCGGGGCCACTTTCACGCACGCCAAAATATTTGATGATGTCGAGGCTAAATACGGTCATTTTAATGGTGTTAATTTAATGGAGTTGTTTACAAAAGCGGCAGATGAAAGTAATGCAAAACCCTTAAACACTATCGCCAATTTAGAGGATATGGTTGTGGTGCTGTATTTGGAATATTTCTGTAAAGAAGAAACCCCGTGCACATCAACCGATTGTGACACCCAAGGTGAAGGGCAAACCGCAAAAGTAAGGGTGCTTTTAATTGAAAAAGAAGATGCCAAACGCATTAGCAACAAAGACAACGACCCCATTTTTGATGCGCATAATAACACAAAAAAGCTTGTTGATTTGCCAAATGTCCATCTTAAAAAGGTAGTTTTAAAAAACACGTATATAACACGGAATCGGGTGCAGGTTATAGAGCAAAACTCCAATACGGCCAGTTATTTCAGGCTAAAGGATAGCTACCGAAAAGCCATGCAAGACACTGCAGTTATTGCCAATCTTAAAAGCGGCATCGATAAACTGTTTACCGATTTTAAGGTGCTTTTGGATACCGATTCGGTGGGTACCAAAGCCAGTATCATCAACACAAAAATAACGTCGCTTTTTAAATTATCGTCCAGAAATTTGCCTTTGGATATTCAATACCGTTACGATTTGCTTAAGGATTTGATTGATACTTACAACGAAATAAAATGCCTTCTTTTTGATTTAAGAGTGGTTTGCTGTCCGGAAATTAGCTCGTTTCCAAAGCATGTTTTATTGGGCGAATTGGAGCCGGTTGAAGCGTATGTTCAATGCCGACACAAATTTTATCCGTCGCCAATAATTCCGCACGGCAAGGAAAAATTCGAAAAAATAAGAACCCTGATTTTAAGGATTCATTTTATGCTGAATGAATACAACATCCCGAGTTCTTCAGCAACAATAAAAGTAACACCATCAAAAAAACCATCGGACGAACTCGGTAAAAGAGCACTTCCGTATTATTACAAAACATCGTTGAATCTGATTAAAAATTGGGATTACGATAAAACCAAAAAACATAAGTCTGATGAAAATCTAGGTTATCAATCCGCTAATTTATCAGAAAGCGATGCCATTCAAAACCCTTTAGATTACGACCTCGATGACTATGATTTTTACAGAATTGAAGGTCATTTAGGTAAAGATTACCGCGATGCCATAAAAGATTTGGATACTTTAAAAACCGAAAAAGGATTGGCTTTTGATGTTAAGGTGCTAAGCATCGACGAAACTATTGAAAACATCAATCCAAACGATTACGAGTGCGAATTTGAAGATATTAATGCCGTGTTAAAAGCGTGGCGCGCTGAGCAAAATTGCTTAAATGCCGGGGTTTCCAAATTCTTTTCGGGCTTTAGTTTAAAGCAACAAGGCGAACATAAATTTTACAAACTCTCCAAGCAAAGTAGGGTAGTTTCGAGAGATTCGGCATCAACCGATGCAGCTTCATCAGGTCGTACTGCAACCGGAACTGTTTCCAATATTTCAACGGCATCCATTAAACCAACTTTCTCAGGGTCTACACGCTCTTTTTTGGCCTCAGGCACAGGGTTTACTGGATTTGGAGCCATTGATACCAAAGCTATTCTTGGTAGTTTTAAAGCCTTTCCCGGATTGAAACTTTATAATTTGGATACCGTAGTTTTGGATAATTTGGAAAAAGACGAGGATGTTTTGGGGAGTATTGTTGATAAGGCGATGCGCGAAAAACCAGAAGGTTCGGCTGAGGATATTGTAAATCTGGTTAAAACCAAAATTGATGAAGACGAAACTATCGCCACTTGGGATGCAGATATTAAAAAAGTGAATTTGCACCACGCCGCAGAAATATTGGCTTCTACTAAAATAGCGTCTCGTTTTATCCCGAACGACATTACCGAAATCGATCCCGATAGAGTTGATAAATACAACACCACCATTAAAGACCTTTGTGCCCGAGTAGAGCGGTTTAAGAAAAACATGACCTCGCTGTTGTATAAACCCGAAACCACATATAGAAGGTTTGGACACGAGCAACAGTACGCGTTGCTGCTCAACCAATTGTCGGTTAATTGCTGTTCGGCCGCGAAAATGAAATCGCTTTTAGCCGAAATTGAAATCCGTAAAAAGAAAATCTTGGAGCAAAAACTGCTTTCAAAATTCGTTGAAAAACATACGGGATTAGAGCACAAAGCGGGCGTAAAACCGGGAGGTACTTTTGTTATGGTTTACAAAGGGGGCATACCAAAAAGAAGTCCTGCTTTTCCTTTTAATCCGTCGTTTGGCAATGTGCTAAGCGATGCCGTGATAAACCCCAATATTGGTGCCATAAGAAACCCTGCTATAAATATATTACCGATTAGAAATCTTGGAAATCCAGTTATAAAAGACAGCCTAACCAGAAATTTCGATTTTACAAATATTAACCCGAGAATAACCGATAGATTGGATTTAGGTAACCTTATAAACCCCAATATTCTGGATACTTTATCGGATAGATTTATTTTACCGCCCATTTCCAATATCTCTGAAAATACGGTCGTGGCAGATTTTACGCTGCCGTATATCTGTTGTTCAGATTGTTCCCCGGTGGCTTTTATCGTTCCAAAAACACCAATTTCATTGAGGTTGCCGGTAGATTTTGTCTGCTTAGGCGAGGACACCGAAAAAATTGCCTTCGAGGTATCGCCATCTGATGGCATTGTTACTGCCGATGTGGCTTCGGGCCTTAATGGCGGCGTTATACAAGAAGATGGCAAGTATTTGTTTGATGCCAGTGCCGTTAGCGAATCGTTACACGGTACCGAAATTAAATTTAAGGTTAACGACCAATTTACTGATGCTCGGATTACGGTATTTAAAAAACCAAACTTCGATTTTGTTGCTTCTGAGCCCGTGTTCTTTAAAGAGAACACCATTGCCAGGGTAAACTTTAATGTGAAAGACGATGAATTGCCAGATAATGTAATATTCGAATGGAATTTTGGCGATGATTCCCTGCCAGATAATATCAATGAAGAAAACCCTAAACACGTTTATCAATTAAATCTTGGAGATGATGGCAACCAAACATTTAAGGTTACATTAAGAGTAACCAACGGCCGATGCAGTCACACCGTAGAACACGATGTGACCATTGCACCTGAGATTTTTGAATTGAATATTGCCAATGAAATATGCTTAACAGGTGGTGAAAATAGCGATACCCAAATACCGTTTGAAATTTCACCGGAAGATGCCACTGTAAAATTGGCAAAACCTGTTGAAAGGGTGACCATAAAAGAAAACAATCTCATTTTCCAGACTGGTTTTAAGGCATTTAACAGACCTATTAGATTTACGGTTAACGGACAAGCTGTTAGCGCCGAATGTATAGCGCGAATTAATCCCCAAGCACGAATTATTTTGCCTCCAGCTGAAAAACTGGTAATTAATGCGGCTTCAGATAGAATTGATGTGCCTTTTAGAATGCACAATGTAAACGAGTTTAGTGAAGATACACAAGCTTATGAATGGACTTTTGGCGATGGCGGAACAAGCACACTTAAAAACCCAAGACATGTTTATCGAGCGCCCAGAAATGCCGAAAACGGACAGGTTTTATCATTCGATGTTGGCCTGAAAATAAGCAGCAAAGCTTGTGGCTCCAAGACCTTTAAAACAACGGTAAAAATCCGTGTGCGACGCTTAATTTAATTTAAAATGAAGGAAGCAACACATATTATTAACAAGGTTTTTCTTGAGGTCAATACCAACTCAAGCAAAAAGGCCTTTGCCCTAAAGGATAATCTTGGGGTGTTTTTAAGGCATCAATTGTTTCCTATGATTGAACGTTATTTTGAAACTAAAAACACCGTTTTATCTGGTTCGACATTGCGATTCAATAAAATTGAAATTGAAATAAATCAAACGGATGTTGAAAATTTAAACAGTCTTAAAAACAACATTTTCAATTCATTCAAAGAAAAGATTGATTCCGAAATTAAAAACGCATCAAATTACACCGAGGACCAAAATAAATTGTTGATACTATCTAAAAACAAGAGTAAACAAGATGCTTTTATATATTTTCTGCAAACAGGAGAAAAACCTTGGTGGCAAATAAACACATCGACCTTGTTTGACGAAGTTGGTATAAAAAGCATCATTAGTGACGAAGGGTTTTCTGCAAGATTCATAAAAGCTTTAGCCCATCAAAAAGCAAGACAACGACTCGTAAACCAGTTTAACGACAGCATTTTAACACTGCTTTTAGCTACGCCCAATTCTAAAAAAACAACAGCTAACCGCAAGATATTTAGTGTCTTACAGAGTGACAAGCAATTACGACATACCTTTTGGATGGCAATCATGAAGGCTTACCGATATAAAGATACCAGTGAGGTTAAAATTATGGTAAAACAACTAACAGTATTTAAAACCATCAATTTAAAGCAGATTGAAGCGCTAGAAAACTTTGCGAGTGGCTTGGTAAATAAGCCTTTAAATAAGAAAAAAGAAATTGAGCCTTCAAAGGAAAAAGACCTGTTTTTAAAAACAAATATAACCGAAGAAAAAGAGGCCAACGAACAAGAAAAAGAAGTAGCTACAACAACTGAAAAAAGCCTATACATAAACAACGCTGGATTGTTGCTTATGCATCCTTTTTTAAAACAGCTTTTTATTAATGCAAAATTGGCAGATTCTAAAGGCAACTTGATAGATTCGAAAAAAGAAAAGGCCATTCATTTGCTGCATTATCTGAGTACCAAACAAGAGCAACAGTTAGAAAGCGAACTAGTATTGGAGAAATTTTTATGCAGATATCCTATAAACCAAACAATGCAACGTTTTATAGCATTGCCACAAGATTTAAAACTCATGGCAGAAGAGGTGTTGCAATCTGCCGTAACACATTGGAAAGCACTAAAAAACACATCGCCAGATGGTTTACGAACTGGGTTTTTACAGCGCGAAGGCAAATTAATAGTTGAAAATAAAAACTGCAAAATTATTGTGGAGCGTAAAGCACAAGATATTCTTTTGGATAAAATTCCGTGGAATATCCACCTTATAAAATTGCCTTGGCTTGAACATTTAATATTTGTAGAATGGTAATAACTAACGACTTATGAAAATTTTTAGACGTTATAAAGAACGAGCAACCGACACACCACATACACCGTTTATTCAGCCCAAATTGAATATTGGCAAACCGGGTGATAAATATGAAGTTGAAGCAGATGCTATGGCCGATAAAGTGGTAAATAACAAAAATACGGGAGACACCATTCAAAAAGCTGAAGGCACAGAAGAAGAGTTGCAGAAAAAACCATTGGCGGCATCAATTTCGCCTTTGGTACAAAAGCAATCCGAGGCGACTGATGAAGAAAACGTACAAACCAAATGTGCTGACTGCGAACAGGAAGAAAAGGTGCAACGCGTGGAGGAAGAGGAAGAAAGTTTACAAATGAAAACTGAATCATCCAACAGCGCCCCAACAAATATTGAATCCTCTTTAAAAAGCTCGAAAGGAAGCGGACAAAGGCTTTCACAACCAATCAAACAATCAATGGAAACCGGTTTTGGCGCCGATTTCAGTCATGTAAATATCCACACGGACAATCATGCCGTTCAAATGAGCAAACAAATTAATGCGCAGGCCTTTACCCATGGCAACGATATTTATTTTAATAACGGGAAGTACAACCCATCATCACGGTCAGGTAAACATTTATTAGCTCACGAGCTAACGCACACCATTCAGCAAAAATGCATGGTTCAGAAAAAAATACAAAAACTTTCTTACGGAAGTGGCAGTGCGCCACATAGCGATTACAGTGTGGTTCCTAACAAAGAAAAGGGTAGAATTGACAGGGCCATGGGCATAGTGAAAAAAATTGCTGATAATCCAAAAGGTTTTCCTGTGTGCCACAATTTTTTTAAAGATAATACCCCGAGCGGTACTTCAAAAACGCTTAAAGAAGTTTATGACAGAATGAATGTTTGGTTCGATAAAGACAACGCCGTTTACGGTTCGAGTATAGTTCCAAACGATTTGGCTTACACCTCCGAAACATGGCGTTGGGGCAGATGGTCTCTTGCGGGTATGTTTATCCACGAAATGATGCATCTCGCTGGACAGGATAACGAAGCCACCAACGATTTGGCTACTAAAAAATGTCGACTTCCGGATATTCAAGAATTTAAGGATAAAAGAAAATAAATCAGAAATATGGGTTATTAATAAAAAAGCCATGGAAAAACTATTTGAAAACTTATTTATATACGAAATCGTTCTGCTGTTTTTAGGCGTCTTTCTGTTTATGATTTTATGCGGATCGTTGGTCTATTCCATAGCCAAAAAGCAAGATATCAAGAAGTTTTTGTATTTTTTTATTATTCCAATCATAATGATAGCATATCCCAGTATTCAAGAAATTCAAATTGAAAAGGATAAGCTGGCCATTGTAAAGTATCAGGATAAAGTTAAAAACGATCCCGATGACGAGGATGCAAAAGAAAAACTTGCAAAAGTCACTGATAAATTAGAAAAAAGAGCGTCAACTCCTGCGGATTTGGCGGTAATCAGTAAATCGTATCTCCTTCTTGAAAAACCCGAAAAAGCTATTTCATTTGCTGATAAAGCGATTTCCGCCGATACAAAAACATTGGATATTAAACCGCCAGCAGATAAAACGCCTCAAACCGATTTAGATAGAAATTATGCCGTTGAAAATAGAGTTGAGGAATTGAAAGGCATCAAAGAATTGGCCGATATTCAAAAAGACATAAAATCAGATTCTACGGTTTTAAAAGATAGCTTACTGCTTAAAGCGCGAATTCAGAATGTTAAAACAACCAACCCTAAAATTCAGCAATATTTCAACAAAAAATATGTACAAAGAAAATTATCAACTATTAACAAAAATTAATTCATTATGAAAACACTCAAAAAAACTTTTATCGCCTTTATGGCAGTAACCCTGGTAAGTTGCACAAGTCTTTACGATCATTTTACTTATACCGAAACCATTAAAACCAAACTGGACGCCATTAGTCTTATCGATAAAAGCGATGCGCCCTATAGCGATTCGGAGGTACAGATAACAGACCTAAAAAACCAAATGAAAAAAATGGTTATTTACGAAAAAGGCAAAGATAAAAACCAACTTACCACAAAAATGTGGGAGCTTATAAGTAGCGATAAACATTTAATGGGAAGCTATCTCAAGCTTTGGGAAGAAAAAGGGTCGCTCAATACCGCATTTAAAGAACAAGCAAAACCCCAAATTGAAGAAGCTTTTAATTTGATGATTTTCTATGAAGAAAAGAAAGACAAACAAAGCCAGAACGCGTTAACTCAATTTATCAACCAATTTAATTTGTAATATCATGGATTTTGAAAAACTATTAAAAGAGCTAAAAGAAGAAATTGTTGCCGATGCCAAAGATAAATTTGGAGAAGAAGGCAAGCTTATTGTTAGCGATATGAAAGATTATCTTAAAACTTCAGAAGAAAAACTAAAAAAGTGGGCAGGCCTTTTTATTGCCGGTGCCATTGATAAAGACGAGTTGGAGTGGTTGCTAAAAAGCCAAAAAGATCTGTTGGTAATGAAAGCACTTGTAAAAGCTGGAGTTAACAAAATAAAAGCGGGACACTATAAAAACAGAGTCATTAATATTGTATTAAATAAGCTTGTGGGACTCGTCGTTTTGTAAAAACATAACTATGTTTAGGTCGGCAATATTAGATAGGGCATATGCCAAACCAGGCAAATCATCTCCATTTCTACGGGAATCGGAGCATGAGGCTTTTATACAGCCCAAACTTAAAGTCGAAAAGCCCAATGATAAATATGATGTGGGCGCGGATGCGATTGCCGATAATTCTGTGCAAAGGGCAGAAGAGGAAGAGGTCTTGCAGACAAAATCAGAAAGAAGTACAAAGGGACACCCTCATATCGAAAAAACCTTGAACAGTTCAAAAGGAGGTGGAAACCCTTTATCCAATTCCGTTAAATCTGAAATGGAAACCGGTTTTGGGACCGATTTCGGTAAGGTGAACATCCATACAGATGCTAAGGCCATACAGATGAACAAACAGCTTAATGCACAGGCCTTTACCCATGGTAACGATATTTATTTCAATCAAGGGAAGTACAATCCTTCCTCATCACAAGGCAAACATTTATTGGCCCATGAGTTAACGCATACGGTACAGCAGGGAGCCGTTAACACCAGTGTACAGCGCAAACTCACCGTGGAGGACGAATACCCACAGGGCCATATAACAGAAGTAGGCGAACGATCGGGGGCTGGGAAATTGATAGGTGAAGACCCATCCAAAGCCCTTTCCAACCAAGACCGACTTGATTTGGTTAAAACGCAATTGGGTAAATTAACACCACATTTTGAGGTAAAGGGCTCGGGAGAAGTACGACCCACTTCAGAAAAGACAAAATCGGAAAACGAATTGGCTAAAGATGCTAAGGCCACCGCTTCGTGTTGCCTTAATGTATTGACAAGAAAAAAGTCAACAAATGATTGGCAGATATTGATAACCGACCATTTATTTCCTCATACAGATGATAGCAGACATAAAATAATCATCAATTCCAACAAAAGCCCTTTTGAACTGGGTTTCCACAATAAAGCTGGAGAAAAGGTTTCTTATAAGAGCCACCCAGAACGTGTTCTGGGGCACGAATTGTGCGGTCATGCAGCCATGCAAGAAATAGATGCCCATGCCGAAGGAAAGCGTGCCGTAACCAACGTTCATGACTCTACAATTAATATTGAAAACGAGATAGCAAAAGAGAGCCTTGGTTTAACGGACGAAAAACTTCAGAGAGGCCATGCAGGAGACGGGCCACATAAAGGGGAATCCTTTGGTCATTCACAAGTTATCGATTTCGAATTCAACAAATCGGAAATCGATAAAAAAGGAAAGGAAAAGTTGAAGCTTATCTCAGATATGGTAAGGATTTTTGACCTTTTCGTCGAGATTCGAGGACATTCGGATAATGTGGGCAGCGAAAAGGCCAAACAGGACATTAGTGATGCCAGGTCTTTTAGGGTTCTTAAATTTCTAACGGATTTAGGTGTTTCCGATAAAGCTTCGGTAAATGTCGGTGCACCAGGGGAAAATAATGTAATTAAGGTCAAGCGGTTTTTACGTAAAGGCATGTCGGACAAAGAACCTCGAAAAGAGAATGGCGCCGTTGTCGAACAGAAAGATTTAAGACGGGTAGATGTAATTGTTGCTTCTTTTCCGGCTGGACTTTCCAAAATTCGTGCTGATATTCCTAAAAGCCAAAAAGTAGAATTGGCTAAATTCGATGACGTAAAAGAACCGCCCAAGGTTAAAGGCCTCAGGAAAGGGACCCCCTGTGAACAATTGTTGGTAGAAAAAGCTTTCCCAAAACCTTAAATTAATGTTTACTGCAAAACAACATAATGGGCCACAAAAAACCTCAAGCACACTTTTTGCATCTGCGGGCAATTCCTTTATACAGCCCAAACTAAATATTGGAAAGCCTAACGATAAATACGAAAAGGAAGCCGACCAAGTTGCCGATAAAGTGGTAAACAAAACCAGTATGTATGGTAAGTCTCCGTTTTTTTCTCCATTAACGACTATTCAAAAGAAGGACATCCAAAAACAAGAAGACACCGAAAGTATTCAAGAGAAACCTATTGCAGAAACCATAACTCCAGTGGTTCAGTTAGAGACCGCCGAAGAAGAGGAGACCATCCAAGAAAAATGCCACAACTGCGAAGACACTGATACCATTCAGAAATCAGAAAACGACGAAGAAGAAAACGTACAAGCCAAGGCTGAAAAACGAACCAATTCCTTTGCAAATCTAGGAAGCCGAATCCAACAAAACCGAGGAAAGGGCAAGCCGCTTGATAAACCTATTTTGTCCAAAATGCAACATGGCTTTGGGGCAGACTTTAGCGGTGTTAAAATCCATACGGATTCACAATCGGTAGCCATGAATCGCGATCTTGGCGCCAGGGCATTTACCAATAAAAACGACATCTTTTTTAATGAGGGCGAATTCAATCCGCAATCAAAAGACGGACAAACATTATTGGCCCATGAGTTAACACACACTATTCAGCAAGGAGCTTCCACACGCATGAAGCCTGATGTTCAAAAGAGTGAAAGGGTGGTTGATATGGCAGAATTGATTAAGCAAATAATTCTCAGTAATCAAGAACAAAAAGACGCATTCGACCCCACAAAAGCTAACAAAACTCGGAAAGATGCCGCTGAAAAAGGAATTGAAGCGGAAGAACTGGCGAATTCTAAAATACCTGAAGTTATCCCTTCGGAACCCGATTTACCAGAAACCGATGTGGACACCGAAACCCCAAGAGTTGCAATACCCATCCCTAAAGAGCCGGATGTTGTGGTGCCATCATCTCAAAAAAAACAAGAAACATCTTCACCGTCAGAAAATATACCAAAAGAATCCGTTACCGCTACCGAGTCAACGAAAGCTTCTTCAAATGATGCCGCTAACAAAGCATCAGATGTAAACCCCGTTGTTTCTACACCAGCACCAATTAACAATTCAAATAATCAAAATGAAGAAGGTGGCGAAACCTTAAAATACTTAGAGAAAGAAAGTGCAGGCGTGTGTGCAAAAGGTGCTGAAAAAGCACAAAAATTAGCGGATAATGAATCGGCGCATGATACTGCTAAAGACAAAGCGGATCAAACCAAGGTTGCGGTGGTACCACCCGAAAACGAAGGACAATCAAGAGGGAACGCAGACCAGGTTAAAACACTTGAAAAGGCTCAAGCTCCTAAGTCTAACGACCAGATTATTAAACGAGAAATGGACAAAGCCATCTCTGATGCTGTGCCTAAAAAAATAAAAGAACTCAATGAGTTTGAATCGGAGAAAAGAGCGCAAGTCATAGGCAATAAAGTTTTGGCGAGCACAGCAAAACAGGTTGGTGAAGTTAAGGGCACTTATAATGAAATAGAAAATAAAGCCGATGCCCAAGAAAGTGATACCCCTGTAGTTTTACCAAATATCGAACAATCACCAAACACCCCTACGCTAAACCTAGGCAAGGGAGCTGTTCCGTCGGTGCCTCAGGAACAAACCGATTTGTCCAATTTTGAAGAAGAAGCCGATGGTATTTATGAAAAAGAAGGCATTTCGCAGGAGATGCAAGCTGAATTTGAAAATGTAGATAGTGGTGATATTGCTGAGGCGAACAAAGAGAAAAGCGTATTGAAAGACAAGGTAGCCGATGCGCCTTCGAGCTTACAAAATTTTGCAACACAAAAGCAAAACAAGGTTGAAACCGAGCTTCAGGCTGAAGAAGCAGTGGTTAAATCTTCAATGACAGATAAAAGGCATAAAGAATTGCAAAACGCTAAATCCAAACAGGTTAAATCCAAAACCGATATGGAGAAAAAACGTGAAGCCGTAACCAAATGGATAAACGACAGATATACAAAAGCAAAGGATTTTGTTGCCGATAAACTGAGTAAACTCGAAACACAAGCGCTAACCAAATTTGATGCCGGCCAAAAATTACATGCCATACAATTTGAACAAAATGTGAAGCGTCGAGTAAATGCCTGGAAATCCGATCGCTATTCCGGGTTTTGGGGCGGTGCAAAATGGCTAAAGGATAAAATTGTGGGCATCGATCATTTTCCGGAGATCAAAGCAATTTTCACCACAGAACGTGCCACTTTTGTTAAAGCCATTGATCTTTTGATTTTGAATATCAATCAAGAAAACGAAAAAACAATTCAGTTTTGCAAAGACGAAATTTCCAATGCCAAAACCAGCATTCAAGAATTTATCGATAAACTCGGTCCCGAACTTATTGATGTTGGTGACAAGGCGCAGGAAGAGACAACAAAAAAACTTGCAGAACTTGATAATCACATAGAAAAAGAGAAGAAAAAACTACAACAAAAATTATGTGATAAAAAGGACGAAGCCATAAAAGCCATTGATAAGAAGATTGAAGAGATGAAAGCGGAAATGAGCGGATTGGTAGGTAAATTAGGTGCCTTATTACTTTATGCTGCCAAAAAGTTCTTTAAATGGGCCATTTCAAAAATTGGCGGAAGTGCCGATAAGATCATTTCGGTATTGGATAAGGGCGCTATTGTTCTTAAAAAACTATTTACAGACCCCATTGGTTTCTTCAAGAATTTAGTGAAAGCTGTAGGAGGTGGTATAAAAGGCTTCGTTAAAAACATTGTCTCCTGGCTTAAAAAAGGCCTGGTAAGTTGGCTCATGGGGCAAATGGGCGATAGTGGTTTAGAGTTGCCCAAAAAGTTTGATATGAAAGGCATTGTATTCTTGGGGCTTCAGGTAGCGGGCCTTACATGGAATGTTATTCGCGCTCGCATCGTTAAGTCCCTTGGGCCAAAAGGAGAAAAAATCATGTCGGTCGCAGAAAAAACGGTAGATGTTATAAAACGTGTTATTACCGAAGGGCCTATAGCACTTTGGAATATCATTATGGAAAAGGCCGGTGAGATTAAAACCAAGGTTATGGAAGGCATTCGCAATTGGTCTATTACTCAAATCATAAAGAAAATGTCTTTTAAATTACTGAGTATGCTCAATCCCGCAGGAGCCATTGTGCAGGCCATAGTATTGCTTTACGATGTGGTTATGTTTTTTATTGAAAACTGGAACCGTATTGTAGATTTTGTAAAATCTGTATTTGATTCCATTGGAGAAATTGTGAATGGCGCCTTAGGTAAAGCTTCTCAGTTTATAGAGAATACACTTGGCAAAACAGTACCTATTATATTGTCGTTTGCCGCACGATTTGTTGGGCTTTCGGGAATTGGAAAAGCCATACGTAAAGTTATTGAGACCATCCAAAAACCTTTTAAAAAGATTTTGGACAAGATGATTAAGTTTTTGGTTAAACAAGTTAAAAAGCTATTTAAGTCTGGAAAAGCCAAGGTTAAGGGAGCTGTGGCGGCGGTTTTTCAATGGTGGAAAAAGAAAAAGAAGTTCACTAACAAAGGAAAGGAAGAACATGAGTTAAGTTTTAGAGGAACTGGCTCTAAAGCTAAATTATTCATTGCAAGCGACAATCCACAGGATGTGATACAATATATTGAACAACAAAAAAAGAATCCTAACGCGGATAAGGACACATTGAAAACTGCCAAGAAAATCCTAAACAAAAAATTATACGTGAATATAAAGGGATCGAAAAAATCATCGAGTGAAAAGGCAGAAAAGAAGAAAATGAAGGAGGTAACCAATTCTTTGAACGATATCAGTGAAGCATTAAGCAAATTAGCAGGAAATCCATCGAAACCCGATAATGTCAACTATAATTATTCGGGCGACAAACCTACTAAAGTGTCGGTTGATAAGCTTCATAACAATTCCAAAAACAAAAATGGGACAAAGCCAAAAACGAGCAAGAATTCTGGAACAACTGGTTGGAAAGAGATAAAAGAAGGAGGGTTGTCGAAAATATCTGATAAATGGGTGCAAATGCACTTAATAAACATGAAGTTCGGCGGGCCAGGGGAACCAAAAAATCTCGTGCCAGGGCCAAATAGTATCAATAAAGGAGCCAAACAAGAGCGATTCGATTCATCCGTCAAAAAGCTCCTTCAATCTGGTGGAAAAACTACAGATAGTGTGGTGTGGATAAATGCTGACTTATCTTATCGTAATGGTACTGTCGCTGACAACAACGGTAATCAGATAGACCTATCAAAGTTTGGAGATAAATTAAAATTGGAAGCTGGCTTGCATGTGCCTGAAGGCAACAATTGGGATAAAAAATCATCAAGTAAAATAAAAACTAACATAACTATCCCAGAGCCTGATTTCAAGAAAAAAGATAAAATCTCGTTGAATAATTCCACTGGAACTAATATGAAAAATTCTGGCATTTCACTTTTTAATAGTTCTAAAACCAGTTATGCCAGTTCACTTATTAGTTTCATAAAGAGAGAAAGACCTTTTAATAAATGGAAAGGTTTTATTGATAAGTTGATGGTATTTGCCAGAAAATCATCTTCTAATGTGCCACTTACAGATGTCAATAGTATTTATAATATATTAAAAAATAATAAAGGGGTGAAGCTTAAATGAACAATCGAAAAAAAATAAAAGAAAAGTTATTGAAAAACTTACTTACAGATTTCGATAGTATGGGTATATCGATAATACCTCCTGACAGTAAAGTTGCTGTTAAAAAATTAGAGAAGAGGATTTTGGGCTCATTGAATGAAACCTTAAAAGAATTTTATTCTCAATGTGATGGCTATATGTTGAACTGGCAAGGAAAATTGGATGGCTTTAAAATTAAAGGACAGACATCGATAAGACCTGTTTCTATTTTAGATAACTTGAGTATTGGTAACAACAAAGTTCTGTCGTTCTCAAACCTTGAACATGCTCCGAATTTTTCGATTGATTCGTTGATGATTTTCGACATAATAGACAATTTGGGCAATTATGTATTGCTGCGAATTGACGTTGACAATTCCTCATTGTACTTATATACATACGGTAAGAAACTGAATAAAATGGATTTAACAATTGCCGAGTATTTATTAAAAGCTGAGGATTATTTTGGAACAGAATTATGGCAACAGTTCTATATTGAAAAG
The DNA here is from genome assembly GCF_031932625.1 of Hwangdonia seohaensis. Lineage (NCBI taxonomy): Bacteria > Pseudomonadati > Bacteroidota > Flavobacteriia > Flavobacteriales > Flavobacteriaceae > Hwangdonia > Hwangdonia seohaensis. The sequence continues at coordinate 223,007 of NZ_JAVSCK010000005.1, forward strand.
GCTGATAATATTTCAAATTACTATTGCATTTATAAAAACAACATAACTTTTTATCAACATTTATTGGAGCCAAATGAATTTAAACATGTTAAAGATTCAGTAAAAAATATTTTAGAGAAGTTTAATATTTCAAACATCAATTTCAACTATAAAAATGCAATTAATGACAAACTGGAAGCACTAAAAAAGCAAAGCACATTTTATTTATCTGAATTTAATTTGGGAACCAATGTCAGTGCCAATAGTTTAATGAAAGCCCAAGAATCGATTTGTCAAGCCCTCCCACAGCCAATGATAGATTTTTATGCCCAAATCAATGGGCTAGAAATAGAATGGGAGATAAACAACATTTCTGGAAATTTGAATTATCTATGCTTGGAAGAAATTTATGGAGGAAATGAATGGTATAATGAAAATGATTGGAACAAAACCAATTATCATAATGCTATTATCTGGATAGGTGAAGACCCTAATGACGAATTTTATCAAATCTCGAGAGAGCTTCGACCTTTAGAAATATTCAGTGGAGATTCAAGCTATGTTGGATTCAGGTTTAGTGACGCAAATATTTTTGAGATTTATTATGCATTCAATAGAGATGAGTTAATAAAGCTGCCAATTTCAATAGAAAAATATCTTCACTTAAATATTCGTTTGTTCGGACTTGAAGGTTGGCAAGAATATTATCGCTCAGGAAAACATGCTAAAATAGGTGAGGACTATTTAATAGACCATATTAATACAATCTTTCCTGATTTTAAGATTGAGGAATTTCATTAATATGACATTAATTAATTTCGATATGTAATGAACCAAACCACAGAAAAAAACACCAACAAAACATTAGCCTACCTAAAACGTGTTATCCAATACCGCTTAGATAGCGAATACGGGAACTCCACACCCATACCACCAAAAGCGGTAACCATTGAAGATTCCTTACTTTCAACTTTTATTTCAACCCATAACCTAACCGAAACAGAAACCATAATCCTGCTTATCGCTTTAGTTCCGCACATATCTCCAAATTTTTTTAACACAATCATTTCAGAATACTTGCCCAAAGGCGGCGAGTTTCCAGAATTTGGCGGTATAAAGGGAAAAAATCATCGAGGGATATTACCAACTGGAGAAACCGTGCAATTCATTATAGCGGGTAACGATATAGAAAAACGCAATGCATTGTGTAACCTATTTAGCGAAGACCATGTATTTGCCAAAGCTGGCATCCTTTATCTTGACGATGTCCCTAAAGGCGAACCGGTAATGAGCGGTCGGCTGATTATTGAAACCGAGTTTGTACAGTTACTCACAACAGGCACTGTTTTAAAACCAAAAATGTCCAGCGATTTCCCAGCGCAACGTATCGAGACCGATTTGGTGTGGAAAGATCTTATCCTTAACAAAAAAACTCTACAACAAATAAAGGAAATAGAAACTTGGCTTCAATATAACGATATTTTGCTTAACGATTGGAACATGAAAAGCCGTATAAAACCTGGCTATCGTGTTATGTTTCACGGGCCTCCTGGAACTGGTAAAACCTTAACCGCCAATTTACTTGGTAAATATACACAACGCGATGTGTACCGCATTGACCTTTCATTGGTAGTCTCAAAATACATTGGTGAAACCGAAAAAAACCTATCCAAACTTTTTGACAAGGCAAAAAGTAAGGATTGGATTCTGTTCTTTGATGAGGCCGATGCCATCTTCGGGAAACGAACCAACGTGCGCGATGCCCACGACAAATATGCCAACCAAGAGGTTTCGTATTTACTGCAGCGCATCGAAGCGCATCCGGGGTTGGTAATTTTAGCATCTAATTTTAAAAGCAATATAGATACGGCGTTTACAAGGCGGTTTCAGTCTATGATTGAATTTGAACTGCCAACGTCCATCGAGCGTTTGGCTCTTTGGAAAAATAATTTGCCGTCCAAGATTACCGTTGAAAAATCAATGGATTTGGATGAACTTGCCAAAAAATACGAAATCACCGGCGCTAATATTGTAAACGTAATCCAATATGCCTGTTTAAAAACCATTTCAGAGGACAATAAATCCATTTTAAAATCGCATATTCTTGAGGGCATAAAAAAAGAATACCAAAAAGAAGGCAAATCTCTGCACCTGTAATTTTTTATTATAATATTTGTTCAAGTAGTTGTAAGTCAGTATATTTACACTCATGTTTGGGTTGGTTTTTGGAGAATTTTACAGACTAGCTTTTCAAAACATGAAATTTCTCTCAACTTTATTTTAGATTTCCCTATAAATCTACAAATTATTACAACTGATTTAATAGCTTAAAAATTAAGAATGCTTTGTTTTTTCAAAGCCATTTGCTAGTTGTAAATTTAATTTTATGAGCCCTAAAGGTAACCATACCGCACTTAATCGTTTTAGTAATAAATCTGACCAATGTAAAATTTCAGATTTAACCAAAGCCTGCGATTGCCTTGATAATTTACAGATAGCGATTTATCAACTTAATATTGAAAAGTTCATTTACAGTAATTTGGCTTTAAAAAGAATTTTAGGAAACCACGCTACTGAAATTATAAATAAGAGTTGGGATTATTGGTTTGATATGGTGAGTGATGACGAAGTTTTGTCGGTGAAAAATAAAGTAAATAACTTTTTCTCAATGCCTTACATCAATGCACCTTATGTTTTAAAGTATCATATTATAAATGAAAACGGCAAAAGAATTTTGTTAAGACATGAATTATTACTTCATTATTTGGAAGGTAATGTTTTAGCTATCAATTATTTTTTTGATATCACCGAAAAGGAAAAAATTGAGGATTACTTTAAGCTAGCCAATAATACAGCTAAAGATACTTATGAAAAAAAGAACTTGATTTCGCCAAGGGAAGAAGAGGTGTTAAAACTGGTAGCCGATGGATTTTCGTCTAAGCAAATTGCCGATAAGCTTTTTATAAGCAATCATACGGCCATAACACACCGTAAAAACCTCATTGAAAAGTTTAAAGTAAAAAATACAGCTCAATTAATTAAAAGGGTGTCAAGAAATATAGAATTATGGTGATTTACCCTTCAAAAGATTAACTAAATTCTAATTCAAAAAATTGAGGCTATCCAAAAAGTCAATGTCCATTCTAAATATCGCATTGAGCGCAGTCGAAATGCTTTGGTTTTCAGAATATTAAAAATGATATTATGCTCAGTTTGACACGGGACAATCACTTTTCAGACAACCTCATTAAAACTTGAAATCATTTAGCTTTTTCCAACAACACGATATCGTAAGTTGTGTTTAATGTTATCACACCTTTATTTACTGTTGCGGTTTTACCACTGTAAGCATCGTATAAAATATCCGCGTCTTTAAAAACTTTAGAAACCTCTAAAACTTTTTTACCCTTTGGCAAATCTAAACCGATAACGACCAAATCGATAAAATTATCTTTTGAAAAACTTCTGCTAAACAAATAAGGTGTTTTCGAAATCATTTGATGATTTCCTGCGCCCACAGCGGGATGATTTGCTCTAAATTGTCCTAATTTTTGCCAATGATATATAATGTTTTTGGTTTCGGAATCTTTTTCAATAGCCGTCCAATTCATATTAGAACGCAACGTGGCATCGCCCACTGTACCTTCAATGATCAATGAACGTGCCGATTCATCGCCGTAGTATATTTGAGATGTTCCCGGGGCAAGTAGCAGTTTTGTTGCTGTTTCGAAAGGTTTGTTGCGAGCAGCATCAAAAGGTTGCCCGTCATCGTGCGACGACAAATAGTTTACCGTGCCGTATCCTTTTAAATCGTTATTTAAGTAGTTTGAATAATTAGCAAACAAGGTTTCGTAATCTTGTTGTGAAGCATTCCATTTGAATTGAAAATTGATGAGACTTTGAAAAGCATGATCAAAATAATCTACTTTTTTATCTCCAAAATCGAAGTATTTTCCTGTATTAATGCCGTAATTATAAACCTCGCCCAATAAATAAAATTTATTATCATCTAAAATATTATCGGGATTTTGCTTTTTGAATGCCGCGAACGCATAGTCGCATTGGGTTTTAAATTCTTGCCATACATATTCCTCAACATGCTTAACCGTATCGACCCGATAACCATCAATTCCAAATTCCGTGATGTAATCGGTCAACCATTTCATGATGTAAAATCGAGGCGCTCTCGGGTATCCCGTTCTTGTAAAAAAGGCATCGAGTTCAGCTATTTCCTGTTCGTAGCGACCTTCTGATTTCCATTTTTTAACCAGTTGTGGTGGCAGTTCAACGGCATCATTGCTTTCTGTTTTTATATCCGGAAGATTTTCTACTAGGGTACAGGTTATGGTATTTTTGTAGCTATCGTAAGTACAATTAGGCTCGGTGCGCACCCAACTTGATGGCCAAACAGGGTCTTTTTCAGTAACAGGTCCGGTGTGATTGATAACGGCATCCAATAAAATCCGGATACCATTTTTATGGGCGACTTGCACCAGTTTTTTTAAATCTTCCTTGGTCCCGAAATTGGGGTCGATGGCAGTCCAGTCTTTAGTCCAATAGCCATGAAAGCCATAGGTAGCACCAGTACCTTCGTCTGTTCCACCATGAATTTGTTCTACAATTGGCGTCATCCAAATGGCATTAACGCCTAAATTGGTAAAATAGCCAGATTCGATTTTTTGAGTAATGCCTTTTAAATCGCCACCTTCAAATCCGCGAAGTTTGCCCGTTTGCTTTGTTCTGTTAAAATTAATATCGTTGGATGCATCGCCATTGTTAAACCGATCGGTTAAAAGAAAATATATGTTTGCCGATTCCCAAACAAATGGCGTTTTCACTTTTTCTTTTAATGTGTTTTCTTTTGAATTGTTACAATTAAAAAAAACAAAAAAGGATATTAAGATTAATACATACTTCATTTTGTTTGCGTTTTTAAAACCTCGAAGGTCTGATTAACTTATTTGATTTTTAATATGAAAGATTCCAAAGCATTTACATTTATATTAATGGTGGCGTGGTCTTCTTCAATCATTAAATTTCTTGAAAACTGATTGTATAACTGGTCTTCAACTTTGTAATTGGCTTCGCTCAAATTCCACGATTCAATGATGTTTTTTGGAATTTTTAAGTTGAAGGAATGGCTGCTTTTGGTATCAAAATTTGAAATTATAATGAGTTTTTCAGTAGCGCTCCAACGCACAAATGATAGGACTTTGTCGTTATATCCAGAAGTGTGCTTTCTGTTGTACCAATGAATATCTTCATACTTATCGGTAAGAGCCGAACTGGTAATGGTAAAGTTTAATAAGCGCTTATAAAAATCCCGTAATGCTTTTTCTTCATCAGTTAATTGCCCGCCATCAAATTGTTTGTTGTTCATCCAGCGTTGGTGTGCCGGTACGCCGATATAATCGAAAATCGAGGTACGTGAAGGTTTGCCAAATCCAGCATCTTCAGAGCCATCTTCTCCCACTTCCTGTCCAAAATAAATCATGGTTGGCGAGGTGCTAATGGTAGCGGAAACCACCATGGCAGGCTTGCCTTTTTCGGCACTTCCAGCAAAACCTGGACTTGCAATACGCTGCTCATCATGATTTTCAAGAAAGTGAAGCATTTGGTGTTCGATATCTTTTAAATCATCAATTATGGGTGGGATATGATCTGTTTTACCTCGCCCTTGCATCACGCTTTTTATGGTATCGTATAATTGGACTTTGTCGTATAAATAATCCATTTTCCCTTTATGAATATAAGCTCTATAAAGTGTGGGATTATAAACTTCGGCCAATAGAAAAGCATTGGGTTTTTTCATTTTTATTGCCGAATTCATGTAGCTCCAAAATTCAACCGGTACCATTTCAGCCATGTCGTAACGAAAACCATCAACACCCATATCGATCCAATACAATGCAATGTTTTTGAATTTTGTCCACGAATTCGGCACCGTTTTATCTTGCCAAAACTGAAAGTGTTTTTTATAATCTTCATTTTCAAACCCATTGGGAAGGGTGTCAAAATCTTTTCTTCCATCGGGGCTAACGCCATAATTGATTTTTACGGTTTCGTACCAATCGTTCATTTTGGGTTGCGATAATCGAGACCCGTTACCTGTCCATTTTGCAGGAACTTCATCAAACTCACCATCTTCCAATGGATGTGTTTCGTCGCCTAATGGCGAATAACCGTGCTCCCAATTGGGAACTTTAAAAGCTTCGTTTGTGTTGTAATAAAAATTATTATTTACATGATAAACAACGGATTTATCGTCGGATGCACCAAAATCCTCCACACCTTTTGGATTGGTTAAACTTTGGTAATTACGAGCCACATGATTGGGTACAATATCAATAATCACCTTTAAACCAGCGTTATGGGAACGTTTAATTAGGGCTTTAAATTCTTCTAATCTGTGCTGTGGGTTTTCGGCTAAATCTGGATTAACATTGTAGTAATCCTTTACGGCATAAGGCGAACCTGCTCTCCCTTTTACAACGTCGGGATCGTCATTTGAAATGCCATATTCGGTGTAGTCTGTAATCACACCATGGTGCGGTACGCCTGTGTACCAAATATGTGTTACGCCCAAATCCTTTATTTCGCGGAGTGCTTTGTCTGTAAAATCGTTGAATTTGCCAACACCGTTTTCTTCAATCGTTCCCCAAGGTTTGTTGGTTGTATTTGTGTTTCCAAACAAACGTGTAAATACTTGATAGACGACTTTTTTACTTTTTAACCCTTTTTTGTTTGTTGTTGATTCTGCAACTTGGTTAGCTTCTTTTTTACATCCCATTACTATCGAAAAAAGGAGCATTATAATAAATATATTTTGCTTACTCATGCTGCTCTTTTTAATTTTTTTATTGATTTATTTCTTTTAAATTGTTCCATATTAATAAGCATAAATTGGTTATTCGTTAACAAACAACCAAGAAACAGCTTGCTTAAATTCGGTTTTCCAAAACGATTCGCTGTGCGTTCCATTTGGCACTATTTTTTTATGGATATGCTCTGGTAAAAATCCGTTGGACTGCATCAGTTCAACCATTTTATTGGTGCCATTTACCATTTCTTCGCCTTCTTTTTCCCCAACTAAATAATAGAACTTTGAATGGTTTGGTTGCTCTTTTGTAAACTGAAAACTAGTTTCGGCATACCAAAACGATGGGGAAAATACAGCGGCTTTTCCAAATATATCGGGCCTTTTTACTGCTGCGTAATGCGCAAACAAACCGCCCATTGATGATCCGGAAATACCCGTATTTTTGTTATCGGTTTTGGTTCGGTAAACGCGGTCGATTTCTGGTTTTAAGTGGTTTACCAAAAACTCTAGATACTGTTCACCTTCGCCTTTGCCATACTTTTTATTGTCCCAGGCTGAATATTCATTTATGCGTTTATCTCCACCGTGGTCAATAGCTACAACTATAAGTCCAAACCCAGTTTCATCAAATATTTCATTTAAGGTTTCATCGGCTTCCCATTCGCCACTGTACGAGGTTTTTTCATCAAACACATTTTGGCCGTCTTGCATGTACAAAACAGGATAACGTGCTTTGGCCGATTGGTAATTTGGTGGTAAATACACGCTTATTTTCCGCTTTCGTTGCAGTTGTGGTATTTCAAAATTTTCAGCGAAAACATGCACGTTTTTGGACGCTGTAGATGCTTTGCTTTTTTGATTTGGATGACTCCAATTAACAATATTTACTAAAACCGTATCCCTGGTTTTTATAAAAGAATGGGTTCGGTTTTCTATGGGATTACCGTTGATTTTACACTCTACTTTGTCCCAATGTCCTAATGTGAATTTATAGCTTATAGTTTTAGCTTTTTTTGTAATGCTTATACTATATTGATTGTTTTTTTTATGGAGTTTGAATGGTGCTTTGCCACCAGACCAACCTTCGAAATCACCAGAAATGTAAATATCGTCATCAAAATTGTGAGCTTCTGGCAGGTCGTTAATTACAAACGTAACAACCGCTTTATCCGATAGCACCGTATCATCTTGTTTTTTCTTATTTGAACAAGACAAAAATGCCATGCTTAAAAATAGGACGATAAGTTGCTTTTTCATTCTTTATTTCTCTCAGACCCAGACCTGTCAGGTTTTTAAAACCTAACAGGTCTTTTATTATAATTTTGTACTTAAAATGGTGCTTCCTTTTTCATTCAATAAAAGACTGTCTTTCCATACTACTTTAGCATCCGTAATAACATTAACCAAGGTTTTTTCCGTTAAACCCATTTCCTCAAATCTGTGTAAATCCAATTGTGTTGGTTCTTCATTTTTATTTAAAATATGCACTACAGTTTCATCTTCAAAAACCCTGAACATCACATATACGCCTTGTTCCGGAGCAAAATGAATGGTTTTCCCCTCGTGGATGGCTTTACTATGTTTTCTGTAATTCAACATGTTTTTAAGGAACAATTGCATGTCCTTTTGCTCATCAGTTAGCCCTTCGCCTGTAAAGGCATTAACGGTATCGTTTGCCCAACCGCCAGGGAAATCGGAACGGATTAAACCGTGGTCTCCGGGGTTATCAAAATCGTGCATTAGTATTTCCGTACCGTAATAAATCTGAGGGATTCTTGGTAAAGTCAGCACATAGCTTAAAGCCATTTTGGTATTTGTAACATCGCCTTTTAGCTGTGTAAAAATGCGACTCATATCGTGATTGTCTGAGAAAATCATAAAATCTTGTGGGTTGGCATAATGAAAATCGTTAGCCAAACCTTCATATATTTTAACGAAGCCTGTGTCCCATGATTCCTCTTCATTTAAAGCTTCAACAATTAATCGTTGCATGGGGAAATCCATCGGGGATTTTAAATTCGATTTGTAACCATCCCTATTATTAGCACCATCTTGCCAATATCCAACTATTAATGGATTTAAACTCCACTCTTCGCCAACAATGTTAAAGTTTGGGTATTCGTGCATGATTGCACCCGCCCATGTACTCATAAAATGTTTATCGGGATAAGGATAGGTGTCTTGACGAATACCGCCTAAGTTTACAGTTTCAATCCACCAAATACTGTTTTGAATGGTGTATTTAGCCATAAACGGGTTGCGTTGATTCAAGTCTGGCATCGCCGAGACAAACCAACCCACATTCATGTTTTTTTTGTCTTTTTTTGAGGCATACATATCTTGGTTTACGGTTCGCCTATGATTGGTGGTAATACTTTTGTCGCCGCTCCAATCATCTCTATTTTTTTCATAGTTTTCTTGATAATTTATCCAATCTTTAAAAGGTAAATCTTTCATCCACCAGTGTTCCAAACCACAATGATTGGCGACTTGGTCCATGATTAATTTCATGCCTTTTTCAGACATTTTTGAGGACAAGGTTTTATAATCTTCCAAGGTGCCGTAGCGCGGATCGACCTGATAATAATCGGTAATGGCATATCCATGGTATGAGCCTTGAAACATATCATTGGTTAATAACGGACAGGACCAAATGGCTGTAAATCCTAAATCGTCAATATAATTTAAGTGGTTTATAATGCCTTGAATATCTCCGCCGTGGCGTGCATAATCATCGGTTCTGTCAATGGTTGTTTCGCGCAAGGTTTTGTTGTTATCGTTCGTAGGATTTCCGTTTGAAAATCTATCGGGAGTAATCAAATAAATGGCATCACTACTGTTAAACCCTACATAATCTTCAGGATTTTTTTCTCTGGATTTAAGCTCATAAGTATAAACCAAATCGTCATGGTTTTCTTGTTTAAAAGCGATATTGAATTTGCCTGCTTTTGTGGTTTCAGAAATATTCAAATCTATAAACAGATAATTTGGGCTATCTGCTTGATTCACCTTTTCAATAGAAACGCCGTGATAAGAAATCTCTGGAGTCCATTTTGAAATATTAGGATGATGCACCAAAAGTTGTAATGATGAATCCTTAAAGCCTACCCACCAATTAATAGGCTCAATGCGGTTAATATCGTGCTTTTCAATTATTGAATTGTTTTTATCAACCTCATTTTCAGTCATATTACTTTCTTTTTTACAAGATAAATTTAAGCTAAATACACATAGCAACCCAACTGTTATGGCATAGATATTAGTCATTTTATTTTTAAGATAGTAGCCCATGAGAATTTAATTTATAGGTTTAATGCTTATGGCGTATCCACCGGCAGGAACTGATGTTAACGATAGTTTTGATTTATTGGTTACCTTTTTGGTTGTAATGGTATAAGCTTGCGGATTGGTTTTGTAGTGCGCATCTTTAGCATCGGCATAAATAGTTGCTGTATATTTTTTTCCTTTTTCAAGGAAATCCAACTTGATGTTTGATGTTCTTTGATGGTTGCCATTAACATTGCCAACAAACCAATGGTCACTCCCTTTTTCCTTTCGGGCCACGGTAATGTAATGTCCGGGTTCTGCCTCTAAATATATGCTTTCGTCCCAATCAATGGCCACATCTTTTATAAACTGAAAAGCGTCCATAAACTGCTCGTAATGCTCAGGTAAATCGGCCGCCATTTGCAACGGGCTATACATGGTAACGTACAAGGCCAATTGGTTGGCAATGGTACTGTTTACATGCGAATTGTTATTAGGGTTAAGTTTGCTAATGTCCATTTCGAAAATCCCTGGCGTGTAATCCATGGGGCCACCAATTAATCGTGTAAATGGCAAAATGGTAACGTGGTTTGGTTTTGAGCCACCAAAGGCTTGAAATTCTGTGCCTCGTGCCGATTCGTTGCCAATTAAATTGGGGTATGTTCTACTAATTCCCGTTGGTCGAACCGCTTCGTGGGCGTTCACCATAATTTTATAATCCGCCGCTTTTTCAATGGCATATTGATAGTGGTTTACAACCCACTGGCTGTAATGGTGCTCGCCTCGTGGCAATATATTGCCCACATAACCACTTTTAACAGACTCATAACCGTTATCGTTCATAAATTGATAAGCCTTGTCCATGTGGCGCTCGTAATTGCGTACCGATCCGGAGGTTTCGTGATGCATCATCATTTTTACACCTTTGGATTTCGCATATTTATGAATTTCCTGAACATCAAAATCTGGATATGGCGTAACAAAATCGAACACGTAATCTTTAGATTTTCCGAACCAATCTTCCCAACCTTCGTTCCAACCTTCAACTAAAACGGCATCAAATCCGTGTTCCGAAGCAAAATCGATATACCGCTTAACTTTGGTGTTGTTCGCAGCGTGCGTTTTGTTAGGTTTTACTTTGGTATAATCGGTAACACCCAATTGAACCGAAGGCAAATCATTGGTATAGGCCCACGAGCTTTTTCCGGTGATCATTTCCCACCAAACACCAATATATTTTACAGGTTTAATCCATGATGTGTCTTCAATTTCACAAGGGTCGTTTAGGTTTAACGTTAATTTTGAAGCCAAAATATCCCGAGCGTCATCGCTTACCATTATGGTTCTCCAAGGGGATTTGCATGGGGCTTGCATATATCCTTTGTCGCCAACGGCATCAGGGGTTAAGTGCGATTGGAAAATCAAATTTTCTTCATCTAAATTTAAGTGCATACACGAGTAATCGATTAAAGCGGCTTCATGCAGGTTGATGTACAGACCTTCGGAAGTTTTCATCATTAAAGCAGTTTGCACGCCTGTTTTCGAAAATTGTTTTTGAGAGGCGTTATCGGTAACGGCTGCATCAAAATTATCGCGTATTGCGGATAGTTTGGATTCGGTGTAATCGTACTCTTGGGTGTCGTAATCTCCGGGAATCCAAAATGCGGTATGGTCGCCCGTCATGGCAAATTGTGTTTTTTCTTCTTTTATGATGAAATACACCAGGTTTTCTTGCTGTGGAAACTCATAACGAAACCCTAATCCTTCATTAAATAGTCTAAAACGAATCAGCATCATTCTATCCGTTTCGTTTTGTTTTAAGTGGATGGCTAACTCGTTGTAATGGTTTCTGATTTGTTTTTCTTCGCCCCAAACCGGTGTCCACGTATCATCAAAAGTTGCTGTTTCGGTTTTAAGAATGGTGAAATCATTCAACAGTGATTTTTCATCGTTTTTAAGAGCCAAACCTAAAGCGCTTGGATTTATAACCGCCTTGTTTTTATAGCTTAGTTGATAGGTTGGCGTACCATCATTTTTAAGCGAAAACTGCATGGTCAATTCACTGTTCGGTGATTGTAAGGTTTGCGAATAGGCTATGTTGAAAACTGAAAATAAAACCGTAAAGCTTAATACAAATAATGATTTCATCTTTTTAAATTTTTATGTTATTGTGTTTAAATATAATCTATACAGCTTGTAACTGTTTGGTTGTAAGCAATATAGACTTGTTGTTTACAAGAATTTCGAGCTCGCTGCCGCTTAAAATTTCAAAATGGGTTTGTTTATGGCCAATATCTACTTTTAAAATATGGTTTCTAAAATTGATTTTAAACGAATAGGCCTCCCATTGCTTTGGTATTTTTGGTGTAAACGACAGTTTGTTGTCTTTAATGCGCATACCCCCAAAACCTTCAACAATACTCATCCACGTACCTGCCATTGATGTAATGTGCAAGCCTTCGTGTACTTCGTGATTGTAATCGTCTAAATCCAATCGCGAGGTGCGTAAATAAAACTGATACGCTTGATCCATTCTGTTTAGTTTAGCGGCTTGAATGCTGTGCACACAAGGCGATAGTGAACTTTCGTGAACGGTAAAAGGTTCGTAAAAATCGAAATGACGCTCTAATGATTCTGTAGTAAATTGATCTTCAAAAAAGTAAAAACCCTGTAAAACATCGGCTTGTTTTATATACGGTGAACGCAGGATCCTGTCCCATGACCATTTTTGATTTATAGGGCGCTGCGATTTATCTAAACTTGAAACCGCAATGAGTTCTTTATCTAAAAAGCCATCTTGTTGTAAATACACTTGGTGCTTTTCGGAATACGGAAAATACATGTTATCGGCAACGGTTTTCCATTGCTCTATTTCAAGTTTATCAAGTTTTAGCTTATCTATAATTCTAATATAATCAGCTGGATACTCAAGCATTATTTTTTCGATGTTTTCAATTGTATAACTAATGCACCACTGGGCAATATAGTTGGTGTACCAATTGTTGTTTACATTATTTTCATATTCATTTGGCCCTGTAACACCCAAAATAACGTACTTGTTTTTATCGGTTGAAAACGAAGCGCGCTGTTGCCAAAAACGTGCAATTCCTATAAGCACTTCCAAGCCTTTTTCGGGGATATAACTATAATCTCCAGTATATCTGTAGTAATTGAATATAGCAAATGCAATGGCACCGTTTCGATGGATTTCCTCAAATGTGATTTCCCATTCGTTATGGCATTCTTCACCATTCATGGTTACCATAGGGTACAAGGCTGCACCGTTTTTAAAGCCTAATTTTTCGGCGTTTTCAATAGCTTTTTCCAAATGATTATAACGGTACTCCAATAAATTTCTGGCTACTTTTTCATCTTTAGTCGCCATGTAAAAAGGAATACAATACGCCTCGGTATCCCAATAGGTACTGCCGCCATATTTTTCGCCTGTAAACCCTTTAGGGCCAATGTTTAATCTGGAATCTTTACCCAAATAGGTTTGGTTGAGTTGAAAAATATTAAAACGAATACCTTGTTGCGCTTTTACATCGCCAGTAATATTGATGTCTGCGCGTTCCCAAATGTTCGCCCAAGCTTCTTTTTGCTTTTTTAACAGCCCATCAAATCCCAAGGTTATAGCTTTGTCTAAAATTTGTTTAGACACTGAGACCAATTCGGTTTTATCGTAGTTTCTGTCTGCAACGTAACCTCCGAATTTTTGAATGGAGTAGGTTTCGCCTTTTTTTACGTGATGGTTATAATCAAAAGAAATATAATTATGTTCTGAATTGATATCAGGGTTTAAAAACAACCCTTTATTATTTAGATAGACCTTGGATTCCATAAATGTGGAAACATAAAAAAACGTTTTCATGGTTTTCGTTTCAATAAAAGCCCGATTATTTTCGTGACTGACCTTTAAGATATCCCAAAATTTATCGTCCCAATTGGTGTCTTCGTTTGTAATACCGCCGTCCAAATAGGGTTGAAATTGAATTTGGGCATCGTTATTTATTGGTGTGATATGATATTCTATAGCGCCTAATTCTTCCAAATCTAAACTTAGAAATCGTTTGGTTTTAACCTCTATTTGAATGTTGTTCTGTAAAGTAGCCGTAAAACTTCTTGACAACCAACCTTCTTGCATGTTAAGTTCCCTTTTGAAGTTGTCAACCTTTTTGCAGGTAAACAAATCCAATTGCTCGCCATTAACAGACACGTTTATACCAATCCAATTTGGTGCGTTAAGTACTTTGGCAAAATATTCGGGATAGCCATTTTTCCACCAACCTACTTTGGTTTTATCGGGGTAATACACACCGGCTATGTAACTGCCTTGAAACGTTGGTCCGGAGTAATGCTCTTCAAAATTGGCACGTTGCCCCATAGCACCATTACCAATGCTAAATATACTTTCGGAAGATTTAACACGATGTGTATCGAAACCTTCTTCAATGATGGACCAGCTATCTGGTTTTATATAATCTTGATTCATTTTATTTTAGATGATAGAGAATAGACATTAGGTCGGTTTGCTATTAAACCCCACTAACTAATGACCCTATTTCTCCAATATTATTTGTTTTCTATTTTCTCTACTCTTTGTTCTTTTTTCTCTTTTATTGTACTGAGCTCTTTGATGAAATCTGAACTAATTTCGGTTAAATCCTTAAAATTAAAATCGGCTTTTTGAAGCGTTTGTTTATCACCAATCCCAATGGAAATCATATTGGCAGCATTTGCCGCTTCAACACCCGCGATGGCATCTTCAAAAACAATGCATTTTTCCGGTTTTAGTTTTAGCATTTTTGCTCCCAATAAAAACACTTCGGGGTCTGGTTTTGCTTTAGAAACACTGTTCCCGTCAACAATTCCAATAAACCTCTCAAATAAATTTACTTTCTTTAAAATTAATGTCGCATTCTTACTTGCAGAACCCAATACATATTGAATTCCCAAACCATCCAAAGTATCTAAAAGCGCTGTTACACCCGGAAGAATTTCTTCAGGCCCCATTTTGGTGATATAGCTTAAATAATCTTCATTTTTGCTAATTAAAATCTCTTGCTTTTTTTCTTCTGAAAGCTTAATATTTCCTATGTCCAGAAGAATTTCCAAAGACCTTACGCGACTAACCCCTTTAAGCAATTCGTTATGTGTTTCGGTAAATTCGAAACCCAAATCATCCGCGAGGTGTTTCCATGCTAAAAAATGGTATTTTGCGGTGTCTACAATAACACCGTCCAAATCGAATATGATTCCTGTTTTGTTCATTTGTTAAGATTGAATTACATCGTCAACATCCTTGACCTTATAAACTAAAGATGCCGCGATTAAAAAGCTTACGCCACTCATCATTAGGGCATATACGGCATGATTGTCATAGGCATATTTTACAAGCGGGCCGCCAATTAAAGCGTTGATTATTTGGGGGATAACAATAAAGAAATTAAAGATCCCCATGTAAACACCCATTTTCTTTGGGGAAATCGAGCCAGCTAAAATAGCGTAGGGCATAGCCAAAATACTTGCCCAAGCAATACCAACGGCAATCATGGAAACAATTAGCCAATTTTCATCTGGCATAATGTAAATGGATAGCAAGCCCAAACCACCCACAATTAACGATATGGAATGCGTTTTTTTACGTCCGATTTTCTTAGCGATATAAGGCAGTGCAAAAGCATAAAATGCAGAAATTAGGTTATAAACCCCAAACAGAATCCCTACCCAATCTCCGGCATCTTGATAGGTTGAGCTGCTACTATCGGTATGTGGCAACCCGTAAATGTGTTGCGCAATTGCCGGTGTAGCAAATACCCACATGCCGAAAAGTCCGAACCAAGAAAAGAATTGCACCCAACTTAATTGGCGCATTGTTGTTGGCATTTTTTTGAAATCCTCAAAAATATCCATCAAACTGGATTTTACCTCGTCACCATCAGTACTTATAGTATCAGCGTGTTTTTGTTCATCTTCAAAATTTGCTAATTCTTCGGGCGAATATTCCTTAGTTGTTAGTACGGTTACTAAAATTGAAGCGATTAAAATGATAGCGCCAATAATAAAGGACAGGATTAAATTATATGGCACAGCGCCCTCGACGGTTTCATTAGAAACACCAAACCAATTGGTTAAAGCATAAGGCAACCACGAGCCAATAACGGCTCCAAAACCAATGAGTGCCGTTTGCACGCTAAAACCCAATGTACGTTGGTCTGTTCTTAAGTTATCGCCAACCAAAGCGCGAAATGGCTCCATGGCAATATTGAACGATGCATCCATAATCATGAGCATGCCTGCGCCAACCCAAAGTGCGGGTAAAAAGGCAATAAACATATCGGCCTGTGGCATTAATACCAAACCAATAGATGCTAAAATGGCACCCACCAAAAAGAATGGTTTACGCCTGCCAAATCTTCCCCAGGTTTTATCGCTATAATGCCCAACGATGGGTTGAACAATTAAGCCCATTAAAGGCGCAATTATCCAAAACCATGATAGTTCATGAACATCGGCTCCGAAAATTTGAAGTATTCTACTGGCGTTGGCATTTTGGAGTGCAAAACCCATTTGTATTCCCAAGAACCCGAAACTCATGTTCCAAATTTCCCAGAAACTTAATCTACGCTTTTCCATTAATAGTATATTTAAATTAATACTATTTCGATAAGCGATAACTTATCAAAACTTATTGTGAGAAGTGAAAATATAAGTTTTGAATCGGCATCAAAGATATAAAAGAATTTTATTATTCCTAATAATTTTTTTGATTCAATAGGATGTTACGAAACTATTTAGTTGATTCTCTTTCAATAATATCGGTTTCGATTACAACTTTTATAAAGTCTGATTTTTTATCGCCATTTTTAAAATATTGGGGACTTTCTGTATCTGATGCTTCCAGTCTGTCTATCAATAAATTTGCGGCCTGTTCGCCAATTTTCTGACCGTGCTGGCTTACCGTTGTTAAACTTGGTGTGGCATGTTTTGAGAGTACGCCATCGGTAAAACCAATAACCTGAACATCCTCGGGAATACTAAGCCCCAACTTTCTTGCCACCTTCATCGCGGTTACCGCGTAAAGTTCGTTAACGGCAAAAACACCATCAATGTTACCATTGGATTTAAAGAACTGTTCTATTTCTTGTTCCAAACCTTCAAATTGATTTTCCACATCCAAACTATCATCAATTTTCAATATCAAATTAGGTTCTGCAATTATTTTATTTTGCTCCAATGCTTCAATATAGCCTTGGGTTCTCAACCGCCCCACACTTACGTAGTCCATAGTGGTTATTAGCGCAATGTTTTTACAGCCGTTTTCAATAAGCTTTTTTACGGCTTTAACCGACCCGTTAAAATCGTCGACAATAACTTTGTCGCAATCCACTTCATTAACAACCCTATCAAACATAACAATGGGCATGCCTTGGTTTATGGTGGCATTAAAATGGTGGTAATCTTGTTTGAGCAACGTTTCTTTTGAAATGGAGAGAATAAACCCATCTATACTACCATTGGCAAGCATCTCCATATTGATGATTTCTTTTGCAAACGACTCGTTGGACAACCCAACAATAACGTTATAACCCCTTCTGTTGGCCACGCGTTCTATGCCTCGAATAACGGTAGAGAAGAAGTGGTGCACGATTTCGGGTATTAAAATCCCAATGGTTTTTGTTTTTCTGTTTTTTAAGCTGAGCGCAATGTTGTTGGGTTTATAGTTGTAAAATTTGGCGAATGCCTGAATTTTTTGGGTGGTCTCTTCGCTAATTTCTTTACTGCCACTAAGTGCTTTTGAAACGGTTGAAATGGAAACATCCAATTCGCGTGCTATTTGTTTCAGTGTAATTTTTCTTTTCATGAGAATCTGTTAAGGAGATTTTGGTGCTATGTAATTAAGTTCTTAAAGATATTACATTATTTTATAATCGTTCATTCTTGCACATTTTTCAGTATATGATAAAAAACATAAAAAGTTGTTAACACGAAAACGTTTTCGCTGAGAATTTCGTAATCCAAAATTGTTTTCTTATCAAGAGTTTGACTAATTTTAACCCTGAGAAGTGAAAATATAAATAAACTAAACTATTACACTAATTTTAATAAAATTGTATGAAGACAACTACTAAAAGCTTATTGTTTTTTCTGTTTTTTGTACCCATACTCATGTTTGGGCAAACGACACTTACAGGAACAGTAACCGAGCAATCAACCTCTATTCCGCTTCCAGGGGTGAACGTCGTTATTAAAAACACGACCACAGGAACGGCAACGGATTTTGATGGTAATTATCGAATTGAGGTTAACAACGGAGACATATTGGTATTCTCTTATGTGGGCTATCAAACCATTGAAATTACCTATTCTGGGCAAGCCTCATTAAATGTTCAATTAAATGAAGATGCTGCCCAATTAAACGAAATTGTTATCATTGGTTATGGTACAACCACTAAAAAAGATGCTACGGGATCTGTGGAAGCCATTACTTCTGAGGACTTTACTAAAGGAAACATTGTTACACCAGAAAACCTATTAAGTGGTCGTGTAGCTGGTGTAAGCGTTACAACCAGTGGAGCACCGGGTTCGGGTTCTCAAATCAAAATTCGTGGTGGATCCTCCATTAACGCATCAAACGATCCGCTTATCATTATTGATGGATTGCCTATTGATAATAATGGTGTTAACGGTTCCAGAGGTGTTTTGGCAAGTATTAACCCTAACGACATTGATTCGTTCTCTGTTTTAAAGGATGCTTCGGCTACGGCCATTTATGGATCGAGAGCATCAAACGGTGTTATTATTATTGTAACCAAAAAAGGTAAATCTACCTTTAGCGCTACTTACGATGCCCAATACAGTTTTGGTGAACTAACGGACAGAGTAGATGTTTTTACTGGAAATGCTTACAGACAATTAGTGGCATCGCAACCTATAAACGGTACCACGCTTGATGAAAGCTTATTGGGTACAGCAAACACCAATTGGCAAGATGAAATTTTTAGAAATACCGTTTCAACTCAGCATAATTTATCTATGCAAGGATCGCTTTTTAAAGTGTTGCCGGCAAGATTTTCATTTGGGGTTACCAATCAAGAAGGTGCTGTGTTAACATCAGAATTTGAAAGAAGAAACTTAAGCTTAGCCTTAAACCCTAGTTTTTTTGATGACCATTTAAAAATCAACTTGAACGCAAATTTATCATTTGAAGATAACCGATTTGGTGATTCAGGGCAGATAGGCGCAGCGTTACGCTACGACCCTACGCAACCAGTTTACGATCCGTCGTCTCCATTTGGAGGTTTTTACCAACATATAGTTAGCGGTAATTTGGCAAATGGAACAACAAACCCTGTTGCAGAATTACTACAAAGAAATAATACGGGAGACTCCAACAGATCTTACGGGAATTTGAATTTTGATTACAAATTTCATTTCCTACCCGATTTAAGAGCGGTATTAAATATTGGTTTTGATGAAACAGAGGCTAAAATTATTGATTTTACCTCACTAAGTTCTCGTATACAGAATTTAGATAAAGTGAACTCGTCAAGAGGTTTTCAAAAAAGAACCAATAAATTACTTGATGGGTATTTAACCTATAATAAAACATTTGATAACATGCGCACGGAATTTACCGTGGGTTATTCTTATCAAGAATTTACCAATGAAGGCAGCAATACTGGGAATGTTAGGGATGCCTTAAGTCTTCCAAGTACCTTTGCAGACCCCGATGTGGTTTTAATCGGCTTTTTTGGTAGAGCCAATTTAACATTTCTTGATAAGTATTTATTAACCTTAACCTACAGACGAGATGGCACTTCGCGCTTTAGTAAAGACAACCAATGGGGCGATTTTCCAGCGGCAGCATTAGCGTGGAATTTAAGTGATGAAGATTTCTTAAAAGAATCTAAAACCATTTCTAGTTTAAAATTAAGAGCGGGTTACGGAATTACCGGACAACAAGCGTTTTTTGGTGCAAACGATATTTATTTAAACCGATACAGAGGTGGCGATTCTAATTCGCAATACCAGTTTGATAATATTGTGATCCAATCGTTGATAGCCTCAGAAATTAACCCAGATTTAAAATGGGAAGAAACGGCAACCATGGAGTTTGGTATAGATTACGGATTGTTTGATCAACGCGTTTCGGGCTCGTTGAACTTCTTCCAGAAAAATTCAACCGATTTATTGTTTACGGCCTCTGTGGCAGATGGTACTAACTTTTCAAACAGTATCATTCAAAACATTGGAGAGTTGCAAATTCAAGGTGTTGAGTTTTCTTTAAATGCCGATGTAGTTAAAAAAGACGATTTTACGGTAGACTTTAACTTTAACGCTACTTTTTTAGATAGAGAAATTAAAGAGTTGGCTTTAGGTCAAGATGTAAGAACCGGTGGTATTTCTGGTGGTACCGGAAACAACATTCAATTGTTGAGAGAAGGATTTTCGCCTAATTCATTCAGCGTTTTTAAACAGTTATATGACAATTCAGGCAATCCTATTGAAGGTGCTTTTGTAGATTTAAATGGTGATAACGTTATTAACGACGACGACCGTTATTTAAAGGAAAACCCAGGAGCGGATGTTATTTTAGGATTTCAATCTAACATCAATTACAAAAACCTGGATTTATCTTTCAACTTAAGAGCCAACTTAGGAAACTACGTTTATAATAACGTAAACTCTTCAAGAGCGCAATACGAGTTATTACAAGACAATGCGGTTTTAGGTAATGTACCAACATCGGTTTTGGAAACAGGATTCCAACGAACCTCTGATGTTATTATTTCGGATATTTATGTTGAAGACGCTTCATTCTTAAAAATGGATAACATAACTTTAGGATATACGTTTAGCAACATCTCTAAACATTTAAAAAGTTTAAGACTGTGGGGCGGTGTTCAAAACGTATTTACTATAACCAATTATAGTGGATTAGACCCAGAAGTATTCAATGGAATAGATAACATTATTTACCCAAGATCGAGAACCATTTTAGCTGGAGCTAATTTTAAATTTTAAAAAAAACAACTATGAAAACAAGATTTAAAATATACAAAACAATTGGGCTTATAGGTCTTTTTATCGTGGCACTTACATCGTGTACCGATGACTTGAATATTACACCTAATGACGATCAAACCACACTTAGCGAAGATCTTTTTAAAGATGAGGCCGCCTACAAACAAGTATTGGCAGGTGTTTACGCTAATTTGGCTTTAACAGGAACCGATGGTGCAGGAAACTCAAACCTTAAAAACATTGATGCGGGAACGAGTCAATTTGGACGTGTACTTTTATATGTACAAACCCTGTCGGCAGACCAAATGATTTGGTCTTACGAAAACGACCCGGGCACCAGGGAAATCCAAAGAAACTTATGGACGGCGCAAAACCCATTGTTATTGGGTATGTTTAGTAGAGCACACCTTTCAATCGCCTTGGCAAACAACTTTTTAAGAGAAACCACGCCTGAGAAATTAGACGCGAGAAGTGTGTCTACAGCTGTTAGAAACGAAATGCCAGCATATAGAGCAGAAGCAAGATTAATGCGAGCTATGGCTTATTATTACATGATGGATATTTTCGGAAAAGCAAATTTTGCAGACGAAACAACGCCTATTAACTCGCAACCAGACGTATATGAAAGACCTGAATTATTTTCTTTTATTGAAAGCGAATTATTAGCAATTGATGCAGATTTGGTTGATGCAAAACAAAACGAATACGGCAGAGCAGATAAAGCTGTTGCTTATATGATTTTGGCTAAAATGTATTTGAATGCACAAGTTTATATTAATGCAGATCGATATGCGGATTGCCTAAGCTATTGCGAAAAAATAATTGGAAGTGGCTATACGTTAGCGAACAATTACCTCCACAATTTTATGGCAGACAACAATACAAATTCTGCTGTAAACGAAATTATTTTCCCTATTATCTCAGACGGATTCACAACTCAAAACTATGGACCTACCACGGTAATGATTAATGGTTCGGTTGGTAGTTTAGAAGTAAATGGTTCAGAAGTTGGCGTTAGTGCTGGCGGATGGGGCGGCGCGCTTAGAGTTAGAAAGCAATTTGTAGAATTGTTTGATGGTTCGTTTAACACAGATACCAGAAACACGATTATTTCTGAAGGCAGACCTGTTGATATTGACGATATATCCGATAAAGATTCAGGGTACATTATTCAAAAATATTCAAATGCCACGTCAACGGGCGGTTTTGGGGTCGATCAAACTTTTGTTGATACCGATTTCCCATTGTTCAGATTGGCCGATGTATATTTAATGTATGCCGAAGCCCATTTAAGAGGTGGCGGTGGCAGCTTAACCACGGCGCTTGATTATGTAAATGCATTGAGAACCAGAGCAAATAACCCAAATACGGTTGCTGCAAACGATTTAACTTTAGATTTTATTCTGGACGAAAGAGCTAGAGAACTGCATTGGGAAGCCCATAGAAGGCAAGATTTAATTCGATACAATAAATTTACTGGTGGTAATTACAATTGGGCTTGGAAGGGCAACGGAAGCAATGGTATTTCGTTACCGGCACATTTTAAAGTGTATCCTATTCCAACAGCAAGTATGGCTGCAAATCCTAATCTTACTCAAAACGAAGGATATTAAAATTAAAAACAAATTAAGACGATGAAAAAAAATAAAATACTTTCAGCAGTTAGCATTATTGGTTTAGTTTTTCTATTCCTAAGTTCTTGCGACGATACTACTGACACATTCCAAATATCGGCTCCAACGGCGCCCATATTGGCAGATTTGAATTTTACCAGCATAGAGCTGGATGCCGTAAACACCTCTAATCCTGCACTAACATTAAATTGGGTAGAATCAGATTACGGACAACAAACGGCTGTAAATTACGCCATTCAGTTTGCTAACGACGAAGGGTTTACAAACCCGGTAACCGCAGCATCGATAACAGGACAAAGCGCACTTACATTATCTATAAGCGAAATTAATGCCGCAGCGGGTAATGCCGGTTTAAATCCTTTTGAATGGGCCACTTTATACACAAGAGTTGTGGCATCATTAGGATCGCAAAACAGCGAGCCCATAAACTCCAACACACTTCAATTTGAGGTGTACCCATATTTCAACTACGTGTTTAACGACTATTATTTAGTTGGAAACGGCACAGCGCCGGGGTGGAATAACAATGCTAACAACCCACCTTTATTTAGAGACGAGTCGAATCCAAATCTTTTTTACTACACCGGATATTTTGCAAAACCAGGTGGATTTGATGAAGGCCGATTTAAAGTTTTGGAATCAAGAGGCTTATGGCAACCGCAATGGGGTGTTACAGAAAATGAAGGGAGCGACACGCCAAAAACCGAAGGAGATATTGCCGGAAACCCCGGAACACAATCTAACGACCCCGGACGTTTTGGTGTACCAGAAACAGGGTTCTATACCTTTACCATAGATTTTTCAACAAAAAAATACACCACGCTGCCTTTTGATGCTTCGGGAATTACAAGTCCTGTAACTTTATCAATTCAAGGCTCTAGCGTAGCAACAACAGCTATGACACCTTTAGCTTTTGATGGGCATATTTGGTATGCATCAGGGTTACGATTAACACCTGGAGACGTTACGTTTATTACAGACGGAGGCGCAACATGGGGTAGCACAACTTCTTTTTCGGGGGTAGCTACAGTTGGCGGCGGATCTATTCCTGTAATTGTTGAAGACGATTACGATGTTTGGTTTAACGATTTAACGGGTCGTTATATCCTCATTCCGTTGAATTTATAATCATAAAAAAAATAGATATGAATTTATATATTAAAAAAATAAGCTTTCTTTTACTGTCATTTGCCTTTTTGTTCACAGCTTGTGAAACCGAAGAAAGCCTTACGATAACAACCCCGGAAGCCAAATTTGTTTTAAACACACCGGGTATTAGTACCGTGTTTTTAAATTTCGCTTTACCGGACAATCCAGCATTTACCATTTCATGGAATGATGAGGTAACTGGTGGGGGCACTTATAATGTAGAAATGTCTACAGACGAAGCTTTTACGGCTCCGGTTACTCTGGGAACGACTGATTCCAGTAACTTTTCAATGACGGTTGCCGATTTTAACAATGCTATTGCTAGCGCAGGCGTAAGCACTTTTAAAGATGTTGCCATTTACATGAGGGTTTCGGCTGGAAGCCAGCTTTCCAACAACATTTTACTTTTGGTTACAACCTATCCGGTTAATGCGCCAGAGATAAATAATGTAAATAACGGAGATGCTTTTGTGTTATCGCTAGACAATAACGATGTAACTGCCTTAACAGTAGAATGGGATGATCCTATTTTATATTCTTCATTAAATCAAGATGTTAGTTATGTTTTAGAAGGCGCAACGGCAGGTACCGATTTTGCAATGCCCATTGAAGCTGGTAATGTTACTAATCATAATGCCATAGCACTAACAAACGCGCAATTAAACGCCTTGGCTATACAAAGTGGCATTGCCGTAGATGCTACTGGAAATGTAGATTTAAGAGTAAGGGCAACGATTACCGATAGTGCTTCTGGTTCTGTTTTAGAAAGAATTTCATCAACGGTTACCATTTCTGTAACTACTTATTTAACCGTATTGGATTTATCAACAAACTGGGGCGTTGTAGGTGCCGTAACTGGTTGGGGAGGTTCACCGGATTTACCGTTCTGGACCACAGATGTTGATGGTGTCTTAGTGGCCTATGTTACGCTACCAACTGGTGAAATTAAGTTTAGAGAAAACATGGATTGGGCAAACAATTATGGTGATAATGATGCAGACGGAACGCTTGATGACGGTGGTGCAAACATTAATATTACAACCGCAGGCTCGTACAAAATCACTATGGATTTAAACAACCTAACTTATACCATTGAAAGCTTTTCATTAGGTATTGTAGGTGGTGCCTATAACGAATGGGGCGCAACACCGGATTTTATGTTGGAATACGATCAATATTCTGATGTGTTTAGAGGTATTGTAACTCTAATTGACGGTGAGATGAAATTTAGAATGAACAACGATTGGGGCACCAATTGGGGTGATGATGGTGTAGATGGTACTTTGGAAGAAGGTGGAGCAAACATAGTTGTAGCTGCTGGTATTTATATTGCCACTGTAAACATGAATGATTTAACGTACACTTTAGAACCCATAGATTATGTTTGGGGATTAGTTGGTGGTGCCTATAATGAATGGGGCGCAACTCCAGATGCTCAATTTACAAGAGATTGGTCACGACCATTCAATGATATTTGGATTCTTAACGATGTGACTTTAATTGATGGCGAATACAAATTTAGAGCCAATAACGATTGGGGCGTAAATTATGGAGACGATGGAGGAGATGGCGTTTTAGAAGCCGGAGGTGCTAACCTTGTTACAACCGCAGGAACATATTCTTTTGTGCTGGATTTCTCAGACCCTGCAAACCCAACGTATACTAAGAATTAGATTTATTTTATACTTAAAAAAAGGCTGATGTATATCAGCCTTTTTTTTCCTAAAACAAAATAGATAATGAAAAAACTACTATACTCATTTTTTTTATTCATTACGGTATTAACACAGGCTCAAGTGGTTACTACATCGCCTGTAATACCAACAGCTTCCGATATTATAACTATTACATTTGATGCAACCGGAACGGAATTGGACGGTTACACCGGAGATGTATATGCACATACGGGTTTGCTCACTTCTGCATCGGCAAATAATACCGATTGGAAACACGTTATCGGTTCTTGGGGAAATAATACCAATCAGCCACAATTAACACCTACAGGCACAAACACTTATCAATTGGTAATTACGCCTGATATCCCAACTTTTTATAACTCTGGTTCATCAACCGTAACCGATATTGCTATTGTTTTTAGAAACAGTACTGGAACTGCACAATCAAGACCCGATATTTTTATTCCCATTTATGCGGCTGGTTTAAATGTTAGCATTACCAATCCTTCAGATGAATCGGTTTTTGATTTGAACGATAATATTACCATAAGCGCAGAATCTAGTATAAATGCAGATTTAGAATTAAAGGTAAATAACGTTTCCGAACAAACAGCAACAAACACCACTACAATTTCCAAATCTTATACATTTATTTCAACAGGAAATTATACCATTGAAGCCATTGCAACCGAAAACAGCGAGACTAAAACAGAGCAAATTTCGGTTTATGTAAAAACACCTACTCAAAACGAAACCTTACCAACTGGCTTAAAAAATGGTTTTAACGATAATGGCGATGGCACCGTAACATTTGTTTTACAAGCGCCACTAAAAAGCGATGTTTTTTTAATTGGTGGATTTAACAATTGGACGCTCAACCAGGCTTATCAAATGAAAAAAGACGGCGATACGTTTTGGTTAACCGTAAATGGTTTAGATCCCAATACCGAATATGCCTATCAATATTTCATAGATTATAGTATAAAGGTTGCCGATCCTTATTCAATAAAGATACTTGACCCTGATAACGATCAGTATATATCAAACACAACATACCCGAACTTAATGGCATATCCAACGGGAGAAACCACGGGAATTGTTTCTACCTTTAAAATAAATGAAACAGAATATGTTTGGCAAAACACAACATTTACACGGCCCAACAAAGAAAACATTATTATATATGAAATGCTTTTGCGGGATTTCACAGAAAGCAGTTCGTATCAAGATGCCATAACACACTTAGATTATTTACAAAACCTAGGTGTAAATGCCATAGAACTAATGCCAATTAACGAATTTGAAGGCAACATAAGTTGGGGTTACAACCCATCTTTTTACATGGCATTAGATAAAGCTTATGGTACAGCAAACGATTTAAAAGCATTTGTTGATGCCTGCCACCAACGCGGTATGGCCGTAATTACAGATGTTGTTTTTAATCATTCTTATTCGCAATCGCCTTTATTGCAAATGTATTGGGATAGCGCAAATAATCGACCCGCCGCAAATAGCCCTTATTACAACCAAAACCATAATTTAGTTGATAATACGGCTGCGCATTGGGGTTACGATTTTAATCACGAATCCAATTATACGGTTAACTTTTTTAATGATGTATTGAGCTTTTGGATGGAAGAATATAAAATTGATGGTTTCCGTTTCGATTTCACTAAAGGATTTTCAAACACCATATATTCAGGTGCCAATAATTGGGCTAGTGCTTACGATGCTTCTAGAATTCAAAATTTAAAGGCTTTTGCAGATCATGTTTGGAATGATTCTCCAGGAAATGAAGCTTATGTTATTTTTGAACATTTATCCGATAACACAGAAGAAACAGAATTAGCAAATTATGGTATTTTGCTTTGGGGAAATTTAAACCATAGTTTCAATCAAAATACTATGGGGTATGCCACAGGTGCAGATATTTCATGGGCATCGTACAGCAACAGAGGCTGGAACAATCCGCATATTGTGGGTTATATGGAGAGCCATGACGAAGAACGTTTAATGGTTAAAAATTTGGCCTACGGAAATGTTAACGGTGGTTATAATGTTAAAGATTTAGGTACTGCTTTAGATAGGCAAGAAGCGGCTTCGGTTGTGTTTTATGGAATTCCGGGGCCAAAAATGCTATGGCAATTTGGCGAATTAGGATACGACAAAAGCATTAATTGTGATGGCGATATTGAAAACGGCGCTTGTAGATTAGATAAAAAACCCGTGGCTTGGACTCTAGGTTACGATTCGGATTCAGACCGATTGGACTTGTTCAATGTTACTGCAAAAATGATTCAGTTAAAAAAGCAGTTTCCTTCAACATTTAATACCAATAATTTTAATCTTGACGTTGGTGGATTGGTAAAACGTATCAATCTTTATGACAATGTTGGTAGTTTAGACGTGGTAATTATTGCTAATTTTGATGTCGTTACGCAATCTGTTAATCCTAATTTTCCGGCAACAGGAACTTGGTATGATTCATTTTCAACCACAAGCATAAATGTTGCCAATCCTACTGCGGCTATAAATTTACAACCCGGTGAATACCGTTTATATTCGCAAACCCCAAGCCTAAGCGTTGCAACAGCTGAAAAAACAAATGTTATTAAAGCCTACCCAAATCCAACTTCAGAGTTTTTTCAGATAAATACATTTGTTGAATCGGTTTCGATTTTCGACTTAACAGGAAAACAGGTAAAAACCTTTAAAGGGGATTTTAATAAAGAACACCCTTTTGATATATCTGATTTAGCACCAAATGTATATTTAGCTAAGATTAATAGCAATTTAAATGAACAGTTCACATTGAAAATCGTAAAATTGGATTAATCTAAAAAGCGGTTTTATCTGATGTTACCCAACATTAGATAAAAAATAAAAACCCTTCATATCATTGATTTGAAGGGTTTTTTAATACGTTTCAATACGCAATAAGTGGAGTCGGAGAGAATCGAACTCTCGTCCAAACAAGTAACCAAAGGGCTTTCTACACGTTTATTCTTTTCTTGTTTTTTCGATTAAAAGCTGGTTAAAGACAACCCACTTTTAACTTAGCTTCTTTAGCTTCAAAAGGGCATCAAAGCACTGCCCAATCTATATTGACATTTACGATGCCTCAAAATGGAACGCCGTCAATCAAGGCTTTCCGGAGACATAAAGCTTGTACACCTTGTGTACCTAGGCTAATCTTACTATAAATTCAGATTATGCAGCTAAAGCGTAGTTATTCTCGCCGTTTAAAATTTGGTCTAGCCTTTTACGTGTTTCAATGCCATTACACGACGTGCTTACCGTTCAATTAATCTCGCTGTCAAAACCAGTCGACCCCTTTATTAATTTGTCACTTCGAGTGATTTTTATTTAAAAATCGTATCGAGAAGTGGGCGTTACCCACTTTTGCTTTTAATGGCAAAAGTGCGTCAGGCTTTCGGCAGTCGCTTTTTTTGCGAAAAACAAAAAAGAGCTTCAACAAATGCCTCAATCCTTAACGCGGGCTGCAAAGGTATCAAAAAGTTTTAATAACTAAACAGATACCGTATATTATGTACAAAATTTATACCAAATTATTAGTTGTCAGTTAATAAAAATTTTATCAAATTAGCACAAACAAATTAAATAAATGTACATCAAGTTTGCCATCATCAAAGAACGTAAAAACCCACCAGACCGACGG
This sequence comes from Hwangdonia seohaensis, assembly GCF_031932625.1. Lineage (NCBI taxonomy): Bacteria > Pseudomonadati > Bacteroidota > Flavobacteriia > Flavobacteriales > Flavobacteriaceae > Hwangdonia > Hwangdonia seohaensis. Next base: position 252,239 of record NZ_JAVSCK010000005.1, read on the forward strand.
GTGGTATTCTCTCCCGAAAAATTTGCAGAAACCAAAACAAAATTCCCCCAAGGAGAATTTAAGGTGGAAGCGTCCAATATACGTGTCTTTCCAGACCATCAATACAAAAACAAAGGTTTTAAGGTAACAAACGATGTGTCAGATTGCGATGTGTTAATTGGCGTAAAGGAAGTGCCCATTAAAAATTTAATACCCAATAAAAAATACTTTTTCTTTTCGCATACCATAAAAAAGCAACCCTATAATCGCAAATTGCTAAAAGCTATTCTAGAAAAAAACATAGAACTTTACGATCACGAAACCATTGTAAATAATGAGGGATTTCGGTTAATAGGCTTTGGGCGTTATGCGGGTTTAGTTGGTGCTTACAACGGGTTTAGAGCTTTGGGTTTAAGAGATAACCTGTTCAATCTCCCAAAGGTGGAAACCCTTGCGGACTTAGATGCCGTAAAAGCAGAATTAGATAAAATCGAGCTGCCAAATATTAAAATAGTACTCTCCGGAACCGGAAAAGTAGCCCAGGGCGCCAAAGAAATTCTGGACCATTTAAACATCAAGCAAGTTAGTGATGCTTTGTATTTAACCACAAAATTTACCGAACCGGTGTATTGTATGGTCGATGTTATGGAATACAACAAACGTAAAGACGGAAAAGTAGGCGACAAGGCCGAGTTTTATGCAGACCCAACAGATTACGAAAGCAATTTTATGCCCTACGCCAAAGTATCCGATTTTTTTATAGCAGGTCATTTTTACGGGAACAATGCCCCCTTTTTATTTACCAGGGAAGATGCCAAAAACCCCGAATTTAAAATCAATTTGGTTTCCGATATCTCTTGCGATATTGATGGCCCCATAGCTTCAACCATACGGGCATCGACAATTGCAGATCCGTTTTATGGCTACGACGCGCAAACCGAAAGCGAGGTGGCTTTTAATGCTGCAAACGCCATAACCGTTATGGCCGTAGATAATTTACCCTGCGAACTCCCAAAAGACGCCAGCGAAGGGTTTGGCGAAATGTTTTTGGAACACGTTATTCCTGCATTTTTTAATAACGATGCCGATGGAATTTTGGAACGCGCCAAAATTACCGAAAATGGAAAGCTCACCGAACGCTTTGCTTACTTACAGGATTATGTTGATGATTTGGAATAGTTTTTAATTGACTATTTGTTTTCCAATAGCTTTTATGGTTTCTTGAACTTCTGCGTTTAAGTCCAAAAAACCTTTTTGGTCCGGCGTATCAAAACCGCTTGGGAGCAAATAGGAGATGAGGGCGATAACATCATTTTCTTTTTTGGCCAATTCGTAATAACTGTTTGCCATCTGTATTAAAACCGATTCCTTAAAACCTTCATCGCTGTAATAATCCAGCCATTGCGATTCCATTATCAATACAAGTCTTTGGTTGCTATTGGTTCGTTTCGATTTTACAAGCTTCAATCGGTTTAAGTATTCGGGGTCGTTTAAAGGGTCTAAAGTGGCATATCTGTCAAAGCCAATCCAACCTATATCATCGGTTATCTCTAAATTATCGATAACATCGGGTGCTTCAATAACCATAATGGGAATGTTAGGAAATGCCTGTTTTATAAATTTGGTGATGGTGGCTAAATCGGCCATATTCATGTTGTTCCAAGCAGGTTCGTCGGCAACGGTAAAAGCTGCAACTTTTTCAGAAGAAATAAACGTGTTATTAGTTTTCCAAGTATTGAACAATTCAGCATAATTGCTTAATAATTCATATCTAATTCCTGTTGGAGAACCCGAATCTACAACAGGATTAATAAATAACCCTTGAAGATGAATAATAACTTTATTGTTGTTTAGCGTGTTTGTTTCTACTCTATTTTTCAAGCTAGTTAAATCTGTGGTGCACATATCTACAAGGTTTACAAAATCGTCCACATGGTTTAAATAATTAGCGCCACAATCTGTAATGGCAAACCCAAAGTATTTTAGGTGCGCGGTGTTTTGGTTTTTGTTATGTTCGTTTTTAGAGCAAGAAACGAGCAGCAAAAATGAGACTATATATAGTTTAACTGTCATTTATTGTTTTTTACTTAAATATAAGACGAAAATTATTGGGTTTTAGTTACAGGCTATTTTTATTGGTATTATTCAAATTTTTAAACACCAATAAGCCAACGGTTAAAAAAGCGCCAAATAATAAAACAAATAACCACGCCAATTTATTGGCGTAGGGTTGTATAATCATATTTAAAATATCGGTTATTAAATATTTTGAATGGCTTAAAATTTCCCAAGAATTGTAACGTAAAAAACGCCCTAAATACACGCCGAAACTAGATAAAAACAGAATAAATATTACGCCGTAGTTTAATAATTTATCTTTAAAAAAAGGTTTTAAAATAACTTTCATATCTAAAATGGATAAATAAAACAATAGCAATCCGTTAGCGGCAAAGGCACTCACCATTAGTATATCTAACCAAATAATAGGAGCGGAGCTGAGTTGTAAATGAATTAAATCGGTAACTATATAAGGGGCATTGGGTAAAAAAAGCAGCCAAACGCAAAACCAAACCAAGAGTGCAAATTTATTAAGCTTGGGGAGGCTTAACAAATATGTGGTTATGGCAAATGGAACGGCTGCTAAAAACAAGTTCCAGACCAAAAACAAGTAGAAAAAGGAATGCGTCAACTTCATTCTAAGCATAAGTAATACAATGCAAAAAGCCATTGAAGTACTTAACAGTGCGAAGGTTTTAAATCGGTTTATAAAGAGGTGTTTTATGTTATCCATGGTTGTGATTTTAATGAGACCTGTCAGGTTTTAAAAACGTTACTGTTCGAAAGTTAAAAACTTACGATAAGCTGTTCCCGTCCGCGGAGGGGCTAGGGGTGGGTTTTATATTTTCACTTCTTTAACTGACCGGTTGTGTTAATTTACCCACCCCTAACCCCTCCAAGGAGGGGAATTAAATGCGGTTTGGTTTTAAATAAAAAACTAGCTGTTTTCATATATTATGCTCATTTTTTTGCCAATATTTCGTCTTCCGAACTCTTATGTTTTAAAAACCTGAAAAATCTGGTTTCTATAATTAATACAGTAATGATGCCCAACGTATAAGCCACTAAATCTGAAACATGAAATGTGCTGCCCAAAACAAGTTTTGCCAATTGGTTATTTTGAAGATTGAGCAGTTTTAAAAGATTTACTAATTGTAATAATTCAATAGTAAAAGCAAATACCAAAACCAGAATGGCAAGCTTAAAGGAGTTGATTTTTATGAAGCTTTTAAAAAAACAATAGATTAAAATAACAACCAAATAATCGCCAAAGGTATGGCGTATAAATCCGCTTTTTAGAAACATGGCAATACCTATTTCTGTAATAAACAGAAGAATGGTTATGGTTAAATAGGTTTTGTTGAGTATCATAAAGTTTCAATTAAAATATAGAAATATAAAATGGCTATTGGAATATTTAATAAAACAAGACCGCAAGTTTTTAACAATTCTAATCTTTGATTTATATAGCCTATTAATGAAAAAACTAAAGCTATTAGTAATATGGAATTTATTATTACTGCTATTAGAATGAATATGATTCCTGGGTATATGAATACAACCGATTTTCTAAAATATAATTGAAGCACAAATAATATAGTGCCAATTGCAAAACTTATTATAGCTATGGCTTTACTTGAATTTATTAAATCTTTCATTTTTTTATGGTATGACTTTTCAAATATGTTTTTGACTGTCGATTTATCACTATACCCAGCAAACAGGTGCGTTAGCGATTGAAACGGCATCCTTTTTAAACTTGAGGGAAATGCATTATTGATAGTGCTAAAATTTGGCAGATTGCCGTGTCCTTCGTCCTCGTAATGACGTTTAAAAAGATATAGTGTAAAGCGCGACCCCGATGTTTTCGGGGTAACGCCCAAATAATTAGTGTTTAATGAAATCATCCGTTGTTCCAATCTATTTTTCGTGATACAAACATGACGATGGCGAGTATTAAAAACAGGCCGATACTGCCTACTAAAAGCGCGTAGTTTTCCAATTGGATGATGACGTAAATAAAGGTGTAAAGTGCGGTTAGCGATAGCCCGATGAATAGCGGGAACTTAAATGTTTTTAATATGGATTTTGAGTACAGGGTGATGAGCGCGATTACCGAAATGCCTGCGATGACGTAGGCTTTTAAAAAGTTGCTGTGTTCAGATATGGAGACGAGCAGCGTGTAAAACATGGTGAGTGCGAGCCCAATCATTAAATACTGAAACGGGTGGATGTTTATTTTGCTCAGGGTTTGAATGAGGAAAAATATTAAAAAGGTAAGCCCGATAACCAGGAATCCGTATTTTGCGGAGCGTTCGCTTTTTTGGTATTCGTCGACCATAACCATGAATTTTGTGCCAAATGCAAACTGATTTAGCTTTGGTATGTTGTTTAAATGCAGTTGCGAAAAGGCTCGGTTTATGTGCAGCACTTTCCAATGGGCCTTAAAGCCATCTTTGGTTATTTCCTTGGTTTCGTCGTTGGGCAGATAATTGCCCATAAAACTGGGGTCTGCCCAATTTGATGTCATGTCCATGGTGGTTGTTTTACCAATAGGAATTATTTCTATTTGCTCGCTTCCGTTAAAAGTCATATCGAATTCGAAATTTTTTGGGGCTTCAAATGGCAAATCTTCTTTTTTAATGAATGCGGATTCCAATTCGTTTAAATAGGAATTGTTGGTGTTGTTGAAATTGGTTTCGAAAGCGTATTTTGAGTGATTTAAACTGATGAGCATTTCGTTTTTAATGCCTTTTAAATTTGAGGTTTTAATGATGATTGTGGCTTTGTTCCAAACAATATCGGCGTCTTTAATATCTTTTAATGCGAGTTGGGGTTTTATGTAGTTTCCTGAAAAATTCATTTTAGAGGTATAAACCGCCGACTCGAAATTGCCGCGTTTTAGGGTTTTTGAATCTACCGAAACCTTGGTGTTTAAGCTTTCGGGAAAAATGTAAGCATACTTTATGTGGGTTTGCGTTTCGGTGGAATAGGTGTTTGATTCTTTATTATAAATGGTGGTTTCTTTATAGGTTTTGTACGGCAATTTTAAAATAGGGCCATAAACCAAAACATGGTTTCCCCATTTATCGTTTATCTCGTTAACCACATCAGCTTGCCTAAAAGCACGTTCGTTAATTAAACTGTTTATGTAAGACAGTGGTATGAGTAAAATAATGACTAAAAACCCTACCATAAGCATACGTGCCGTAATGGAGGTTTTTAACCAGTTGCCGAATTTGTTTTGCTGTTTGTTTTCCTGTGGTGTGTTTGAGCGTTCCATAATGCGTGTTTAATTTGTTTTTTATTGTTTTAGAAATGGTGTTTATCACATTTAAAAGTACTTTGTTTTTCAAAGTATAAGATTAAAAAAATATGTTCGTTCTCAATTGGTTTGATTGAGGGCTCTAATTTGGGTTTTGTATTCCAGTGGTAAAATGATGGCTTTTAAAAATGTATCTAGATTGATGGTTCGGCTTATTTTGTATAGCGGTATCAGCGGTTTTAATATTGAAAAGGATTTGAGGTGCAACAATTCCCGAACCGGTTTTGGTGTGATTAGTATTTGTGATTCCAATAGCAACCTATACCTCAGTAAACCTAAATGTTTTCGGTATTGTTTAAGTAAATCTTTGGTAAATGAACCATGGTATAAATTTTGATTGAGATGCAATAAGCGCATGGCTTTAAAACCCTCATAGGTTTTTGGTAAATCTTTTATTTCCATCTGTTGGCCGACTTCTAAAAAAACATGAAATACGTCTTCTTTTTCGTGTGTTTTTAGCGGTCGTTCTAAAATTTCAAACGATCTTATAGAGTAGTCTATCAACATAAAAAGTACATCTTTATAAGCCCAATTTGGTATGGGTTTTCCGCGTTTTTTTTCTACCGAACGGTGTATGGCATTAATATGCTTGATGGTTTTAAATGCCGTTTCCTTTTCTGAAAACACAATGCCTCGTGCGTAAGCCACCGTTGAAAACAATCGTCCTAAAGGATCTTTTGGAAGCTTGCCGGTAAAATACAACCAATCCACAGCTTTGTTAAGCGCAAATTCTGCCGAAGCTCCAGCAAAAATTAGGAGAATAGTATCGCTCTTTCCCCATATTTCCCTAACTATTGAATTTTTGTCTACGAAATAATTCATCTTTTTTCGACTTTATAAGCCATTATTGTTTGTTAATCAATTTTTCAAGGGCGTCAATATGCTTTTTAAATTCCGCTCTTCCCAGTTTGGTGGTTGAATAACGCGTGTTTGGTTTTCTGCCAATAAATTGTTTTTCTACTTTTATATATTCCGCTTTTTCCAAGGCTTTGGTGTGGCTTGCCAAATTGCCATCGGTGGCGCCCAAAAGTTCTTTTAGCATATTAAAATCGGCATACTCGTTAACCATTAAAACAGACATGATGCCCAGTCTAATTCGGTGGTCGAATGCTTTATTTATGTTGGTTATAATGCTCATTTTTTAATATTCAGTCAACAGTACTCAGTTTGCAGTCTTTCTTTTGCGACTTAGCGTCTTTGCGAGAACATTACGTCCTGTCATATTTAAAATGCATCCAAGTGCCATAAACAATATGCATAATACCAAAACCCAATATCCAAAGCCAAAATCCGTATCCGGGAAACCAAGCGCAAATTAAGCCTATAATAATTTGAATATAACCTAAATACCGGATATCGCCTATGCTGTATTTTGAGGCGTTTACCAATGCCAATCCGTAAAACATGAGCATTAACGCAGCAGTTTGACCGTATTTTTGCTGATTTAAAATGATTAAAATATACAAACCACCAACTACCAAAGGAATTAAAAAGTTAATTACCAATCGTTTTGATGTGGCGTTCCAAATTTTCGCTCCCTGTTGTTTTGCTTTTTTGGTGGTTAAAAAGATGCCCGTTAAAATACTTAATGCGGCAACCAAAAATAAATCGAGCATAACCAGTCTGAAAATTTTACCATCTAAAATTAATGTACCATTGCTGTATGCCATAACGAGCCAATAGGCTATGGCAGCGCCAATAAGCGCATAAATGCCAGCAAGGATACCTGATAATCCGCTAAGTGATATAAAACGAGAGGATTTGTTCATTAAATCCTTTATCTCGCTAATGTCTTTTAAATAATCTTTTGATTCCATATAAAAGTACTTTGAATTGCAAAGTAAATAAATTATTTCAAATAGAACAATAAAAGTTTTCTTAATTTTTGTTTTTCGACCTTATAATTGTTTTAAAGATGGGTCCTTTTTTCGTTGAAATTCATTATCTTATAGTGTTATTAATTTAAAATAAAGTGTCATGAATCCAATATTAATATTTACGATATTTATTATCGTATTCATACTTTCGGGGATACGGATAATTTATGAGTACAAACGAGCTTTAAAATTTAGGTTTGGTAAATATATTGAAACACTACAGCCTGGGTTTAGATGGATTATTCCGTTAATAGAAACCATACAAGTTGTTGATATTAGGGTTATTACCATTAATGTGGTTTCTCAAGAGGTTATGACCGAAGACAATGTGCCTTGTAGTATTGACGGGGTTGTTTTTTTTAAGGTTATCGATCCGGAAATGGCGGTGTTAGAAGTTGAAGAATATACCTTTGCCATTACACAGTTGTCGCAAGCGGCCTTACGGGATGTTTGCGGTAAGGTTGAATTGGATACCATTCTGTCTAAACGTGAAGAAATGGGGAACAATATTAAAAAGATAGTAGAAGTTGAAACCAAAGATTGGGGTATAGATATTATAGATGTGAAAATAAAGGATATCCAACTACCCGAAAACATGAAGCGCATGATGGCTAATCAGGCAGAAGCAGAGCGTTCTAGACGGGCGCGTATTATTTTGGCCTTGGCAGAAGAGCAGGCTGCAGGTAAATTACTAGAAGCAGGAAAATTAATTGATCAATCGCCATCAGCCATAAAGTTGAGGTTGTATCAAACCTTGTCTAATATAGCAGCAGAGAAGAATTCTACCATTTTATTCCCTTTTCCTGAAGAAGTATTGCCAAAAAAATCGAAGTAAAAAAAGACAAATTACATGCTTTTTTTAAGAGAACGAAATTGAAAAATTATCGAAAAAGAAAACAATTATGTTGTCTTTTTCTTTTTTGATAGGTTTTACATAACGGATTTCAATAAGTATTTACGCTAAAAACATACCGCTTTATTTAGTGTTTATGCTTAAATTATTAAATTAGCATTGTGAATCCTGCCGAAGTCTATATATTAAACCAACCCGAACCCTTTCGTTCAATTTTGATGCATATTCAGGTGATTATAGAGCACACCATTCCTAATGCAGCATTAAAATACAAATGGCGGATTCCTTGTTATTACTTAGGGGAAACACCGGTTTGCTACTTAAATGCCAGTCATAAAAAGCAATTTGTAGACGTGGGTTTTTGGCATTCGGCGTACCTCTCAAAATTTGATGAACACCTAGTTAGCGAGAATCGTAAAGTAGTGAAATCGCTGCGTTACCACACTTTAGAAGATATAGATAATGATATATTTATAGCCATTCTAAAGGAAGCTGAAAAACAAAAAGGGAAATCGTTTTATAACAAATAGTTTAAAGACTATTTATTGTTTTTCTGATAGCCACTAAATTGGTTAACAGACCTTCCAAATTATCCAAATGCAACATATTGGCGCCATCACTTTTAGCATTTGCGGGATCAAAATGTGTTTCAATAAACAAACCATCAACGTGGTTAACAATACCCGCACGAGCAATGGTTTCAATCATATCCGGTCTGCCGCCTGTAACGCCAGCACTTTGGTTGGGCTGTTGTAGCGAGTGCGTAACATCTAAAACCGTTGGTGCGTATTGGCGCATGGTTGGAATACCTCGAAAATCCACAATCATGTCTTGGTAGCCAAACATAGTGCCTCTATCGGTTATCCACGCTTTATCGCTACCAGCATCCTTTACTTTTTGTACGGCGTGTTTCATAGCTTCCGGACTCATGAATTGCCCTTTTTTTAAATTGACCACTTTACCGGTTTTGGCAGCGGCAACCACCAAATCGGTTTGGCGTACCAAAAAAGCAGGAATTTGCAGTACATCAACATACTGCGCCGCTAAAGCAGCATCGCTGGTTTCATGAATATCGGTAACCGTGGGCACATCAAATTTTTCTGAAACTTTAGCTAAAATCTCTAAAGCTTTTTCGTTTCCAATACCTGTAAAACTGTCAATTCTACTTCTATTGGCTTTTTTAAAGCTGCCTTTAAAAACGTATGGAATGTCCAGTTTGTTGGTTATGTTAACTACTTTTTCGGCAATTCTTAAAGCCATGTCTTCGCCTTCAATGGCGCAAGGGCCACATAAAAGAAAGAAGTTATTGGATTGTGTGTGTTTTATTTTTGGGATATCTTGAAGCTTCATAAAAAATGGTTTCAGCAAATTTAAGGCTACAAAGATACTAATTCAGAATTCTAAATTCAGATTTTTTGAATTTTCAATGAATAAACACAATAATATATTCATTATTTATAAGTAACTTTGCACGCCCAAAAAAAAGGAGCATATATTATGGCTAACATTAAAAACATTGCAATCATTGCGCACGTCGATCATGGTAAAACCACTTTGGTCGATAAAATCATGTACCACTGCCAGTTATTTCGTGAGAACGAAAACACGGGTGATTTAATTTTGGATAACAATGATTTAGAACGTGAAAGGGGAATTACCATTACCTCAAAAAACGTATCTGTAATTTATAAAGACACCAAAATTAATATTATCGATACGCCTGGTCACGCCGATTTTGGAGGTGAAGTGGAGCGTGTTTTAAATATGGCCGATGGTGTTTTGCTTTTAGTTGATGCCTTTGAAGGCCCAATGCCACAAACTCGTTTTGTATTGCAAAAAGCCATAGATTTAGGTTTGAAGCCATGTGTGGTAATTAATAAGGTGGATAAAGAAAACTGTACACCAGATGAGGTACACGAAAAGGTTTTTGACTTAATGTTTGAGCTTGGCGCCGAAGAATGGCAATTGGATTTTCCAACCGTTTACGGTTCGGCAAAAAATAATTGGATGAGCGATGATTGGCAAAATGAAACCAAAAACATTGAGCCTTTGTTGGATATGGTTATCGAACATATTCCAGCTCCTAAATTACCAGAGGGCAATACGCAAATGTTGATTACATCTTTAGATTTTTCGTCGTTTACTGGACGAATTGCTATTGGGCGTTTAACGAGAGGCGAATTAAAAGTAGGACAAAATATTTCGTTGGTAAAGCGCGATGGTTCTATTGTGAAAAATAAAATTAAAGAACTGCATACTTTTGAAGGTTTAGGGCGTTTAAAAGTAGACGAGGTTCAAACGGGTGATATTTGCGCCATTGTTGGTCTTGAAGGTTTTGAAATAGGCGATACCGTTGCCGATTTTGAAGCGCCAGAAGGTTTAAAAACCATTGCTATTGACGAGCCTACGATGAGTATGTTATTTACCATTAACGACTCGCCGTTCTTCGGGAAAGACGGAAAGTATGTAACATCTCGTCATATAAAAGACAGATTGACTAAAGAATTGGAAAAGAATTTAGCACTTCGAGTTGAAGAAACCGATAGTGCCGATAAATTTATGGTTTTTGGTCGTGGCGTTTTGCACTTATCGGTTTTAATTGAAACGATGCGTCGCGAAGGTTACGAATTGCAAATTGGGCAACCCCAAGTAATCATAAAAGAAATTGATGGAGTAAAATGTGAGCCAGTTGAAGAAATGACGATTGATTTACCCGAAGAAGTTTCAGGTAAAGCCATTGAAATGGTTACCCTGCGTAAAGGCGAAATGCTAAGTATGGAAGCCAAAGGAGACCGTATGGTTTGCGAGTTTATCGTGCCGTCAAGAGGTATTATTGGTTTGCGTAATCAGTTGTTAACCGCTACGGCTGGAGAAGCTATTATGGCCCACCGATTTAAAGAATACCAACCGTTAAAAGGCGGTATTCCAGAGCGTCAAAACGGAAGTTTGGTATCTATGGAGAAAGGACAGGCCATTCCGTATTCTATTGATAAATTACAGGATAGAGGTAAGTTTTTTGTTGATCCGGGTGAAGATATATACGAAGGACAGGTCATTGGTGAAAACTCTCGTGGTGATGATATGACGGTTAACGTAACCAAAACCAAAAAGTTGAGCAACGTGCGTTCTTCAGGGGCTGACGATAAAGCTAAAATTGTTCCGGCAATTAAGTTTTCTTTAGAAGAAGCTTTGGAGTATATTCAAAAAGATGAATATGTTGAGGTAACACCGAAGCACATACGTTTACGTAAAATATTTTTAACGGAAGTTGAGCGTAAAAGAAATAAATCCATCTAATGTCATGCATTAGCAAAAAAAATAAAGAGAAATTCTAATTAGGGTTTCTCTTTTTTTATGGCTTAAAAAAAAAGGTTTTTGGGAACTACGGAAACGGCGTATATAGGCAACCGTTTTGCCATTACCCGTTTTCAATAAATGTATTTCACTTGGTTATATGGCATGGGCAGCGTTTCTTCCTAATAATTTCACAGGTTTTTATCTATACTATTATTAAACTAAATACGTTAAATGATTTTGTATATTTGGTTCATTCAGAAAACACACATTTCATAGTGGTGTTTTTAAATAAAAAATGGCATTAAATTATAAACCTTTTTAAGAAAAAGTAAATTCATATTAATTGAAGAAATTAATAGATTACATAAACAATAACGTTTTAATAAAAATTACTTCGCTAAAAACAGCTGCCATTTTAACTAGAATGATTGCTGGTATATTAACATCAAAAGCCATTGCTGTTTTTATTGGGGCTGAAGGTCTTGCGTTAATAGGTAATTTACGAAACTTTGTTGGTTCTGCCCAATCTGTAGCTATACTGGGGCTATATAAAGGCTCTGTAAAGTATATAGCGGAATATAAAGATAACATAGTTAGGTTAAGCAAAACCATTTCTACGGTTTATTATTTTGGTTTTGTATCTTCAATTTCGGTGTCGCTTTTATGTTATTTTAATGCAGAAAATATCAATAATTTAATCTTCCCAAATTACAGCAACTATGCTTATGTAATTAAAATATTTGCTTTTGTACTGCCCTTTTATGCTTTGAATATGTTTTCGTTTTCCATAATGAATGGCTTTTCAAAGTATAAAATACTCATTATAATAAACATTATAGGTCAGATTTTAGGTGTGTCCATCACCTTGCTATTGATTTATCAAAACAATATAGATGGGGCCTTAATTTCGGTTGTCATTGCAGAATCCTTAATATTTTTAATCACTTTGGTAGGCATTATAAATAGGCGTAGTTTAACACCGCTTATTCAGGTGAAGCAAGTTAGTTTTGCCTATTTTAAACGGTTGAGCTCGTACTCGATCATGGCGTTGTTTTCGGCTGTTTTGTTACCCCTTGTTGCTTTGGCAATTCGATCGTACATAATTGAAAACATAGGTTATAAAGATGCTGGTTTTTGGGAGGCTATGACGCGCATATCCAAATACTACTTAATGTTGGTTAGCTCGTTAATGGCACTTTATATTTTACCCAGATTTACTGAAATCGATACGGTTAAGGAATTTAGAAAAGAAGTTTTTGGATTTTATAAAACCGTAATACCCGTATTGGTGCTTGCTTTATTTTTGATATATTTATTAAAGCCATTTATTGTAACGCTTGTTTTTACTGAAGAATTTAAACCCGTTGAAGACTTGTTTTTATGGCAATTATTGGGCGACTTCTTAAAGGTTTTATCTTTGGTGATAGCCTATCAGTTTTTAGCAAAAAAAATGTTTTGGCACTATGTGGTAACCGAAACATTTTTAGTGGTTATTTTGTATATAACAAGTGTGTACTTTATTAATATGTTTGGCGTAGTAGGAGCAGTGATAGGGCATTTTGTGAGTTACTTAATGTACTACGGCATCATTTTATTAATATTCGGAAGCTCGCTTTTTGGGGTGGAAGTTGAAAAGGATTAAAAACAAGGCTATAATTGTTTCTTGTCAAAACACTAATAATGGAAGATTACAAAGTAGTTAAATATTCATCATCAAATTATAAGGAATGGAATGATTTTTTGGATACATCTAGAAATGCAACATTTTTATTTCATCGTGATTTTATGGAATATCATTCTGATAGGTTTAGGGATTTTTCGTTGCTGGTATATCGTAAAAACAAATTGATTACGATATTGCCCGCTAACTTAGATGGCGAGTTGCTTTATTCTCATCAAGGTTTGAGTTATGGCGGATTTTTATTGCCAAATAAAGTTGCTTTTAAAACTGTTTTTGAAGCTCTCAAATGTGTTTTGGTTTTTTTAGAACGTAACGACATAAAAAAAATTATTCTTAAACAAATACCCAAGATATATTGCAATAAACCTTCAGATGATTTAGATTATCTCATGTTTATTTTGAAAGCCAAATTATTTAGACGTGACCTTTCAATGACCATAAAATTAGATAAAAAAAATCAGTATTCTACACTAAGGAAACGAAAAATAAAAAAAGCCCAAAATTTAAAGTTTGTAGACGACACTGACTTGCCCTCGTTTTGGAATTTAATATTAATACCGAATTTAAAAAAAAAATTTAACGTAAAGCCCGTCCATTCCCTTGAAGAAATAACAAGGTTGAAACAAACTTTCCCCTATAATATTAAACAGTTTAATGTTTTTGATGATGACGGTTTATTGGCAGGGTGCACTGTTTTTGAAACTGAAAAAGTAGCGCATTTGCAGTATGTTTCAACCAAAAAAAATATTAAAGACGGTGCATTAGACTTTTTGATTCATCAACTTTTGACAACAGTTTATAAAAACAAGACGTATTTCGACTTTGGGATTTCAAATGAAAACCAAGGAAAGAATATCAATTTGGGGTTGCTCAATTGGAAACAAAGTTTTGGAGCATCACCCATAGTTCATGATTTTTATGAGATAAAAGTCAACAGCCATCCTTTGCTAAACAATGTGATGCTATGATAAGGTTTTTAGATTTAAAATTAGTAAATCAGCGTTACTACGACGTTTTTAAAAAATCATTCGATAATTTTTTAAACAACGGACACTATATTTTAGGAGAGCAAGTTATCGGCTTTGAAAAAGAATTTGCAGCTTATTGTGGCACTAAGCATTGTATTGGGGTGAGCAATGGATTGGATGCTTTGGAACTTATCTTTGAAGCTTATAAAACCTTGGGTGTTTTAAAGGTAAATGATGAGGTTATTGTACCGGCCAACACCTACATTGCCAGTGTTTTATCTATTAGTAATTCAGGTTTAAGGCCAGTTTTGGTTGAGCCAAACATAAACACGTTTAATATTGATCCTTCTCTAATTGAAAAGGCAATAACCTCAAAAACTAAGGCTATCTTGGGGGTTCATTTATACGGACGACTTTATGATGTTGAGCAGTTGGAAAAAATAGCAATAAATAATAATCTGGTTTTAATCGAAGATGCAGCACAAGCGCATGGAGCTGCTACTATAGATGGTAGAAAAGCAGGAAATGTTTCAAATGCTGCGGCTTTTAGTTTTTACCCCACTAAAAATTTAGGTGCTTTGGCTGATGCTGGAGCGGTTACCACAAATGATAAAGCGCTTGCTGATGTTATTTTTAAAATGAGACATTACGGAAGAGCATCCTCTTATGAAAACGATATAAAAGGGCGCAATTGTCGATTAGACGAAATTCAAGCTGCATTTTTAAGGATTAAATTAAAACACCTTAAAACAGACAACATTAGAAGACAGGGCATTGCAAGAACATACTTTGAGCTAACAAAAAACGAAAAAATTATACTTCCTCACTGCAAAATCCTTAGTCAACATGTTTTCCACCTGTTTGTTATTCGGAGTAATAAAAGAGATTTACTTAGAGAATATCTTTATAAAAATGGTGTGGAATCCATAGTTCATTACCCAATACCAATACATCATCAAAAAGCGTATCAAGAATTTGGCAGTTTAAAACTGCCAATTACAGAACAAATCCATAATGAAGTCTTAAGTGTACCTTTAAATACAGGATTGAATAGTGAACAGGTTCTTAAAATAGTAAAGCTAATTAACAGTTTTTAATTCTTGGTGGACAGCGAAAAAAACGCATATAAGCAAATTTTAAAAGCAACGTCATTATTTGGTGGGGTTCAGTTTTTAAATATCATTATTTCTGTTATTAAAACAAAGGTTGTAGCCCTAATATTAGGCCCTTCTGGTATTGGTATTTTAACGCTTTTAAATACATCTTTAAATGTTTTGGGCAGCGCTACAGGTTTTGGGCTAGACTCAAGTGGGATTAAAAGCATTTCAGAATCTTTGGGCATAAAAAACGATGAAGCCTTAAAAAAAAAGATTCTAATCTTTAAAAAATTGATTTTATTTACGGGTGTTTTTGGTGCATTGATTACTCTTGTTTTTTCACCATATTTAAGTCAAATAGCTTTTGGTAGTAAAGATTTTACAGTGTCCTTTATTTGGTTGTCCCTAGCCGTTTTATTTAGGCAGATAACACAGGGGTATTTAACAATATTAGAGAGTTTAAGTAGATTAAGGTTATTTGCAAAAAGCAATTTGTTTGCCAATTTTGCGGCTCTAATCGTTACATTACCCATGTATCTTTATTGGGGTTTTGATGCCATTGCCCCAGCCATTGTAGCTTCAACATTTATCAGTTTTGTTTTTTCATATTTTTATGTTAATCCTATATATAAAAGTAAAGAGAAAATAGCTTTTAAGCCCACTTTTGTTGAAGGCAAAGAGATGATATATTTAGGCATGGCATTAGGGTTGAGTGGATTGACAAGAACCCTGTCTGAATATTTGGTCCAAACGGGAATTAGTTTTCAAGGAGGGATTGATGAAGTAGGGTTTTATGGCGCAGGATTGCTAATTCTTAATTCTTATGTTGGCATCATTTTTTTGGTTATGAGCAAAAATTATTTTCCTAAACTTTCCTTGGTATGTAATGAAAATGATAAAATAAAGAAATTAACATTTCAACAGGCATTTATTTCTATTGTTTTAATAACCGTGATTATTATCTTTTTTATAATTTTTGCACCGTTACTAGTGAAACTGCTCTTTTCTGAAAAATTCAGTTCCATAGTACTCATGATATCAATAGGTGTTCTAGGGATGCTTTTTAAGGCAATATCATGGAGCCTTGGCTATATTATTATTGCTAAAGGAGACTCAAGAGTTTTTATAAAAACAAGCCTAGGGTTTAGCTCACTTTACCTTATTATGCTTTTGTCTGGGTATTACTTATTTCAATTAAATGGTGTTGGTATAGCTTTTTCACTCTATTATCTTTTTCATTTTATTGGAATAAAAATTATAGTGGAAAATAAATACGGCATATCTTTAAATAGCGAAATTTATAATATACTTTTTAAATGTTTGGTTATTTGTCTTGTGGTTTTTTCATTGTCTTTTTTAGAAAAATCCATATTAAAGCATGTAACTATGGCTGTGGCTGGTGTTTTGTCACTCATTTATTTATTTTATATTTTTAACAAAAAGGTTCCTATTAGGGAATTTCTTATGTCATTTAACAAGAAAAGCAAATAAATGGATAAGCCACTTCGGAAGTTATATTATTGGTTAAAATTTCAATTATCTGTTAATTGGATCAAGACGTTGTATTTTAATTTTAAGAAATTCCCTTTTAAAGTAGCCATTAAATTACCCGTGTATTTTTATGGTAGTGTTAAGCTTACCTGTTTAAAAGGCAAAATTATTATTGATGCACCTATAAGAAGAGCAATGTTGGGTTTTGGCCAACAATTTGAGTTGGGAACGCGACAAAAAAGTGTCGCTGAATTAAATCTATCAGGTCAACTTGTTGTTAAAGGGCATGTTCATATTGGAAAAGATAATTTATTGTACATTGGTTTAGGTGCGTACTGCGAGTTTGGACACATGACCTGTTTGGGGTCTGATGTAAAACTTTTTTGCACCAATAAAATTGTATTGGGTCAATGGGCAAGAATTGGCTACCAAAGCCAGCTATTAGATACTAATTTTCATAGTATGTTTGATACGGTAACCAAAAAGAGGCTTCCGTTGAGTGCGCCAATTTATATAGGCAATTACAATTCAATAGCAAACAGAAACAGTATTATGCCAGGAACCAAAACACCAGACTATTGTGTGGTGGCTTCTAATAGCTTGTTAAATAAGGATTATGCCTATTTAGGCCACAACATTCTCCTGGGTGGTGTGCCCGCTAAAGTAATTAAAAGGAACTTTAGTAGGGATTGGGAAGGAGAGCGTAAGGGAATAGAGGATTTTTTAATACGTAAAAAATAGATTAAGTGAATTTAGAACAGGTCAAAATCATCGAGATTCCAAAAATTAAAGACAATAGAGGCAACCTTTCTGTTATAGAGAAGGATTTGTTGCCGTTTTTATTTAAACGAGTTTATTATTTGTACGATGTGCCCAGTGGAGCCTATAGGGGTGGTCATGCCCACAAAGAGCAAGAAGAATTTTTAATTGCTTTAAGTGGTAGTTTTAATGTAGTGTTGCAAGATAGGACTGGAAAAAAAAGAACATTTACCCTTAATAAACCCAATCAAGGTTTACTGGTTAGCAATATGATTTGGCGCGAATTGGAAGGTTTTTCATCTGGGGCGGTTTGTTTGGTGGTGGCTTCTGATGTTTATGATGAAAGTGATTATATAAGGGATTTCGAAAAATTCATGGAAATGGAATAATAATATCTATAGCATTGATACTAATTTCCTAAAAAACGGGCTTTGGCTAGCTAAGAAGTGAATATAATCTCTTATGTTTTTAGATTCTATCTTTTTAAATGTTTCTTTTCCAAGCTGTTTTTCTTCAAAATACCCACTTAAAAACAATAGTTCTTTAAAGTAATCTTTATTGAATGTTTTAATTAAGTTATTGTCATATTGATATTTTTCAGAAAAATAGTCAAATAATCGTTTCATTTGATTTTTTAAAAAATAATGACTTTCAAAAGTTCTTTTGTGCGAATAAGAATTATCGTGTACTCTGTAAATATGTAATGATTCTTTAATCATATCAAAATTAGTATTCATAATTAAATCTACTAAAATAGGATAGTCTTCAATAGTAATTCCCATATCTATATAAGAATCAAAATCTACGTACTTATATAAGTGATTTCTATTATAACAAATGCCAATTGGAGCAACCTGCCCTAACAATACTTTTTCTTTATAAACTTCTTTAGAGGCTACAATATGTTTTTTGTTATTGTATTTCCTTATCGATTTATTTTCCACAGTTAATTTATCAAAGCCGCTATCAACAAACCCCAAACTAGAATCGGTATTTAAAACATTAATCATTTTTTGCAGCGTGTATTCATGTTTTAATATATCATCGCCGGCTATGTCAAAAATATAGTGTCCTTGACATCTATCAAGTGTCGTTTTAAAATTCCTTAAAATACCCAATTGGGTCTCGTTCTTTTTTACCTTAAAGAGCTGCGGATGATTTTTTTTATACTGGTTTATAATGTTTAATGTATTGTCTGTAGAGCAGTCGTCTCCAACTATAATTTCATAATTAAACTCAACTTTTTGTTTTAAAATCGATAGGATGGTTTCTTCTATATGTTCCTCGTTGTTGTAAGTAATGAGATGTACTGAAGCCGTTATCATATTTTTTGATTAGTGGAAATAGATTAAAAACATAAATTTGGGTAAAGTAAACGCAATAAACAAATTAATCATTTATTTTTGAATAAATTATTTAGGTTGAAACCAAAAAAAATAGCACTTGTCGGATTTCATTTAAGCGGGGGCGGTACTGCACGTGTTATGGCCAACTTATCGGAATACTTTCACGATAAAGGCATTGAACTGCATATAATTATAATTCACGACGAATTAGGTTATGACTATTCAGGAACTTTATATAACCTCGGAAAACTAAAAAGTGAACCCAATACTGTTTTTAATAAAATAAAACGTTTAATTCATTTAAGGAGTTATGTAAAGCAAAATGATTTTGATTTTGTAATCGACTTTAGGTTTAGGAAAAGAATAATTCAAGAATATTTAATTTCCCGACTGGTTTATAATCAAAAAAAAACCATATACACGATTCACAGTTCGCAACTGGCAATATATTTGCCAAAATCAAAATACTGGGCTAATGTAATTTACGGCAAAGCCTATAAAATAATAGCTATTACAGAATCTATGAAAAATTTGGTAGAAACCATTTACCCCTTTTTGGATAATGTTGGCATGGTTTATAATCCAATTATACTAAATAAAATTAAAGAAAAAAGTATAGAGGCTCTTGAAATCAATTTTGAATATATTATTGGGGTTGGACAGTTTGACACAGATCAAAAACAATTTGATAAACTTATTGAGGCTTACTCAAAGTCAATACTGCCCCAAACACGAATAAAATTAGTGATTTTGGGGAGAGGTAAAAAGAAATCGGAATTGGAGGCAATCGCCAAAAAACTAAATGTTGACGAAAATGTACAATTTTTAGGATTTAAGGAAAACCCATATAAATACATGGCAAATGCAAGATTTTTTGTGCTCTCTAGCTGGCATGAAGGGCATCCAATGGTTTTAATAGAAGCTTTGGCATGTGGCACTCCGGTTGTATCTTTCGATTGCCCAACAGGACCTAAAGAAGTTGTTAACCAAAGTGACAATGGATTGCTAATTGAAAACCAAAATATTGATGCCCTTATTAATGGCATGAACATTATGCTGACCAATGAAAGTTTATATTCACACTGTAAGAGCAATGCCTTAAAAAGTGTAGAAAAATTTTCAGTTAAGCAAATAGGTAAGCAATGGTTGAAACTAATGAAAATTAATTAAGGAATTGCTAAGACTTCTATATATAACAACCAATTTAAATTCTTCTGGTGGAGTAGCCAAAGTGTTATCTGTAAAGCTTAATTATTTAATTAAAGAATATTTTTATGACATACATATTATAAACACCCATGGAGATTCGAATAATTTATTCTATGTTTTTGATGATACAATTTCTATTCATTCATTAAGTCTAAAAGATTCTAAAACAAAAAGACGACTTTATTATTTCAAAGAACTAAACAAAAAAGTAAAGGAAATAAATCCAGATATTATTATTAACTGTGACAACGGTTTAAAAGGTGTGTTATTTCCATTTTTTTACAAAGGAAAAGTACCATTGATTTTTGAAAATCATGGCAGTAAAAATGTAAGAGAAAATACAATACTTGGCAATTTGAAATTACGACTTAAAGATTTGTTTTTTTTATGGAGTGTCAATAGGTACAATAAAATAGTTGTATTTCAACATTTGAAAGATTCTTGGAAATCCGATAATATAAAAGTAATTCATAATCCTTTAGGATTTGACATTCCAATAAAAAGTGCTTCTTTAAATAAAAAAGTGGTTATCGCTGTTGGTAGAATATCTTATGAGAAGGGGTATGATTTGTTGATTGAAATTTGGAGTTTAGTTGTAAAAAAACATCCACAATGGCAACTGCATATCTACGGAGAAGGAGATTACAAACCCTTACAAAAGCAAATTCAAAAGCTTAGTATTACAGGTAATATATTATTTTTTAAACCTACATTAGATATAATTGAGGTCTATTTGAATGCATCAATACTATTAAATACATCAAGACATGAATCTTTTGGGTTGGCGTTAATTGAAGCTATGGCTTGTGGCTTACCCGTATTAGCATTTGAAAACACATCAGGGCCAAGGATTTACATCAAAAATAAAAAGAATGGTTACTTAATTGAAAAAGATAATTTAATTGAATATGCAAATCAAATTATATCACTAATAGATGATAAAAATAAAATGAAAAGAGTTGGTCAAGCGGCTAGAGAAAGCATGAAGATATATCAAATTGAAAATATTATGAAGCTTTGGCACGAATTATTTCAATCCGTTTAATTCATTCTTTTTCTAAATCAAAATGGCACATATAGGCTATTTTATAAAGCTGAAGCAATTTAATTGAAGGACTTTTACCAAGTAAGTTTTTTGTCATTGTATTTTCGAAAAGCTTAAAAAACAAAGAAAGAGCATAATTAAACATTGTTTTTTTAGACAAAACAAAAATTTTAAGTAAATCATTTTCGTGTAATTTAATCTTTTTGGTATGATTTAACCTTAAAAGCGTCTCTACCGCTAGTCTTGTTTTTTTTAAATAAGTTTTACTACTTTCTAAACCTAAGTGAAAAACTTCATTGTTAATGTGTAAAACAGGAATGTTGTTAATTTTCAATTGAGGACCAAAAAAGATATCCATTCCATAAGAATGTCCAATACTATTTAAACCAAAACGTTTGTAAACTTCTTTTTTTATAAGCATATTAGCGGCAGATGTAATTTTATAAGGTGTTTTATTTCTTTTTTTTGCATCAATAGCCTCACAATGAACGCCATATTTCCATCTTAGTAGAATTTTAGAATCAGGTGCTTCATTCTCATACTTGATACCACCAAAAATCACTTCATAATTTCTCTCAATGGCATCTATATAATTTGAAATAAAAAGAGGGTCTTTTAATTTCATATCGGCATCGAGCAATAAAATCCAATCAAATTTTGCTTTATCACAAAGCAATTGTCTATTAACGGCTATTCCTCCGTTAGTTTTGGATACCAGATAACGCGTATGCTTTAAAACATTTATTTTAGAGTTTTGTTTTATGGTATCAGCATTTGATACATCATCTAATGCTATGATCTCAAATTCAATATTAGATTTAGTCGCTTGCTCATGAATGTCATTTACAAGATGGACAATATCATAATTATATGTTGGAATTAGTATTGAAAGCATAATTAACCCTTCCGCTGCACCACCTCATAAACGGCATTCTCATCGCACTTAAGCGTTTTGCTTGGGTATTTAAGTAGCAAAGCATAATCGTGGGTGGCCATTAAAATGGTGTTGCCGTTTTTATTGATGTCTTGTAAAACCTCCATCACTTCAACGCTGGTTTGCGGATCCAAGTTGCCCGTAGGCTCGTCGGCCAATATTAACTCGGGGTCGTTAAGTAAAGCCCTTGCAATGGCAATGCGCTGTTGCTCGCCACCGGAAAGCTCGTGCGGGAATTTAAACCCTTTGGTTTTCATGTCCACTTTGTTTAAAACGGCTTCAACCCGAGTTTCCATTTCCTTTTTGTCTTTCCAGCCCGTCGCTTTTAAAACAAACAGTAAATTCTCATTTACGGTTCTATCTGTTAATAATTTAAAATCCTGAAATACCACGCCCAATTTCCGTCGTAAAAACGGAATCTCTTTTTCTTTAAGGGTTTTTAAATTATAATCTACAATATGCCCTTCGCCTTCGGTTAAAGGCAAATCGCCATAAAGGGTTTTCATAAAACTACTTTTTCCCGTGCCGGTTTTTCCTATTAAATACACAAAATCACCTTTGTTAATTTCAACATTAACGTTGGCAAGCACCAAACTATCGCCTTGGTAAATAGCAGCATCTTTTAATTGCAATATAGGTTTCGACATAAAAATAGGTGTAAATTTAAAGTGTTGTAAATGTATTATTAATAAGTTAAAAGTGAAAAGCTAAACGCAAAAACTTTAATATAGCTGCAGTTAAAACTTCGTGCTTCGACCTTCAGTCTTCTGTCTTTTTCAATATTTAATAACTCGGTTTATAATTATGGCACGATTATTACGTTATAAGTTTCATATTCAATTATCTTTGATTTTAAATTAAAAAACGAATCGTTAATGACTAAAAATAATATTGTTTTCCTTTTGGTAGCCATAAGTTTTAGTTTCCAAATCATGGCACAACAGTCTGCAACTTACACCAGTAATATGGCAGACTATCAAAAAGCTCTCTCGCTGTTTAACAATCAACAATATCTTGCTGCACAGTCGCTGTTTAGAAGTGTTAAAAAGGACGCAAAAGAAGACCTTCTACAGTCTGAATGTGCTTATTACATAGCCAATTGCGCCGTTAGGTTAAATCAGCAAAATGCCGATCAGCTTATAGAGGATTTTGTAAAAGACTATCCCACAAGTACCAAGCGCAATACAGCGTTTGTTGATGTTGCCGATTATTATTTTACAAACGGAAAATATCCGCACGCTAGAAAATGGTACGATAAAGTAAACGAAGGCGCCCTTGCCAGAAAGGAAAAAGAAAAATTCAATTTTAACAACGGCTATTCAGCATTTTCGGTGAAACAATATAAGGTTGCAAAAAAGTATTTAACCCGGGTTGAAAATTCTCAAGAATACGGTTCGCAGGCCAAGTATTATTTAGGTTTTATGGCTTATGAAGGGGATGATTACGATGAGGCTAATGAGTATTTCGATCAGGTGAGCGATCAAGAGCGTTACCAGGAAAAGCTGTCGTATTATCAAGCCGACCTTCATTTTAAACTCGGAAAATTTGAAAAGGCTATCGAGCTGGCAAAAGACAGATTGGACACCAGCGACGAAGCCGAAGTATCTGAGCTCTCTAAAATTATTGGCGAAAGTTATTTTAATTTAGAAAAGTACGCCGAGGCGATTCCGTATTTAACCGCTTATAAAGGTAAAAAAGGAAAACGGGAACGAACGGCAAAATGGAATAACACCGATTTTTACCAATTGGGATATGCGTATTACAAACAAAAGGATTACGAAAATGCCATTTCAGAATTCAATAAAATAGTTGGCGGAACTAATGCCATTGCCCAAAATGCCTATTATCATTTGGGTGAAAGCTATATTCATTTAGATAAAAAGCAGGAAGCTTTAAATGCGTTTAGAAATGCCTCGCAAATGAATTTCGATTTAAAAATTCAAGAAGATGCGTGGTTAAATTATGCAAAAATCAGTTACGAAATTGGTAATCCGTATCAATCTGCGCCACAGGTTTTAGCCGGTTATTTAGATAAATACCCAGACACACCTTATAAAGAGGAGATTGAAACCCTTTTGATCGATTCGTACATTACGTCTAAAAACTACAAAGAAGCCCTAAAGCTTTTGGACGGTAAAAAGAGTTTTGAAGATAAAGTAGCGTATCAAAAAGTAGCGTTTTATAGAGGTGTTGAATTATACAACGAAACAAAATACTTGGAAGCCGAATCGCTTTTCGATGCATCTTTAAGCGAGCCACGAGACCCAAAATACACCGCTAGGGCTACATTTTGGAAAGCCGAAGCCGATTATAATTTAACAAATTACGACGATGCTTTGATAGGCTATAAGCAGTTTCAACAGCAGTCATCGTCTGATTCAACGCCTGAAATTGAGAATATAGATTATAATTTGGCCTATACTTATTTCAAACAAAAAAACTATCCGCAAGCTATAAAGCATTTCAATCAGTTCATCTCCAATAAAAAAGACGATAAAGTAAGACTGAACGATGCGTATTTACGTTTAGGCGACGGGCATTTTGTGTCTAGCGATTATGGCAATGCTATTAAAGCATACGAAAAAGCAATTGAGATGAATGAAATCGATTCCGATTACCCATTTTTTCAAAAAGCGATTAGTGTGGGCTATACCGGGCAATCTTCAAAAAAAATAGCAGCTTTAGAACAGTTTATTGAAACCTATCCGAAGTCTAAATTACGTGATGATGCCATGTACGAATTGGGGAATTCCTATGTAAAGGCAAACGAAAAAAATAAGGCAATGAACATATACAACCGCCTGAGTAGCGAGTACAGAATGAGTTCTTTCGTGCCAAAAGCGTTGTTGCGTCAAGGCTTGGTGTATTATAACGACAGTGAAAACGAAGAAGCGCTTAGCAAGTTTAAAAATGTAGCCATAAATTACCCCGGAACACCGGAAGCGGTTCAGTCGGTGTCCACAGCGCGTTTAATTTATATCGATTTAGGTCGGGTTGACGATTATGCACGTTGGGTTAAAACCTTGGATTATGTTGAGGTTACCGATGCCGATTTGGACAATGCCACTTACGAAGCTGCCGAAAAACAATATTTGGATAATAATACCGATAAGGCCATCAAACAATTTAATGGCTATTTAACTGAGTTCCCCAACGGAATTTATGCGTTGCAGGCACACTTTTATGTGGCCCAACTGTATTACAAAAAAGATTTATTGGCCAATGCAGCACCGCATTATAAATACATTGTTGAAGCATCGCAAAGCGAATATACCGAGGAAGCCTTATCCCGTTTATCGCAGTATTATTTAGAAAGCAAAAGCTGGAACCAAGCCATTCCGTTATTGTTGCGATTGGAAACCGAAGCCAACTTCCCGCAAAACGTGGTATTTGCACAATCTAATTTAATGAAGGCCCATTATCAATTGGATAATTACAATGAAGCCGTGTCTTATGCCGAAAAAGTGCTGACCAATGCAAAAATCGACAATAAGATTAAAAGTGATGCACATATTATAATTGCACGTTCGGCCATTAAAACGGGCGACGAAGATAAAGCCAAATCCGCTTTTGCAAAAGTAGAAAAAGTGGCAACAGGTGAAACTGCGGCAGAGGCGTTGTATTACAATGCGTATTTTAAAAATAAAGAAGGCAAACATGCGGCATCAAACGAATCGGTTCAAAAATTGGCCAAGGATTTTTCAGGCTATAAATATTACAGTGCCAAAGGATTGGTGTTGATGGCGAAAAATTATTACGCCTTAAAAGATGCGTTTCAAGCCACTTATATTTTAGAAAGCGTTATTGAAAACTTTGCGGAATTTGATGATGTTGTTGAAGAGGCCCAAGAAGAATTGCGCCAAATAAAAGCAGAAGAGGCCAAAACAAATTCATCCATTGAAACTGATGAAAACTGATTATGTTAGAAGTTAGAAGTGTCATGCAGAGCGCGGTCGAAGTGAAGCACATTAAAGCAAATCATAAAACGTCAATCGTAAATCAAAAATTAAAATATATGCGAAAGCACACAACATACATTATATTAGTAATTGCATCGTTAAGTATAACCTCTGTTTTCTCACAAAACAGAAAGAACGATACCATCACTACAGGAGTAATTGATGTAGTTAAACCATACACACCCTCAATTTCCGATGCCTTTAAAGTCAAAGAAATTCCGTCGTTAGACGACGAAGAAACCGCAACAAAAAAGGAAATTAAATACAATATTTTTTCGTTTCCGGTGGCCTCAACATTTACGCCGGCAAAAGGAAAAGCTGCGGTTGTTGAAAAGGCAAAACCAGTAAAATTATACGATAATTACGCCACTTTGGGCGTTGGCACCTATACCACTATTTTAGGCGAAGTCTATTTAAACCACGCCATTAGCAGAACCGAGAGTGTGGGCGGTTACGTGAGCCATCATTCATCTCAGGGTGGTATTGATGGTTTGGCTTTCGATGATAATTTTTCAACCACTAAAATCAATGCGAATTACTCCAGCCGATTACGTGATTTAGCTTGGCATGTTGAAGGTGGTTTTCAGCAACAAATGTACAACTGGTACGGTGTGCCACAATCTCAACTGGCCGATGCACAAGCTAATAATATTGATGTAGACCACTCGTTTTATAGCGCGCATTTTGGTGGCGATATCACATTCGAAGACACCTATATTAATTCCGGAAGCTTCTTTTTCAGACGCTTTGGAGATAACCAAGGATCTGGTGAAAACCGATTTATCGCCAAGACGAAAATCGATATACCCATTAACGGCGAAGAAATTTCAACCGATTTTAAATTCGATTATATAAATGGCACTTTTGATAGAAATTACAGTTCGAATACTGAATTAAAACACGGCAATTTTATAATAGGGGCTTCCCCGACATATCAATTAAAAGAAGACGATTTAACGCTTAATTTGGGCATTTCGGTGTCCTTTTTAAGAGATTCGGAATCTAAGGAAAACAACTTTTATTTATACCCAAACATTACCGCAACTTACCGATTGGTTAACGATGTGTTGATTGCTTATGGCGGAATTCAAGGCGAGTTAATTCAAAATTCATACCACGGATTTGCCACCGAAAACCCGTTTGTGTCACCAACTTTAGTGGTAATGCCCACTGATCAGCAATACAACGCATACATTGGTTTAAAAGGGAAATTATCAAGCAACATGAGTTATAACATTAGCGGGCGTTATTTGGCCGACAGAAATAGAGCGCTGTTTAGAAATAATGAAATAACACTGACAAATCAGAATTATGCTTACGGTAATTCCTTTGGAATGGTGTATGATGATGTGGATACTTTTGGTGTTGCCGGAGAGATTAATGTGGATGTTAACCGCAATTTCAAACTCGGAATAAAAGCTGAATATTTTAAATACACTACAAATAACGAAGCTGAAGCTTGGAATTTACCAGATATTAAAGGCACACTGTTTTTAGACTATCAAATAGACGAAAACTGGTTTGCCGGCGCCAATTTATTTTATACCGGCGAGCGTAAGGATCAATTTTATTTAAATGATGACGTAACGGTAACGACACCGTTTACCATGGTTATAGAGAGTTATTTTGACGCTAATGCCCATTTAGGATATCATATTAACGATAAAATTTCGGTATTCGCAAAAGCCAATAATATTAATAATAAAGCCTATCAGCGTTGGCAAAATTTCCCGGTTCAAAGCATACAGTTTTTGGCTGGTGCTACGTTTAAGTTCGATTTTTAATGTCATTACGAGGAGTGTAACGACGTGGTAATCTTTTAAATTGAAATTTATACTTAATGAAAAACCTACTTTTCATACTATTCTTATCCTTCAACCTTTGCATTTCACAAAGTGAAGTTCAAATATTAAATCTTTCCGAAGCTGCACTGGAATTAACGCATCAAAAAGTAACCTACGATCCTAGTTACTTTTCAATCGATTATCCAAATGGTGACGTTCCAAACGACAAAGGGGTTTGTACAGACGTAGTCATTAGAGCGTACAGAACATTGGGTGTCGATTTACAAAAGGAAGTCCACGAAGACATGAAGGCTAACTTCAATGCGTACCCAAAAATATGGGGCTTAAAAACAACCGATAAAAATATTGACCACCGACGCGTGCCCAATTTAATGACTTATTTTAAGCGCCAAGGTGCTGAAAAACCCATCACCAATAACCCCAGTGATTATAAACCCGGAGATGTGGTGTGTTGGGATTTAAAAGATGCTGCATCGCACATTGGTATTGTGGTCAATAAAAAATCGAACGATGGAAAACGCCATTTAATCGTTCATAATATTGGCAGTGGACAAGTTTTGGAAGATTGCCTTTTTAGTTTTAAAATCATAGGCCACTATCGGTTTGTAAAATAGAATAAAGAATAATAGCACAGAAAAGCGTTCGGTTATGCACACTTTTTTTATTTTTATAAAAAAACAAACCATGCAAAAACTAATCGTTCTTTTATTCGCTTTAATTACAGCTAGTTGTTCAACAAAACATCAGGTAGATGTAATCGTTACCAACGCTAAGGTGTACACCGTAAACAATGCTTTTGAAAGAGCAACAGCTTTTGCCGTTAAAGACGGAAAATTTGTTGATGTTGGAAATTCCGAAGCCATAGCTTCAAAATACGCAGCCACAAAAACAATAGATGCCGAAGGAAAAACCATTGTTCCGGGTTTTATCGATGCGCACTGCCATTTTTTAGGTTTAGGATTTAATCAGCAAGCAGTCGATTTGGTGGGCACAACCAGTTTTGATGAGGTAGTACAGCGTGTCGTCGATTTTCAAAAAAAGCATAATTTAAAATTTATTAAGGGCCGCGGATGGGACCAAAACGATTGGGACGAAAAAGTCTTTCCGAATAAAAAACAATTGGATGCCTTATTTCCAGATACCCCAATTTCTTTAACCCGAATTGATGGGCATGCGATACTCTGTAATCAAGCCGCATTAAATTTAGGAAACGTTACTAAAAACAGTAAAATTGATGGTGGCGAAGTGGTTGTTGAAAACGGCGAATTAACAGGGGTTTTAGTTGATAATGCCGAAAGTTTGGTGCTTAATCATTGGCCAAAACCATCACGCGAAGACATGGCAAATGCCCTATTGGAAGCCCAAAAAATATGTTTTGATTATGGATTAACCACCGTTGACGATGCGGGGTTGGGTATTGAAGCTATTGAGGTAATTGACAGCTTGCAACAAGCGGGCGATTTAAAAATGCGTGTTTACGCCATGGTTTCGGCCTCAAAGAAAAACTTGGATTATTATTTAAACAAAGGCATCATAAAAACCGAAAAACTTAATGTACGTTCGTTTAAGTTTTATTCCGATGGCGCTTTGGGCTCCAGAGGCGCGTTGTTGCGAAAACCGTATAGCGACAAACCCAGGCATTTGGGTTTAGCGGTTACCGATTTGGAAACCTTTAAGGCTTCGGCGAAAGCTATTGCAAATTCAGAATATCAAATGAACACCCATGCCATTGGCGATTCTGCAAATCATGCGGTATTAAACGTTTATAAAGACGTTTTAAAAGACAAAAAGAATAGGCGATGGCGCATAGAACATGCTCAGGTTATTTCGCCCGAAGATTTTAATTTGTTTGATGATATTATTCCGTCGGTGCAGCCAACCCACGCCACAAGCGATATGTATTGGGCCCAAGATAGGTTGGGGAATGAACGCATAAAAGGTGCGTATGCATATAAAGATTTACTAAATAAATACGGAAAAATTGCATTGGGAACCGATTTTCCCGTGGAGCATGTGAGTCCGTTTTACACCTTTTATGCAGCGGTTGCTCGACAAGATTTAAAAGGCTATCCGGAAAATGGCTATCAAATTGAAAATGGATTGGGTAGAGAAGAAACTTTAAAAGGCATGACGATTTGGGCAGCTTATTCCAATTTTGAAGAAGATGAAAAGGGCAGTATTGAAGCCGGAAAATTTGCCGATTTTATAATACTGGATAAAAATATAATGGAAGTTGAAGCTTCTGAAATCCCAAATATTAAAGTGATTAGTACGTTTATTGATGGGGAGAAAATGTGATTTATGTTTAGGAACTTGTTTTCGGAATATTATTTGTGGTGTTTTACTAATTTACTTCTCATTCCAAAAATGAAAAGATTAATCATATTCTTAATACTTACTGGGTTTTTCGGGAATTCTCATGCCCAAAAAACAGAAGTTGAAAAATATTATGTAAGAGCTGATACATCTTTTATTGATAAGCTAGCTAATGCTTATAACATTTCAACCGATACATTACTTATAACTTTAGGAGTAAATGATAAAAAAAGAGAATATCTAGGGTTTGGCTATGAATTTAAAGAGAGTGGGAAGGGAGCAGGCAGCATGTCTTTTGATTATCAAATTTTATATTATAAAAACAAAGTCGTTGCTTACACTATTTCGACTTCAATACCCAAAAAGTCAAAGAAATTAAAAAAGATTTATAGAAAGAAGTTGTCTAAAATATTTAGAGTTGATGATGATTTTAAGGTTAGTCCAATTAAATTTAACCATAAGAATGCAGAAAGTCCATTGCCCGGAATTGAAGTTGATAAATCTCCAGAATTTAATGCCGTTATGAGCCCTTTTAGTGGTATTTTTTTTGGTGATTATTGTGGTAATAGTATGAGTTTATTAAACAATAGAAAGTTATTTGACGAATTAATTAATTCAGAAAACTGCAATTACTTTTTGTATAGTAAAAACCCGGCTTCACGAATGATGGCTATTGAATATTTTTATAATAATAAGTTAAAGTTTGACTCCACTGAAGTAATACAAATAGAAAATAGAGTCCAGGAAATAATTAAGTATTCTCCGTACATAAGACATTGTCAAGGGTGTATAGTTTATCCGGAAAACACTAACAAAATAATATCGAAATTAAAAAAGCATAATCAATTTTAACCCAACCGCGCCAAATAATCAAAATGCTCACCTTCAAAAATCAATTCACATTGAAGCCCAACAGAAGTGCAAGCAGTTAACAAGGTGTTATAATCTAAATACAGCCATTTCATGGGGTATTCGTTTTCACCTTTATAGCTCAAAAAATAATCGAGTTCCCCATAATAATTTGCATTTATATTTTGCCAAAAACCACCATCTTCGTCTTCGTACATATATTTAATATCCGACGAATCGATTAAAATTTGTCCCTTAGGTTTTAAAAGACGTTTTAAATGCGTTAAGTATTTTGAAACCTGTGCCAATTCTTGAAAAATCCCGGTACCATTCATCAATAATAAAATGGTATCAAATGTCCCGGTTTCATCTATAATATTTTTGACTTCGGCATGCAAAACACCGCGTTGTTTCGCCACGTCGATAGCACCTTTTGAAACATCGATGGCTTTCACTTTTAAACCTTTTTCCTGTAAATACAAACTATGGTTTCCGGCGCCACAACCCACATCCAAAACCGAACCTTTTGCAAGTTTTAAAGCCTTTTGTTCCAACTTTGGCATGTCTTTAAAACCGCGAAACAAATAGGGTAGAGGCAATACATCGTCATCAGAAATACTGGTTGAAGTCATAATGTCTTCGGAGTAGTTTCCGTTTTGGTAATCCAATAAAGCGTTTCCGAAAAGGTCTTTTAAATTCAATGTTTAAAGTTTAAAATTCTGGGTTGCATAGTTTTCGTAATTTAGCTCCAATTATAACCATCGAATATTGAATATTGAATCCAAAATAGAAAGCCTTCCAAAGCGCGCCAAAGATAAGCATAACGAAAACAAAAAATTCTTTGCAAAGCTAAAAAAGAAACCACCAAAAAATTTGGATTATGTGATGCAGGAATTGCACGATGCCGAGTTTGAAAAAACCGATTGCCTAACCTGCGCCAACTGCTGTAAAACAACGGGCCCATTGTTTACCGATAAAGATATTGGTAGAATCTCGAAACATTTTAAACAAAAACCACAGCAATTTATTGAGCAGTATTTGCGCGTTGATGAGGACAACGACTATGTGTTGCAAACGGTGCCCTGCGCATTTTTGGGCGCCGATAACTATTGCTCGATTTACGAGGTGCGCCCAAAAGCATGCCGAGAGTTTCCGCATACCGATAGAAAAAAGTTTCAGCAGATTTCCAATCTCACGTTAAAAAATGTGGCGATGTGTCCGGCGGCTTTTAATATTGTTGAGGAAATGAAAAAAAGAGTTAAGATTTAACTTCCAACTTTTTACTATATTTAATATCTAAATTTACTCTATTGGAAACCCTATTACAATATTTTGAAACCATTCCGCCACTACATCGCGGACTTATAATTGTTGGAGGTTTAACATTTTTCTGGCTTTTAGAAGGTGCTTTACCCTTATTCAATTTCAACTATAAAAAATGGAAACACGCCGTTCCCAATATCTTTTTTACCATAACTACCATACTCGTTAATTTGCCTTTGGCATTCCTTTTATTAATGGCATCCGATTGGGTTTTCGCCAATAATTTTGGCATTTTAAACTGGTTGCCTGACATGGCTTTGGGGCTCTATATTTTTATAGGTATATTGTTAATGGATTTTTTCGGAGCCTATTTGCCACATTTAATCGAGCATAAAGTACCACCACTTTGGATGGTGCATTTGGTACATCATTCCGACCATAAAGTCGATGCCACAACAGCCAACAGGCACCATCCCATTGAGAGCGTTATCCGTTACCTGTTTACCCTAATAGGCGTTATTATAATTGGTGCGCCCATTGGTATTGTTATGCTGTATCAGTCCCTATCCATTGTTGCCACACAGTTTTCCCACTCCAATATCAAGTTGCCAAAAAAGGTTGATAAACTTATTAGTTATGTGTTTGTTTCCCCGGATATGCATAAGGTGCACCATCATTATAAAATGCCGTACACCGATTCCAATTACGGCAATATTTTTTCTGTTTGGGACAGATTATTGGGCACGTATATGGAACTGGACACCGATAAAATTGTGTACGGCGTTGATGTGTTTCCCGATGAAAAAGAAAACAGCAATATTAAGGATTTGTTGAAGCAACCCTTTCAGAAATACAGAAAACCAACCGCTAAACTTGATGATTGATAAATTGAGAATTGTATTAATTATTTTCTTTTGTAATTTTTTTATGAACTGTAACGAATCTAAAAGTATAGATGTTCAAGGGCATCGCGGTTGCCGAGGTTTAATGCCCGAAAATACGATGGAAGCCTTTAAAAAAGCCATCGAATTAGGCGTGCAAACACTGGAGTTGGACGTTGCAATTTCAAAAGACAATATAGTTGTTGTGTCGCACGAACCTTATATGAATAGCGTTATTTGTTTAGATGCGAATGGTTTGGACATACCTAAAACCGACGAAAAAAAATACAATCTGTATCAAATGACTTTTGATAGTATAAAGCAGTTTGATTGCGGTACAAAGCACCATCCAAGATTCCCAAATCAACAAAAAATAAAAACCAATAAACCGGCTTTAAGCGAGGTTATTATAGCATCGAAAAAATTAAATCCTAATATTAAATTCAATATCGAAATAAAATATCTTCCCGAATACAATTCTGTTTTTACGCCCAATCCAACAGATTTTGTCCGTTTGATTTTAAAGGTTATCAATAACAATAATGCGTTTAACGAAACCAATTTGCAATGCTTCGATTTAAGTGTTTTAGAAGAAATTAAAAAGCAATCGCCAAAAATGGAAGTGGCGCTTTTAGTGGATGAAAATGAAGATATTTGGAACAAAATGAATAAAATGAGTTATGCACCGGAAATTATAAGTCCGTATTACAAACTTTTAGATGCTAAAACCGTTAGAAATTTGCAAGTCGAAAATTTTAAAGTGATTCCGTGGACGGTGAATAACGAAACAGATATGCAACAAATAATTGATTTTAAAGTAGATGGCATCATCACGGATTACCCCGATATTTTGATAAATTTACTCGAAAAATAATTGCATCGTTCGATTAAATTCCATCACCTCAAAAATTTAAAAGCATCGAATGGTTTCTGTTTTTTTATAGCTTACAAGCACGACAAATCATCATTAAAAAATCGCGATAATTATCGGGAATAAAACTGTATTTTTGAACGAATTTAAAGTCGTCATATAAATTGAATTACGAGTTTTTTATAGCAAAACGCATTATTGGTAGCAAAGCCTATAAAAGCAGCATATCGGCACCCATTATAAAAATTGGTATCGCAGCCATAGCCATAGGAATCATAGTTATGATGATTGCCATTGCAACCGGCATTGGTTTGCAGCAAAAAATCCGTGATAAAGTCGTGGCGTTTAACGGGCATATAAATATTACCAATTACGACAGCAACAATTCGCAAGAAAGTATATTCCCAATATCCAAAAACCAAGAGTTTTATCCCGAGTTTAAAGCGGTTGAAGGCATCAATCACATTCAAGCCGTGGCCACAAAGTTTGGTGTAATCCGTACCGAAACCGATTTTGAGGGCGCCGTTTTAAAAGGCGTTGGAAACGATTATAAATGGAGCTATTTTCAGGAATTTTTAATAGAAGGCAGATTACCGGATTATAGCGGAAAACGTAACGAAGAGGTTTTAATATCGCAATATTTGGCAAACCGGTTGCAGTTTAAGTTGGGCGATAAATTTCAAATGATATTTAAAAAAGACGACCCCAACAAACTCCCAAACATCATCACATACAACATTGTTGGCATTTACAACTCCGGTTTTCAAGATTTCGATGCCACCTATTTAATAGGCGATATTAGGCATTTACAACGCATCAATAAATGGAAAGAAGATCAAATTGGCAGTTTCGAAATTTTTATAGATGATTACGGCGAGCTTCAACAAAAAGGTATTGAAATATATAAAAACACACCCTCAACATTAAACACGCAAACCATAGCCGATAAATACTATTCCATTTTAGAATGGATCAAGATTTTCGATAAAAACATATACGGCATCATCGGCATCATGATACTCGTAGCGGGCATTAACATGATTACCGCACTACTCGTTTTAATACTCGAACGCACCCAAATGATAGGCGTTTTAAAAGCCTTGGGCAGCAACAACTTCAGCATCCGCAAACTGTTTATTTACAACGCTTCCTATCTTATTTTGTTGGGCTTGTTATGGGGAAATATCATAGGTCTGGCCCTATTGTTTGCGCAAAAATACTTTAAACTGTTGTCGCTCGATCCAAGCATATATTACGTTACCGAAGCCCCGGTTTACATCAGTTTAAGCTACATTGTCGCCCTAAACATCGGCACGCTCATCCTGTGTTTGCTCATGCTTTTGGTGCCCTCGTACATCATCACAAAAATATCGCCGGTAAAAGCCATGCGTTTCGAATAAGTAATTTGGGCGTTACTTTTTGAGAAAAACAAAAAGTCGGGCTTTCCGCTATATCTTTTTTTCGTGCCTCAAAAAAGGATGCCGCATCAATCCCTAACGCAAAGCAGAACAAATATTAAAATTTAGTATTAACATTAACTTATAAAAATAGTCGTAGCAAAACCTTAAATTTGCATAACAAAAGCACATTGCGAATCGAGCCGAATTCAAGATTCAAAAATACAGTTGAATTTTTCAAGGGCGAACACATGCCCTTAAAAAATATAAAAACAGAAATGAAATACGCTAAAAACATACTGGAAACCATTGGCAATACACCCTTGGTAAAAATAAACACCTTAACCAAAGACTTGCCATGTTTGGTGCTGTCAAAATACGAAACCTTCAATCCGGGCAATTCAACAAAAGATAGAATGGCACTAAAAATGATTGAAGATGCCGAAGCCGACGGACGCCTAAAACCCGGTGGTACCATCATTGAAGGCACATCGGGAAACACGGGCATGGGGTTGGCCTTGGCAGCCATTGTAAAAGGTTACAAGTGTGTTTTTGTAATTAGCGATAAACAATCCAAAGAAAAAATGGATATTTTACGTGCAGTTGGTGCCAAAGTGGTGGTGTGCCCCACCAATGTTGAACCCACCGATCCGCGGAGTTATTATTCGGTTTCAAAACGATTGAGCGAAGAAACGCCAAACTCATGGTACGTTAACCAATACGACAACCCCAGTAATGCCGCAGCGCATTACGAAAGTACGGGACCGGAAATTTGGGAGCAAACCGATGGTAAAATCACCCATTTTGTGGTGGGCGTAGGTACGGGCGGCACCATTTCTGGCGTTGGTAAATATTTAAAAGAACAAAACCCGAATATTAAAATTTGGGGCGTAGATACGTACGGTTCGGTGTTTAAAAAATATCACGAAACAGGAGAGTTCGACGAGAATGAGATTTACCCGTACATTACCGAGGGCATTGGCGAGGATATTTTACCGGAAAATGTAGATTTTAGCCTTATTGACGGCTTTACCAAAGTAACCGATAAAGATGCCGCGATTTACACCCAAAAACTGGCCAAAGTAGAAGGTATGTTTTTAGGAAATTCGGCGGGTTCTGCCATAAAAGGCGTGCTTCAATTAAAAGAGCATTTTACAAAAGACGATGTGGTTGTAGTTCTGTTTCACGATCACGGAAGCCGCTACGTTGGTAAAATGTTTAACGACGAGTGGATGCGCGAACGCGGATTTATTGAAGATAAAATTACCACAGCCGAAGACCTCGTTAAAAATACCGAAGCTCAAGATTTGGTAACCGTTAAAACCGAAGAGTTGGTATCGCATGCCATCGAGCGCATGAAAAAATATAAAATATCCCAGATACCCGTTGAAGATTCTACAGGGTTTGTGGGCGCCATCGACGAAGCCGATTTACTCCGCATGTATATTGAAAATAAGGATATCTCAGATTTACCCATAAAAGATGTCATGCACAAACCGTTTCCGGTAGTTGGCAAATCGACGGCCATCGAAGATATTTCTAAACTATTCAATAGAGACAATAATGCGGTTTTGGTAAAACTGGAAGATGGTACACATCAAATTATTACAAAGTATGATATTATAAGTGCGTTGTAGTTTTTAAGTATTTTGTTTAATTGGTTCATTTTAACCAATTAAACTTGAAAAAAGCAATTTGATATAGCATTTTCAGTAATGATTAAAACCGGAGTAAGTTGTTCTAAAAACTAACCCGAATACTCACATTGGGCGTAATGCCCAACGATATGTTTTCAATGGGAACAATGTTGTTGTCTCCATCTAAAGTATAATAGGCGTTGATTATGTTTTTTCGGTTAAAAATGTTCCAAACCGAAAGACCAACAATAGCTGTGGCTGTATCGGACACTTCAAGTGAATAAGTCGCCGAACAATCGGCACGTAAATAATCGTTTAAATTGCTGCCATTTGGTGTGGCGTAGGTAATGGTATTATCGTCCGGATTATCATTTGCGTAATCTGGCAACGTGGTTGGTTTTCCTGAGTGCCAATTTAAGCCCAAAGCCAATTTAATGTCGTTATAAGTATAAATACCCGAAAGCGCCAAAGCATGTCGAATATCGGCATTATTAGGAAACGAAATGCCATGGTTTAAATCAGGAAATGTATAATCGTTTTTGCTGTAAGAATAGCTTAGCCAAGTGCTGACCACATGACTGAATTGCTTGTTTATTAAAAAATCGACACCTTTAATTTGATAACTTCCAATACTATTTACAAACTGATATTGGTTTTGAAAACCTTGACTGCGCGTTGTTATACCATCCACTTTTTTTAGATAGCCTTCGGCACTAATGAGTAGTTTGTTCATATTGTAATGCAAACCAACCGATACTTGTTTGCTTTTTAAAATGGGGACAGGTTGAATCTTTTTATTGTTAATCGTTATTACCTCTGGGTTGTTGTTCGATAAAATCCATCGTCGGTTTTCAATCCCTAAAAAATCGTTTTGCAAATCGATAATTTGAGAGGTTGTTTGGCTTTTAAGTTCGCCCAATAATTCAAATCTAAAATGGTTTAAAAACCGTTGGCTAAAGCTTAATCGCGGTTCGCTAATCATTATATCAAATTTGGGAAAGTAGTTTAATCTGGTTCCAAATTTTAAATTGGTTTTGGCATCATTTGATAAAAAGGCAGTTTCGGCATAAAGCGCATGACTGCGTACCACATCTCTAATATAACTCCTAAAAACAGGGTTGTTAACATCTTCAAGATTGCTAATGCCAACTTCAATAAACTGGTAACCACCGTTGAATTTTAGCAGGTTGCTGTGTTTGTAATCGATATCTAATTTTGCAGAACCATCGATAACTTTGTTTTCCTGAATTAAGCGTTGGTTATTTATAATATCGAAGTTGGTGGCATCCAAATCGTAATTGGAAACATTTACTTGGGCCGTTGTAGCAAGTTTGGAATTCCAATCTCTGGTGTACGAAAATCCCAAAGCCAGATTTTGCTGCGACAGTTTGCTGTTTAAAGCCTCGTTTCTATCATTAATATTGGCTTGTTCTTCGTAATTTAATTTGTTGTTTACGTTTAAAAAGTGAAGTCGGATTTTATCTTTTTTAGTAATATCGAATAGAAATTTGGCCGTAATATCATAAAAGTAGAATTCCTCATTTTTATCGATAGCATTGTCATTTTGATTAAAATTGGTTAAATCGGAATCCTGAAACACACGCTTTTTATAAAGATCGTAAGTTGGTGTTGTAATCAAATCGGTAACCGAACGACGGGTGGAAATTTGCAATTCGGTATTGTGCGTTAGTGGGATTTTAGCAAAAACATCGGCATTAATCAAGTTGAATCCACCACCGGCTTTAAAGGTGTTGTCTATTTTGTTGGGCAGTTGCATATCAATAATACTGGAAATACCATCGCCATACTTTGCAGGCGTGCCGTTTTTCGAGACGTTTACTTGTTTTGTTGTGTACGGATTGAACGCTGAAATCAATCCGAAAAAATGCCCCGATTGATACATTTTAATGCCATCCCAAAGCAGTAGGTTTTGGTCGTGCGTACCGCCGCGGATATTAATGTTCGACACGGTTTCGTCTATACTTAAAACTCCTGGAAGCGATTGGATGGTTTGCAGAACATCGGGCTCAATTAAACCCGGAAGAATACCAAAGGTTTCGGGTTTTATGGTAATAATGCCATCATTTAATTTGGTAATACCCGAGGTTAAATAATTGGTTATTACAATTTCATCGAGCCTTTGCGTTTCATTAAATATACTGAGGGGTTTACCGGCTTTAATGGCCACAAATCTATTGCTTAGCAGCTCAAAATCCAGTGCCGTTTCTTCTTTGAGAATTTCTAAAACCTCGGCTAAAGTTAAGCCTTCATCGGGAATGGTTGTTTTTTTATTTTGAATAGTGGCATCGGCATAAGAAAAACTAATGT
Organism: Hwangdonia seohaensis; assembly: GCF_031932625.1. NCBI lineage: Bacteria > Pseudomonadati > Bacteroidota > Flavobacteriia > Flavobacteriales > Flavobacteriaceae > Hwangdonia > Hwangdonia seohaensis. The sequence goes on from NZ_JAVSCK010000005.1 coordinate 291,464, forward strand.
TGTACCGTGTTTCAATAACTTTTAAAACAACAACAAGTGAGTGTTTTTCTTTTTGAATGTTTTGCGCGCTTAACGCCGCCACATTCAAAAAAAACAATAGTATAAAGATAGAAAGTGTACCTTTTCTACTCACGCTTTAATGTTATAGTATTGTTGGTTTTGCTATGTGTTAATTGTAAAGGTAAGGTAATGTTTTTTATGGCGATATCTAAACTATCGTGCGGAAAACCACCTGTAAATAGTTGATTGGTGTCCACATTGGTAACGTCAAATGTAACGTTGTATTGTCTTTCAAATTCGGCAATAACTTCTTTAAAAGGTAGGCTTTCAAACTGGCTTTCGTTATTTAACCACGAAGGAGTTGTGCGGTTTTCTTTTTCTTTAGCAATTAGTTTCCCATCGATAATTAAAAAACGGTCTCCCGGATTTAATTTTGTTTCATGAGAGTTGTACGTAACGCCAACCAGTCCTTCGTAGCAAATAACCTCAAAATAATTGTCCCGTTGTTTTACATTAAATTGAGTACCATAAACCGTAACGGTTCCTGATTTTGTGATAACATGAAATTTTGAGCCTTTGGCCACTTTAAAAAAAGCTTCGCCATTAAGCTCGACTTCGCGCTCCTCTTTCCAATCTTTTTTGTTAAAAGCCAACAACGATTTGGCATTAAGCGAAACACTCGAAGCGTCTGGTAATTCTATAGTTGTTTTTTGGGCAAATTCGGTAGTAATCGTCGTGTCTAAAGTAGTGGTGTAATAGTATAAACCAAAACAAACGGCAAGTATAGCAGCAACACGCATTAATGGTTTTATCCAATGCGTTGTTTGCTTTTTAGTGCTTTTAATTTTAGATAATACGTTTTCTAATTCAGCCGAGGTATTAAAATCTTCAGCCTTAAAAGCTTGCACGCTGGTGTTTAACTTTACTAAATCATCATTATCTTCAAGCTTTTTGAATGCTTCAAGTTCTTGTGGATTTAGGTTGTTATCTAACCATTTCGATATGAGTTCTTCTCTGTTCATGATTTCTTATTCAATTATATAACAGTTCACTTTTGTTTTTTCCTACCCCAAATAATAAAAAAGACAAAATTCAAAAACTAAATTCCAAAATATTGCGCTGAGATTCGCAGAGTTTTCGCAGAGATTCATAGAGGGAAAACTTTGCGTCTTAGTGTCTTTGCGCGAAAAAATATTTTCATTTTCTCTCAACTATATCCGAACGAAACATTTTTAATATTCTATTTCCTAATTCAGATGGTTCACAATGAGCGGAAATTGTACTTGTTAACTCTATTTGTATTGGTAAATTTTTAACACTCTCAATTCTTAAAGAATTATTTTTGTCTGTAATGCCTGTAATATAAAAGCGACTATATTTTTCTAGGAATCTGCGACCACTTTTCTCTCTACTAGCTTTCAAAGCAGACCAATCAGATATTTTTCCCATTCCATCTTTCTTCTCCTTAATATTAAATTTATTAAAATTTCTTTTAATAGTTTCTCCAATAGTTTTTAAAGAAGATTTCAAATCAATTACTTCACATTTTTCTTGTTCATAATGATAACTGTCTTTTGGTTCTTTAGAAATAGGAGCAACAATAATTTCCGAATGTTTTTCAGAAATATAAACTGTGACAGATTTTATTACTTTCAATTTGGGTTCTGGTGGTGTAAATGAAATACTTCTGATTTTCATGTAAATAATTTTATAACTCCTTAATATCCTCCCGCAGTTTCTTCAACGCCCCATAAATACGTTTTTCAACCGCTTTGGTCGAAATATCCAAAAGCGCCGCAATTTCCTTAAAACGTTTCCCTTCAACACGGTTCATCATAAATGCAACACGTTGGGCTTCGGTTAAATTTGCAAGTGCTTTTTGTAGTTTATCGTTATACTCTGTTTCCTGCATTAAAAATTCAGGATTTTCATTGGTGTATGTTTTGGGTTTCGTTTGCTGATGCTTTAAAACCACTTTTTGGTGTGCCGCTTCATTCAACATTAAATTATTGGCGGTGGTAAATAAAAAACTTTTGGCTTTATCGGGCGAGATCTTTGCGCAATTTTGCCATAACTTAATAAAAGCTTCCTGTACTTTATCTTTTGGGTTTAGCAGTTCGCCAAACTTATAGTATAAAAAGTTGTGTAAATCTTTAGCGTGCTTATTAAAAATAGATGAAAAAATACGCTCTTCGCAAATATTTTCATGTAATTGTTTGCTCATTATTATTGGTAGTTGGTGCCACTAAAATAGCTTTTTTGGAATTTAGTTTTTGGTTTTTTTTGAAATTTCTCGTTGTTGGGGGTAGGAATTTTTAAAGTTATCCTGTTTTATAATCAAAATGCTATGTTTAACCCAAATTCCAATATTATGAAAACTAAAATCAGTACATTATTACTATTACCTTTTTTTGCTCTTTTAATGTTTACGTCTTGTCAGCAGGAAGTTGTGGAAATATCACCACCTGCCGATTCTGAAGCGCTTTCAGCAAGTTCTCCATTAACTGCTTTAATGAGTTCCGCTTCTAAAATGGACGGTTCTAAAGACAATATTATTGATAACGCCAGTTGTTTGTCAATTGAATTGCCAGTAACTGTTGTGGTTAACGGACTTGAAATTATAATAGATTCGGAAGAAGACTATAAAGTTATCGAGGCCATTTTTAATGAGTTTGAAGAAGACGACGATTATTTGGAAATTATCTTTCCCATTACAATCATAACTGAGGAACACGACGATATTGTAATCAACAATGCCGCCGAATTAAAAGAATTTGTTGATGAATGCAAAGGTGAAAATGAAAACGACGACGATATAGAATGTATCGATTTTAAATACCCCATTTCGTTTTCGGTTTATGATGTAAACTTCCAGGTTGTTGATGTAATTACTGTTGAAAACGACAGACAGTTGTACAAATTTCTTAAACGTGTTAAAAATTCAGATTTTTTAGCTAGTCTTAACTTTCCGGTAACTATGTTGTTGTCCGATGGCACAGAATTAGTTGTTAATAATAACGAAGAGTTGGAAAACACTATTAACGATGCAAAAGATGCCTGTGATGAAGACGATGATAACGATTATGGCGACGACGATTTTACAAAAGAACGTTTAGACGAGTATTTACAAATTTGCCCATGGGTTGTACACGAGTTTAAAAGAAACAACCAAGATAACACGGTAGCGTATAAAGAGTATGCGTTAAACTTTAAAGAAGACGGTGTTGTTAGAATGCGAGCTAGAAATGGCGATATCTTAACTGGTACTTGGAGCACACGTGTAACCAAAAGAGGTGCGCTTTTAAAAATGGAATTCGACACCTTGGCAGACTTTACTTTAGAATGGATTGTTTACGATATTGAATACGGTAAAATTAAACTGTACGAAGAAGGTGGTAACAGAATCATCATGAAAAAGAACTGCGATGTTGTAATTGATATAACCAAAGAGCGTATAGAAAACTACTTGCAAGAGTGTTTATGGCGAGTTGCCAGATTACAGGTTGATGGTACAAATAATGAGAAAGATTATATAGGCACCCCATTAAAGTTCTTTGCAAACAACATTGTTAAAATACGTATAAATGGTGAGTTTGTTAACGGAGAATACGAAATTGGGGTTAGAAACTCAGGGTTCTTTTTGCAAATCTTTTTACAGGACAGACCAAACTTAAAACTAGAATGGTTAATCACGTTCCTTGAGCCAGGGTTGATTAAGTTGGAAAACGAGAACAACCAAATGATATTGAGAAGACATTGTCCAGACGGCGACGACGATATAAACTATATTGAAGATGTGCTGTTAACATGGGAGTGGGAAGTTGCTTTATATAAAGATGGCGATGTAAATAAAACAGAAGATTACTTTATGTACACCATCGATTTCTTGGAAAACGGTTGGATTAAGGTAACCGATCCAAACAACGGTATCATTGATGGTAACTGGTTGGCTTACCGACACGAAGGCCTGCATTTAGGAATGCATTATGGTATCGAGCCGCCATTTCAAGTATTAAACCACAGATGGAAAATTGCCGAAATCACTCAAAATAGAATCGAGTTGAAAGATTTAAGCGCAAACGGAGAAATAGAACGCATATTAGTCCTTGAGAAAAAAGAATAATTGAAGAATGTTTCCTCGGAACTTTTAGTTCCGAGGTTTCAATTAAAACTACCATTCCCGTGCAAACGGGAATCAAAATAAAAAAATCTATCGAATTTATTATGTTTTTGGTGAAAAGGAAACCCCTCTTTTCGGTTGGTTAGGTTAATTAATAAGTAAGTTTCCTTTATAAAAGCTGTCAAATTAAATTTTGGCAGCTTTTTTTGTTAAAACCAGATATGTTTTATTTTTGGGCGTTACCACAACCCTTCGGCTGCGCTCAGGGCAAGTGGTCGGGCTATCCGCTACAAGTCCTCGCTCGTGCCTCGCTGTGGGCTTTCCACTACTATCCCTAACGCACCAATCCGCAGTTGGTGGTAATCAGCCTGCAGCCAGCTAGCATATTTGTAACGTATTAAAAAAAACATTCCTTTTTAGCTTAAACTAGTTTAAGTAAAAGGGCAATTCAAGCCTATAAAAACGAAATATTTCGTTATTTTTGCAACTTAAATTTTAATTATAGAGCAGACTGTATACAGCAGGCTGCCCACAGAATACTTAAAAACCATGTTTAATAATTTAAGCGATAAATTAGATAAAGCCTTACACGTTCTTAAAGGACATGGAAGCATTACCGAAGTAAATGTAGCCGAAACATTAAAGGAAGTACGTCGTGCCTTACTTGATGCCGATGTTAACTTTAAAATAGCCAAAGATTTTACCAACCGGGTTAAAGAAAAAGCCTTGGGGCAAAACGTTTTAACAACGCTTCAGCCTGGGCAACTTATGGTTAAAATTGTTAAAGACGAGCTTACCGAACTCATGGGTGGCGATGCCGAAGGCATTAACCTTTCGGGCAATCCAAGTGTTATTTTAATGTCTGGTTTACAGGGTTCTGGTAAAACCACATTTTCTGGTAAATTGGCCAATTATCTTAAAAACAAAAAAACAAAAAAACCGCTTTTGGTTGCTTGCGATGTGTATCGTCCTGCCGCCATAGACCAATTACACGTTGTTGGAGACCAAATTGGTGTTGAGGTTTTTAGCGATAGGGGAAATAACGATCCCGTTGCCATATCGCAAGCAGGTATTGCCCATGCCAAAGCAAACGGATTTAATGTGGTTATTATCGATACCGCAGGTCGTTTAGCTGTCGATGAGGTAATGATGACCGAAATATCGAACATCCATAAAGCCATCCAACCGCAAGAAACCTTATTTGTAGTCGATGCCATGACAGGGCAAGATGCCGTAAACACAGCAAAAGCCTTTAACGATACCTTGAATTTTGATGGTGTTATCCTTACCAAATTAGATGGTGATACCCGTGGTGGAGCTGCCATTTCAATTAAATCTGTAGTTAATAAACCCATTAAGTTTATTGGTACGGGCGAGAAAATGGAAGCTATCGATGTGTTCTATCCATCGCGTATGGCAGACCGTATTCTCGGGATGGGTGATGTGGTGTCGCTCGTTGAGCGTGCCCAAGAGCAATTTGATGAGGTTGAAGCCAGAAAACTCCAAAAGAAAATCGCCAAAAACCAGTTTGGTTTTGATGATTTTTTGAAGCAAATTCAGCAAATCAAGAAAATGGGAAATATGAAAGACCTTGTGGGCATGATTCCCGGCGCCGGTAAAATGATGAAAGATGTTGATATTGACGACGATGCCTTTAAAGGAATTGAAGCCATTATTCATTCCATGACGCCAAAAGAACGAAGCAATCCATCCATAATTAATGCCAGTAGAAAAAAGCGTATTGGTAGTGGTTCGGGAACCTCGGTACAACAAGTGAATCAGTTGCTAAAACAATTCAATCAAATGAGCAAAATGATGAAGATGATGCAAGGTGGCGGCGGTAAAAAAATGATGCAAATGATGAAGGGGATGAAATAAGTATTCAGTTGGCAGTATGCAGTCAACAGTTGCAATTTTCAAAAAAAAATAAAATAAACTTTGCGCCTTTACGACTTTGCGAGAAAAAATTATTCGTGAATTCGTGGCAAAAATGAATAAGACATGACAATTTTAGACGGAAAAAAAACAAGTAACGACATTAAAGAGGAAATAGCGAATCATGTAAAAGCTATGGTTGAAAAAGGCGAAAGAGTGCCGCACCTCGCTGCGATTTTAGTCGGGTCTGATGGCGCAAGTATGACCTATGTTAACGCCAAAGTTAAAGCTTGTAAACGTGTTGGGTTCAACTCCACACTTATCGAGTTGCCCGAATACACTACCGAAGAAGATTTACTTGAAAAGATAAACGATTTAAATACCAACGATGCCATTGATGGCTTTATCGTGCAGTTGCCATTACCCGAACAAATTGATGAACAAAAAGTTCTAATGGCCGTAAACCCGGATAAGGATGTGGATGGTTTTCATCCCACAAACGTTGGAAAAATGGCTTTAAGTTTACCAACCTTTTTACCAGCAACACCTTATGGAATTCTTGAATTGTTAGAGCGCTACCAGGTAGAAACTTTAGGTAAAAATGTTGTGGTTATGGGACGAAGCCATATTGTAGGCCGCCCAATGAGTATATTAATGAGCCAAAAAAGAAAAGCTGGCGATGCTACGGTAACCGTGGTACATAGCCGATCGAAAAACTTGGCGGAAATAACTAAAGAAGCCGATATAATTGTTGCTGCCATTGGAATTTCAGAATTTTTAACGGGAGATATGGTTAAAGAAGATGTGGTTATTATTGATGTGGGCATAACGCGTGTGCCAGACGCAACAAAGAAAAACGGCTACAGACTAGCTGGCGATGTGCATTTTGAAAGTGTTAGTAAAAAAGCGAGCTATATTACGCCGGTTCCCGGAGGTGTTGGCCCCATGACGATTGCCATGTTGCTTAAAAATACTTTATTGGCAAGAGAAAGGCACTAAAATTGATGGTTGAAATTTTATTAAATTGCGCTCTATGAATTTCCTGATTTATAACGCAATTTTTTTATTTAAAAGAGTTGCCATTGGTAGTCTAGAACATATCCTGCCTATTCTTTTTTCGGTGCTGTTTTGTATTCTATTTATTAAATACAACAAACGAAAATTTAGCAAAAGCCAGCAAGAAAAGGCGTTGCACAAATTTGGGTGCTTGGTTTCTTTTGTTGTATTGGCATTCCATTTATACCAAATAAGTTTGGGAGACTACAATATCAAAACAGATTTACCTTTGTATTTGTGCAGTTTTATAGCCTTATTAATTCCTGTTTTTACCTATTATAGAAAGTTTTGGATGTTCGAAATATTGTTATTTTGGATAATTGCAGGAACCACACAAGGCGTTTTAACACCAGATATTCCCCACGGATTCCCAGCCTTTGATTACTTTAGATATTGGACTGTTCACTTGGGGCTATTAATTATTGTTTTTTATGCCATTTTTGTTTTTAAAATGAAACCTACACTTAAAAGTGTTTTTAGGTCGTTTTTTGCGTTGCAGCTTTACGTTGTTTTTATGGTGAGTATCAATTTTATTTTAAATGCCAATTATTTTTATTTGAATGAAAAACCAGAGTCTGCATCATTGTTGGATTATTTCGGTCCTTGGCCCATATATATTATCGTCGTTCAAATCATCATTATTCCTTATTTTTTACTGATTTATTTGCCTTTTTATTTAGTTGAAAGAAAGCGAAAAAAGGAGTTATCTGCTATTGAGCAAACAGTTGGTCGGTGTCTTTAAAGGCTTTAAATTCTAAAGCATTGCCCGATGGATCGTAAAAAAACATGGTGGCTTGCTCGCCAACCAAACCTTCAAATCTAATATATGGTTCAATATTAAATTCAATGTTTTTGCTTTTTAAATCTTCCGCGAAAGCGTGAAACACATCCCAATTTAAAACCACGCCAAAGTGGGGCACGGGAACAGATTTTCCATCAACCGCATTGGTGTGTAAATCGGTGTCTGTTTTGGGTTTGTAATGAATTACCAATTGGTGCCCAAAAAAGTTGAAATCCACCCAATTGTCGCTGCTTCGCCCTTCTTCGCAATTTAAGATATCGCGATAAAATGTTCTGCAAGTTTCTAGATTGTAAACCGGAATGGCGAGATGAAAAGGAGGTAGCATATTTGAAGTTTTGTTAAATGTTATATAAAAATAGTATTTATTTTTTGCATTCAATTTTCCAAGTTGGATAAACTATTTTTTCGGTTTTATCAACCCATTCTCCAATCCATTTATAACCCAATTTGCTAATATCGTAAAAGGTTAATCGGAAAAAACCATCCATTCCGTTGGGTGCTTTTTGTTCGCGATACAGTACAATGTTTCCGTTTTCCTGTTTGTTTCCAGTCCATGTTGATAATGTGGTGGAAGGTGTTTTAGACGAATAATAATGAACGTACCATTTACTGCAATCGGCAATAAATTGCCTGATGCTTCCCGAATGTCCGCCATCTGCTTTTAAAGTTTCGTCTTGTACGCCCATACCATTCATAATATATTTCCACCGCCAAATCATATCGATGGCATCATTCCAAGTGCCGTCTGGTTTTCTGGATGTCGATTTACAATGACATTCACCAATAAAGGGATCGAAATCTTTAATTTGTTCCGGCGAATTTGGATGGGCTTGCCCAAAAGGAAATGCTTCCGATACATCGTAATTATACTGAGCAAAAGCACAGCAGGATATTAATAGAAGCAAGGTAGTTATAGGTTTCATAATTAACGTTTTTCTAAAGTTAACCAAGAAATGAAAGAGCAATAAAGGTTTTATGATTAAATTAACAAGCTACTTATTATTTTTTGCGGCTATTTTTCATGTGGACTTTGGTGGAACCGTCCAAAAGATTATTTAATTCCCTAAACTCATCTTTGGTCAATTCGCGATGTTTTCCAACGGGCATATCCAGTTTAATGTTCATAATCCTAATGCGTTTAAGCGTTTGCACCTCGTAATTTAGGTATTCGCACATACGGCGAATTTGCCGGTTTAGGCCTTGGGTTAATATGATGCTAAACGTATGCGAATTTATTTTTTTAACGACACATTTATTGGTCGATTTCCCTAATTCTTCAAGATAAATCCCGCCAGACATCCGTTCAATAAACGTTTGGGAAATAGGCTTATCAACCGTAACAATATATTCTTTGTCGTTGTTATTGCTGGCTCTAAGGATTTTATTTACAATATCGCCATCGTCCGTTAAAAGTATTAAACCTTCGCTGGGTTTGTCCAATCTGCCAATAGGAAAAATGCGCCTTGGGTAGTTGATAAAATCGATAATATTATCTTTTTCTACACTCGTATCTGTGGTGCAAACTATACCTACGGGCTTGTTAAAAGCCAAATACACAAAGGCTTCTTTGGTGTTTTTAATTTCTTCGCCGTCAACATGCACCACATCGTTGGGCGCAATTTTTGTACCCATTTCTGGCACCACGCCGTTAATGGTTACTCTGCCAGCTTCAATGAGTTTGTCTGCTTCTCTGCGCGAGCAATATCCAGCTTCGCTTAAAAATTTGTTGATACGTTTTAATGATTCGCCCATGCTGCAAAAGTACAACAATCTATGGTTTTAAAAATTCAATAATATGGTTGTGCACCACATCGTTATTTAATGAATGTCCGTAACCGCTAGTTTGGATAAGTTTACTGTTTTTGAGGTTTTTATGAATGGCTTCGGAATCGTTTATGGGAATGATTCTGTCTTTTTTATCATGAATAATTAAACCATCAACATTAATTAATGTACTGTGTTTAGCCGATGAAAACGTGTTTGCCGGTGCTCCAAAACGTTTAAGAATTAAATCTTCAAGCGCATTGATTACTTTAGAGTTGTAACTTAATAGACTGGTGTAGTTTTCAAAAATGTCTGTAAATTCATTTGGGGCTCCAAGTAATATCATTTTCTTTAAACTCGGTAATTGGTGTTCTTTTTGAAAAAAGATAGACGCCATACCACCAACCGAGTGCCCAATAATTATTTCTGGCTGAAATTTTTGCGTTACCACATGAATAAATTCGGCATATAAAATGGCATTAAAGGTGTCACCACCTGAGTTGCCATGAGCTGGCGCATCTAGGGAAACAATGTTGTAATGGTGTTTTTGTAGAACAGAAATAAGGTTTTTCCATCGTGCCGTATTGCTCTCCCAACCATGAACCAGCAAAACGGTTTTGCCTTTGCCTGCCCAATGATAGGTTGCAATATTCAAACCATCGTACTCCATATTTAAGGTATTGGCAGATTTTAAATATGCGGATTGCTCAGGGGTTATTTTTCCTTTTCTCGGTGTTGCAAAAAGAGCCATGGCCTTATTTGCAGCATATGTTTTTGAAACGTAGCTGCTTGTGTTTATTAATTTGCCAACTATTTTAGGTAGCGCTTTTTCAATTTTCTTTTTCATTTTTATCCTTCTCTATTTACTAAATCGATGGAAAACGCAGGTGTGCAAATGGCAATGTATTCGCATACTTCGGTAAACGGATTGGAATATTGTACCCTCGTGTTTTTTTCTATTTTAATAGATTCGCCAGCATTTAAAACTACGGTCTCACCATCAATAATAAACTGCTTTTTGCCCCTGATGATAAACGTGTACTCATCAAATTCAGGCGTTTGAAATGGTTCGCTCCAACCGGCAGGTGCTTTCATGTGGGCAATGCTTATATTGGTATTTCCATTGGTAGCCTTTCCAAAATGTTCGTTTATAATCTTGCCATCGGTAGTTGGAACAACAAAGGGTGAGTTTTGAATGGTATATTTTTTCTTGGACATATTTAATTTTTTTAACTTCTAACTCTTCATCGGTTTCTTCTTAATCATGCCGCCTTTTAAATCTTTTACAACGCCCATAATAACAAAGGCTTTTTCGTCAATTTTATCAATTTCAGTTTGTAATTTCGCCAGTTCTAAACGGGTTACAATGGTATAGATAATGTCTTTATCGTAGCTTTCGCCGTTTTTACCAAAGCCACCTTTCCCAGCATAAATAGTGCATGCACGTCCTAGTTTTTTTGTAAGCATAAGTCGTAATTCTTCGTGCTTGTTCGAAATTACAGTAACGCCCACATACTCTTCAACACCGTCAACAACAAAATCAACGGTACGTGCGGCAGCTAAATAGGTTAATATGGCGTAAAGCGCGGTTTCCATGGATAAAATATAACCACCCACAGAAAAGATTATGATGTTAATAAGCAGCAATACATCGCCAATGGTAAGCGATAATTTTCGCCCCAAATAAATGGCTAAAACCTCGGTGCCATCAATAACGCTACCACCTCGCATAGACATGCCAATGCCCAAGCCCAAAAAGAAACCGCCAAAAACGGCTATTAGTAATTTATCCTCTGTAATAATGGGATAGTCTACAAAATGGACTACAAATGCCAAAAAAGTGATGGCGGCAATACTTCTTAAGGCAAATTTAGTGCCAATGGTTTTTGATGCCAAAAACAAAAAAGGAAGATTGACAAGTACCAGTAACAAACCTAAATTTAATGAGGTAACATGCTCTAATAATAACGAGATGCCTGTGGCGCCGCCATCTATAAATTTATTGGGCAGTAAAAAGCCTTTTAACCCAAACCCCGCAGAAAACACACCAACTATGATAAAAAAATATTCTTTAACGGCGTGCGATAATTCTATTTGAAGGTTTCTAACCGTTGGTGCAAGGTCGTTTTTTTCAAACGAACTATCGGCGTTTTTACCTTTAAGCTTTTTGCGAGCTACGTTTACTAAAAGCTTTGAGATAAAAGGGATCATAGGTTTTGTTTTGGAATTTTTATTTATTAAATTTTACTCCAATTTAAGAAAAAATATTTCAATTTGGCATCATCGGGAATATGAGCCGCTTCAATGCTTAAATTCATATCAAAACGAAGGTTGGCAGGTAATTCTTTTTTATCAATAGTAAAGGCTGCGTTAATTTCGTTTACAGAAACAACAATGGAGTTTATTAAATTGTCTATCCTCGTAATAGTATAATTATTGGCAATATCTTTAAAAGTGCTTAATGTGGTTATGTTTTTGTCGGTTTTAAATCGAGCGTCGAAAATTTGAACACTTTCAATAACCGATGTTGAATCCAATGATTGCCTAGGCGTTAAGGACAATAGCTTTTTACCACCCTTTTCAAAAATTTTAATATCATTACTGTTGCCCGTAAATTCGTCACCACTGATAAACTTAACGATAGAATCGTTGCTGAAAACGCTTTCTAAATCTTTAACTTGGGTAGAGTCGGTTAGCATACCAATATGGTGCTTGCTAATTTGAAATGGATCTTGTTCTTTTTTGCAGCTGGTTAAAAGTAGGGTTAAGATAGTAAGGATTAAAATTGATTTATTCATGTGTTAATTTGGTTTTACTTGTTGTTTTTATCCCTTTGGGGGAGATGTCGTTTAGTGACAGCGGGGACTATTTTTTCATCAGTTTTGTAAGAATCCCAAAAGCACTTCTTATAAAGGTGGCGCTTGTAAGTACTTTAACTATCGGATTGATACGAGTGCTTCGTCGTCTGGTGGTTGACGCTCGTTGTTTAGATTCTGCTTTTTTAAGGGCTTCTTGTTCTTGGCGCGCTTTTTCCTTGGCTTCTTCGGCTTCGGCTTGTTTTATTTTTTCGTTAAGCATTTCATAAGCGCTTTCCCTATCAATGGTTTCATTATATTTTTTAACCATTTTAGATTGCGATAATAAGTTGCTCAACTCGCTATCGGTCAATACATCCATTCTGCTCATAGGCGCGCGCATCATGGTAGCGGCAAGTGGTGTGGGGCGTCCTTTTTCATCTAAAGCAGAAACTAAGGCTTCCCCGATGCCTAATGATGTTAAAACTTCGGCCGTATCGTAATACTCCGAATCCGGATAATTTTGTGCGGTTAGTTTAATGGCTTTCCTGTCTTTTGCCGTGAAAGCCCTTAAGGCATGTTGGACCTTTAATCCCAATTGGCTTAAAACCGCTTCGGGAACATCGGTGGGGTTTTGGGTTACAAAATACAATCCGACACCTTTACTACGTATCAATTTAACGATACTTTCAATTTGATTTAACAAGGCTTTTGACGCTTCATTGAAAATTAAATGCGCCTCATCAATAAACATAATAAGTTCTGGTCTGTTACTATCGCCTTGCTCCGGGAAAGTTGAATAAATTTCAGCCAATAAACTCAGCATAAATGTTGAAAACAGTTTGGGTCTGTCTTGTATATCGGTAAGTCTGATAATGTTAATGTAGCCCCTGCCGTCTTCATCAATGCGCAATAAATCCTGTACATCAAATGATGTTTCACCAAAAAACAAATCGGCACCTTGCTGTTCAAGTTCTACGACTTTACGTAAAATGGCACCAGTTGATGCGGTTGATATCCTGCCATAAGCTTCAGTAAATTCTTTTTTACCTTCATTGGTAGCGTATTGCAGTATTTTTTTAAAATCCTTTAAATCGAGAATGGGGTATTTGTTGTCGTCGCAATACTGAAAAATAACGGCAACAACACCAGATTGGGTTTCAGATAAATCTAAAATACGCGACAATAAAACGGGGCCGAATTCGCTAACGGTTGCTCTCAATCTTACGCCATCTTGTTCAGAAAGGGTCAAGATTTCAACTGGAAATGATTTGGCTTCAAACGGTAATCCAATCTTTTCATGGCGCTCATCAATTTTCGGGTGCCCGGGGCTTGGTTGTGCCAATCCGCTTAAATCACCTTTAATATCCATCAGTAAAACAGGAATCCCTTTATCGCTTAAATTTTCGGCTAAAACCTGTAACGATTTTGTTTTGCCGGTACCGGTAGCTCCCGCAATTAAACCATGGCGGTTCAAGGTTTTTAAAGGGATTTTTACATGAGCACCAGTAACGGTTTCGCCGTTTAACATAGCGGCCCCAATAGGAATGTAATCGCCTTTTGTGGTATTGCCGTCGGTAATGTATTTAAAAAAAGTATCCTTATGACTCATGGTTTAAAAATTTGCATAAAAGTAAAGGAAAAATAAAGAAGAAAAAAATAGTGTTTAGGGTGAAACAAACGCTATTTTATTTTTTCAACATAAATGTTTGAGGTGCCAACACTTCTAAAACGTGCAGGAGCAGAATTGCCACCTCTAATAGTTTGCACACTAATGGTTTGTCCAGCTGTGATATTGAAAACCTCGGTTATATGAAGAGAGGCTTCGGTATGGCCGTTAGCATGTCTTACATAACCCGTGTTGCCAATGGTTCCGGTTGGTGTGCCGTTAATGGCTATTTGTGCCTCGACCGATACACGTGTATCAGTACTTCCACCTACTGTTGGGACTCGATAAGAGATGTTGGCTGTAATTCTGTACCTGCCCGTAGTGTTGATGGTTAAAACATTGCCGGCAACGGTGTATAAACTGGTGTTATCGTTCCAATCTAACGAACCAAAAATAGGGATATTGGAATAAGCCCCGGAATTTAAATTTGCTGTTGTATTAGTGTTGCTATATTTTACAGAACTACCATGGGAAATTTGGCTCCAATCTGGTATGGCAGGGCTACCGCAATTAAACTGAAATTCATTCAAATCGGTGTTGTATACCACTAATCCATTTGCAGGATTAACTATAGCATTAATTTGAACGGTTGTAAGTCTGGGGATGAGAACACCTTTGTCCGTAGATTCAACATCAAGAATGGATGATGTGTCTGGAGTTGTTGTGCCAATGCCAACTTGTGCGGCACTAAAATAAAAACTGCCACAAAGCAGCATAATTGAAAACGCTATTTTTTTCATTTGAGAGAGTTTGAGAGGGATTTATTTTTGCTTTGAACATATTATACTTATCTGTAAGCTTCATATATCACTACAATATTTTCAGTATGATTGGTAACGTTAATAGTAAAACCATTACTGTTAAAACTGATTACAGAAGCGGCTGTTAATCCTAAATTGTTACCGTTTTGATTGGAATATCTGATACCAATCGCTCTAGAATTGGATGCGTATCTGGAAATATTGTTTATTGAATTGCCATTGCCACCAACATATATAGCTTGTTGCTGAATGCTGCCACTATAATGCGTGGCATAACCTTGCATAGAGCCAAAAGCATTCTGAAATGTATTGTTGTTGTTTCCTACGCCGTTATTCGCATTGACATTATAACTTTCAACATTGGCATGGGCAGAGAATTTTATCGAAGTTGGCCTAAAGGGTAAACCCGTAATACTCTGATGTCCGGTACTGGAAATTATAAAACTACCAATGTATGTGGTAGCGCCCAAATAAGCGGCAGAATCTGTGCCTGGGGAAATGATATTTCCCGTATCCGAGCTGACCGGATTTGAATTTAAAGGAAACCAAATTGGTGTCGCCGCAGTGCCGTAGTTGTATTCAAACCGATTAGTAGTGGAGTTGAAAACAAGTAACCCATTGGCTGGATTAACAATTGCATTAATTTGAACGGTTGTAAGTCTGGGGATAAGAACACCTTTGTCTGTAGATTCCACATCAAGAATGGATGACGTGTTTGGGGTTGTTGTGCCAATACCAACTTGTGCGGCACAATAATAATAACTGCCACAAAGCAGCATTATTGAAAACGCTATTTTTTTCATTCTTTAGAGAGATTGCCGTTAGCAATTTACTTGTATTAATTGTAAGCTAGGGATTACAAATTTATCAAAGTTTGATTGAATACCAAAAAATATAATATAAATTCGAGGAATGTGTATCTTTGTCCGTTGTAATACTTGCTATGGATAAAAAAACACAATTATTAGTTGACAAAGGCGAAATGCTGCCCTTAATGGAAGAGTTTTATACCATTCAAGGCGAAGGCTATCATAAGGGCACTGCGGCTTATTTTATTCGCATTGGAGGCTGCGATGTAGGTTGCCATTGGTGCGATGTAAAAGAAAGTTGGAATGCCAATTTACACCCGCCAACCGACACTCTCAAAATTGTGGAAAACGCAAAAAAATACAGCGATACCATTGTAATAACCGGTGGCGAACCATTAACTTGGGACATGACGCTTTTAACCGATAGGCTGAAGGCTGAAGGCTTGCAAACGCATATTGAAACCTCGGGTGCCTATAAACTAACGGGCACTTGGGATTGGATTTGCTTGTCTCCAAAGAAATTAAAATTGCCAACCAAAGAGGTTTATGAAAAGGCCCACGAACTTAAAGTGATTGTTTACAATAAAGACGATTTTCGTTTTGCGGAAGAACAAGCGGCCAAAGTAAATAAAGACTGTATTTTATATTTACAGCCCGAGTGGAGCAAACGCGACAAAGTGGTGCCGGAAATAGTAGAGTATGTTATGAAAAACCCCAAATGGAAAGTATCGTTGCAAACCCATAAATATTTGAATATTCCTTAAATTCAGGATTAAATAAAAAATGTTCCAATGGTATAAAAACTATTGGAACATTTAATTTTGTCTAAAGTCTTGCGAGCGTCTTATTTAGTAAACGGAACCGTTACTCTCGCGGTGCCCCAACCCAAATGCATATTTACACCGTTGTCGGCTTCATCAAAAGCAATTGAGAAAGCCTCTAAAGATTCTCCAGTCGATGTTGGTACCGATAAACGCGCTACATCATTGGCTTCATTATAAAAATAAGAACCCCAAACATTTAAGTCGGTACTAATAATGGCAGTCCATTCTTTTTCACCAGGAATCACATAAAACGTGTACGTTCCAGCTTTTACGGTAGTGCTGCCTAATTTCATATCGGTATAAAGCGTTAATTCTGCCGCTTCATTAGCTCCGGTTCGCCATACTTTTCCGTTTGGAGCCAAAGTGGCTAAGTCCCTTCCATTAAGTTGCGGTCTGCTATAAACAATCTTAATTAATTTGTTCGAATCTTTGTAATCCGTTGGAAATGCCGCGGCATCCATTGGGCTTTTATCCAATTTACTAAATTTTTGAGCATTCACATTAGTGGTTAACAGCATAACAAATGCAAAAGCAATGGTTGTAATAAGTGTTGATTTTTTCATAATGTTTTTTAGGTTTTTAGAATGATTTAAAGGTAATGCGATATTGTCTTAATATTTTTATAAAAGTCGTTCCGGTATGTTAAAGTTTACAATCTTCAAGAATATCTTTTAGAAATTCATCAATATAGTTTCATATTTATATTAATAACAAATACTTGGTTTCAAATTATAACCAATTTTACACTTTGTGTTTTTATAATAAAACTATAATGGCATTTTTGTACCGTTAATTAGAATAAAATATATTATAAAGATAAAGATAAAGATTATGTGTGGAATTGTATGTGCATTCGATTTAAAACAGAAGGCTGAAGATTTAAGATCTCAAATATTAGAAATGTCTAAAACTATTCGTCATCGCGGACCAGATTGGAGCGGTATTTATAGCGATGATAAAGCCATTTTAGCTCACGAGCGTTTGGCCATTGTTGATCCGGCTTCGGGAAAACAACCCTTATTTAGCGAAGACAAAAAACTGATACTTGCCGCAAACGGTGAGATTTATAACCATCGTGAATTACGCAAGCAGTTTGATGGCAAGTACAGCTTTCAAACCGAAAGCGATTGCGAGGTGATTTTAGCATTGTATAGAGAAAAAGGCGTTGATTTTATTGATGAAATGAACGGTATTTTCGGATTTGCTATTTACGATGTAGAAAAAGACGAATACTTTGTGGCCAGAGATCACATGGGCATTATTCCATTATATATCGGTTGGGATAAACACGGAACGTTTTATGTTGCTTCAGAATTAAAGGCTTTGGAAGGTGTTTGTACAAAAATTGAATTATTTCCTCCAGGGCATTATTTAAGAAGTAAAGACGGCGAGTTTGTAAAATGGTACAACAGGGAATGGACGGAATATGATGCAGTTAAAGACAACGAAACCAGCATAGCAGAAGTAAAACAAGCTTTGGAAGATGCCGTACACAGACAATTAATGAGCGATGTGCCTTATGGTGTTTTACTTTCGGGAGGATTGGATTCTTCGGTAACATCGGCAATTGCTAAAAAGTATTCTGAAAGACGTATTGAAGCTGACGATAAAGAAAAAGCATGGTGGCCGCAATTGCACTCATTCTCTGTAGGTTTGGAAGGTTCGCCAGATTTAGCCGCAGCAAAAAAAGTAGCGGACCATATTGGTACCGTGCACCACGAAATAAAGTTCACCATTCAAGAAGGTTTGGATGCGATTAAGGATGTTATTTATAACATTGAAACGTACGATATTACTACCATACGTTCGTCAACACCAATGTACTTAATGGCGCGGGTTATTAAATCCATGGGCATTAAAATGGTATTATCCGGTGAAGGTGCCGATGAGATTTTTGGAGGTTATTTATACTTCCATAAAGCACCAAATGCTAGAGAATTTCACGAAGAAACCGTGCGTAAATTAAGCAAGTTACACATGTATGATTGTTTACGGGCCAACAAGAGTTTGGCAGCTTGGGGAATTGAGGGGCGCGTGCCATTTTTAGATAAAGAGTTTATTGATGTGGCGATGCGCATCAACCCAGAAGATAAAATGATTAACGGAGAGCGCATGGAGAAATGGGTGATTCGTAAAGCGTTTGAAGACATGATTCCAGAAAGCGTGGCATGGAGACAGAAAGAACAGTTTAGCGATGGTGTAGGTTACAGTTGGATTGATACCTTGAAAGAGTTGGTTGAAAAAGAAGTATCCGACGAGCAAATGGAGAATGCGAAATACCGTTACCCAATTCAAACGCCAATAAACAAAGAAGAGTATTATTACAGAACCATTTTTGAAGGACATTTTCCGAGTGATGCTGCCGCATTAAGTGTGCCACAAGAACCAAGTGTGGCCTGTAGCACAAAAATAGCTTTGGAATGGGATGAGGCTTTTAAGAATATGAACGACCCGTCGGGTAGAGCAGTTGCAAAAGTGCATGATGATGCTTACTAAATAGTAATCGGTTATTTTGTTATATAAGTAAAGACTAGCATTTTTTGTTGGTCTTTTTTTAAATGATAAAATCTAAAAATATGCGATTTAAAAGGATTTGTAAATTTTATTATTTACAAAAGATTGAAAAACCATCAAAATCAATTTTAAGGTGCTTTTTAAGCGATTTAAGAGCGTTTTGAGTAATTAACAATTGTTGATAATTATTAAACAAACTCGTTAAAATGCTTTTTAAAGGCTTTGTAATTTCGTATATTTGTTTGTATTCAAAAGGATGCTAAATAGCATCTTTTTTTGTGTAAAAAATAATTAGAAAAAGTTTATAAATAATATCATATGAGCGAAAAAAGAGAAGAATTTAATAAGGACAATTATTCGGCAGACAGTATTCAGGCTTTAGAAGGTATGGAGCATGTGCGCATGCGTCCTTCCATGTATATTGGAGACACTGGCACCAGAGGTTTGCACCATTTGGTTTATGAGGTTGTAGACAACTCAATTGATGAAGCTTTAGCAGGTCATTGCGATAATATTACAGTAACCATAAACGAGGATAACTCCATTACTACAGAAGATGATGGTCGTGGTATTCCAATAGATTTACATAAAAAAGAAGGCGTTTCCGCACTTGAGGTTGTAATGACCAAAATTGGTGCCGGTGGAAAATTCGATAAAGATTCTTATAAAGTTTCCGGAGGATTGCACGGTGTTGGTGTAAGTTGTGTTAACGCATTATCCATACATTTAAAAGCAACCGTCTATAGAAAAGGTGAAATTTGGGAACAGGAATACGAAAAAGGGAAACCTATGTATCCTGTTAAAAAGGTTGGTGAAACCGATAAAAGAGGAACTACAGTAACCTTTAAGCCAGATCCAAGCATTTTTACACAAACACTAGAATATAGCTACGATACTTTGGCAAGTAGAATGCGCGAACTGGCTTATCTTAACAAAGGAATAACTATTCATTTAATAGATAGACGACATAAAAAAGATGATGGCGAATTTGAAGGCGAAACATTTCATTCTGAAGAAGGTCTAAAGGAATTTATCAAGTTTTTAGATGGAAACCGCGAGCCATTGATTAATAAGGTTATAGCTTTTGAAGGTGAAAAAAATGGCGTGCCTGTTGAGGTGGCCATGATTTATAATACATCGTATGCTGAAAATCTGCATTCTTATGTAAACAATATTAACACACACGAAGGTGGAACGCATTTATCGGGTTTCCGTCGCGGATTGACCCATACCCTTAAAAAGTATGCCGATGAATCTGGGATGCTTGATAAATTGAAATTTGATATAGCCGGTGATGATTTCCGTGAGGGGTTAACAGCCATTATTTCGGTAAAAGTTCAAGAACCACAATTTGAAGGACAAACAAAAACCAAATTAGGTAACCGTGAAGTTTCAGCATCTGTTAGTCAAGCTGTTTCTGAAATGTTAACCGATTATTTGGAAGAACATCCCGATGATGCTAAAATCATTGTACAAAAGGTGATTTTGGCAGCTCAAGCACGTCATGCAGCTCAAAAGGCCCGAGAAATGGTGCAGCGTAAAACCGTAATGAGCATTGGTGGTTTGCCTGGGAAATTAAGTGATTGCTCCGAGCAAGATCCTGCAAAATGTGAAGTGTTTTTAGTTGAGGGTGATTCGGCAGGTGGAACGGCTAAACAAGGTAGAGATAGAGCTTTTCAAGCCATTCTTCCGTTGCGTGGAAAAATCTTGAATGTTGAAAAAGCCATGACTCATAAAGTGTTTGAAAATGAAGAGATTAAAAACATCTTTACAGCTTTAGGGGTTACCATTGGAACAGAAGAAGACAGTAAAGCGCTTAACCTTTCAAAATTACGTTACCATAAAGTTGTGATTATGTGTGATGCCGATATTGACGGTAGCCACATTGCCACCTTAATTTTAACGTTCTTCTTTAGGTATATGAAGGAATTGATAGAGAATAATCATATCTATATTGCAACACCTCCGTTATATTTAGTTAAAAGAGGAGCAAAGAAGCAATATGCTTGGTCTGATAAAGAACGCGATGAGATTGTTGAAGAATTTGGAGACGGTTCAAAAATTCAACGTTATAAAGGTCTTGGTGAAATGAACGCTGAGCAACTTTGGGATACCACCATGAATCCTGAGTTTAGAACCATGCGTTTAGTTCAAATCGATAACGGTACAGAGGCAGATCGAATTTTCTCAATGTTAATGGGTGATGAAGTACCACCACGTAGAGAATTTATAGAGAAGAATGCTATTTATGCTAATATTGACGCATAATTAATATTTATTTATAGAATTAAAAATGTCGCTTAATTTAAGCGACATTTTTTATGGATATGATTGAGGTGTTTTAGGATTAATTAAAATGCTTGTTTAAATCCCTAATCCCAAACCAATCCTTGGAGTACTTACGTTTATTCTTGTGGTCACGGTGTTTCTTCTAGGGTATCTGTGAGAGTAGTGCCCATCGTACCTATAATAATAAACCGTGGCATGATGGTAATAATAATCACTATGATGACAATGGTGGTTGCAATGCTCATAATGTTCGGCATAGGCATCTCGCTTTCCCTTCATATAAGCTTTGTGTGCTTTTCTGTCTCTTCTTTTTAAATCTTTTTCATAAGCTTTTTGTTCTTTCCAAAATGCCTCTTCCTCGGCTTCAGTTTTGGCACTAAACTCTTGCTCGAATTTAGCGTCTTCTTGAGCCCTTTTCTGATAATAGGATTTTTTATCCATCTTTGTTTCATTCGAAACCTCAGCTTCCTGGGCTTGAATTGCAAATGAAAAACTTAACGCTGCTATTAATACTATTGATTTAAATAAGGTCATAACTTTTAATTTTAAAATTTAATAAATGCACTTTACAGGTGCTTTCATAAATAAGACAACCCTAAAGTTTTTTACCCTACCTTCAATTCTATTATTTTTAGATCATTGAATTGTTAAAAAAAAAGCTGCCTAATTTTTTTTAGACAGCTTTTTTTATTGAGGATTAAAAATCAAACCCTATGGAGAATTGCCATACCCTGTTTTGCGGACTTCCTTCGTCGTATACTTCGCCCATTCCGAGATGATATCTTACGCCCAATGATACGCCCGAACTTGTTTTAAAGCCGCCTCCAAAGTTAAAACCCCAATCGAGTGTATTAGGTTCAAATTCTTGAGAGGTATCAAATAGTCCAAAGTTACTATCAAATTCTTCCTTATGTGAAATCGCTAAACCTATTTGTGGGCCCGCTTCTAAAAAGAAACTTTCGCTTGGATATAGTTTTAATGATAACGGAAGATTTAAATAATCTAATTTTTGGGTAAATGTGCCGCCATTATCTCTAAGTTCGTAGCCTTGTTGTGAGTATAAAAATTCAACTTGAAGGGCCGCACTTTCGCTTAAAAACGATTCGCCATAAAAGCCTAAATGAAACGCGTGACGCTGACCGGTTTCGGTATCGCCATCAAAACTTACAGCAGCTAGGTTGTAGCCAAATTTTATCCCTGCGTTGGAATTGTTATTGCTATTGTTTTCTTGTGCTTGCAAGCTAAATAAAGTTGTAAAAATTAAGCTTAATGTTAAAAATGTGTTTTTCATTGTTTGTAGGGTTAATAGTTTTCTTGATATTTTATTTTCCGCCATTGGCTTGTAAATCGGCAATACATTGGGCATCTAATTCGGGTGCTTTGCTGCTTCCAATTAAATTGGACAAACCATCGCCGGTTTCGGCAGACCAGTACATTAAACAGCTTTCAACGTTACAATGTTTAGGATGTGAGCTGTCTTCGTGGTTGGTCACCATTGCTGTTCCTAGATTTGTTAACCCCAAAATATGTCCGAATTCATGTGTAATAACCGTTGTTTCTAAAACACTTCTGTTGGGTTCAAAAGCACTATTGCTTAAATCTTCAATGGTTTCTTGAAAAATAACAAATGAGGTGTTTCGGTAGGCAGTACCTAAAACAACACCGTTTTCGGTATTTTTGTTTGATTCGCCGTCTGCAAAAAATGCCCAAACCGCAATTTGATTGTTGGTGTTGTATTTTGTTCTTTTGGATTCTTCAATACGTATTATATCCTCAGTACTGTATTTGGCTTTACCTGTTGGTGCAATGGCTCTTTTTTCAACTGTAATGCCTTGGGGCTTAAAGGTTCGCGTTTCAATAAAAGACTTTAAATTATTTACCGAAGTTTCTGAAGGTTCAAAACCGTCTACATAAACAAGCTCGATAACCATACTTTTAAAGGTGTTGCTGGATAAAAGATCGTTGGCCGAAGCTCCCGTTGATTTTTGGTTTGCAACTTTGTTCGATTCTGTGCCTCCATTATTGGGGTCTTGATTCGTGATTTCTTCTTTAGAACACGCATTTAAAAAAAGAATGAGCAAAAGTGCTATTAAAAATCTGTACTTCATATTGAAAATAATTGTTGTTTATATTTTAAAAACAGCTGCTAAATTTTAGCAGCTGTTTTACCATAACATACGTAACAAATGCCAATCTAGTTTTATATTTGGGCTAACACTAGAGTTATTCCGGCATTTGTTGTGCTTTGCAGAGAGATAGAACTTTGCGAGTAGCTTGTAACTTCCCAAGT
The DNA here is from genome assembly GCF_031932625.1 of Hwangdonia seohaensis. Lineage (NCBI taxonomy): Bacteria > Pseudomonadati > Bacteroidota > Flavobacteriia > Flavobacteriales > Flavobacteriaceae > Hwangdonia > Hwangdonia seohaensis. The sequence goes on from NZ_JAVSCK010000005.1 coordinate 315,032, forward strand.
ATGGTTTAATAATTCGAAAGTAGCATTACCCGTAAAAGTTAAATTTAAGAATACTTCAAGCTCTGATGTTACAGCGTATGTCCCTTCAACATCGCTAATGGTTGCATTTACCGTGTGTTTTGCTAAGCAGGTTAAATCGTTGGCAAAATCTATAGAATAGTTTGCATAATCATTTGCGGTATCGACACCGGCAACTACAAACGATTCAACTTTAAAAGCGCCTTCAACTAAAATGGTTTCTAGGGATTTAGCGTTTTCTTCGGCTTCATCTTTAATGTCATCAGTAGCTAAACAATCTGTAAATTGAGTTTTTAAATCCAAATCACTAGCAATTTCTACAACGGTATCTCCATTAACAGTTGCCGTTATTGGATAGTTGATAGCAAATCTATCATTGCTTTCTAAGTTATCCATGTAGGTATATAACTGTTGTTCAGATTCTATAACCACGCTACCTGTTTGCTCTAAATTTAAGTTGTAGGTTAGAATGGTTATAGGAAAATCGATGTCTAAACAATTAATAGCGGCCTCACCTTGTTGTTCGGCTTGCTCACAAGCGTTTAAAAGGGCATCGTATTCGGTTTGATTGGCTATTTGAACTTCGGTGTAATTGCTCGTCATTACTGATAGCGGAAATTGAAATTCAATGGTGTCATTATCGTTAATAAATTCTCCTAAAATACTTAATACCAAATCGAATTGCGCTTCGCTAACAATGGTTAATTCTGTGCCGTTAATAGTGGCTGTAACAGGCAATATTATTGATGAGCATGAAATGCCATCTAAAAAGTCATCAAAACTGCCATCGTGCATCGAGGAACGCTCTAGGTTACTTGCAGTTTCAGAGTTTGGGGAATTGGTATTTGGATTTTGACCATTTTCACTATCAATTTCATCTTGACAAGAGGTTAATCCTAAAAATGAAAGAAATAAGATTGCTGTAAATAATTTTAAGGTTTTCATAATACTATTTTTTGTGTTTGAATTTTTTTATTTTTTGGCGAATGTTTCGCCTTTCTATAAATAAGACAACTACATTTAAATTTACCCTACTTTAAATTAATGTTTTTTTATTTTAATCTTCTTTTAGCATGTTTATAAGCTTAAAAAAAACAGCTGTCTTGAATTAAGGCAGCTGTTTCATAACATAAGTCACAAATGCAAACTTAACTATATTTGGGCTAAAATTAAAGTTACTGCTGCATTTGTTGTGCTTTGTAAAGAGATGGAGCTTTGTGAAAAACTTGTTACTTCCCAATTGTTGTTTAGTAACTCAAAAGAAGCGTTTCCGGAGAAGGTTAAGTTAACAAATACTTCTGTTTTAGAGGCTACATTGTAGGTTCCTTGAACGGCATTGATGGTAGTATCTGCTTTATTTTGAGCAGTACACGTTAAGTTGCCAGCGAATTCAATTGTGTAGTTGGCGTAATCATTTGCTTTTTCAACGCTAGAGTCAATAAAAGATTCTACTTTAAAAGCGCCTTCAACTAAAATAGTTTCTAAGGTTTTAGCATTTTCTTCAGCTTGCTCTTCTTCGTCTTCTGTTGCAATACAGTCTGAAATTTTTGACTGCAATTCTAAATCACTTGTAATAGTTACCAAAGTATCGCTATTTAATGTCGCTGTAATGGGGTAGTTTACTGCGAAATACTCATCGTTACCAAAGTTAGTCATGTACGTGTATAAAGCCTTTTCAGACTCTATTACTACACTGCCTGTTTGTACGAAGTTTAAATTGTACGAGAAAACAGTAATAGGAAAGTTAATACCTAAACAGTTTATAGCCTCGTTAGTGGTGCCTTCTGCTTGATTACATGCCGATATTAAGGCGTCGTACTCAATTTGATTAGTTATTTCAACCTCGGTATAGTTACTAAGTTTAACCGATAATGGGAAATGTAATATAACTTCATCTTCATCATTGTTGTATTCTGATAAAATATCAATTACAGTTTCGTAATCAGATTCATTAACTACATGAACTTCGGTGCCATTAACAGTGGCGGTAACTGGTAGTAAAATAGAGGAGCAAGATACACCATCTAAAAGGTCGTCAAAACTACCGTTGTGCATAGACGATTGTTTTAGTTGTTTGGCCGTTTGTGAGTTGGCAGCATTGGCATTGGGGTTTTCTTCGTTTAGATGGTCATCTTGATCTTGACAAGAAGTAAATCCTATAAAGCTCAGTAATAAGATTGCAGTAATAAATTTTAAAGTTTTCATGATAATAAATTTTGGGTTTTAATATTTTTCTTTTTTGCGATTTTTTCGCTTTCTGTACTTAAGACAATCCTTTTTAAATTTACCCTACTTAAATTTTAATAATTTTGTTTTTTTAGTGTTTTGTGTAATTGTTTAAAGCTTGTGTATATATAATTTGCGTAAGTTTTATGGGGTTCAAAACATAATTTTATACTACTTTTGTGATTGTTTTTTAAATTATAAATATTGAACAATCTGCTTTAAACATGGCAACCAATAGCTCCAAACTTTGTGAAGAAACCCACTTTAATGCCTTTTATTTAGAGCACATTCAGCATGCCAGTAATTTTGCATACTATAAATGTGGAGATAAGGATAATGCCCTGGATTTGGTGCAGGACGCCTTTTCTAAAATATGGGAAAACTGCTCTAAAATTGATTTTACAAAGGCAAAAACGTATTTGTTTACCACCGTTAATAATTTGTTTTTAAATAAAGTAAAGCATAATAAAGTGGTTTTGGAATACGCCAAAGCTGCACCTTACATTGATAAAACCAATGAGAGTCCAGAATATTTATTAGAGGAAGAAGAGTTTAAAACTAAGTTGCAAAACGCCATAGCTTTACTATCAGAAGCGCAACGCGAGGTGTTTTTATTAAACAGAATAGACGGTAAAAAGTATCGAGAAATAGCAGAAATGCTAGAAATCTCTCAAAAAGCAGTTGAAAAAAGAATGTCTGGCGCACTAAAAATTTTAAGAGCACATATAGAAAATATTTAACTCGGGTAGGGTAAACTTATATATAGGTGTCTTAATTGTATAAAAGACAAAAAATGAATAAAGAAAACGACATATTAAAATGGTTTGATGGTGACATCTCTACCGCGGAGATTAAAAAGCTGTATCCCGACGAAGACTTTTCTGCATTGGTAAAAACTGCCTTTTATGCCAAACAAATTGATGTGCCTAAAGTAGATGCACAAAAGGCTTTAGCAGATTTTAAAACTAAATCTTTTAAAAAGAAAGAATCTAAAGTTATTCCCTTAAATTTCAAATCATTTTTAAAGGTGGCTGCCATTTTGGTGGTTATGCTTACGTCGTCCTATTTTTTATTCTTTAACAATACAAAATCCTATTCAACAGCTATTGCACAAACAGAAACTTTTAATCTACCTGATGATTCTCAGGTAATTTTAAATGCACAGTCCAAACTGTCTTTCAATAAAAAAACTTGGAAAAAAAGCCGAAGTCTTGATTTAAATGGCGAAGCTTTTTTTAAGGTAACCAAAGGCGAAAAATTCACCGTTAATACAAACGCCGGAAGCATTCAAGTTTTAGGCACACAATTTAATGTAAAAAAACGCCCGAATTATTTTGAAGTACAATGCTACGAAGGTTCTGTAAGTGTTACACACAACAAAGAAAAAACGATATTAATCCCAGGGAAAACGTTTAGGGTTGTAAATAACCAAATTGTATTGGCCAAGGATTTTAACGCAGAAACACCATCGTGGTTAGCCAAGGAATCTTCGTTTGATAATGTACCGCTTTGGCAAATTGTTAACGAATTGGAAATTCAATACGATATAATCATTGATGCATCAAAAGTAGATGTTGCCAAAACATTTTCAGGTAGTTTTACACACACCGATAAAAATATAGCATTACAATCTGTAACCATTCCGCTTAAATTAAGTTACAAAATAAACGGTAATAAAGTTGAGTTATATAACTATGACAAAAACTAAACACTTCATCGTTTTATGTTCTGTCTATTGCTGCTTTTCTTTTGGTTTACAAGCACAAGAAAAACTACCGTTATTAGATGTATTACAGCAATTAGAAAATCAATTTGATGTCAAGTTTTCCTATTCGATAGATGATGTTAGTAATGTTTTGGTAGATATACCAAACAAATCAGACACATTAAAACAAATCATTGAAAATTTAAACGCTACCACACTTTTAAATTTTAAGTTTCTTAACGAGCGCTATATCACGGTTTCCACAATTAACAAAACCATTGCTATTTGTGGTGTTTTGGTTTCAGAAAAAACTAAAGAACCTTTGCCTGGGGCTTCGGTTTTAATTGAAAATTCTACAAATGGTGTTATCACAGATATAGAAGGCAGTTTTACTTTGAATGAAGTAGATGTCAATAAATCGATAATTATTTCTTTTTTAGGATTTGAAACACAGGTGTTTAAAGCTGCGGATTTAATGTTGTTAAATAACACGTGTAAAACCATAGAAATGCAAGTTAAAAGTGAAGCACTCAATCAGATTCTAATCACCAAATTTTTAACCACAGGTTTACAAAAACGCATTGATGGTAGCACGATTTTAAATACCGAAAAGTTTGGTATTTTACCCGGGCTCGCAGAACCGGATATTATGCAATCCATTCAAGCTTTACCAGGTGTTGAAAGCATTAATGAAAGTATCGCAAACATTAATGTTCGTGGGGGTACAAACGACCAAAACCTCATACTTTGGGATAATATTAAAATGTATCATTCGGGGCATTTTTTCGGGCTTATCTCAGCTTACAACCCGTATTTAACAAACCAAGTTTCGGTGACCAAAAACGGAACCTCAAGCGAGTTTAGCGATGGCGTGTCCAGCACCATTAATATGTCTACAAAAAACAAGATAAATGAAGGCTTTAAAGGCGGCGTAGGCGCTAATTTAATACATGCCGATGCTTTTTTGGAAATACCATTAAGTAAAAAACTGGCCGTTCATATATCGGGTAGGCGCTCTTTTACCGATGTTTTCAGTACACCGACTTACGATACGTATTTTGAACGCAGTTTTCAAGATAGCGAGCTCACCACAAATAGCGATAACATAAGCGAGAGTAACAAATCGTCCGATTTTTTCTTTTACGACTATACCGCTAAATTGCTTTTCGATTTTAATGAGAATCATAAATTTAGGGCTAACATTATTGGCATAAACAATAACTTGGATTATACTGAAAGTTATACCAATTCCGATGATGAAACAGATTCAAAAACCAGTAATTTAAAGCAACAAAACTTGGGCGCTGGTGCAAACTGGAACGCGAAGTGGCATGCTAAATTTTCAACTGAAATCAATGCTTTTTATTCAAAATATAATGTGGATGCTGTTGATTATAGAATTGAAACCGATCAAAAATTAACCCAAGCAAACGAAGTTCTTGAAACGGGAGTAAAGCTTAAAACCAATTTTAAGATTAATGATAATCTGAATGTTTTAAATGGCTATCAATTCAGTGAAATAGGCATTTTGAACGAAACCACGGTTAGCGCACCGTCTTACGATAAAACCAAAAAGGACGTGTTGCTCAACCATGCGCTTTTTAGTGAAATAGAATTTAATAAACACAATACGTATTTGAGGTTGGGTGTTCGGGGGAATTATTTTCAGAAATTCAATAAAATGATTATTGAGCCCAGGCTAAATGTTAGACAAAAACTAAATAATCGCTTTGCATTAAAGTTACAAGGTGAATTTAAAAACCAATCTGCCACACAGATTATCGATTTTCAAGATGATTTTTTAGGCGTTGAAAACCGCCGCTGGATTTTGGCAAATAACAGTTCGATTCCTATTTCTGAAAGTAAACAAGGGTCTTTCGGTTTCGAGTTTAATCAAAACAATTTCGTAATTGATGTTGAAGGGTTTTATAAACTAGTTGATGGGATAACCGCATCCAACCAAGGTTTTTATAATAATTTTCAATATATAAATGCCGCTGGAAGCTATGCTGTAAAGGGTGTTGAGTTTTTAATGAATAAAACGGCTGAATCCTATAGTGCTTGGGTGAGTTATACCTACAGTGTTAATGATTATGAATTTGAAAGTATAACGCCCTCCGTTTTTCCAAACAATGTGGATGTCAGGCATTCGATGTCCATGGCCTTTAATTATGATATTAGGGATGATTTAAAAGTATCCATAGGTGGTATTTGGAGGTCTGGTGCGCCATATACAAAACCCGTTGAAGGGAATGAAACCATACAAAATGGCAATAATACGGTTGTAAATTACGACCTTCCGAATAATGAAAACTTAGATGATTTTATCCGATTGGATGTTTCCTTAAAATATAATTTTAATATAACAAACACATCTAACGGAGCTATAAGTTTAGGAGTTATTAATGTAACGAATAAAGAAAATAGCATCAATAGGTATTACGAAGTGCACCCTGAAGATTCAAATTCAGCCATACAAATTGATAATAAATCACTTGGTTTAACGCCCAATTTAAGTTTTAGAATCAATTTTTAGAATAGCGAATCCATATTAAAAAATCGATAAAACGTATTATTTTTACGATTAAATGTTGTTTTATTCGATGTTTTTTATATTTTTGTCAAACCCAAATCTTAAAATAAAATGAAAAAGTTAACTCTACTTATGTTGTTTTGTATAGCAACAATTACTTCAAAAGCTCAAAATGATTTAGATGCGCTTCTTGCCGCAGGTGTAAAAAACGCAGAACGTTTTGCCAACGATTATTTAATGTCGGGAACAGATGGTTTAATGCACAGCATGAATGCTGGTTGGTTTAATACGGCAGACGCCAAACCACTTGGAGGTTTTGAAATTTCAATAATCGCCAATGCTTCAACCATACAGAATGAGCACAAATCGTTTTTAATGAATATTGCAGATTACAATAACGACCCAGATCAAGATTTTGTGGTGTCATTTACAGATGCTTCAACATCAAAATCTGTGGCAACTGCTTTAGGGGAAAACGAACCGGATATTGATATAGTAGTTACTTATGACGACCCGATTTTAGGGCCTCAACAGGAAACCATAACCTTACCTAGTGGCATTGGTTCAGATACGGCAAACCTATTGCCAACTGCCTTTATTCAAGGTGCCATTGGACTCAGTAAAGGTATTGAGTTGAAAGCGCGTTTTGTGCCCAAAATTAATACTGATGATGTAGATATTAGCATGTATGGCGCTGGATTGCAAATGGAGTTTACCAAATGGTTGCCTGCCGATAAATTACTGCCCGTAGCCATTTCAGGTTTGGTAGCTTATACCCATTTAGATGGTACTTATGATATATCTGGATCTACCGGAATTAGCGGTAGTAATCAACGTATAGAAAATGATACAAATACGTGGTTGTTCCAATTAATAGCATCAACCAAATTGCCCGTAATCAATTTTTACGGCGGTTTAGGGTATATAAAAGGTAAATCGGAATCGGATTTATTAGGAAGTTATACCGTTTCAAATGGGCCATTATTTTCTCAAACCATAACCGATCCTTTTTCAGTATCAAGTGAAGCATCGTCTGTTAGGGGAACGATTGGTACCAAATTGAAATTAGGCTTTTTCAGATTAAATGCCGAATACCATTTAGCCGAATTTAATGCCTTTTCAGTAGGTTTAAATTTCGGATTTAGATAATGGTTTTTTAAATTCATTTTCATATAAATGAATGATTTAATATTCAAATAATTTATGTTTTAGTTAGTTTATATAATTAGTTGCGTTAAAAGTGCAGGATTTTAATCTTGCACTTTTTTCGTTTACAGCATTTTAATTCATACTTTTGTTAACCAAAATTTTTAGCGGTAAAACAAACAATAGTCATGTTTTAAATCAAAATAAATGATGACTTTTGGCTAGAATTTATAACATATCACAAATCTTTTAAAAAAATAATTTTATGAAAGTTACAGTAGTTGGAGCAGGGGCAGTAGGGGCTAGTTGCGCAGAGTACATTGCGATTAAAAACTTTGCTTCTGAAGTTGTATTATTAGACATTAAAGAAGGCTATGCCGAAGGTAAAGCGATGGATTTAATGCAGTGTGCATCTTTAAACGGGTTCGATACCAAAATTACAGGCATCACAAACGATTATAGCAAAACGGCAAATAGCGATATTTGTGTCATAACTTCGGGTATTCCGCGTAAGCCGGGAATGACTCGCGAAGAATTAATTGGTATTAATGCCGGTATTGTAAAATCGGTTTCATCCAGTTTAATTGAGCACTCTCCAAACACCATTATTATTGTGGTGAGTAACCCAATGGATACGATGACGTATTTGGTTCATAAAACAACAAATTTACCAAAAAACAGAATTATAGGCATGGGCGGCGCCTTAGATTCCGCACGTTTTAAATACAGATTAGCCGAAGCTTTAGAAGCTCCAATTAGCGATGTAGACGGCATGGTTATAGGCGGTCATAGCGATACCGGCATGGTGCCATTAACATCGCACGCCACACGAAATAGTGTTAAGGTTTCTGAGTTTTTATCTGACGATAGACTAAATCAAGTAAAAGAAGACACTAAAGTTGGTGGTGCTACTTTAACCAAATTATTAGGTACGTCGGCTTGGTATGCACCAGGTGCAGCAGTTTCCGGATTGGTACAAGCCATTGCTTGCGACCAAAAGAAAATGTTCCCTTGTTCAACCTTATTGGAAGGTGAATACGGTTTAAGCGATTTATGCATTGGTGTACCGGTGATTTTAGGCAAGAACGGAATTGAAAAAATAGTGGATATTCCGTTAAGCGATGCTGAAAAAACACATATGCAACAAAGTGCCGAAGGCGTTAAGAAAACAAATGGTTTACTGGAATTGTAAACTTTAATATTACAAATTAGATTTTATAATAAAGACTGTAGAAATACAGTCTTTTATTATTATATTTGGCGCATGAATTCAAAATGGTACTTTAGTGCTTTAATAGTTATTATCACCTTGTTTGGTGCTTTTTCGCAGCAGCAAACTATTGTGCCAAATCAAGAAATTGTTCTTCAATTTACAGATGCTTCCATAACACCCGATGAATCACAAAAAACCATTGCTATTGTAAAACAGCAATTGCAGGATTTAGGTGTTAGCAATATTCAAATAAAGGAAGAAGAAGGCGGTAAGCTAAAAATCACGTATCACAGTGATGCCGATGTTGCGAGTATTAAAAAGACCTTTTCAAAAGAAAAGAACCTCATTTTAGATGCTGCTTTAAACAATGAAAACGAAGATTCTTCAAAGCTTCCTTTTGATGAAAACACCGTTAGCTATAAACTCGATGTTTATGAAATCCAAAACGGGCACGATGCGCCATGGGATTTAAACGGGACTTCGGTTGTTGAGTTAAAACCCGAAAGCAAAAGATTATCAAATCCAAATTTATATGCTTTTATCAATGCTTTTGATGTGAATGAAAGCGGCGAAAAAGTAGCCTATAAAACACATTACAATATTGCCATTGCAATAGATAATACGTCACACAAAATCCCCGAAGTTAGAGCGGGACCTTTAGCTTAAATTACTTCAAAAAAACAGCTTTTATAAACAACTGGCACCAAACCGGTTTCAGTACAAAAAGCTAACAAAATTATTAAAATATAAAATTGTTAAATCCTACGAGAAAATTCTATATTTGCTCGTTTTAAAATAAAAACAATTTTTGAACAAGGTAAAACCTTGTGAATCATTAAACTTGTCATTCCCACAAAATCGGAGATTCATAAATACCATAATTATGAATTTAGAATCAATGAATAAAGCGGGAAACTAAGACACAAAAAATTACAAAATGCAAAATAAAGGATTAGTAAAATTATTTGCGCTCTTGTTTGGTTTGGTAAGTATTTACCAATTATCATTCACATTTAAAGCCAATCAAATTGAGAGTCAAGCCCAAGAAATCGCTATAAATAAAATTCCAGATACCGAGGAAGATTTCAGGGAAAAAAGAAGTGATGAAGAAGCAAACTACCTAGAGTCCATAGCTAATGATACCGTTTATAATATCGGTATTGCAAAATTCACGTATAACGATGTGAAGCAAAAAGCCATGAATCTTGGTTTGGATTTAAAAGGTGGTATAAACGTAATCTTACAAGTATCGGTTAAGGATATTTTAAAAGGATTGGCCAACAATACCAAAGATCCGGTTTTTAATAAGGCATTGGACGATGCTACCGAGCTTCAAAAAAACAGTCAAAATACCTATTTAGAAGATTTCTTTATAGCATTTGATAAAATTAAAGGCGATACCAAATTAGCGTCTCCAGACATATTTTACACCAAAGCTTTAGATGGTGAGATTAATGGAAGTATGACAGATAGTGATGTTAAAAGCATTATAGAAACAAAAATAGACGAGTCGATAGTATCAGCTTTTGAAGTATTGCGTAAGCGTATTGACGAGTTTGGTGTAACCTCGCCAAACATTCAACGTTTAGGGAATTCTGGTCGTATTTTAGTGGAATTGCCAGGTGTTAAAGATGTTGAGCGTGCTACAGGATTATTACAAAGTACGGCACAATTAGAGTTTTGGGATGCTTATAAAGGGGAACAGTTTTTCCCGTTTTTAGTACAGGCCAACGAGGTTTTAAAAGACATTGTTAAAGTTGATGTGACTGATGAAGAGGTAGAGCCTCAAGATGAAGAAAACGCTGAAGACTCGCAAATTGATGCCCTTTTGGGTGAAGCTGAAACCGATTCGACTGCTGTTTCAAGTGTAAATCCAATATTCGATCTAATTAAAGGTCAAGGTTACCAAGGCGGACCGGTAATTGCAAGTTTCGAATTAAAAGATAAAGAAACCGTTTTAAATTATTTAAACCTACCACAAGTAAGAGCTTTATTGCCAGCAGAACACCGTTACGCAAAATTTGCTTTTGGCAAACCAGATAAAAATAGCGAGCTGGTAGATTTATACGCTTTAGTGGGTAACAGAGAAAACGTGCCGCCATTAAGTGGTGCCGTTGTAACCGATGCGCGTAACCAATTTGGACCAACGGGAAAATCTGAAGTGTCTATGCAAATGAATTCCAAAGGCGCTAAGGTTTGGGAAGAAATGACGGGGAATGCATTTAATCAAGGCAGTCAAATTGCCATTGTTTTAGATAATATTGTGTATTCTGCCCCAGGTGTAACTACAGGGCCAATTGCCGGAGGAAGCTCTTCAATTTCTGGAGATTTTACATTAAACGAAGCCATAGATTTAGCAAACGTACTGCGTGCTGGTAAATTACCGGCATCGGCAGATATCATTTCAAGTGAAGTTGTTGGGCCATCATTGGGTCAAGAAGCCATTGATAGTGGTACCAAATCGTTTATGATTGCCTTGGCATTGGTATTGCTTTGGATGATTTTCTATTACGGAAAAGCAGGTGGATTTGCAGATATCGCCATGGTTTTAAACATCTTATTAATCTTTGGTATTTTATCTGGTTTAGGTGCCGTACTAACTTTACCGGGTATTGCTGGTATTGTGTTAACTATTGGTATGTCGGTTGATGCGAACGTGCTTATCTTTGAGCGTATTCGAGAGGAAATAGTTAAAGGTAAAGGACAAAAAGAAGCTATTCAAGATGGATTTAGTAACGCTTTGTCTTCTATTTTAGATGCCAATATTACAACCGGTTTAACGGCCTTAATCTTATTTATTTTTGGAACAGGGCCTATTAAAGGATTCGCAACTACCTTATTAATTGGTATTGGTACATCGTTATTTACGGCTATTTTTATCACCAGATTATTGGTAGACTGGTATATTAACAAAGGCGGAAAACTGGATTTCTCAACCGCATTAACTAAAAATCTTTTCAGAAACATTAGTATTGAATTCTTAAAGAAACGTAAGGTAGCTTATATGGTTTCTGCTGTATTCATTGTGGTAAGTTTAGGTTCGTTGTTTACAAATAGCTTAGATCAAGGTGTCGATTTTGTTGGAGGTAGAACCTATCAAGTGCGTTTTGCACAGGATGTTAGTGCTTCAGAAATTACCGATGTACTTTCACAACCAGAAATTTTTGGAAGTGCAGATGCTAAAACTTTTGGTAGTGCCAATCAATTAAAAATAACCACCAAATACAAGGTTAACGAAACAGGATCTGAGGTTGACGAAGAAATTAGAAAGGCTTTATATGATGGACTTGTTCCTTATTTAGAAGGTATATCATATGAGAAGTTTTTAGATTTAAACGATGTGAACAAACAAGTTGGATTACTTGAATCTTACAAAGTATCTCCAACCATTGCCGACGATATTAAACAAGCCTCGGTTTGGGCTGTATTGGGCTCGCTAATAGTAGTGTTCCTTTATATCTTATTCCGATTTAAAAAATGGCAGTACTCATTGGGTGCGGTAGCAGCGGTTTTCCACGATGTACTTATTGTATTGGGGGTATTCTCGCTAACCTATAAATTCATGCCGTTTAGTATGGAAATAGACCAAGCTTTTATCGCCGCCATATTAACGGTTATTGGTTACTCGTTAAACGATACCGTGGTAGTATTCGATAGAATTCGTGAGTTTTTTAACGAGCATACTTCTTGGAAATTCGATAAAGTAGTAAACGTGTCATTAAGCAGTACTTTAAGTAGAACACTAAATACATCGTTAACAACGTTAGTAGTGTTGTTATCCATCTTTATTTTTGGTGGCGATTCAATTCGAGGCTTTATGTTTGCCTTAATTGTAGGTGTTATAGTGGGTACGTATTCATCGCTGTTTATTGCAACACCGATTATGTACGATTCAGTAAATAAATTAGAAGGAAAAAAGAAGAACGACTAACTCAAATTTTTTCTTTAAATGAGAAGCCTATCATGTATTTGATAGGCTTTTTTATTGTCTAGTAAAGCTGCGGTTATATACTGTTTTTAAAAGTTATTCGTAATTTCTTAAGGTTGAAATTCAATCAATAAGTCGTGAAAATATTATATTCCAATTCTGTAATTTCAAGGTTTAACCAATTAAAATCACCTTCCTTTAATAGCCAAGTAACACTGCTTTTATTTGGGATTTTAACACCATTAAACACTTTGTAGCCATCCATTTTTACAAACCATTTTTCAAGTTTTGAATTGTCTTTACCGCTATAATAGCGTTCTGCTTCAAAGGATACCAAATCGCCTTCTTTTGAAAATGTAAATACGCCCGAAACACTTTGGTCGTTTATGGTTAATGTCGCTTTCGCGGAAGAACTATCAACAGGTTTCCAAACGATATAATCATTTAAAACCGCCGAAGGAAACCAACACATTTCGGCCAAATACCGAACCATGGCACCTTGGTTTATTTTGGTGTTTTTACCTTCATTTACAACGGGGAAAATTGATGCCAACTTAATTAGCATGTCGCCTTCGCCCGCGTACAGTTTATCGCGACCTGTCATATTTATTATTGGCATGGCATTGACTTTGGTTGTCCAAATAAATGCGGGATTTTCAACATTAAAATGCTGTGTCGCTGTAAAAGGCATCCACTTACTTTCAGGCTTCGTTCGCATTTCACCTTTTTGTTTCAAACGCACAGTAATTATTTTTTCGTTTCCAACAACCCCAGAGGTTTGCAACCACTTTCGAACCATTTCAGGTAAATGTTTTATATCGTTATCAGAAATTATAGGCAGGTTATCAATTGGGCTATGTTGCAGTATTTGCTTTGATTCTTTTTCAACCATGCTTTGGAACTGATAATTGCCAAACGCCGATATGCTCACTATCAAAATAATAATATTCGGGATGGTACCATATTTCGCATCTTTCCACAATAGAATAATTAGAATTTGTGAAATGATTAGCGCAACCAAAGCCACAACAAACCACCATTCTTTTTTCATGAAAAACAACACTGCTGAAAGCACAAACAGTAGGGCCGTAAAAAACCAAAGCATTCCTATTGGCTTAGAAATGCTTTGGGTTAATTGATTTATGTTGGCCAACTGAAATGCTTTTGCAAAGCCCATTAAATGAATGAGTGCATGTATTAATAATATGCCTCCAAAAATAAAATTCATTTTAAAAAAAATCACATAATATCAAGTTTCACTCTAATAAAAAAGTGAATACCAGATGAGGTTACAAGTAGTTGCATGAGTTAGCCATAGTTATTCATTAGTAATAATAATTTTCATTGCCTTTTCCTTAGCACCATTTAAAAACACCTGATAGGCATGCTCAAGTTCTGAAAGCGGGAAATGATGTGTAATCATTTTTTTTAAATGCGAATTATTAGCAGCTGTTGTTTTTAATAGCATTGGTGTTGTGTTTGTGTTAACAAGACCTGTGGTAATCGTAAGGTTTTTAATCCAAAGTTTCTCAATATTAAAATCTACTTTTGTGCCATGTACACCTACATTAGCGATATGAGCTCCTGGTTTTACTATTTTTTGACACATATCCCAAGTTTGCGGGATTCCAACAGCTTCTATGGCAACATCAACACCTTCTTTCCCAACGATTTCTTTAACGGCTTTTTCTACGTTTGTAGTGCCAGAATTAATGGTATGTGTAGCACCTAATTCTTTGGCTAGTTTAAGTCTGTTTTCATCTAAATCAATCATGATAATTTTAGAAGGTGAGTAGAACAGGGCTGTTAAAAGTACAGACATCCCAATAGGACCAGCACCAACTATAGCAATATCATCACCTGGCTTTACATTTCCGTATTGCGTACCTATTTCATGGCCAGTAGGCATAATATCACTTAGCAAAACCGCGATGTCATCGGATATGCTTTCTGGAATTCTATGTAAGCTATTGTCGGCATGGGGAATTCTCACGTATTCAGCTTGAACACCGTCTATCATATAGCCTAAAATCCAGCCGCCATCTGTACAGTGTGCATACAATTGTTTTTTACAATATTTGCACGAACCACAAGACGTAACACATGAAATTAAAACTTTATCTCCTTTTTTAAATCGGGTAACACTATCTCCAACGTCTTCAATAATACCTACGCCTTCATGCCCAAGAATGCGTCCACTTTCAATTTCTGGGTTTTTACCTTTGTAGATACCTATGTCGGTGCCGCAAATGGTTGTTTTTAATACTTTTACAATAACATCTGTAGGCTTAATGATGGTTGGTTTTGGTCTTTCTTCCAAAGCGATATTATGATCGCCATAATAAACTAATGCTTTCATTTTCCTTATATTTAAGATTAAATACTAAGGTATGTATCAATATGAAGTTTTGAAATGATAAATATCAGTATAGCAGACTGTTAACAGGTAATTAACGCTTTCTTTTTTTACCTGTGATGTGTTCTATCTTAATTAAAAAAACAATTGGGGTGTCTCCTTTAAAAATTTTACTGGAAAACTCGCTGATAAAATCTAGTTTGGTTTGCTCTTTTTCCATAACCACATCCTTAACACCCAATGAAAACGCATGAAGATACGCCTTGGCACCGCTACCAAATTGCTGCTCGAATTTACCGTGGACCAATACCGATTTCCAATGGTTAACCGTTGAGATTTCTGCAACCTGAAGGGATACGGCGTTGTTTTTTCTCATGGCTATTATTTTATGGCCTTCTCCCGAATAACAAATAATAGCGTTGTTAACCTGATCGAAATAATAGGTAATGGGCACCATATAAGGCTTGTTTTGATAGATGTACGACAAATGCCCTATATAATTGTTTTCAAGGATAAAGAGACTTTCTTTTAAATCTAAATTTTTTATCATTGCATTTTTATTTTAAGGCGACACACCTAGTTAGACTCAAGTAAGTTATTCAATATTTGGGTTTTAGAATATGATATTAATCAGTTTTAATTTCTATTAACGTAATTTCCGGTCGCATGCCCAACCTCCCGGGAAACCCTAACCAGCCCAAACCACGATTAACATGTAAGTATTGGTCTTTCTCATTGTATAAACCCGCCCAATGTTTGTATTTATATTTTATGGGGCTCCATTGCAGGTTTTTATATTTAAAAGCGGCTTGCATGCCATGTGTGTGTCCGGATAAGGTTAACGCGATATCGGTTTTGCCAACCACTTCCTCTGTCCAATGCGAAGGGTCGTGGGATAATAATATTTTAAACGGAATGGTTTCAACGTTTTTAATGGCTTTTTGCAAATCGCCATATTGCTTAAAGGGCGGATTCCCCCAATTTTCGACACCTATGATGGCTATTTTATCGTTATTGTCTTCAATAATTTCAGATTGATTGAGCAACAGGTTAAAATCGATGTCTTTAAAAAAAGCCTTAATCGCATTAAAATTTTCTTGCTTTTTTTTTTTGGAGTTCCACCTGCTATAATCTCCGTAATCATGGTTGCCCAAAACGGCATATTTGCCCATAGTTGCCGATAATTTCCTGAACACTCTACTCCATCCGCGTAATTCCCAAGCATAATTGTTTACCAAATCTCCAGTGAATAAAATTAAATCTGGTTTCAACTGGTTAATCTTACTTACGGCACGATTTAAAATATGAAAACGATGGTTGAAACTACCTAAATGCGCATCCGAAATTTGAACAATTCTTAAGTTTTCGAAGGCTTTTGGTAAGTGATTGAATTTAATTTCGACGTGATAAATTTTAAAATTGTAAAGCGATTTAAAAATGCCAAAAGCAATCACGAAAAAAGGTAAAAATCCGGAAAATAAGGCTATAAGCGGAATGATTAATAGCGATTCTTTTTCTGAAAAAACAAAGTTTGTAAAGAATAAAATCGATATCACAATAACAAAAATTATTTTAGGGATAAATGAAGATATGGTTAAGCCGTATAGTGACGATATTAGCAGTTGTTTTCTTCTGGGGTCAATAGCGTTCAACCTCACTTTTAATATGATTATGGATATAATAAGCCCTATGGTAAATACCCAAAATGTGATGTGGATAGCGTGTCTTAAAAATGCCGATGTAATAAGTTTGGTTATAGATTGCAGCCAATAAAAAGCAAAAACATCTATTAATAAGATGGCCAAACATAAAAGTAAAATGGTAAATAGTGAGTAGCTTCGCATTATAGAGTGTTACGTTTTTTATCTTCTTTTTTAAGTCGACGTTTGTCTTTGAATGCCCAATAAATCCCTTTGACATCTGATGCCCAATTATCGTACATTAAAATAAGCATAATTTCTTCAAAAGTTTCTAAAAGACCAATACCTATCATAATATAAAACAAAGCGTACTCTGGTGAAAAAAATAATGCCCATAAAATAAAAACACTTTGCATTATCGCCGATAGTTTTGCCAAATATGTATGAAACGCTGTTGCTTTTCCATACTTTAAATAGGCCATTATCATTTGAACCACGTATGGCGTAAAGGCAATAATTATAAGCACGAGGTTGCTTTTGATAAAATCGGATTCAAAATAAAACAGACCAATAAGACCGACAATCAATGTAATCTGATCGCCAAAGGAATCCAACTGCGAACCTCTAGGGCTTGTTATTTTGAGCCTTCTGGCCAAATAACCATCAACGGCATCGGTTATATAACTAATCAGTAAAAACCACGCAAAAAGCTGCCGTTCATCAAGCCATAATAATAACACAAGAAAAGGTGCCGCTACAACTCTATAAAACGAAAACCAATCCGCAATATTAAAGTTCTTAAAGGTGAGCATACTATTATTTTTTATAAAATTAATGGATACCTTCTGGTTTTAATATGAGAGATATCAGTTTAACCCTAAAAAAATCAATAGTAGTGGTAGAGTTATTTTTTGATTTTTGATGGTCAACGCATATCATAGCGAAGTAATCGCAAGGCGTTTAAAACTACCACGATTGTGGATCCTTCGTGAAAAGCTACGGCCAATCCAATGTTTGTCAATCCTAAAATAGTAACCGGAACCAATACTATAACCACCCCCAAACTTATTAAAATGTTTTGTTTTATAATTTGTTTGGATTTTCGGCTTAGTGCAATGGCATAAGGTAATTTCTCGATTTTATCGGACATTAAAGCCACATCGGCAGTTTCTAATGCCACATCGCTGCCTGCGGCTCCCATGGCAATGCTTACCGTACTTAAGGCCATGGCGGGGGCATCATTTACACCATCGCCAACCATGGCTACCTTTTTGTTCTGTTCTATGAGTTTTTGTATTTCTGAAACCTTGTCCTCGGGCAATAAATTCCCTTTAACATCTGTGAGTCCTATTTGTTTAGCAATGGCATTACCTACGTTTTGATGGTCTCCCGTAAGCATTATCATGCGTTTAATACCTATTTTTTTCAATCGTATTAGGGTTGCCGCTGCGGTTTTTCGGGGTAGGTCCATAACACTAATTAATCCTATAACCTCATTTTTAAAGGCTACAAGCATGACGGTATGGCCATTTTCCAAAAGGTTTTTCATTTTTGAGATAACCGTTTTGCCCACTTTAATGCCGGCATCTTCCATGAGCTTTACATTTCCTATAAATACTTCTTCATTTAAATAAATAGCGCGAATTCCTTTTCCTTGAATGGCATTTACATGCGAAGCTTTATTTTGAGACTCGATATGATATTGGGTTTTTATATCCTTTGAAATGGCCTTTGCCAGCGGATGATTGCTTAAACTTTCAACATTTAAAACGAGTTTGACAAATGCTGTCTCATCAAAATCATTAAGCGGAATTACATGGGTTAATTTAGGTTTTCCTTCTGTTAATGTTCCGGTTTTATCAAAGGCAATGGTTGTGATTTCCCCCAAATCTTCCAACGCTTTTCCACCTTTAATCAATATGCCTTTTTGAGCCGCCCTAGCGATACCACTTAACACAGCGCTAGGGGTTGAAATAGCTAAGGCACAAGGGCTTGCGGCCACCAACACCGTTATGGCTCTGTACAGACTGGTTTCAAAACTTTCATCGAGAATCACATATGCGAAACACAATAGGAAAACCACCAATATTACTATGGGAACATACCACTTCTCGAATTTTTTTGTTAGTTGCTGTGTGGGTGATTTTTGGGTTTCAACATCTCTAACCATTTTAATTAAACGGGATACCGTAGAGTCTTTGCTTAATTTTAAAACTAGAATTTCAAGAACATTATCTCCATTAATGGTACCTGTATAAACCACATGGTTTTTATCGATGGCATTAAATTCTGGCAGATGGGTTGTATTTTCAATAGGTGTTTTGTCAACAGGGATACTTTCTCCG
Organism: Hwangdonia seohaensis; assembly: GCF_031932625.1. Taxonomy (NCBI): domain Bacteria; kingdom Pseudomonadati; phylum Bacteroidota; class Flavobacteriia; order Flavobacteriales; family Flavobacteriaceae; genus Hwangdonia; species Hwangdonia seohaensis. Next base: position 334,142 of record NZ_JAVSCK010000005.1, read on the forward strand.
GTTATTGGTGCTTGGTTTACGCTGGAACTACCACTTATTACAACACCATCGGCTGCGATTTTTGTATGGGGTTTTACAACAATAATATCGTTTATTTTTAAGTCGTCTATAGCGACTTTTATAAGTTTTCCATTTTTTTTAATATGAGCGGTTTTAGGAGATAATTCGTTAAGGGCTTCAATAGATTTTTTAGCTTTGTTCATGGCGAAATGCTCTAAAGCATGCCCAAGGCTAAACAAGAACAACAATAGCGCTCCTTCTGCCCAACTACCAATATAGGCGGCACCAGCAGCAGCGGCAATCATTAAAAAATCGATATCAAAACCGCCTTTAATGATTTTTTTTGAGGCCTCAATGGTTATAAAATAACCACCAAAAAAATAAGCTATCATATAGCCCGTTAAAGCCAACCATTCGTTTACATGAGTTAGCCTTTCTATTAAAAACCCTATCAACATAAAAATGCCACTTAAAATAGCAAAATAGAGCTCTGATTTATTTCCGAAAATTTTACTGTGATTGTGACCTTTCTCTTTGTTGTTTTCCATTAAAAGCGTGTTCCTATTGGTTTAAAAATAGGCAATTTTTAAAGATTTCAATAATAAAAAATCATTCGTGTTTAGAAGGTTCATTTTAAGCTGTTAGGTTAAAAAAACGTGCTGTATTATGTATTGCTTTTCCCATCAAGATTAACTTTTAAGTCTGGAATCTTAATGAGTTCTATGGTTGTAGATGCTAAAACAACTTTGTTATTGGTGTTTTTAATGGCTTCACCAATTTTATCGTTTAAAATATGTTTTGTGTGGCGTCTTTTTTTGTAATCAACAATGTACCTCAGGTTGAATTGAATCCAATTATCGGTTAATGTAATTGCTAAAGTAGGGTCCACCACGGCATCTTCAATATAGTATTTGTTAACTATTTCTTTCCATTTTGATTTTGAATTCTTTGTAAAATCAAAAAGGGTTTCCGAAGCAATTTTAATAACGATGGATTTTGCCAGTTCAATATCAGACCCGTATTTAATTGGTAAGTTGAATTCATCCCAAATAAAAGGAAAGTCTTGCGAATAATTGTAAACCGGCCCTTTAAAAACAAAGGCATTACTCAGCTTTACAATGCGCCCACTATAGTTATCGCTGCTTACCCATTGCCCAATTTCCATCATGGTGGTGTACATGCTATCAATATCTATAACGTCTCCTTTAATACCATTGATTTCAATGCGGTCTCCAGGCTTGTACACTTTTACAATAAAGATGTATAAAGACCCAGCAATGCTTAAAATGAGCTCTTGTAGCGTAAAGGCAATACCCGCTGAAAACAGGCCTATAGCCAATGTAAAGTCTTTGATGTTACCTGTAAAATAGGAAAAGGACAAAATGACCAAAACAATGTACCCAATAATTTCTATGCCTTTTTGGGACTTGTAACGCGCAGAGGTATCGGTGACGTTTTTTCTTAAAAACCGCCTTACAATTTGAATTATAATAAGTACAAAAGCAACCAGCAGGATATATTTAAATATGCTGTAAAATGTTGGGTTGGCATCAAGCCACTTTAGTAATTGTTCCATTTTGTTATTTATAAATCTTCATAAAATCGCAATTTGTTATGCAAGGTATTTATTTCGTTTTTTAAACTTTCAACTTGTTTTAATAAATTGTAAATAACATCGACACCTTCTAAATTTATATCCAAATCGTAATGCAAGCGCATCATTTTTTCAACCTCTTTTATTTGGGTGGTATGGATATAAAAAACATCTTTTTCAACAATTATTTCTATAAGCTGAAATTCTTGCAGCGTGTTGATAAATGAAACAGGAATGTTATAACGCTTACAGATTACTTGTATGGGTATTAAATCTTGTGTTTCCATTACGAACGCAGTTTTTGTAATTGTTTGATGAGGGCCTTCTCTTCCGAAGTTAGATTTGTGGGTAGTTTAATTCGATAGGTAATGTACAGGTCTCCAAATTGCCCTTCTTTTTTGTATTTAGGAAACCCTTTGCCTTTCAGTTTTACCTTTGCACCGTTTTGGGTTTCTGGTTTGATGTTTAATTTTACTTTTCCGTTAAACGTATCAATCATAAGCTCTCCGCCCAATAGGGCTTTATATACATCCAAATCTACGGTGGTGTGAAGGTTGTTTTTGTCTCTTTTGAAATTGGAGTGGTTTACAATGGAAAACTGTATGTATAAATCGCCATTGGGTCCATCATTTACCCCTTTGCCACCATGCCCTTTTATTTTAATGATTTGCCCATTTTCAACACCGGCAGGAATGGTAATCCTGATGTTTTTATTATTTACGGTTAAAGTGCGTTTATGGGTGGTGTAAACATCTTTTAGGTTTAGTTGTAATTCGGCATTAAAATCCTGACCTCTAAATTTTACCTGTCTGCCACCACCGCGGGACGATCCGCCACCAAACATGTTTTCGAAAAAATCTGAAAAATCTTCTTTATTGTAGCCTCCAAAGTCTCCTTGAGTGCTGTATTGTCGTGAATGTTGTTGTTGCTGTTTTGCCTTGTCGTAGGCTTCACCGTGTTGCCAATGCTCGCCATATTGGTCGTACTTTTTTCGGTTTTCGGGGTTGCTCAACACCTCATTGGCTTCGTTGATTTCCTTGAATTTTTTTTCTGCAACCTTATCGTTTGGGTTTAAATCCGGATGGAATTTACGCGCCAACTTTCGGTAGGCTTTTTTTATTTCGGCTTCGGTAGCTTTTTTTGAAACTCCCAATATTTTATAATAATCTATAAATGCCATTGATTTGTTTTATAGGTTTAAGTTTTTTTATTGATAATAAATGCTAGAACGTCTTCATTGGGTTGCTCGCTTTCAATTCTAAATTCTGTAGTGTTATAAATATAAGCATCTTAAATGATTTTGGCAATACTTCCCAAATGGTTTAAATGCACTGAAGCGCTTCTAATAGTTATGTTCTTAATTCAATATCAAGTTTGGCAAGTAGTATAAGCTCAGATTTGTTTATGCCGGAAAAAGCATGTGCAATCTCCGAAGCCGTTTTTAAAATCAAGCGTTTTACTTTGTTTGTAAATAAGTGTTTTTGTTCGTTTTTATAGGCTATAAAATCATTAAAACACGCCTTGGCATCTAATTTGTTTTCATTATTCAACCAGTCAAAAACAATGTCTATTTGGTAAGCCGCATCGGTTTGGTTAGCGTCTTTGGTAACATCAACATTTAGCCAATGTTTTTTTACCAATTCCTTTAGTGTGTCGTACTCGGCGTCTTCCACTTTTTTGTCTGCAGCAGCAATGGCATAAAATAGTTTACCGAGGTTTTGGTAAAAATTAATAAAGGTCTTTTTTTTGGTTTCCATTTTTGCGTTTATCAACTAATTAATGGATTAAAGTTACATAGTAATTGTATATTTAGCTATGATATAAATCAGTAGAAAGCAAAAAATATGAGAATTTTCTCCTACCTTTGAAACACTGTCCGTAAAGCTCCAGTTTTATGTTTAACCAAGATCAAGAAATATTTAATATTCTGCTCGAAGCCGTTTCCGAGGGTGTTATTATAGTTGATAACCATCAAAAAATCATGGAGGTTAACTCATTTGCGGAAACAATTTTTGGATATGCTAAAAATGAAATCTTAGATAAAGAACTCAATTTACTGATACCTTCTCATTTCCATTCGAGCCATTCCGTATATTTTGAAAAATTTGTTAAAAGAGGCAAACGCAGAAAAATGGGCGAAGCGGTAGATATTTTTGGCTTAAAAAAAGATGGCACCGTTTTTCCTGTAGAGGTTGAATTAAACCCGTTTACCATATATAACAAAACCTACGTTATGGCTATGGTTAGGGATATTTCCGAAAAGCAAAAGATAGAAGAGAGAACCCAACAACTGAAAACCGCTTTGAGCAAAGAGAAAGAATTAAATGAGTTGAAAACTCAGTTTTTATCCTTGGTGTCGCATGAGTTTAAAACACCGTTAAGTGGCATTTTAACCTCTAGCCAATTATTGGGCAAGTATACCTTAACCGAACAGCAGGAAAAACGCGATAAGCATATAAAAACGATTACAGATAAAGTACACTATTTAAACAATATTTTAAACGATTTTTTATCATTCGAAAAATTAGAATCGGGTAAAGTAAACTACAGGTTTGCCCATTTTAAATTAAGCAAAGTGATAAATGAAGTGGTCTATAACGCCAACATGCTTTTAAAGGAAGGCCAGCAAATAAACTACCCGCAGGACATTGATGATTTTTCGATGTTTCAAGACGAAAAAATCACTGAATTAATACTGTCCAATTTATTGTACAATGCCATTAACTATTCGCCAGAGCATACTACCATAGATATAGAGGTTAAACAAAACAGCGAAACAACAACGTTTAAAATTAAGGACCAAGGTATAGGCATACCGGAAAAAGATCAGAAACATATTTTTGAACGTTATTTTAGAGCAGAAAACGTTCTAAATACCCAAGGCACCGGAATTGGATTAAATATTGTTAAAAATCATTTGGAAAATATAGGCGGCACAATAAGCTTTTCGAGCAAAGAAAACAAAGGTTCTACCTTTATAATAACGTTTCCAAATACAGCACAGCAATAAAATGCGACTAACTAAAACGCGATTAAATCAACATAATTATTATATTTATATTGTGTAATTTCTGATGGGTGTCGGGATAAAAAACAACAATTAATAGCGCATGAAAACAGTTTTACTTATTGAAGATGATGCTGTTTTAAGAGAAAATACGGCAGAACTTTTAGAACTATCAGACTATAAGGTTATTACAGCTTCAAATGGTAAAGCGGGCGTTGTTATGGCGAAAAAGCATGTGCCGGATATTATTGTTTGCGATATTATGATGCCCGAAATGGATGGCTATGCGGTGCTTAAAACCCTGTCAAAAAGTAAAATCACAAAATACATTCCTTTTATATTTTTATCAGCCAAAACAGAACGCAGCGATGTTAGAAAAGGCATGAATCTGGGCGCAGACGATTACATAACTAAACCGTTTACCGAAAGCGATATTATTAGCGCCATTGAAAGCCGTTTGGCAAAAGTTTCCATTTTACAGGAAATAAAGAGTAATCAAAAAAAACAAGTATATCTACCCAATGAAAATGAAATAAAAACATTAAACGATTTAAAGAATTTTTTTGAAGACCACGGCACTGCATTCACCTTTAAAAACGAAACTGTTATTTACCGCGAGGGCGAGCACTCAAATTATATTTATTTAATAAGCAAAGGTGCTGTAAAATGCCACCAAATTAACGAGTTGGGCAAAGAACTGGTTACGGCTCTATATAAAGAAGACGACTTGTTTGGATACCATTCCTTTACCCAAAACACGCCCTATAAAGAAACCGCAACGGCTATTGCCGATACCAAGTTGATTGGAATTTCAATGGTAGCGTTTAAAACTTTGCTCGACCAAAACCAAAAAGTTGTTATGGAGCTTATAGAGCTGTTGGCAAATAATCTTTCATCAGTAAAAGAGGAATTATTGCAAATGGCATACAGCACGGTTAACCAAAAAACGGCAGCCACTATTTTAAGGTTTGCCGAAAAAATAAACCGCAAACCCGACGATGTTATAAAAATTTCCCGAAACGATTTAGCTAGTGTTGCGGGTATTGCCCCGGAAACCTTTATTCGAACTTTGGCGCTCTTTAAAAAACAAGGCATTATAAAAGCAGATGGTAGAAATATTAGCGTAATTGATATTGAAAAATTAAAAAACATCAATAGCAGTTAAATATCAAACGCGGCTAAAAATGATTAATATCATTTCGTACCTAGGGTTAACCATGTAATTTAGTGTTTGTAAAGATGATTTCAGATGAAAAATATATTACTTCCCACAGATTTTTCAGAAAATTCATGGAATGCTATTAAATACGCTATTAATTTTTTTGAAAAAGAAGCTTGTAACTTTTACATGCTGAACGTAAGTAGGTTTGATAATTTTATGAATAGCGACAGCCCTTATGTAGCTCCAGGAGAAACTATAGAAGAGGCTTATACCAAACCGGCAAAATTGCAGCTGCGTAACATTTTAAAACGCATTAACAAAGAGTTTTTACCCAATAAAAAACATAAGTTTTATACCCTTGCGGATTATAATTTTTTTATAGAATCTGTTAGAAAACAGGTTGAAGAAAAAAAAATAGATTTTATTGTAATGGGCACCAAAGGCGCTTCGGGTTTAAAAAAAATTATTGTTGGAAGCAACACGGGCGATGTTATTACCAAAGTAAAATGTACCACTTTGGCAATTCCTGAACAGGCCAAATTTGTTAGGTTGGAAGAAATAGCGTTTCCAACAGATTTTTCGCTAACCTACGATATACAAATACTGGAACCGCTTTCAGAAATTTTAGAAAACCAACAATCTACATTGCGCATCCTTCATATAAGTAAAAAACGAGCAGACCTGGACAGCGATCAGCATAAAAACAAAGAACTGTTAGAAGATTATTTTATTCATTTTAAGCCTAGTTTTCATTATTTAACTAATAAAAAAGTTGAAGATGCCATACAATGCTTTGTAGAAAGCCGAAGTATAAACATGATTTGCATGGTGGCAAAAAACCTAAATTATTTTCAGCAAATATTGTTTCACTCTAAAGTTGAAGCAATAAGTTATCATACAGAAGTGCCGTTTTTGGTACTGCACGAAAAAAACTAAAACACTATGGACCATTCAATTTTTTTAGCCAAATTTTGGGGTTGGTATCTTATTATTTTCTTTTTAATATTAAGTTTCAAACCAAAACGCATTAAACAGTTTTTTAATAATTTGAACGATGAAAAACATCTAACCATCTCATCGTTTATTGCCATAATTATGGGTTTGTTAAATATTTTGTTTCATAATATTTGGGAGCCTAATTGGAAACTTATAATTACGCTTATGGGATGGATAACGCTTTTAGTTGGCTTGTCATTGTTTATAGTGCCAAAGCGTACCATTGCGGTTTTAAAGTTTATTAATATAAAACTGGTACAGCTTATTTACACCTTGTTATTTCTAATTGGATTGTTTTTACTTAATATGGTTTATGGTATTGTACCCGTTTAATTTTCAAACTGATATATATCATTTCCTATTTAAAAATAGCAACCTAAATTGGCATTATAATTAAGGAGTTCTTTTACAGAGTTATAAAAATATAGGTAGTGTTGTTGAAAAACGGCACTATCGAAACAAAGTGTTTCAAGCTATTATTTGGCAGGAAAACCGCAATGTTGCCTTTAGCAATAAAGGGTATGTTGTAGAAAACCGAAAGTTAGATGATGACATTAAATACTTTGGAAAAACAGGAAGCTTGGGTTTCCTGTTTTTTATACAAAATAGCGTTTTCATTGGAAGATGTTTAACGCTGATTTAGAAATATTTGATACTATTTATAACCGAAGACTTAGTATAACTAGCGTTAGGTATATTAATCATTAGGAAGGTTTATTGCTGAAATCAAATATTTTTAATGAGAAACAGGAAGTTTATGCTTCCTGTTTCTGTTTTATGGTGGCTATTAATCAGTTTGCATTTTTACTAATGTGAATTGAAAAAGGGGATGTTAATAAACAGCCCCTTTTTTAGTTTATGTCAAATCCAATCCAACGGGTTTTAATCTGATATATATCATTGTATTGGCACAATATAGTATTTAACTTTAGTTGTAAATATAACGCCATGAGAAAAATACTAATACCTACCGATTTTTCTGAAAACGCCATCAACGCCATACAATATGCCGTAGAATTATTCAAATATGAAATTAGCGAGTTTTACTTTATGCATGCCTATCAAGATGATATTTATGCAGACGAAGATTTATTGGACCAAGAATCTTTGGATAACGTTACAGCAATTATTAGCAAAAACTCCGAAGAAAAATTAAAAAGCACCTTAAAGTTTACCCACAGTGTGTCTCCAAACCCAAGGCACACGTACCATAGTATATCGTCCAATAACTTGTTGGTTGACGAGGCCAATAAAATTGTGGATGAGCAAAATATTGATATTGTTGTAATGGGAACCCGTGGTAAGACAAACGATAGAAAACTAACTTTTGGAAGTCACACTTTACAGGTTTTAAAATATGTGCAATGTCCGGTTTTGGCCATTCCGGAAAATTATAAATACTCCCAACCAAGGCATATTCTTTTCCCAACAGATTACATGATACCGTATAAAAGGAGAGAGCTAAAATTACTATGCGAAATAGCAGTTCCTTTTAGGGCCGTAATAGATATGCTTTACATTTCTACGAGCAATAAATTATCATTACGGCAAAAAGACAATATGGCGTTTATTGAAAGGGAACTGTGCAAAAACACCATTAATTTTAAAATAGAAAACAGCAAGCATATTATTAATGCCATTTACAAATACATTACAGAAAACAACACCGACATATTGGTTATGGTAAATACTAGATATTCTTTTTTGGAGAGTATGCTGTATCAATCTACCATAGACGAGTTGAGCTTAAATCTGAACATTCCGTTTTTGGCATTGCAAAATATGAGACGCAGTTAACAATCCATTAAAATTTTAAAAGCCATGAAAAAAATACTTCTTCCCACCGATTTTTCTGAAAATTCCTGGAATGCCATATCCTATGCTTTACAGCTTTTTAAAAACGAAACCTGTAAATTTTATTTGCTGAATACCTACACGCCAATAATCTATCACGTAGAATATGTATTGGTGCAACCGGCGCAATTTGGTTTGGTCGATGCGGTTAGGGAAAACTCCTTAAAACGGCTAAACGATTTTAAGGAGAAAATGACAGCAACGTTTAAAAATCCAAAGCATAGCATAGAAACTATGGCGGTTTTTAACACGCTTATTCCCGAAATTAAGGATGTTGTTGAAGAAAAAGAGATTGATTATATAGTTATGGGAACCAAAGGCGCAACGGGTGCCAAAGAGGTTTTGTTCGGAACAAATACCGTACATGTTTTTAAAAACGTAAAATGCCCGGTAATAGCCATTCCTGATGGCTTCGATTTTGAAATACCGCAAGAAGTTCTATTTCCAACAGATTATGAAATCGACTATAAATACCATCATATAAAACCCATATTAAACATCGTGTCACTTTATAATTCCCGTGTAAATGTTTTAAATGTGTCTTATGGTTACGATTTGTCAGAAACCCAAAAATCACATAAAAAAACATTGGAAACCTATTTTTCGGATAATGAATGCTTATATCACAGTGTAAGTAATCAAAAGGTTCCGGAAGCAATAACTAAATTTCAATTAAGGAAAGAAGTGAACTTATTAATAATGATTAACAATAAACGGTCGTTTTTCGAGAATTTGTTTTTCAAATCCAAAATAAACCAAATCGGGTTTCATTTAAACGTTCCGTTTTTAGTCATTCCAGCAAAAACAATAAAAAAACATTAAAATAAAAAACAATGAAACGCCATATTTTACTTCCAACAGATTTTTCGGATAACTCATGGAGTGCCACAGTGTACGCCTTAAAGCTTTATGCCAACGAACCGTGCACCTTTTATTTTTTAAACTCCGTGAATATTAAGGTTTCTAAGCTATCCAACCTTTCAAACAAATTATTGAAAATAATGCGAGAAGACGCCAAGACCGAGTTAAAAGATTTAAAGGCATTGGCCGAAACCAGTACTGCCAACCCAAATCATGATTTTAAAACCATTTTAAGTTCAGAAGATTTATTATCCGCTGTAAAAAATGCGGTTAAAAAATGGCAAATCGATCTAATCGTTATGGGAACAAAAGGCGCCACCGGTGCAAAAGAGTTTTTCTTTGGCAGTAATACCGTACGGGTTATTAATAGCTTTAGAAATTGTCCCGTTTTAATTGTGCCGGAAGAGTACGATTTTATCACACCAAAACAAATTGCTTTCCCAACAGACTACAACCGCTTTTATGGAATGGATGAAATAGAGCCGTTAACAAAACTAGCAGATTTACACGACTCTAAAATTAGAATTGTACATATAAATGAAAAAGAAGAACTCAGCGATATCCAGGAATATAACCTGATGATTTTACAAAGCCATTTAAACAATCACGATTACAGCTTGCATTGGATGCCTAAGTATGATAAAAAAACGGCAGAAATCAACGATTTTATTGAAGAACTGGATATAGACATGTTAGCTATGGTGAACTATAAACAAAGTTTTATAGAAAAAATAGTAAACGAACCCATTATAAAGAAGATAGGATTTAAACCCACCATTCCGTTTTTGGTGATACCGGAATAAGTTGATTGGGTCACGTTCACCAACTTGTCAAATTACATTAAAACGACTTAACAACCTTAAATTTTACAGCCTTGACCATGAAACCAGCTTCAATAGAAATTATTAAATCCTCTGGTGAAAAAGTAAAGTTTTCATTGGATAAATTAAAAGCATCCTTAAAACGCACTGGCGCAGATCATCAAACGGTCAATCAAATAGTTGATAAGGTTAGGGACGAACTTTACCAAGGCATTTCAACAAAAGAAATCTATAACAGGGCGTTTTCATTACTAAAAAGAAAGAAAAGCCATTTTGCATCAAAATACAAACTTAAAAAAGCCATTTACGAGCTGGGACCAACGGGTTTTCCTTTTGAGCGTTTTATAAGTGCCATTTTGCAATATTCTGGTTATGAAACCGAGGTTGGTAAAATTTTACAAGGCAAATGCGTAACCCACGAAATTGATGTTATAGCGCAAAAAAACAATGAAACCACGGTAATAGAGTGTAAGTTCCATAATGAAGAAGGCCTTAATTGCAATGTAAAAATACCGCTTTACATAAATTCACGCTACAACGATATAAAGTCCCATTGGCATGCCAAAGATAAAAACAAATCCACGCTTACCAAGGGTTGGGTGGTAACCAACACGCGTTTTACAACAGATGCGATACAATATGGCAATTGTGCAAATTTGTATTTATTGAGTTGGGATTACCCCGAAAATGATGGCTTAAAAGATAGAATAGACCGATTGGGATTGTACCCAATTACGGTTTCAACATTGCTAACCAACAGGGAAAAACAGTTTTTGTTAAGTAGAGATGTGGTGCTGTGCCGATCACTAATTGGCGATGCGTTTTACTTGGACCATTTAGGGGTTTCTGAAATACGAAAAGAAAAAATACTGAATGAAATAAAAATGCTTTGTAATCATTAATAGCTATGGAAAAGTTTGTTAAAATCAATTTTTTGGGAGCAGCAGGTGTTGTAACGGGTTCTAAATTTCTTTTGGAAACCTCGGAAAAAAACATATTGATCGATTGCGGCATGTTTCAGGGCTTAAAGGAATTAAGGGAGCTTAATTGGAGCAATTTACCTATTAATGTTGAAACCATTGATTTGGTTTTGCTTACGCACGGCCATTTAGATCATGTTGGGTATTTGCCACGATTAATAAAACAGGGGTTTACAGGTAAAATTATAGGAACGGCACCAACTTTGGCTATTGCTGAAATTATTTTAAATGACAGCGCTAAAATACACGAAGAAGAAGCCAAAAAAGCAAACCAGGAAAAATACACAAAACACCATCCGGCTTTACCTTTTTACACCAAGTTTGAAGCAGAAAAAACCATTGCGCGGTTTCAAGTTGGAATACCCGACAAATGGGTTACCCTATCCGGAAATATATCGTATCGATTTAAGTACAACGGGCACATTATTGGCGCTACTTTTATCGAATTGGATATTAGCGGAAAACGCTTCGTGTTTTCGGGCGATATTGGCAGACCAAACGATTATTTGTTGGATAGCCCCAAAAAACCAGAATGGGCAGACTTTTTATTTGTTGAAAGTACTTATGGCAATAAATTGCACCCAGATGAAAATATTGAAGCCCTTTTATCCAAACTCATCAAAGAAACCATTCATAAAAAAGGGAATTTAATCATTCCAAGTTTTGCGGTAGAACGCTTGCAAACACTCATGTATTTACTTTGGAAACTCTACAGGGAAAACAAAATACCCAACATTCCTATTTTTATAGATAGCCCTATGGGAAATAATGTTTTGGAGGTTTTTAACCGATTTCCGAAGTGGCACAAATTATCAATGGCCGACTATAACGCCATGTGCAATCATGTAAATATTATTCAATCTTATAAAGAAACTTGGGAAACTATTGACGATAAACGCTCTAAAATAATTATTGCAGGTAGCGGCATGGTAACGGGTGGTAGGGTGCTTACCTATTTGCAACAACTTATAGACGAGCCTTCAACAACCGTATTATTGGTAGGCTATCAAGCCGAAGGAACCAGAGGCAGGCAGTTACAGGAAGGCGCTCACGAAATACGCTTTTTCGGAAAATACTATCCGGTAAAAGCTACTATTAAGTGTGTTGAAAGTCTATCGGCACATGCCGATCAAAAGGATTTGCTCGATTGGATGGGCAACATAAAAAACATACCGGAAACCGTGTATTTAATTCACGGCGAATCAACTGCTTTAGATGCCTTTCGGGTTAAAATACAAGACACGTATGGTTGGCAGGTTAAAATACCGAAACTCACTGATGTTGAAAAAGTAAGGCTATAATTTTTAAAATCATTACCAAAATGAAAAAACAACAAACATATACCAGCTTTAGTCGTACTAAAACCATTGAAGAATTGCATTACCATATTTTGAGAGATATAGCCAATCTTGAAAATATACAGTTTGAACTAAAATTTTATAAATCTTTACTAAGCAAATCCATTTACAAACCCCAAGAAATGAATTTATATGAAAACTTGGTTAAATACAAACGAGAATTACATGTTTTAAAAAAAGACAATAAGGCTTTGCTGAGCGAGTTAAATTTACATACCAATCAAATTGAAAAGATGAAGTTTGAGGGTTTGGTTTGTGATAACATTGTCATAAAAAAGCACGACGATTTAGAGCTAAATATATTCAATTTTAAATCTGAAATTTTCGACTTTAAATTTAGACTGTTTCAATATCTAGAAAGTGTTTTTATTCCTTAAACAAACGTCGTAAAATACATAAAAAACGCTGTAAATGGCTGATATATATCATTGTAAAACCACTTTGCTATAAATATATTAGTGTTGTAATTGTACGTTTAACTTAAAAATATAATGTTATGTCAACACTTTTAAAACGCAGAAAACGAAATAGATTATCGCCATTTGAGAGCAGATTATTAACGCCTTGGAACCATAATTTATTAAGACCTTGGGGAAGCAGATTGTTTAACCCAAATTTGAATAACCTTTCAAGATTTGACGATGTTTTTGATGATGCATTTTTTGCAGATGATAGTTTAATGCCAGCTTTGAACGTAAAAGAACAAAAAGAAGGTTTTGAAATTGAATTTGCAGCTCCCGGGTTTAACAAAAAGGATTTTGAAGTTACCATTGAAGATGATGTGCTTCATGTTTGCGCAGAAAAGGAAATGGAAGACGAGCAAAAGGAAGATGATTATTCCCGTAAAGAGTTTAGTTATGAATCCTTTAAAAGATCAATGATGCTTCCGCCTTCGGTAGATTTAAACCAAGATGTAAAGGCATCATATAAAAATGGCATTCTAAAATTAAAGTTATTAAAGCAAGACAATGTTTTGGAAAAAGAAATTCCTAAAAAAGTTATTGAAGTGCTTTAGCAGCTTGTTTAAGGCAGAACGTAATTGGCTTATAAATTACTTTCTGCTTTTTTTTAATCTTAAAATAACTTAAAATGAAATACTTAAAACTATTCGGGGTTTTCTTATTGCTTGCTAGTTGCTCAACAACACAATTGGTTGAAAACTGGAAAAATCCAGATATTGATATTTACAACCCAAGTAAAATTTTAATTGTGGGTGTGACTTCAAATTTAGAAGCGAGAGAACAATTTGAAAACAAATTAAAAGCAGAATACGAATCTAGAGGCATAGAAGCAGTAACGGGTTTAGAGCAATTTGAAGCGTCGTTCACCTCAGAAAAACAGTCGGAAGAAGAATTAAAACGGTTAGAGAACAACCTTATTGCAGACGGGTTTGATACTATTTTATTCACAAAGGTAATTGGAGTAGAAGACAAAATTTCGTACAGAAATGATTATCACCAATATGATAATACATATAGGAGGTTTAGTGAAGATTATTTAAAATATCAAGATGCCTTTTACAACCCGGAGTATTATAACGAATATACCGTTTATCATGCCGAAACATCTATGTATTGCATTTGCCCTACAAAAGACAGGGAATTAATTTGGAAGGGTTATATAGATATTATCGATCCAGAATCTGTGAAAGAAACCGTAAACGATTACGTTAGGTTGGTTATGGTGGTTTTAGAAGAACAACAACTTACCAATCCAAAACCATTAATTGATGAAACCAATACAGAAGCTATTAAATAATAATTGAGGTAATGATAAACAGCACGATTGCCCTCAATTTTAAAAATTTATAAAATATATGGATATGTATAATTTATGCTTATTTTGAGTACTGAATTTTTCAAAAACCATTATCTTTACAAAAGTGAGTAAGCTAATATCCATATCGTTGTCTTTTGTTATCCTGATGCAAAGTTTTGGGTTTCATATTAATGATATTGCTCAGATAGATGAATTTATTGAGCATGCGAAATTCCATAATGAACAATACGGAGATAACGTTTTTGTGTTTATCTCAAAACATTACGGAGAGCAAAAAAAAGACCATGAAAAAGAGCAGCATGATGGAAATGAAGATCATGAGCAATTGCCTTTTCAGCATCAAACCCACATAGCTTCAATAACGGATTTTGTATTAAACACCTATATTCAAGTATTGAAAACACCCGAGTTTTCTGAGTTTAAAACACATCATTTTTACTATCAAGCAACTTCCTCTTCACTTCACGTAGACGGACTTTTTCAGCCACCACAGTTGGTATAAATAATCACAGGCCTTTTTATTTTTTGTTGCAAGTCAATTCCCCCGACCTGTAACTGTTCATTTTGATTATTTTATAAAAAAGTATGCTTTCACAAATCATTAATTTCAGTATAAAAAACAAGTTTATTGTTCTCCTATTTACCTCTTTTATCGTAGGTTTTGGGATATACTCCTTATCGCAAATCCCCATTGGTGCCGTACCCGATGTAACCAATAATCAGGTGCAGGTTATTACAACTTCCCGTAACCTTTCTACGGAAGATATGGAGCAGTTTATTACCTATCCCGTCGAGCTGGAAATGGCCAATTTGCCGGGTGTTGTCGAGATTCGCTCTATTTCAAGATTCGGGCTATCGGTAGTCACCATCGTTTTTGAAGACGATATGGGCACCTTTTTGCCCAGGCAACTTATTGCCGAAAAAATAATATCGGCTTCCGAGAAAATCCCCGAAGGTTTTGGAACCCCCGAAATGGGACCTATTACCACGGGATTGGGAGAAATCTATCAGTACATTCTTGATGTAAAACCCGAATTTAAGGACCAATATGATGCCGAAGATTTAAGAACCATTCAAGATTGGATTGTAAAACGCCAATTATCTGGAATTCCGGGTGTGGTTGAAGTGAACACTTGGGGCGGATTTTTAAAACAATACGAAGTTGCCATCAATACCGAAAAACTAAACGCGATGAATATTACGGCGCGCGAAGTTTTTACGGCTTTACAAACTAATAATAGTGTTTCTGGCGGTGGTTATATTGAAAAAGTAAATCAGGCCTTTTTTATTCGTGGCGAAGGGCTTATCTCATCGTTAGATGATATTAACAATATTGTTGTAAATAACAAAGATGGGAATCCTATTTACATAAAGGATGTGGCAAAAGTAGGTTTTGGGAGTGCCACCCGATTTGGGGCGATTACCGGTAATGGCGAAGGTGAAAAGGTATTGGGGCAAGTTATGATGCTTAAAGATGCCAACTCCAAAAAAGTAATTGAAGCCGTAAAAGAACGTGTTGCCGAAATCTCAAAATCTTTACCGGAAGGGGTATACATTAATGCCTTTCTTGATAGAAGCGAACTGATTGCAAAAACAACTTATACGGTAACCGAAAACCTGATTTTGGGCTGTTTAATTGTTGTTTTTGTCGTGGTATTGCTGTTGGGCAATCTACGTTCCGGACTGGTTGTAGCTTCGGTTATTCCATTGTGTTTGCTTTTTGCATTGTCCTTAATGTACCTATTTGGCGTTGATGCGAATTTGATGAGTTTGGGAGCCATAGATTTCGGAATAATAATCGATGGCGCCGTAATCATCGTAGAGTTTATTGCTTTTAAAATCACCAAACAGAAAGTTGGAATTAATGCTTTGGCAAAAGCAGACCGACAAGTGTTAAAGGATAAAATAACGTTTTCTGGAGCTTCAAAAATGATGAGGTCGGCCATCTTCGGTCAGCTCATTATTCTTATTGTATTCATCCCAATTTTATCGTTAAGCGGGGTAGAAGGGAAGATGTTCAAACCCATGGCATTAACATTTAGTTTTGCGCTTATTGGCGCCATGATTCTATGTTTTACGTATGTTCCCGTTGTGGCATCCATGTTTTTAAAACCATCGAATGCTACGGACAAAAACATATCCGTAAGGTTGATGAAATGGCTAAATAAAATGTACGAGCCCGTTATTCATTGGGCATTGCAAAGTAAAAAACTGGTGCTGGGTATAGCCGTTGCGCTTTTGGCTATGTCTATATATTTATATGCAACCATGGGTGGCGAATTTGTACCAACCTTAGATGAAGGCGATTTTGTAATTCAACCCGTGTTAAAAACAGGAACCTCATTAAGTAACACCGTAGAAATTACAACTGAAATTGAAAAGATACTTTTAGGGTTTCCTGAAGTTAAGCAGGTCGTTACCCGTATTGGCGCTGCCGAGGTGCCTACAGACCCTATGTCTATGGAGGAAAGCGATGTGATTATTATACTAAATCCCAAAGGCGAATGGACCACGGCAACATCTAAAGATGAATTGGCAGACAAGTTTAAAGAAGCCTTGGCCGTTATTCCCGGCATGGAAGTAGAATTTACCCAACCCATAGAAATGCGTTTTAACGAGCTTATCACAGGCGTACGGGCAGATATTGCCATTAAGATTTTTGGCGACGATTTAGAGATTTTGGCAAAAAAAGGAAGCGCTATTGGTGCTTTGATACAAAACGTTCCCGGAGCTGCAGATATTTCTGTTGAGAAAATCGCAGGATTGCCAGAAATGAGCGTGGAATACAACCGTTCTAAAATTGCCAGATACGGACTCAATATTCAGGAGTTGAATGATATGATTTCCATGGGATTTGCAGGAAAATCTGCTGGAAGTGTTTTTGAAGGTGAAAGACGTTTTGATTTGGTCGTGAGATTAGAGAAAGAAAAACGCAAGGATATTGATAATTTAAAAAACCTGTATGTCGATTTACCTTCCGGTGGAAAAATCCCGTTAAGCGAATTGGCAACCATAAGTTATAAAAAAGGCGCTGCACAAATTTCTCGCGATGACACCCGACGCCGAATAGTTGTTGGTATAAACGTTCGGAACCGCGATTTACAATCTGTAGCAGACGATGTGCGAGCCTTAATAAACGAAAACATAAAATTACCTGCGGGTTATTCGATTACTTACGGCGGTCAGTTCGAGAATTTACAAAGTGCCAAATCCCGATTAATGGTTGCCGTACCTGTGGCACTCATCTTAATATTTCTGTTATTGTATTTTGCCTTTAAATCGGTTAAGGAAGCCTTAATGATTTACTCGGCCATTCCGCTTGCAGCGGTTGGAGGCGTGTTGTTATTATGGATTCGAGACATGCCATTTAGCATATCGGCAGGCGTTGGTTTTATCGCGCTTTTTGGCATTGCCGTACTTAATGGCATTGTTTTGATAGAACATTTTAAAGAACTTAAACACCAAGGATTTGAAAATATGGAAGCTTTAATAAAACAAGGTACCAAAGACAGGTTGCGCGCGGTATTGTTAACAGCATCTGCAGCAGCCTTGGGCTTTTTACCTATGGCAATTTCAACCAACGTAGGCGCCGAAGTACAGCGTCCGTTGGCAACGGTTGTTATAGGCGGTTTAATAACGGCTACATTGTTGACTTTAATCGTGTTGCCCGTGTTATATGCGTATCTCAATACACCACAAGAAAAGAAAAATGGGGCCAACAAAAGCAATGTAGTAGGTTTGGGTGTTATGGCCTTATTGTTTTCAATGCCTGCAATGGCGCAGCAAGCACCTAAAACATTAAAAGAATTAATGCCTTTGGCCATTGAGAATAATGAAGGATTAAAGGCAAACCGACTTCAAACGGAACAATTTAACGCCTTAATAAATTCGGCTTTTAGTTTCGATAAAACTCAGGTTTATTATGAATTTGATGAAAATAATTTGGCAGCAAACAACGAGCCCTTACAGATTTTTGGAATTCAACAAGACTTCAAATTTCCAACGGTTTATTTTTCTGAAAAGAAAGTGAATCAAGCGCGATATAATATAGCATCCAGCCAATATAATATTCAAGAAAAAAGCATAAAACGTAAAGTAACTGCTGCTTATTACGAGTATCAAATCGCGCGGGAAAAAGAACGGGTTTTTAAAAGACTGGACAGCCTATACACTAATTTTTCCGAAATTGCAGGACGACGGTTCGAGTTGGGCGAAACCAATTATTTGGAAAAAATTACGGCAGCCTCCAAGCAAAAACAAATCAATCTAAACTATACACAAGCACAAAAAGATGTTATGTCCGCTTATGCCAATCTATTAAAAGTTGTTCAGGTTGATGAGGCTATTGTAATTGCCAGTGAACCTTCGCTTAAAATGCCCATGGATTTTTTAGATATTAACGAAAGTGAAGAATTGGCATATTACCAAAACAGAACCCTGTTGTTTCAAGCCGAACGCCGTTTTGAAAACCAAAAATTACTGCCCGACATCAGTCTTAATTATTTTCAGGGCACAAATTCAGAATTAAACGGAAATCTTTACGGATATCAATTGGGTGTTAAAATACCCGTGTTTTTTGGTGGACAGGCATCTCGAATTAAAGCGGCTAAAATTGCTGAAGATGTTGCAATATCTGAATCTAATGAGTATGAAATTCAGCTTAATTCAAAATTCAATGCGCTTAAGTTAGCTTTAACCCAACTTCAAGACGCCTTGTATTATTATGAAAATGAAGGCGAAACTCTTTCAGAAGAAATTTTAAAAACAGCGCATAGTAGTTTTAAAAACGGTGAAATCGATTTTTATCAATACATCCAAAGTTTGGAAAGTGCTTACGATATAAAATTGAGTTACTTGGACAAGCTCAATGCGTACAATCAAACCGTTATTGCCATAAATTATCTAACCTTATAAATAAATTGTAATGAAACACAGCACATATAAAATACTCATGATAAGCTTGGTTTTTGGTCTATTTAATTGTGGACAAAAAAACAGTGAACAATCAGAAATGGAGTCTGAAAACAATGTCATGAAAAATGAAACCGTTGAAGTGACGAAAGCACAATTTGAACAAAGTAAAATGACCTTGGGCAATCTTGAAGACAAGCCGTTTCCAACAGTTGTGAACGTAAACGGAATGATTGATGTTCCACCTGCAAATAGGGCAGTTGTAAGCGCCACTATGGGCGGCTATATTAAAACAACGCCATGGCTAATAGGCGATAAAGTGCGCAAAGGAGAAGTATTGGTCAGCATAGAAAATCCGGAGTTTGTTGCTTTACAACAACAGTATATGGAAATTAATGAGCAGCTCACTTATTTAAAGGCGGAATACGACAGACAGCTAACCATGAAAGCTGAAAATATCACGTCTCAAAAAAGTTTTCTTAAAGCAGAGAGTGATTACAAAACAGCTGTGGCTACACACATGGGATTAGATAAGCAATTGCGGATGCTAAACATTTCACCATCAAAAGTTCGTGTGGGCATAATCAGTTCGGTTGTAAATATTTATGCCCCAGTTTCTGGCAGTATAACCAAGATGAATGTTACAAAGGGCGCTTATGTTTCGCCAGCAACCGAGATTTTGGAAATTATTGATAACAAGCATATCCATTTGGAGCTTTCGGTTTTTGAAAAAGACATTATGAAAGTAAAAAAAGGGCAGCACATCGACTTTAAAATCCCTGAGATTTCAACAGAGCCATTCAAAGCAAGTGTTTATTTAGTGGGCACCAGCATTCAAGAAAACAGAACGATTAAAGTGCATGCACATATTGAAAATGAAGCGGATAATACCTTTTTAACGGGCATGTTTGTGGAAGCCGCCATAGTGACGGAATCGACTTCCGCGAAAGCGTTACCAAGCGAGGCTGTTATTGAGGTCGATGGCGCATTTTATGTTTTGGTATTGCACAAAAAAGAAGCCGACACCTACTATTTTAGTCAGGAAAAAGTTGAGGTTAAAGAAAGTTATGATGGTTTTTCAAACATAGAAAATACAGATGGTTTTACTGAAAACACACAATTTTTAACCAAAGGCGCATTTAGTTTATTGGGCGGGTAATGTTATTAATTGCAGAAGCCAATATTGTAAAATCAAACCTGATTATCAAACAGAGATGATGTTTTTTAAGACCTAACAGATTTTTGAAACCTGTTAGGTCTTATTAATTTATGGTTTCTAAAAAAACAAAGATTAACTTTCTTTCGAATTTGGCACGGCACAACTTGCAGGACCTTTTTTAATCCCTAATTTCATAAGAATAGTTTCCAACAAACACCATTTGGTGAAGGCCGACTGAATTAAATTCACGCCAATAAATACCGTAAACCACATCCAGTTTTGATTGACATAAAAGGTGAGTATTACACTTAATAATACCATTGTACCTACAATAACTCTAAAATATGTATTTAACATTTTAATTAATTTTTTAGGATTAAACTTTTACTTTATATAAATTTTTCAATAGGAACCACAACCGCTCTCACCGCATTATTGGTTTCTACATTCGAATTAAATTCTTGTATTAATTGGAATAAGGTATCAATGTTTTCGTCTTCTGTAAACGAGAAGAATAAACGGGATTCATTTCCAAACTTTTCGCTAGGAAACCAACTTGAAGCCATCATAACGGATGAACCATTTTTGTATCCATCAATATCGGAACTACTAAAGCTATGAATATTCGCTTTTTTGAAGAGTTTCAAAACCTCTTTTTGAAATTCCTCGACTGCTGTAACTATGACTAATTTCATTATTTCTATTTTTTATTTCCTGTAGATTTTTAGTTTTTTATAACCTACAAGGTTTTCAAAACCTTGCAGGTAATCTAAACCGAGAAAATGATTACTTATAATTCTTCTTTTCTATCATATAATAAACCAACGGCACAACCAACAGCGTTAACACCGTTGAAACAATAGTACCTCCCATTAACGAAATGGCTAAGCCTTGAAAAATGGGATCAAACAGAATCACGAAAGCACCTATAACAACTGTACCAGCCGTTAATAAAATAGGTGTTGTTCTCACAGCTCCGGCCTCAATGGCCGCTTGTTTTAATGGTACACCATCGGCAGTTCTTAAATTGATAAAGTCGATTAGTAATACCGAATTTCGAACCATAATTCCTGCTAAGGCAATCATGCCGATGAACGATGTTGCTGTAAAGAATGCGCCCATAATCCAGTGTCCTAAAATAATTCCGATTAAGGATAACGGTATGGCAACCATCATCACTATTGGTGCTTTAAAGTTTTGGAACCAACCAACAATTAAGATGTAAATCAAGATGATTGCACCTAAAAAGGCGATGCCTAAATCCCTAAAAACTTCCAGCGTAATTTGCCATTCACCATCCCATTTTACGGTATAATTATCTTCATAATCTGGCTGACCTAAATACATTTCGTTAAGCGCGTAGCCTGGTGGTAACGGAATGTCTTTCAACTTTTCTTCCATACCCAAAATAGCGTATGCAGGACTTTCCAACTCTCCAGCCATATCTGCCATCACATAAACCACGCGTTTCTGGTTTTTACGATAAATGCTTTTTGCTGCTGTAGTTTCACTAATGGTTACCAAATCTGCAATGGGAATCATACGGCCTTGATTCGATTTCACTTTCAATTGTGAAATATCAGAAATGGTTGATTTTTCCTTTTCGTCTAAAGCCAAAATCAATCCAATTTGACTCACAGCATCCTCATCATACAAATTGGTTATGGCCCTGTTTGATAATGCCATATTCATCGTATAGGCAATCTGTTGTGGTGCAACACCATACAGCATCGCTTTTTCTTTATTGATTTCGAACTGATACTCGGTTTGGTCGTCTTCAACCATCCAATCGATATCAACCACATCATCTGTATTTCTTAAAATATCTTGGATGTTATCGGCAATTCTAATTTGCTCGTCGTAATCAGGCCCGTAAACTTCAGCTACAATCGTAGATAAAACAGGAGGTCCCGGTGGCACTTCTACTAATTTTACATTTGCATTGTATTTGGCAGCAATCTTTTGAATATCTGGACGCAATAATTTAGCGATATCGTGACTTTGCGCTGAACGTTCTCCTTTACCAATTAAGTTCACTTGAATATCAGCCATATTGCTTCCCCCACGCAAATCGTAATGACGCACCAATCCGTTGAAGGTAATGGGCGCAGAGGTGCCCACATAGTTTTGGTAATTTACCACTTCTGGTCGTGTTGCTAAATATTGTGCAATTTCCTTGGCTACAACTCCAGTGCGCTCTAAGGTTGTGCCTTCTGGCATGTCAATAACCACTTGAAATTCATTTTTGTTATCAAACGGCAGCATTTTTACAGCTACCGAATTGGTGAAAAACAAGGCCATTGTGCCCATTAAGAGTACAAAGGTTCCCGCTAAAAACACATAACGTTTTGTCTTACTTTCTAAAAGTGGTCGTTCTAATTTGTTATAAATTCTATAGATTAAAGTGTCCTCTAAAGGTTTTTCTGCTTTCTTTTTTGCTTCTTTTTTGTCCTTTTCCCTCAAGAAAATTAAACCCAAATACGGTGTAATGGTCAAAGCCACAAATAGTGATAAAATCATCGCGATTGAAGCTCCAATGGGCATGGGTGCCATATAAGGTCCCATTAATCCTGAAACAAAAGCCATTGGTAAAACCGAAGCAATTACCGTAAATGTAGCCAAAATGGTTGGGTTGCCCACTTCGTTAATGGCATATAAGGCTGCCTGCTTAAATGGCAAGCGTTTCATTTTGAAATGCCTGTGCATATTTTCGGCAATAATGATGGAGTCATCAACAACGATTCCTGTTACGAAAACCAAAGCAAACAACGTGATTCGATTTAAGGTATAATCCATCAAGTAGTAGCTCAACAAGGTTAAAGCAAACGTAATTGGAACGGATAAAAACACCACCAATCCACCGCGCCAACCCATGGCCAACATCACCACAATAGTAACCGCAATGATGGAACCTATAAGGTGCAACAACAATTCGGATACTTTCTGCGAAGCCGTTTCCCCATAGTTTCTTGTGATTTCAACATGAACATCATCCGGAATTAAAGTGCTGCGTAAATGTTCTACCTTGTCGATAATCACTTCCGCAATTTTCATGGCATCGGCACCTTTTCGTTTGGCAACTGAAATGGTGACTGCCGGATATTCCGATTTATAATCCGCCGACTTTACACTTCCTTTGCCAAAACCTAAGCTCACATAATTTTGTGGCACTTCTGGTCCGTCAATAATTTTAGCAACTTGTTTTAAATAAATGGGCTGATTCTGTTGCACGCCAACTACCAAATTTTCAACATCGGTAACAGACTCTAAAAACTTTCCGGTGTTTATAAGGAACTCGGTATCGTTCTTAACAAAGCTTCCAGCGCTTAATTGGCTGTTATTCGCCTTAATCATTTCGGAAACCGACAAGAAATCCAATCCGCTTGCCGCCAATTTATCTTTATCTAAAACCACTCGTAATTGACGTTCGCGACCTCCAGTTTTATGCGTAATCGCAACATCGTTCACCTTTTTAATTTCGGCTTCCAACTCCTGTGCCATTTGGCTTAATTGAAAATCGTCATAATTTTCACTCCACAAAGTCAAGCCCAACATGGGCACATCGTCAATGGCACGTGTTTTCACCAACGGAAACGTAACGCCTTGAGGCATTTGGTCCATGTGTTTGTTAATTTCGTTGTATAATTTCACAAACGAGCGCTCAATATCTTCGCCAACATAAAACTGCACAATCACCATGCCTTGCTCTTTCATCGACGTAGAATACACGTATTCCACACCTTTGATATTGGATATTAATTGCTCTAATGGCTTAATCACGCGCGATTCCACTTCCGTAGGACTTGCTCCCGGATAACCCACAAAAATGTCTGCCATGGGCACATCAATTTGTGGCTCTTCTTCACGCGGAATTAAAAACGAACTATAAACGCCAACAACCATAAACACAATCATTAACAACACGGTTAACTTCGATTGCATAAAGATTTTGGCAATTTTTCCTGCGATACCTTCTTTCATTATTCTTATTATTTTTATCCATTTCCACGAAGGTGGAAATCCTTATTTTTTATTTTTGGGCGTTTTAACAGGCTATTCGCTACAATCTTTTTTTGCCATATATGGCAGCAAAAAAAGGATTTCCACTACTATCCTTAACGCGATACATCTTGTTTAATTTATTTTTTTAATACCTACAGGGTTTTTGAAACCTCGCAGGATATTGAATACTGCGACTGTGACTGCCAACTGAAGACTGCCTACTGAAGACTAACCTTAGCTCCATTGTAAAGCTTCCCTTCAGCCGAAACAATGTAAGCTTCATCCGTATTTAAACCCGATAATACTTCCACGTGGTCTCCATAAGTTCTACCCAAACGCAACCAGCGCAACAAAGCTGTATTGCTTTGGCTTACGGTGTAAACTCCCGATAATTGTCCGTTGGTTACAATGGCTTCCGTAGGAATTAAAATCATTTCAGATTTTGCTTTACGTTCCACATGAAACTGAACCGTTGTAAACATGCCAGACAAAATATTGGCATCTGTTTGCTCTAAATCTATTTTTACCAAATATTGTCCGCCGGTGTTTTTAGCTGATGTACTCACTTCGGTAACTTTTCCTTTTAAGGTTTGATTGATTGATTTTACTAAAACATCAACCGAAGTCCCTGTTTTAATGTCTGTAATTTCAGTTTCCGGTGCCATGGCCATCACTTCAAAATTCCCAGGTGTTTCTATACTAATTAAAGGCACGCCAGGATTTGCCATATTACCAGCTTCTGTGTTTCTGCTGGTTACGGTCCCGCTAAAAGGTGCTGTAATATTGCTGTAAGCAAATTGTGCGTTGATTTCGTTTTTCATTTGCTTTGCCGATTCCAATCGTGCTTTTGCCATTTCAAAATTGGCAGTCATATCATCCATTTCTTTTTGCGATGCACTATTGTCTGCAAACAAATTCTTGAAACGGTTATAATCTTTTTGTGCATTATCAAAAGCTACTGTTGCCTCGGCAATTCCTGCCCTTACTTGTGCTCTCTTAGCTTGTAAATCACTGTTGTTGATAGATACCAATAATTGTCCTTTACGTACTTTATCGCCAACATTAACATGAACTTTGTTAACATAACCCATAATTCTGGTGCTTAAATCTGCACTATTGACTGCTTGTATTTTTCCGCTTACAGATAAAAATGGACTATTGCTATTCGTTTCTACTTGATTTGTTTTTACCGTAATTGCTGGTGCATTATCCGCAACTGATTTTTTGTCTTCGTTACCACAACTCGCTAATAATAGCGCTACAGAAAATGTTAGGATTGTATATGTTTTTTTCATCGTTATTATTTTTTTATTTAAGACACTTCGACTGCGCTCAGTGTGACATTTTTATAATTAAGAAACTTTAGAAAACCGATCTTGATTCTATTGTCTTGTTTATCTTTTTATTCTATGGTTAAAAATTGTAAATACGCTTGAGAATAATTGTATTCAAATATGGTTTGATAATATTCTAATTGTTTTTGTGCGTATTGGGTTTCCGCCATTAACAAATCGGATGTTTTTTCTAATCCCTCTTTAAATCTGTTGGTGCGTATTCTTAAGGATTCTTCCGATTGTTCCAAAGCCAACTTGTTTAATTTCAATTTATTTTCAGCATCTATAAAAGCGCGTTTTGCTTTGTTCAACTCTAAATTACTTTGCGATACGTATTGTTGGTATTCTAGTTTGGATTGTTCCAATTCAGCTTTACTTTTTTGTGCTTTACCAAAACGTTTGGAGCCCTGAAAAATATTCCAGCTCAATTGCGCGCCAAATAAATACCCGTTGGCATCGTCTTGAAAGATTTGATCGTCGTACAACTCGTAACTACCAAAGGCATTCAATGTTGGTAAAAAAGCCATTTTATCTGCTTTGTTCATAGCTTCAAAAGCCTTACTTGCCAATTTCATGGCTTTAATATCCGATCGGTTTTCTGAAACGCTTTGGTCTTCCATTGTAAATGTGGCTACTTTCAATTCGTCTGACGGTTTGTAAATAACGTAGGTTTCATCATTCATTAAAAACGACAAATAATTGGATGCGTTTTGCACATTACTCTTTGCCGTTTGTAATTGGTTTTGAACTTCGGTTACCCGCACTTCAACATTTAAAACATCTGCTCGTTGCAGATAGCCTTGTTTAAAGCTGTTTTCTGCTAATTTTTTATTGGCATTGGCAGCATCCAAGGCTTTTTCTAAAACAATAACGGCTTTGTATGCCAATTGTAATTGCATATATGCTTTGTCAACTTCAAACGCTAAATAATCCTGTGTACGTTCGGTTTTTAAAGACATGGCTTCCATTTTTGATTTGGCCGCTTTACGTTGATACATACCATCTAAATTGATTAAAGGTTGCTGAATTTCCAATTTTGTTGCGTAGTTTTCAATCTGCGAAGGGTTATTCAATAAAGCAGGATTAAAATCGCTTTGCGTTAAAATCTCCTGATTCAATTTAGAACCAAAGGCCATTAACGGGTTTGTAGTGGCCATGGCTGTATGACTTAGGGTGATATTTGGCAAAAACACCGCATTGGTTTGTCTGTAATCTGCTCTGGCTTGTTTGAATTCTTCTTCTGAAATCTTAATACTTGAGTTGTTTTCGGATACTTTAACCAAGATTTCGTTTTTGGATATAGGTATTAATTCTTGTGCTTGAATTGAAACGCCGAATGACAAAAAAGTAAGTATTAAAACGTATGTTGTTTTCATTGTTATTTTATTTGATATTGCAAAAATAGGCCTAAGAAATCTGTTGGTCAGTAACAAAGGTTACCTTCAGAAATGAAGTGCTTGATTTATAATGAAATATTAATGGTCTTTTAGTTTAAAGAACAACCTTTATTAGGTCGTTTTTTTATAACTCCAAACTGCTAATCCATTCATTATTAAAGCATAAAGCAATGTCTTTGATAATTGCGGAAGAATATCCATAAAGCCAGAACCTTTCAACATTACCATACGCATCACTTCTACAAAGTATTTTATGGGGTTGAATTCTGTAATAATTTGAGCCCATTCTGGCATACTTTCAATTGGTGTGAACAAACCACTCATTAAAATAAAAATCACCGTAAAAAACCAAGCGATAAACATGGCTTGTTGTTGTGTTTCCGTAAAGTTTGAAATAAACAGACCAATTCCTAAAACCACCAAAATATAGATGGACGTGTAAACATACATAAGTGGCAAACTGCCAACCATAGGCACATCAAAAATGAGTTTGGCTATGATTAAACCTATGGTTAATAAGCCCATTCCTAAAACCCAAAACGGAAAGAGCTTCCCAATAATAAACTGGCTTTTCTTGATTGGTGTCACGTTGATTTGCTCTAAGGTGCCAATTTCCTTTTCTCTAACAATATTCATTCCCGATAAAAACAAGGTAATCATGGTAACTAATAGAACCAAGATACCTGGAACCATAAAGGTTTTATAATTGAGCGTTTCGTTGTACCAAAACAACGGAATGGTATCGATGTTGGATGCTTGTACGTGTTTATCCGAAGGCTGTAGTAAATCAACTTTTATTTGTTGATTAAACCGTTGAATAATTTGTGAAACATAAACGTTCATGACACCAGCGGCTGCACCATCAATCGCATTAATAGTCACACCTAAACGATTGTGCTTTTCGTTTTGTAAATCGCGTTCAAAATACTGTGGAATTTCTAAAACAACATCCACTTCACCTTTTAACATGGCTGAACTTGATAAGGCTTCCGAAGGAAAATCAGTTAAAACATCAAAATACGTTGAGGCATTAAATCTTTCTACTAATGCTCTAGATGTTGATGTATGGTCGTTATCGATATACCCAAATTTGATATTCTTGACCTCAAATGTCGCAGCATTGGATAAAATGACGAGTTGGAGTAGTGGTAACACAAAAATGATAGGAAGCATCCCTTTATTTCTAAAGATTTGTTTGAACTCCTTTTGTATGATGTATAAGATTGTTTTCATTACTCCAGTCTAATTTTATATTTCTTCACACTTAATGCAATAAAAAACACGGTCATGCCTAATAAAATCAGCGTTTCTTTCCATATAAATTGTATGCCTACGCCTTTTAGCGTGATGCCTTTAATAATGATGATAAACCATTTAGCAGGAATGATATTGCTAATCAATTGCAATGGTAAAGGCATACTGGAAATAGGGAAAATAAAACCAGACAATAGTATCACAGGAAGCATTAATCCCATCAAAGAAATCATCATTGCGGTTTGTTGAGTTGCTGAAATGGTTGAAATTAAAATCCCTAATGCTAATGCTGAAATGATAAACAAAATACTCTCCAATGCTAATAAAAACAGGCTTCCTTCAACAGGCATTTTAAAAATGAAAATGCTCAACATCACAATCACTACCGCATTGATAATGGAGAGGAAAATATATGGGAACACTTTACCGATAATGACCTGAAAAGGTTTTAGAGGCGATACCAAAAGTATTTCCATAGTCCCTAATTCCTTTTCTCTGGTAATAGAAATGGAAGTCATCATCGCAGAAACCAACATTAAAATAATGGTCATTACGCCAGGAACAAACATATACACGCTTTTTAATTCCGGATTATAAACCATGCGTGTTTCTGGAATGATTTGATAGACAATGGTAATATCTTTATTTAAACCTTTTTGATATTGTTGAAGTATAGCATTAACGTAATTACTAATAGTATTTGCGGTATTCGGATCTGTGGCATCGGTTATGATTTGAACCGTTGCTTTGTTGTCTTTAATCAGATTTCTACTGAAACCTTTCTCAAAATTTAAAACGGCTTTTACATGACCTTTTTGAAACACCGATTCGATATCGGCTTCTTTTTCAATGATTTGTTTGATACTGAAATATTTTGAAGCTGAAATTTTATTGATAATTTCTTTTGTGGTGGCGTCTTTTGAATGGTCTAAAATGGCAATATCTACATTATTGATTTCATTGGTAATGGCGAATCCGAATAGTAAAATTTGGGCAATTGGCATTCCGAAGAGAATAAACAACGAGCGTCTATCTCTAAAAATATGGTAGAATTCTTTTTTTATGAAGCCTATAAATCTTTTCATCTCTTATTACCGCAGATTTCGCTGATTACCGCAGATTTATGTTTTATAATCCGTTTACTTTTCTGAAAATTCCTTTTGTTATTTCATCTACATTAAAATTTACTAAAATGCCTAACTTCAATTCTGAAATCTTTAAATAAGTTAAAACTTGCTTATGATGTACTTTTGATAAAGTTTCTACAGATTTGATTTCTATAATCACTTTATTATTTACCAATAAATCTAATCTGAATCCTACTTCTAGCTTATGTCCATCATAATATACTGGCAATGGAACTTGGCTTTTTACGTCTAAACCTTGTTTTTGTAGCTCGAAACTTAAAACAGCTTCATAAACGGATTCTAATAAACCTGGACCTAATTCATTATAGACTTTAAATATAGCTCCTCTAATTAAGTAGGATATTTCATTTTCTGTTTTTTGTTCCATGATTTATTTTTTTAGTTTCCCGCAGATTACGCAGATAACCGCAGGTTTTTTTTAAAATTATTTGCCATTATTCTGCGCAAATCAGCGAAATCTGTGGGACATTTTTTCATCCTCTTGCCAGTTTTAAAAACACATCGTTCATATTTTCAGCCTTAAACTGTTCTTTTAGTTTTTTGGGTGTATCTAAAGCTTCTATTTTTCCGTTGACCATAATAGATACACGATCACAGTATTCCGCTTCGTCCATATAATGCGTGGTTACAAAAACCGTGGTACCTTGGTTGGCTGCTTTGTAAATCAATTCCCAAAACTGACGTCTGGTAATGGGATCAACGCCACCAGTTGGTTCATCTAAAAACACAATTTTGGGATCGTGAATCAAGGACACCGAAAAGGATAGTTTTTGTTTCCAACCCAATGGTAAAGCACCAACCAATTTATTAGCAACATTCTGCAAGCCTAATTCTTCAATCAAAGCATCCGATTTTTCTTTAATGCGTTTTCTTGATAAACCATAAATACCTCCAAAAAACGTAATGTTTTCCCTAACCGTTAAATCGTCATACAAGGCGAATTTCTGACTCATATAGCCAATATTCTTCTTAATGTCTTCTGCATTGGTATATACATCAAAACCAGCGACATTGGCATTGCCAGAAGTAGGATTTGAAATGCCAATAAGCATCTTCATTGCTGTGGTTTTTCCTGCGCCATTGGCTCCTAGAAACCCAAAGATTTCACCTTTTTCAACGTCAAATGTAATGGCGTTTACTGCTGTAAAATCACCAAACATTTTGGTTAATCCTTCTACTTGTATGACCTTGTTGTTGTTCATTATTTTGCCAATTCCATAAAGGTGTCTTCAATAGTGGCTATTGTTTTTTCAATGTGTATGTTTGATAAGTTTTTGCTTTCTAAGTATGCTTTTAAAAGGTCTGGATTAAAGTCTGTTCTATTATCGGTATAATGCACAAACTCGCCAAAAGGATACACGCTATGGTTGTGTTCATAGGCATTTAAGCTATTGATTAGTTGAAACATATTGTTAGCACGAACGTTATAAATTGGCTTAGGATAATGTTTTACAATCGCTTCAGGCGTGTCTATTTCCAAAATTTTTCCATCTTGAATCAGTGCAATTCTATCGCATAAAGCCGCTTCGTCCATATAAGGTGTCGAAACTAAAATGGTAATGCCTTTTTGTTGCAACCGTTTTAGCATCTCCCAAAATTCCTTTCGTGACACTGGGTCAACGCCTGTGGTGGGTTCATCTAAAAACAGCACTTTTGGTTTATGAATCAAGGCACAACTCAATGCGAGTTTTTGTTTCATTCCACCAGATAGTTTACCTGCGCGACGGTTTTTAAAAGGTTCTATTTGCACATAGATATCTTTTATTAAATCGTAGTTTTCTTCGACGGTTGTTCCAAAAATGGTTGCAAAAAAATCCAGATTTTCTTTAACGGTTAAATCTTGGTAGAGCGAAAATTTCCCAGGCATGTAGCCAACACTGTTTCTAATGCTTTTGTAATCTTCAACCACATCAAAACCAGCAACGGTTGCTGTGCCTTCATCTGCAAATAAAAGTGTGGTCAAAATCCTGAATAGTGTTGTTTTACCAGCACCATCAGGACCTATGAGACCAAAAAGCTCGCCTTTTTTTACTTCAAAAAAAATACTCTGTAAGGCTTTTACATTTTTATAAGATTTGCTGATATGGCTTACAGTAATACCCATTTATTTGAAATATTCTGAATAGGCATTGATGTTTTCTTCAATACTAGCTGTGATTTTCGAAGCATCTTCAACGGTTTCCACTTTTAAAAGCGCATCAATTTTTTCGATTAACGGATGTAGCCATACGTGCAAATTGTCGTGTGAAGGTCCTTTCATCGTGCAGTTTTTTACCACAAAATTTTTCTCATCATTCAATTGTTTTGCTAGTTGGTGATAGTCTTCCAGTGTACTTGCCGATTGTGTGTTGATTGTGTTTTGTAGCTTTTGTACGCCTTCATTTGTTGTGGCATCGGCTTGCCATTTTTCTCCATTGTTTTTTTGAATTTCGTTTATCCAAGCATTGGCATAAACATTTGAAGCCTCGTTGTCGTGCTGATTGCTGTGACTGTCAGTTGCATGCTCAACGGTTTCCGTTTTTGTGTCTTGGTTTTTGCTGTCTTTACAGCTTACTAACGCCAATAGGCTCAAGGTTAAAATTACATGTTTCATTGTTTTTGTTTTTTATTGATTATTATTTAAGTTATTTATCCATAATTCTGCGGGCATGCCAATTTTTAGGCTGCCATCGTTTTTTACATCTATTTTTACGGCATAAACCAGGGCAACCCGCTCTTCTTTGGTTTGAATGATTTTTGGCGTGAATTCGGCTTCCGAAGCAACCCAACTTATCATTCCTTTATAGGATTTCATGGTGTCTGCATCATCAATCTTTACAGAGACTTCTTGACCAATTTTTATATTTGCCAATTGGGTTTCACTCACATAAACTCGAAGTTGCATGGAGTTTAAATCGGCAATTTTATAGAGTGGCTTACCAAAAACAGTAATCTCGTTGGGTTCGGCATATTTGGTTAAAATCGTTCCGTTTATTGGGTTTATGATTTTACTTTTTTTAATTTGATCGTCAATTTGCTTAAGTTGCACGTCGATAGATTTCAATTCATTAACAACAGGTGCGTTTTGGATTTCCACACTTCTAATCTGATTTTTAATCACATCTATTTCACCCTCAATATCATCCAATTGCTTTTGCGTTCCAGCATGGTCTTTTATTAAATTTTCAACTCTGGTTTTATTGGTATTGGCTGTTTTCAATTTTGCGTCTAAAACGGATATCTGGGACAACACGCCTTTGGATTTTGAGCTAATCACAGCTTTGGAAACCATTAATTGCTCCCGTTTTAATGCCAATGGAATGGTATCGATATAACCAATAAATTGATCTTTTTTAAGAACATCACCTTCATTAACATCAAATTGCATGAGCTTTCCGTTATTTTCGGAAGAAATGGTGATTTCTGTGGCTTCAAAATTACCGTAACCATCTGCTTTATCGTTGCCGTTTCCACAGGAAAACACAGTGGTAGCCAATATGCTTATTCCTAAAATATAATTGTAGTTTTTCATTTTTAAATAGTTATTGTCCTTTAATGACATTGTAATTTGCTTTTGCCAATTGTAATTGAATTTTATGAGTGACCAAAGTGTTTTCATCTTCGTATAAATTGGTGAGTTCTGTGATATATGCCGAAGCCGTAATCACGCCATTTTTAAGTTGAGAATCTGCCGATTTGAGCACCTCTTTTCTAAGTTTGATGATTTCTAAATCGGATGCAATAAAGCTTTCAATTTTATCAATTTCCTTTTGTTGCTGATTCAGTTCTATGTTTGTATTTAACTTAAAGGTTTCGGCCTCTGTATCTACAATATCTTTATTAATGGCCAAGGATTGACGTTGTTTTTTATTGGAATTCCAATCGAAAACATTCCAATTCAATTTAACACCAACCGTATAAAATGTTTGAAAGGAATTATCCAACATATTCAGCCCAGGGTTACCATAGCCACCGGTTGCAAAGCCAAGTAGTTTTGGCGCGTTTTGTTTGGAAATTAATGCCTCAGAATGTGCTATTTCATCTTTTTTAAGTTGAAATAATTCCAATTCCGGTCGGTTTAAATCATGCCGTATTTGGGTGTCTACAAGAGGATTTTGAAATAGGGTAGAAGCGTTTAAGTTTTTACCGATTATGCTCGAAAGCGTTTCAATTAAAGCTGATTTATTACTTTCTACCTCTCTAAATTGTTGATTAAGTTTTAAAAGTTCCGCCTCCAAAACCTTATCGGACGTCGGTAAAATCACACCGTATTTTATACCCGATTGTACTTCTGCCAATTTTGCCCGTAACTGTGTTTGTTTGGCTTTTAGCAATAAATCGGTTTCCTGAGCCAGTAAAATAGAGAAATACAGTTGGTTGATTTGTTGTTTTAATTGATATAAATTAACATCAACCTGTTTTTGTTTTGTTTTGGTTTGTACCGATTTTACATTTAAGGCCGCATTTGTCGCGCCTCCATTATAAATCAATTGATTTACTGAAAGTGTCGCGCGATATTGGTCTTTGTTCAATGGTTCAATATTGGCATTGGGAATGGGAATTTCAATCACGTCGGATTGATAGGTAGCCTGTGCATCTAAATTAAACTGTGGCAATTTTGCATTGGAAATAATAGCTTTATCCAAACTGTTTTGATTTTCAATGAGCTGTGATTGTTTCGCCAGCGGATAATTTTCAGCCACTAAACCGTAACATTCCTCCAATGAAATGCTTTGTTGCCCCATACCGGTAAGGGTTATCAGTATAATTGGAATTATTATGAAACGTTTCATTATTAATGTTGTTTTATTGAATTAATAATAAAGTTGGAAACTTCTGTTTTTCGTTTTTCCACGAAGGTTTTATAGGTCTTTTCATCTTTATTTGTAAATGCTTTAATCAAAGGTTTTCCTAAAAATGGAAAAATGTTGAGTGCAATAATATTTACAAACAATTGATCTGCATCGATGGGTCTTATCATACCTTGGTTGATTTCCTCGGCTACTTTTTCTTTGAATTTTTCGAGGTTTGGAAACCCTGTATTTTCTTTGAGTTTGAGTATAAAATCTTCATTTCTATTTAATTCTTGAATAATGAAATTTGGTAAATACGGATGCTTCATCATAAAGCTTGTGTAATCCATTGTGAAATTTTTAATCTTGTCCTCAAGTGAAGAGTCATCATTTAAAATTGCATTTAATTGAGGCGCCAATAGTGAAAATGCATTCTTAAAAACCGCTTCAAACAATAATTGCTTACTTCTGTAATAATAATGAAGCATAGCCTTGTTAATACCTGCTTTATCTGCTATTTCCTGCATGCGCGCACCATCCATTCCTTTTGATTGAAATACGTTTTTTGCAGCATTTAAAATTTGCTCTTCGGTGTTTTCGTCTTTCGTTTTTTTCATTTTTAACTATATGGTTTAACCATTTGGTTAGCAAATGTACAAAAAATAATCAAACTAATGCAATTTGATTATTTTTGAAGAATTTTATGTCATGTTGTCGGCTCCATTAAATCGATTTCAGTAAAATTTAAACAGCAGTATTTTTAATTAAATTGCTTTACAGCATCACTTAAGTCGTAAACAGAAACCCCATTGATTAGTTTTGAAACAATACTGCTACCGGCTGCACTTCTATAACCGCCAGCACAATGCACCACGATTGGTTTATTTGTTGGGATGTCGTTTTTGGAATCTCTTAATTGGTTTAATGGAATAGCAATGGCATCATCAAATATTTTACCTTCATCTGTTTCGCTTTTATTCCGAATATCTACAATGGTATATTGATTCCTGTTCTTTTTGAAATCTTCAAGATTAAAAGCTTCAGATTTAGTAAATGCCGTTTCGTTTAATGTTATCAATTTTTTTAACTGCTTTTCGTAACCAATTTTCGCTATGCGATTTAAAATGGTTTCTCTGTCTTTTATTGAATTTAGAACAACACAAAACGGTTCTTCAGGCTTTACAATAGCACCTAACCAAGTTTCAAACTTGTCATCATCCGATTCAGCCATGATATTAAAACTCTTGGCTAGATGGTTTCTTTTAAAATCCTTTTCATTTCTAACATCAACGACTAAAGTTTCGCCTGTATCAAGTTCGTCCATCTGAAAATGCAACGTTGGTTTTGCAATACCCAGCTCATAATTATCGGCACCTTCTTTATTGATATCCACATTAAAACCAAAATATGATGGTACAAAAGGTTGGTCTTTTAAAATATGTTCCACAAATTGTTCTTCGGTTAAATTTTTGAATGCCCAGTTTTCCTCACGCTCCCTTCCCAAAGTACTCGAAGCATCGTTGCTCAAATTTTTACCACATAACGAACCCGCTCCATGCGCGGGGTAAATAATGGTGCTATTTGGTAAATGGGTGAATTTGGTTTTCATGGTGTTGTACATGCTTTTGGCCAAATCTTCTCGTTTGGCTTTCATGTTTCCGGCTTTTTCCCTTAAATCGGGCCGACCAACATCACCAATAAATAGGGTGTCGCCCGAGAACATTACCTGTTTTTCATTGTCATCTTTGGCGATAATAGTGATACTGTCTGGAGAATGACCAGGCGTGTTAATGGCTTCAAAGGTTACATTGCTCATTTTAAACGAATCGCCATCATCAAAGGTTTGGTGCGGATAACTTGCGCCAACAAGCTTGCTCGCGTAAATATGTGCTCCGGTTTCTTTGTGTATTTGCAAATGACTACTCACAAAATCGGCATGCGGATGCGTTTCGAAAACCGCTACAATTTTGGCATTGTGTGCTTCTGCCAACTCGTAATAGGGTCTTGCATCTCTTGAAGGATCGACAAGTGCCATTTTATCTTTACTAATTATAGCATAAGAATAATGGGCTAAGGGCTCGTCTTTAAATTGTTTAATAATCATATTTTTTGTTTTATTTAATATAAAATTTTTTTGTGAAATTTTTAAAATATTTGGCACTTTTTTTAAGACCATACTAAGTTGCGTCTGCTAAGGTAATGTCTGAATTAATGCTTTAAACGGACTATGTTTTCAATATTCATTCTAAACATGACAAAAATCAGTTTAAAAAAAAATGCTAGCTATTACTTTTGTTGCAATGAAAAAGGTGGTTTACATATTCGCAGTCGTTTTGTCAATACTGCTTCTATTCAATAGTGCTAAAGTTAGTTTAACTTTTGCCTATTACCATATAGATCCCATTGGTTTTATTGATGCTTTATGTGAAAATAAGGATAAACTGGAATTGGAATGTAACGGAAGGTGCCAATTGGAAAAGGTTGTCAAATCTCAAGATAACGAACAAAGAACACCCATAAATATTGCAGATTTTAAAGAAATCACTCTGTTTTCGCATGTTGCAGAGGCGATTGTTTTAACAGAGATAGACTGCATTAAAGTACAGCAACCAACAGCTTACCAAAACCTTTATTCGTTTAACAACACAAACGATTGTTTTCATCCACCGCGCGTATAATTTCACTTTTACCATTGGTAGTATTAACTATCGCAATCACAAAGTTAAATTATAATAAGCTATAAAATGAAAATACTATATAGTGTGCTATTATGTGCGCTAATTTCAGCCATGTCTTATGGGCAAGAATTAAACGAAACCATAAGCGATACCACAAAACAAAAAATTAATAAACTAGACGAAGTTATTGTTACGGGAAACATTAAAAAAGACCCCATTTTAACAGTTGTTTCAAATAAATATGACGAAGCCATTGTACAGCCCAAAAATGTAGCCGATTTGTTTAATGACATTAATGGGTTTTCGGTTATAAAAAGAGGGAATTATGCCATAGACCCGTCGTTTAGGGCGGCGCAATACGAGCAGTTAAATATTCAGTACGATGGCGGCACCAAGGCCATGCATGCTTGCCCAAATAGAATGGACCCGATTACGACCCACATTATTCCCGAAGAAATCTCTAAAATTGAAATAATAAAAGGCCCTTACACCGTGCGTTATGGCGCTACTTTTGGAGGCATTGTAAATTTGGTAACACAAAAACCAGATTATGAAGATTATGGTTTGCACGGAAAAGTGTCGGCAGGTTACGAAAGCAACGGGAATTCATTGGTAAACTTAGTGCATTTGCAATACATTCAAGAAAAATACGATGTTGTTGCCAACGCTGGTTACAGGGATTTTGGAAATTATGAAGATGGCAATGGTACCGAAATCCCTTCGTCTTTCAGAAGTACAGATTATGGTGTTAAAATGGGCTATAACTTTTCAGACGACCAACGTTTTCAGGCACATTGGAGGCAATCTTTTGGTCGCGATGTGTTGCATGCCGCCTTACCCATGGACACCGATTATGATAATAGCAGCATTATTTCTTTAGATTATAAACTGGATAATATCGGTGAAATAGCAAAAACGTTTACGGCTAAAGCCTATTACAGTTATGTTGATCATTTAATGACGAATACCAATCGGCCTTCTTTTATGATGATGGAAGCTTCTTCAGTTGTTGACGCCACTACCATTGGAGGGAAATTAGAGCTAAACTGGAAACCTACCACAAAACTGAATGTATTTTCTGGTGTCGATGCCATGCATATTGCCAGAGATGGGGGCCGAACCAGATTGGTTAAAATGATGAACGGAAACCCTTTGCCAATGCCCATGACTTTTAACGATAAGGTTTGGCAAGATTCCTATATAACGGATTTGGGTCTGTTTACCGAAGCAAAGTATGCTTTTAATCCTAAAACGATATTTACGATTGGTGTGCGTTACGATAACGTAACATCGGATATTCAAAATCCGGAAGACGATTTTGCTGCCATGTACAACCTTGAAAAACGCACAGAACACAATGTTAGCGGAACACTATCATTAAAAAACAGAGTGTCTGATAACTTTACTTTAGAAGCTGCTTATGGCAGAGGAATAAGGTCTGCCAACATGATAGAGCGTTTTATAAATCACTTTAGCGTTGGTCAAGATCCTTATGAATATGTAGGGAATCCTAATTTAAAGGCTGAAGTGAATAATCAATTTGAAATTGGATTTAAAGGAAAAGAACCTTTAAAAAACGGCTTTAATAACTTTAGCTACCAAACGTCTTTTTATTATTCGTTTTTTGAAAACTATAATGTTGGTATTGTAGATCCAACCATTACTCGAAAGTTTAATCCTATGGCCCAACCAAGGCATGTAAAAGTGTTTCAAAACTTGGATGAATCTTATAAAACCGGTTTTGAAGCTATGGCAAAACTGGACTTTTTAAACGATTATTATTTTAAAACCGAAGTGGCCTATGTGTACGCCAAAAATAAGGATTTAGGCGAGTCGTTGCCTTTAACACCACCATTAAACACCAAATTGAGCGTTGGTTTTCAAAAAGAAAAATTTTGGGGAAACATACAGTACAATGTGGTTTCAAAACAAGAGCACATTTCAAATAGTTTTGGCGAAACAGAAACTGATGGCTATCAAACCATAGACCTTCGTTTTGGACTAAAACCAATTAAGAATGTTACCTTAGGTGTTGCAGTGATTAATGTTTTAGACGAAGCTTACAATAACCATTTAAACTTCTCCTTTACCAATCAAGCAGATTTTGGAAGAACTCCAATTACCGAACCCGGACGTAATTTTTCTGCTTTTTTACAGTATAAATTTTAAAAATTACAGGTGTAATTAAAAAGAGCAGCATATTTAAAGTACGCTGCTCTTTTTATATTATAAATAGCAATGTTATTTTTTCTGTATATTAAAAAACAATTCTTTTCCCAATCTTGACTCGTGAGAATTGGTTGCTTCTTCCATCAAACGAATATGGAAATAAGGTTTAAAATACGCTAAATATTCTTCCTTATTCCCTCCAAAAGGCGGATGTGTTTTGTTTAAGGGCACATTAAAGAGTAATCCAATAATTTTTCCACCGATCTGTAATATTTCCGAAGCCTTTTCAGCATATAAAGCCCTAAGCTCAGGATTTATGGCACAGAAAAAAGTTTGTTCTATAATTAAATCGAAAGTCATGTCCAACTCAAAAAAATTATTTTGAATGAGATGCGATGAAGGAAACGAAGGCACCCGTTTTTTTAGATTACCAAGTGCTGTTTTAGAAACATCTACAACAAAAACATTTTTAAAACCTTTGGAATTGAGATATTCTGCTTCATAGCCATGTCCACCACCCGGAATTAGAATCTTCAGTTCTTTTTCCTTGTGGGAAAGCTGGTCGATATAGGCTTTAATGGGAGGCGAAACTGTTCCTAAATCCCAACCAATATCATTTGTTTTATATTTATTGTCCCAAAACTCTTCTGATAAATCCATTAACTATGTGAGGTTATCAAATTTATAATGTCTTCTTTTTGAACCACACCAGATTGTCGCCACACTTGTTTTCCGTTTTTAAACAAAAGCAATGTTGGTACGCCTTTTACTTGATATTTAGCCGCTAAGGCTTGGTTTTTATCAACATCTATTTTAATGATAGACACACGGTCTCCCAAGTTTTCTTTTACTTGTTTTAAAATGGGATTCATCATTTTACAAGGGCCGCACCACGTTGCAAAAAAATCTACTAAAACGGGTTTGTCTTGATTTATTATGTCTGAAAATTTACTCATATTTACTTCATTTATTTATCAAAAGTAATGCTCCAAATACCTCTAACCTCATTAACGCCGTAACCTATGGCTTTGTCGTTAGGATATAATTTTTTTACTTTCTGTAAAGTTAGCATTTTTAAATCCTCCTGAGGTTTTCCATGGCATTGTAAGCACATCGCATTGGTGGTAATCGGATAATATACTTGCACACGATCTTCCAATTCATCTACAATGGGTTTTGGTTCTATGTTGTTTTTTATATCTTTTTTAAAAGTTTCAATATAGGTTAATTCTTTGTTGTTTGCTTGATTGGCCTCGTTTCTGGGTTTATCTGAAACACGTTTAATGGTAGCGTTATGCACAACAGCCATACTATCGGTTAAAGGATATGCTTTTTCATTGCAAAACGCTAAAGCCTCTATGGTTCCTTTTTTCTGTATGGTGCCCATTAGGTTTTTACCCAATACGGCTTTGGTGCTAAACGCATATTCTAAACCTTTTTCGTGATAGGCAATCGTATCAAAATTAGATTGGGCTTTTTCTACCGGAACATCTTTGGTTTTTTTAGAATTATTACAGCTAAAAGCCATGGCCAATATGAAGCATAATAAGATTGTTTTTTTCATTTTATAAAGATTTAATTGGATGGTTTTTTCAAAATTACATTCAAAATTACATAATCTGTTATATGATAAGTTGACTTATGTTACATATAAACGCAAGCTTGGAGGAACTTTATTAAAAAAACTTAAATGTGCCATGTAGAATTTAAATTTGGCTGAGTGATAAGCGACGGGTTTAAATAAGGCACACTTTAAATTTTACCATAAATAGGCGTTATAAATTCCCCATTTAAAAAGCTCTCGGTCTCTAATTGACTTTGGAGTACAACACCTTGAGGCTTTGTTTCCAACAGCCATTGAATGGCTTGTACCAATGGTGCTGCAGTAGTTGTTTGGATAGCTCGAAGCGTGTGTTTGCCAACCTGTTTGGGCTTAATAGCTTTAGCTATTTCGTGCCTACGCAAAACGCCATTTTTATCCTTGCCCTCTACAGCGGCATAGAGTATTATTTGGTCGTCCTCGATATGTGGAATTTGGTCTTGCATTATCTGTTGTAAATCGGCAATGGGATCTTTGGAGTTGGTTAAATTTTTTAATTGGTCTTTAACCCAAGCATAATGACCTGGGTGACGTAATGTTTTATAATCGAGGTTTTTAACTTTGCCCTCCAAGGCATCGGGTAAATCGGCAGCG
This sequence comes from Hwangdonia seohaensis, assembly GCF_031932625.1. Classification (NCBI taxonomy): domain Bacteria; kingdom Pseudomonadati; phylum Bacteroidota; class Flavobacteriia; order Flavobacteriales; family Flavobacteriaceae; genus Hwangdonia; species Hwangdonia seohaensis. Next base: position 375,572 of record NZ_JAVSCK010000005.1, read on the forward strand.
CCTCCAGAGGTAAGGTCTTCTTCGTAGGTAATCCCGTTAATTATGATGCGAGCGCTTTCAGAGAGGGCAGGAAGGCTTGTTTTTTTATAATCTCGCAGAACGATGCTATCTTTTAAATACTCAGTGGCAACCCCAACCGGACTCCAAGTAAAACCATAAAAATGAGGCGCAATGGCATGATTGGTAAGTGCTCCAACCTTAAACTCCAAAGTATCTACTTGCTCCACCAAATATTGCTTACAAAATTCTTGAAATAAATGGTTAGCCAATACATCAATATAGCCCGGAGCCAACCCCGTTTGTAAAACAAAACCGGTTTTGGCATTTTTGGCCATGGCCTTTATTTGGTATGTTTCGGCGACATATTCAGTAAGATTGGCATAATACAAGTTATTGCTTTTTGCAAGGGTAGCCATTTTAGGCGCTAAACTACCGGGTAAGCAGTCAAGTAGGGCATCTCCGTTGTTAAAAATGGCAGTTGCTTCATTAGAGATGTCCGAAGGATCTAAATGAAAAGCTATTACCTTACACGGTTTCGTGGTGCCTTCCATAATCCATTTAGCAACGTTTTGTGCTTTGGAAAGCGTGCGATTTCCTATATAGATTGTTGGTGTTACTTTGCTCCATTCTGCCATAATAAGACCTGCGGCTTCTGCAATTCCGCCGGCCCCTGCAATAATAATGTTATAGTGCGTTTTCATAATTAGAAGTAATAAATTGATGTACACTAATTTAAGGATAAATTACCACGTAATATTTAATATTAGTAGCGATTTAATATAAAATGAAGATATAAATTACTTTCATTTGTGTGGATAGCTTTGTGAATAATCAATTTATCATAAAAAAATGATGAACTATGGTTTGGATAGATTTTAAACAAAGGTGTAGTTTATTAATGGTGTTATAAATAAGTAATTTTACCAAACATAAGCAAATCAAAAAAATATGACAATACAACAACTACAAGGCACATACACTGTTATAGGAAACAATCAAGATGAAGAAGGCAATAACTATGAAGGGACATTAAAATTATCGCTCGATGAACATAATAGGATTACCGCAAAGTGGTTAATAAACAATAGTCAAGAGCAGTTTGGTACGGGTTTTTTTAAAAATAACATCTTGGTTATTAATTTTAATTATAAAGGCGACCAACAGATTGTTTATAAAGGTGTTGTTGTTTATAAATGCATTACAAAAGATATTTTAGACGGCTTTTGGTCAGAAAAACATGCTAATCCATTGTATCTGGGTGAAGAGCGTTGCTTAAGAGTTGGCGCACAAAAGGAGGTGGTTAATTAGGGGTTGATATTTTGCAATACACTGCGTAGTATTTTCTGCACATCCAAATTGTCTTTCTGTGGAATTAAAAAGGCTTCCTATTCTTCTGCTGTACTAATCTGTTCTGTTTTATCGATAAAGCCGTAACCTAAATAAACACTGTTTTTAATTAAAACAAACGCCTCTTCTTCGTCATGTCTTCCTTTTTGTTTTAGCACCATGTCTTTTGTGTTTTCAATGGTATATGAAATGGCTGAGTTTACACGTAAATTATAAGAGTTTACTGTTTCGTTATCTGAACATACGCCTTTGCACGTGGTAATTTTGTAATGTGAGCATTGCGAAACACCATCTTGTAAATGACAGAATTTAGGGGTGCAAGTAAAATTGAGCTTTAATTTTTTTATAGGTATTGTTTATTATTCTGAAATAGAGGAAAAAGTTTGGGTTTTTCTAAATTTAGCATAATAGTCTTAAACCATTACGTATTACATTATAATTAAAATTAACACTATGTGGAACAAAGACAGTATTCTATTTTATAGTTAAAATTTCATCGTAGATTTTATGCAAACAAAAGAGTGAGTCGCTGACATAAAAAAAACGGTTTAGAGTGAACTAAACCGTTTGTTTTGGGCACATGTTAGAATTGTAGCGAGAGGGGGGCACGATCCCCCGACCTCCGGGTTATGAATTAAAATTGGATAAATTTAATAAGGTTAAAAAACTGAAAATCAGTGTTTTAAATTTTTTATATTCTAAGCCGTGTTCCAAAACGTGTTCAGTTTTGTGTTCACTTATGTTTATATGGTAAATATAGAAAAATAGAATGATAAATAACCTAATTATGATAGGCTAACATTAAAAATCTGTGGCTAACATTTTGAGATATCGGAAGGGTCTAAGTAACAGATGGATTACTTATATTGGTTTTTATTTTACCATGTTTTAAACACAAGAATATGAGCTTTACATAGTTCTTATCATTTTAGGGTATTTTTAAACAAAATGAGGAAATGTGGTGAGTAATGGTATTTCACGATGCCAAAGATAAAATGTCTAAACCTAAATGGACATCAATCTGGAACTTTCGATTTGAAACGCATTTTTCGCATTATACCCAACCTTAAGTATAAGAGCAGTAGTAGATTTAAAAACTACAACTTTTGAATACCAAGATACATTATTAAAAGCAAAACGGTTTGAATTAAAACCCAAACCGCTGTTATTGCTATACATTTTTAAAGTTAGTAAGCCATTTTTACAATTTTTTTAACTTTTTCCGGTGATAATGACTGATGCTCTCCTAAACCTAACCAACCACGATCTGTAAAACGTTTTGCGATTTCTTCAGCTGTTCCTTCGTAAACGTTAGTATAATCAGACAGTTTAGTGTCGATTCCCAAGGATTTGAAAAATCCGGTTGTTTTTTCGATAGCGGCATAGGCTTTATCGTCGATACTTCCTTCATTAATATTCCAGACGCGTTCACCGTATTGTGCTAATTTTTCTTTTTTAGCTTCAAAATTATATTTGTAATGACTTTCTGTAAGGATAGCTAATGTTCTTGCATGATCTATACCATATAAAGCCGTTAATTCGTGTCCCATGGCATGAATAGCCCAATCTGTAGGCACTCCTTTTTGAATTAATCCGTTTAATGCCATGGTACAACTCCACATAAAATTGGAAGCCGCTTTATAGTCAAACTCATCTTTGAGTATAGTCGGTGCAATTTCAATCAAAGTTTGCAAAATGCTTTCTGCAAAACGATCTTGTAATTTTGCATCTACCGGATAGGTCATGTATTGTTCTAAAACGTGTGTAAAAGCATCGGCCAGACCATTTGCCAATTGACGTTGTGGAATTGATTTTACGACTTCAGGATCTAAAATTGAAAATTGCGGAAACAATCCAGGTCCACCCATAGCAAGCTTTTCTTTGGTTTCTTTACGTGTAATTACAGCACCAGAATTCATTTCAGAGCCTGTTGCCGGCAATGTTAGCACAGTTCCAAAAGGCATTCCTTTTTCGGTTCTAATGTTTTTGGATAAAATATCCCAAGGCGTGTCTCCATCGAATACTGCCGCTGCAGATAAAAATTTGGTTCCGTCAATTACAGAACCACCACCAACAGCTAATAAATGGGTGATATTTTTAGCTTTAATTACTTTTAAAGCCTCTATTAATATTTCATATTCTGGATTTGCAGGAATACCTCCAAACTCAGTTGTATCAACATTTGCTAATGCCGTTTTTACTTGGTCGTAAATGCCATTCTTTTTAATGCTACCTCCACCATAAAGCAATAATACTTTAGCATTTGCTGGAATTTCTTCTTTTAGTTTCTCTATGGTGTCCTTTCCAAAAATAATTTTGGTAGGGTTGTTAAATTCAAAATTTTTCATCTTCTTACTTTGATTAATTTATTTAAAGTGTACCGATTATGCAATTACTGTTACTAAATCTTCTGTACTTTTTCTAACCTTGACTAGATTAACCAACCAATCGCTATCGGCATCTCGGTAACCAATGGGTAGCATGACTGCACTACGTAAACCTTTCGCTCTTAAGTCTAGTATTTCATCTAACTTATCAGCGTTAAAACCTTCTAGGGGCGTTGCATCTACACCTTCGTATGCAGCTGCTGTAATAGCTTGTGAAAATGCGATGTAAGCCTGTTTGGCAGCATGATTAAAGTTTACTTCTGCATCTTGTTGCGGATACATTTGTAATAACTTTTGACGGTAGTTTTCCCAACCTTCGTTTTTGAATCCTCTAATCTCGTTTGTTAAATCGAACATATAGTTAATTCTATCTTCCGTATAGGTGTCCCAAGCAGCAAAAACAAGTAGGTGGGAGCAGTCGGTTATTACAGATTGATTCCAAGCTATTGGTCTAATTTGTTCTTTAATTTTTTGATTCGTAATTACAATTATTTCGAAAGGTTGTAAACCGCTTGATGTAGGCGCTAAACGAGCAGCTTCTATAATATTGTCAATTTTATTTTGAGATACTTTTTTGCCATTCATTGCTTTTGCGGCATATCTCCAGTTTAATTTGTCTAATAATTCCATTTTTTCAATTTTTTATTTATTACTATTCTTTTTCTTTGATATTAAATATTTAAGTGCTCCTGTTGACCACAAAGCCCAGATAATTAAAACGGGTTGAAAAGCCAATCTTATTAACCTCTGATTATCTGTATTTAAGCCAAAAGAATCTATTTCATTTACATATTGATTGATATTTCCAGGGAAAATGAGGACATAGAATATTGCCAATAAAATACCTGTGTTAATTTTTAATCTGCCTCCGTAAATCATTAGTACCCCAAAAATAATTTCTACTACACCAGATGCTAACACGATGAAATCCATAAACGCTAAATCGGTTGTGATCCACGTAGGAACCTGTGCCTGAAACTCTGTCCTAAGGTACGTTAGATGTCCTATGCCTGCATAGAGCATAAAAACGCCTAACACAATTCTCATTATGTTTTGAATGGCACTTGTTTTATTAAAATATTTTTTCATGAGGTGTTATTTTTGGATAGGGCATTCTTCTGCAAGTAACTTGATACTTGGAGATGTTATTATTGTTTTTGTTGAAGTTGAATTTGCTAAGTTTATCATAGCTAGTGCAATATCTTTAGCTTTTGTAATTCTATACTTCTTCAATCTTCCGAAGAAAAAAGGTTGCAGCAGTTTAATTACAAGCAACCCTATTTTTTCTCCAATACGTTTTTCTTGTCTGTCACCACCAATAATAGAAGGCTGTAAAACATGCGTTTTTTCAATTTTTTCTGAAAGCACTGCTTGTTCCATTTCACCTTTTGTTTTGCTGTAAAAAATAGAGCTTTGTGCATTTGCGCCTAATGAAGAAATGACTAAAAACGTAGGTATTCCATTTGCTTTTGCAAGTTTTGCGGCAGTTACCGGAATTCCAAAATCTATCTTTTTATACAGTTGTTTGTCTGGTGTTTTCTTGGCAGTTGTACCGATGCAACAAAATACTTCATCTGCAGTGAAATCCTTCTTAAAGTCATCTAACTCTAAAATATCACCAACAAACTGTTTTACTTTGGTTGGCAGCCCATCAATTTCTTTTCTGGAAAACAATTTTATAGTTGTATACCTATCATCAATTAGTAGTTTTTCTAAAAGTATAGAACCTGTTAAGCCGGTCGCACCTAATATAATTGCTGTTTTTTTCATTTTTAAAGTTTAATACTGTCCCAAGCTGTTAGAAATGCTTCTTCAACATGTGCTTTGGTCAATTGAAATTCGTCCTGTTTTTGAGCGGTCATTAAAAAGGATAAAGGATTTATCGAATAGGCATATAAAATATAATCTGAAATGGGCTTAATAACTCCTTCTTTTTTCCCACGTTCCCATAGGTCGAGTAGGGGTTGTAGATGCCTAATTCCTTCTTTTCTACTAGGTTCATCAATTATTGGAGTGTTATTACATTGGTTTAAAAAAAAAGAATATTCAGATTCATTGATATTAAACTCTGCAATACGTTTCCAGATGAGTTCGAAGCCTGCTTTAACTGAATTATTCTCATTATAAGTCTTAAAAACAAAATCTGTGTATTTGGTTTTTACTTCTAAATACGTTTGGTTTACCAAGTCTTGTTTGTTCTCAAAATATAAATAAATAGTTGCAGGAGAGACATTTGCCATTTTTGCTATTTTGCTCATAGCCGTATCATGGAACCCATTGTTGTTTACTAGTTCTATGGTTGCCTGTACAAGTGCGTTACGCTTATCTATACTTTTTTGAAGTTTGGCCATGATATTCTGTTTTAGGGTACAAAGATATAAATAAAAATGAATGTTCATTCTCTTTTTTCTAAAAACTTTAAAATTATGTAGTTTTTATTCAGGACGGGGTACATTAAAGAAGCATATCCCTTAGACTTTTCTTTAGCTTTAATTAAGGCTTTATACTTAGTTTTTTTTTTAGTTCACGGGCAGATTTATAGCCTAAATCTTCAGCAGCTACTTCTAGATAAGAATCCAATACCATAGCATCTAAATCCTTTTTAAGTAATAGCTTTTTAAGCTGTTCTATTTCCTTTTGAAGTGCTTTAATTCTAGATATTTCGTCTTTTGTTTCCACTTTTACTCTGGTGTTCATTAAGTCTTTACGATTGTACTTTTTAATCCACTCATTTACGGTTGTAGGTGCTATAGAGTAGAGTTTACATAGTTCGCTCTTTGTGTGTTTTCCGGTTGTAAGTTCGGCTAAAATTTTCAGTTTAAAAGGTTCTGAATACCGTCTGATCACTTTGTCATTTCTATACATAATGTTTAAAATTATGTAGCCTTATTTCAGGACGGGTCAAAATTAAACACAACGGTCTTGTGTATGAAACGTAGCGTATAAATAAACGCTTATTTTCGGATTTAGCACGAGCCGAATTTTTTATTTTATGTTTAAATTTCTTTTATAAATATAACCAAATCAAAAATTTGGCGTACTTTGTAAATATACAAAAACCTCTCGGAAATCCTTTAATAGCTATGTTTTATACACGTCTTAAGTTTGCAATTCATTAAATTAGAGTATTAATCAGAAAGAACAAAAGCGCGTAGTAAGGTTACTATACACGGTG
>NZ_JAVSCK010000007.1:0-1211 GCF_031932625.1 Hwangdonia seohaensis
CTTAAGTTTGCAATTCATTAAATTAGAGTATTAATCAGAAAGAACAAAAGCGCGTAGTAAGGTTACTATACACGGTGAAGTTTCAAACTTCGACAACATTGATAATCCACGCGCTTTTACTACTTAAACTTCGTTCAGTTCTGTGAGACCTAGATCTCGTTTTCAAGTTGTTGAAATGTGGGTAGCATCTGTTCTTTCCAAAATATAGTTCTTATGACTAAAGATAGAAAAATTTATGGAATCGACATCAGCAAAGCGGTGTTCGACATTTACAGTGAATCTACCGGACATTTTCAATTGCCAAACGATTCAAAAGGGTTTAAGGCCCTATTGAAAAAACTGCCAAGAAACACCTTGGTGGTTATGGAGGCCACAGGCTATTACCATTACCTGTTGGCCCAGTTCCTTTATAAAAACGGTGTTCAGGTCTCAGTGGTAAACCCATTATCCGTAAAGCGTTTTATCCAGATGAAACTGGCAAAGGTAAAGACCGACAAGAGCGATGCCAAGGCTATTTGTGAGTATGGCACCGTAAACGAAGTCCCCTTTTACAATGCCCTAACGGATGTCCAGGCAGAATGCCTGCAGCTCTTTAGGTTGTTGGACAGTTACGTAAAAAAGAGTACCGCCACAAAGAACAAGCTTCATGGCGAGAAGACCTTGGGCATTCCATCAAAAACGGTTTACAAATCCTTAAACCGCGACTTAAAACATTTGCAAAGAGAGATGCTGGTTTTAGAAAACAGGCTATTGGAACTGGTAAAGCAAGACCAACAGCACCAGCTCACCTTATTGCAGACCATACCGGGAATTGGGCTGAAAACGGCCTTGTTCCTGATCGTAATAACCGATGGCTTTAAAAAGTTTGAGAGGGCATCGCAACTTTGTAGCTATGTAGGCATCACGCCGACAACAAGGGAGTCGGGAAGTAGCGTACGGGGGCGCAGCAGGATCAGTAAAGTGGGCAATAAAAAATTGAGGAACCTATTGTTTCTGGCGGCCTTTTCAGCCTGCAAATACAACAGGGCATGTAAGGCACTTTTCGATAGGATCGTAGCTAAGAAAAAGAGCGCAAAACTAGCGTTGATAGCGGTAGCGAACAAGTTGCTGAAACAGGCTTTTGCCATTGCAAAAAGCGGATTGCCCTATGATGAGAACTTTGTTTCTAAATTAGCTTAAAATTGCTTGTTTTTTAACTCAGTTCTTTGTTG